>NZ_JAGGQP010000020.1 GCF_018613235.1 Bacillus sp. ISL-41
GCAAAAAGCGCTTCTTTGTCGAAGTCTCCAGTTTCTGCGTTTCTGGACAGTCGGCTATACTTTTCGATTTCGGTCTGCCCAATGAAGTCAAAGAACGACTTCACCGGTCAGCCCTCCAGCGCTTGTCGGGGCTGAACGAGGCGCTTACGCTTTTTTTCTTGAAGTGTTCTGAATGTGTTTTTTGCTTTAAAAGTTATAGAATAGGGAATAAGTATTTGAGTAGAGTGTTTCATCGATTTATCGATTTATCTAAAGTTTGAAAGAAGAGGTGTCACTATGGAAAAAGGTAATCATGAGCTTGCGACATTTGCCGGAGGATGTTTCTGGTGCATGGTCAAGCCGTTCGATGAGCAGCCTGGCATTGTCAGCGTTGTTTCCGGCTATACTGGAGGCACGACTGAAAATCCTACATATGAGCAGGTTTGCAGCGAGACCACCGGACATTATGAAGCCGTGCAAATCACATACAATCCGGAAATCTTTCCTTATGAGAAGCTGCTCGAGTTATACTGGCAGCAAATAGATCCGACCGACCCAGGAGGCCAGTTTTACGACAGGGGTCAATCATACCAAACCGCGATTTTTTATCATAATGAAGAACAAAGACAGCTGGCTGAAGAATCAAAACAAAAGCTTGCAGATAGCGGGGTTTTCACGAAACCTATCGTTACCCAGATCTTGCCGGCCAAAACGTTTTATCCCGCAGAGACATACCATCAGGATTATTATAAGAAAAACCCTGAAAGATACAATGCTTATCAAATCGGTTCAGGGCGCAAAGCTTTTATCAGGAATCATTGGGGGGAAAAGGAATGATGAAGAAAAATCCAGAGGAGTTAAAGAAAAGATTGACACCCATGCAATATGAAGTTACACAAAATAATGGAACAGAACCGCCATTCAGGAATGAGTATTGGAATGATCTGCGAGAAGGGATATATGTTGATATTGTCTCTGGCAAGCCTTTATTTAGTTCCCGGGATAAATATGATGCGGGATGCGGCTGGCCAAGTTTCACCAAGCCGATCATGGAGGAAGAAGTAACCGAAAAACAAGACCTTAGCCATTTCATGGTCAGGACTGAAGTGCGCAGTAAAACAGCAGATTCCCATCTGGGCCATGTGTTTGATGATGGTCCCGGAGAGAATGGCCTGCGATATTGCATTAATTCCGCTGCATTGAGGTTTGTACCGAAAGAAAAAATGGAAGAGGAAGGGTATGGAGAGTACCTTAAGCTGTTCCAGGATTAATCATAGTTCTAAGAATGGAAGGAATGATTCGTTTGTTTAAAAAGTTATTCGGAAAAAAAGAAGAGCAGGTTAAAACAATCCAGCTGCTATCACCCATTACCGGGAATGCAGTAAATTTAAGTGCTGTTCCTGATCCTGTCTTTTCAGAAAAAATGATGGGAGACGGAGTAGCGATTGAACCATCAGAGGGGGTTGTTGTGTCGCCAGTCGAAGGTGAAATCATTCAGGTTTTCCCGACTAAGCACGCGGTCGGAATAAGAGCGAAAAACGGAGCAGAGCTATTGATCCATATTGGATTGGAAACTGTTTCTCTTAAGGGTGAAGGATTCGAAACACATGTAGCACAAGGCGACAAAGTTAAGGTAGGCGATAAACTGGTAACCTTTGACCTTTCCGTTATCAGCGAAAAAGCAAAGAGTACAGTAACACCGATTATTATCACCAACACGGATCAGGCTGCATCATTGAAGGTCTTAACAGAAGGAAATGTTGAAAAGGGCACGACACCCATCCTGGAAGTGACTTTTGAATAGGTAAGTGAGTATACTCGGAAAGACCTAAAGGGATTGTTCGTCAATGAAAAACAGCCGCTGATTCAGCGGCTGTTTTCATTGACAGGTTTTTGGCCATTAGTGGAGGTCATTCCGCCTGAAAGGATGAATTTCATTGCATCTTCAGGTTTTACATCAATGATTTCAACGTCAGTTTTGGGAATCAAGAAGGTGAAACCTGCCACCTGAAACGTTTGAGGCACGTAGACAGCAACATACTCTGACAATGGCTTATGGAACGCCTTCAGGTCATCTGTTGTGATGAAGCCGAGACTCTTCATATGGGTACCGGGTATTGTAACCAAAGCAACCTTCGAAAATGACTTTTTCTCACCAAGGAAGGAATGGATTGTATCCTTTATAACCGAATAAACCGTTTTTACAAAAGGAGTCTTTTCCAGAAGCTTGTCAATTAGCTTAATGATACTTCCAGTGATGAACCGGGTTGACAGCCATCCCAGAATGGTAATCAGGATCAGGGTTGTCAGAAGGCCGATGCCAGGAATGTACCTTTCTTGTAAATATGGTTTCAGTACATTTCCAAGAAGACTGTCTAAAAACATGAATACTTTATAAATGACATAGATAACGAGAATAATCGGGACTATTGTCAGGATCCCGTTAATGAAGTTCTTCAATACACTTTTCATGGTAAACTCCTTATTCAAAACATATGGAAGTATCATACACTTTTTTACAGGGTTTTTCTATGATTGTTTTTTCTTATCCTTCGCGACGATAATCGAAGAAATCTGGATAATTTGCTGTTCACTGCTATTGTTTGGAGACGTTTTTTCGACTGTTTCAAACCGGACATTGTGTTGTCCTTTATCCAGGCCGCTCGCGATATATAGATACCTTTCACGTGTGAAAGGCCACCAGGTGGAAATTGTCCTGATATATTCCCCGTCAATATACACCCTCAGATTTCCGCCATACTGACTGCGAATAGCTTTTACCCCAAGGATGGAGCCTTTGAACTCGTACTCTAGATAGTCGCCATTTCTTTTACTGATATTTATTCCATTTTCGATGACGAATCCCTTGCTTCCAGATAAGTTCTTTTTTTCATAAAAGGATAAGGTCTGCTCCCTGGTCAATGGCTTTGGCAGACTGGCAATCTCGGCATCTGTTTCAATATTATTCTTGATCAGTTCAAGAATTGAAGCAGCATACAACTGGTATCCCTTACCATTAGGATGTACAGTATCCGTCGTAAGCTGCTCTGTGAGCATCCCCGATTTCTTAAATGGAATGCGCATGTCCAGCGGCTTTGCTCCGTAATGGGCGGATACTCGTTTAATTGCATCAGCAAATTGTTCCTGTTTTAAGGGACTTTCAATGATGGTAATGACTTCGGATCCTGGGTAACGCTCCTTGGCATTACGGATCAATTTTTCATAAAAAAAAGTAAACTGTTCGGAATCCATGTATTTGCGGTCATTTTCACCAAAAACGATGAAGATGAGATCAATATCCCGGAATTTTGGAGCCTTTTGAAGTTTGTAAATTCCTTCAAAGGCGGTTGCGCCGCTTTGGACGAGCATATTCCTGCGTGCCCGGGTCCCGCTGAAATCCTTTAAAAGCACTTCAAGCTGGCTGTACCATCGCAAATTTTTATTTTCTGCCCCAGCACCCCGGCCAATGCTGTCACCGATGACCAAATAATTGAATGATGAACCTGCTTCAATTTTTTCATATACTGATAAATCTTCGGAAAGGTAATGTTCTGACTGTATCGCTAAAAAGGAAATAACTGCGGCGGCAAGAAAAACTATACTGAATACTTTTTTAGCGCTGGATTTCATTCGTGTTGGTATCCCTCCGGAAAGTAAGCCTTTAAGCTAATTGTAACTGCTAGTACAGGAACTGTGAAAAGAAATTTTTCAGCGCGAAGACTGTAATTCATTTCTTTGATTGAATCGATATTTTTTTAAAAATGGGCTAATGCACAAACGGGTCAAGTACCCATATCATACCGTAAAGGGAAAGCAATTCAAAAACAAACGAGGAGTGGTTTTTAATGTACGGATATGATAATGCCCCAATGCCTGTAACATCACCGATGGGAACAGCACCAATGCATGGCACTTTCTGTGGCGGAGGTTATCCTTATGCAGGTGTGGCTGGTGTTGGCACAGGATACGGATACGGCGGTTTTGCATTGATCGTTGTTCTGTTTATCTTGTTAATCATCATTGGCGCATGCTGCAGCTATAACTGGTAAAAACAATTTAATTCTCGAAAAGTCTAAGAGGTTGCCTGGTGACAGGCAGCCTCTTATTTTGATTCGATAAAACACGAACAATTAATTGTTTGTTATGAAATATAGTTCGCTATTTAAGTTGACGACATCGCTGTATTTTGTTATATTTACCAAGTGTTAAGCAAAAAACAGATTGGCGGGGGATGCTGTATGAATACAAACTATGATGTGATTGTCGTTGGAGCAGGTCCGGCAGGTATATTTACTTGTTATGAATTATCGTTAAAAATGCCTGAAGCAAAAGTGCTGCTTGTTGATAAGGGCCATGATATTTATCGCAGGAACTGCCCGATTTTACAGAAAAAGATTGAGAAATGCCCGCCAGCAGCAGGGAAGAAGGATTATGCCGGCTGCCTTCCTGCATGTTCAATAACGAACGGATTTGGCGGTGCCGGAGCCTATTCAGATGGAAAATTCAATATTACAAGCGAATTCGGCGGATGGATGACGGATTACCTTCCTGATTCAAAAGTTGTCGAGCTTATTAAATACGTGGATGGAATTAACCTCAAGCATGGAGCTACAGAAAGCATTACAGATCCAATGACAGATAAGGTAAGGGAAATTGAGAGAAGAGGCTATGCCGCAGGATTGAAACTGCTGAGAGCACAGGTCCGCCATCTTGGGACGGAACAGAATCTTGAAATCTTGAAAAATATATTTGAGTACTTAAAAGATAAAGTCGATATGGCGTTCAAGACGGAAATCGAGGATTTGATTACAGAAAAAACGCCTGAAGGCCATAAAGTCACAGGTGTTGAACTTAGGAATGGCCAGCAGATTTTTGCCGATAAAATTGTAGTTGCCCCGGGCCGTGACGGCTCCAAATGGCTGACGCAGCTATTGAAAAAAAGAAGGCTTAAGATGATCAATAACCAGGTCGATATTGGAGTCCGTGTTGAAACTTCAAATGTCGTCATGGAGGAAATAAATGAGCATTTATATGAAGGGAAATTCATCTTCAATACATCCGTAGGAACCAGTGTGAGAACGTTCTGCAGTAATCCATCCGGACATGTTGTAGTCGAAAACCACTCCGGAATCATGCTTGCTAATGGCCACGCGTACAAAGATCCTAATCTGGGAAGCAGCAATACCAATTTCGCCTTGCTTGTGTCCCATACTTTTTCTGAGCCATTTGATAAGCCCAATGAATATGCCCATGAAATCTCCAGGCTGGCAAACAGTCTTTCAAATGGCGGCCTGATTGTACAGAAGTATGGTGATATTTTAAAAGGGAGAAGGTCCACTGAAAAAAGGATCAAAGAAGGATTCCTGGAACCGACTTTGAAGGAAGCTGTTCCCGGGGATCTTGGGCTAGTCCTTCCATATAATACGCTGAAAAGTTTGATTGAAATGACGGAAGCGCTCAACCAGGTAACTCCTGGTCTTGCTTCAGACCATACTTTGTTTTATGGTGTTGAAGCGAAATTCTACTCCGCAAGGCCGAAGTTGAATGACAGGTTTGAAACCGAAATCAGCGGCCTGTATGTTGGCGGGGACGGAGCCGGAATCACGAGAGGCCTGGCACAGGCGAGCGCATGCGGTGTATGGATTGCCACCGATATCATCGAAAAGTCCAGGGTTGGCCGGAAAACAGAGCCAGCGCTAGTTTAAAGATGCATACACACTTCCACTTCTTTGATAAAATAAACCTAAATACAGAAGAGGCGGGGAAAGTATGTTTGCACCTAAATTAGTGCCAGGGGATGAAATAAGAGTAATTGCGCCTGCGACCAGCATGATCATTTTAAAGGAAGCTCAGGTTGATTTGGCTGTTGAAAGGTTGACCAAACTGGGCTTCAATGTGACATTCGGAAAGAACGCAGATGCCCATGATGAGTTTTTCAGCTCTTCCATTGCAGAAAGAATCGAGGACCTGCATGATGCATTTGCAGATCCAAATGTAAAAGGGATCCTTACTGCACTTGGCGGCTATAATTCTAACCAGCTGCTAAAATATATAGACTTTGACCTGATTGCTGCTAATCCGAAGGTTTTTTGCGGGTACAGTGACATTACAGCGCTGCAGTTAGCTATTTATCAAAAAACAGGTCTCGTTACTTATTCTGGGCCCCTTTTTTCGAGCTTCGGCGTAAAGCATGGACTTGAATATACGATGGAATCGTTCTTGCAGGCAGTCACCAATGATGCGCCTTATGAAATCGTTCCATCAAGTACATGGTCTGATGACGCCTGGTATCTCGACCAGGAAAATCGGACATTCCATGAACAAAGCTCCTACTCGATTTTTCAGGAAGGCGAAGCAGAGGGAAGGCTGATCGGCGGCAATCTTTGTACGATGAACCTTCTTCAGGGTACAGAATTCATGCCTTCCCCTCAAGGATAGCATCCTGTTCATTGAGGATGACGAAGAAAGCCACTCCAGAAGCTTCGACAGGGACCTGCAATCGCTGCTTCATCTTCCAGATGCTGACTCAATAAAAGCTCTGTTGATTGGCCGTTTCCAAAAGAACTCCAATATTACGGAAGAAGCTCTAAGGAAGATTATTTCAAGTAAGGAAGAGCTGCGGAATATCCCAATCATTGCAAACGTCAACTTCGGGCATGTCCAGCCTCTTGCCACACTGCCTATTGGGGCAGTTGCAACAGTAAAGGCAGCAGGTGGCCAAACCGAGATCTTTATCGAACAAAAAGAATGAGGATATAAACTTCTGATGGCACCTTTTATAGGTGTCCTTTTTTTATGCCTGGAATTTGTCGGACAAAACAGCCGATGGAAGAGCAGAATTTGTCAGAGCTGCAGGCTTCCTCATTTACGAAAATGTATCAGATCCTTCCCTAATCCCGTGCTAGTACCACTTATTTTTTACATCTTCAAGAAAGATTCCCCTTTTCATTTCATACAATTTACTGAATGTCCATTTAATTTTAATTGCGGTGAATGGAGTGAATTTATGAAGCCGTCCTACTTGATTAAACCTGCCTTGGATGAAAGCTATCCAGAGATTGACTATGGAAAAGGTGTCTTTCTTTTTGACAAAGATGGCAAGAAATATCTTGATGCTGCATCCGGGGCTGTCACAGCAAATATCGGACACGGAGTTCCTGAAATTATCCTGGCAATGCATGAACAGTCCAAACGGGTGTCTTTTGTCTATCGCTCCCAGTTCACTAGTGAGGCAGCTGAAAAGCTGGCGGAAAAACTCGCTGATGCTTTGCCGGGAGATTTGAATTGGAGTTTCTTTGTAAATAGTGGTTCAGAGGCTACAGAAACCGCGCTGAAAATTGCGATTCAGTATTGGCAAGAGAAAGGGATTAAGACAAAAACAAAAATTTTATCAAGATGGATCAGCTACCATGGAATCACTCTGGGTGCACTATCTATGTCAGGACATCCGGGAAGAAGAGCGAGGTTTGTTCCATTGCTTGAAGAATTCCCATCGATTTCACCTCCATATTGCTATCGCTGTCCATATCAAAGCACAGCGCCTGAGTGTGGTTTTTTATGTGCGATGGAGCTTGAGGGAGCAATAAAGCGGATCGGTTCAGACCATATCGCCGGATTTATTGCAGAACCGGTTATTGGTGCGGCTGGAGGGGCGATTTCACCCCCAGAAGGCTATTACGAAACAATTAAAAAGATTTGTGACGAAAACAATATATTATTCATTGCGGATGAGGTCATGACGGGTTTTGGCCGTACAGGGACGATGCTGGCATCAGAACACTGGAACATCTTTCCCGATATTGTCGCGCTAGGTAAGGGAATGGGAGCAGGTTATGCCCCGATTGCGGCAACAGTTGTCAGTGACCATGTCATGGAACCTATTCTGAATGGCTCCAAATCAATTATGAGCGGTCATACTCTTAGCGCGAACCCACAATCCTGCGCTGCCGCACTGGCGGTCATGGAATACCTTGAGAACAATCAAGTTTTAAGTGAAGTCGAATCAAAGTCTGTGTACCTGAAAAATAAACTTGATAAGTTGAAAAATCAGTTTGATTTTATAGGGGATGTCCGGGGCAAAGGCTTGCTTCTCGGTCTGGAATTTGTCAGATTGCCAGGTGCGAAACTCCCGTTTGAACGAAGTATGAAACTAACTGAAATAGTGGTAAAGTCGGGCAGAGATCATGGGATATTGCTGTATCCTGCAGGCGCCGGCCTGGATGGTCTTTCAGGGGATGCAATAATTATCTCCCCGCCGCTGACCATCACCAGGCGGGAGATTGATGAATTAATAGCATTGCTGAAGGCAACATTCATGGATGTGTATAGAATACTGGGATTTCCTTTTGAAGATGGAGTTGAGAAGTAGATGGATAATCCGTTTGGAAAAATAGCGACGCTTGAGCAGGCAATGGAGTATTTTTATGACGGAATGACTTTGATGTTTGGCGGATTTGGCGGAGTAGGCTCTCCCCCTGACCTGATTGACGGCATTCTTGAAAAAGATATAAAAAATCTTGTGCTGATTGGGAATGATACAGGTTTTCCCGAGATCGGCATTGGCAAAATTGTCAGCCGCGGGAAAGCAAAGAAAGTCATCGCCTCCCATATTGGGTCCAACCCAGTAGCAGGCAATCTGATGACCAAGGGAGAACTGGAGGTTGAATTCTCGCCGCAGGGAACTCTTACAGAACGGATTCGTGCGGGAGGAATGGGACTGGGAGCCATTTTGACAGATGTAGGAGTGGATCATGAGTTTGTTGCAAAAGGCAAACAAAGAATGACATTGAACGGCAAAGATTATTTGATTGAAACTGCGTTAACAGCCGAAGTTTCAATCGTTTATGCAAAAAAGGCAGATCCATATGGAAATCTTGTCTTTGATAAAAGTGCCAGGAATACGAACCCGCTAGTGGCGATGGCCGGAAAATTCACCATCGCGGAGGCAGAGGAAATCGTGCCCCTTGGCAGCCTGGATCCTGAAGAAATCGTCACGCCTGGTGTATTCGTGGATATGGTAATTCCTTCTGGAGGGGTGAATTGGAAATGGGCATGGGAATAGATGTCAGAAACAGAATGGCCATACGAGCCGCCGAAGAAATCTCTCCGGGCATGGTTGTTAACCTGGGCATAGGAATTCCCTCCCTGGTACCGAACCACCTTCCCGAAAATACGAGAGTCATGTTCCATGCTGAAAACGGAATTGTCGGGATGGGGAAGTCGCCGGAAAAAGGTTATGAGGATGAAAACCTGTGTAATGCTGGTGGATTCCCAGTCACTGTCATGGCGGGTTCCTCTTATTGTGATAGTGCTGTAGCCTTCGGTATGATTCGCAGAGGCAGAGTGGATCTTACTATTCTAGGATCCTTGCAGGTTAGCCAAAAAGGGGACCTTGCGAACTGGATTGTCCCCGGCAAGAAGGTTCCGGGCATGGGAGGGGCAATGGAGCTGGCACAAAAAGCCAGAAAAGTTGCCGTATTGATGAACCACAGTGATAAAAACGGAGCTTCTAAAATCGTTCAATCGTGTACCCTGCCACTAACCGCTTCTAAATGTGTTGATATGGTCATCACCGACCTCGCAGTTTTTAAAATAATTGACGGTTCAATGATATTGTCTGAACTTTTTGCGCCACATACAATCACTGAAGTTACCGGAAAGACTGCATGCGATTTTACAATCGACGAAAATATCCGGATTATCGAATATTAAAAGGGGCTGATATCGTGCAAACTCCTGAGCAAAAGGTGAGGAATTACATTAAAGAAAGCAGGATTAGAGGGACGCGGCTTTTGCAAAAATTAGTTCAGGAACCGAGTACTAGAGGGGATGAAAGCGGAGCGCAGGCAGTCATTATTGAAAAATGCCGCGAGCTGGGACTTGAAATGGATATCTGGGAAATCGGGGATAACGGACTGACTGTTCACCCTGCTTTTTGTTCAGATCGAAAAGACTTCAATGGGAACCCAAATGCTGTAGGGATCATGAGGGGAACAGGTGGAGGAAAGTCTATGATCCTGAATGGACATATTGATGTTGTTCCCGCAGGCGACGCAAAAGATTGGGAAAGGGACCCGTTCAGCGGCCATATCGAATGCGGCAAGTTATTTGGCAGAGGCTCGACAGATATGAAGGGCGGCACAACTTCACTGCTAATGGCGATGGAGGCAATAAAAAATTCGGGACTCAAGCTAAAGGGCGATGTCATTTTTCAAAGTGTGATCGAAGAAGAAAGCGGTGGTGCGGGAACACTTGCCGCTGTCCTGAGAGGTTATAAAGCGGATGCAGCCATCATCCCTGAGCCGACTAATATGAAGCTGTTTCCAAAACAGCAGGGATCAATGTGGTTCAGGATTTCAGTGAAAGGAAAAGGGGCGCATGGCGGAACGAGGTATGAAGGTGTCAATGCGATTGAGAAAGCGATGCTGGTCATTGATAGACTGAGAATCTTGGAGTCTCAGAGAAATGAAAGAATCACTGATCCGTTTTTTGAAAGCATCCCAATCCCGATTCCTATTAATATCGGAAAGATCCATGCTGGAGACTGGCCATCATCTGTACCGGATTTAGCTGTAATTGAGGGCAGGATGGGGGTGGCCCCCAATGAAACACAGGATGAGGCAAAGCAAGAAATGTTTGAGGCCATTGCCGAAGTCTGTAGGGCAGACCCATGGCTGAGAGAAAATGAACCTGAACTTGAATGGTTCGGTGCAAGCTGGCTGCCAGGCGACCTGGATCCTGAACATGAACTGATTCATGTCCTTTCAGAAAGCTTTATGAACGTTAAGGAAAAATCTCCATTAATCGAGGCATCCCCATGGGCAACGGACGGCGGTATCCTCTCCAAGATCGGTGGAGTTCCTGTAGTTGTTTTTGGACCCGGGGTAACGGAAACGGCACATCAGGCGAACGAATATATAAAGCTTGAAGATGTTTTTGAAGCGGCTGAGATCATTGCACTTGCTTTGCTTAAGTGGTGTGAGGTCAGCTATTAGAGAAAAAAGGGGGAATCGAACAAATGGCTGATATAAAGATTAACACAGCTATACCAGGCCCAAAGGCACAGGCATTGTTAGAGCGGAAAGAAAAAAATATTCCTGTGGGCCCGTTCAACACAATCAAGTCGTTTGCGGAAAGAGGAGAAGGTGCCTTATTGACGGATGTGGATGGAAATACATTCATCGATTTTGCGGGCGCGATCGGAACACTGAATGTTGGCCACTGTCCAAGTAATGTAGTGAAAGCACTTCATGAGCAGATCGACCGCTATCTGCACCCGTGCTTCCATGTGATGATGTATGAACCATATATAGAACTTGCGGAAATTCTAAACAACATTACTCCAGGGACTCATGATAAAAAAACATTCTTTCTGAGCAGCGGCGCAGAGGCAGTAGAAAATGCGATAAAGATAGCAAGGAAATATTCAGGCCGAAAAGGAATCATTTCTTTTGAACGAGGTTTTCACGGAAGGACCTATATGGCAATGTCGCTGACGAGCAAGGTCAAACCATACAAGTACCAGTTCGGACCGTTCGCTCCGGAAACCTATAAATGGCCATACCCAGTGTATTCTCAAGAAAAAGGCATGGCACCTGAAGAACTTGATGCCTATATGCTGAAAAAATTTGAGACATTTTTCCTTAGCGAGGTTCCTGGCACCGAAATTGCGGCTGTCATAATGGAACCGATTCAGGGTGAAGGCGGATTTAATATTCCATCCAAAACCTTTGTTCAAGGAGTGAAGAGAATTTGTGAACAGTATGGGATCCTCTTTATTGCAGATGAAATCCAAACCGGTTTCGGCAGGACAGGGAAGATGTTTGCGATGGAGCACTACGATGTGGTCCCAGATTTGATGACAATGTCAAAATCGATTGCTGCAGGGCTGCCAATCAGTGCAGTCACGGGAAGAGCTGAAATTATGGACTCTGCAGGTATTGGGGAAATTGGAGGGACCTTTGGCGGAAGTCCTCTCGGTTGTGTAGCGGCAATAGAAGTCGTTAAAATGATAGAAGAGCAAAATCTGCTTGATAGAGCGAACCTGTTCGGAGAGAAGTTCCTGCAAAGGTTCGGCAAGCTTACGGACAGTTTTCCGGAAGTAGGCGATATCCGTTCCTTAGGTGCTATGTGTGCGATCGAATTTTTCGATGAGACTGATCGGCCAAACGGACAAATCGTTCGAGAAATACTTGCAAAAGCACATCAGCGAGGATTAATTTTAATGAGCGCTGGTCTTTATGGAAATGTAATCAGGCTTTTAGCTCCTCTGGTCATAACAGAGGATCAAATTGAGGAAGGATTCGATGTGCTTGAATCTGCAATCACTGAATGCTGCCAGCGGTAGGAGGGGGAAACAATGAGACAGAATTTATGGATTAATGGCGAAGGTGTTAAAAGTGGTAAATATCGTCCGCTTTTTAATCCTTTTAATGGAGAAAAAATTGCTGATGTAGCAGAGGCAAGCAAAGAAGAGGTGATTAAAGCGATTGATTCAGCTGCCGGGGCAGCAGTGACGATGGCAGAGATGGATGCACATAAGCGTTCCGACATCCTGCGGAGAGTGGCTGAATTAATCCAGGAGGACAGGGAGGAATGTGCCCGCCTGATCGCGGAGGAATCCTCCAAACCATTGAAGGCTGCTCGTGGTGAAGTCGACCGTACCATCATGACCTATAGATTTGCATCAGAAGAAGCAAGGAGGCTTCACGGTGAAACAATCCCGATGGACGCGGCTCCTGGAGGCGAGGGGAGAGTCGCCTATACGGTAAGAGAGCCGCTGGGAGTAATAGCTGCAATCACTCCTTTCAACTTCCCGATGAACCTTGTTGCCCATAAAGTAGGGCCGGCAATCGCTGCCGGAAATACGATAGTCCTTAAGCCAGCCAGCCAGACCCCATTATCAGCCTATAAAATTGCTTCCTATTTCTATGAAGCAGGACTCCCTGCGGGTGCGCTGAATGTAGTGACTGGCAGCGGGAAAAGTGTTGGTGATGTGCTGATTGCCGATGACCGGGTGAAGATGGTCACATTTACGGGAAGTCCTGAAGTTGGGAAGCATATACGCGAAAATGCCGGGTTGAAACGAGTAACTCTGGAACTAGGTTCTAATTCGGCCTTGATTGTTGATGAAGGAACTGATCTAAAAAAGGTAATGCCCAGAATCGTTACGGGAGCCTTTTCTAATCAGGGGCAGGTTTGCATCTCTATCCAGAGGATTTTCGTACACGAAGCGATCGCTGCTGAATTTGTTTCTTTGTTTATTGAAGAAGCTGGTAAACTGAAGGTGGGAGATCCACTGGATGAGCAAACAGATTTAGCTGCCATGATCAGCGGAAATGATGTGACCAGGGCAAAAGCCTGGATCCAGGGCGCGGTGGAAAACGGAGCGGAGCTGGTATATGGCGGAGATAGTGAAAGACAAATATTGAAGCCAACTGTGCTGCTCAATGCGCAGCTCACTGATAAAATTTCCTGTGAGGAAGTGTTCGCACCGGTTGTTCATATCAACACTTTTGATGATTTCGCTGATGCGATAGCCAAGGCTAATGATTCAAAGTACGGGTTGCAGGCAGGAGTCTATACGAATGATCTTCAAAAAGCGATGCAAGCTGCAAAAAACCTCCATGTCGGCGGTGTGATGATCAATGAAATACCAACTTTCCGGGTAGACCATATGCCATATGGCGGCGTCAAAATGAGTGGAACCGGCAGAGAAGGGATTAAATACGCTTTAGAAGAAATGACCGAACTGAAACTTGTTTCAATCAAACTGGATTGACCGTAAGCCTGGCCCAAAGCCAGGCTTTTCATACGATTTAATTCTTATATCAAGAATTGGGGGAATGAACATGCATTTAGGCAAAAAAATGACCTTATCAGAAAAAAACTATAATCTAACTGTTTATCTTGATCCACAGAATAAGCGGGTCAGGGTGGAAAATTATTTGGGCAGCTTGCCACATATTTTGGATCAAGCTGAAAAGCTTGTGGAGAGCGAAAAAGCAGACAAATTAATCATCAAGGCAAGGAAGGAACATTTTACACAGCTGATCGAACGAGGTTTCAGTTTTGAAGCAAGTATTGATGGATTCTTCCTAGGCTCTGACTGTGTGTTCTTTTCGAAGTTTTTCAGCGACGAAAGAAGGACTTCGCCGCATTGGCTTCAAGAGGATGGAATCATTAAAAGTGTTTACCATCTGGCAGAGCCAGCACAGAACATTACGCCTCCAAAGGATTACGTTATGAAAAAGATGGACGAAAGAGATGCAGAAGGCTTGTCTGAATTATACAAAGCAGTTTTCCAAATTTATCCCACACCGTTAAATAATCCAGAGTATATCGTCAAAACGATGAAAGAAGGAACTATTTATTACGGATTTGTCCATGATGGTCAGATTGTAAGCGCGGCATCAGCAGAAGTGGACTCTTTTTATAAAAATGCAGAGATGACTGATTGTGCAACATTAAAAGAGCACAGGAAGCACGGGTTAATGAAGGTGCTGCTGGCCCGCCTTGAGGAGGAACTGATCGAAAATGGCATATATTGTTCTTACTCCATAGCCAGGGCTTTATCGTTCGGCATGAACGCAGCCTTGCATCAACTGGGTTATGTATACCGGGGCAGACTGGTGAATAATGTGTTTATCTATGATAAAATTGAAAACATGAACGTTTGGGTAAAAGATTTGGCAAAATCGCCAAAATTTGGGCAGTGAAAAGACAGTTTTTCGGCACTCTGTCATATACTCAATATGGGAGTGTGATGAGATGAATTCAGTATCCAATGTGACCGAAGAAATCTTAAGCGCAATATTGAAGTGCATTGACGAAGCAATCCATGTAGTGAATACAGACGGTATTACCATTTTCTATAATGAAGTAGCTGCCAGGCACGATGGATTGGACATCAATGAGGTGATTGGAAAGCCGCTCCTTGCTGTGTTCCCTTCACTGAACAACCAGTCCAGCACTCTATTGAAAGTAATTGAAACGAAGAAACCAATCTATAATGAAACTCAGTCCTTCGTCAATTTGCACGGGCGGAAAATTGACACTGTCAACTCGACACTGCCAATCTTTGTGCAGGGAGACTTGATTGGCGCAGTTGAAATTGCAAAGGATTATACTCAAATCAAACAGCTTTCTGAACGCCTGGTCGAGATTCAAAAGAGTCAAAAGCATCGTGGCGGGAAAACCGTTAAACAGCAAGCTGGCTATACGTTCAGAGACTTGATTACAAGCAATAAGCATTTTAAGACGATTAAAAAGAAGGCAGAGAAACTTGCAAAATCTGATTCTCCGATTCTAGTGTATGGGGAAAGCGGGACCGGCAAGGAGCTTTTCGTCCAATCCATCCATAACGCCTCCAGTCGGGCAGTTGGACCTTTCATTGCGCAAAACTGTGCGGCAATTCCAGAAAACCTGCTTGAAAGCATCTTGTTTGGCACATCAAAGGGAAGCTATACTGGAGCAGTGGACAGGCCAGGTTTATTCGAGTTGGCTAATGGTGGAACACTTTTTCTTGATGAGCTTAATTCGATGCCCTTCGACCTGCAGGCCAAGCTTCTTCGTGTCCTGGAGGATGGTGCTGTCAGAAGAATCGGAAGTACCCATGTCATTTCTGTCAACGTCAGGGTAATTTCTGCGATGAACGTTTACCCTGCCCAGGCAATGGAAGCAAACCAGCTGCGGACGGATCTGTTTTACCGTTTGAATGTACTGACATTCGAACTGATGCCCCTAAGGCAAAGGAAAGAAGACATCCTATATTTATCTGATATCTTCATTAACCAATATAATAAGCAGCTGAGGAAGCATGTCTCCGGACTTGATGATCATGTAAAAACCATTTTCTATAAACACCCGTGGCCTGGCAATGTCAGAGAACTTAAGCATACTATTGAATACATGATGAATGTATGTGAAGGCAGTATGCTGACCGGGCAGGACCTGCCAATGATGATGAAAAACATCCAGACACATCAGACTGAAGAAACACGTACTTCATTTGTTTTGAGAGACCATCTTAAAGAGCTTGAAATCCAATTAATCAATGATGCGCTGGATGCTTCTGGCGGCAATGTCCAGAAAGCAGCCGTCCTCCTCGACATTCCAAGACAAACGCTACAATATAAAATAAAAAAACTAAATCTATGACATTCTAATCTGCCGAATTTTCAGCAGGTTATTTTCTTTTTTTTGCGATTATATTTCGCTGATTATTCTCAAACCCCTGCATGAGACTGGATTGACTGAATTCTGAATAATCCGTCACTTTTGGCACGGAACTTGCATTATAAAAAGCTATAAAAATAGCTAGGGGGAATTGGGATGAAACAGACTTTATATAAGCCTTCAAGACACTGGAAGGATATAGAGCTATGGAAGGATGTTACTGAGGAACAATGGAATGACTGGCTATGGCAGCTTACAAATACAATCAGGACACTGGATGATTTAAAGAAGGTTATTAATCTTACACCCGAAGAAGAAGAGGGTGTCAGGATTTCGACGAAAACAATCCCGCTGAATATAACACCTTACTACGCTTCATTAATGAATCCAGACGACCCGCGCTGTCCGATCAGGATGCAGTCAGTGCCTATCTCCAAGGAAATTCACAAAACAAAATATGATCTTGAAGATCCACTTCATGAAGATGAAGATTCACCTGTACCTGGTTTGACGCACAGATATCCTGACAGGGTGCTTTTCCTCGTGACCAATCAATGCTCGATGTATTGCCGCTATTGCACAAGGAGAAGATTTTCGGGACAAATCGGCATGGGGGTTGCGAAGAAACAGCTTGATGCCGCAATCAACTACATCCGGAATACTCCAGAAGTCCGGGATGTATTGATATCTGGCGGAGATGGTCTTCTGATCAATGATAATATTCTTGAATATATCTTAAAGAACCTGAGAGAAATCGACCATGTTGAAATCATCAGGATTGGAACTCGGGCACCAGTTGTTTTCCCGCAGCGAATTACAGAGAATCTTTGTTCAATCCTCAAAAAATACCACCCAATCTGGCTGAATACACATTTCAATACATCAATCGAAATTACTGAAGACTCAAAGCGAGCCTGTGAAATGCTTGCCAACGCTGGGGTCCCTGTTGGCAACCAATCCGTCATACTTGCAGGAATCAATGACAGTGTCCCGATTATGAAAAAGCTCATGCATGACCTCGTTAAAATCCGTGTCCGCCCTTATTATATTTACCAATGTGACCTGTCTGAAGGCATCGGCCATTTCCGTGCCCCGGTCACAAAGGGTCTTGAAATTATTGAAGGCTTAAGGGGACATACTTCAGGTTATGCAGTCCCGACAGTATTTTTTATAGGAAGTATAAAAACAATTTCACCTGCTTATACTTTTTTAATAAAAAGGCATAAGAGGTTTTTTTTATGGAAAAAACAAGCTTTCACAAACATGTAGCAATCTATTTAAGAATCAGCCAGGAGAAAAGAAATGAAAACGAAGAAACATTAAAGAACCATAGGGAGATTCTGGTGGAACATGCCAAGGCTATTAATTGTACATATGATATTTATGGTGAAGTAATTAGTGGTGGTAAATCTAACATTGAAGACAGGATAGAACTTCAGAGGCTATTTAATAATATTGAAAATTATGATGCGATCTTATGTATTGAGCTGTCACGCTTATCAAGAAATGGACTCATTTCTCAAACGGTTAAACAATATTGCATAGATTTTGATAAACCCATTATTACTCCATTTTATGAATACGATCTTGCAAATAATGAAAATGACCGATTAATGTTTGATTTAGGAAGTTTAATCGCTAGCCATGAACATGGTGTTATTGGCAAGCGTAGTAAAATAAACAAAATTCAGATGTCCAAAGCAGGCTTACATGTTAGTGGAAATGTCCCATTTGGGTATGTAAGAAATAATGAAACCAAGAAGCTGGAGATAAATGATAAGGAAGCTAAAATTGTTAGGTATATATTTGACTTACATTCAAGTGGTTTAGGCAGTTTTAAAATAAGGGAAATTTTAAATCAAGAAGGGTATAAAACAAAAAAGAACAATCACTTTGAATTACCTACCATAAAAAGAATAATAAAAAATCCAGTGTATAAAGGAACCATTGTATTTAATGATAGGAAAAGGAAAAAGAAAGATGGTAAGTTTGTGTATGAAATAGTAGAAACCATTGTAGTGGATAAAGCTCACCCTTGGATTATATCACCTGAAGATTGGGAAAGAGCTAATCAGGATTGTCTTGAAAGAGCAAAGAATGCAAGACAACATAGAGAAAAACCCGCAATCAAAACAGGATATACTATGTTAAAAGATCTGATTTTTTGTGGCGTTTGTGGCAGGAAAATGACAATTAGGAAAGATAATAAAAATACAAGTACTTATACTATAAAACGCTGTGAATATTTACTAATTGGTGGAGAAAAGTGCCAAAACTGCGGAATTAAATTAGAATTCGTAGAAAATGAAGTGTACGATGAACTACAAGAATATAAAAATAAATTGACGGAAAGCCTCAGGCTGATTCAGCTAAACGATGAGACCAAATTAAAAAATCAATTAACTGAAAGGCTTGTAAAGGTTGAAAAGAAGTTAAAGGAGGTTTTAAGCCAACAGAAGCGACTAATAGACTTTGCTGTTGAGGGAATCTTTACAACTGAACAGATAAGAGATAAGAAGCAAGAGTTATTAACTCTACAGCAGAACTTAGAGAAAGAGAAAAAGGATTCATTAAATGAAATTAATAACCCATCATTTGAAAATATAACAAAAAATATACAAGGCGTTATTCATTCGATAGAAAACCTAAAGAATATGAATACTGTAGAAGTAAATCAAACTCTTAAAACATTTATAAAAAAAATATTTTATACAAGAGTTATTCCAGAAGAATTATTGGTGAAATCCACGCTGAATAAACAGAGAAGATACTACCCGTTTCAACTTGAATTTGAATACAAAAAATAGCTACTTAAAATATTCAAAAATAAGTTAACGATAAATGAAAAATGTAGGCATCTCGTCTCTTTGAGATACCTACAGCCTAGTTCACCAAGGTAATTTGATGTTATTGTATATTTCCTCGTTTTCTGGTATGAATAACTCAAAGTTTCTAATGTAGTTTGGTTCAATATAAGTTCTAGTGGATGATAGAGCAATGTGATTTAACAATTGTTGAATGGTTGTTATTAAAGCACCGGATTCAAACATCATAGTTCCAAAACTATGTCTCATGGAATGAACCTTAACTTTTGGAAGGTTCGCAAAAGTTAGGTATGAATTTAGTAGTGTATTTACGGAATCGTATGATAAGTCGGGAAAAAGTTTATCACTATGTGATAGTTGATTTTCTACGCAATATTTTTGTATTAGCTTACCAACACCGTGTCTTAAAATTATATAGTGTGATCGCTTGTTTTTTGTTTCTTTTAGAAAGATTAGATCATTGTCGAAATCTATGTTTTCAACAGTGGCGTTCAATATTTCATTTTTTCTAGAGCCAGTTGATAATAATAGAGTGAAAAGTAGTAAATCTCTTTTTAAATTACTACTATGTTTGATTATACTTCTTAAAAGCCTGATAACTTCATGCCGATTGAGTATTCTCGGTGGTATCCTCGATGGTTTATAATTTTTTAATTTAAATTCAATTTCCAACATTACGTCATCAAAAGCATAGTTCATAAATAAATATTTAAAGAAACTTTTAAGTGCAGCGTGACATGTTGAAAGCCAAGAATACCCTTTATCAGTCCTCGAAAATAAGAACTGATCTAATAAAGTAGAATTAATGGGTAGAAACCGTACAGTTTTACCGTTTACATCAATCAGTTCAAATATTTGTTCTAAATGCAGCTCACCATATTTTTGTTCGGTTAAGTCGGATAGATATTGACCAAATTGCTCAAGTTTGTCTTTATAAGCTTTTTTAGTACTATCAGTAAAATCTTTGCATAAAAGAAATTTATCAATTTCCTTAACATATGGTTCCATTTCTAACTTATGACTCCTTTTATAAAATTTCTTTTAGCAGAGCTTCCATAGGGAATGGATAATTTTTCATTACTTGTTCCTTTAAATCAATAGGAAGAAGTTGAGTATAAATTGAAGTAGTTGCCGGATTTGTGTGCCCCAGTAACTGAGAAAGGAATTGAATTTCCATTCCGGCTTTTAAGCAATTCACAGCAAATGTATGCCTGAACGAATGAGTCGTAAAGTAACTTTCATTAATATTTGCATCTTTAAAAATATTACTTATTTGATATTGAAGAGACCTATTAGAAATCCGCTTCTTTCTGACATTATCCTCGTCCCGTGAAAATAAAAAACCATTGCAATTTTCCTTATTAGTTAAGCCAGTATCATCTAAATAGCTAATTAAGTGTTTTTTAGTCTCTGGGTATAATGTGATAATCCTTGTTTTGTTACCTTTACCTTTTACAAAGATAATGTCATTATCAAAATGAATATCCTTGATTTTAATGTTAGTTGTTTCACTAATTCTGCACCCAGTAAGTAACATAAAATATATCATAGAATACCAACGGTAACCGTATGTTCTCCTATAAGCCTGTTTTAATATTGACTTAACCTGTTCATTGTTAAAATACCTGGGTAGTAATTTAGTTTTATTAAAATCAAATCTAACTGATAGGTCTTTGTCAACATATTCAACAATATATGCATACTTAAATAGCTTTCTAATAATTGCAGTATATTTGTTCATTGTATAATCCGATAATTTTTCTTTCTCTTCGTTTTCTGTTTTGTCAACTTCCTTTTCCTCGTTGGTTTGACTATTGGTTCTTCTCCTTGACTTCAAAGTAGAATAGAATTTTAGAAGCAACACTTCATTGAACTGGTCCAAAGCTAAATTTGGATCAATTTTGTTAACATATTCTTTAATTCTATTTATGAAATTAAGGTATGTTACCAGTGTAGTTTTACTTCTTTTTTTATTTTTGACTTGCAACGTTAAATTTTCTATAAAATCATCGGCTACCTTTAAAAAAGTAACCTTTTCCGAGTTTTTTTGCGTTGTATATGCACTTGTTAGTGACATTAAAGTCTCCATAGTAATCCCTAACTCATTACATACCTGTTCATAATCTATATTGGATTGTATCTTTAAGGGCACGTTAACTTTCCTCCTTTAGTACTGTTTCAGGGTTGTATTGAAGAGTATTTCTTTTAAGCCTTTGAATGCTTTTTTCAAGATAATAGTAAGTTGAATCTAAGCGGGCGTGTCCCAGCGCCATGGATACTTTTTCAAGGTCATTTTTATTTTCTAGTGCATTTGTAGCAAATGCATGCCTATAAGTTTTCGCTGTATACTTTACTTCTCCGAATACTTTTTTATTTGCTGCAGCATAAATTTGACCTATTGCATTAACAGTGAGCGGTTCGTTACTTGTTGATAAAAATAAAGTTTTCCCATTATAATCTAATTTTTCTCTGTATTTTAGATATTTTCTTAGTACTTTCATTACCAGGTTACTTAACTTTAGCTTTCTCTGACCTGATTTTTTACTTCTGATCACTATAGTTGATTCTGAGGTAGATACATCTTGGAGTTTCATATTAGTGATTTCTATAGGCCTACATCCAGTATCAAGAATAATTAAAAATACACTTAAATTTCTTTCAGGTAGCCTTGAATAATTTAAAATAGCATCTATTAACTTCATGGTTTCTTTGGTATTAACATACTCATTATTTCGTGTATGCTGAATTTGAAATTTGCCAGGTATAGAATATTTGAAACTTATGAAGTTCAGTCTTCGAATATATTGAAGGAATAATTTTAAGCACCTTAGTAAATTCAAAGCCCTACTTGTTGAAATTTCATTTAATGAAACTCTTCTCCCTAAGAATTTATGATATGAATCAATATGTTCTTTATCTATTTTTTTTACATCTTGATCTTGGAGCAAGTCTGGTGCTGGAAAACTTTTAAATTCTTCGGCTAAAAATTTAAAGAAGTACAAAATATCTTTTCTATAGTTTTTTAGTTGGCTGTAATTTTGAAAAGATAAATCTTCAAGAAAAGAATTAATAACAGGTGGAACGTTTTTTTTAGCTTTAGTTTTTATTGATTTCTCAATTAAGGTTGCTTTGAAAATAAAGTTGATCTGTTTGTCTCTAAATAAATGCTTTGATAGTAAATTTATAATGTTTAGATAACCCTGGGCAGTGCTTGCCTTTAAATTACCCATTTTTATTTTCTTTTCTAAAGTGTTTTTATAAGAATTAAAATGTTCTATGGACAGAAATTTAGTGTTCAATTGGTTGATATCATATTCGGCTACGAAAGATCTTAAAGTCCTGCTAATGTTTCTTTTATAACCAGGTGAAATATTGCTCCTTTCAAGAAAAGCAATTATGGTTTCAGGTAAACAATCGGGATTAGTTTGGACTACGAAATTATTTTCATTTTTAATAACTGTTAGATTACTCATGATTTAAAATCTCCAATATAAATATTTAGAATATTGTGCTAAAATATACTTGCGCAAAGTGCTATTAAATTAACTTTCTGCTCTGTTAATTTTTCCTGGCCAGTCATACTAATTTCCAGTATCACCAATTTAAACACATGTAATTCAATTTCGCTTTACTTTGTTAAAGAAAATAAGCGTAGAATTGTACTTCTATGCCATTTATCTTTAATTTAATAAAGTGCTAAAGGGGGCTGAAATAAAGTTTGTTAACTGGATTTCATTTTAAGCTAATACCGAGGAATCCAATATATAATAAAGATATAGTTATGAAATATTTTAAGTGCATTAACCTAATCATTACTTTTGAGAAGATTTATCATGTTTTTATGATACTGGAGATTTTGTTTGATAAAAGGACCTATGCTTATTTTGGTGATGAGCTATGTCCAAAGAGCCGAAAGGGTACCAGACTGATCAAGTAAGAGCTGCAAATGAATTTGCGCTGGGGGAAATAACGCTAGAAAAATTTTTAAGGTTTCATCCGATTGGTAGAGGTTATAAGTGGAAACACATGGTGTTTGTAAGAAGGCAATCGTTTATTTGGCATCAATTAATTGAAAGATTACCTGTGCCTTATAGACTAAAGGCATATCTGGATTCTGAAGACTTATCGGTTCCGTATCTAAGAGAAAATATGCAAATTACATCTGGTAATTACATTAATATAAAGAATTATGAATTAATGATAGAAGAGGGCTTGCAGACAACCCTCCTGAAGCTTGCTGTAGTCTTAGATATACCCATTAGATATTTGAAAGGTTTTGACACCAGTGAATTGGTAGTTGCAGATTTTGATGAATACGATTATTTGATAATGGATAATAAGCAATCGTTTTCAGAAATTGTATCATGGACACTGAAAAGAGATATCTGTCGAATTATTGAGGGTTTTATCGTTGATAATTCCGAGAAAGAAATTCCTTTTGTCCATAAAAATCATGTATATGTTAGAGTGGATAAAAATGTAAATTTCTTCCGATTTGAAATCTTCCTTGAATCAAGACCATATGCATCAGTAGGTCAAATAAAGGAATTATTAAATGCTTTTCAGGGTAGTGTAAAATATGTGTATAAAGAAGAGTCGTTACTAAGAAAGGTACCAAAATTAACTTTTATAGGCATTTATAAAAATACCTCACTTGAACTACTCGAGGAATTTGTAAATGACTTAAGTGAAAGTCCTGGAAAAGAAAGAATCTATCCATTTTAATACCTAAAATATTTATTCCTCTTATTACATCCTAGGAAGTAATAAGAGGTTTTTCTAATTAAAAGTAATTTAATCAATTAGTTATAAGTTTTAAAATAT
Organism: Bacillus sp. ISL-41; assembly: GCF_018613235.1. Classification (GTDB taxonomy): domain Bacteria; phylum Bacillota; class Bacilli; order Bacillales; family Cytobacillaceae; genus Mesobacillus. Next base: position 23,805 of record NZ_JAGGQP010000020.1, read on the forward strand.
AGACTTATATAGCAAGGAGATTTAAAGTATTTATAATGATTTAATGATACACGTAAACTATTTCAAGGATCTAGAGAACCTCTTATTACTAAAGTAATAGGGGGTTTTTTGATGCGTAAGTCAAAAGCACAAACATTAGAACAGAAAAAATTAAATGCTCTAAAAGTATTGGAGAAATGGGAACTAAAAGAAAAGGAACGATTTAAATATAAAGACGAGGAAGAAAAGATAATAAAACCTGAAAAAAAGTCACCATGAAAATAAAGATAAAGGCGAATCAAACCTCAAACCATGTCAGTCCTAACCAGCCACCTTGCACCAGAATATGTAGAAATAATCCGAATTTAGAACTAATGGCAAAAGGGTTTCTGGAATTATACTTAAGATCATTGAAAAATTCATAAATTACTGAAGCTCGCCAATCAATGAAAATAAGTAGAGGAAAGATCTTCTCTACTTTTTGGGGGGCTTTTTTAAAATTAAATAACGATTCGCTATGGGACAGTGAAATAACCGTTCGTAACTTCAGCTTTTTACTTTTCTAATTAAACAGTCGGTTTTAAAAGTAGCACTAATAAAATAATTAAGTTGAAAACTAATTATTTGATCTTGTTTGTTCTTTTTCCTTTACTTATTAGGAGCATAGGTTACATTTATAGCCATTGATAGTTAGCTCCATAAATAAAAGGAACAAACAAGAATTTTTGGCATATGAACTTTAAGTAAAAGATTGGATACTTAATGTTTTTTTGCTTAATAAGTAACGTTTTTATAATTATTATTTTATAAATATATGGTTAAACTTTTAGTAACTTGGAAAATGACGGAGGTTATCTAATCAGTGCTTCGTACTCACATATCCAATCGTTATCTAAAAGAAGATAAAGTTATAACAGCTAAGACCCATTGGGAATTAGAAGAAAAAGTTAAAAATCAAAAGCAGCGGTGGAAAGATAAAGAAAAGAAAGTTAAGAACCAAAAAAGGATTGAAAAGTTAAAGTGCTCTGCGATTACAGATACCGAAAGATCTCTAGAGCTAATTGAAGAATATCGGAATCTTCTTCAGTTCTCATTAAATAGAAAGCATTCTATTAATTGGGACAAGCTTTTTAGTAAGGAAACTTACGAAGTTGAGGAACCTAACTTAGAAAAATTCATTGCGTTGGTAAATGTTCCAAAAGAGGATAAATTTTTTGAGCTTTTTCTCCCATCTTTAAAGAAGAAGAGGCTTGAAAAGATGAATGAGGCAGAAAAGGAATATAATCATGCCTACACTGAATATCAAAGAGAAAAAAATGAATTTATTAACGAACAAAGGGAGATTAACGAATCAGTAAAACAATTTAAACTTGCATATGAGGATTCAATTACTCCATTTGTGGAAAAATACTTTGGTACAGTAATTGATTCTTCTGTTTATCCAGAGGGAATAAATAAAAATTTTGAGATCCAATATCTATCTGAAGCAAAAGCTTTGGTTATTGATTTTGATTTACCCCTACCAGGAAATGTTCCAGACATCATTGAATATAAATTTATACAAGCTCGTAAAGAAATTGTTACTAAAAAGATGAAGAAAAAAGAATTTGAAGAATACTACGAGGATATTATTTACCAATTAACACTTCGAAATATTTACGAGTGTTATAGTGCTGATTATGGTAATACAACTGAACTTATTGTATTTAATGGATGGATACATGGGGTTGATTCTTCAACTGGTCAAGATTTTCACTCTTGTATTGTAAGCCTACAAGCAATGAAGGATGAGTTTTTAGCATTAAATCTAGAAAAGGTAATACCGAAAGATTGTTTTCGAAGTCTAAAGGGATTAAACGCGGGTGCTTTATACCAGTTAGCACCAGTAAGGCCAATAATTGAACTTAACCGTGAAGATCAGCGATTTGTAGAATCAAAAAAAATCTTAGCTGAGATTAATTCTATTCCCAACTTAGCAGCTATGCCGTGGGAAGATTTTGAGCACTTAGTAAGAGAACTATTTGAAAAATATTTCTCCGCAGTTGGTGCTGAGGTAAAAGTAACGAAAGCGACCCGTGATGGAGGTATTGACGCCGTTGCTTTTGACCCTGACCCTATTCGTGGCGGAAAATTTATCATTCAAGCAAAACGTTACAACCAAGTGGTTCCTATATCAGCAGTTCGCGAGTTGAATGGGATAATGGCAGATGAAGGTGCAGTAAAAGGAATATTAGTTACTACAAGTTATTATGGAAACGATTCATGGGAATTTGCTAAAGGAAAGCCGCTGACTCTTTTGGATGGATCTAATTTGATTCAGATGTTTATGGAATTTGGCTACAATGTCAAAATTGAATTAAAGAAAAATGAAAATGCAAATTAATGAATTAACCACCACATGATTAGTCATATAATTTCAGGAGCAGCAAAAAAGTTTGAGTATGTAATGTAGTTGGAAGGGTATCCCATTCGCCTATTTATCGAATTTAACAGTAAGCAAGATAGGTTTGAGTAATTTTCTAAACAATTTAGGACAACTAGAATTATCCATTTACAGGGATAATGCCGCTAATGCCAATTTTTGGGCATGGGAATGCCAAGAAATCAGCACTTTGTATTGAAAAAATAAGTAATACCAACGAGATTTTAATATTACATCTCGTCCTTATATGGCTTTGTTGGGTTCCATAGCGGTGTCTAACCCCAGTTAGAAAACAATTAATATTTAGTCGATTTTAAATTCCCCATTTAATAAATTACTACGATAAATAATTATGAATTAGTTTAAATACTGTGCAAACTGTTCACTAACTAATAAAAAACATATTGAAATTTAACTGCCCGTTAATTGGCAGTTTTTTTGCGTTTTCGTAAGCCTATAAGTGTATTCAACGGATAAACCCCCTTGTCACCAACATTTAGAATTAACAATTCAAGTTGGCACGGAAATTGCAAATTGAATAGTGAGTGAAAATGTATAGAGGAGGGGCAATTATGAAACAAACATTATATAAACCCAAAAGACATTGGAAGGAAATTGATCTTTGGAAAGGAGTTACTGAAGAACAGTGGAATAATTGGCTTTGGCAATTAACCAATACAGTACGAACATTGGATGATTTGAAAAAAGTTATTAATTTGACACCTGAAGAGGAGGAAGGTGTTCGAATCTCAACAAAAACAATTCCACTTAATATAACTCCCTACTATGCCTCGCTAATGAATCCTGATGATCCAAATTGTCCAATTCGCAAACAGTCTGTGCCTATATCTAGTGAGACTTATAAAACAAAATATGATTTAGAAGATCCACTCTACGAAGATGAAGATTCCCCAGCACCGGGACTAACACATCGATATCCAGATCGCGTTTTATTTCTAGTAACGAATCAATGTTCAATGTACTGTAGATATTGTACGAGAAGAAGATTTTCAGGGCAAATTGGAATGGGAGTACCCAAAAAGCAATTAGATACAGCAATTGATTATATTAGAAATACTGAAGAGGTAAGGGATGTTTTAATTTCTGGTGGAGATGGATTATTAATAAACGACCAAATTTTAGAGTATATTCTAAAAAAACTTCGTGAGATTGAACATGTGGAAATTATTCGAATAGGTACCCGTGCACCAGTAGTATTTCCACAGCGAATTACAGAAAATTTATGTTCAATCTTAAAAAAGTACCACCCAATTTGGTTGAACACTCACTTTAACACGTCAATAGAAATTACAGAGGATTCTAAAAGAGCATGCGAGATGTTGGCGAATGCAGGTGTTCCTATTGGCAATCAGTCTGTTATTCTAGCTGGAATAAATGATAGTGTTCCAATTATGAAGAAACTAATGCATGACCTAGTAAAAATAAGGGTACGCCCCTACTATATTTATCAGTGCGATTTATCTGAAGGAATTAGCCACTTCCGTGCCCCAGTTTCAAAAGGGCTTGAGATTATTGAAGGATTACGCGGCCATACCTCAGGATATGCTGTTCCAACCTTTGTTGTTGATAGTCCAGGTGGCGGAGGAAAGATTTCTCTACAACCTAATTACCTGATTTCACAAAGTGCAGACAAAGTAGTGTTACGTAACTTTGAAGGTGTCATCACATCTTATCCAGAGCCTCAAAATTATGTATCAGGAACTGCAGAAGATTATTTCAAGACTATTTATCCTGAATATGAAAAGTATAAATCGAATGTTGGTATATCCGCTGTGATGAATGATAAGAAATTCAATCTCGTCCCAGAAGATCTTCAGCGCCTAGATAGAAGACAAAAATATCAGGAAGATCCAGATCATTCTTCTTTAAAGGATAAGCGGGAAAAACGAGATGAATTAAAAGAAAAGAAATTTAAAGCTCAACAACAAACTTCAGCAAACAAAATTGGCCTAGAAAAAGAACCAGCGGGGAATGATTGATCATGAACAAGATTTGTGAGTGGTGTGGAGGGAGAGCAATTTTAGGAGTAAGTAAGGTTTATTGGGAGCTGCCAGATGGGTCAAGGGCAATAGAAATCACGGAGACACCGGCTGTGATTTGCAAAGGTTGTACGATGGTATACCAGGAAGAAAAGGTAATTAAGGAGATTGAGGATCAATTGTTTCTAATAGATACCAAGATAATTGGAGATACAATCAGTTTTAAGGAGCTTATGGATAAGCCGAGACTATTGAAGAGGAATTATTTTGATTTTTCTTCTTAAATTACTTGGAGGTGGTACCTATAAGTGGGTGCCATCTTTATTATTTTGTTGCACTGTTTACTAAGTTAATATTATTAATTTACATGTTATTTAAAACCAACTCACCTTTTACTTTAACCTTTCAGTTTTGAGGTTAAAAAGTTTAAATGACACTCGAACTGGCATATGAGTTACGAGTTATTTTTGCGCGGATTAAGAGCCTGAGTGTCAATGAAAAGTCCATACCTTACCAAGTCTGTAAACTTTGGAATTGTATATTGTAGATTAAAATATTGCAGTAAATATGAATTTCAAGAAATTGTTAAAATGTTTCTTGATATTTTTCTTTTTGTGATGTGCATCACATTTCCGATAGGAGAACCCGGTTATGCTATCGGAGTAATCACATTAAGGAGGAATTCAGATCATGAGAAAATCTTATTTTAGAGGGATAAGTTTAGTGATAGCAGCAGGTATCTTTCTTGCCGGGTGTGGTACCGAACCTGCCAAAGATGTTACAGAGGCGACTGCCAAGGAAAAGCAGCAAGTCGAAGAAAAATCAGAACAAGCATCAAAAAATGCTCAGGTAGACAAGTTTTATTTTACAGCCAATGAAGGGGGAACAATAAGCAAGGTAAATGCTATCAACAATGAGGTTGTTAAAACGATTCAAGCAGAAGGCGTTGTCCATAATATTCAGGTTTCACCTGATGGAAAATCAGTTGCGGCCACCATTGTCCCGAGCATGGGAGAGCTTGGAGATGACGGACATGATGATGGAGGACATGATATGAAAATGAACGGTTTTGCTCTTTTTTATGATACTGAAACGGATGAGTTACTTAAAGAAGTAGAAGTCGGCAGCCATCCGGCCCATGTTGTGTATACAGAGGATGGAAAATACGCCCTTGTCACAAACAATGAGGACAATAATGTTTCCGTTATTGATACCAAAGACTACACTGTGGTCAATACAATAGGAACAGGGAAAGGCCCGCATGGCTTCAGGATATCAAGCGACAGCAAGCATGCTTATATAGCGAACATGGGTGAGGATTCTGTCAGTGTCATTAATCTCGAATCAATGAAAGAAGATCGCAAAATACAGGTAGGTGCCGCTCCGGTCACGACAGGAATAAGCGCTGATGGGAAGACATTGGTAACAACGCTCAATGCTGAAAATGCTCTGGCAATTGTTGATCTTGAAAGTGGAAACATAGAGAAGGTAGGAGTCGGTATTGGCCCGGCTCAAGTATATCTTGATGCTAATGATCAATTTGCCTACGTGGCCAACCAGGGAACAGAGAGTAATCCTTCTAATAGCATAACGATTGTAGATTTGAAATCAAAAGCAGCAGTTTCCACAATTGAAACGGGTAAAGGAGCGCATGGTGTGGTGCTGAGCGGTGACAGTAAGACGGCGTATGTGACCAATATGTTCGAAGATACGGTAAGCATTATAGATCTTGAAGCGAAAGAAGTAAAACAAACGATTCAGGTTGGAGAAGTCCCAAATGGGATCACGATCATGAAGTAATGGATGGATGCCGCGCCTCTTATCTTGGAGGGCGGCTTTTTGCATGAATGAATACAATTATTCGTCACATAAACTCGATTGTTTCTACACATTTGACTTATAGAATCAAAATGAATTAAGGGTTCCCCTTAGTAAAGGAGGCTTTGTATACCATGGAAGCTAGTAAAATGGACAGTAAATACAAGTAAACTAATCGGGGAGATGAATGGACAAGTATAAAAGAATCGTGCTGTTGGCAGCAACTGTTAAGCGATTCAAAAGGCTAGCCTGATAGCCAACGCAATTTGACTTCGACTGCCGGAAAGTGGCTTGAAAAATCAGTCTTTCGTAAAGAAAGAGGCCAATATCAACAACTCCGGTAAGTTTAGAAGAAGTTGCGAGGACTAAATCTAGTTAGGTTCCAACTAGGGAGGAAATCGGAAAAACACATTGGTGAAAGGCTATATATACCGATTGAAGAAGGGACTGAAAGTAAAAAAAGGAAGCCGGGTAGGCTTCCTCTTTGAAATCAGTTTCTTATTCTACATTTTAATGCTCTAACGGAAGAGGTTATTATTCAGGTTTATTATTTGCATCAGGATCTGGAGTGAAGTTTACTTTAAACCCATCATATTTAACCATATTCACCATTCCTGCAGTGGCATGATGCAAATCGTGACAATGGAATAGCCAGTTACCAGGATTGTCTGCTTTAAATGCAACGACATATTCATCACCAGGTTTTAAATTAATCGTATCTTTCATGATTGGAGCACCTTGTACAGGTTTTCCATTTTTGCTAAGAACCTGGAAGAAGTGACCATGCAAGTGCATAGGATGATCATCCATCATAGAATTGTTGGTCAGTGTTACTTTAACAAGATCGCCTTCCTCGACATTTATACTATCAGTTTCTGGGAAAGTTTTGCCGTTAATCGTATATGCCATTTCGTTGCCATCCATCGTTGTGTTTAAATCCATTTTATATTCAATATCATATTTTTGATCCAGTGAAAATTCACCCTTTTCAGAGCCGCCATAATTCATAAAGGAAAATTCAGGTAAATCTTCGGACTTGTTAGATTTGTCAGCTGAATCAGTAGAGTTTTCATATTGAATTTTTGTATTCATTCCACTTGAACCTTCCATATCTCCGTGGCACTCTATGAACCATTCTCCAGGGTTGTTTGCCGTAAACTCAATGTCATATCTCTCACCAGGTGCTATTGAGATTACTTGATCCTTCAATTCTTTTGGTTTATTTAGTTCTTGTCCGTCAATTGCTGCGACTTTAAAGTCATGGCCATGCAGGTGAATTTTATGAGACATATACCCTACATTGACAAGACGAATTCTGACCTTTTCTCCTTCTTTGACCTTTAATGGTTCAATGCTGTTACCGCTTTTGCCATTTATCGTAAAGATATCGTAAGCACTCATATCGTGGCCCATTTCTTCCATTCCATCCATGCTTTCATTCTCATTTGACCCCATATCGCCGTGATCCATGCCACCAGAATCAGTTTCTTTATCACTGTCCTCGTCTGAATCCATATTACCGTGGTCCATTCCCTCCATACTGGATTCAGCTTCTTCTGGCTTGCTCATCCACTCGTCTAGCATAAGGGTATAATCACGATCATAAGACTTATCATTTGGCTCTACAATAAATGAACCATAAAGCCCTTTATCCATTTGTTCAACAGCATTTTGATGGGTATGATACATATAAGTTCCCGGATCCTCAGGGGTAAATTCATAGGTGAAGCTTTCACCTGGCTGGACTGCATTTTGTGTCACACCTGGGATGCCATCCATTTCATTTGGCACTGTAATTCCATGCCAGTGTATAGAGATTGGTTCATTCAGTTCATTTTTAAGATTTATTTTTAATTTCTCTCCTTGCTTTACCCGAATTTGGGAGCCGGGAACAGAACCATTGAAAGTAAGTGCTTTTACACTAACATCCTCACTTAGCTGATGCTTGGCTTCTTTGGCAATAATATTTATTTCATTGCCAGTAAGTGTTTCAGTAACGTTAGCAGTTTGTAGACCTTCTAAATTTTCTTTTACTTCAGAGCTAGGTTCTTCTTCCATGTTTTTATGATCCATTTCACTCATACTGCTACTGGAACAGGCAGCAATAAAAAGGGTGGAGAAAATGAGAATTGAAAGTAACTTTAATTTCATGCTGTATACCTCCTGAAATTTTTTTAAGGAAATCATAATACAAATAATTGCAGAAATTATGGATGAAAATTCGTCGTTTTTTTAGAAATAGTTATTTGGGTATGAGTTACCATGAAATTTTTGTAAAGTTTTATTTTATCAAATTAATAATTAGAAATTTCTGCAAAAAGTAATGTTAAGATTGTTTAAATAGGAGGTGGCAAATTTGGATAAAACAGGAAGGGATTTAAAAGCCCTGCTCTATAAATTGGCTTTTTAATTTTCTTTTGTTTCGTGCTCGTACCAGAGTGTGTATATGCTTGTCTGAAATTTAAGGTTAAAGAAAAAAGGCGTTTTTTCTAAGATTTTCTTGCACATCTCATTCAATTTAAATCATTATGTAGGACTGTTAATATAGAAAGGAATAATTTTTATGAACTTATTTATGAGGCACATGGTTGTTGGATTGACAAGCAGTATTCTTGTCTACCTATTCTTAAGTAGTCGATCTGAATGGAGTTCTATGCATGCTTGGAATAGAGCTTATGCCGATGTATCTCTTCTTCTTCTCTTCATTACCATTATGATCGGTCCATTAAGTAGATTAAATAACCTATTTATTCGCTTTTTATCATGGAGAAGGGAGTTAGGGATTTGGTGTTTTATCATGGCTTTACTACATGTATATGTACTATTCCAGGGGTGGTTTTACTGGGAACCGATCAGACTGATCATTGGGGTGAACCAAGAAACTGGCCAGCTTTCGTTTGATTCGGGTTTCACCCTCGCCAACCTAGTTGGTGCTGTGGGATTAGCTTACTTATTTCTGCTTGCTTTAGTATCAAATAATTATGCAATAAAAGTATTAGGGAAAAGGAGTTGGGACTACCTTCAAAAGAAAAGTGGGACACTTTATATTCTAGTAGTATTGCACACTGCATTTTTCCTCTTCTTTTTTAGATTAGGCAGTTATAATTGGGTACAAAAGCCTTTTTTAGTAACCGTAACAGTTATTTTCATGCTGCAATGGGCTGTTTTTATACGAAGCGTCTACCAAAGCAAAAATAGAAGGAAAATAGAATAGAGTTCTATTGGGGATAATTGGATATAACTTGCTTTGTGATTGTATCATCACTTTATTTATAAATCGGAGCGTTAATGCGAGCATCTTGAAAAATATGCATTTTATATGCAGTTTATTTACTTAATGCATGGGTAACCTATCAAATGAAAGGAAAAAAACAGAAAGGGAGATTACATGTATAACCAAACTTATGAACAGTGTATTCAGGCTTGCCTTGAATGTATGGAGGCTTGTAATGTTTGTTATGATGCGTGTTTCCATGAAGAAGACTTAAAAATGATGGCAGAATGTATAAGAATGGATCGGGAATGCGCAGACATTTGTGCTTTCGCTGCCAAATCTATGCAATCAAACAGTCCTTTTGTAAAACAGATCTGCCAGTTATGTGCTGATATTTGCGAGGCTTGCGGAAACGAATGCAAGAAGCATTCACATGAACACTGTCAAAAATGTGCTGAGGCTTGCTTTAAATGTGCAGAAGCATGCCGGCAAATGGTATAGTAACCCAAAAAACAGACACTTGGTGTCTGTTTTTTTGTCTTCAAGATGTCTGAATTCCAACATGCCGGCAAAGCCCTTACCCTAAAAGTCTACATGGAAATCTAGTCTATTATTCTCTTTCCGGTCATATAAATCGAGTAAGTTGATAGTTATAGAACGGAGTGAGCGAATGAACAAAAGACATCAAAATACTATATTTTTAATTAGAGTTCACACGATTTATTTCGCGCTTTTTTTCTTAATTATTAGTATTATATTTTTCTTTAATTTTCTTGATTTTAAAGAAAAAATAAATTCTTCCTTTATTACAGCTACTAGCGAAAAGGTACATACTAATATCATCCTAAGTCTCATGGCAACTGAAATAGGCTCGCTTAGATCACTTATTAATGAACAAGAAACACACTCTATCTCCCGAGCAGTATTTCTCACTTTTACAAATATTTGGCCAGAAGACATTAGAACATTTCTTGGTCGAGAAGTTCCGGGTTTTTCCAACTTTAATACCGAAATTGCTATCGCAGGAATTGGGACAGATATTACCACAATGCCAATGGAATCTGCTCCCCCGTTAGAAGTGCTTTTGAAAGAGAAAGAAATGGCAGAACAGAAGCTAGGCAAAAAAAATGTTTCACAAGAAAAAGGGATTTCCCCTGTCCTTAAAACTGGAAAGGATGTGGCATATATTTATCATTCCCACAGCTGGGAAGCTTTTTTGCCCTCGTTGCCTGGAAAGAAGACCGCAAATGAAGCTGTAAGTTTAAATGAAAGTAAAAACATAATAGCAGTGGGGAAAAAGCTAAGAGACGAATTAATGAAGAAAGGCATTGGAGCAAGCCATAGCACGTCCAATGTTACAGAGGAATTAAAAAAGAAAAATTGGAATTACAATGATTCATATACGCTTTCAAGAGAGACAGTAAAAGAGGTAATGGCACAAGAATCATCTGTTAGTTATCTTATTGATATTCACAGGGATTCCCAACCTAAAAAGCTTACAACTACAATGATCAACGGAAAACCGTTTGCAAGATTATTTTTTATAGTGGGGAGGGAAAATAAAAACTATGAAAGTAATCTTGCCTTAGCCAAAGAATTGAATAAAATGCTAGAAGAGAAATTCCCAGGAATCAGCAGAGGTGTTTTTGTAAAGACAAAAGATGATGGAAATGGAGTATATAATCAGGACCTTTCCAGCCAATCGATGCTGCTTGAGTTTGGAGGAATAGAGAATAATAGCATTGAATTGGATCATTCTATTAAAGCATTTGCGGAAGTTTTCAGTGAATATTATTGGGAAGCTGAGGAAGTAAACGGAAATTGATAGTTTTGCGATTGTGATAGAGTCTATAACTCTATCCACCTACGGAACTTTTGACAGAAGATCGAAACCCAATTCTTCAAAGTTTGCCCATCTCCCTCTTGTTAAATCAGAACCGTTTGTCAATATCGGTGCTTCATAAAAAATGCACAGCTTTATGGGATATTAGTAACAAAAGTAAAGGAATAATAAATTTCAGGAGGAAACGATGACTAAAAAGAAGAAACAAAACAAAGAGCAAAAGTTTGGCTTAGGGTGGCTCTTTCTAGTAGTAATGGGTTTATTCGTGATTATAATTCTTCTTCCTAATAACGGAGGAAATAAAATGACATTTTCTGACTTGCATGGTCTGAGCTATTCAGAAGATGGAGAAAAGTTAATTGCAGCAGTCCATGATGGTTTAAAGGTATACTCTAATGGATCATGGTCAATACCAGAAGGACCAAAAAATGATTATATGGGGTATTCACCCGTTAAGGATGGATTTTACAGCAGTGGACACCCAGCACCTGGTTCTAACCTTCAAAATCCCTTAGGAATTGTAAAAAGCAAGGACAATGGACAGACGGTTGATGTAGTTGATTTGCATGGGGAGGCAGATTTCCATGCATTGTCCGTAGGGTACGAAACAGAAGAAATCTATGTCTTTGCATCTGAACCTAATTCCAAAATGAAAAAACAAGGATTTTACTACTCAAATAATCAGGGAGAAACCTGGAATTTAATGAATTTGCAAGGGATTTCCGGCTCTCCTTTAGTAATGGCGGCACATCCTTCCAAAAAGGGAACATTCGCAATTGGAACAGATCAGGGTCTCTATCTTTCTGAGAACTATGGGGATTCGTTTGAACAGATAGTAACGGATTTAAGTGTGAGTGCTGCTGTATTTTCAGATGATGATACAATAATTGCAGGAACAAATAATGGTGACAAGCGAATCTTACAAATTAATATCAGTGATAGTAGTTTCAGTAATTTAAATATGCCCCAATACTTTGAGGGAAATATCTCTTATATTGCCGTAAACCGTGAAAACAAAAAAGAGCTCTCATTTGCAACCGACCTACTAAATGTATATACAAGTAGTGATAGTGGGAAAACATGGGAAGAAATTGTTGAAGAAGGTAACAGTAGGAAGTCAGGATAAAAGTGATCTTAAATAGAAATGTAACCTGTTATAGGAAATTATATAAAATTGCATGAAGTATACTGTCAAAAGAGTGAAGCATGACCTAAAAGCCACCCCTGTATAATAAACGAGGGATGGCTTTTCCTAAATTCTCCGTAATAGTGCCAATCATTCATTTTCTTTATGTCCCGTAATAGAACAATAAACCCGGTTATGCAGATCTGTAGAAGACATTTCAGTGTTTTTAGATGGCAACTATGTTTAAGAAATGGATTCGCAGAATCGAGTATTCAACTTGCTAAATATCTTAATGACACTAAAATGATAAACCCCTTTTTATGTACAAAATGATACATAGGTAGTAGACAGGCAATGCCAACAAAGCAAACTGGAAATCAACTACAATGCTTCTCTTGTTTCGCGTTCACATTAATTACATATTTTTCAAAAATTAAATTTATTTATATTTACATAGGGTACTGGGGTATAGTATATTAATTGTAGAAGGGGGGAAGCTAAATGCATCCTGAAATAAAAACGAATACTTTAATCGCTGATGAAGTAAATTGTTACGCGTTTGAAAGAAAAAGTCATCACTCGGATAAAGTGAAAAACTCGCTTGTGGTTCGACTAAACCGAATAGAAGGTCAAATACGTGGCATAAAAGGGTTAATCGAAAGAGACACTTATTGTGATGATGTTATTACACAAATATCAGCAACCCAATCTGCGTTGAACAGCGTGGCAAAAGTTCTTTTAGAAGGACATTTAAAGGGATGCGTAGTGGACCGCCTGGAGCAAGGAGATTTCGATGTAATAGATGAAGTACTCGTTACTATTCATAAGTTAATAAAAAAGTAAAGGAGCTGTTAGAAATGGAAAAGGTAACATTAAATGTAGTAGGTATGTCGTGTGGACATTGTGTCAAAGCGATTGAAGGTAGTGTAGGAGAATTATCTGGAGTTTCAAATGTTAAAGTTCATCTAGAAAGCGGAAAAGTCGATGTTGAATACAGCCCAACGGAAGTTTCCCTGGATAAGATTAAGGAAACTATTGATGATCAAGGTTATGATGTGAATTAATTATGAAGAAGGGTGTGCTTAATGGGACACCCTTTCTTTTTAAAAAAATACATACCCTGTGTGGGTATATAACAGTTTTTAAAAATATAGTATGTATCCTTATTTCTATCTAAAAAGGAGGAAGAATAATGGATGAGAAATCTATAGCAAAGACTCAAACTAATCCTTCAGGAGAAAACGTCACATTGAATATCACTGGAATGACATGTGCTGCGTGTGCCACACGCATCGAGAAAAACATTGCCAAAGTTCCAGGTGTACAAAAGGCTAATGTGAACCTCGCTACAGAGAAAGCTTCTGTTATATATGATCCTGATGTTGCTACTGTTGATGATGTCATTGCTAAAATAAAAAAGACCGGCTATGGGGTTCAAGAGGAAAAAGTTCAACTCGATATCATCGGAATGACATGTGCATCATGTGCAACTCGTGTTGAAAAAGCGTTGGAAAAGGTCGAAGGAGTTACTGGTGCAGCTGTCAATTTAGCAACTGAAAAAGCAATTATTGAATATATTCCTGGAAATACAAATATCGAGCAAATCATGGCAGCTGTAAAAAAAGTCGGCTATGATGCCAGGGTAGTAGGCGATCGGGATGATGATTATGAACGCAGTGCAAGGGAAAAGGAATACAAAACTCAGGTCAGAAAATTTACTGTAGGAGCAATCTTATCTGTGTTTTTCTTAGTTCAAATGATATCGGATTTTGCGATGGAATATGGAAATGGGATGTTCTTTCATATGAGTCCATGGGTTCAATTCCTTCTTGCTACTCCAGTTCAATTCTATGTAGGTGGCCATTATTACCGTGATGCCTTCAACGCGGTTCGTGGGGGCAGTGCAAACATGGCTGTTTTAGTTGTACTGGGGACATCAGCAGCATATTTTTACAGTCTAATTGTCACGATATTAGGTACAGGGCAATTTTTATATTATGAAGCAGCTGCCATTGTTATGACCTTAATTGTTTTGGGTAAATTGCTTGAAACAAGAGCAAAAGGACAAACATCAGAAGCGATTAAAACGCTCATGGGACTTCAAGCAAAAACAGCAAAGGTCCTACGAAATGGAGAAGAACTTGATATTCCACTAGAAGAGGTTCAAACAGGTGACTTGATTTTTGTTCGAGCAGGAGAAAAGGTTCCAGTAGATGGAGAAATAATCGAGGGAAATACTACAGTTGATGAATCCATGCTTACCGGTGAAAGTATGCCTGTTACAAAAGGAAAAGGCGACACAGTTATTGGAGCAACTGTAAATAAACACGGGGCGTTTACCTTTAAAGCGACCAAAGTTGGAAAGGATACTGCATTAGCTCAAATTATCAAACTTGTCGAAGAAGCTCAGGGCTCAAAAGCCCCTATTCAGAAACTTGCCGATAAAATATCTGGAATCTTTGTCCCGATTGTCATACTAATTGCATTAGGTACTTTTGCTATAACTTATTTCCTGGCAGGATTTACGCCTGCCCTTGTCAGCACTATTGCTGTGCTGGTTATTGCATGTCCTTGTGCATTAGGCTTGGCTACACCAACTGCAGTAATGGTTGGTACTGGAAAAGGTGCTGAAAATGGCCTCCTTATTAAAGGAGCTGAACATCTTCAAACAGCACAGCGGGTAACTACCGTTGTACTGGATAAGACCGGTACTATAACTAAAGGAGAACCCGATGTAACAGATATCATCACATTTGGGGAATACAGTGAAAATGAATTATTGCAATTAGCTGCTTCTGCCGAAAAAGGATCAGAGCATCCACTTGGAGAAGCAATTATTAATGGAGCAAAAGGGAAGAATCTTCAGCTCCAGGATGCTCAAAATTTTAATGCCATCCCAGGGCATGGAATTCAAGTGGACATAAATGATCAAAAGGTATTTATAGGGAATAAAAAGTTAATGCACAAAAATAGTATCGTTATTGATACTGCATTAAATCGAATGGAAAAACTTGAAGGTGAAGGGAAAACTGCTATGTTAATAGCAGTTAATGACAACCTTGCCGGTATAATCGCAGTTGCTGATACAGTAAAGGAAACATCTGCAAAAGCAATTAAACACCTTAAAAAAATGGGCATAGAAGTTATTATGATAACTGGCGATAATAAATTGACAGCCGAGGCTATCGCCAATCAGGTGGGGGTTGATCGGGTACTTGCCGAAGTTCTCCCAGAAGACAAATCAGCCGAGGTAGAAAAATTGAAGCAGGAAGGGAAAATTGTAGCCATGGTCGGGGATGGTATCAATGATGCACCAGCACTAGCTGCTGCGCATGTTGGTATTGCCATTGGAACAGGTACAGATGTTGCTATGGAAGCTGCGGATATCACCTTAATGCGAGGTGATTTGATGGGAATAGTTGATACAATTAGCTTATCAAAATCTACAATGAGAAAAATCAAACAAAATCTTTTCTGGGCATTTGCGTATAATGTCATATTGATACCGGTTGCAGCAATCGGCCTTTTAAACCCAATTCTCGCTGGAGGAGCTATGGCTTTCAGTTCTGTTTCAGTAGTTGGCAATACACTGTTTTTACGAAAATGGAAACCTATTCGCTAGAAAAGGTCTAGAAAAAAGTACAAGAAATGGGAGTGACTTACTGAGTCATTCTCGTTTCTTCCCTTACCTATGAAAAAACCATACTGATTAGTAATTTTTAAATGATTGCCTTCTATGCAGTTATTAAGTAATAATTTTGACTTTCAGATAAATGTTCGCAGATGGGGAATAAAAGATTAAGGGAATTGATGTGTCTAATTACTAATTCAGGGTAAGATAATCTAAAATGCCAAAGGAGGAGTTTATTGAATGTTAAGAATTAATACAAGAAGATTAATGCTATTTGTATTGCTGACATTTCTTTTATTACTACTAGGGGCATGTGCAAATGCAAATGAAGAAAAAAATGAAAGTACGGGTACTAACAATACAGAAGAGACCCAGGATAATATGGATGAAGATATGGAAGATATGGATCATGGCAATATGGATATGTCCGGTTCGGGTGAAGTTCCTGAAGGTTTAAAAGAGGCGGCTTCACCAGCTTATGAAGTTGGGAGCAAAGCAATTATTGAATCCGATCATATGCCTGGTATGAAAGGTGCGGAATCAACTATTGTAGGGGCATATGACACAACGGTTTATACTGTTTCATATACTCCGACTACCGGGGGAGAAAGAGTGGAAGATCATAAATGGGTGATTCATGAAGAGTTAGAGGGAGTCGGACAAGAAACAGTTAAACCTGGATCAGAAGTTACTATAAATGCTGAACATATGGAGGGAATGGACGGGGCAACTGCTGAAATTGATTCTGCTGAACAAACAACAGTGTACATGGTTGATTTCACACTGACTACAAATGGTGAAGAAGTAAAAAATCATAAATGGGTAACAGAGGATGAACTATCACCGATTGAATAAAACAACTTAAAAATAACAGGGTGTCAGGTAAGTCATATTTTAGACTTTCTGAACACCCTTTTTTATATGATTATTTTTCGAGTTACCCTTTGTAAATAAAAGGCCGTTATATAAGATAATTAAGATGTTCTTTCTTCTATTTTAGTTCTTCTAAATACTGCCTCAATTCTTGCTACAATTCTGCCTCACTAGATCGTTTTAAAGGAAACAGAGAGTGGAAAAAAATAATTGGTTATCAGTTGCTAAATTATTAAAATGCTTTAGCCATTGAACTTTAGTCTTGAATAAACAATACTTTATGACTTGTCTAAGTTGATTCTTGAATCAACTTGAATAAGGAACGACGTCCGATAATCTAGGATTATCAGATTTCTCCACATTTTCTTGATTTTTTTAATCTATTATATAATGAGTAATACAAATAAAATGAAGTAGTTATTGAGTTAGGGTGAGAATTTTATATGCCTTCTAGGTTGAAGAATATATCTTTTAAATTGGGCCTTTTGTTCAGTGGGATATTTGTCTGCTTCCTTCTACTGCTTGGTTTGGTCCTCTATGGTGTTTTCACAAATGTCTTGATTGATTATATTAAGCAGGATGTCCTCACGCGTGGAAACAATCATGCCCGTATTTTAGAAGAAAACTTCGACCGGGCAACGATTGGCCATGTGGTTGAAATGGAACAGGGAGTCACAACTGAGGTGCTTATTGTAGATTCCGAAAACAATATCATCGCTGCTTCAAAAGACCCCGACAATGACATGAAGAAGCATCTTGGAGAAAACAGGAAAAAAAGCAGTTATATTCTAGAAGATGATTGGAGGGACCATCGCTATATCATCTCAGTCTCTGTTATTGGCGATCAAGAAGGGTATGTTTACATGTACTATCCTTCAAACATCCTCCGAGAAATCGTCTTTGTCATGAATGCCCTTATCACAATAGCCAGTATTGGGATTATCCTCCTGGCTTTCGGGCTTATCGGTATTTTGTCAAAAAAACTGACCAGCCCATTGCTCGCAATGAAGGAAGCCACTTCTAAAATGTCCTTGGGAAAGTATATGCAAACGATTCCTGTCAAAGGCGAGGATGAAGTAGCCCAACTTGGCATATCTATCCAGAAGTTGGGTGAACAACTTCAATACTTTGAAGATAGCAGGAATGAATTCCTGGCTGCTGTATCCCATGAACTTCGGACTCCCTTGACATACATCAAAGGGTACAGCGATGTGTTGAAAAAAGGAATGGCAAATAGCGACGAAGAAAAAGAGGAGTACTTATCAATCATAAATAAAGAGGCACAGCGGCTATCCTTCATGATTAATGACCTGTTTGAAATGAGCAAGCTTCAGGTGGGGAAATTCGAACTGGATAAAAGGCCGGTCAACCTAAATGAGCTAATTAATAAAACAGCTACGAACCTAAGACCTGAAGTGGTAAAAAAAGGACTGAAGATCACTCTTGTACTTGAGGACGGACTATCAAAAACAAAAGTAGATAAAGAGAGAATGGAGCAGGTTTTCTACAACCTGCTTGAAAACGCGGTGAAATACAGCACTGAAGGCGAAATTACCATTCGATCCTCGACCAAAAAGGACCTTGTTGTTGTAGAAATCTGTGATACTGGGGAAGGAATACCTGAGCCTGAACTTTCCCGAATTTGGGATAGATTTTACCGGGTGGAACGATCAAGGGGAAGGAAAACTGGAGGAACAGGTCTTGGACTCTATGTGGTGAAGCAAATTATCGAAGCCCATGGTGGACAGATTCAGGTTAACAGTAAGCTGAATGAAGGAACTGTTTTTACCATCTACTTAAAAACTTCCAAGGAGAGAGTCGAATGAACAAAATATTGATTGTTGACGACGAGGCACAAATGAGAAAGCTGGTTAAACTTTATCTGCTTCAGGAAGGCTATCAGGTGGAGGAAGCAGAGGACGGACAGGAGGCAATTGACATGCTTCGAAAGGATGACTACGATTTGATGATCCTGGATGTAATGATGCCTATGATGGACGGGTGGGAGACAATACAGCATGTCCGCAAAATGTCTGACTTGCCGATTATCATGCTTACTGCTAAGGGTACTGTCCAGGACAAAGTTACGGGCTTATCAACAGGGGCGGATGATTACGTTGTCAAACCTTTTGATGAAGCAGAGCTGCTAGTAAGGGTCAAAGCACTCCTAAGGAGGACCGGCCATTCCAATTCTGGAGAGAACATCTTGAAGTATCAGGGGATGGTTATTGACCTCATCTCGAGGGAAGCAATGTATGAAGGGATGAGAATCAACCTGACACAGACTGAATTCGACATTCTCACAGCACTAATCGAGCACAGGGGAAAAGTCTTATCAAGAGAACAACTTGTGGATTTGATTTGGGGAATTGAATTCATGGGTGAGGACCGGACTGTGGATTCGCATATTAAGAACCTTCGTGAAAAGTTGCAAAAAGCTGGAGTGGATAAGTCTATTGTTAAGACAGTTTGGGGTATTGGATATAAAATGGAATAGTGGTGATGAAAAATGAAGCGTTTATTGCCGATTATCATAATGACATTTGCCACCATAACAGGTTTGTTTTTCCTGTTTTTCGTAGTCAGAATGATATGGTTCCCGCCAAATTCCATGGGGATGATGATGGGAAGGCAAATGATGTACCATCATATGCGTTTCTGGTTCGGTCAGGCTTTTTGGCTGTTCCTTATATTGCTTGGAATCGGATTATTGCTGTGGATGGTGATCAACCGCATTAATCGAAAAAAATAAGTAGTCATAACCCTTTTATGCCTTCCTTGTTCCCTTCAAAAACAAGGAAGGCTGTTTTATTTTCTATAGCAGTGGCCCTTAGTGTATCAGCCAATAAGTAAATTCCATATTTATTAATTTCAATTTAGGCATGAGGCAAAGAATTTTGGTATCGCATCAACGGGTCAAACCACATTTATCAATATTTAGTGAGATCAAGTTCTTATATTCATAATTGAAAATGAATTAACTTACTTACTCAACTACGATAATCCCGACCATTCCATTCTCTCTATGCCCTGGCAGGGAACAATAAAACTCATATGTACCAGTTTCAGTAGGAGTAAAAGAAATGTTGCCCTCCTCATGTGGACTAGCATGTAAATGTAGTCCATCTCCATGTGAATCATGTGAACCATGGGATGAGATGTTTTCCTGGTCGGTATTAGGCAATGTCGGCATTTTTACTATCACGATATCATGCTCAATGGAGTCGTGATTAGTAAAGGTAAGCAAGACTTTTTTGTTTTTTGACAAATTGATTCTACTTGGAGAATAGGAAAAATTTGAGGGATTAACTTGAATATTTATTCGGTTTAATTGCTCATCCTTGTTATCAGTAGGAATTTGGGAATGATTCTCATGTATTGGTGATTCTTTTGAAATAACCGACTCTTTATTTAATTGGTTGCCAAAATAAAAGTATCCTACTAAAACAATGAGTGTAAAGATAGGCTTTAAAAGCCAACTGGTAAAAACCCTAGTATCTTCGGTTGCTTTTTGTTGGGAAAGAATTAAATACAGGAATAAGGTAGAGACTGTAATAGTCAAAAATATATTTAGAAGAGAAACTGCTTGGAGTCTTGAAATCATTTCACCAAGCATTGCACCCATCATTCCGCCCATCATTCCAGCCATAGATCCCTCAATAACTGGGAGTATACCAAATGCAAATCCTGCAGCAACACCTACCGAAATTCCGATCAATACGGAAATAAGGGAAGAAAGGAATAAATCTCCTTGATATATAAACCCAAAAAGAATCCCAGAGGTTACACCAATATTCATTGATATAGCCATAGATATAACCATGGGTGTCATACTCTGCATCTTTGTTCTATATTGATATGAAAGTATGATGGAAATGAGAGTCACAAGTAAAAGCGTCCCTACTACAAAATAGTGAAATTCGTTCATTCATCTTCGACCTCCTTTAATTGGTACATCATATGTCACTCCAAGACAAGCCATTCTTAAAAAAAAGATTTCTATTCAAGAATAATTATTAAAATATTCTAAATATTTAGTATTTACAAAAGGTTAATATGGTAGTAAGATTATTTTTAATTACTCCAGGAATATACCGTAGCGGGGTAAAGTACTTATGAGGAGGGAAAAGAATGGCAAAAGGACAGAAAGTTTTATTTCTTGGGGTCTATGGAATGGAAGTTGTGGAGTGCGGAGGTGCACTTGCTAAGAACGTTCTAAATGGTGGGGAATCATTTGCATCTATCATGCTGTGCCGAGAAACTAGTCAACCACAGGTTAGGAATGCAGCAGAAATACTTGGAGTAAAGGATATTACATTTCTGAATTTCCAGTATGGCACCGTTGATTTAAGCGTTGAATCCAAGAAAAAAATTATAAAAATTATTAGAGAGGTTAAACCTGACATCATCATTACCCAAGATCCCGAACATTCCTTTCACGATTTGGACCCCGACCGTCGTCCGGCAATGACTTTGCTACTCGAGTCCATCGCCCTTTCCAGCAGAGATTTTGCATTAGATGAACTTCCAGGATTAGACCCTCATCCGATTCCGACCATTTACTACATGACACCGCACCATCCTAATACTGTCGTTGACATTACAGAAGTATGGGAGAAAAAAGAACGTGCAATGGATATGCTTGAAAGTCAATTGGAATTCAGTGGCATGCATTTTGATGAAATGCTTGATCAGAAAGCAGCTGAACTTCTGTATCCTGGATTCTCCAAATTAACCAACTTTCAGGAAAAAGGAAGAGCTATACATCAAGTTCTAGATAAAGCTGTTCATGTTTATCATGGCCTTGCCACTCATGGTCATTTCGCTCTTGCGGAAGCCTATCGGAGAGAAGGGAATTTCCACTTAAAGGAATTAATAGTTTAACAATAAATAAGGGAGCTGGAAAAAATGAGAAAATTAGTATCACTTATTATAATCGCTCTTTTTGTTATTACTTCTGCAGGAAACGGTTTTGCTAAATCAGAAGCAGAATCCTTAAAAATTGGAATTCTTAGTGATGAAAGCACGTTAAACCCTTATACTTATCAAACCGGTTATCCAGGTCTTGACTTAGTAAGCTTACTGTACGACACACTATTGCAACTTGATAAGGATAACAAACCAGTTCCGTGGCTCGTAAAAGAGTATAAAGTCAGTGATAACGGTTTGGAGTACAGTTTTAAGCTGAACGATAATATTAAATGGCATGATGGAGAAATGCTTACGTCTGATGATGTTAAGTTTACTGTAGATTATTTTAGTAAATATCCTAAATCAAGATTCACCAACCCTCTTAAAAACGTTGCCTCATTAACTGTTGAAAATGAAACAGACTTTACAATGATTCTTACAAAACCCGATCCAAACTTCTTGATTCAACCTCTTGCAGATGTACCAATTTTACCAGAGCATATTTGGTCTAAAATCTCAGCGCCAGATAGTGAAACCAATGCAATAGGAAGTGGGCCATACATTTTAAGTGAACATAAAGCTGATCAATATTATAAAATGACCGCTAACAAGGACTATTTTAAAGAAGCTCCGCCTATTCAAGAAATCATATTTCCAATCATCAAAGATACTACAGCACTTTACAATGCATTGAAATCTGGGGAAATTGATGCGATTTCATCAAATATATCTCCGGAGCTTGTTAGCCAATTCGAGTCTAACCCCTCCTTAAAGATTTCACGTGGGGCTGGATTCAGCACCACATTATTCCAGCTGAATTCTGAAAAATATCCTATGACAGAAAAGCCTTTCAGACAGGCAATTGATCTTGCAATAGATAAAAAAAGTTTGGTTGATATCGTGCTTTTAGGATTTGCAGAAGTCGGCAGCCCAGGTTTTATTCATCCATCATCACCTTCATACAATAGTGAAGTAAAAACTTCTTACGATCCCGAAAAAGCAAAGAAAATCCTTGATGATGCTGGTTTCAAGGATACCAATGGAGACGGTTTCAGGGAAGACCAAAAAGGAAATGAAATAAATTTCACAACACTAGTCCACTCTAACAATCCAATTAGAATCCGTGTTGCAGAACTGATTTCTGAAGCTATAAATGAGATAGGCATCAAAAATTCTGTAAAAGCCATGGAAGACACAACCATTATTAGTTTAATGTGGCCTGACTACGATGTTAGCAAGGGAAGAAACTTTGATATGGGAGTATTCGGCTGGTCAAACACGATGCAGCTTTTCCCTGATCGGATAGTCGAGTTGTTTTATTCAGATCCTGCAATTGGTGCTGTAAATATCGGTGGTTATAAAAACAAAGAATTTGATGCTCTGTCGGACCAACTAAGAGCGACATTTGATGAGACGGAACGACAAGAGCTTATTAATGATCTGCAATTAATGGTAGCAGATGAAGCACCAATTATTACTCTCTATTATCAGGAAATCGTCAATGCTTATAACCCTGAAAAATATGATGGTTTTGTTTTCCAAACAGGAAAAGGGATAATCAATAAGTTGTCATTTGTCTCTGGGGAAAGAAGTGAAGATGCTGCTGGGAATAACAGTAATTCCGGTGGGGAAAGTAAATCTTCTGATGAAAAAACGTCTAATGACAGCAATTCAGTAAAAGAAAATAATAACGGGATTTTAATTTTTGGCGTACTTATCGTAATAGCAGCTATAGTTTTCTTCTTATTAAAAAGGAAAAAGAAGACGAACGATAAGGATGATTTTGATTTTTAAGGAATAAAGGATCTATCCCGTAAAAATTTTTACGGGATTTTTTCCTAAACTAGCAGGAGGTGCAGAATAATGGGGAAATTTATGGCAGGCAAGCTTTTGCAATACACAATTGTTATCTTCCTAATGCTGACATTGAACTTTCTTCTGCCTAGGCTTATGCCAGGCAATCCCCTCGTATTTTTGGCAGGTGAGGATGTTGGATTAATGTCCAGCGCTGAGAAAGAAGCAATCTTGGAAAAGCATGGACTTAATGATTCCATATTTGAACAATACGTAACTTATATAAAAAATATTCTGACAGGAGAATTCGGTTTCTCCTATCAGCAAAAAAGACCGATTTCAGAGATTATTATGGAGCGCTTACCTTGGACAATGCTTCTAACAGGGCTCGGTCTTGTCCTCTCAACCATTCTAGGAGTAATGTTTGGAGCCATTTCAGCCTGGCGCAGAGGGACTAAAACTGATGCGAATTTATTGACAGTTTTTATGTTTCTAAGTGCAATGCCTTCCTTCTGGGTCGGTATGATTTTAGTTTCTATTTTTTCAGCTCAATTAGGATGGCTCCCTGTTTTCGGAGCTGAAAGTGCCTGGTCGAACTATTCGGGTATGGATAGATTCATTGATATTAGTAAACACCTTATATTACCATTAACAACTCTTATATTAATCTCAGTAACAAGCACCTTCATGATTATGAGATATTCGATGCTAAATGTTCTTGGGGAAGACTATATTATGATGGCCAAAGCAAAGGGCGTAAAAGAAAAAGTTATTAAGTATAAGCATGCCATGAGAAACGCTTTGCTTCCGGTGGCTACTGTATTTATGCTTAGTTTAGGGTTTACCTTGGGCGGGGCAACTGTAATAGAAACGGTCTTTGCATACCCGGGTGTAGGACGATTAATGTTTGAATCGGTCCTAAGCAGAGATTACCCACTGATTCAGGCGACATTCCTGATTATTACCTTCAGTGTTGTCATTGCCAATTTCTTGGCGGATTTACTATACCCTTTACTTGATCCGAAGGTGGGAAGCCGAAATGGGTAATAAAAAATGGAGAAAGTATTGGCATGTACTTACATCTAATAATATCGGTATAGTCGGATTAGGACTTTTGATTATATTTTTGGCGATAGCTGTTTTCGCTCCTTTACTTGCACCATTTGACCCGACTGAACGTGTGGGAACACCATTTACGAAACCTAACAGTCAATTTCTCCTGGGTACCAATGACGTAGGACAGGATATTTTAAGTGAATTGCTGTATGGGACTAGAATTTCATTATTAATTGGTGTCCTTGCTGCCTTTATTTCGATTCTTCTTGGATGCCTTATCGGTGTAATATCAGGGTATTACGGCGGAAAAGTAGATGCTCTTTTAATGAGATTAGTAGACCTTGTTCTTGTTATCCCATTTTTGCCTCTTATGATCTTATTGGCAGCCTTTATTGGTCCAAGTTTTTGGAATATCATTTTGGTTATAAGCTTAATTTCTTGGGCGAGTCCAGCAAGGGTTATAAGATCACAGGTATTAACGCTAAAAACAAAAGGGTATGTCGAAGCCGCCAAATCAATCGGCACAAATATTAAGGTCATATTAGGCCGGCATATTTTGCCGGGTGTTATCCCAATTGCACTTTCCCAATTTGTATTAGCAGCAAGTCATTCTATTTTAATTGAAGCCTCTCTAAGCTTTTTGGGTCTAGGAGATCCTTTTACAAAGAGCTGGGGAACGATTTTATATTATGCCCAGGCAAGGGGAGCGTTCTTGACGGATGCATGGATCTGGTGGATACTTCCTCCTGGCTTACTCATCACCACATTGGTAATAGGATTTGCTTTTACTGGCTATTCATTGGAAGAAGTTATGAATCCGCGACTGAGAAGGGGGCGTTAGCATATGACTGCTGTATTAACTGTAGAGAACCTCTCGACTTTCTTTAAAACCGAAAAGGGAATTGCCCGTGCTGTAGAAAACGTTTCATTCTCTGTTGAAGAGGGAGAAATGCTTGGACTGATTGGAGAGTCGGGATGCGGGAAAACGACCGTTGCCCAATCGATTCTAAGATTAATAGAGTTTCCCGGAAAAGTGGTGGCTGGAAGTGTTCATTTAAATGGCAGGGATTTGCTTAAAGCCTCCGATTCTGAACTAGATTCTTTAAGATGGAAGGATCTTTCTGTCATACCACAAAGTGCGATGAATGCACTAAATCCCGTTTATACAATAGGCGATCAAATTATGGAAGCCATTTTGCTCCATGAAAGAGTAAGCAAAAGAGAAGCACTGGCACGGACGAAGACCCTACTTGAGCTTGTCGGTATCGATGGTGACCGATGGAAAAGCTATCCCCACGAATTCAGCGGAGGGATGAAGCAGCGCGTTGCCATTGCCATGTCTCTTGCTTGTTCTCCCAAACTGGTAATTTCCGACGAATCAACGACAGGACTAGATGTATTAACCCAGGCACAGGTGATAGCATTAATTAAAAACCTTCAGAGAAAGATGGATTTATCAGTAATCCTAATTTCACATGATTTGCCGATGGTTACTGCTATTTGCGACAAAATTGCAATCATGTATGCAGGGAAAATTGTTGAGCTTGCATCAACAGAGGATATATTGAATGATACAAGACATCCTTATTCAAAGGCTTTATTACAAGCGACTCCTGACCTGTCCGATCCTGATCGGGAAGTGATTTCGATACCAGGCAGTGTCCCTAATCTAGTAAACATCCCACAATGTTGCAGGTTTCATACTCGATGTGCGTTTGCCTTTGACCGCTGCAGAAAAGAAACACCTGAGTTCAGGGAAGTAAAAAATGGCCACTTTTCCGCATGCTTTCTTGAGGAGGAGGAAAATGGATAATTCAATTTTACTGAAAGTAAGAGATTTGAAGAAAACGTTTGTGAAGAAAACTGGATCGATTTTAAACCGGAAATTGCAAAATGTTTACGCCGTCCATAACGTTAGCTTTGAGATTAAAAAAGGGGAAATTCTAGGGATCATCGGGGAAAGCGGCTGTGGAAAAACTACAACAGCGCGAATGGTGATGCGCCTGATGAAGGAAACCAGCGGGGAAATCCTTTTTGAAGGAAGAGATTTATGTAAATTAACTGATTCAGAGACAAACAAGCTGAGAAGCAAAATGCAAATGATTTTTCAGGATCCATATGATACTCTCAATCCTGGTATGACAATAATGGACATTTTAATGGAACCAATCAATGCCCACGAAAAACACCTGCCATATGATGAGAAAGTCCGAAGGGTCAAAGAGGCGATTGAATCAATTGAGCTGAGGCCGGCTGAAGACTATATGGAGAGGTTTCCACATCAGCTTAGTGGCGGGCAGAGGCAAAGGATTGCTATAGCAAGAGCTGTGATTCTGGAACCACTGTTTATTGCAGCTGATGAACCTACTTCTATGCTTGATGTTTCTGTCCGAGCAGGTATTTTAAACCTCCTTCTCGAACTTAAGAAGAAAATGGGCTTGACCATGATGCTGATTACACATGACCTATCGACAGCAAGTTATATGTGTGACCGCATTGCTGTCATGTACCAGGGTAAAATCATCGAGGTCGGGCCCACCAAGAAAATCATCCAGTCGCCTTCACATCCTTACACAAAGGCACTAGTTTCGGTAGTGAAAGATCTAAATTACTTTATCCAAAATCGAGAAAAGTTAATTCTAGATGGTGAAGTGGATGCAACCGAAGAGACAGCAGGATGCCCATTTGTAAAAAGATGTCCATACCAGGAGGATATTTGTAACAGTAAAATGCCTAAACAAGAATCTCTAGGCGCAGGCCATGCAGTATCTTGTCACTGCCATAGTAATTTACTTGAAAAAACTTCTTAGGAAAGGGAGTTTTAAATTGAACAACGAAAAGAAAATAAAAGTCGCTGTTAATGGTGGCATTGATTTCGGGTCCAAACTGACTGCTAATCAGCTTCGAATACTTGCAAAATATATGGAGGAAGGCCAGGAGCTAGAGCTTACAACCTTCCAGCAGCTTTATATTGATATTCCTGACAGTAAAAAGGATGAAATTATTACGGATTTTGAGTCGGTCGGGTTACACTGCTACCCAGTCGGCAATTTTGTAAAGAGCCTTAGAACCTGCAACTTTTGTAAAGGTGCAGAGGAAGAGGGAATGCCTGTCGCAATCGAACTTAATAAGAGAATTGCCGGAAAACCTGTTCCGTTTACCCTAAAACCAGCATACACCGGCTGTCCTGTTGGCTGTGGAGAGCCTTTGGTTAATGATATTGGAGTTATGAAAATAAATGGGAATCAATATAATCTTTATATTGGCGGAAAAACAAAAGGAGAGGATGCCGAGGCAGGAAGCTTATTTAAGGAAAATCTAAATCCTGAAGAACTTTATACTACAGTCGAAGAAATTATTAGGGTATATGGGGAAAAAGGAAAGAAACGAGAGCCTTTCCATAAATTTTTAAAGAGATTCGGAAAGGAAGAGCTAATTGAAAATATAAGTCAGGTATAAGGGGGAATGGGCATGGGTGTAGAGGCGGCTAATGAACAAGTATTGCCACCCACTGGTTGCTCTACAAATCATAGAAAGAGCCATCATTCAGAAAAAATAAAAAAGAACCTTGATTCAAGGCTAAATCGGATTGAAGGACAAATTCGCGGGGTTAAAAGATTAATTGAAAATGATACCTACTGTGACGATGTGATAACTCAATTATCCGCCATCCAATCTGCTTTAAACAGCGTTGCAAGTCTTCTTCTTGAAGGACATTTAAAAAGCTGCGTCCTAGAAAGGATAAATGAAGGAGATACTGAAGTCATTGATGAGGTCCTAGTTACCTTCCAGAGATTGCTGAAAAAGTGAGAGAGAAAGAAAACCGGGAGGGATTTTCGGTGGCTCAACAAGAGACGGCGGGTATACAAAGTACGAAACAAAAGGTTAGCACCATCTTAGCTTTAGCTATTCCAGCTATGGTTGAGAATACCTTACAAATGGTGGTAGGTTTTGTGGATACCCTGTTTGTTGCCAGACTTGGTTTAAACGAAGTGACAGCTGTTGGGATAGCGAATGCAGTTTTAGCCGTTTATATTGCTATTTTTATGGCAATAGGGGTGGGAACTTCTTCGCTAATTGCCAGGAGCATCGGATCAGGAGACATCGAAAAAGCAAAATCGATTGCCAGGCAATCCACTTTTATTTCTATTTTGGCGGGAATGATCTTCGGTATCATTTCCGTCTTTTTTAGTGAGCCGTTGCTTAAAATGATGGGCGCAGAATCAGATGTTTTAAGAGATGGGTCCATATATTTACAGATTGTTGGAATTCCATCTGTCTTTATTTCATTGATGTACAATTTTGGTAGCATATTAAGGGCTGCTGGGGATACTAAAACACCTATGAAAGTAAGCTGGTGGATCAACTTAATTCATATTGGTCTAGATTATGTCCTGATTTTTGGCATATTTAAGTTGGATGGATTTGGTCTAGCTGGAGCCGCGTGGGCCACTGTCATTGTAAGGCTTTTGGGGTCAGCTGCGTTGTATCATCATATAAAAAAATCTCCGGTTTCTTTTTCTTTCTTTGGCGAATCTTCCAAAGGAGATTTATTTGCTATCTTAACATTATCTGCACCTGCAGCAATTGAGAGACTAATTATGCGTCTTGGCCAGGTGGTTTATTTTGGCCTGATCGTGAAAATAGGGGCAGAAACGTATGCTGCCCACACAATTGCAGGGAATATTGAAACATTTTCATATATGCCGGGTTACGGTCTTGCAATAGCAGCCACTACCCTTGTTGGCCAAAGGATCGGTGCTAGACAGTATAGGGAGGCATATGAATTTGGTTTTTTAACTACGGGGTTAGCAATTGGATTTATGTCATTAATTGGCTTGGTGTTGTTCTTTTTATCTCCATGGTTTGCTTCCTGGTTTACTACAGACCTACATGCTAGAAGCATGGTTGTAACCGCGCTAAAAATTGATGCTTTTGCACAGCCTGCATTGGCAGTGGGTTTAGTTTTAGCAGGTGCACTTCAGGGGGCCGGCGACACAAAAAGTCCGATGTACAGCACCGCACTTGGCATGTGGGTGATTAGGATAATCGGAGTTTATATTTTTGGAATACATTTCGGCATGGGGATAGCGGGAATATGGATTTCAATCGCGATTGATTTATATACAAGGGGAGCTTTTTTGTTTTATCAATTTAAAAAACACTTTAAAAAAATAGAAGAAAAAAACTTAGGGATTAACTGAATCAATTTTTATAAGCTTATTTATCGCTGTATGTATTAACCTACAATTCTAATTTTAAAAATTCTATTTATATTTTCTTGACCATCCTTTAATGGTTATTAAAAGTTATTTTAATGATGCACCCACATATACTATAGAGGGGTAATGTATATTGAGAACAGTAGGAGGTTTTGCTTATAGATATCAAGAGGTCTACTTGGATTGATGAGGTTTCGGGTCTAGAACATAATAGGGGGAAACACAATGCTTAATTATGGGAAACGCTTATCATTTTTCAGCTTACTTTGTGTACTGATATTAGTATTTAGTGCCTGTAATAATAGTCAAGTTAATACTCCTGCAAATAAAGAAAAGAATGAAGAAAAAACAAGCAGTTCTAATAAAGAGCAAGTTATCACAGTCAATGCGTTAAGTGAACCGCCTAGTCTTGAACCAGCTTTGATTGATAACCAGACTGCAGGGGATATTTCAAATCAATTATTCGAGGGTTTGGTCCGATTGGACAAAGAAGGAAACATAGTTCCTGGTGTCGCAGAAAAGTGGGACATTTCTGATGATGGAACTGTTTATACTTTCTATTTTAATAAGAATGCTAAATGGTCAAATGGTGACCCTGTGACTGCTAAGGATTTTGTCTATTCGTGGGAGAAGGTTTTACGTCCAGAAGTAGCTTCACCTCTTGGCAGTAACTTATTCTTTATTAAAAATGGAGCAGCATACAATGAAGGTTCATTAAAGGATCCGGCACAGCTGGGAGTTAAGGCTATTGATGAGTATACACTGGAGGTTACTTTAGAAAAACCTACTTCCTTTTTCTTAGGTTTAACTGCTTTCTTTACATTATTACCGATCCATGAAAAAACGGATAAAGCAAATCCAGAGTGGGCTTCTGAAGCTGAAACCTTTGTTTCTAACGGACCTTTTAAAATTGAGAGTTGGAAACACGGCCAAGAATTAATTATGGTTCCAAATGAAAATTATTGGGGCAATGATGTAGTTAAGCTTGAAAAGTTAAAGTGGGTAATGGTGAATGAACAAAATACTGAATATGCTATGTACCAATCGAACGAGCTCGATTTTTCTGCCAATATCCCAAATTCAATAAGAAGTAAATTAATCGCTTCAGGTGAAGCAAAAACAGCGCCAAGCGCAAGTTTAGCTTATATAAGATTTAATCATGAGGATCGAATTTTTAAAAATGAAAAAATCCGTAAAGCATTAGGTCTTGCCCTTGATAGAAAACTTTTGGTCGAAAAAGTGACACAGGGAGGAGAAGTTCCCGCTCTTGGTTTAATACCATTAGGATTGAGTAGTGGTGCAGGAGAATTCAGGGAATTAGCTGGAGACTCCTTGTTTAAGGATAATGATTTAGACACAGCAAAACAACTTCTGAAAGAAGGACTCGAAGAACTGGGACTTTCTACATTGCCAAAAATTAATCTGCTTTTTTATACAGACGATACTTACAATAAACTTTCTCAAGCAATGCAGGAAATGTGGAAGAAAAACTTAGGAATTGATACAGAGCTCCAAACGATGGAACGTAAGGTATTTGTTCAAAATGTTCAAGCCGGTGAGTACCAATTAGCTTTGTACAGTACTGGCGCAGACTATGATGATGCAAGCAATTTAATGGGACAATTCATGAGTGGGGATGTCTATAACTATAGCAACATTTCTATTCCTGATTACGATCAATTAATGGAAAAAGCAGAAGCGGAATTGAACCTGGAGAAGCGAGCGGGGTATTTGGTCGAAGCAGAAAAGGTTCTAATAGACCAAATGGCAATTTCCCCACTTTATTACCGTACAAAAGTTTACTTGCAAAAGGACTATATCGAAGGAGTCTATCAGTATACAATTCAGGCAATTGATTTCCGGGAGGCAAGTGTTAAGTAGTAAAAATGGTGGCACGCTAAGCGGCTAGAATGCTGAAAGAGTGTACAATGAGTACACTTTTTCAGTTGTTTTTTCCTAAAATCATAAAGGAGGGGGAATATGCGGCAATTTATTACCAGGAGAATTATTAGTGTTATCTTAACTTTATTTGTCATTATTTCGCTTACCTTTTTATTGATGTACGCGATACCCGGAGATCCTTTTACAAGTGAAAATCGTATTCCAGAGCAGGTAGTTGAAAATTTAAAAGAGCATTATGGACTTAATGATCCCTTGTTTATTCAATATTTTAAATATCTAAAGGGAGCATTATTGATGGACTTTGGTCCTTCAATCAAATGGGATAACCAGACAGTTAACCAATTAATTGCTAACGGATTTCCTGTTTCGGCCATGATAGGTATTCAAGCCATTCTCATAGCTGCATTCTTTGGAATCGTTTTAGGTATTCTCGCAGCTTTTCGTCACAATAGTGCAATTGACTATTTTTCTATGATTATTGCCATACTTGGCCTTTCCGTCCCCAGCTTCATTTTTGCTACAATATTAATCAATTTTTTTGCTATAAAGCTGCAATGGTTCCCTGTCGCAACATGGGGTACATGGAAACACTCCGTTTTGCCAAGCATTGCTCTTGCTGTTACACCGATGGCCTATATAGCACGACTTACTAGATCAAGTATTTTAGAAGTACTTTCGATGGATTATATTCAAACTGCCATGGCTAAAGGAGTGACTGGTTTCAGATTTATTTTTAAGCATGTACTTCGTAATGCAATGATTCCAGTTGTAACAATACTTGGTCCCATTACAGCTACAGTATTGACTGGAAGCTTTGTCATAGAACAAATCTTCGGTATTCCAGGCTTGGGGAAATATTTTGTTGAGGGCATCACTGATAGAGATTATCCATTAATTTTGGGAACGACTGTTTTTTATAGTGCTATATTAATATTCTTTATTATATTAGTCGACCTTGCATACGTTCTGATCGATCCAAGAATAAAACTTATCAAAAGGAGGGGATAGATGATGCAGCAAGTGCCAGACGATCTTTTTGTTCTAAAGAAAAAAAACAAAGAAGAAAAGGCCGATAGTAAACCTAGTGAATCATTTTGGATAGATGCAATAAGCATTCTGAGACAAAACAAGCTTGCTATGACTGGACTTGCCATTAATATTGTTTTGATTGTAATGGCAATTATAGGTCCAATGTTGGTTCCCTATTCGTATTCAGACCAAAATCTGCTAAATTCCAATCTCCCTCCATCATTTGACTATTGGTTTGGAACGGATGATTTAGGTAGAGATTTATTTTCCAGGACCTGGATAGGAGCAAGGATTTCCCTTTTTATTGGTATAACAGCAGTAGTTTTGGATTTAATAATCGGAATTATATGGGGAGGAATCGCAGCGTATAAAGGCGGAAAAACTGATGAAGTGATGATGAGAATCGTAGATATACTTTATGGACTGCCTCATTTGCTGGTGACAATTTTATTGATGGTCGTATTAAAGCCTGGATTACTCACTATTATAATTGCCATGGCTGCAACGGGATGGATTGGAATGGCGCGTCTAGTTCGCGGTGAAATACTGAGATTGAAAGAATCTGAATTTGTATTGGCATCCCAAGTATTAGGAGGGAGTTTTTTTCGGGTCTTGTTTAAGCACCTTATTCCAAATGCTATGGGCCCTATAATAGTGAGCATGACATTATCTGTTCCTGGTGCAATTTTTGCGGAAGCCACTTTAAGCTTTCTTGGACTAGGTGTTCCTGTACCGCTTGCGAGCTGGGGAACGATGACATCAGAAGGTCTCGTTACTTTATTAACAGGTGAAATATGGAGGTTGTTTTTTCCCGCATTATTTATTTCTTTAACGATGTTTTCATTTAATGTATTGGGTGATGGTCTGAGGGATGCACTGGATCCGAAATTCAGAAAATAACTCTTTTACTCAATGAAAGGGTGATAAATGTGAAAAAATTACTAGAAGTTAATGACCTGCAAGTTCATTTTCATTCAAAAAAACAGAATATCTACGCTGTCCGTGGGGTTTCCTTTCATGTGAACAAGGGGGAAGTCCTCGCAATTGTCGGAGAATCTGGATCGGGTAAATCAGTTACTGCAAAAAGTATTATGAAACTTCTTCCTGAGAAAACATGTTCCATCCCATCAGGGTCCATTTTATTTAATGGGGAAGAAATCACAACAATGAAGAAAAAACAGCTTTCCAAAATCCGTGGGGCAAAGATCGGTATGGTATTCCAGGATCCCATGACTTCCTTAAACCCGACAATGAAGGTGGGTGACCAAATTGCGGAGGGGCTAATCGTTCATAAAGGCTATAGTAAAAAGTTAGCTCATGAAAAGGCAATTGAAATCATTAGTCTAGTTGGAATCCCGGATCCTATATATTGTTGTACAACCTATCCTCATCAACTAAGTGGAGGAATGAGGCAGCGAGTTGCCATTGCAATGGCTTTGATTTGCGAACCTGATCTGTTAATTGCTGACGAGCCAACAACAGCTCTTGACGTAACCATCCAAGCACAGATTTTGGATTTATTAAAAGACCTGCAGGAGAAAATGGGTATGGCGATCATTCTGATTACGCATGATTTAGGTGTGGTTGCAAGGTTTTCAGATAGAGTGAATATAATGTATGCCGGTAAAATAGTCGAAAGTGGAACGAAAAACGAAATTTTTTATAATCCAAAACACCCCTATACGATTGGATTGCTAGAATCAGTTCCTCATCTTGATTTAGAAAAAAACCAACAATTAACCGTGATTGAAGGGACACCACCAGACTTGCATGACCCTCCAAAAGGTTGCGCTTTTACTTCGCGATGTCCGTTTGCAATGGAGGTATGTGATTTGTATCAACCAAATAAAACCATCCTATCAAGTACACATCATTCTGTATGTTGGTTGATGGACCAAAGAGCGATAAAAGCAAATGACATTCAATATATCGATTTTCATCAGTGAGTTTATCTAAAGATTTTTTTCTCTGTTTTCTTATCTAAGAAAAGTTGATTGATAGTATTGCAATAGTTTTTTTACAGAGGTATAAATCCTTTTATTTTTTGTAAGCATTGTTCCCCCCTCAATTAAAATATCGTGGTTGATACCTGTCGTAGTAGTCGTGCTATTGAATCCAATTCTTGCTGGAGCAGGAATAGCACTCATTTCATTATTTGTTGTCGGGATATCTCTTCTTAGAAGATGGAAACCTACTTAGGTAAGATTGGCCTATTACGGTTGGTGGGACTAAGGCTGAATGTCGAAGATCCTGGTAATATTCATCTTACCTACTTGCAACTCCTTAATAAAAGAATATCGCTACACCAAGGCAAATCTGGCCTACATTCCACAAGGAGGTTACAAAAACTCCATTTTTTCTCCATTTTTTCTACATAAATAAGCATTAATATCAAAGTAGATAGAAAATGAGAGGGTTGATGATATGTTTATAAAACTGGAGAAAAGTGGCGAAATGGTTTTTGGGCTGTTAGCAGGGGAAATGTTCCTGGACGGTGAATGCGGGAGCTGGAGTGAGGGAACTGGAGTCTTTTTATGGGAGCCATTTGGGAAAGATGCGGCAATCGTTGTGTTTGAGAATAATGGTTCCTATAAATGCTATAAAATACTAGAACAAGTAGACTTCAAGGAAATTATCTTGGCAGAAAAGTAAGCGATGAAGGCGAGACTGTTTTTTAATACAGTTTTTTAATAAAGGGTTCCGTTTTTCGGGTGCTTTTTTAATAAATGACACAAGAATTGACGTATGAATTGGCATACGTCTTTTTCTTTATTTATCAAGGTTTCTGCGGAATTTCTTTAACTTTGACATAGCAATTGCCATCATTATTATGATGGCAAAAAGTGTTGTACAATTAAAAAAGAGAGTCAAAACCTCTGTCAATTTCATTTAAGTTTTGAGTATCAATATTATTGATCCTTCTTCAACTAACGGGGCAGCATTCCTGTAA
>NZ_JAGGQP010000021.1 GCF_018613235.1 Bacillus sp. ISL-41
GATTCCCTCGTTTTCTTGACAACTTTCAAGCAGCAGAGTCCAAACCTGTCACGAACCCGCTCGTCTTTTGGATTTCTTGAGGCAGTGACTGGAGAGGCGTTATGTACTTGAAATAAAAACAGCAGTTTCACGAGGAAACTGCTGTTTCTGAGAAGACATTATAAATTTGGCAGTTCGCCATTTGGACTGATCAAGGAAACAGAATATTTGTCTGTGAAAATCTTATTGGCCATTCCATCAACGCTATCCTTGGTCACCTGATCGATTTGTTCGACGATTTCATCAAGGGAGCGATGTCTTCCAAGCAGAAGTTCATTTTTTCCGTTCCTGCTCATACGGCTGTTTGTGCTTTCAAGGCTCAACATCAGGCTGCCTTTAAGCTGTTCTTTGCTGTTGTTGAGTTCTTTTTCCGTAA
This sequence comes from Bacillus sp. ISL-41, assembly GCF_018613235.1. Lineage (GTDB taxonomy): Bacteria > Bacillota > Bacilli > Bacillales > Cytobacillaceae > Mesobacillus. The sequence continues at coordinate 416 of NZ_JAGGQP010000021.1, forward strand.
TGCCTTCTGCTCGCAGCTTCGCAAGAGTGTCCTGAATTGTTTCATATAGAACGTTCAGTTGATTTGCGCCAGTCCCGCCATAAATTGTCACCATACCGCTATCCTGGTAAGCGGAATGATAGGAAAATACAGAGTAAGCAAGGCCGCGCTGTTCACGTACTTCCTGGAACAGTCTGCTGCTCATGCTGCCCCCGAGTACATTGTTCAAGACGATCAGGCTATAGACGTCAGAGTGTCCAATCTGCAATCCTTCGAAACCAAGGCAAAGGTGTGCTTGTTCAGTTTCTTTTTTCCGGGAAGCATGTGTTGCATGGAATTCGGGTTTCGCATTATCCATCTTTTCCTTGCTTGCTTCATAGGAGCCAAAGAAATCTTCTGCATTTTTAATGAATGATTCTGGAACATTACCGGCAATGGATATGACTACATTTTCCGGTCTGTAAGTATCATGCATATACTGCTCCAGCTTTTCTCCTGTAAAACTTTGAAGCGTTTCCTCCGTTCCAAGGATAGGATACGCAAGCGGATGGTCGCCGTAAACTGCCTGGCTAAGCAAATCGTGGACGATATCATCAGGAGTATCTTCGTACATCTTGATTTCTTCGTTCACAACGTTCTTCTCTTTATTCAATTCCTCAGAATCAAAAGTAGAATTAAAGAACATATCAGCTAAAACCTCTAGCGCGTAAGGGGCATGATTATCTAATACCTTCGCGTAATAGCACGTATATTCCTTGGAAGTGAATGCATTCACCTGGCCGCCAATGCTGTCAAAGGACTCTGCGATTTCTCTGGCGGTCCTTGTTTTGGTGCCTTTAAAGAACATATGCTCAAGAAAATGGGAAATCCCATTGTTCTCTGGGTTCTCATTACGGGAGCCTGTTCCGATCCATACTCCGATTGCTACCGAACGGACAGTTGGGATTTGTTCTAGTACAATTCTTACACCGTTTTGGCATGTATATTTCTTTATCATTATATTCCTCCTCTGGAACCAGCTGCTAAAACTACTGCATTTACTTAGTATAGTCCATTTAACTTACTTTTTCCAAATACAATGCTATTCTTTCATTTTTTTTGTCGTTACTATCCGGTTTTCACTTAATAAATTGGAAACAGTCCCAATTTGTAAATCTTTGGCTTTTATTTGAGTGATCAATTGATCGAGCGAGGCAGACGTCGACTCTGTTGGATGCATTAGAATCATTGCGCCATTATGAACCTTCCCCATCACCCTATTGATCAGTTTATCTGGAGAGGGCTTCTGCCAATCAATCGTATCTACACTCCACATGACCGTCCCTAATTTATGAGCGGCAGCAATTTCAACCACTTCATCTTTGTAGTACCCACTTGGGGGAGCAAACCACTTACTTTTTACACCGGTCACTGCTTCTATAACCTCATTTGTCTTGCGGATCTCTTCATTGATTTTAGCCGCAGAAAGCTGCTTCATGTTGGGGTGTGTAAATGAATGATTCCCTATCTCATGACCTGCATCAGCAATCATTTTCGCCATGCCTGGGTTATTCTTTACCCATCTGCCCTCAAGAAAAAAACTTGCCGTCACATTATGCTTCTTTAAAGTCGCAAGCATCCCTGTCAGGTACTCATTTCCCCATGCTACATTAATAATAAAGCTTACCATCGGCTTTTCAGGATGTCCTTTATAGATGGCCGTCGGCGGCAAATCATTTAAATGTACTTGAGGTGGAACCTGCTTGAAGACTAGCTTTTCCGGATCGAATGCGCCTTCCTTCTCCATCTTGCTAAAAGACTTTTTGATATCTACTTTAAGCCCATTGTAGCCGGGAACTACCTTCCAAACAGGGTCTTTCCTGGCATCAGATGGTTCAATTTCATATTCTTTTGCTTTCAATTCAATTTCTGACATTAAGGAATTCTTATTGCCAGCCACTTCAAGTGGCCCGGTTTTAAGTCCTGAAACATATGTATGGGAGAATGGATTATTCACCATGATCCACGCAGCAATCAATAAAACAGAAATTAATACAAACTTTCGCATTTAATTTGCCTCCTCTTCTGTTAAAGCCACTCGAAAATATTGCTTGATATACAAAAAGGGCCTTATTTTACTTTATGAAACAGAAGGACAAGGTAGAACGAAAGACAACAGTGAAAGAACAAGAAAAGAGAGGATCTTGGCTCTGTCATTTGTGAAACCTGCAGCTGATGGAGCAGAGTTTTGGGATGTTAGGATGGAGGCACAGTGAAAAAATAAAAAGGCCGGGATTGCACCCGGCCTTTAATGATTATGATTGTTTTTCAGCTTTTTCACGTTGTTCTTTCAATACTGCCTTACGTGAAAGGTTGACTCTGCCTTGCTTGTCGATTTCAGTTACCTTGACCAGGAGTTCATCTCCCAGCTTCAGGACATCTTCTACCTTACCTACTCGCTCTTCAGCAAGCTCGGAGATATGGACCAAGCCATCTTTACCAGGGAAGATTTCAACGAACGCACCAAATTTTTCAATGCGGCGGACTTTTCCAAGGTACATTTCTCCAACTTCGACTTCACGGACAATGTCTTCGATAATTTTCTTTGCTCTTTGGATCATATCTTCATCTACTGAACCAATAAATACCGTACCATCTTGTTCGATATCGATTTTTACGCCAGTTTCTTCAATGATTTTATTGATTTGTTTTCCGCTTGGCCCAATGACGTCACGGATTTTATCAGGTTTGATCCACATCGTGATGATTTTTGGTGCATATTTTGAAAGCTGTTCACGTGGTTCTTTTATTGTCGCCAGCATGGAATCAAGAATATGCATACGGCCTTTTTTCGCCTGTTGTAAAGCTTCTTCAAGAATCTCACGGGATAATCCTTCGATCTTGATATCCATCTGCAGGGCTGTAACACCTTTTGCAGTTCCAGCTACTTTGAAGTCCATGTCGCCAAGGTGGTCTTCCATACCCTGGATATCAGAAAGAATTGAATAGTGTTCTCCTGATTTGATCAGTCCCATTGCAATACCGGCAACCGGTGCTTTAATTGGCACACCTGCATCCATAAGTGCTAATGTACTAGCACAAATACTTGCCTGTGAAGTAGAACCATTTGATTCAAGCACTTCGGATACAAGTCGGACAGTGTATGGGAAGTCTTTCTCATTCGGAATCACAGGTTCAAGGGCTCTTTCACCAAGTGCACCGTGACCGATTTCACGTCGTCCCGGCCCACGAATCGGACCTGTTTCACCAACAGAGAATAATGGGAAATTATAATGGTGCATGAATCGTTTTTCTTCTTCGATTCCAAGACCGTCAAGAATCTGAACATCGCCCATTGCGCCAAGTGTACAGATGCTTAGTGCCTGGGTTTGTCCCCTTGTGAACAATCCAGAACCATGTGTTCTAGGAAGCAAGCCTACCTCAGAAGAAAGCGGTCGGATTTCATCGACTCCACGGCCGTCTGGACGTACTTTTTCTTCCGTAATCAAGCGGCGAACCTCACCTTTGACAATCTTATCAAGGATTTGTTTCACTTGCTTAAGCTTGTCTTCATCCGCTTCCTGCTCTTCATAGCGGGCGATGACGACATTTTTCACTTCTTTGATCGCATCTTCACGAGCATGCTTTTCCTGTACCTGGATAGCCGTAATCATATCCTGCTCACAAATTCCGCGAACTTCAGCTTCAAGTTCTTTATCTAATTCAAAAAGTTTAATTTCTCTTTTTTCTTTACCAACCTGCGCAACGATTTCCTGTTGGAAGGCAATCAAACGCTTGATTTCATCATGTCCAAACATGATTGCTTCAAGCATGACCTCTTCAGGAACCTCTTCCGCACCTGCTTCAACCATGTTGATTGCATCCATTGTACCTGCTACAACCAGATGCATATCACTCTTTTCTGTTTCTTCTACAGAAGGATTGATTACAAACTTCCCTTCAATTCTTCCCACAGTGACACCAGCGATTGGTCCTCCAAATGGGATATCGGAAACGGAAAGTGCTAAAGAAGATCCAAACATAGCGGCCATTTCTGACGAACAGTCCTGGTCAACACTCATGACAATGCTGATTACCTGAACATCGTTGCGGAACCCATCCGGGAATAATGGACGGATCGGACGGTCAATTAATCGGCTCGCAAGAATCGCCTTTTCACTTGGACGTCCTTCACGCTTAATGAAGCCGCCTGGAATTTTTCCGACAGCATATAGTCTTTCTTCATAATTGACTGTCAAAGGGAAGAAATCTAAATTCTTCGGTTCTTTTGACGCAGTTGCTGTACTTAATACAGCCGTATCTCCGTAACGGACAAGGACTGCACCACTTGCTTGCTTTGCAAGCTGTCCAATTTCAACTGTAAGCTTGCGTCCAGCCCAGTCGAAGGAAAAACTTTGTTTTTCTTGTTCCATGCTTTTTAGCCCCTCTCTACCACTAAGTACACCCTGGCTCTGCCCGGGCATTTGTAATTTCCAAGTATAGACTTTCACACTTAGATCAGTGTCCAGCTCCAGCGCCTAGCCCTTCGAGACGCTTGTCCAGTTTCGCCTCCTAGAAACTCCGAAACTTCAACTTCGCCGGCAGAAGCAAAAAGCGCTTCTTTGTCGGAGTCTCCAGTTTCTGCGTTTCTGGACAGTCGGCTATACCTTTCGATTTCGGACCGCCCAATGAAGTCAAAGAACGACTTCACTGCTCGGCCCTCTGAGGCACAGGACGTGCAGACCCGACAGCCACAGGACGTGGCGTTTTTGTCGGGCAGCGCTTGTCAGGGCTGACCAAGGCGCTTGAGCTTTTTATTTAAAACAGCACAAACGCATGTCTTATATAACAAATATACCTTTATAATGAATGATAAAACCCATGAACTGCCCCACCAGCATGTTTTACAAAGTTTGTCCCAACAGAGCAAATGGGTGTGCCATGTTAAAATGTCTTTTATGTTATATTATGCTCCAAAAAGGAGCGCTTCATATCAATCAATCGTTATGTACCTGCAAAAAATTTGCCTAATAAAAAAGCGGGAAAAATCCCGCTTTTACAGACTATCTACGTAGACCAAGCTTGTTGATTAACTCGCGGTAGCGAGCAACGTCCTTGTTACGAAGGTAAGTCAAAAGATTACGACGCTTACCTACCATTTTCAAAAGACCGCGACGTGAATGGTGGTCCTTCTTGTGAACGCGCAAGTGATCGTTCAATGTGTTGATTTCTGCAGTAAGGACAGCGATTTGAACTTCTGGAGATCCAGTATCACTTTCGTGAGTCTTGAATTCGTTGATAAGTTCGTTTTTACGTTCTTTTGTGATTGCCATCCGTTTCACCTCCATTTAATAATCCCCTGTTACCGAGCAAGCGTCGGTGACTCGACTTGCCAAGCAAAGGTTCTTTTTTGATACGTTAATAAGAATACATCTTTTTACGACAAAAAGCAAGTCTAACCCTTGTTTTTTTCAAAGTATAGAACGGCTTCTTGCTTATCTTTTTCGATTTGGGCAATAAGCTCCTGGATTCCCTCGAATTTCCGTTCACTTCTGAGGCGCAGATGCCACTCTATGGTTGCGGATTCGCCGTAAATCTCTTTATTAAAGTTGAAGATGTGGACTTCGACAGTAGGTTTGTCCTTTTTCTCCTTGTGGAAGGTTGGTTTATAACCAACATTGCAAACACCTTCATGGCATGCTCCCTCAACCTGAATCTTAACAGCGTATACTCCAGTAGGAGGGAGAATGTACTGCTCATCAATGCTTACATTCGCTGTCGGGAAACCGATTGTACGCCCTCGGCGATCTCCATGGACAACTGTACCCGCAGTGGTATAAAATCTCCCTAGCAAGCCTGGCATCTTTTCTACCTTGCCGTCACGTAAAAACGTCCGAATCAATGTAGAGCTGACCTTTTCTTCTTCACTGGTAGACAGCTTGGATACCACAGTGAAATCGAACTTGCCTCTTGAATGGAACTGGATCGTCTCCATATTTCCTTTTCCCATTTTTCCGTATGAATAGTCGAATCCTGCAACGACATGGTGCACATTCAAACCAATGATGTATTGATCGATAAATTCCTGGGGCAAGAGACTCGAAAATTCGGTTGTGAAATGAACAACAAATAGGTAGTCCACTCCCATTGCTTCGATCGTTCGAGCTTTATCATTTAATGGGGTGATATATTCCATGTGCTGAACACTTTTGCCAAGAACGACAGAGGGATGGGGGTCAAATGTCATGACCGCACTTTTCAACCCTTTTGCTTCTGCCTCTTTTTTTGCTTCCTCGATGACCTGCTGGTGGCCTAGATGAACTCCGTCAAAATAGCCCAGTGCCATGGCCATTGGAGGAAAATCTGCTTTGTTATATTCATGAGGATGGTTTAGCATAATCATTTCCACGATATTACTCACCTTTTCTGACCCAGCTGCTCTCTTAATCAAGACTTTAGAGTTCACATCGCTAATTTGTAAAACAAACAAATTATACAGTGATGATCTATTGATCATTTCTCAAAACTTTATCAGGTTTCATCATCCCTATTTTTGTTGGATGTGCCCTGTAAATGGCGAGCGCTTTTCCGTCTTCTGTTTCTACTATAATGGGACCGCTATTCCCCGCATATTCCACCGGGATAGGGAGCAATGCTCCATTTTTCACTTTCTCTGCTACTTTATCATTAATGCGATATTTCGGCAAATAAGAAATACCAGCCTCCAATGGGTGCAGGGAAGCTGCCAGATTGCCTTCTTCAGCCAATTCCTCGAGCTGTTCGAACGTATAGCAGTCATCAATAGTGAAGTCAGCGGATTGAATTCTCACAAGGGAAGACATATGTGCAGGAAAGCCTAATTTTTTCCCAATCGTCACTGCCAATGTCCTAATGTACGTCCCCTTGCTACATGATACCCGGAATTTAAAGCTAACCGTCTCACCTTCAAATGAATCTCTGCCATCAAGTAGCTCTATGCCATAAATAGTGACCTTCCTGGTTGGCCTTTCAACTTCAATCCCTTGTCTCGCGTATTCGTATAATTTTTTTCCATTTACTTTTACAGCAGAATACATTGGTGGTGTCTGTTCAATTTCACCCTCCAGCGACTGCAGGACCTGTAGGATCTCTTCTCTTGCTATGACCCTGTCCACTTGTTTTTCATCAACCTTCTCACCTGAAGCATCTTCTGTAGTGGTCGTGAATCCAAGCGTGACTTCCCCCTCATATGCCTTTCCTGCATCTGTAATGTATTCGGCAATTTTTGTCGCCTTGCCAACGCAAATTGGCAATACACCAGTTACATCAGGATCGAGTGTACCTGTATGCCCGACCTTCTTTGTTCTTAACAGTTTCCTGAGTTTAAACACACAATCATGCGAAGTCATTCCCGCTGGTTTAAATAGAGGCAGAATCCCTTCCATTTTCTTTTACCTCGATTCTTTTATGTATTATTCTTTTATACGGCGCTTATCGAAAAAAATGGATAGACAAAAGTGTCTATCCATTTTTCATATCAAGATCAAAGGTTCAGACAATTATGTCCATCCGTTTAATCATTGTCCTTTTCTTGCTCTTCATCTCCAGGCTGCTCATCCCTATGCAGCTCATGGATTAGCGAATTGATACGATTACCATAAGCCATCGTTTCATCAAATTCAAAGATCAGTTCAGGAGTCTTTCTTAGGCGGATTCGCTGACCGATTTCTGTCCTGATGAAGCCCTTGGCCTTCGCTAATCCTTTAAGAGTGTCTTCCCTCTGTTGTTCGTCGCCTAAAACAGAAATATACACTTTTGCCTGCTGAAGATCCCCTGTAACCTCGACATCCGTTACTGTTACGAAACCTACTCGCGGATCCTTGATTTTACGGCTGATGATATCGCCTATTTCTTTCTTCATTTGTTCGCCAACACGATTTACTCTATGACCCATTTTCAATCACCTCGTTCTATCAAAGCCATTCTATTTCGGTGATGGTACGTTCGATCTCTGGAAAAGAGTCAATCATTTTCAAGGCATTCTGCAGCTCTCTTTCGGTTGACACCTTCGATGCTGATACGGCTGCAACCGCAATTGTTGTCCGCTGCCAAACATCGTGATGGTCCACTTCAGATACTGATACATTGAACTTTTGCTTCAGCCTTGTGATGATCCGCTGGAGGACAGCCCTCTTTTCCTTAAGAGAATGAGCATCATAGATGATGCATTCACAGGCTGCTAAGCCTACTACCATTAACGTTCCACTTCTTCCATGATATATGCTTCAATAACGTCGCCTTCCTTGACGTCTTTGAAGTTTTTAATGGTAATACCGCATTCATATCCCTGCGCTACTTCCTTAGCATCATCCTTAAAGCGTTTCAGTGCATCGACTTCTCCTTCAAAGATGACGACTCCGTCACGGATCAAACGAACGCCGCTGTCACGGGTGATTTTACCATCAGTAACATATGATCCGGCAATCGTTCCGATTTTCGATACCTTGAAAGTTTGGCGGACTTCAGCCTGGCCGATGATCTTTTCGGCATAAACCGGATCAAGCATACCCTTCATCGCTGATTCGATTTCTTCAATCACTTTGTAAATAATGCGGTGAAGTCGGATATCTACGCTCTCTGACTCTGCAGCGCGCTTAGCATTATTGTCCGGACGTACGTTGAAACCGATGACGATACCGTTAGAAGCTGCAGCAAGTGTGATGTCAGACTCATTGATCGCACCAACACCAGTGTGAATGATTCTTACATTTACACCTTCCACATCCAGTTTTTGCAATGCTGCTGCAAGTGCTTCAACTGAACCTTGGACGTCGGCTTTAATAATTAGATTTAGGTCTTTCATTTCCCCTTGTTTCATATGTTCAAACAAAGTATCAAGGCTGACGCGCGCTTTTTCGCTTCTCTGCGCCTGAACAGCCTGCTGTGAACGGATCTCTCCAACCTGGCGGGCAGTCTTTTCATCATCGAATACTACAAAACGATCGCCTGCTTGCGGAACATCGTTCAAACCTGTGATTTCTACAGGGGCTGAAGGGCCTGCTTCTTTAACACGGCGTCCTACATCATTTACCATTGCACGAACACGTCCAAAGGTATTGCCCACTACTATTGGATCACCAATCTTCAGTGTACCGTTTTGGACAAGCAAAGTAGCAACAGATCCGCGGCCTTTATCAAGCTGCGCTTCGATTACAGTACCGATAGCATTTCGATTAGGATTTGCTTTATATTCTTCAACTTCACCGACAAGCAAGATCATTTCCAGCAGGTTATCGAGCCCTTCTCCTGTTAAGGCAGAAATCGGAACAAAGACTGTTTCGCCGCCCCACGCCTCTGGAACAAGTCCGTATTCAGTTAGCTCCTGCATAACACGATCAGGGTTTGCAGTCGGTTTGTCCATTTTATTAACAGCTACGATGATAGGTACATTGGCAGCTTTTGCATGGTTCAATGCTTCTACAGTCTGTGGCTTAACACCGTCATCAGCAGCTACAACAAGGATTGTGATATCGGTAATCTTTGCGCCACGAGCACGCATTGTTGTGAACGCTGCGTGACCAGGTGTATCAAGGAATGTGATTTTTTTGCCGTTTTCTTCAACCTGGTATGCACCAATGTGCTGAGTGATGCCGCCTGCTTCTCCTGCAGTCACTTTCGTGTTGCGGATTGAATCAAGCAAGGTTGTTTTACCATGGTCAACGTGACCCATAATCGTTACAACTGATGGTCTTTCAACCATAGATGCATCATCATCTTCTGTGAAGTAAACTTCAAGGTCAGTTGTATCAATCTTGATTTCTTCTTCAACCTCAACCCCATAATCAGTTGCAATCAGTTCAATTGCATCCTTATCAAGGTCCTGGTTGATGGTAGCCATGACACCAAGCATAAAGAGCTTCTTGATGATCTCAGACGGCTCACGGTTAAGCTTCTTGGCTAATTCAGCTACTGTCAAAGATTCACTGAAAGTAATCTTTGAAGGAAGCTCTTTAACCTTCTTAGGCTGTTGTGGAGCCTGCTGCTGATTCTGTCTGCCCTTATTCTGGTTTTGCTGGTTTCTATTCTTATTTTGTTTGTTCTTATTGTTTTTGTTGAAAGGCTGGGAGTTCCCAGGCTTTTTAGCAGCTGCTGAAGTTTTCACCTTCTCAGGAGTTGTTGCACGACGCTCGTCGTCTGAAAAAGCGCTGGCAGTTGTCTTAAGCTGAGCTTTTGGCTGCGCCTGGTTGTTTTTTTGCTGATTTTGGGATTGATTGCGATTCTGTCCCTGGTTTGGCTTTTGGCCTTGGTTACGGTTCTGGACTTGTTTCTGGCCCTGTGAAGCCTTTTGCTGGCTCTGCTGCTGCGGCTTATCTTCTTTTTTATTATAGACAGCGTCAAGCTTCTTCACGGTTTCATCTTCCATGGCAGTCATGTGGTTAGAAACCTCAATGTTCATTTCTTTTAATTTTATAATCACGTCTTTACTCGATAAATTATGCTTCTTTGCATATTCATAAACGCGTGTTTTACTCATATCTTCACCCCCGCTAGAATTAATCGAGCAACGTCAACAGTTTTTTTGCAAAACCCTCGTCCAACAGGGCTACTACAACACGTGCTTCCTTGCCGATCGCCTGGCCGAGCTGATACCGGTCCGGGACCACTTTGTATGGCACATTATAGGATTTGCACTTGTCGGTAATCTTTTTTGTAGTATTCGCGGATGCATCCGCAGAAAGCAAAATGAGCTTCGCCTTCCCGCTTCTGATTTCTTTGACGGAAAGCTCTTCCCCTGAAATAATTTTCCGTGCTCGATTGGCTAAGCCAAGCAATGACATCCATTGATTTGAGTTCATCAGGATAGTCTGCTCTCCTTTTCGATGAGATCATTCAGCTCATCGTATATTGCATCGTCCACTTGAGTTTCAAGCTGTTTGGACAATATATTCCGTTTCTTTGCTAATTGCACTGCTTCTTTATCTTTAGAAAGATAAGCACCACGGCCTGATTTCTTGCCAGTCAGATCAATGGATACTTCTCCTTCCTTTGAGCGAACGATGCGAACTAGTTCTTTTTTCGGTCTCATTTCACCGGTTGCGACACATTTTCGCATAGGAACCTTTTTGCGGCTGTTCACGATCATTCACCTCTCATCAATCGATGTCTTCATCTTCAAAGTCGTTATCAGCAGTCAACAGCGGTTCATTGTCACGAGGATAAATCCCGGACTCCCTTGCCTCTGTTTCTGCTTTGATGTCAATCTTCCAACCAGTCAATTTAGCAGCAAGACGTGCATTTTGCCCGCGCTTTCCGATTGCAAGTGATAACTGATAATCAGGAACAATGACGGTTGTCGCTTTTTCTTCTTCGTTTACAATGACATCAAGAACCTTTGATGGGCTCAGTGCATTGGCCACAAATACGACTGGGTCTTCAGACCATTTTACAATATCGATTTTCTCACCCTTAAGCTCATTGACGACAGCCTGGACACGAGTTCCACGAGGACCGACACATGAACCAACCGGATCCACTTCTTGATTGTCTGAGTGAACAGAAATCTTTGAACGGTCGCCTGCTTCACGCGCAACTGACTTAATTTCAACTGTTCCATCATAGATTTCAGGAACTTCAATCTCGAATAGTCTCTTTAACAGTCCCGGATGGGTTCTGGAAACGAAGATTTGTGGACCTTTAGTGGTTTTTTCAACCTTGGTGATAAATACTTTGATGCGGTCGTGAGGCTTATAGTGTTCGTTCGGCATCTGTTCATTCGCTGGCAGGATCGCCTCGATTTTCCCCAGGCTTACATAGATGAACTTAGGATCCTGGCGCTGGACAATACCTGTCATGATATCTTCTTCACGATCGATGAACTCAGAATAGATGATTCCTCTTTCAGCTTCACGGACACGCTGGGTAACTACCTGCTTGGCAGTCTGCGCAGCAATCCTTCCGAAATCCTTAGGTGTTACTTCCAGTTCAACGACATCTTCAACCACGTAATTGGGATTGATTTTTTGTGCATCTTCCAATGAAATCTCCAGACGTGGATCGAATACTTCATCGACAACTTCCTTCCTTGCAAAAACACGCATTGAACCATTGCCAAGGTTCAAATCAATACGCACGTTTTGTGCCTGGTTAAAGTTGCGGCGGTATGCAGAAATAAGCGCTGCCTCGATCGCATCAATTAAAATGTCCCTGGAAATTCCTTTTTCTTTTTCAAGAATCGTAAGAGCATCCAACAATTCGCTGCTCATGAGATATAAATCCCCCTTTTTTACTACCCTGCTTAGTAAGGCTCTTTTCGAAACTCCGCCCTTTGCCCGCCAGTTCACACCTCAAAAAACGTTTTCAACATCCTGTATAGGAGACAAACGTTTAAGCATTATGAACTTTTGCCTAAAAACAAAAGATTCGAAACGATCCTTTAATTAATTAACTGAAGATAATTTCTGGACAGATTATGAAAAAGTGACAGCGAGTCTTGCGCTGGCAATCTTATCGAATGGGATGACGACTGTCTTTTTGCGAGTTTTGATCTTCACTTCAACAGTGATGGTTTCGCCATTGTAGTCAGTCAATACTCCTTCAAAAGCCTTTTCCCCATCAATTGGTTCATAGGTTTTAATGAAGACATTCTTGCCGATTGCTTTCTGATAATCCTTTTCCTTTTTCAGCGGACGTTCTGCACCCGGTGAGGAGACTTCCAAAAAGTAGTTATGCGGGATTGGATCAATGGCATCGAGCTTTTCGCTAAGGCGCTCACTGACGATGCCGCATTCTTCGATATCAATTCCGTTGTCCTTATCAATGTATACGCGCAGGAACCAGTTCTTTCCTTCTTTGACATATTCGATGTCTACCAATTCTAGTTCGTTTTCATTTAAGATGGGAGTTACTAGCTCTTCCACAACTTCGGTAACCTTGCTCATAAAATCCCTCCTTTGACACAACCTCATTACTTAATCACTATTTGGTTTTTATCCCCGTAAAAGTGCCTAACAAACAAGAAAGAGCGGGTTGCCCCACTCTCATCTGCCAGAGATATCCTTAGTATTTCCAATAAAAATATAACATAACCAGATATTTATTGCAAACAAACGGCAGTTATAGCTTGCCTTTCCAGAAGCCTGTCGCGAAAACAATTAGAATAACGACAATTGGTTCTGATCAGGCATGCCCTCCAGGCAGCCATGGTTGTCGAGGTACTCCAGAATCGTCTTGGAGATTTTTCCTCGCTGCTGCAGGTCTTCCTTGGACAGGAATTCTCCTTCTTCACGTGCTTTGACGATATTAATCGCCGCGTTCGTACCGAGCCCAGGTATCGCATTGAATGGCGGTATCAGCTTATCGCCTTCAATGATGAACTCAGACGCACTGGATTTGTACAGATCTACTTTTGAAAATCCAAAGCCTCGCTCATTCATTTCAAGTGCGAGTTCCATTACAGTCATCAGGTTCTTCTCTTTTGTCGAAGCGTCAAGCCCCTTGGCGTTAATTTCTTCAATCACCGCCCGGATGCTCTCAGATCCTCGGACCATTGCGTCGACATCGAAGTCATCTGCCCTGACTGTGAAGTATGCTGCATAATACATGAGCGGGTGGTGGACTTTGAAATATGCAATCCTCACGGCCATCAAAACGTATGCAGCGGCGTGGGCTTTCGGAAACATGTACTTGATCTTTTTGCAAGAATCGATGTACCATTCAGGCACTTTATTCTTGCGCATTTCTTCTTCCATTTCATCCGTCAGGCCTTTACCCTTACGAACCGATTCCATGATCTTAAACGCAAATGCCGGCTCCAGCCCCTGGTAGATCAGGTAGACCATGATATCATCACGGCAGCCGATTACTTCGCTAAGGTTACAGATATTGTTATGGATCAATTCCTGGGCATTGCCTAGCCATACATCCGTACCGTGGGAAAGGCCGGAAATCTGTACAAGTTCAGAGAATGTCGTCGGCTTCGTGTCCTCAAGCATCTGGCGAACAAAGCGAGTACCGAATTCCGGAATACCAAGTGAACCGGTCTTGGACATTATTTGTTGCTCAGTCACACCCAGGGATTCTGTTCCGCTGAAAATCTTCATGACTTCTGGGTCATCGGTTGGAATTGTCTTAGGGTCAATTCCGCTTAAATCCTGAAGCATCCTGATCACTGTCGGGTCATCATGCCCCAGAATATCCAGCTTCAACAAATTATCGTGAATCGAATGGAAATCAAAGTGAGTTGTTTTCCATTCGGACGTGCTGCTGTCTGCAGGGAATTGGATTGGCGAAAAATCAAAAATATCCATGTAATCGGGAACTACGATGATGCCGCCCGGGTGCTGGCCAGTTGTCCGTTTTACACCGGTACAGCCAGATGCAAGACGGTCGATTTCCGCACCGCGCAGCTGCAAGTTATTGTCGCCCTGGTATCCTTTTACATAACCATAGGCCGTCTTATCCGCAACAGTACCGATTGTTCCCGCGCGATAAACATAATCCTCACCAAACAGCACTTTTGTGTAATTGTGGGCACGCGGCTGGTATTCACCCGAGAAGTTCAAGTCGATATCGGGTACCTTGTCCCCTTTGAAACCAAGGAAGGTTTCAAACGGTATGTCATGTCCGTCTTTTTTATATTTAATTCCGCAATCCGGGCAGTCCTTGTCGGGAAGGTCAAAACCTGAACCGACTGATCCATCATTGAAGAACTCTGATTTTTTGCACTTTGGACATACATAGTGCGGCGGAAGTGGATTAACCTCGGTGATCTCCGTCATCGTCGCTACAAAAGAGGATCCGACCGAACCACGTGAACCTACCAGATAGCCATCATCAAGCGACTTTTTAACAAGTTTATGAGAAATCAAATAGATAACGGCAAATCCGTTGTCAATGATACTCTTCAATTCTTTTTCAAGACGAGCTTCAACGATTTCAGGAAGGTCATCTCCGTAGATGCTGCGGGCCATACCGTAGCTCATGCTTCGCATTTCTTCATCAGCGCCTTCGATTTTCGGCGTGTAAAGGTCATCTTTTATTGGCTTGATGACATCAATCATGTCAGCGATCTTGTTCGTGTTTTCCACAACAATCTCTTTCGCCTTTGCCTCTCCTAAAAACTTAAAAGCATCCAGCATCTCATTCGTTGTCCTGAAATGAACGTCAGGAAGCTGATGGCGGTTAAGCGGGTTAGCTCCACCCTGGGAATTGATCAGGATTTTACGATAGATCTTGTCATTTTCATTTAAGTAATGGACATTCCCAGTCGCAACTACTGGCAAATTTAATTTCTCACCGAGCTTGACGATATTGTTGATGATATCTT
The DNA here is from genome assembly GCF_018613235.1 of Bacillus sp. ISL-41. Lineage (GTDB taxonomy): Bacteria > Bacillota > Bacilli > Bacillales > Cytobacillaceae > Mesobacillus. The sequence goes on from NZ_JAGGQP010000021.1 coordinate 15,678, forward strand.
CAAGTGCCTTCTGGTCACGCACTAATTCCAGCTCCAGCAGGTGGGCATAAACAGCCTTAGGATGAACTTCCAGGTAATCATAAAACTGAGCTGATTCTTCGACCTCTTCCGGTCCTTTTTGCATCATGCCTTCAAAAACCTCGCCCTTGTCGCATCCGGAACCAATCAGGATCCCTTCACGATGCTTATTCAGGACGGATCGTGGTATCCTCGGCACTCTGTAAAAGTAATCAATATGAGAAATAGAAACAAGCTTGAAGATATTTTTCATGCCGGCTTCGTTTTTAGCCAGAAGGGTAGCATGATATGGACGCGCTCTCTGGTAGGCTTTCCCCTGGCCCATATTGTCATTGAGCTGGTCATGGTATTCCAGTCCCTTTTCCGCTGCATCCTTAAGCATTTTCAACAACAGGTACCCTGTTGCTTCGGCATCATAGATCGCACGGTGGTGCTGGGTCAATTCGATATCGAATTTCTTCGCCAGTGTATTCAATCTATGATTTTTCATATCAGGATACAGGAAGCGGCCAAGCTCCAATGTATCGATAACCGGATTCGGCGCTTTGCCAATGCCGATCTTTTTATAGCCGACATTCAGGAAACCCATATCGAAAGAAGCATTGTGGGCAACCAGGACACTGTCGCCTGTCCATTCATGAAACTTTTGCAGGACTTCACTGACTTCTGGCGCATTGCGGACCATATCATCGGTAATGCCAGTCAGGTTGATGGTCGTTGCCGATAAACGGTGGTGCGGATTCGCGAATGACTCGAACCGGTCGATAATTTCACCACCGCGGATTTTGACAGCCGCAAGTTCAATGATTGTATCGTATACCGCTGACAGACCTGTTGTTTCCACGTCAAAAACGACATACGTATCGTCCGCCAGCAATCTGTGTGAGTCATTATAGGCGATTGGCACCCCATCATCAACGAGGTTTATTTCCACACCGTAAAGAATCTTAATATCATTTTTCTTGCCGGCCCCGAAAGCTTCCGGATAGGATTGCGCAACTGCATGGTCCGTGATGGCCACGGCTTTGTGCCCCCATTTCGCTGCCTGGGCAACCAGTGCGCTTACAGGTGACACCGCGTCCATCTGGCTCATTGGTGTATGAAGGTGAAGTTCGACTCTTTTTTCGCCTTCTGGCGCAGAATCAATTCTTCCTTTAGGTTTGATTTCATTTACGTCATTACCAATCATGACAAGGTCGCGGACAAAGGTGTCGTTCTGGATGCTTCCTCTGACCTTTAGCCACATCCCTTTTGAAATACGCTGGTAAATCGCGGCGTCTTCCTTATCGCGAGAGAACATTTTTACCATGATGGAGCTTGTATAGTCTGTAATTTTAAATGTCAAAAGCGTCCTGCCGCTTCGAAGCTCTTTCGTTTCGGCAAAGAATACATAGCCTTCGACGGCTACGCGGCGCTCTTCATCAACGATGTCTTCAAGCTTGCGGAAGTCAGCATCATCCTTGATCGTAAGTCCAATGGTAACCGGGCCTTCCTGCGGCGCGCCATCTCCCTTAGCTTGTTCAGCTTCTTTCTTCTGCATCTCGATCATCGCCAATAGACCGCGTTCCTGGTCTTCCTTCTCTTTAGCCTTCATAAATTTTTCATATTCGTCTGAAGAACTTTCTTCACTTACAACCGTATCAATCGTCAGTAAAGGGAAACCAAAACTCTGGTAAATCTCGGCTATAATGCCCCCATATTTACGCTTAAGTGCAAGTCCTTCAGCTTCATTCCTGGCTGTTAAAATGAGTTTTGTTCCCTGGATTTGCGGGACTTGCTCATTCAGGAGCTTTAACAACGGAGGAGCGATGCCATCTATTTCTTTAATGCATGACTTCCAATAATCCAGGATTTCCTTGTCACTGATTGCCTGTTCAAGCACTTTTACCGAGTATGATATTTTCGCAATATGTGAGAAAGTCTGCTCCAGCTTGCCAATGAAAGTGTTATACAGCTGACAAGGAATGATTCTTTCAAACTGGAAAAAGAAATGCCATTTCCTTGCTTGTTTCTCAATCACTACCCTGTCAATTTCAGCGTTTTGAAAATGAGTGACAATTGCATCTTCTGTTAGCTGCAGCTGCTGCAGCAGGAGCTGAAACCTTTCTTTTTTTCCCGAAGAAAGATCACCCATGGTTATTTCTCTCCCATCTGAAAAGCTTAAATTCTATCTATCGGACGGAATTGCCCGTTTGAAAACAACTCTGGTTGCATGTATTTCGTGTTTAATAGCAAAGGTTATTATAACATAAAATGCTTGTATCGTTACCTGTGTTTGATATTACCATTTCAATGCTTCAATAAAAATATTTTTTATCCAGAGTGCAGACAACTCAGCTTGTACCAACATAAATTTTGTTCTGATGTGTACCGTTAAGGGAAGTGAAGATGTCGCTTAACGGTGTGTGTTTAGACATTAATTCTCCCCTTATAGGAAAAGATATCTCTGCATAATGGTGCGTTTAGACCCTAATGGTACCCTTATAGGAAGAGGTATAGCTGCATAAGGGTACGTTTTGCAGAAAAATTGGTTATGATCATGGGGAATACACGAACTGGAAAAATTATTCTCTCAATCCAGGTTGATAATTTCCGAAAACAACTCCACATTTGCCTGAACGTCTGCGTTAATCTCCCGAATAACAGCATTAATTAATCCAAAAACGAAAATAATCGTGCCGTATCCCTATTTATGGAAAATCATTTTCCTCTAAAAAGTTACCTTGTTAAAAAACCGCACCCAAATAAAAAGAGCGGACCCTAGAATGGATCCGCAACCGGTTTATAGTTCTTGCAAAATATTTTTCAAGACACCTGCCAAGTCGTCTTTTTGTACTTCCTGCATTTCACCGTTTTTACGGATTTTCACTTCGACGATGCCTTCGCCGGCTTTTTTGCCGACTGTGACTCTTACAGGCAAACCAATTAAATCCGAGTCTGCGAATTTCACTCCAGGCCTTTCCTGGCGATCGTCAAGGAGTACCTCCATACCTGCTGCCTTCAGGTTGGAGTATAACTCTTCAGCCAATTCTGCCTGGGCGCTGTCCTTCATGTTCACTGCAATGAGATGGACATCGAATGGTGAAATAGTGGTTGGCCAAACGAGGCCGTTTTCATCATTGAATTGTTCAGCGACTGCCGCCATTGTACGGGAAACGCCAATACCGTAGCATCCCATGATCATTGGCTTTGTTCTTCCATTCTCGTCAAGGATCTCAGCATTCATTGCTTCACTGTATCTTGTGCCAAGCTTGAATACATGTCCGACTTCAATGCCTTTTGCGAAGACGATTGTTCCCTGACCATCTGGTGAAGGATCGCCTTCTTTAATGAAGCGCAGGTCAGTAAATGCTGCAACCTTGAAGTCACGTTCAGGATTAACATTTGTAAAATGATAATCTTCCTCATTTGCTCCGCAAACACCATTAACGATTGCCTGCACAGCATTGTCGGCGATTACCTCAACACTATCTACTCCGACCGGTCCAAGAGAGCCGACTGAGCATCCAAGTACCTCCTTAGTTGTCGCTGTATCGGCCAGTTCAACAACGGAAGCCTCAAAGTAATTTTTCAATTTAATATCGTTCACATCATGGTCACCACGGACTAAGACAAGCACATAGCGATCGTCCACTTTGAACAGCAAAGACTTGATGCAATCTTTTGCTTCAACGTTAAGGAAGGAAGAGACTTCATCAATTGTCTTCTTGTTTTCAGTGTGCACTTTTTCTAATTCCCTGGCAGGTTCACTGCTCTTCTCATAAACAGCAGTTACTGGCGCCATTTCGATATTAGCCGCATATTCAGATGTATCGGAATAGGCAATTGTATCTTCCCCGATATCAGAAAGGACCATGAATTCATGTGTATCCTTTCCTCCCATTGCTCCTGAATCAGCAATAACAGCGCGGAAGTTCAAGCCGCAGCGTCTGAATACATTCGAATAAGCCTGGAAAATACGCTCATAAACCTCATCAAGGCTCTCTTGTGTAGCATGGAAGGAATACGCATCCTTCATGATGAATTCACGGCCGCGCAGAAGGCCGAATCTTGGACGCTTTTCGTCACGGAATTTTGTCTGGATCTGGTAAAGTGTCAGTGGAAGGCGTTTATAAGATTTTACTTCGTCACGGACAATGCTTGTGATGACCTCTTCATGTGTCGCGCCAAGAGCGAACTCGCGGTCATGCCGGTCTCTAAGCCTCATAAGTTCTGGACCATAGGAATACCAGCGGCCTGATTCCTGCCATAGTTCAGCCTGCTGCAGAGCTGGCATGAATAATTCAGCTGCACCAGCATTATTCATTTCTTCTCTGATGATTGCCTCGACTTTTTGAAGGACCTTGCGTCCTAGAGGCATATATGTATAAACACCGCTCGCGTTTTGGCGGATGAATCCAGCCCTGAGCAATAACTGATGACTTTTGACTTCTGCATCTGATGGTACTTCTCTTAAAGTAGGAATAAGCGACATACTTTGCTTCATTGATTTACACCTCATTAGGATTAGTTCAAGTTTTTGAAAAATGTTTCTGCCCGGTGTGCCCCGGGCAGGAAGTGAAATGTATTAATTTTACAGGAAGAATCTTTGAATATCGTTCCAAGTGACAACCAGCATCAACAGCATCAACAATGCAAAGCCGATGAAGTGGACCATACCCTCTTTTTGCTTGTCGATTGGTTTTCCTCTCAGCGCTTCAACAGCAAAGAAGGTCAGCCTGCCCCCGTCGAGTGCCGGGAATGGGAGAAGGTTCATGATTCCCAGGTTGATGCTTAGGATTGCCGCCCATTTCATTAGGTAGAAGATTCCGGACTTTGCAACGGTATCAGTTGAGACATAAATGCCCACAGGTCCCGATAAAGCGTCAATCGAGAATTGCCCAGTCAGCAGTTTTCCAAGCATGGAAAAGATCTCTTTTGTCCAGAAGTATGTTTCTTTCACACCATAGGATATCGATTTCAATGGCGATTTTTCTACCGGGCTGTAGACGCCAATCAATCCGATTTTTTCGCCCTCTACATCCTTCACTTCAGGTGTTACAGGCAGCTCGATATTCTGTCCTTCACGAACGATCGAGAAATCCAGTTCATTCCCCGGATTCTTGCGGATAATTTCAACAACATCCTGCCAGCTTGAAACTTCAGATCCCTCAATACTGTTAACGACGTCCCCTTCCTGCAGTCCTGCCTTAAGAGCACTTCCATCAGGGGTCAGCTTGCCTAAAACAGGTTCATTTGACGGGATTCCCTGAAAAATGGCAAGGATGATGAAAATAACCATCGCCAGGATAAAATTCATCATAGGTCCAGCGAAGATTGCCATTGTTCTCTGTCCAAGCGTTTTTGAACCGAACTGCCTGTCATATGGAGCAATTTGAGTTTCCACTCCATTCTCGACAAGAACGGCTGTTTTGCTTATTGGGAAAGATGTCAGCTGGCTGTCATCCTCCCCTTCTTCATAACCTTTAATGAAAAGCTCGCGTTCGATATCGGCTTTTTCCACTTCGATAATTCTTGCGTCAGGATACTTTTCCTTATTATTTAGAATGATTTTTTGAACTTCTTCACTCTTGTTAAAAAGTAAACCTACTCTATGCCCTGGCTTGATCTCAATCATTTCCGGATCTTCGCCAGCCATCCTGACAAACCCTCCGATGGGAAGAAGGCGGATCGTATAAGTCGTTTCATTTTTTTTAAAAGAAAAGACCTTAGGACCGAATCCAATTGCAAACTCACGGCAGAGGATACCTGCACGTTTGGCGAAAATCAAGTGCCCAAGTTCATGGAAGAACACCAGGGCGCCAAAAATGACGATAAAGGCAATAACTGTATTCAAATTTTCTAACCACCTTTTAATAGGATAAGAATCCACTATTGAGACTAAATTTTATAGTAGTGACTTTACATACCTTCTAGTCTCTTTGTCAACCTCTTGAATTGATTCAAGATCCGGTTTTTCTATGATGTTATGGTTTTCCATTGCTCTCTCTATCAAGTCCTCAATTTGAAGGAATGTGATTCTGTCGTCCAAAAAGGCAGCTACCGCTGCTTCATTCGCAGCATTCATGACTGCAGGCAAAGTGCCTCCCGCCCGTCCGGCGTCATAAGCAAACTTCAGGCAGCGGAACCGGTCAAAGTCCATTTCCGAAAAGTGGAGCTTTCCAATTTCCGCAAGGTTCAACCTTTTCCCTGTTACCAATGGCAGCCTGTCTGGATATGTAAGGGCGTATTGAATGGGCACTTTCATATCAGGTGTTCCGAGCTGTGCCATAATACTTGTGTCATGGAACTCTACCATCGAATGGATGATGCTCTCCCGATGGAGGAGTACCGAAATATCGTCATACGGAAGAGAGAAAAGCCAATGAGCTTCAATGACTTCCAGCCCCTTATTCATCATCGTGGCGGAATCAATTGTGATTTTTGCACCCATCGACCAGTTTGGATGGTTCAAGGCATCTGCTTTTGTTACACCTTGCAGCTCTTCCCTCTTCCGGTCTCTGAAGCTGCCTCCCGATGCTGTGAGGATCAGTCTCTCAATATTCTTTTCCCTTTCACCTTGTAATGCCTGAAAAATGGCAGAATGCTCACTGTCTACAGGGAGGATGGATACGTTATGCCGCTTTGCCTCATCCATCACGATATGGCCAGCAGTCACAAGCGTTTCCTTATTCGCGATCGCAATCGTCTTGCCTGCTCTGATCGCCTCCAATGTAGGCCCTAAACCAACACTTCCGAGTACAGCATTGACAAGTATATCCGCCTTATGAAAAACAGCAGCTTCCACTAGGCCTTCTTGTCCAAATATAATCCTCACCTGCGGGAAGTCTGATTTTAACCGTTCAGCATCGTCTTTCTTCTGAACAGAAACAAGTTCTGGCAGAAATTCAGTTATGATTTTCCTGGTAAGCTCTATGTTTCTTCCAGCAGACATCGATACTAGCTTGAACTCTTCGGGATGCTCCCTGATTACATCGAGCGTCTGGATTCCAATTGATCCTGTTGCTCCCAACAAGCTGATTCTTTTCACAAATTTCACTCCTAATATCTCCAACGGGAAACGGTACACACACCCGGTATTATCGAATTCATTAATTTCTTCTCTTTTTTTGCGTTGCAATCAAGACATTATAACAAATGGAACAGGTGGATTAACGGCCAGACAAACAACAAGCTGTCGAAGCGGTCAAGCATGCCTCCATGTCCTGGAAGGATGTTGCCTGAGTCCTTAACATTGTAATGTCGCTTCAGTGCTGACTCAACAAGGTCTCCAATTTGGCCGAACACTGATAAAAATGCTGTCGCCATAAGCAGGATAACAGTCGGAACTTTCATATCTCCGAACACACTGAACAGGGCAGCAACTGCGAGTGCAGATATTACACCGCCAAAAAAGCCTTCAGTTGTCTTGTTCGGGCTGATTTCGGGCCAAAGCTTATGTTTGCCAATTGCCCGTCCGATAAAGTAGGCTCCTGAATCGGTAGCCCAGATAATGAATAGTGAATAAAACACATAGATCAGGCTTTCTTCTCTAGTTTCAATAAAGAAATAGAAGCCGAGCCCGACATAGAGTATTGACATGATTGAAAAAGCAACATCTTCAAAAGTGAAGCGATTTTTAGTTATGACAGTATAAGTCAGAAATAAAAGCACTCCAAGAAAGAAAAGCTCCAGTTTTGTATAATCAAATCCATCAAGAAGGTCGCTATATTGTTCGGGTATCAGGAAAATCCACAATAACAACAATGATAGAATGCCCGGAACCGAGAAAAGCTTTAAATGCTTCATCTTTAATGCTTCATATAATGCTACGGATGCTATTAGGTAAACCATTGCAATAAATGGCCAGCCTCCAAAAATAACGATTGGAAGAAAAACAGCTGCTGCTATGACTGCTGTAATGATTCTTTGCTTCATCTATTTATTCACACCTTTTTTATACTCCTCCAAAACGCCGCTGCCGGCCCTGGAATGCTTCAATTGCTTCGACAAAGTGTTCTTCATCAAAGTCCGGCCATAGAACATCTGTAAACCAGAACTCCGTGTATGCAAGCTGCCAAAGCATAAAATTGCTCAAGCGGATTTCTCCACTGGTCCTGATTAACAAGTCTGGATCATCCAAATCCTTAGTCATCAAGTAAGATGAAAAGACTTCTTCCGTCAACTCACTTTCAGCCATTTTACCATTTTTCACGTCATCGATGACTCTTTTGACGCTGTCAATGATTTCTCCACGGCTGCCATAGTTGAGGGCAAAGTTCAAGACAAGACCGGTGTTATTCTTCGTGTCTTCCATCGCTTTCCCTACCGCCCTTTTGGTATGCTCCGGAAGCTTATCCATATAACCAATCATTTCGACACGGACATTTTCTTCAATTAATTCTGGAAGGAAAGTGCCAAGAAATTCTTCGGGTAGCTTCATAAGGAAATCCACTTCCATTTTGGGCCTTTTCCAGTTTTCAGTAGAGAAAGCATAAACAGTTAGCGTCTTGACACCAAGCTCATTGGCCAGCTTGGTTATTTTACGGACAACCTTCATGCCTTCATGATGGCCAGCAACCCGGGGCAAAGCACGCTTTTTAGCCCAGCGTCCGTTACCATCCATTATGATGGCTACATGAGAAGGGACTTCATGTTCTTTAATATGAAGTACACGATCTTGGAAACTGGCAGGATTTTGATCCTTTTTCCACGGATTCATTTTATTTAACATTGTGACAGCTCCCCCAAAAGATTATCTTTAGCTCCAATGAGTCGTTCATCCCCGTTGACTGTGCAGGGACCGATTTGGCGCTGAAGCTGGACTGCTCATTAAAAGCGTTAGAGTAAATCTTTTTTCTCTCTTCAATTCCATATGCCACTATCATACCAAAAAAGAAAAAAGATATCTCTATAAACGGATGGTCTCACATTAATATTCTTCAATCCTAGCCTGCCCTTATACAAAAGGAGCCTTATATACAGAATATGTTCATATGAAGTAAAACAGAATACTGCAGCCAATATTATTATATTCTATCATTCAGGCTGTTTTCGTAAACTCATTGTTTTAATTTTAGCTGTGTTAAATTAAACTGTTGATTTCCGTTCCAGGCGCATCGCTTTCCGTGGGAAGAATATGAAAAAGACCAACTGCCGTCTTTTTCATAAGCAATTCTTCCTTGGGGCCGGAGCTGAGCCTCCTCGCCGCCGCTGGCGTCTGCGGGGTCTCACCTGTCCGGCTTATCCCGCAGGACATTGATTGGCTTTCTCGAATCTGCCCACGCACGATGGAAATGCGGGAGCATTTTCGGAGAAGACTGCGCGCCCTCCACTCCAATCAACAGAACTTAAAATACGATTAGCTTTAACACAGCCAAATTAAAGTATAATTCCATTTTATCAACCAGTATATGTATAGAGAAAAAACCCCCTGGAAAACAGAGGGTTTTCGATGTTGACTGCAAAAGCAGTGATTACACTTCCATAATTTCTTTTTCTTTGTCTTTTGTAATCTGATCGATTTTTGCAATGTGTTCGTCTGTCAGCTTTTGAATATCGTCCGAATATCCACGAAGGTCATCTTCAGTAATTTCGCCGTTTTTCTCAAGCTTTTTCAGATCTTCATTTCCATCACGACGGATATTGCGGATAGCGATTTTTGCTTCTTCCGCTTCCTTTTTAACTTGCTTTGCAAGGTCCTTGCGTCGCTCCTCAGTCAGTTGAGGAATCGCGATCCTGATGATTGATCCATCATTTGCAGGATTCAGGCCAAGATCAGACTTCAGGATTGCTTTTTCAATCTCACCAAGGATTGACTTATCATACGGCTGGATAACCAAAAGACGCGCTTCCGGTACAGAAATGCCAGCAAGTTGATTGACTGGAGTTGGTGCTCCATAGTATTCCACCTGTACTCTGTCTAGAAGAGAGGCACTTGCTCTCCCTGCACGAATGCTGGCAAGTTCGCGGGAATAAGCTTGGATCGCTTTAGACATTCTTTCTTTCGCATTGGCAATTGCTTGTTTTGGCATTAGTTTTTCCCCCTCACGGTTGTTCCGATTGTTTCACCCATAACTGCTCGTTTAATATTACCTTTTTCCATAATAGAGAATACAATTAACGGGATATCATTGTCCATACACAAGGATGAAGCCGTTGAATCCATGACAGCAAGGCCTTCCTTAAGCACATCCAGGTATGAGAGCTCTTCATACTTAGTAGCATTCTTGTCAACACGCGGGTCAGCTGAGTACACGCCATCAACGTTATTCTTAGCCATAAGGATTACATCTGCTTCGATCTCAGCTGCGCGCAATGCAGCGGTAGTATCCGTTGAGAAGTACGGATTTCCTGTTCCTGCTGCAAAAATGACCACGCGCTTTTTCTCCAGGTGCCTGATTGCCCTTCTTCTTATGTATGGCTCTGCTACCTGACGCATTTCGATGGAAGTTTGAACCCTTGTCTCAATTCCCGCTTGTTCCAGGCTGTCTTGCAATGACAGGGAATTCATGACGGTAGCGAGCATGCCCATATAGTCTGCCGTCGCTCTGTCCATGCCCATTTCTTCTCCGATTTTGCCTCTCCAGATGTTTCCTCCGCCTACTACAACAGCGACCTCAACATCCAGTTCCGCAATCTCCTTCACCTGGTCTGCAACATTTTTAATTACCGACGGATTGATGCCAAATCCTTGTTCTCCGGCTAATGCTTCTCCACTTAACTTTAAAACAACTCTTTTGTATTTAGGGCTCGTCATAGGGTACCTCCATATGTAATTTCAGGCTTACTGCAGCATAATTGCTGATGAAAAAGCCTAATTAAAGCTATGTCCAAAAACAGGGAACACTGGAGTGTTCCCTGCAATTACATAGGCTAGTAAAAATTATTTCTTGTTAACTTGGTTCATTACTTCTTCAGCAAAGTTATCTTCACGCTTTTCGATTCCTTCGCCTACTTCATAACGAGTGAACTCACGAAGTGTTCCGCCTTTTGATTCAACAAACTGGCGTACTTTTTGGTCAGGGTTCTTAACGAATGGCTGGTCAAGTACACAAACATCTTCGAAATATTTGCTCAAGCGGCCTTCAACCATTTTCGCAACGATATTTTCTGGCTTGCCTTCGTTAAGAGCTTGTTGTGTAAGGATTTGACGCTCGTGTTCAACTTCTTCTTGAGATACTTCGTCACGTGATACATATTTAGGGTTCAATGCAGCGATGTGCATGGAAACGTCTTTAGCAGCTGCTTCGTCTGTTGTTCCTTCAAGAACAGATAGTACGCCAATGCGTCCTCCCATATGAAGGTATGCACCGAATGCATCGTTATCAGTCTTAGTTTTTACTTCAAAGCGGCGAAGGGAAAGCTTCTCACCGATTTTAGCGATTGCATTGTTGATGCGGGTTTCAACTGTATCGCCATTTTCCATTGTTTGAGCATTAGCTTCTTCAGCAGAAGCAGGCTTGTTCTTAAGAAGGTGCTCAGCGATTTCCTTAACTAGAACCTGGAAGCCTTCATTCTTTGCTACGAAGTCTGTTTCAGAGTTCACTTCAAGGAGTACAGCTTCGTTGCCCTCTGTAAGGATGTAAGTTGTACCTTCAGCAGCGATGCGGTCAGCTTTTTTCGCAGCTTTAGCGATTCCTTTTTCACGAAGGAAGTCGATCGCTTGATCCATATCACCATTTGTTTCTTGAAGAGCCTTTTTGCAGTCCATCATACCTGCGCCAGTTTTTTCACGCAATTCTTTAACCATTTGTGCAGTAATTGCCATAATGAAATTCCTCCTAAAATCTCGGTTATATGTAACTATACTTTATTTTAACTTGATTTCGCCAATATAAACCCCAATGGAAGTTATATGGAATATAAGTCTTAAAAAAAGGTGATAAAGGGTGCTTCCCTATATCACCTTATTTTAAATTAAGCTTCTACAGTTTCTGTAGTTTCTTCGCCTTGCTTAGCTTCGATAATAGCGTCAGCCATTTTAGAAGTCAGCAATTTAACAGCGCGGATCGCGTCATCGTTCGCAGGGATAACTACGTCGATTTCGTCTGGATCACAGTTTGTATCAACAATTCCCACGATAGGAATGTTCAATTTGCGTGCTTCAGCAACAGCGATGCGCTCTTTGCGTGGGTCAATGATGAAAAGAGCATCTGGAAGGCCCTTCATGTCCTTGATTCCGCCCAAGAACTTTTCTAAACGCTCTTGCTCTTTCTTCAATTGAACTACTTCTTTCTTAGGAAGTACTTCAAAAGTTCCGTCTTCAGACATTCTTTCGATGTTCTTTAGACGAGAGATACGCTTTTGGATTGTTTCGAAGTTAGTTAGAGTACCACCCAACCAGCGTTGGTTAACATAGTACATACCAGAACGAGCTGCTTCTTCTTTAACAGAATCTTGAGCTTGTTTCTTAGTACCTACGAAAAGAACAGTACCGCCGTTACCAGCTAGTTCCTTCACGTAGTTGTATGCTTCTTCAACCTTCTTAACAGTCTTTTGAAGGTCGATGATGTAGATGCCGTTACGCTCAGTGAAGATGTACTTCTTCATCTTAGGGTTCCAACGGCGAGTCTGGTGACCGAAGTGTACACCAGCTTCAAGCAGTTGTTTCATAGAAATTACTGACATTGTGTTTCCTCCTAATGGTTTTGATTTCCTCCGTCCAAATCATCTTCAGCCAGGAACTGCCGAAACAGCACCATCTGACCGAATCAATGAACGTGTGTATTAACACCATGAGATAATATAGCATAAATAAAACGGACATTCAAGTTATTCTTGCGTATTTTGGCGAAATTTAAGCAAAAGTTCTATTTCGGTTTTCCCTTTATCCAAATCCCTAGCAATTTCTTCGATCGTCAATCCCTGTTTTTTCATGTGCACAACCTGATCAACAAAACTTAATGGTCTGGGTTCACTATTATCTTCGGGAATTTCCATATAAATTTTATCATTTGAATCAGATGGAACTGGTACATGGTTCTGCTGGTATGCCTTCTTGGCAGCATGGTAGGAAATTCCTTTGCCAAGACGCTGGTTCGTTTCCTTACTTACTTCTTCAGCAACTGCTTCCTGCTTTTCTTCTGCTGCTTCAATCGGGGCAGCCTTTTTACCGCCAGATTGCTTTTGAATGTTTGTTGCAGTCATCAATTCAAGAAATTTATCATTTTCTTCTTTCAATTCAAAAAGGTAAGCTGTAAATACTTCTTCAATCTCCTTGATGATTTTCCCCTGCTTTTTCTCTGCTTCTGCGAGCCGGTTTTGCCGTAAATATAATAGGATGATTGCGAAGATTGCTGCACCGTTTAACATGAGGCTTAAGAGTAGTAGAAAAGTGGTCATAACATCCCTCTATCCGCTGTAATCAATCACCTTCCCTTTATATGGGTGGTGTGGCTGTTCGGGTTGATCATTCTTATTCTTTTGATCTCGCCGGCCATTTTGCTGCTGCTTGCCTGATGGGCTGCCCTCCTGATTCAGGCGGGCTTCTTGTTTTTGATTATTTTTAACCACGGTTTTGCGCTTTAAGTCATCTTCCTTTGTCACACTTTGTGCCGCATGCTCCTGAAGATGCTGTCCTCGCTGCTGAAGTTGTTCCTGAATCTTGCCGGCATCATGTGTCCTCGGAAGCGCAATCTGCATTTCGATTGCTTTGAGGCTCATCATGTCACTTCCTGACTATTAAACTTTCTTTCTCTACTATTGGATGAATCGAGATCTCGCTATTTTCTAGATGAAAACTAACTTTCTTATAAAGCTGGTTTGTCAGGATCGCATACTTCCCGAAAAACACCTTCGTATTGGGGAATACTCTTTCTAATACATGCAAGGATGAGTATAATCTGTCCTGCTTTTCCATTTTTAGGAACTCAAGTTCAGCGACCAATTCCGCTAAACCAGTTTCAACATTCCGCCTGGTATTGCGCTGCTTCGAGATCATTTGCTGCTGTTCTGCCTTAAGACCGCCTGCCCGGCTGCCGATTTCGACCAACTTCACTTCGATTTCTGTGAGTTTTCTAATATTGTCTTTTGCTGTTTCGATGGATTGAAGAGTTTCGATTTCCGCTTGTTCAAGCAAGGGATCCCAGCCGACAGCTAACTCTGTTTTCGTAAAAAGCTCATTGCCTAATTCCTTGACGAAAATATTTCGCCCGGCAGAGATGGTTCCCCCGATGATTGTGCCTGTACGGCAATCTACATTTCCAGAAGCAGTCAGTTTACTGTGCAGTATGGATGACTTCACAATAATATCCTGTCCCGCTTTAACATTGGCCTGGTTGAGATAATTCGCCAGCAGATTCCCTCCGGCTGTAACCTTCCCTTTCATGGCTCCGGCCACGCCGCCTTTAATTATGATATTGCCTTCTGCATGAAGATGGGCTGCTTCAACAAGACCGTCCACTACGATATCTCCGCCAGCTTTCAGCTCATATCCGCTGGGTACATTCCCTCTAATAGTAATGTTCCCGACAAAATCAATATTGCCTGTCCGTAAATCCAGATCACCATTAACCTCGAATACTGGATTGACCGAGATTGCTTTATCAGTAATGCTGACTTGTCCATCGCAATTTGCAAAGAACTGACCGGATTCAAACATTACATTATTTCCCGGCTTCACCCGGATGGGACGCCCTGGCTTTGCAGGAATCATCCTCCCAGAGACATCTGTCCCATGGTTTCCATTCATAGGCGGGACCACAGAAGCCAACAACTGGCCTTTTCTCACTGAGGGAATATGCATAACGGAACGAAAATTAAAAACTTTATGGTCAGGACGACTGTTATGATGGAGTTCGTTATGCAAATACGCATCTGCACCATCCACTTTTGGCTCTCCAGCAGCAATGGTGACTGGATACCCAAAAGAATAAGGGTTCTCTGAGATTTGCGTTAACAGATCCCTTTTGACACCAAAAACGATCTTTTCAGCTTCTAAAATATCCATTAATTCCTCTATGGAAAAAGCCAATTCTTTATTTTCGGTATCCAGAATCAATTCAGCAGTAAGCCTGTCCTGTGAAAACCTTATCTTATACTCAGTCGCCAAGTTGATCTCCTGCCTTCTGTTAAGCTGTCTCTAGCCATTTTCTCAGTTTAAAGATCGCTTTTGAATGAATCTGAGAGATCCTTGAGGTTGAAAGATTCATGACTTGTCCAATCTCAGTCAGCGTTAATTCCTCTTTGTAAAACAAACTCAAGACGAGTTGTTCTTTGTCATTTAATTTCGAGACTTTTTCAGCTATCTCTTCCAGCATTTCAGACTTTAAAAGTTTATCTTCAGGGATTTCAGCTTTTTCATCCTTTATTACGAATGACTGGTTGTCCCGTTCATCATTTTCAATTGGATGTTCATCTATCGATAGAACATTCGCAAAAAAATGTTCATTTATTGTGGTGTAAATCTCGGTCTCTTCCATGTTCAGTTCACTGGCAATTTCTTCGATGGTCGCATTGCGCATATATCGCTGTTCCAGTCTCTCGATGGCTGCATCAATCTTTTTTGCTTTTTCCCTGGTACTTCTAGGCAGCCAGTCTTCCTTTCTTAATCCATCTAATATTGCTCCGCGAATCCGGAAAGAAGAATATGTATCAAATTTCAAATCCCTGTTCGGATCGAATTTTTCCAGAGCATCATATAAACCAATCATGCCAAGGCTTCTTAAATCATCTCTAGACACACTTTTCGGAAGACTCACTGAGATTCTTTGCACATGGTAGGAAACAAGTGGCATATATTTTTTTATCAGTAAATTACCCGCATCCGGATCACGGAACTGTACCCATTTATCCCATGTTACCTGTTCTTCCGACGTGGATCCTCGTACCATTGTCATCCTCCTCACGCGCATTACGCATTATTCTTGGAAGCTGCTTACAATTTAAATTCAACGAATTAAATCTCACTATTCCCTTTATTAACAGTCCTGATCTGCATCAAACCGGTTTTTGGATCAAACTCAATCGTCCTTCCGCTATTTCCGCCTACATCCTGGGCTATAACCGGAATCCTGAGCTCCTTCAATTCCTTTAAGACTGCTTCAACATTCCTTGGCCCGATTCTCATCATGTCACTGCTTCCGGAAAACTGGAACATTTGTGCACCTCCAGCAATCTTGGCCTTAATTCCTGAAGGTCTAGCACCGACTCTCATCAGGCCATCTAAAAGTTCCTTGATGGCCGTATTAGCAAATTTTGCTTTATTCAGCGGCTCTGCCCGCGACAAAGACGAATCAGGCAGCATGATATGCGCCATGCCCGCGACTTCTCTTGCCTGATCATACAAAACCACGCCGACACAGGAACCAAGACCTGTGGTCCGTATTAAATCCGGAACTTTAACAATGTTCATATCAGCAATACCAACTTTGATGATTTCAGCGGTTTTATACATCAAGCCTTACCCCTAGCGCGGAGAAGATGATATGGAATGAATCAGGGTCCGGCAACAGGAAGAAATGTCCATTCACACTGTCAGGCATCTGAGCATCTTCTTCATCCAACGCCGTATCTATTACGATCGCATAATCACTCACCTGGGATAATTCCAATAGTCCGAAACTGATGACGGCTCCTACCATATCTATGCTTAAAGCCGGAACGGATGGATACAGGCTCAGCTTGGTGAAATCTGATAGTGACGAAAGATATGAACCAGATAAAATATTCCCTAGTTCCTGGAGAGCAGACAGTGCCAGCTCATTATCCTGTTCTTCTGAAAAAGAGAATGACTGTTTTTTTATTAGTTGGCCGATATACTTCTCTGCCTGTGGGAGCGGAAGGATAAAAAACATGCTTCCCGGGGCATCGCCTTCTATTCGAAGAAATACACTCGCCACGACATTGTCCGCCCCGCCAGCAAGTTCCATGACTTCATCAAAGGATACGACCCTGACTCTGGGCACCTTCATATCAATTTTTTTATTCAATAAAGTTGATAAAGCCGTTGCAGCATGTCCTGCTCCAATATTTCCAACCTCTTTTAAAATGTCGAGGTGGATGTCCGAAATGCTTTTTAGAAAAGTCATAGTTCTATTCCCTTCACTTACAAAGCCTTTACTTCATCGGTTTCAAGGATTTTGTGCAAATCTATTAAAATCAATAACCTTTTATCCAAGTTGGCCACTCCATCTATATAGCCTTCTGCCTCTAAACCAACGACCTCAGGAGGAGGTTCAATCTTGCTTGTCGGGATATCGATGACATCATTTGCCCCATCTACAATCAAGCCAACTTCTTTATCTTCTATAGAAACAATAATCACACGAGTTCCTTCTGTGTATGCTTGTTCTCCCATTCCAAACCTGACTCTCAAATCTAATAGAGGAGTTACTACTCCCCGAAGGTTCATTACCCCTTTTACAAAGGGATTCGTATGAGGCACCCTTGTAATATGCATGATCTTTTCAATCGACTTAACCTGGCTTACAGGAACACCGTATTCTTTATCATTCAACTGGAACACGATTACTTTTAAGTCTGACACCAAATTTTCAGCCACTTTTCTCACTCCCAAAATATCATCGTCATTGTATTAACAAGGAATCTATTTAATTAAGGCATTGCAATCCACAATCAATGCTACCTGTCCATCTCCAAGGATTGTTGCACCCGAGATCGCAAAAACATTCGTTAAATAATTTCCTAATGATTTAAGGACTACTTCTTGCTGTCCAATGAATGAGTCAACAATCAACCCAGCCATTTTATCTCCTTTTCGAACGATGATGACCGAGTGGAATTGATCTTCATTATGTTCTGACGGTACCTCGAAGATATCCTTTAAGAACAGCAATGGCACGACCTTGCCTCTAAAATCAATCACCTTTTGATTATGTGCATTCATGATATCAGTTTCTTTGATTATGGCTGTCTCAATGATTGATGACAAAGGAATCGCGAATTTTTCTTTCTGGATTTCGACTAACATCACCGAAATGATTGACAATGTCAGAGGAAGCTGGATGGAGAAAATAGTTCCCTCATTTTCCTTTGAATCAATTGAAATAGAGCCTCCCAAAGATTCGATTGTATTCTTGACAACATCCAAACCTACTCCACGCCCGGAGATATCAGATATTTTCTCCGCGGTAGAGAAGCCAGATGAAAGGATTAATTCATATGCCTGTTTATCAGTGAAGCCTGCAGCAGATTGTTCGGTGATGATTCCCTTGCTGATGGCCTTCTGTAAAACTTTATCCCTGCTGATTCCGGCACCATCATCCTCAATTTCAATGAATACATGATTGCCGCTGTGGAAAGCGCGAAGCACCACCGTGCCCTCTTCGTTCTTGCCCTTTGCCCTGCGCACTTCAGGTGATTCAATTCCATGGTCGACTGAATTTCTCAACAAATGCACTAACGGATCACCAATTTCGTCAATTACTGTCCGATCCAATTCTGTCTCAGCACCAACGATTTCGAGGTTGATCTTTTTGTTTAAGTCTCTTGCTAACTGACGAATCATTCTCGGGAAGCGGTTGAATACCGTTTCTACCTGAACCATCCTCATATTCAGAATAATATTTTGCAAGTCGCCGGATATCCTGGACATCCTTTCGACCGTTTCAGTAAGTTCACCATTATCCAAATCTTTGGAGATTTGCTCGAGTCTGCCGCGATCAATGACAAGCTCTTCAAATAAATTCATTAGAATATCGAGACGTTCAATATTCACTCTTATTGTTTTGCTGCTATTTACTGGCTGTTTGGCACCGCCTTTTTTATCATGAACCGGCGCCACTTCAGATCCAATCGATTGAGTTAGGTCCGAAGCAGTTGAATCAGATACCTCATGGCCATTTGATTTTGGCAGAACTTCACCTTTCGGATCATCATTCTCATCATCAAACTCTAATGACTTAAGGTCGGTTTTGACAACCTCTGAAACTTTCATGATTTTGCTTTTAATATCCTCCGGATCCTCTTTGGAGACAATCGTAATCGAAAATTCATGATCAAATTGTTCTTCCTCCAGCTGCTCTACCGAAGGGTTTGCTTTGATTACTTCACCGATCTTCTCCAATACCTCAAAAACCATATAGACTCGAGCAGCTTTCAGCAAGCAATCTTCACGCAAAGCGATCCCAATTTCATAAACACCGAAGCCTTGTTCTTTGGACTGTTTTAAAACAGTCAGTTCAAATTCATCATAATGGGATTGCTGCTTGGCTTCTAAAACGGCTGCAACGGCAACTTCCTTATTAGCGGAACTTGACAGCGATTCCCCTTTTTCAATCAGTTTTAACTTTTCAACTGTTTCAGTGACGTCCTTTTTACCATCGCCTCCAGCCGCAATTGCCTGGACCATGTCTTCAAGGTGATCAACAGCCATGAAAATAACATCAATTATTTCAGGTGTTGTCGCCAATCTGTTATTCCTTATCCCATCAAGTACATTTTCCATTTGATGTGTAAGACTTGCCAGATCCTCGTAACCCATTGTCGCTGACATCCCTTTAAGAGTATGAGCCGACCTGAAAATTTCATTAATGATTGATAAATCCTGGGGATTTTTCTCTAATTCCAATACTTGTTCATTACAGGCCTGCAAATGTTCTTTACTTTCTTCAATAAAGACTTCAAGATATTGATTCAATTCCATGTGCACAGCACCTCCGGCCTCATATATAATTCATGATCGATTGTGCGATGTTCTCTACATCCGCTACCTCATCAACCATATTCGTTGCTATTGCTGCTTTTGGCATTCCGAAAACAATTGACGTTTCCTGGGATTCGGCGATTGCTTTTACTATGCCGTACTTTTTCATTTCAACCAGTCCCTTGGACCCATCTGCCCCCATTCCTGTCATGATGACAGCAATTTTAGAGTAGTTCTTGATGGTACTCATAGACTCGAACATCACATCAACGGAAGGACGATGTCCATTTCGAGGCGGTGATTGGCTAAGACTGATTGCCAGCGATGAACCTAAACTTTTAACCTTTAAGTGAAAGCCTCCCGGAGCTATATATGCAGTCCCTTTTTGTAAAAGCTCGCCATCTTCCGCTTCCTTGACTCTAATCTGGCTTAAGGAATCCAGTCGATTGGCAAGTGACTTGGTAAAACCGGGCGGCATGTGCTGGACGATAAGGATTGGTACCTCCAAACCTTTTGGCAATGAAGTTATAACTTGCTGCAATGCTCTTGGCCCCCCGGTAGAAGTTCCAATGCAGACAATCTTTTTGGATTGGGTAAATCCCCTGGTTGTTACGTTGCTTGCTGGCTTTATCTCTGAATCTAGGGAACTCTCCAATTTCTTTCCAACAGTATTTGAATCTTCCAGGAAGTTTATTTTTGTTAGATTAGCTTTGCTTGCCGATAACACTTTTTGGATTAACTCTGTTTTGATTTTATGTAAATCTATTGAAATGGATCCTGACGGCTTGGCCACAAAATCCACAGCACCCGCCTGAATCGCCTGCAGCGTCGTGTCCGCGCCTTCTTTCGTGGTGCTAGAAAGCATAACAACCGGCAGCGGGTGCTCCTTCATGATCAGCTTCAATACTTCCAACCCATTTAGTTTCGGCATTTCCACGTCAAGTGTAATGACATCAGGACGGAATTCCCGGCATTTCTTAATGGCATCCTCTCCATTACGAGCCGTGCCAATAACCTCAATCTCCGGGTGTTCTGATAGAAAGTCGCTGATCAGCTTACGCATGAAAGCTGAATCATCTACGATGAGAACTCTAGTTTTTGCCACTCGACCACTACCTTTCGAAAAGGAATTGCTTCAATCTAGATGTAAAACTCCTGTTATCTCTCTTTTCGGCATTGTAGCTCGCATTATTGATATATTTTTCGATAATCGCTGCCATTCCTTTAGAAGCTTGTGACCGTTCATTGAACATTGTAAATGGAATCTGGCGTTTTACTGCTTCCTGTACAGTTTTATCATCCGGCAGCATTCCAAGCTTGATCGGTGTCCTTCCTAAAAATTTCCCAAGAACATCGTCCAGTCTGTCCATCGTATCGTTGCCTTCTTTGACAGAACCAGCCCTGTTGACAACCAAATAGAAAGGCAATTCTGAATCTGCAAGGTGGATGTATTTCATAGTAGCGTATGCATCCATCAGGGATGTAGGCTCTGTCGTAGTGATGACGAATATCTCGTTGACAGACAGAAGGATCGATAAAGTCTCCTCGGTCAAGCCGGCTCCCATATCAAAAATCAGATAATCATACTTTCTCAGAACTTCACTTAAACTAGAGATGAAGTAATCGACGCCAGCACGGTCCATCCTGACTAATTGGCTTAAGCCTGTCCCGCCTGAGATATATTCGACACCGTGCGGTCCCTGAAAAATTACCTCCTCCATCGATGATTTTCCTGAAAGAAAATCGGCAATGGAGAGTGAAGAACTTTTCCCCATCA
This sequence comes from Bacillus sp. ISL-41, assembly GCF_018613235.1. Lineage (GTDB taxonomy): Bacteria > Bacillota > Bacilli > Bacillales > Cytobacillaceae > Mesobacillus. Next base: position 37,058 of record NZ_JAGGQP010000021.1, read on the forward strand.
AAATCTCGATATTCCCCATACCGATATCCAGATCAAACAGTAAGACCTTATAGCCTTTTTTGGCGAGGGAAATTGAGAAGTTGAGCGAGAAATTCGATTTCCCGACTCCGCCTTTTCCGCTGACCACAGCGAGTGTTTTCGCTTCCTTGGCGAGAGTGTTCGTTTTAAGTCGGTTTCTTAATTTTTCTGCCTGGTCATTCATAGGTGCTGACTCCAAGAATAGTATTTGCAATAATATTTGGCTTTGCCTCGATCAGGTCATCTGGCACATCTTGTCCATTGGTCAAATAGGCAACTCCAGTTGAAAATTTCAACGCCATATTGAGCATTGCTCCGTATACCGAAGTTTCATCAAGTTTTGTGAAAATGAATTTATCAATATGGATCAGCGAAAATTGCTGCCGGATTTCCTCCATATCTCTTTGTTTTGCCGTCAATGCCAGGACAAGATAAGTTTCCATATCCTTTCCGAAATCGATGACATCTTTTAGGTCGTTGACATACTTTTGATTTCTGAAATTACGTCCTGCTGTATCGATGAAGACAAGGTCATAGTCTGCGAATTTATCTGTGGCAGCCTTGAAATCCTCCATGTTGTAGCAAACTTCTATTGGGACATCGAGAATTTTCGCATATGTTTTCAACTGCTCAATAGCAGCAATTCGATAGGTGTCTGTGGTGATAAAAGCAACTTTCTTCTGGTGCTTCAATACACAATCAGCAGCGATTTTGGCCAGGGTAGTCGTTTTTCCAACGCCTGTCGGCCCAATGACATTGACAAATTTCCTTTTAAAAGAAATTCCTTCGAATGCAAGAGGAGAAAGCTTTTCTTCAATTGCGAGCGCACACCATTCGGTTATTTCTGCTTCACTTGCAGCCGCTCCGCCGAGATACCATTTCTCAAGAAGGAATCCAGCAAATTCATCAATGGTCTCTTGATTTATATCCATATCCCTTAGGAACTGAATTTGCCTGCTGATTGGTTCTGGTAATGAGACTCCTTCGATTTTTCCTGATTCCTTTAGCAATTCCTTCAGCTGTGAAATTTCTTTCAGAAGTTCCTTGTCGGCTTTTTGCGGTGTTTCCATTACAGGTTTCAACTGAACAGTTGGTGAACCCTTTTTAGATACTTCTCTCATTACCACAGGGCGAGTAAATTTACCTAGTTGATCCACACTGGCTGCCTTTGTACTTAAGTCCGTGTCTGGATCGATGGCAGCAATAACCTCAATGCTATTTTTCTTAAAAAAGCCCATGAATCCTCCGGTCTGGACGACACGGGAATTAAGAATCACTGCCTCATTGCCCAGCTCTCCCCTGACGAGTTTCATTGCTTCAGGCATGGATGAAGCTGTATACTTTTTCACTTTCATTCTACATTCACCACCCCGACACTTTGGACTTCGACATTTGCTTCAAGTTCGTTATAAGACAATACAGGGATTTGCGCAAAATACCTTTCTGTCAGCTGACGCACATACATCCGGACCGCAGGTGAACAAAGTATAATCGGTGTTTGCTCCATTATGCTCAATTGCTCTACCTGGTTTGCCACAGATTCCAGTATTCCTTGAGAGACTGCAGGGTCCAGGGACAGGTAGTTTCCGTGCTCTGTTTGCTGAACACCTTCCGCAACCACCTTTTCTACCCTTCCCGATAGTGTAATCACCTTCAGGGTTTCACCATTTCGTGAATATTGGTTCGTGATTTGTCTTGCAAGTGCCTGACGGACGTATTCAGCAAGGATGTCTGTATCAGTTGTCACTTTTCCGTAATCAGCAAGTGTTTCGAATATAATCGGCAAATTCCTGATTGAGACATTTTCCCTAAGCAGCTTGCCCAGCACTTTTTGGATTTCACCAACTGATAAAGGATTCGGTGTCGCTTCCTCAACAAGGATCGGATAGCTTTCACGAAGGTGATCGATCAGCTGCTTCGTTTCCTGTCTGCCCAGAAGTTCATGTGCATTAGCCTTTATTACTTCTGTAATATGGGTCGAAACAACTGAAGGCGGATCGACTACTGTGTAGCCAAATATTTCTGCCTGCTCCTTCATTTCTTCCGTAATCCATTTAGCAGGCAAACCGAAACTTGGTTCAATTGTATCGATACCTTCGACAGAATCATCATCTATTCCAGGACTCATTGCCAGATAATGATCGAGAAGCAATTCTCCCCTGGCCATTTCGTTCCCTTTGATTTTCAGCCTGTATTCATTAGGCTGAAGCTGGATATTGTCCCGGATCCTGACTACTGGAATGACTAGTCCAAGCTCAATGGCCAGCTGCCTTCTGATCATGACAATCCGGTCCAGAAGATCTCCTCCCTGGTTAGCGTCGGCCAGAGGTATCAAACCATATCCGAACTCAAACTCAATCGGATCAACATTCAATAGATTGACCACACTCTCAGGACTCTTCATCTCGTCCATCTGTATGTCTTCTTCCATTTCCTGCAGCTGCTGCTTATCCGGCTCAGGAACACGGGAGAAGGAGTACCCGCCAAATGCCATCAATGCCGCAATCGGAATCGTCAGCAAATCGTGGATGGGCGTAAACAGCCCTAGCAGGAAAATCGTTCCTGCACCGACATACAGCATTTTAGGATAAGCCAGCAACTGTGAAGTAATGTCAACTCCAAGGTTCCCATCAGATGCAGCTCGAGTGACCACTATACCCGTGGCTGTCGAGATCAGAAGTGCAGGGATCTGGCTGACAATTCCGTCACCAACTGTCAAAAGGGAGTATTTTTGCGCAGCATCTGCAATCCCAAGACCTTGCTGTGTCATACCGATAACAATCCCAAAAATCAAGTTGATCAGAACGATGATGATTCCAGCGATGGCATCTCCCTTTACGAATTTACTAGCACCATCCATCGCACCGTAAAAATCTGCTTCTCTACTTACTTTTTCACGACGTTCTCGTGCCTGCTGTTCAGAAATCATCCCGGCATTCAAATCAGCATCAATACTCATTTGCTTACCAGGCATTGCATCAAGGGTAAACCTTGCTGCAACCTCTGATACACGCTCGGAACCCTTCGTGATGACAATGAACTGGATGATGATCAAGATCAGGAACACTACCATCCCGACAACAACATTCCCCCCGACAACGAATGTACCGAAGGTCTCAACCACCCCTCCAGCTTCACCTTTTGAAAGGATGGATCGTGTTGTTGAAACATTCAAACCAAGTCTGAATAAAGTTAACAACAGCAGCAGTGAAGGAAAAACAGAAAACTGGAGCGGTTCAGTCATATTCATTGTGTTCAACAGCACCAGAAGTGCAATTGAGATGTTTACCATGATTAGTACACTTAACAGCCATGGGGGAAAAGGAATGATCAACATGGCTACGATTAAGATGACACTAAGCAGGACGGACAGGTCTCTTGCTGACATACTACTTCTCTCCTAAACACTGCATACCTGAAGAATTACAGCACTTTATTTTTTGTTTGATACACAAAGGCCAGGATTTCAGCCACCGCTTTGAAAAACTCCTCAGGGATGGGATCACCGATCTCAGCCTGGCTGTATAACGCCCTCGCCAAAGGACGGTTCTCGATAGACATAATCTCATTTTCCTTGGCAATCAATTTAATCTTCTGTGCAACAAAGTCGACACCCTTTGCCACAACGATCGGGGCATCAGCCTTCTGCTCGTCATACTTTAGTGCGATCGCGAAGTGAGTCGGGTTCGTAATGACCACATCCGCTTTTGGAACTTCTTGCATCATCCGCCGCATTGCCATCTCTCTTTGCTTCTGCTTAATCTTAGACTTGATAAGAGGATCCCCTTCGATGTTTTTGTACTCATCTTTCAAGTCTTGCTTTGACATGCGGATACTTTTCTCATAATCATATTTTTGGTACAGATAATCCAATAATGATAAAAATAGCAATGCTCCGGAAGCAAAAAGGCCCATTTGGAGCGTCAGCCCTGCAATAGTTGCCAATGCAGCACCAACACTCTTATTAGCGAGGAGAAGTACCTCGTCCAACCGCAACCACAGGACTGAGAAAGCGACCACGCCTACGAAGGTGATTTTAAGGATCGATTTTAGCAATTCAACGATTGCCCTCATTGAAAAAATTCTCTTGAAGCCGCTGATCGGATTGATTTTCTCAAGTTTCATTTGGATTGCTTCAGTCGAAAACATATAGCCGACTTGGATGTAGTTGGCAGCAACCCCTGCGATCAAAGCGACGATCATGACAGGACCCAGGAAGATGACCAATTCAGCCAATATTTCAATTACAATAGATTCGATATTATTCGCAGTCAAATCCATTAACATATAGTTTTGCAAGGAATGGCGAAGGACACCGATAAGTCTCTCCATCATCACACTGCCAAAAAACATCAAAAACAAAAACACAGCAAGAAGGACAATGGCAGTATTGACGTCCTGGCTTTTGGCAACCTGTCCTTTTTTCCGAGCGTCCTGTCTCTTTTTGGGAGTCGCTTTTTCTGTTTTTTCACCGGCAAAATACTGCAGGTCTAACCTTAAATACTCCATTTAAGCTCCTCCGATCAATTCCATCAAACCCCTCATTGTCGCAAGAGTAGTGGAAAACAGATCCGTTATAACCATGATCAGCACGCCCATTACCGCAATAAGTACGAGAAAGCTTACACCGATTTTCACTGGCAGTCCGACAACGAATATATTCAATTGCGGGACGGTCCTTGCTACAATTCCAAGGGCAACATCAACCAGGAACAAGCTGCCGACCACCGGCAAGGACATCTGGAAGGCAATAATGAACATTTTATTGAAAGACAGGATGATGAATTCCGCGATATTTTCATTCCCAAACGGTATGGCCACCTGATCGATCGGGATAAAATCATAACTGTAAAAGATGCCATCCATCAACAGATGATGGCCGTTTACTGTCAGTAAAAACAAAAGAGCAATCGTATATAAATACTGACCCATCAGAGGACTCTGTGCCCCTGTCTGCGGATCGATGACATTTGCAATTGCAAAGCCCATCTGGAAATCTATGAAACCCCCGGCAATCTGGATGGCAGCCATCATCAATGCTGCAATGAAGCCTATGAATAAACCAACCATTGCTTCTTTGATGACCAGCAGGAAGTACGTGCTGTCTATTGCGATTTCAGGGGCTCCTATTGCTGTAAACATGATGATAGAAAGCATGAATCCAAGCCCTACTTTATGAGACGCGGGAATCGTCCGATATGAAAATAATGGCATCATCAAGAAAAAGGATGTCACCCTTACAAAAATCAGCAGGAATGCCGGAAACGATGGAATGAAATCTAGCATCTCATCAGCCTACAAACCTAGTAAGATTCGAAAAAATCTCCGTCGCATAGCTCAGCATATAACTTAGCATCCATGGACCAAAGAAAACGACTCCGACCAGCACGGCCACAATCTTTGGCACGAAAGCCAGTGTCTGTTCCTGGATCTGCGTAGTTGCCTGAAAAATACTGACGATCAAACCAACTACCAGTGCTAGAATCAACAATGGACCTGAAATCATTAAAACTGTATAAATTCCTCGTTCTGCTATTGAGATAACACCTTCTGATGTCATTTTCATTCACCTGCTTAAAAACTTTGTAATAATGATTTCACGACTAAATACCATCCATCTACCATGACAAAAAGTAAAATCTTAAATGGAAGGGAAATCATAACCGGCGGAAGCATCATCATACCCATGGACATCAGGACACTAGCCACTACCATGTCGATCACCAGAAAAGGGATGAAAATCATAAATCCAATCTGGAAAGCTGTTTTGATTTCACTGATGGCAAATGCAGGAACAAGGGCAGTCAAAGGGATATCCTGAACCGATTCAGGAGTTTCAGCCTTTGAATATTCAAGAAATAAAGCTAAATCCTTTTGCCTCGTATGGGCACTCATGAATTCCTTGAAAGGTATTGAAGCCCTGTCATACGCTTGCTCCAAATTGATTTCTTCATTAAATAAAGGAGTCAGAGCTTGTTCATTCACTTCATGAAAAGTAGGTGCCATGATAAAGAATGACAGGAACATCGCAAGCCCGACCAACACCTGGTTAGGCGGCATTTGCTGTGTTGCAAGCGCCGTTCTGACAAAGGAAAGAACGATGATGATCCTTGTAAAACTTGTCATTAAAATCAAGATGCCTGGCGCAATCGAAAGGACAGTCAGCAGGAGCATCAGCTTTACGGATGTTGATACACTCTCAGGAGCACTGCTGTTGAAAAACTCCATAAACTCATTCATTTTTTTCTGACCCTTTCTTCTGTATCTCCTCAAGCATTTTCTTTCTTCCGCTTGCCATATCATTCAGCTGATTCTTCAGCAATGCGGAAAATTCGGAACGCTGATTGCCGCCATCTCTTTTCGCTCTTTTAAGCAACTTTGTCACAATATCGCTTGGCTGTACAAGCTGCTCCATTTTATTGTTATAATCCTGGATGACTTGGCTGTACTCTTCCGGGTCGTCTATTTCTTTTAACAGCTGTATATTCTCTCCCACGCCAACAATGAGAAGTTTATTGCCCGCTTTTACAATCTGAACCGATCTGTTGGCTCCCAAGCTTGTACCTCCAAGATTTTCAACAAGCTGCGAGCTTTTATACGTCAGGCTCTTTTTATTGATGAATTTGAGGAGGAAGTAGATTAATGCTGCCACAAAGGCAGTAGCAAGGATCATCCTGAGAAAATCAAGAAAACCGACCCCTACCTTGGATTTTTTATCGTCTGATTGCTTTGTTGTCTTATCTGCCTGTCCATCATCACACGACTCAGGGTTATTCATACAATCCTGCACGCTTTTATTTAGCTGCTCTGCGCTCACCAAGCCAATTGGACTGATCAGAGCAGCTAATAAGAAAAGAATTGTCGAGGCAGTTCGGATTAATCTTAACAATTTGCCGCACCCTCTAAATGATAAAAGTTCACTAGCTTAGTGTTTTGGAAATCGCTTCAATAACACGGTCTGCCTGGAATGGTTTTACGATGAAATCTTTAGCTCCTGCCTGGATCGCATCGATGACCATCGCTTGCTGGCCCATTGCTGAACACATGATGACCTTTGCGTTCGGATTGATTTTTTTGATTTCCTTTAATGAAGTGATGCCATCCATTTCCGGCATGGTAATATCCATTGTGACAAGGTCAGGCTGGAATTCTTTATATTTTTCAAGTGCCTGTGCACCGTCTGCTGCTTCTGCGACGACTTCAAAGCCGTTTTTTGTCAAAATGTCCTTAATCATCATTCTCATGAAAGCCGCATCGTCTACGACTAAAATCTTGTTCGCCATTGAAATTCCCCCTGAAGATTATTTTAATTTTTTAATGCGGTCGCTCTGGCTGATTATATCAGTAACACGGACACCAAAATTCTCATCAATAACTACTACTTCTCCCTGGGCAATCAATCGATTGTTAACCAGGATATCGACTGGTTCGCCAGCGAGTTTGTCCAGTTCGATGATTGAACCGGATCCCAGCTCAAGGATGTCTCTGACTGAGCGCTTCGTTCTGCCCAGTTCAACAGTTACCTGAAGCGGGATATCTAGCAGCATATCCAGGTTCTTTGTTTCCGCCTGCTGTGGCTGTGATGATTCGAAGCTGGAAAACACTGCTGGCTGGACCGTAGGCTGTGCGCCAGTCATCACATTGCCAAAATGCTGTGGTCCCGATTGCATCGGTTGAGAATAGCCATGTTGTTGTGGAACATTTTGATAGGTTGGCTGCTGATAATAAGCAGGCTCCTGATGCCCTTGATATTCCGGCTGTTGCACTGGTTGATAGTGGGCATTATTTTGGTTTTCCTGAATAGGATTCATTTTGCTATGTTCAACCGGATGACTTTGCGGGATAGCCGGTGACGGTTTTTCCGGTACTGCCTCCTGGGCTGCTCCTGGATTCAAGAGTTCGTCAACCAGGCTTTTGGCGAAAGTGACTGGCAAAAGCTGCATAATATTTGAATCTATTAAATTACCGATTTTTAACGAGAATGAGACCTTAACCAAAATATCATCCTCAGGAATCGATTCAGTGCCTTCACCTTCAATGACATTCAACAGATTGATATTGGGAGGTGAAATATCAACTCTTTTGCTAAAGACTGTCGACATGGAGGTAGCCGCAGATCCCATCATCTGGTTCATTGCCTCTTGTACGGCACTCAGCTGGATTTCGTCCAGTAAATCCCTTGGGTTCAATCCATCGCCGCCCAGCATTAAATCGGCGATGATTGCCGCGTCATTCTGCTGGATGACAAGCATATTGCTGCCGGTAAAACCTTCTGTGTAATGAACCTGGACGGCCACATAAGGATCTGGAAAAGCATCTTCCAATTTCGACTTGTGCACCACTGTAACCGTAGGGGTATTAATTTCTACCTTCTGGTTTAATAAAGTTGATAGTGCGGTAGCTGAACTGCCAAATGATATATTGCCTATTTCTCCTAACGCATCTCTTTCCATAAAAGAAAAATAGTCATCCACATTCATTGTACTTTCTGTTTCTTCTGCTTCATCAGAGGTTCCTCTAAGAAGCGCATCGATTTCATCTTGAGATAACATGTCATCGCTCACCATCATCGTCTCCTCCCTTAAATGTATCAAACACTTGAATGGCTAACTTTTTGTTCAATTTCCCTGGCTGTCCAACAAATTTAGGGATATCTCCGACTTTTATCAGTAAAGGCTGGTCTATTTGCTGATTCAGTTCAATTACATCGCCTATATCAAGCATCAGGAAGTCCTGAATCGAGATTTCGGACGACCCTATTTCCGCTGTAATTGAGACATCAGCCTTTTGGATTTCACTCTGCAGTACTGAATTTTCAATTGGCAAGCTTTGTTTCTTATCGGACTGCATCCAATATTTCACTGACAATTTAGGAATGATTGGCTCCAGAACGACATGCGGTATGCATATATTAATCATTCCGCTTGCTTCACCGATTGTAGTGTTCAACGAAATCACCACTACGGTTTCATTCGGGGAAACCATTTGCAAAAATTGCGGATTGATTTCAAATTCCGAAAGCTGCGGATCGATATCGGAAATTGACCCCCAAGCTTCCCTGAAATTTTCAAAAGCTTTCTCAAACATACTGGACATGATCCTGGTTTCGATTTCTGTCAAGCTATCGACTTTATTATGGCTTGAGCCTTTTCCTCCAAGCAGCCTGTCCATCATTGCGTATGCAATGTTAGGGTTGACCTCCATCAGGATCCTGCCCTCCAGTGGTTCTACATCAAAAACATTCAATATCGTCATTTTGGGAATGGACCGGATAAATTCCTCGTATGGGATCTGGTCTGCTGACGCGACACTGATGTTTACATATGTCCTTAACTGGGCGGAGAAAAAAGTAGTCAATAACCTGGAAAAGTTTTCATGGATTCGGGTAAGGCTGCGGATTTGATCTTTCGAGAAACGCAAAGCTCTTCTAAAATCATAAACTTTAACCCTTTTTTCTACTTGTTCTTTCTTTAATTCATCCGCATCCATTTCTCCTGTTGATAATGCTGATAACAAAGCATCAATTTCGCTTTGCGACAATACATCTCCCGACATGCTCCTCACCTCCATATAGTTACTGTAATATAATTCAATCTGTTATTGGAGGAGAGAACCTGTTATGTAGACCTTTTCGACCTTCCCTTCAAGCATCAGGTCATTTATCTTCGTTTTCAGGACTTCTTCAAGGTTCATCTTGCCTTCCTTGCCTTGCAGTTCTTCTGCCTTTTTCTCGGATAGTTCATAAATAATCAGGTTTTTCACCTGAAAATCTCTCTTTTCCAACTCTTCTTTTGCTTTTTTGCCGTCTGTTTCAATTTTAAAAGAAATTTTTATAAAATCATTTGATGCAAGGTTCGTCGTTACCTCGGGAATGTCTACGGAAGCCTCCAGCACCTCATCGATGCTTGGCTCTTTTTCACCATCTTCAGCTGTAAGTTTCATAACCGCTACAACTGCGATTGTCCCTACAAGCAATATGGCTACCAGCATGACCGACATAATCATTACCAGCTTATTATTCTTCATGATTCAGTTCCTCCAACATTCGCCCTCCAAGAAGGCCGACACTCTGATAAAATTCCTGGATTAATTTGCTCACTTCTTCTTCACTTTCCCTTACGACATACTTTCGTCCATTGGTCAAGGTAATCGTTGTGTCCGGAAAAGCTTCCACTGCTTCGATAAATAATGAATTAATCCTAAATGATTTACCGTTTAATTTCGTTACTTTAATCACTATAATTCACAGGGGCTAAAAGGATCTCCCTTTCAGCCCTGCTCCTCTCCTAGTCTATCGTTTTAGGTTAATCAATTCTTGAAGAATCTCATCAGAGGTTGTAATAATTCTAGTATTTGCCTGGAAACCACGTTGTGCCGTGATCATTTCTGTGAATTCTTCTGATAGATCTACGTTAGACATTTCGAGTGCTCCGGACGCTATACTTCCATAACCGTCCCCTGGAGTACCAATATTTGCTGTACCTGAGTTAACTGAGTCCTGAAACATATTGTTTCCTACCTTGCTAAGACCAGCTGCGTTACTGAATTTAGCTAGAGCAAGAACACCAAGAGTTTCTACTCGCCCGTTTGAGAAGACACCGCTGATTTCACCTGTTTGACCAATGCTGAAGCTTTCTATTGCACCCTGGGTGGTTCCATTAGGTGAGAATAGGGCATTCAGGTTCCCAGCAGTTGAAGTAACGTTTCCTGAGACAATATTTAATGAAACACTTTCTTCTGAATTACCTTTGTTTACCTCAAATGTTCCTGAAGTAGGTGAAAGCACACCATTCGTCATAGTAAGGACTAAGGAATCCAAATTGCTTTTAGTCTTATCTTGGATGGTAATCTTCCATGTTCCGGATGTAGAAGTTGATTCGACCTTTAACTCAACCGTATGTTCATTACCAGTACTATCTACTACTTTGATTTGTTGAAGCTGCTCAGTGTTACCCGCAACACCAGATGGGAAGTTACCATCAATTGTTAACTGATTTGTCTTTTGAGCTGGCAAAATAGAATTCACATCTACTTTTATATCCTCAAGAACCCCATTATTGTAGGATTGAACCTTGTATCCATCTCCATTAACCAAGGTCCCTTCCTCATCAAGGTAAAAATTCCCTGCCCGTGTATAAAACTGGGCATCTCCCTGCTTAACAACAAAATAACCATCACCTGAAATTGCCAGGTCAAGAGAACGACCTGTAGTTTGCAAACTTGATTGTGTATCAATAGTATCAATTGTTGCAATAGTGGATCCCAGTCCTACCTGCATAGGATTCTTTCCACCCTTTCCGTTTTGTGCAGCACTAGCACCGGAAATGGTTTGATTCATTGTGTCCTTAAAAGTAACACGGCCCTTTTTGAAACCGTAGGTATTTACATTGGCAATATTGTTGCCGATTACGTCAAGTTTTGTTTGGAAGTTTTTCATTCCACTGATTCCTGAGTACATTGAACGAAGCATTATTTAAAACTCCTTTCGATTTGGGGGCTGCTTCAATCGGTCCACAGCCCAGGCCTCCGTAAAGGTCCAGCCTATTTATTTTAATTTTCCATGACGATCGTTCCATTTATATTGGTGAATATTTGTTCCGCTGCTTCCTGCCTGCCCATGGCTGTAATGACCGTGTTGTTTTTCGCACTGACTATCAGCGCCGCGTCTTTCAGCAGAACAAGTGAATCACTCACGCCTTTGGCTTTAGCCTGACTAACTTTTTCCTCAATCCTGTTCCAACGCTCCTGGGATATGTTAATTCCTCGCTGCTCCAATCGTTCAGTTGCATGCTTGCTTATGGTCAGTCCATTCTTTGATTGGATTGCACTTTGCAATTGCAAGGAAAAAGGTGTTTGCGTTAACTTGTTGGCTTTCACAGGTTTTTGGTGATTCCTGTTAACAGGCAGTGAATGAATTGGACGGAATTGCGTTTTATCCATTACATCACTTCCTTTTGTTATTGAATTTTTGTAATCTGTGAAGAAATGATGCTTGTGTTTTTCTCATCATCCAGCAAGTAAGATGTCTTCCCATTTTTAAATGAAACAGACATGACATTAGCAGATTTCTCTTGGTTATTTTCATCAAGATAGGTAATGTTCTTTCCAATCAACATGCTCGCCTGCAGCATATGATTTTCGCTGGATAACTCATTGATCTGCGAGATATTCGCTGGTTCCAGGGTCGTGCCGTCCTCAAGTACAAAAGAAACGGTATCTTCCTTGAACTGGACTGAGGCAACCTTTCCATTACCTTGTTTAACGGTTTCCTCTCCATTTGCACTTTCTATCTTGTGCCAGGTAATATCCTTGCCCACAAACTGGCTATAGGATATCATTTTGTTTTGCTGTTCAGCCTGAACAAAACGGTCGATTGATTTTCCCATATTCGTGATTTGCTCAAGTGTCGAGAATGTCGCCATTTGTGCTATGAAATCTTTATCCTGCATCGGATTCAAAGGATCCTGATTCTGCAGCTGGGTCATCAGGATTTTCAAAAAATCATCTTTCCCGAGAATATCTGAACCAGCTTTCCTGTCCTTTTGAAGATTGGACAGCAGATAAGTAGAATTGATCGTATTCACCATTGTCTATCTCCTAAGCTTCAGTATTTAGCAGTGCTTCTTCGAAGGAGAGATTAAAATCCCCTTTTTCGTCTTTCTTTTCTTGCTGCCCTCTGTCTGACTGTCTTTGCTGCTGCTCGGAATCCTTGTTCAGGAATCGTTCTTGCTGAGCCTGCTGCTGAGTCACTTCAATCCTGTCAACCGAAAGGTTCTGCGCAACAAATGCCTGTTTTAGTCCATTAATCTGTGATTCTAGTGTTTCCTTTGCCGTACCAGAGGTGGTTATGATTCTTGCCATCATCGTTTGATCCCTCTGGAAAAGCTCGATCCGGATGCTGCCCAGGTGCTCAGGGAACAACTTGATGAATAATTTCTGTGTTCCACCACTGTTCATAAAATGCGATTTTGAAAGGATCGATTCAAACTGCTTCATTAATTGTTCAGCTGAAACTGGCCTTTCCGGGCTGTTCATCGTTAACATCAGCTGTTCAGCCCTGGTCATATTCGGAAGAAATCCAAGTGTTCCTGATGCTCCGTCCGTTTTTATGCCTGAATTCGGTTCTATTGAACTATTAACCTCTGTAAAAGTTTTTTTCGAGGAGAGGTTTAGGTCGCCAGCTAACTGGGTAAATCGTTGATGTAAATACTCCGTATGGGAATTGTTTTTATTGTTTCCTAACAGATTCTTTAATGTTTCACCAAAGTCTTTCAGCGATTCCTTTACAGAGTCAGAGTACTTAAACCCTTCACCATCAGCATATTTGCTCATTAGTTCATATAGTTTGAGTGACTTTAAGACTTGTACATCACTCTGGTTTAACTTCACCTTTAATTCATCCGCTGACTGATTAGAAATCTCCGCTATTATCACCGCTAAGGACGCCATTAGTTCCTCTTCAGAAGCACCTGCCAATTCACCCACATTAGGCCCGAACCATTTTTGGATAAACAGCTTCAATTCTTCATCATTGACGCCAAAATGGGAAAGCGCCTTACTTAAAAGGTTTCCAGAATCTGAATTCAGCATATCCAGAAGCTTTATTCCATCTTCCAGCTTTAATAGGGCCGATACGTTAATGAGTTCTGCCAGCGAGCTGAGCGTCTCTAGCTTTTCTTCATCCTTAGCTGCTTCAGTTGCGGCGGCTGGATTAGTTTTCCCTGATAAAACTGTTGACATTAACCCGGCAAAACTTCCATCTTTTCCTGTCATATCGGGTACTTGCTGCTTTCCCGCGGCAATGGTGTTAAAAAACCCAAGACTTCCTATTTCCATGTTTTCACCTCCTCTCAAGTCTTGTTACACCAACTAATTACCGTTCGTTTCGTTCGTCAGTAATTCTGTATATTTAGCTGCTTCTTCAGCTGGAAGTTTTTCCATAATGGCTGCAAGTGATTCCGGCTTGATATTTGTCAGAATCTTAACTGCTTCACCCGTGTCCATATTGGAGATAATCGGTGCCGCACTCTTTGCTGACATCGTTTCATATGTTTTGACGATTTCCCGGAAGGCTCGTTTGTTTTCTTCCTGGATCGCAGTCAATTCCTCTATTTGTGCCTGCAGCTGTGCTTTTTCCAGGTCCATCCGTTTCAGCTGTGTATCTTTGCTGTCGATTTTAGACTGAAGTTGTTCCATTTTTGCTTCCCGGTCTTTAATCTCTGCTTCAAGGCTGATGATATTTTTTTCAAATTCCTCGGTGGATGGCTGGTTCTCTTCACTCACATACTGAGAAATGAATGGTACTTTTCCGCCAATGTCCTTCGCAGTTTCAAAAATATTGATCCCTAGAATTGAAAGAGCAACCAGAGCAATAACAATTGCAAACATGCTAGGGATGGCAACCACCATCAAAAACCAATGAAACTTATTTTCTTCCTGACTATCCTTTTCCTCCACTTTCTGTGCCATTCGATCACCTAATTTCCCGGTTCATATATTGCTGAATCGAGACTTCGTCCATCATCCTGCTCTCTGCATATTTTTCAGCTGCAAGAAATTGAAGATGGTCTTTCTCTTTGATTTTTTCGTACTTTTTTACTTCTTGATTTTTTTCCATTAGCTTCACTTGTTGATAGTTCATGATATTTCTAGCGTTCATTACGACTTTTTGATAGTGAGCAATCGATTTTTCCAGATTTCCGATAAATTGTTGATGGTGTCGTATTTCCTGGACAGGTAAACCATCCAGCAGCCGGTCTGATTGAAAACACTCAATGTCCTCTTTTTTCTTCAGCAGATGATAGAGCCGGTCAGCAGCCTCTTCGAATTTTTTGACTGAATCCTGGTAAACGACTTGAGCTTCGTCCACTTCTCTCGTCTTGAGTGAAAGGATCTTATCAAACTTGAATTGATATCTCATTGAACCATCAACCTTTCCTAACTAGCTGCAATAGAGCCTGGACACTCTCATTTATTGAAACTTTTTCATTAGTTCCTTGTTTTAAGAAATTAAGGATTTGTGGGTATCTTATAATTGCTTCGTCTATTTCTGCAGATGTGCCTTTTTTATATGCGCCGATATTAATCAAGTCCTCAGCATTGATATAGGTGCTTAGCAATTCCCTCAATCTTTCTGCTGCTTTGACATGGTCATCGGAGACAATATTGTTCATGATTCGGCTAATGCTTTTTAACACGTTAACTGCCGGGTATTGGCCTTTATTGGCTAAGTCCCTGTCCAACACAAAGTGGCCATCAAGAATTCCCCGTACTGTGTCGGCGATCGGCTCATTCATGTCATCACCATCTACAAGCACAGTGTAAAAGCCTGTTATGGATCCAAATTCATTTGTGCCTGTCCTTTCGAGGAGCCTCGAGAGGATGGCGAACACTGAAGGAGTATAGCCTTTAGTGGTAGGAGGTTCGCCAACTGCCAGTCCTACTTCCCGCTGGGCCATCGCTACCCGTGTAACAGAGTCCATCATCAGCATGACATTCAATCCTTTATCTCGAAAATACTCTGCGATGGCTGTTGCCGTATAGGCACCTTTAATCCGCATCAATGCAGGCTGGTCAGAAGTTGCGACAACCACAATAGAACGTTTTAACCCTTCCGGTCCCAAATCACGTTCTATGAATTCCCTGACTTCCCGGCCACGCTCACCAATAAGTCCAATGACATTCAGGTCTGCGGTAGTATTTCTCGCGATCATTCCCAGCAAAGTACTCTTGCCGACACCGCTTCCGGCAAAGATCCCAACACGCTGGCCGCTGCCGACTGTGAGCAGACTGTCAATCATCCGGACTCCAACTTCGATTGGTTCTGAGATTGGCGGCCTGCTTAAAGGGTTGGGCGGATCTTGTTCAGTTGGAACGGATGCCAATCCTTTTGGCAGGCTGGATTGGTCGAGCGGAACCCCCAGAGAATCAACTACTTTCCCGATCAAACCAGGTCCAGCTTTGATTTCCAGCGGTTTCATTGTGGTTTCAACGAGACTTCCGGGTGATATATCATGAATGGATGTATAGGGCATCAAAATGACATTTTCATCTTGAAAGCCGACAACCTCGGCCTGGATTTTCCGCTTTTTCTTAGTCCCAACATGAATAAAGCACACATCACCTATTGAACTTTCAGGACCCTGGGATTCAATCATCAAGCCAACAACTCTTTTTACACGTCCATAACGTTTAAAACTATCCACAAAATCGACATGTTCCAATAAATCCTCGGCCTTCATTAATGTTCACTCTCCAGCATTTCAAACAGCTTAAGTTTAATTTCCTCCAATTGACTGTCTACACTTGCGTCAATCCTGCCATTTTCTGATTCTATGATGCACGAAGTCTCCTCAAGCTCATCATCCGGGTAGATATAAAAATCAATGTCCTTTGGAAAGATGGCAATCAGTTCTTCTTTTTGAGCAAGCAGGTCCTGGTAATGTTTTGGATGTACATGCAGCTGAATATCCTTATAATCTCTGGAGTTTTTTAATGCTCTTTTCACAAGGGCAAGAAAACCTTCAGCCGCTGCCAGTTTTTCACCAAGTATCTTCCCTGCAATTTTCACGCCGAGATCAAGTATGACCTTTTCTGATGATTCTATATGATTCTGGTAATCCCGTTTCGCCGCTTCAACTGTTTCCTGGGCAAACAGGATTGTTTGACGATAGTCTGCATAACCCTGGTTTTTGCCTTCTTGATAGCCCTGCTCAAAACCAAGCTGTCTGGATTCTTCGGCTAAAAGGGAACTTTGCTGCTCCCATTCCTGCTTTTCCGTGTAGATTTGCTGACGGATCTGCTCAGCTTCCTCAATGGCCCTGGACACAATGTTATCTGCTTCTGCTGCCGCATTATCCAGGATCCTTCTCCTTTCATCTTCTGTATGAGTGAAGACCTGCGGATCATCATGCTGATTTGATGCTTCCAACATCCGGATGGAAATGACCTTCTTTTCTGCAGGCAAGATACTGGTGTATTGAGATTTGATGAGCCTAGACAATAATATCATCTCCCCCGCCGCGGGCAATGACGATTTCACCGGCTTCTTCCAGACGTCGGATAATAGCTACAATCCTGGACTGTGCTTCTTCGACATCCCGAAGTCTTACAGGACCCATGAATTCCATTTCATCCTGGAAGGTTTCAACCATTCGTTTAGACATATTTTTAAAGACAATTTCTTTCACTTCATCACTTGAAACTTTAAGAGCAAGCATGAGGTCTTCATTTTCACAATCTCTGATAACGCGCTGGATTGCACGGTTATCCAGTGTGACAATATCTTCAAACACGAACATCCGCTTCTTGATTTCCTCTGCAAGCTCTGGATCCTGGATTTCCAGGGCATCAAGAATCGTGCGCTCGGTTGCACGGTCCACCCCGTTCAATACATCAACAACAGCTTCAATACCGCCAGTTTGCGTATAATCCTGAGTAACAGTTGCAGATAGCTTCCTTTCAAGAATCTGCTCCACCTCATTGATGATTTCTGGTGATGTGCTGTCCATCACGGCTATGCGCCGCGCGATATCAGCCTGGACATCCTGTGGCAGTTCAGACAAAATCTGGCCTGCTTGTGCTGAATCTAAATAAGAAAGTATAAGAGCAATTGTTTGCGGATGCTCATTTTGAATGAAATTAAGAATTTGCCCGGCATCCGCTTTTCGCGCAAAATCAAATGGCCTAACTTGCAGTGATGAGGTCAATCTATTAATGATCACTGCGGCCTGATCGGTTCCCAGTGCTTTTTCCAATACCGTTTTCGCATAGCCGATTCCACCTTGCGTGATATAATCCTGTGCCAGCGCGATACTGTGGAACTCTTCCAGAATTTCTTCCTTTGCCATCGAGTCAACCTTCTTAACACCAGAGATTTCAAGTGTAAGCTTCTCGATTTCTTCTTCACTTAAATGCTTATAAACCGAAGCCGAAACATCTGGCCCAAGCGAGATCAGGAGGATTGCAGCCTTCTGTTTTCCTGTTAATTCTTTTTGGTCTTTCCTCACCATTGGTCCTCCTCCTAATCCTCAGAAATCCATGTTCGCAATAATTTCGCGAAATCCTCTGGCTTTTCTTTCGCCATTTTTTCCAGCTGCTTTTTCTTCATTGTCCCCTCTGTCTCAAATTCCTTGTTCACATCAGGAACACGGATTTGCTCATACTTTTCTTCCATTACATATTCTTCTTCTTCAACTGCATTCTTCCTGGATCTCATGAATAGAAGCAGCAGGATTATGATTGCGGCGAGCAACAAACCTCCTACAAGATAGATCCACCAAGGCAGTTTTTCTACAACGTTATTCTCGAATGTAATCTTTCCATTGAACGGCTGCACGGATACAACGACCTTGTCTTCTATTAACTCATCGGTCAGCTCCGTTCCAAGAGCATCTTTATCAATCGTTGTCCTGACAATCGTACCCAGGATTCTTGTAATATCTTCTACTCTTTCCTGCGGCAGTGAACTTTCGTCATCCGGTGTCGGGGGTTCTACCATGACCTGGATGCCAAGGTCTCTCACCTTGTATGGGCTTTCGATAATTTCCTTGCGGATTCGGCTGACTTCATTATTTATTGTTTCTTCGACTCTTTCATAATCGCCATTCCCATTTGCACCCTCGAGGTATTGAGACCCCGTCGTTTCACCGGGATTTCCCCCTTCTGGAATTCCACCGGCCTGGTCGGCGTTGCCTGTGAAAGTTTCAGTAATCCGCTGGGCGCTGATTGCGATTCCTTCCATATTTTCTTGATCAACAGGCTCTACGATGTTTTCTTCCCTGTTTTCCTGGGTAAAGTCTATATCGGCAGTTACTGAAACGACTACTTTGTCGTGACCCATAAGAGTGCCCAGCATATTTTGCACTTGTCTTTGGACATCTCTTTCAATCTGCTGTTTAATCTGATGCTGGGAAGCAAAAGATGCGCCACTGGAATTATTTTCATTTTTTAAATCAAAATACTCAAAAAACTGATTCATGATGACGATATTATCAGTAGGAAGGTTCGGTACACTTTTAGCCACTAAATGATATAGTGCGCTTATTTGGTCTTCCTTGAATTGATAGCCTGGGCTTGTATTTAGCACGATGGAAGCCGATGCAGGCTGCTCATTATCGCTAACAAAAATTCCTTTTTCTGGAAGGTTAATCATTACCTTAGCATCGTTTACTCCATCGATCCCTTTCATCAAATTCGCCAATTCCGTCTGCATTGCTTCGAGTTTCAGAACAAAGAACTCATTGTCTGTCATGCCCATTCCAGCATTTTGGCTAAAAAAGGTATAATCGATGCTGCCTGACTTAGGAATTCCTTCAGCCGCAAGCTCTACTTTTAAGCTGTCAACTGACTCTGCCGGCACCAGGATCGTTTTCCCGCCATCGGTAATCTCGGATGGTATGCCTCTGGCATCAAGGCTCTCTTTGATACTCCCTGTCTCAGCTGGTGAAAGATTGCTGTAAAGTGGCTCAAGAGATGTCCTGGTAGTGAAATATGCTGTAAGGACGGCAACTATAAGAACAAAGAAAATAGACGCACCAAGACCTATTTTTTGCTTTCTGGTGCGCCCTTGCCAGAAATCCTTCATTGTATGTATATACTTTTGAACGGTTTCTTTCATTTCAATCCCCCGGTTATTAAGTCTCTTCTTTTTATACAGCTAATAACCGATCTAATCTTAGTTTTTAGCTAATTATTAAACTTGCATTCTCATCATTTCCTGATATGCTTCAACCACTTTATTCCTGACTTCCATTGTAGCCTGCAATGTAATGCTCGCCTTTTGGCTTGCAATCATTACCTGATGCAGGTCAACATTTTCCCCACGCGCCAATTTATTTGTCATTGCATCTGACTGAAGCTGTGTGTTATTTAAATTTTCAATAGATTGCTTAAGTACGGACGAAAAACTTTTTTGCGCTTCGTATGGTGTAGGTGTGGGAGTAGACACTTTTGTTTGAAATGGTTGGACCATTTGGCTGACAGAATTAATCCCAGCTGAGTTCATTTAGTTATCTCCTTATTTACCGATCTCAAGGGCTTTCATCATCATACCCTTGGAAGCGTTAAAAACTGTGACATTGGCTTCATAAGAACGAGTCGCGCTTATTAAATCCACCATTTCCCTTAAAGGATCTACATTCGGATAAGCAACATACCCTTCTTGATCAGCATCAGGGTGTTCAGGATCATATACCATCTTAAGCGGATTTTCTCTGTCCTCGACAATTCTTGATACTTTAACCCCATTTCCTGCCCCCGCTCCTTCTGTTTTCCCCATTGCCCTATTTAGGAATGAAGAAAAGTTTCCCTCCTTAGGTTCAAGGACAACCATTTTCCTGCGGTATGGCTCTCCATTTACTCCTCTTGTCGAATCGACGTTCGCCATGTTCGAAGAAATGACATCCATCCTGAGGCGCTGGGCAGTCAACGCAGAAGCTGTTGTGTTCATGCTATGAAACATGCTCATTCTTACTTACCTCCCCTAATGACTGTTTGGAGAGAGTTGAATTTCCCATTAATCCTCTCAGTCAGCGCATTATAGTAAATTTGGTTCGTAGCCAGGTCGGCCATTTCTTTATCCAAATCAACGCTGTTCCCATTTTCGTTATAATTCACATACGGATTATTAACGACTCCAGGCAAAGTGTTCGCCCTGCTGCTGAATTCATAATGCCGGGCGTCAGATCTATTTGCTTGAAAGGATTGTCCCATCACATCCTGGAACACAGCCTTAAAGGAGACATCCCTCGCTTT
Organism: Bacillus sp. ISL-41; assembly: GCF_018613235.1. GTDB lineage: Bacteria > Bacillota > Bacilli > Bacillales > Cytobacillaceae > Mesobacillus. Next base: position 57,830 of record NZ_JAGGQP010000021.1, read on the forward strand.
ATAGTTCGGTGTATCAACATTCGCGATATTCTGCGAAATGACTTTCTGCTTTGCAGAAGAATAGTTCAACGCATGCTCGAGGGTTGATACTGTATTGGAAAACAACTTCAATTTTTGCACCTCGCAATTGCCACACTGGATTATTTTGCTGTATTTTGTAATTCTTTGCTGAATTTCGTCATTATATTCCTAATTGTAAAGAATCTGAAATAATCTGTCTATGCACTTTCGGTTAATTTTTATCATGCATTATGCTCATTTTTCAAAATGGTCTAAAAGACCTATAAGTTTACTGATTTTTATATTTTTATTAATTAACCCCAGTTTTTTTGTAAAGTATTAAAAAAAAGATAGGAATAACGAACGAAAATTTGCTTGGTTTCTAAATTACTTTAAGGTTAAAATACCTATATTACTTTATCTTTTTTCCATTATTTTCTTTATTAAAATCATTTGTTTTCCTGTGATAAAAGGCGGAGTGTAAAAGAATCGAAATAAATTTGTAACATTATGCTGTTAACTCCTTTCGTTTTTGGTCGTATATTATGTATACATTAATGAATAAAAAAATCCGCTGAACTTCAGCGGATTTTTTTATTCTTTATTTAGTTGCTTTTAAGCTTTTCAAGTTCAAACAGGAACTTGTCATTTAATACCTTGATATAAGTTCCTTTCATACCAAGGGAACGGGACTCGATAACGCCTGCGCTTTCCAGCTTGCGCAATGCGTTGACGATTACAGAACGAGTGATGCCGACTCTATCAGCGATTTTTGAAGCTACAAGCAAGCCTTCTTTTCCGTTAAGTTCCTCGAAGATGTGCTCAATCGCTTCAAGTTCACTATAGGATAAAGAACTGATTGCCATTTGTACTACAGCTTTGCTGCGAGCTTCATCTTCAATCTCTTCAGCCTTTTCACGAAGGATTTCCATCCCTACAACGGTTGCGCCATATTCAGCAAGAATAAGGTCATCATCGTGGAATTGTTCTTCAAGACGAGCAAGGATTAGTGTTCCAAGGCGCTCACCGCCGCCGATGATCGGCACGATTGTTGTTAATCCGTTTTTGAAAAGTTCTTTGTTTTCAACAGGAAATGCTGTGTACTCACTGTCCACATCCAGGTTAGGTGATGTCTCCTGGATATTGAAAAGATTCTTTGTGTACTCCTCAGGGAATTGGCGGTCTTCAAGCATTTTTACCATGCGCTCGTTTTCAATTTGCTGATTGATTCCGACGCCTAATAGCTTCCCTCTGCGGCTGACAACAAAGATGTTCGCTTCGATGACTTCGCTTAGCGTCTCTGACATTTCTTTAAAGTTTACCGGTTTGCCGGCAGCTTTTTGGAGCAGGGCATTAATTTTTCTAGTTTTTGATAGTAAGTCCATTGATTCTTCCTCCTATTTGCTTCAAACAAAATTACATTTATTTTAATTTTGGCTAGTTTCAATACTTCAGCACAATAGGCAGCCTTTATTTGTCTACCCTATTGAGTATGCATTAAAACGATAAACCATTATAATATGAACTGGCTTAAATCTTTGTTTCTTGCGATAGCGCCTAGTTTTTCTTCTACATATTGCGGAGTGATCGCTACCTTCTCCAGATTGATGTCTGGAGCTTCAAAGCTGAGGTCTTCCAGCAGCTTCTCAAGAATCGTCTGCAGCCTTCTGGCTCCAATATTATCCGTATTCTGGTTCACATCATAAGCGACTTCTGCTATCTTACGAATAGCATCGTCAGAAAATTCAATTTGTATACCTTCAGTTTCCAATAAAGCTTCGTATTGCTTTGTAAGCGCGTTATCAGGCTCAACAAGAATCCTGTAAAAGTCTTCAACTGTCAGCTTGGTAAGCTCTACCCTGATTGGGAATCGCCCTTGCAATTCAGGAATCAAATCTGAAGGCTTTGCCATATGGAAAGCACCAGCAGCGACGAATAAGATATGGTCTGTTTTTACAGGACCGTATTTCGTGTTAACAGTCGACCCTTCCACAACAGGCAGTATGTCCCTCTGAACACCCTCGCGCGAAACATCAGCACTGGATCCACCTGAATTCTTGCTGGCAATCTTATCAATCTCATCAATGAATATAATACCTGCCTGCTCAGCACGATATGTAGCTTCCTGAGTTACCTCATCCATATCAATAAGCTTTTGAGCCTCTTCATTAATTAATACCTTCCTCGCTTCACGAACAGGAAGCTTTCGTTTCTTGCGCTTCTTCGGCACTAAGCCACTTAAAGCATCCTGCATGTTCATTCCCATCTGTTCCATTCCAGAGCCCTGGAGCATATCAAACATGGAAGGTGCTTGTTCCTCGACTTCGACCGTTACCAACTCATCCTCAAGCTCACCTTGATCGAGCTTTTGCTTGATGACTTTACGTTTTTCAAACAACCCTAAGTCTTCTGATTGATTAGACTCTTGTTCAGGCTGCTGCTGGCTGCCGCCGAACAACATTTCCAGTGGATTTTTGTAATTGACGGATTTTTTCGCTGAAGGGACCAGCAGTTCAACAAGACGACGATTTGCGTTTTCCTCTGCTGGTTCCTTTACTCGCTCCATTTTTTCCTCTTTGACAAGCCTGATAGATGTTTCAACAAGGTCTCTCACCATTGATTCCACATCACGGCCAACATAGCCGACTTCAGTGAACTTTGTCGCTTCGACCTTGACGAAAGGAGCACCTACCAGCTTAGCCATTCTTCTGGCAATCTCAGTTTTACCTACACCAGTTGGACCAATCATCAGGATATTTTTCGGGATGATTTCATCACGGATATTTTCAGCGAGCAAGCCGCGGCGGTATCTGTTTCTGAGAGCAACTGCAACAGCTTTTTTTGCATCCTTTTGGCCGATAATATACTGATCCAGCTTTTCCACGATCTGCCTTGGAGTTAAACTTGTCGTTTGTTTCACACTCAACACTCCTTTTCCGTTACAGTTCTTCCACGATAATATTGTGGTTTGTGTAAACACAAATGTCAGCAGCAATTTCCAATGAAGACTTCGCGATTTCTTTCGCTGTTAAATGTTCCCCAGCATATTGCTTTAATGCACGGCCTGCAGACAAAGCATAATTTCCTCCAGAACCAATTGCAAGAATGCCATCATCAGGCTCAATGACTTCACCTGTTCCGGAAATAAGAAGCATATCAGTCTCATTCAATACAATCAACATTGCCTCAAGCTTCCTGAGGACTTTATCACTTCTCCATTGCTTAGCTAGTTCGACTGCAGCTCTTTGGAGATTTCCGTTGTATTCTTCGAGCTTGCCTTCAAACATTTCAAAGAGGGTGAATGCATCTGCAACTGAACCGGCAAATCCTGCAATTACTTTACCATTAAACAACTTTCGAACCTTCTTAGCTGTGTGTTTCATCACTACAGCATTCCCAAAGGTCACCTGGCCATCGCCTGACATTGCGCATTGGCCCTTATGTTGAACAGCAAATATCGTTGTGGCATGGAACTCTGACATTCCTTCGTCCTCCTTTTGGCTTAGGCCCTCGGATGATGTGACATATAAATATTGCGCAAGTGCTCTTTCGTTACATGGGTATATACTTGAGTTGAAGACAGGAATGCATGGCCCATCAGCTCCTGTACTGTCCTCATGTCTGCTCCATTGCTCATCATATGTGTAGCGAAAGAATGGCGCAGTTTATGGGGATGGATTTTCCCTGTCAGGGCAGACTTTTCAATCAGTTTATTCAAGATTTCCCTGATTCCTCTGTCCGTAAGAGGGCCTCCACGGAAATTCACAAATAAATGGCCATGATCTTCTTTCGTTTTCAGAAGCTCTGCTCTTCCATTTTTTATGTAGTCTTCAATCGCATCCTGCGCAAAACTTCCGAAAGGCACATATCTATCCTTTTTCCTTTTTCCATGAATTAAAACTGTAGATAGAGATAAATCTATATCCTTCAGATTAATTTTACAGCACTCACCTACACGGATTCCTGTAGCGTAAAGCAATTCCAATAGGGCTTTGTTCCTTTTTCCGATCGCGGTCTCGGTTTCACAAGCTTTAAATAGCTGGGAAAGCTCCTCTTCATAAAAAAAGTCTGGCAGCCGCTTTTCCAGTTTCGGGATGGATACGAGGGAAAATGGGTTATCCCCGACCATTTTTTCACGAAGCAAGAACTTATAAAAGCTGCGCATACACGAAATCTTTCGGGCGACTGACTTCCTGGAAAGCTGCTGGTCAAATAATTTTGTCAGGTAAATCCTTGTATCAGCATACTCAACTTCATCCAGACTGGTCAGGCCTTGTTCAGACATGAACAAAAAAAATCCCCTAATATCATGTTGATAATGTTCAATTGTATATTGTGAGTAATTTTTTTCAATTTGTAAATATTCAATAAATAAGTTTAAAGAATTGTTCACATTTGCTTCCATCTTGTCACCTCACAAGGGCTACTAAATAGTATCATATTTATATAGCCCTCGCAATATAAATTACAAATTTTTCACAAATTTCTGAATTGTTTCCAATGCTCTGGAAGCATGCTTCTCATTGCGTTCCTGCTTAGCCTTGATTTTTTCGGGAAGGTCAGGGAAAAGCCCGAAGTTTGCATTCATAGGCTGGAAGTTTTTCGCGTTAGTAGTTGTGATATACCTGGCCATGCTGCCCATTGCTGTTTCATGAGGGAATTCCACCGGCTCATCGCCTTTTACAAGACGGGCCGCATTAATTCCAGCAATCAGTCCGCTAGCCGCTGATTCAACATAACCCTCAACACCAGTCATTTGTCCGGCAAAGAATAAATCTTCTCTATTCCTGAATTGATATGTTGCTTTTAAAACCTTAGGTGAGTTGATAAAGGTATTGCGATGCATAACACCGTAACGGACGATTTCAGCGTTTTCCAGTCCTGGAATCAATTGAATGACTTCCTTTTGCGGTCCCCATTTCAAATGAGTCTGGAAGCCTACAATATTATAAAGTGTTCCAGCTGCATCATCCTGGCGAAGCTGTACTACTGCATAAGGTCGTTTTCCAGTTCTAGGATCCTCGAGCCCAACCGGCTTCATCGGTCCGAAAAGCATTGTCTTTCTTCCTCTTTGACCCATGACCTCTATTGGCATACAACCCTCAAAAAAGATTTCCTTTTCAAATTCCTTAAGAGGAACTGTTTCAGCAGAAATCAACGCTTCATAAAAACGGTCAAATTCCTCCTCTGTCATCGGACAGTTAAGATAAGCTGCTTCGCCTTTGTCATATCGGGATTTCAGATAGACCTTATCCATATCGATGCTGTCTTTCTCGATAATTGGGGCTGCCGCATCATAAAAATATAAATATTCTTCCCCTGTCAGCTCCTTTAGTTGCTGGGAAAGCGCCTGGCTTGTCAGTGGCCCCGTCGCAATGATGGTTGGACCTTGTGGAATTTCAGTGATTTCTTCATTAAATACAATAACATTGGGATGTTCCTTCACACGGCTGGTTACATGCGCAGCGAACTCGTGCCGGTCTACTGCCAAAGCTCCGCCTGCCGGAACAGCACATGCGTCCGCTGCCGAGATGATGACAGAATTCAGGTTCCTCATTTCTTCCTTTAAAACACCAACTGCGTTAGTTAAAGTGTTGGCTCTCAAAGAGTTGCTGCAAACCAGCTCAGCAAATTTATCAGTATGGTGTGCCGGGGTCTGTTTAACCGGTCTCATCTCGTATAAGTTCACCTTGATGCCTCTTTCAGCAAGCTGCCATGCAGCTTCACTTCCGGCCAAACCGGCACCAACGACATTTACAGTAGCTTCAGTCATTTCTATTTCCTCCAGTAGCTATAAGAAATTTTGTTTGTTGAAAGTCCAATTGCCTTGTCTGATACATATCTCAAAAGGCAAAGTAAAAGCATCAGCCTTTTCAAAATAATTATTATAACACTTGCCTTGACATAAAGCTTCTATTATATACTCAACCTTACTTACTTTACCCTGATACTTGTATCATTTTGCACTTACATTTACGAAAAGAAAAGAAAAAAGTTTCAAAAAAGAAAAGCGCAAGTGCCTTGGTCAGCCCCGACAAGCGCTGGAAGGCCGACCACTGAAGTCGTTCTTTGACTTCATTGGGCGGACTGAAGCGACTCGAGCTGCTCAAAGCTAACGCTTTTCGCAAGATACTCGAGGAAGCACTTACAATGATGAAAACTGGCTAGGCGCTGGAGCTGGACAGAGAAAAGCGCAAGCTCCTTGGTCAGCCCTGGCAACACCTTTACAAAGATAAAGAGTGAGCCATTGGCTCACTCTAGCTTTGTGGTTCCTCTTTATAGTCGCATTCCGTACACTGAACCTGAACACCCTTTTTGAGCTTCTTTTCAACTAGCATATTTTCGCATTTAGGGCATTTCCTTGCAAGTGGTTTATCCCATGACAGGAAATCACACTCAGGAAAACGGTCGCAGCCGTAAAAAATCCGGCGTTTTTTGCTCTTGCGCTCAATGATATTGCCTTCTTCACATTTGGGGCATTTAACCCCGATTTCCTTAACGATCGCCTTCGTATTCCTGCATTCCGGGAAATTACTGCAGGCCATGAATTTGCCGTACCGGCCCATTTTAAATACCATAGCGGAACCGCATTGATCACAATCTTCTCCAGCGGGTTCATCCTTAATTTCGATTTCCTGCATTTCCTTTTCTGCTACTTGGAGATGCTTTTCAAAATCACGGTAAAATTCGTCAATGACGTTGACCCAATTGATTTTTCCATCTTCAATATTATCGAGGTTCTGCTCCATTTTGGCGGTGAACTCGAGATCCAGGATTTCCGGGAAGAATTCCAGCATCAGCTCATGGATTACTTCACCAAGCTCAGTCGGCACGAACCGCTTATTATCAAGTGATACATAGCCTCTCTTCTGGATTGTATCCAATGTTGGCGCATATGTTGATGGCCGGCCAATCCCCATTTCCTCAAGCGTCCTGACAAGCCTTGCTTCTGTATATCTTGGAGGAGGCTGTGTAAAGTGCTGTTTCGGTTCGATCTCTTTCTTCGTGACCTCGTCACCTTCCCTCAGGTCAGGAAGGAACTTATCCTTTTCTTCCACCTGGTCATCCGAACCTTCTACATAAACCTTCATGAACCCCGGGAATTTGACCTTTGAGCCTGTCGCGCGGAAAGTAACCTCTCCATTCTTCAAATCCACGCTCATCGTATCCATGATCGCATGAGCCATCTGGCTTGCGACGAACCGTTCCCAAATAAGTTTATAAAGCCTGTATTGATCCCTTGAGAGGAATTCCTTTATCTTCTCAGGAACCTTCATTGTGCTGGTTGGCCGGATTGCTTCATGAGCATCTTGTGCATTGGATTGCTTCTTCTCTTTCCTGGCCTCTGTCTGTATGAAATTTTCTCCATACTCACTTGTGATATATTCCCTTGCTTCTCCTTGTGCAACTTCAGAAATTCGCGTGGAGTCAGTTCTCATATACGTAATCAAACCGACTGTTCCTTCTTTTCCGAGATCGATTCCTTCATAAAGCTGCTGGGCAAGCATCATTGTCTTTTTGGCTCTGAAGTTGAGCTTTCGGGCTGCCTCCTGCTGCAATGAAGAAGTGATGAAAGGCGGTGCAGGATTACGCTTTCGTTCTTTCTTCGTCACCGACTCAACAGTGAATTTATTCCCCTTCACTTGCTTAAGGATATTTTTGACATCTTCTTCAGATTTCAACTCAGCTTTTTCTTTACCAATTCCGTAAAAAGAAGCTTCAAATGAATTTTTGCCTTTCAGGAATTCAGCACCGATTGTCCAATATTCTTCTGGAACAAACGCAGCGATTTCCTTCTCACGGTCAATGATCATCCTTAAAGCAACTGATTGCACTCGCCCTGCACTCAGTCCCTTCTTGACCTTCTTCCAAAGCAGCGGGCTGATATTGTATCCTACTAGTCTGTCCAGAGCACGGCGTGCCTGCTGGGCATCTACGAGGTCCATATTGATCGCCCGTGGATGTTTAAAAGATTCCTTGATGGCATCCTTTGTAATTTCATTGAATACAACCCTGCAGTCCGAATGGACATCCACGTCGAGACTGTTGGCCAAATGCCAGGCAATCGCTTCCCCTTCTCTGTCGGGGTCAGCCGCGAGGTAGACTTTCTTTGCCTTTTTAGCGGCAGTTTTCAATTCTTTCAGTACGGGCCCCTTGCCTCTGATCGTAATGTACTTAGGATTATAATTATTTTCTGTATCGATTCCCATCTGGCTCTTAGGCAAATCTATCAAATGCCCCATAGAGGCTTTCACTTTATATTTTTTTCCAAGGTAACGCTCAATCGTCTTTGCCTTTGCAGGCGATTCAACGATGACTAAAAAATCCGACATCCAATTGTCCTCCTTAGAGGTATAAAATTACATTAATTATTATCAACTTATCATAATGTTGTCAAATCACCCGTTGAAAGTAAACGGTTTCATCTCTTTTAGAAATTTTAAAATACCTGATGCAAAATGTATAACAGATTGAAAATTATTTCAACCTTTTTGATGTAAATTTTCATTCAAATATAAAAATAACTTGCTGAAATAGTATATTTTCGAAACTTTTTTCTAACTTTTTTTATTATATCCACCCTTTACAATCATTGCTGCAGCCTAGTACTATATCATTCTTTGTCCTGCTCTCTGTTTCATAAACCTCACACTTTAGAAATTTTAAATTTGCTTTTTTTGCATTTTATACGAATATCCCACATTACATACCAAGTTCCTCTAAAATATCCTCGGAACACTTAACTAGTTTGGCTCCTTGCTGGATTAAATAATGGACTCCGTCGGAATCAGGTGTCAAAATGCTTCCGGGGACAGCAAAAACATCTCTGCCCTCATTCAATGCAAAATCCGCTGTAATCAGTGAGCCGCTCCTTTTTCTTGCTTCAATAACAAGTGTACCCCCTGAAAGACCGCTGATAATTCTGTTCCGCATCGGAAATTGCCATTTCGCCGGCTTGGTTTCTGGTGGATATTCTGACAATACGAGTTGTTTTTCCATCATGTACTCTGCCAATTTAACATTTTCCTTAGGGTAAAGATTGTTAAACCCGCCAGCTATTACACCTATTGTTTTCCCGCCCAGTTTAATGGCTGCTTTATGGGCATGGGCATCGATCCCCCTGGCCAGACCACTTACAATCTGTATGTTCTTCTTAATTAATGAAGGAAATAAATAATCGATCGCTTCTATACCATATGATGAGGCGTTCCTTGAACCAACAACAGCAAGCTTCACTGGGTTCTTTAACAAAGATAAATCTCCCCTGGCAAAGAGAATCCAGGGTGGCTGGTAGATTGTCTTAAGCTTAATTGGATATTCGGGGTCAAAAATAGTGATCAGGTGAATATTCTTTGAGGTGTAGTCATTTAGCAGTTTGTCGATGGAAATAAATTGATGGTCTCTGTTGACTTGTTGCGTTTGAGGATTGATAGAGGAATACTTTGCAGTTTTATAATCAGCTAGTTCAGAATTTGTTTTGAGTGCAGAATAAATACTTTTCCAACTCGCATTTTTGCTGTGGACAAGACGGATTAGTTTCTTTTTCAATTCATCCATTTGCTTCCCCCTGGGATTAATAAACAGCCCCTCTGTCAGGAGGGACTGTCTGGTTGTATATTTTAGTGTGTTTTGCACTGGTCGTAAAGGTCTTGTTCCTTCAAAACCTTGATCAGGGTTTCGCCCATTACGGATGGCGTTTCAGCAACCTGGATGCCGCACTCGTTCATTACGCGAATCTTTTCGTCTGCTGTACCCTTTCCGCCTGAAATGATCGCACCAGCGTGGCCCATGCGCTTTCCAGGAGGTGCAGTTCTTCCGCCGATGAAGCCGACAACAGGCTTAGTCATGTTTGCCTTGACCCATTCTGCTGCTTCTTCTTCAGCTGTACCGCCGATTTCACCGATCATAATGACCGCATATGTTTCCGGATCTTCATTGAATGCCTTCAAGACATCGATAAAGTTTGTTCCGTTAACTGGGTCTCCGCCGATACCTACAGCTGTAGACTGGCCGATTCCAGCTTGTGTTAATTGATGTACTGCTTCATAAGTCAAAGTTCCGGAACGTGATACAACGCCGACATGGCCTTTTGTATGGATATATCCCGGCATGATACCAATCTTGCACTCTTCAGGAGTGATGACACCCGGGCAGTTAGGTCCTACAAGGCGAGTCTTCCTGCCTTCCATGTAACGCTTCACCTTTACCATATCCAATACCGGGATATGCTCAGTGATACAGATTGCCAAATCAAGCTCTGCATCAACAGCTTCAACAATCGCATCCGCAGCAAATGGAGCAGGCACATAGATTACAGACGCATTTGCACCTGTTGCATCAACAGCTTCTTTTACAGTATTGAATACAGGCACGCCTTCAACTTCTGTACCGCCTTTGCCTGGAGATGTTCCTCCAACAATTTTTGTACCATATTCAAGCATTTGTTTAGTATGGAAAAGGGCAGTCGAACCCGTAATCCCTTGAACAATGACCTTTGTATCTTTATTAATGAATACGCTCACGTCAAATTCTCTCCTTTCGATCCTACTTAACTAATGAAACGATTTTTTCAGCGCCGTCTGCCATTGATTCAGCAGCAATGATATTCAAGCCAGACTCATTAAGAATCTGTTTTCCAAGATCAACGTTCGTACCCTCAAGACGAACGACAAGCGGAACCTCAAGTCCAACCTGCTTGGCAGCTTCCACTACACCAGTAGCGATGACATCACACTTCATGATGCCGCCGAAGATATTAACAAAGATTCCTTTTACGTTAGGATCTGAAAGGATGATTTTGAATGCTTCCGTTACTTTCTCTGCAGTAGCGCCGCCCCCAACATCAAGGAAGTTTGCAGGGTCTCCGCCATAATGCTTCACGATGTCCATTGTTGCCATCGCAAGACCGGCACCGTTAACCATGCAGCCGATATTTCCATCCAAAGAAATATAGCTCAAGTCATACTTCGATGCTTCAATTTCCTTTGGATCTTCTTCTTCAAGGTCGCGGTACTCAAGAATGTCCTTCTGGCGGTAAAGCGCATTTGAATCGAAGTTCAATTTAGCGTCAAGAGCCATTACCTGTCCGTCACCAGTAACAACCAGCGGGTTGATTTCAGCGATTGAGCAATCCTTTTCAACATAAGCGTTATATAAGCCCATCATGAACTTTACAGCCTGATTGACTAGTTCCTTAGGGATGTTGATGTTGAATGCGATACGGCGAGCCTGGTATGGCATAAGCCCTAATACAGGATCGATTTCTTCTTTGAAGATTTTTTCAGGAGTCGCTTCAGCAACCTCTTCGATCTCTGTTCCGCCTTCTTCAGAAGCCATAAGGACAACACGTGAAGTAGCACGGTCAAGCACAAGGCCTACATAGTACTCCTTCTTGATGTCACAGCCTTCCTCAATCAACAGGCGTTTTACTTCCTTGCCTTCTGGACCAGTCTGGTGAGTAACCAGTGTCTTGCCCAGAATCTCAGATGCATATGTACGTACTTCATCAAGGTTCTTTGCAACCTTGACACCGCCAGCTTTACCCCTTCCGCCAGCATGGATTTGAGCTTTCACGACAACTACCGATGACCCAAGCTCTTTAGCTGCTTCAACAGCTTCATCGACTGTAAAAGCAACCTTCCCATTCGGTACTTTTACCCCATATTTTCTGAGGATTTCTTTTCCTTGATACTCATGGACATTCATTTCCCATCCTCCTATCTATTAGGAAAAATACTTCCAGATACCTGAAAATACAATTTCCTAAGTAGAAAATATAATTCATTTAAATTTTTAAAAAATAGACTGCGCTTTCATTTTATATAATGAAATATTGATTGTCTACCATTATGATTTAAATATTTCCCCGTTTTAAATATTGCAAAAAAACATCACTGCAAATACTTGCCCAGACAAAAAGCCAGGATGACTGCATTTCCCGGCTTTTGCAATGAAAAATCACGCTGAAAAAACTATACTGGATAATCTGGTTTGTGAAAATATTATTTTTGTCTTCCTGCTTGTTTATCCAAATGATAGACAAAGGAAAATACTTCGGCTACTGCTTGGTATAGCTCTTCTGGTATCCGCTCATTTAATTCGAGCTGACTCAACACTTCAACAAGTGATGGATCTTCCTGGATGGGAATATCATGGTCCTTCGCCTTATCAATGATTTGTTCAGCCAGGAGTCCTTTCCCCTTCGCCATCACTTTAGGTGCGTCCATACTTCCAGCGTTATATCCAAGGGCAACAGCTGATTTCCTTGTATGCTTAGGTGGTTTCATATTTTAATATCCACTCCGCTATATTCTTTATGGCTGTAAAAGTCGGACAGACTGCGCTGGTTTCTCCCTGTCTGTAATTGTCCAGGGACATGGAAATGAACCGAGGACAGATGATAATTAATTTCCGCTAATTTTGATTTCAACACCGGCGTCATTTGTTCTGACATTTTTTTCAGTTCTGCATTTTCGTTAAAAATCTGAACACTCAGGACGCGGTTCTGCACTTGCATATCAACAATCAGATCATTTAGATGTTCAAGTTTAAGGTAAAAGAGTACACGGCAAAAATCAGCGTCTATTTTCCCATCGTTGGTTTTCTTCCCGCTCCATTGCATCGTAAGCTCTGTCGTTTTCGCACCTAATACAAAGGGGATTTGAACGACAAGCTGCTGGATTGGTCCAGCTTCCTGCGAAAGCAGCTGGAATCCTGTAAGTTTGTTCAAAAGCAGCTCTGAAGCCTCTTTGACAGCAGGTGGAGGGTTCTCGTTCAATAGGCGGAGCACCAGGGATTTAAGTGTCTCCGATACTTGTGCCCTGCCAGTCCCTCCATCTTTTAAAACTTCGCCAAGCTGGTATTCATAAGACAGGCCAAGAACTGACAGGAATTTTTTTATCTGAGTATCAGCGAGCAGCGCGGTGCCTGCTTCCTGCAGTGGTGCTGGCTGTTCTGCTTTGCTGACTGCTTCTGAAAGCAGCTGTGCATGCAAGCCGGTTAAATTGTTAGATTGAGGCTGGCCCGCAGCCTTAAGCAAGTCCATTCCAGCTTGTCTCCACGCATCCTTTCCTCCCAGCAAGATGGCCAAAGATTCTCCATCACTCGCCATCGACATGACCTGTTTGAAAGCCTGGAGTCCTTGCTGCAGCTCCGATTCTTTTCCCGATGCCCGGTAGAATAGCATTTTAAGTGATTCTACAAGCTCATTGGCAGCAAGTTTTTTTTCAGGAATCAAGCTTGAAATCATCTGTCTGGCGGTGGAACTTTCGCCATTGCTAATCTGATTAATGATATTTTTAACAAAATTCAGCCCTTCTGGCAGTTCATTTTCGGATGTGCCATAACTTTGAATCTTCGCAAGCATCTGTTGCAAAACAATGATTTCACTGCCTCTTGAACTAATCGCACCAAGCTGTTTAAGCAGTTCGAGAGCGCCTTGACTTTCCTTGCCGTCCCGTTTAAGCCATATTGCTGCTAAATTATCCAGTGCTGCTTCAGAGGTCATTATTTTATTGGATGGCAGCATTTCATTCAAAAGTTTTTTGAGACTTGCACCTGCATCTGAATTCAACGCTGGATCTAAAGCCTTTTCAAGCTTTTCCATCAACAGGACAAGTGATTGTTCTTTTGTGGTCGTATACACCGCCTCAAACGCCGCCTGGGTAACCGGAATGCCCCGGGTAAGGACCATCTTCATTGCATCCTGGCCAGCACTGCGTGAATCCACCATACTTAACCACTCTGATGCCTGCTTTAGAAGTTCACTGTTCACCGGAAGCTGCTCCTTAATAAAAAAGCGTATCAGCTCAATGTTTTCCTTTGTCGGCTGCATTGAAAATTCTCCAAGCATCTTTGCCAGGCTTCCCGGCTGGCCCTTTTCCTCAGTACCTGAACCAATCACCTTTAAATGGACCTTCCCCTCTCCAGGCTGGACCTGAAACCAATAGCGTTGATTTGCTGACAATGGCGCTTCTAATTGGGCAATCATTTTTTGGTTCCCGATCTGTACTTCAGCTACCTGCTCAGGATACAGCTTCAGAATTTTGCCATTGATAATTTGTCCGGGCCGGAATTCAGCTGTTTTTATTTGTTGTGATGTTTTCTGGTTAAATAAGCCTTGAAGCGCTCCTGTTTCCATGGTCCACCTGCTTTGCAAGTTTTACTGAATGCACTCTCTTACAGGAGCGAACGTCTTCCTGTGGTGCTCTGTCACACCATACTTTCTGAGGGCATTCAAGTGTTCAGCGGTTCCATACCCCATATTTGCCCCGAATCCATATTGAGGATAATCCAAACTGAGTTCTTTCATCAGCCTGTCCCTTGTTACTTTGGCAATAATGGAAGCTGCCGCGATGGATATGCTTCTGCAATCACCTTTAATCAATGCTTCATACGGATAAGGGGTGTCCAGCTTGACGGCATCTATCAAAAGATAATCGGGAGTGACCCCTAATTGGTTGACAGCAGTAAGCATCGCTTTTTTGCTGGCCTGGAGAATATTGATTTCATCTATCTCCCGGGCGCTGATTATTCCGACTCCGACAGCAAGAGCCTCAGCCGTGATGACCTCAAAATATTCATCCCTTTTTGATTCTGACAGTTTTTTAGAATCATTGAGACCTGGAAGATAAAAATTCTCCGGCAGGATGACGGCACCTGCAACGACTGGCCCGGCTAACGGTCCCCGTCCGGCTTCATCGATCCCTGCAATATTCTGGAAACCTTCGGATCGGTATTTCCTCTCAAAGGAAGTCATGTTGATGAATTGCTCATGGACTTGCTTTTTCAATTCTTCCTGTCTTTTCCATTTTGAGACAAGTTTTTGCACGCCTTTGCGGCTGTCTTTTTTTAAGCTTTTCAGGAATTCTTTGTTTACTTCCTCTTCCCCGAATAGCTGCTGTTCAATTTCACCAATTGTATATTTATCCATGAAAATTTTCTCCTAAAATACTTCTTTATTATGTATCGGCAGTTTAAACCAAAAATAAAGGCCCTGAGCTCAGGACCTTTATTTTTGGGGTTTAACTTTCTATCTCATCCTTAGAGTTTAAATCCTCAGGTCGTTCAAAGGATAGCGGACCTAGTTTTTCTGTTCGTATTTCCCTGATCACGAGCTCAGCGACTTTGTCATAATCAACATATCCCCCAGGCATTCTGCAGCCGCGAAAATCGCCAATCTGATCAAAGAGCTCCACAATCTCCTCTGGGAGCTCGGAAAGTTTATATCTCTCCTGGAGGCGTTCTGGATAATGCTTTTCCAGGAATCTTAAAGCATATACGGCCAAATCCTGAAGATTAAGGATTGTATCCTTGATTGCTCCTGTTACTGCAAGCTTTGTACCTACTTCCTGGTCCTCAAACTTCGGCCAAAGAATTCCCGGAGTATCGAGCAATTCCAGCTCCTTGCCGACTTTAATCCATTGCTGTGATTTTGTGACGCCAGGCCTGTTACCGGTCTGGGCAATATTTTTTCCGGCAAGTCTGTTGATCAGCGTCGATTTCCCAGCGTTAGGGATTCCGACAATCATTGCCCGGATTGCCCTCGGCTTGACCCCTTTTGATTTTAGGCGGTCAAACTTGTCCTTCAGGAGGACCTTGGACTCCTGGACGATTTGTTTAAGTCCGGTACCGGCCTGAGAATTGATTGCCAGAGCAGTGATTCCTTTTTCACGGTAATACCGAAGCCATTGTTCTGTAACAGCTTTATCGGCCATATCCGCTTTATTCAGTAAAACGACTCTTGGTTTATGCTGGATGATTTCATCAATCATAGGATTTCTGGACGAATACGGGATTCGCGCATCTACCAATTCAAAAATGACATCCACGAGCTTTAATTTTTCCGTGACCTCTCTGCGAGCCTTCGCCATATGGCCTGGAAACCATTGGATCGTCAAAGCAGCCACCTCCCATCTATTAAGCAATCTTCCTTATGTCTTTTGGAGTGCTGTCACACCCTAGTCTATCGTACGAATATCCTCAATTGGCCAGTAGATAATGCTGGTCTTGCCCAGCACCTCATCAAATGGTACAGTGCCAATGTGGCGGCTATCCTTGCTGAAACGGCGATTATCGCCCATGACGAAAAGATGGCCTTCAGGAACAGTCTCCCTGCCAATCTTCTCTTCCAGCGTAAATGGATCTGTCAGCGGTCCATCTATCACTTGTTTTTTATATTCTTCCAAGTATGGTTCTTCGTATGCTTTCCCATTTACATACAGCGTATCATTTTTATATTCTACTTTATCGCCTGGAAGGCCGATTACTCTTTTTATGTAATCTTTGTTCTCAGGTGCATGAAAGACGATAATATCGAATCTTTCCGGCTCCCCAATTTTATAGCTGAGCTTATTCACGATCATCCGGTCCTGGTCATGGAGCGTAGGCATCATGGATAATCCATCCACCACTATCGGAGCGAATAAAAAGTATCGAATAACTGCTGCCAGCACGACAGCAATCAGGAGTGCCTTCGTCCATTCCCATAGTTCATTCTTCTTTTTCTCGGCCATTCTTTTCCCACCATTCCGATATAAATGTTGTTTGAGTACATAACTTTATTTTACATAAGTCAGACAAGATAAACACGATGGGCGATAATTTTTTAAAATAAATTAATAATGCTCTTTTCGAAAACTTTGTACTAGCCACAACTAATAGTAAAAACCGGCAGCTGGGTTTTTACGAGTATGTATGCCTCATTATTTAAACGGCTCCTCGAAAAGAGCCCATATACGGTTTTATTTTATCAGCATTTCGCCAGGAAAAGAATCTGAATGAAAAAGGAGCTTGGCTAGGCAAGCTCCTTTTTGACATTCATTCTTATCGAATTTCTTTGATACGAGCTTTCTTACCACGCAGGTTACGCAGGTAGTAAAGTTTCGCACGGCGTACTTTACCGCGGCGGATAACTTCAAGCTTCGCAATTTTTGGTGTGTTAACAGGGAACGTACGCTCAACGCCTACTCCGTAAGAAATCTTACGAACTGTAAAAGTTTCGCTGATTCCACCACCACGACGCTTAATCACTACACCTTCAAACAACTGGATACGTTCACGAGTTCCTTCGACAACCTTAACGTGTACACGTACTGTGTCACCAGGACGGAAAGATGGAAGATCAGTGCGAAGTTGTGCTTTTGTGATTTCTTCGATTAATTGTTGCATCGTATTCAACTCCTCCCACGAATGCTCTTGCACACTTTCATTGCAGCGGAACATTGTTATAAGTGGCATTCAGCACGTTTGCTTTTAGCCACAAGAAGTATCTTAACATAAACAGGGCCTGACTGCAATATTATTCATTCATTTTTATCAGTTCATCAAGCCATTTTCTTTGCTGTTCTGTCAGCTCTGCCTCATCAAGAAGATCTGGCCTTCGCTGCAGGGTTCTTCTTAAACTCTCCTTTGTCCTCCACTCATCAATCAACTTATGGTTGCCAGAGACCAGAACATCCGGGACCTTCAATCCGCGGAAGTCTGCCGGTCTTGTATAATGGGGGTGCTCAAGCAGACCAGTGCTGAAGGAATCCTGGATATGGGACTCTTCGCTGCCAAGTACACCTGGAAGCAGGCGCACGACACTGTCGATGACAACCATCGCGCCAAGCTCCCCGCCGGTCAGGACATAATCTCCGATTGAAATCTCGTCAGTGATGACATGCTCACGGATCCGCTCATCATACCCCTCATAATGGCCGCAAATAAAAATCAAATGATCCTCTTTTGCCAGCTCTTCCGCTTTCTTCTGTGTATACCGTTCACCCTGTGGGCACATGAGGATCACCCTTGGGGAAGTGCTTTTTGCGCGCTCCTTTAAATTGGATACCGCATCGAAAATCGGCTGAGGCTTTAACACCATGCCAGCACCGCCGCCATATGGATAGTCATCAACTGTCTGGTGCTTGTTATCGGCAAAGTCCCGGAAATTAACGACATTGTACCCAACAGCTCCTTTTTCAGCAGCCTTTTTCAGGATGGAAGAGCCAAACACACCCTCAAACATCTCTGGAAAAATAGACAGGACATCGATGTTCATCATGAAAGAAGCCCTTCCATTGGCTCAATTTCAATAACCTTTTCCTTGACGTCTACTTTTTTCACGATGTCCTCAATATAAGGAATCAGAAGTTCCTTGCCATTGCTTCCCTTTACAACCCAGACATCATTGGCACCCGGAGTCAAGATTTCGATGACCTTGCCGAGTTCCTCCCCTTCCGTTGTAAACATGGTGCAGCCGAGAATATCCTGGAAATAGAACTCACCTTCCTCAAGACTGCCGCGCTGTGTTTCTGGAACCTTAAGAATGCCGCCCCTCATTCTTTCTACCTGATTGACATTGTCGAAACCTTCAAATGTCAGCAGATTGAAATTCTTATGGGTCCTGTGGCTTTTCACTACCAATTCTTCCGGCTCCTTTGAACCGGGCATGAATAAGAGTAGAGTATTTCCTAACTTATACCGCTCCTCTGGAAAGTCAGTCCTTGATATCACTCTGACTTCACCGCGAATGCCATGCGTATTTACAATCTTTCCGACATTAAAATACTTTTCCATTGCTCTATCACCTCTCGCGTATTTCGGCCACGATGCCATCTTTCACAATAATAGTCTTTCCTGAAAGAAACTCATCCCACTGGTCGCCGACACTAATGTCGACTATCCCTTGCAGCTCCGTTTCTTTAATTTCACTCCCAAGCGGAAGAATATGTAGTTGTTCTATTTGAAAATCCAGGAGCTTAATTTTTTCTTTATGGACTTTTATTTCTTGTTCAAAATGCTTTTTCAATGTCTCAGGCGGAAATTTCTTTGATTTCTCCAGCTTCTTCAGTTCAAATCTCAGTTGATCGCATTCCTTTTGCAGCTGAAGCTTTCTGAAGTGGTATTTTTGGTGGATTTTTTCCTTGCTTTCTTCTGTCAGTACCTGTTTGACAATGATTGTTTGCAGTACCTTCAAAGCATTTCCCCCTTAAAGCCAATTTAACGCAGAAATTTTTTTCCGGCACCCGGTTTGGCGCTTCCATTGGCCCGATGGAGACACTTTTTTACCCTCGGCACCCGGTTTGACGCTTCTATTGGCCCGATGGAGACACTTTTTTACCCTCTGCACCCGGTTTGGCGCTTCCATTGGCCCGATGGAGACACTTTTTTACCCTCGGCACCCGGTTTGACGCTTCCATAGGACCGATGGAGACACTATACATTTAAATGGGCTTCCCTGACGGCAGCGGCAATACATCACATACCTCTTCGGTTATCCATTATACCTTATTTCTTTTTAAATAGAAAAAAGGAGGGTTACCCCTCCCTTTTACAGACAATCATTTATAGAGTTTTCTCCATTCTGCGTTCGCAGATGATTGTTATTCGACGATTTCCAAGAAAATCTTCTTTTGCTGTGATGAACCTGCTGCATAGACTACTGTTCGAATCGCCTTTGCAACGCGTCCCTGCTTACCAATAACTTTGCCCATATCACTTTTGTTGACGGAAAGCTTATAGGTAACGCGCTGATCCTCTTCATGTTCATTTACATGGACATCTTCAGGAAAATCAACAAGTGGCTTCACGATCGTCTCGATTAATTCTTTCATGGGCGTGTCCACAATTACTTGCTGTGCTTAGCGTTGTGGAATTTTTCCATGATACCTTGCTTAGAGAACAAGTTACGCACTGTATCAGATGGTTTTGCACCGTCGTTCAACCACTTAAGAACCAACTCTTCGTTAAGTTCAACCTTTGCTGGTTGAGCAACCGGGTTGTAAGTTCCTACAGACTCGATGAAACGGCCGTCACGTGGTGAACGTGAATCAGCTACTACAATACGATAGAAAGGAGACTTTTTAGCTCCCATACGCTTTAAACGAATTTTTACTGCCATTTTAAATAAGCACCTCCGAATAGTTTCACACAAGATAGAATAATACCAAATTGAAAACAGCTTGTAAAGGGTTTTTTCTTTACAGACTGAAAATACCTGAAATTACAAGTTAAAAAGGGTTAAACGGCATCTTGAAACCGCCCTTTTTCTTGCCTTTTTGCTGCATGTTCGTCATCTGCTTCATCATCTTTTTCATGTCTTCGAATTGCTTGAGCAGGCGGTTAACTTCCTGGATGGAGGTTCCGCTTCCCTTCGCAATCCGTTTCCGCCTGTTGGCGTTGATGACTTCAGGATGAGTTTTTTCATGGGCAGTCATCGACTGGATGATCGCCTCAACATGCGAGATTTGCTTTTCATCGATTTGAAGATTGTTCATGCCCTTGATTTTATTAGCGCCCGGCATCATCTTCAGGATTTCATCCAGTGGGCCCATCTTTTTTACCTGGCCAAGCTGGTCCAGGAAGTCATCAAGGGTAAATGATGCTGTACGCATTTTCTTTTCAAGCTCTTTCGCTTTCTCTTCATCGACGTTTGCCTGTGCCTTCTCGATCAGCGTCAGGACGTCACCCATTCCCAGGATCCTTGAAGCCATCCTCTCTGGGTGGAATGCTTCAAGAGCATCAAGTTTTTCACCAAGACCGACAAATTTGATCGGAGTATTGGTAACAGCGCGGATGGACAGCGCGGCACCGCCACGTGTATCACCGTCAAGCTTTGTCAGTACGACACCAGTCAAGCCAAGCTGTTCATTAAAGCTCTGGGCAACATTGACGGCATCCTGACCTGTCATCGCATCGACGACAAGGAAAATCTCGTCTGGTTTCGAAAGCTCTTTGATCTGCTTCAGCTCGTCCATCAGATTTTCATCCACATGAAGACGACCCGCAGTATCGATCAGGACATAGTCATTATGGTCTTCCTTCGCCTTGGCAATCGCCTGTTTAGCAATTTCAACAGGGCTGACCTGGTCTCCCAGCGAGAATACCGGCATGCTCAATTGCTTGCCGAGCGTCTCGAGCTGCTTGATGGCAGCTGGACGATAGATATCCGCCGCTACAAGCAAAGGTTTTCGATTGTATTTTTTACGAAGGAGATTTGCAAGCTTACCGGTGGTTGTCGTTTTACCAGCACCTTGAAGACCGACCATCATGATGACAGTCGGAGGACGATTTGCGGCAGCGATTTTGCTTTGCTCTCCGCCCATCAGCTCGGTAAGTTCTTCTTTAACAACCTTAATGACCTGCTGGCCCGGTGTCAGGCTTTTAACAACCTCCTGGCCAACTGCCCTTTCAGTGACTTTCTTGACGAAGTCCTTTACAACTTTAAAGTTAACGTCAGCCTCTAGAAGCGCCAGACGGACCTCTCGCATCATTTCTTTTACATCCGCTTCCGAGACCTTGCCTTTTCCGCGGATTTTTTGCATCGTATTTTGCAGTCGGTCGGCCAATCCTTCAAATGCCATATCATGCGCCTCCCTAGTCTAATTTCTCAAGCTCGGCTATCATTTCATGCAAATCGTGGTCGTTCTCTCCATCCCCAATACGCTCTTTCAATTTTGAAATAAGCTCACTTCTTTTCTGGAATTTTTCGAACAACAACAACTTTTCTTCATACTCCTCGAGCATCGCTTCTGTGCGTTTGATGTTGTCGTATACAGCCTGCCGGCTAACATCATACTCTTCAGCAATCTCCCCGAGCGAATAGTCATCAAGATAGTACAGAGCCATATAACTGCTTTGTTTTGGAGTAAGCAATGCCTGATAAAAGTCATACAAATAGTTCATGCGGTTCGTTTTCTCAAGCATTTCGATTCCCCCATGTTAAGTGAAATACCTTTACATTAAGAGTTTACACACGATCATCTTCTCTGTCAAGAAAAGTTCTTTACACCAATTTGCTGGTATATCAAGATTCTTCCGCAGCTTCCTCTTCCTCGACCAGGTCAGCAAACAATCCATAAACATACCTTTCAGCATCAAATTCCTGAAGGTCATCCATTTTTTCTCCCAGCCCCACAAATTTAACCGGAATGTTCAGCTCATTGCGGATTGCGAGTACAATTCCGCCCTTAGCAGTTCCATCAAGTTTTGTAAGAACAATACCGCTCACGTCAGTTGCTTCTTTGAATGTTTTAGCCTGGATCAACGCGTTCTGCCCAGTAGTAGCATCAAGCACTAGAAGTACTTCATGAGGAGCTCCCGGAACCTCACGTTCAATGACACGCTTTACCTTTTCAAGCTCTTTCATCAGGTTTACCTTGTTTTGCAATCTGCCGGCTGTATCACAGATCAGGATATCAGCCTTTCTTGACTTAGCCGATTGGACGGCATCATACATGACAGCTGCCGGATCAGAACCTTCAGCCTGCTTGATCACATCGACACCAACGCGCTCTCCCCAAACTTCAAGCTGCTCGATTGCACCTGCACGGAAGGTATCTCCTGCGGCAAGCAGGACATTTTTCCCTTCAGACTTGAACTTATGGGCCAATTTACCGATGGTTGTTGTCTTGCCGACACCATTGACTCCAACGAACAAAATGACCGTCAACTCGTCTTCCTGGATGTTCAGTTGGAAAGAGTCATCATCAGATCCTGCCTCATAGATTTCAACGAGCTTCTCAGAGATAACAGCCTGAACATCTTTTGTGTCCTGGATGTTGCGGCGTTTGACCTCTTTTTTCAGCTCTTCAATCAATTCCATTACCGTTTCGAAGCCAACATCTGCCTGGATCAAAATTTCTTCCAGCTCTTCGAAAAATTCTTCATCTACTTTACGATAGCGCGAAACAAGGTCATTCACTTTACTGGAGAAGTTATCCCTTGTTTTGGTCAAGCCGTCTTTGAATTTCTCTGTGACAGTTTCAGTTTGTGTCGTGAACTTTTCTTTTAATTTCTTAAAAAAACTCATGGTTCCATCGCCTTCCTTAATTGTTTCAGCGGCTCTGTTAAACTCGACTGTTGATTTTCGTTCCAGTCGCTTCGCTTTCTGCGGGGAAGAATTAAGAAAAAGCCCAACTGCCGGCTTTTTCAAAAATCAAATTCTTCCTTGCAGTCGGGGAGCCTCCTCGGCGCTCTATGCGCCTGCGGGGTCTCCCCATGACTTGCTCATCCCGCAGGACATTGAATACACTTCCTCGAACCCGCCCACGCACGATGAAAATGCGTTAGCATTTTCGGAGGAGTCTACGCGCCTTCCACTACAATCAACAGGTTTTAAAAACCCTATTCGGGCTATAACAGAGCCATTTCAAAAAGATTTATTTCATAAAAAAATCACAACGCCTCTTGAGCGCTTCCTTTTTCTTTATGATTTCACCAGTTCTTTGGAATCTTCAAGCCGGACGGATACTAGCTTGGAGACTCCGGATTCCTGCATGGTTACTCCATAAAGGACATCTGCTTCTTCCATTGTACCCTTGCGGTGAGTGATCACAATAAATTGTGTTTCTTCACGGTATTTCTTCAGGTATTGAGCGAAACGGTATACATTGGCTTCATCCAATGCAGCTTCCACTTCATCCAGGATACAGAATGGTACAGGACGAACCTTCAAAATGGAGAACAGCAGGGCAATCGCGGTCAACGCCCGCTCACCGCCAGATAATAATCCTAGGTTTTGCAGCTTCTTTCCTGGTGGCTGGGCAACTATTTCAACCCCGGTGTTCAGCAGGTCATCTGGCTGTGTCAGCCGCAGGTCCGCTCGGCCGCCCCCGAATAAAGCCTGGAACACAGACTCAAAGTGTGAGCGGATCGCAGTGAAGGTCTGTTCAAAGCGCTTTTTCATTTCATGGTCCATCTCGTCGATGACAAGGAATAATGTATCCTTTGCTTCCTGGAGATCATTCTTCTGCTCCAGAAGGAATTCATAACGCTCTGAGACACGGTCGTATTCTTCAATTGCACCAAGGTTAACCGTTCCCAGTTCCTCAATCGCCATTTTGATCAGCTTTACTTTTCTCCTTGCCTCATCGGCCGGGATTGTCAGCGGATATTGTTCCTTCGCCGCTTCATATGAAAGAAGATATTCCTCTCTAAGATGGGCAAGCTTATTATCCAGTTCAACATCAAGCCTGTTCAGCTTCACTTCCTCATCCTTGAGCACTTCGTTGATGCCCTTTAGAAGCCTCCTTAGTTCTTTTGATTCCAATTCCTGGTCCTCAAGCTTATTTTGAAGCTCAAGACGCTCATTCCTGCGTGAAGAAATCAGCTTAAGCGTTTCATTTTTGTCCTGCAGTTTTCTTTTTGCAGCTTCTTCCAGGTGGGTTTCCCCGGATGAACTATCGGTCATTTCAGAGGAAAGAAGAGATAAATCTTCTTTCAGGATATCTAATTTTCTGGATTGCTCTTCTGACTGTAAAACTGCAGAATCCAGCTTTTCCTTCACATGGGAGAGTTGTTCTTTCTTCGATGCAAGGTTGATTTTCAAATCACTTATTTCAGAGATCAGCGAATCCTTGGAAGTAGAGTTAGAGTTCTTCAGCTTCGTCAAGCGTTCTATTTCTTTATCAAATTGAACAAGGTCCTGATGGAACTTAACCAATAACCCATCGAGTTCAATCAATCTGGATTCTAGCTTTTCCTTGTCTGAGTCGAGCTGGGTCTTTTCAGAATCGTATACCGATAAACGTTCATTGATATTTTTCTGCTCCAGCTCCACTTCACGCAGGTCACCCTTCAAGCTCTGCTGCTTAAAGCGAAGCTCTTCCCCTGCTTTTCGAAGTTCCTCCAGCCTTATTTCACTGTTTTGCGTTTCAGCCTTCAATGATTTCACTTTCGATTCAAGCAAGCTAGTCTTTCCTTCCATGTCGGCTAGCTTATTCGTTAAATCTTCTAATTCGCCCTTACGGCTGAGCAATGAACTCGATTTCTGTTTTACTGCTCCCCCAGTCATCGACCCACCAGGGTTCACCACATCGCCATCAAGCGTGACGATTCGGCTGCGGTATTGCAGCATTTTGGCCATTTCATTTGCGCCCTTTAAATCCCTGGCAATCACTACATTGCCAAGCAAGTTTTTTACGACTTCAGCATACTTTTGATCAAACTGAATCAAATCGGCAGCAGTGCCGATATACGCACTGTTACCCGCAAGAAGTGCGAGCTGTGAAGAAGCCAGATATTTCCCTTTGATAATGCTTAGCGGGAGGAATGTTGCCCTGCCGAATGATTTTTGCTTCAGGAACTGAATTGCAGCCCGCGCATTTTCTTCATTCTGGACAACAATATGCTGCATCGCGCCGCCAAGAGCTGTTTCAATCGCCGTTTCATATTGTTTAGGAACATGGATTAATTCAGCAATCGCACCTTCTATACCGTGAAGACGGGTATCCCTGGCCTTCAGCACTTCCTTTACGCCTTGGAAAAAGCCTGAATAATCCTCTTCCATTTCTTCAAGCATTTCTTTTTTTGATTTAGCTTGCTGCAGGTACTGATATGCCTGATACAGTGTTTTCTCTTGCTTCTCGTAATTATTCCTTAAAGATTCAAGCTTCTTCTGCTCTTCAAAAAAGATTCTAGCCTGCTCCTCCAACTCCTGCTGTGAAGAGGCGACCTTTTTCTCTATTTCCGCCTTCCTCTCATTGATTTCATCACGAATTGAGACAAAGCGGTCATTGTCATTGTCCAGCCTCGAACCTTTGGCTGCTTGCTGCTGCAGCTGCTGTTCAATATAAATTTTCTCATTTTTGGCCCCGGCCTGTTCGTTCAGCACCTCGATGTAGTCACTTTTTATTGAATCGATTTTATGCTCAACATCTTCGCTGTAAAGTTTTAACTGCTCCTGCTTCTGATGAAGCTCTTTCTGGAGTGCAGAAGCTTCTGCCGTTAATACAGAGACAGATTTTTCATACTCAGCCTTCTGGTTTTCCAGCAATGAAACAGAAGAGGTCAGTTCCTCAATATTCTTTTCGAGTTGCCCTTTGTTTTGTGAAGCATTCTTTTTTCGTTCCTTGAGAACCTCTCTTCTGCCTTCCAGCTTTTCAAGCTCCTCGCTGGCATGCAGGAGCACGTTCTGCAAATCGCTCACCGATTCATCCAGCGCGGCTAGCTGGTCCCTCATTTTTTCTATTTCCGCTTCTTTTTTCTGAAGGACGGCAGATTGTTTGATTTCATCTTCTTTATGCTGTTCAAGCTGCCTGGACAGCTGTTCCCATCGGACATGCAGATCTTCAATTTCATAAGCAGTCAGCGCTACTTCTATCTGCTCTAGCTCTTCTTTTTGCTGCAGATAATCCTTTGCGATTGAAGCCTGGATTTTCAGCGGCTCTACCTGACCTTCTAATTCGTGGATGATGTCCGTTACCCGATTTAAATTCTCCTGCGTTTCAAAAAGCTTGCTTTCCGCTTTCTTCTTGCGGGATTTATATTTAAGAACACCCGCAGCTTCCTCAAATATCGTCCTGCGGTCCTCAGGTTTGCTGTTGAGTATTTCCTCAACCCTGCCCTGGCTGATAATGGAGAAAGCTTCGCGGCCAAGGCCGGAATCCATGAACAAATCAACAATATCCTTAAGTCGGCAATTCTGTTTGTTGATTAAATATTCACTGTCACCAGAACGGTAGACACGACGGGTTACGCTCACTTCATTGTAATCCAGCGGCAAGGATTGATCTTCGTTATCGAGGGTTAATGTTACTTCTGCAAAATTCAGCGGCTTGCGCGAATCGCTCCCGGCAAATATGATATCTTCCATTTTTGCACCGCGGAGCGACTTGGCTGATTGTTCCCCCAGAACCCAGCGGATGGAATCAGTAATATTACTTTTCCCGCTTCCATTAGGCCCTACGACAGCAGTCACGCCTGGAACGAATTCTACCGAAATCCTCTCGGCAAACGATTTAAATCCGACCACATCTAATCGTTTTAAAAACAATATGGCTCTCCCTTTCCAGTTAAATTATTTCTCTAAGATGACATTCGAAAAGCGCAAGCGCCTTGTCCAGCCCCGAAAAGCGCTGGAGGGCCGACCAGTGAAGTCGTTCTTTGACTTCAATGGGCGGACCGAAATCGAAAAGTATAGCCGACTGCC
>NZ_JAGGQP010000022.1 GCF_018613235.1 Bacillus sp. ISL-41
GGCTAATCGTACCCTTATGCAACAGTATCGCCATCTATAAGGGTACAATTAAAGGCTAGCAGCATAGTCTCCATAACTTATTCTGCCTGGACTGGCTGGACATCCGGCACGAATGATTTTTTGACCCATACTCTGGATCTCCAACGCCACAGCATGAGCAATCCGCGTAGCCACTCATCTGCAATGAAGGCGATCCAGATGCCGACAAGCCCCATTTCCAGATAGATCCCCAGGAAATAAGAGAGTGTTACGCTCACTCCCCACATCGACAGGATTCCCATATAAACAGGGAATTTCACGTCACCCGCAGCCCTTAGTGAACTGATGAGGACTAGATTAAAGGATCTGCCGGGTTCAAGGATGATTGTGAGCAAAATCAATGTGGTGCCGAGTTCGATGATGCTCATATTATCCGTGAAGATTCCAAGCAGGTTTTTTGAAAAGAAGGAAACAATCACCGCGGCAGCGATGGAAATGATAATCGCCAGCTTCAAACTTTTTAATGCGCGCTTATACGCATTCTCGATTTCTTTTGCGCCGACCATATGTCCAATCAAAATCTGTGTTCCCTGACTGATTGCGATACTGAAAAGGAAAATGAACATCATGACATTTTGAGTATAAACTTTTGCGGTCAATGCCTGTGTTCCAAGAGTCGCGATAAAATAGGTGATCACCATCTGGGATCCATTGTAGCTCAAGTGCTCACCGGCAGATGGGATTCCGATATTAAGCAGGTTTTTCAGATGCTTTTTTGGAAAACTGAATAGCATTGATAATGGCAATGAACCAGGTATGCGTTTTGTCATTACATAAATAGCGGCCAGCAATCCGATAATCCGGCTGACAGTGGTTGAAATCGCCACACCTTCTACCCCTAGGACAGGGAAGCCGAAAGGCCCGAAGATGAAGAAATAGTTGCCGATGACGTTCAGCACGTTCATGCCGATCGTGACATACATAATGTCACGGGTAAATCCATAGCTGCGGATAATGCTGCTGACTGTCATGATCAACGACTGAATGAATGAAAAGCCGCCGACAATTTTTAGATAGGAATTGGCTTCATCAAACAATTCAGGGGGAAGATCCATTAACCGGAGTAATTGCTCGCTAAAAATGAAAACGGCTGCGCTCAGAACCAGGCCGAATACCAGGTTTGCACCGATCGAAACTGCTGAAACTTCACGGGCATCATCATTCATTTTTGCGCCAAGGTTCTGCGCAACCAAAATAGCAGTCCCTGTTGCAATGAAGCCGAACATGACAATGACCATCGAAAGTATCTGGTTGGATACCCCGACAGCAGCCACGGAATTATCCGAATACTGGGAAAGCATGAGCGTATCCGCATTTCCCATCAGCATATATAGAAGAATTTCTATAAAAAGTGGCCATGTAATGGCAAAAAGTGATAGTTTAACTGTTTTATTTTTCATGTTTTACATCTCCAAGTTGTCACTCAATTCCTTAATTATACAGACTATGCGGAGAAATTGAAGTGAAAAAGATTCGTTTTCCGAAAAAACTTAATTCTGAAAAGTATATACTTAGCAAGGTGACTATATATAATTCGTCAGATTCTGGGAGAATTTCGGATCGGCAAATAGGTTCGTCCCCTCGAAAAGTAAGAAAATAAAAAAAGTAACCCCCTGTCCAGAAGGAAAGGGGGAAGGCTGTCTTTAAAATTTGAACAATGCGAATCCGTTTGCGTTAATCTTGGCTGTAAGATCATCGCTTTCAGCGGCATAATCTTCGCCAGTATAGATATTTGTGATTTTTTTCCCTTTTAAATTAAATGGCAGATGATAACTTGCTTCTTTATCGCTCATATTCACAACAACCAAGATCGTTGTTTCGCCGTTGGATTTCGTATAGGCGAAGCAGCTTTCATGGTAATCTGATGGAATGAAGTGAAGTTCACCTTCATTGGCCAGAAGCGGGTACTCTTTGCGAAGCTGGATCATTTTTTGAACGTGCCCAAACATATCATTGTTCTGATCTTCTTCATTCCACTTCATGCATTCGCGGCAGCCTGGATCCTGCGGGCCGCTCATGCCGATTTCATCACCGTAATAGATACACGGTGTTCCAATGTATGAAAGCAGTACGGTGAAAATCTGTTTAACTTTGTCTTCGTCACCGCCGCACTCGGTCAGGATTCTCGGTGTATCATGACTGCCAATCAAGTTGAAGGCAACTTCGTTTACGTTTTTCGGATACATATGATTGACGGTTGTCATGTTCTCAATGAATTCTTTTACTGAAATGGTTCCGCGCGCAAACAGGTTCAGGATATTAGTCGTGAACGGATAGTTCATGACGGCGTCGAACTGGTCGCCTCGCAGCCATGGCATGGAATCATGCCAGATTTCTCCGAGAATGTAGAGATCAGGCTTGATTGCTTTCACTTCAGAACGGAATTTCCTCCAGAAAGAGTGATCGACTTCATTGGCAACATCAAGCCTCCAGCCATCGATATCGAACTCGCGAACCCAATAGCGCCCCACTTCAAGCAGATACTCAATCACTTCAGGATTTTCGGTATTCAGCTTAGGCATCGATTTTTCAAAGGCAAAAGTGTCATAATTCGGTCTTGGCTCCATTACTAGCGGGAATTCATTAGTGTGGAACCAGTCTTTATAAGGAGATTCCTCACCTTTTTCCAGAACATCCTGGAACTGTGGGAAGTAGAACCCGCTGTGGTTGAAGACTGCATCGAGCATGATCTTGATGCCATGCTCATGGCATACCTGGACAAGCTTCTTCAATGTTTCTTTATCCCCGAATTGCGGATCGATTTCCATATAGTCAATCGTGTCATATTTATGATTGGAATAGGCTTTGAAAATAGGCGTAAAATATATACCGGTAATGCCAAGCTTGGCAAGATAATCGATATTGTTGATTACACCCTGGAGGTCGCCGCCAAAGAAGTTGTCCCTTTCAGGAGGAGCACTGCCCCACGGCAAAGCACCTTCTGGGTCATTAGATGGATTACCGTTGCCAAAACGTTCAGGAAAAATCTGATACCAGACTGTATCTTTAACCCATGATGGAGCACGGAACACATCAATATTATTAAGGTAAGGGAAGGCAAAATAGTAGCCGGTATCATCCAATGGAGGTTCATCGTAAAACCCTTTTTCAGTAAGACAAGCTGTTTCGCTGCCATCATTTAAAATAAATCCGTAACGCATTCTGCGAAAAGGAGGTTTAATAGCAACAAACCAATAATCGAATAATTGATCCGATCCGCTTTTAATCATAGGAACGGTATTTGTCATCCATTTACCATCCTGCCAGTCATATGGATCGCCATTCAGAAGGGAAACTTCTTTCATATCATCTTTTTTTGTGCGAATGCGAATATGTAATTCTTCATTAGTGCAAGCGTATGCATAATTATCTTTAGGACGGTGGTATATCGCTTCTTTTAACAAGTGGAAACCATTCCTTTCATATTAAATTCCTGATATTGCGAAGTTCCAGAAAATTATAGAGTGAACTAATTAAATGATTGTTTTGCTCTATTTGATGAAATTTTAACGGAAAGAGCAACAACATATCAAGATTAAAACAAGGGTAGAACACTCATTTTGAAATGTCAATCAATAAAAAGCTGATTCACAAAACTTTAATGATTTCAGCTGACTTTTAAAAAAATAAAAAAAATTAGTTGTCAAAAAGATTTAAGTCTTTATAATAAGAAGTAGGTTGTGCAATCGTTTTCATAGAATTGCAAACTAAATTACAAACGTTTGCACAGATTGGAAGACTATCTGCACAATGAAAAGTAATTACACATTTTTAGGAGGGGTATACACATGAAAAAGGCATTGTCAATTTTCATGATGCTGGTCTTAATGATTGGCGCACTTGCTGCTTGTGGACCTAAAGAAGAAGAAAACACAGGTTCAAAAGACAACGGTGAGAAAACAGAAGACGCTTCTAAACCAGAGAAGCTAGTAGTTTGGGAAGATAAAGATAAGTCTGGCTGGCTTGAGAAAGTAGCAGCAGACTTCGAAAAAGAACACGGAATCAAAATCGATTTCAAAGAAGTAGAAATGGCTACAAAAATGAAAGAACAATTACGTCTTGATGGTCCTGCGGGAACTGGCCCGGACATCATCACTCTTCCACATGACCAAATCGGTGAGCTTGCAGTTCAGGGACATATCGCTGAACTAAATGTAAGCGACGATGTGAAGAGCACTTTCTCTGAGTCATCAATCAACGCACAATCTTTCGACGGTAAATTATACGGACTTCCAAAGTCTGCTGAAACTCCAGTATTTATCTACAACAAAGCTCTTATGACTGAAGTTCCTGCTACAATGGAAGACCTTTACGAATTCGCAAAAGCTAACACTAAAGACGGCAAGTACGGTTTCCTTGCACTTTGGGATAACTTCTACTTTGCACACGCTCCAATCGGCGGCAACGGCGGATATGTATTCGGTGAAAAAGACGGCGCTCTTAACCCTCAAGATCTTGGCTTGAACAACGAAGGTGCTGTAAAAGGTACTGAGTACATTCAGAAATGGTATACTGAAGGACTATTCCCTAACGGAATCATCGGCGAAAACGGCGGTTCTGCTATGGACGGACTTTTCAATGAAGGTAAAGTAGCTTCTGTCATGAACGGACCATGGGCATTTGGCGGCATGAAAGATGCTGGCATCGAATATGGTGCAGCTCCATTCCCTAAATTTGCTGATGGAACACCAATGAAGACTTTCATGGGTGTTAAAGGCTGGCACGTTTCTTCTTACTCTAAAAATCAGGAATGGGCTACAAAGTTCCTTGAGTACATCACAAACGACGAAAATGCTAAGTACCGTTTCGAGCAAACTGCTGAAGTTCCAACTAACGTAGCTCTAGTTGACGACCCAGCAATCGCTGAAAATGAAGGTGCTAAAGCTGTTGCACTACAGACACAAGACGCAGTACCAATGCCGAACATCCCGGAAATGGGCGAAGTTTGGGGACCAATGGCAAGCGCATTGCAAACTGTTGTAACAGGCAAAGCGGAACCACAAGCAGCTCTTGATTCAGCTGTAAAACAAATCGAGCAAAACATCCAGCAAAACCACGCAAAATAATAGTATTAATAGATATTACAGTACCTCCCATGGGGGGTACTGTTATATTTTCCAGCAGTATATTCCATTTTCTGTGTTTTCGTAAAGGGTATGTGAAAAGTCACAAAGTTTACGGAAACTGATGTAAAAAAGTCTTTCATTGAGCAAACGGTTGCGCTAGAATAGAGTTAAGTTAATCAGGTGCTTCATGAGAGTGAAAACAGGAAAAATCGATCCAATAAATTGTTTTCTCGAGCAGATATCCATTACGGGAAATAATGTATTCGTTCTCATAAAGCATCTGATGCTTTTACAAGGTCTCTTCGCAATGATTGCAGCTTTCGCCATAGCTTTGCCCACTCACTATCAGGCCTCTGTAAAAAGAAGCTGTTTGACCTGGGAATGGTCCAAAGTAAGCATGAAAAGCGGGTTACACGATGAGGTGCCTTAAAAAAACATAGAAAGAGAAAGGGGAATATAGGATGAAAGAGAAGTCCTATCAAACCAACCACCGCAGAATAGCAACAGCCCTTTCGATTATTCCAGGGCTAGGACAGCTATACAACAAACAGTATTTAAAAGGAATCGCATTCTTAATTTTGACCGGTGCATTCTTCGGAGTTTTCGCAGATTTGCTCAACATGGGTTTATGGGGCCTGTTTACACTAGGAGAGCAGACGCCTCGTGACCACTCCATCTTCTTAATGGTTGAAGGGATTCTGGCACTGATAGTCCTGATCTTTGGAATCGGTTTCTATCTATTCAACTTAAATGATGCATATAAGACTGGCTTAAAAAGAGATATGGGTGAGCGTCTTAGCACTGTTAAGGAGCAATACAACAACCTGATTGATAATGGATTCCCATACTTGATCATGTCACCGGGATTCCTGCTTTTGATTTTTGTAGTTGTATTTCCAATTCTATTTGTAGTCTTGCTGGCATTCACCAACTATGATCTGTACCATTCACCACCTGCAAAATTGGTTGACTGGGTCGGACTGAAAAACTTCTTTGATTTGTTCCGATTAGAATCTTGGCGTCAGACATTCTTCTCAGTACTTTCATGGACAATCATCTGGACATTCGTCGCAACCACTTTCCAGGTTGCATTGGGAATGTTCCTTGCGATTCTCGTAAATCAGAAGGATGTAAAAGGAAAGGCAATCATCCGTACTGTGTTCATTCTTCCTTGGGCTGTACCTGCATTCGTATCAATCCTTGTATTTGCTGGTATGTTCAACGAATCATTCGGTGCTATCAACCGTGATATCCTTGGTTTCTTTGGTATCGATCCTATTCCATGGATGACAGAGGCAATGTATACTAAAGTCGCGTTGATCATGATTCAAACATGGCTTGGATTCCCGTTCATTTTCGCAATGGTAACAGGTGTCCTCCAATCCATTCCGGAAGAATTATACGAAGCAGCAACTGTGGACGGTGCGACAAACTTCCAGAAGTTTAAGAACATCACATTGCCGCTTGTGCTTTTCGCTACAGCGCCAATTCTGATTACGCAATACACGTTCAACTTCAATAACTTTAATATTATTTATCTCTTTAATGGCGGCGGACCTGCTATGCCAGGCGCTAATGCCGGCGGCACAGATATCCTGATTTCGTGGATTTACAGCCTCACGATGACATCTGCACAATATTCCAAAGCTGCTGCCATCACAATGCTCCTTTCATTAATCGTTATTGGAGTAGCTTTATGGCAATTCAAGAGAACGAAATCATTCCAAGAAGAGGATATGATGTAATATGAGTATCAAACGACAGAAATATCTCAGACTGACATTAACATATCTTGTGATTTTGGCTATGTTTGCGATCATTATCTACCCGCTCCTCTGGATTGTCGGTTCATCGTTCAATCCGGGGCAAAGCTTGTCCGGTTCAAGCATCATTCCGGAAAATGCTACGCTTGCTCACTATAAGGAGCTTTTCGATACTAGCCAAAGCGCGTACTTGTACTGGTACTGGAATTCGCTGAAGGTAAGTGTGCTGACAATGGTGTTTACTGTCATCCTTGTCAGCCTGACTGCGTATTCATTTTCACGCTATCGCTTCATCGGCCGTAAAAACAGCTTGATGACATTTCTGATCCTGCAGATGATTCCAAACTTTGCAGCCTTGATCGCGATTTTCATCCTTGCATTATTGACTGGGTTACTTGACACTCATCTAGGCTTGATCCTTGTATATGTTGGGGGCGCAATCCCGATGAATACTTGGTTAATGAAGGGATATCTTGATACGATTCCGAAAGAACTTGATGAATCAGCTAAAATGGACGGTGCCGGCCACTTGAGGATATTCTTCCAAATCGTCATGCCGCTTGCGACACCAATCATCGCGGTTGTAGCTTTGTTCGCGTTCATTGCTCCATTTGGTGATTTCATCCTTGCGAGAATCCTTTTAAGAACAGAAGAAAAATACACACTTGCTGTTGGTCTATATGATATGGTAGCCAAACAGTTCGGTGCAGAATTCACGACTTTCGCAGCTGGTGCAGTATTGATCGCGGTACCGATTGCCATCCTTTTCCTGTCATTCCAAAAATACTTTGTTTCTGGTTTGACGGCAGGAGGAACAAAAGGATAATCTATTAGGGCAGAAACATTTTAAGCAAAGGCCATATTTGGCCTTTGCTTAAATTATGAGGAGGACCCGGAGATGAAAAAAATGATCATCTTCATCTTGATTCCGTTTCTTCTTTTTAGCTCCCTCCCGGCAGGTGCCGCTGAAAAAGAAGGACGCAAATGGCAGGATGAAACAATTTACTTTTTAATGGTTGACCGTTTTAACAACGGTGACAATAGCAATGACTTCGAGGTTGATGCGAATGACCCAAAGGCTTATCATGGAGGCGATTTCCAGGGTGTCATCGACCAGCTGGATTATATTAAGGATATGGGATTTACCGCTATCTGGCTGACACCTGTGTTCGATAATGTCGATAAAGGCTACCATGGATACTGGATTAAGGACTTCTATAATACAGAAGAGCACTTTGGAAGCGTTGACAAATTCAAAGAGCTGGTAAAAGAGGCTCATGATCGTGACATTAAAATCATATTGGATTTTGTCGTCAACCATGTCGCTCCAGAACACGAGTGGGTAAATGATCCTGCTAAGAAAGACTGGTTCCATGAAAAGCAGGATATCCTTGATTGGAACGACCAGGAACAGCTGGAGAATAACTGGCTTTATGGTTTGCCGGATCTGGCCCAGGAAAATCCTGAGACAAAGGAATATTTACTGGATGCTGCTAAATGGTGGATTGAAGAAACGAATATCGACGGTTACAGACTTGATACTGTCCGTCACGTACCTGTTGAGTTCTGGGAAGAGTTTTCAAAAGAAGTGAAAAGTGTTAAAGAGGACTTTTATCTGATTGGCGAGGTTTGGTCTGAGGATCCAAATTATATTGCTGAATATGATAGAGCGGGAATCGATGGCTTTGTTGATTTCCCATTGAATGAGCAGCTGCGCACTGCATTCGAAAAACCTGATCAAACTTTGGACTGGCTTTTAACAACAGCGAAAAGAAATAAAGCGATATATGAAAACCCTGAATTAATGGGGAATTTTATCGATAACCATGATATGGTCAGGTTCACAAGGAAAGCGGTCCAGAACAGACAGCATCCAGGAACGAGATGGAAGATGGCACTGACGTATATGTATACTGCTCCAGGAATTCCAATTGTCTATTATGGAAGTGAAATCGCCCTTGACGGTGGGGAAGATCCGGATAACCGCAGGCAAATGAGCTTCAGGGCTGATAAAGAATTAATCGATTACATCACGAAAATTGGAGAGCTGCGCAATGACCTTCCTTCATTAAGAAGAGGCGATTTGGAAGTCCTTTATGAAAAGAAAGGCATGGCTGTTTTCAAAAGGACCTATGAGAATGAAACTGCCGTTATTGCGATTAATAATACTTCAAATACCCAGAATGTCACATTGACAGCGGATCAGTTAGAGGCTGACAAAGAGCTGAGAGGCTTACTTGCAAATGATCTTGTCAGAAGCAAGGATGGAGAATATAACCTGGCTTTGGATCGGGAAAAAGCAGAAATTTATGTTCTTGCGGAAAAAACCGGGTTGAATATTCCTTATTTACTGGCAATGGGTGCTGTATACGCTGCTTTCTTCGGTTTCATTTTCCTTCTATTTAAGAGGAGGAAGAGAAGCAAGGAGCAAGGAGAATAGTCCAAATCTTGCCTGCACTGTTGTTTAATGGAGGCTTGAAAAAATAAGCAAAAAACCTGGACAATTCATTTATAATAAAGATAAGGGAATTGCTCTGGCAAAAGGGAGGGGAACTTTATGGCTGTCACAATAAAAGATGTTGCGAAGGTTGCAAATGTCGCGCCTTCAACTGTCTCGCGTGTTATCGCCAATAGTCCAAGAATCAGCGAAAAAACGAAAGAAAGAGTCAGGGAGGTTATGGATCAGCTAGGGTATCACCCGAACTTCATCGCCAGAAGCCTGGCCAGCCAATCGACTCGGGCAATCGGTCTGGTCATGCCAAGTTCTACTGATGTCGTATTCCAGAATCCGTTTTTTCCAACTGTCCTGAGAGGATTAAGTGAAGGAGCTCATTCTAAGCAGTACGCCCTTCATATGACCACTGGTAAAACAGAGGATGAAATTTTCGATGGTGTTGTCGCAATGGTTCAGGGCGGAAGAGTAGATGGTGTGGTTCTTTTATATTCAAAGGTGGAAGATAGGGTCATTGCTTATCTGAAGGAAAGAAATTTTCCTTTTGTGGTAATTGGCAAGCCTTTTAAAGATGATGAAAATACCAGTTATGTTGATAATGATAACTTTAAAGCCGGAAAAGAAGTGACCGAGCATTTGATCCAGCTTGGCCACGACCGGATTGGTTTCATCGGAGGAAATCTAGATCTGGTCGTAACGGTTGAACGCCTGCTTGGCTATGAAAAAGCTTTGAGGAACTCAGGGATCCATCTGGAAGACAAGTACATCGTCAACGATGAATTCCTCCGCGAAAGCGGCCAGGATGCCGTGGAGGTATTGTTATCCTTAGAACATCCGCCTACCGCCATGGTCGTTGCGGATGACTTGATGGCACTTGGTGTGCTGAATAAGCTTGATGAAATGGGAATTGCGGTACCTCAGGATGTCTCAATTGTCAGTTTTAACAATGTCCTTATTGCCGAAATGGCAAGACCGCCTTTGACTTCTGTGGATATTAACATTTTCGATCTAGGATACCAAGCTGCGAAATGCCTGATCCAGATCATAGAGAATCCGAATGAGCCAATCAAACGGATTATCGTACCGTTCAATATAGTGACACGCTACTCTTGCGGTCATCCTAAGGATTACAAGGAAGTACTTGTATAATAAATGATCTGCACCTCCAGTTGCTGGGGGTGCAGTTTTTGCATTTCTTATGAAAATCATAAAATTATTTAGTTGTGGATGCCACATGTAGTATTCTTAATCCAGCTCCAGCGCCTATCCAGTTTTCATCCCTGACAGTGCATCCTCGGGTATCTTGCGAGAAGCGCTAGCTTTGAGCAGCTCGAGTCGCTTGTCTAACTGCGGCTCCTAACTCCTCGAGACGCTTCGGTCCTGCCAATGAAGTCAAAGAACGACTTCCCTGTCAGGACCTCCAGCGCTTGTCGGAGTTGGACAGTCGCCTACGCTTTTTGTTCTTTAACCATTAACGATGGTGCCGCCATTGACGTGAATGGTTTGTCCGCTAACATAAGTTGAGTCATCACTAGCCAGATAGACGTAGGCAGGTGCCAATTCATATGGCTGGCCGGCATGTCCCATTGGAGCGTTTGTGCCGAACTTCGCGACTTCCTCTGCAGTGAAGGTCGAAGGAATGAGAGGAGTCCAGATTGGGCCTGGAGCTACGCTATTGACACGAATGCCCTGTGACGCAAGGGACATGGCTAGAGAACGTGTAAATGAAACAATCGCCCTTTGGTTGAAGAATAGTCGATCAACTTCTCATTACCCTTGTATGCGGTAATAGAGGAGGTATTTATAATTGTGCTGCCTTTCTTCAAATGCGGCAGGACAGCCTTTGTCAGGTGGAAAATAGAAAATACATTCGTGCGGAACGTCTTCTCCAACTGGTCTGCCGAGATATCGAGCAGACTTTTTTGCGGATGCTGTTCTGCTGCGTTATTGACCAGGATATCAATTTTACCGAACTCATCAAGCGTTTTCTTCGTCACTTCCTCACAGAATGGTTCACTGCCAATATCACCAGCAAGCAGCAGGCATTTCCGGCCTTCAGCTTCAACGAGTTCCTTTGTCGTCTGCGCATCTTTGCTTTCCTCAAGATAGACAATCGCAACATCCGCGCCTTCTTTTGCATAATAGATAGCTACAGATTTGCCGATACCGCTGTCTCCTCCGGTAATCAAGGCTACTTTACCACTTAATTTCCCAGATCCTTTATAATTTTCATCAACAGATTTAGGTTCAGGATTCATTTCCGGCTCAGTTCCAGGCTGATGATCTTGGTGCTGAGGCGGAAAGCCCTGTTTTTTATTTTCATTAGGCATAAACTATTCACTCCTTTATTATGAGTCACCATTTATTAAATTCCTTTAAAATCCAGATTAAAAACATGGAAATTACTTCTTCTAATCGTAAGTGAATTGCCCGAAACAGTGAAAGGAGCAAAAAAGCTAGGACATGAGGCCAGCATTGTCCGAAAAGTTGGCAGGAAGCGAGAAACGGTAAAAGCAGAAGCTAGTTCTGCATTGAATGCAAAAAAAATAAGCGGCCCCCTATAAAAGGGAGCCGCTCCATATTAATTACTGAAGTTTATTTTTAAAGATTGAATAAGTCTTATAACCGCCTGTCAGGTTCTTGACCTTGAAGCCGTTTTGCTGAAGGATACGGGAAGCTAGGTAACCTCTCAATCCAACCTGGCAAGTGATCAGGATGGTTTCATCCTTTGGAAGCTCATCAAGACGATTACGCAAATCATCAAGCGGAATATTCTTTGAGCCTTCAATTTTGCCATCTGCATGCTCTTTCTCAGTACGCACGTCAATCATGAATGCGCCGTCCTGGAGCAATTTGTCAACTTCATAGTGCTGGACCGTTTCGATTGTACCATCCACAATGTTGGAAGCAACGTAACCAGCCATGTTCACTGGATCTTTTGCAGAAGAGAATGGTGGTGCGTAAGCAAGCTCAAGCTCTTGAAGGTCATAGACGCTCAAACCGCCTTTGATAGCCGTTGCGATAACATCAATACGCTTGTCAACACCATCTTTACCAACTGCCTGTGCACCAAAGATCTTGCCAGTCTCTCTGTCGAAAATAACTTTAAGAGAGATTTGCTCTGCGCCAGGATAGTAACCAGCGTGTGATAGCGGATGGATATGGACTACCTCATATGGAATGCCCAGTCTGCGCAATAGCTTTTCGCTGTTGCCAGTCGTAGCAGCAGTCAACTCGAAAACTTTAACGATAGAAGTGCCCAGTGTACCTGGATATGCGATTTTACGCCCATTGATATGATGTCCGACAATATGCGCCTGGCGGTTTGCTGGCCATGCGAGTGGAATCATTGTTGGCTGGCCATTGATATAGTCAGTAACCTCGATCGCATCTCCCATTGCATAGATTGATTCGTCAGATGTCTGCAGGTATTCATTTACTTTAATACCGCCCCGTTCTCCAAGCTCAAGGTCAGAGTCAGCTGCAAGCTTGTTTTCCGGGCGAACACCGATTGACAGGATGATTAGTTCAGAATCAAGAACCTTGCCGCTTTCAAGAACTACTTTCGTGCCGTTCTCTTGAACATCGGTGATTCCGTCTCCAAGAATCAGCTCAACGCCATT
The DNA here is from genome assembly GCF_018613235.1 of Bacillus sp. ISL-41. Classification (GTDB taxonomy): domain Bacteria; phylum Bacillota; class Bacilli; order Bacillales; family Cytobacillaceae; genus Mesobacillus. Next base: position 12,944 of record NZ_JAGGQP010000022.1, read on the forward strand.
TTTTCTCAACTCATCTTCAACGATTGCTGCCATTTCTGGATCAACCGGCCCCATAACCTGTGGCAATTTCTCGACTAGAGTAACATTGACTCCAGCGTGTACCAGGTTTTCAGCCATTTCAAGACCGATAAAGCCACCGCCGATTACGACTGCGTTATTTGGTTTATTGTCTTCAAGGTATGCTTTGATTTTATCCATATCCGGAATATTTCTAAGCGTAAATACATTTGCGCTCTTCAAGCCTTCAATCGGAGGAACGATTGGTTTCGCTCCTGGTGATAAAACTAGAACATCATAGCTTTCAGTGTATTCTTCACCAGTTTGGACATGTTTTATAGAAACAGTTTTATCTTCACGGTTGATTGCAGTCACTTCAGAGAAATTGCGGATATCCAGGTTGTAACGTGCATTCATGCCTTCAACAGTTTGCAGAAGCAATTTTTTGCGGTCTTCAATAACGCCGCTGATATGATAAGGCAGTCCGCAGTTTGCGAAAGAAATGAACTCTCCTCTTTCAAAAAGAACTATTTCAGCCTGTTCATCAAGTCTTCTTAGTTTAGTTGCTGTAGTTGCTCCACCTGCTACGCCGCCAACGATTACGATTTTTTTACCCATTGTATTGTCATCCTTTCGGTTGAAAAATTTATGTGTTTTATACCCCTACTGGTATATTAACGTGAAAATAGGGGAAATCCAATAGTACTTTGTGAAGGATTTGTGAATGTTTTACCAAATTAAGTATCCCTGACCGACTAATGTCACATCCGAAACCAATACATTCATTTTAACGTGTAAATAGGGTAATACCATGGGCGGTTTGTGAACCATTCATGACTTTTCTATAAATTAAAAGCGGACAATGCAACCATCATCCGCTTTTTACTCAACATTATTTAGTTTTAGCACTTTATTAACGATAATTCACGAATTGAACATCTACAGTAAGATCTGCTTCTTTGACAGCAGCGATGATCTTTTGAAGGTCATCACGGTTTTTGCCTGTGACGCGGACTTGGTCATCCTGTACCTGGCTCTTGATTTTCAAGCCGCTGTTTTTGATGATTGTATTGATTTTCTTTGCGTTCTCTTTATCGATTCCCTGTACGAGCTTGGCTCTTTGTCGGACTGTTCCTCCTGAAGCACGCTCGACTTTCCCATAGTCTAGATTTTTTATCGGAATGCCTCGTTTAATCATCTTGCTGAATAGAACATCCTTCAACTGGTCAAGCTTGTATTCATCATCTGAGATAAGGACAAGTTCTTCTTTATCAAGTGAAATATCACTCTTGCTGCCCTTAAAATCGTAGCGATTCTGGATTTCTTTCATAGCGATGCTGATGGCATTGGTGACTTCAGACATTTCTACCTTGGATACAATATCAAATGAGCTCTCTTTAGACATGACTACCTCCGGAATAAGGAAAATTTGCTGCGCCGGGAGACAATGGCTGTCCAGGCGCTTTCGCTTTTGCTTACATTATAGTAAAATATAGCAGTTCAAACAACTTTACGTAATTTAGAGCGTTTTGCCTGATTATAAAAGTATAAACTTTTTTCATTCAGATTAAAGTCTAGCTGCAGCGCCTAGCCCCTCGATCGTTTCGGTCCGCCCAATGAAGTCAAAGAACGACTTCACCGGTCGGTCCTCCAACGCTATTCGGGGCTGACCAAGGCGCTTACGCTTTCTTATTTGGGTAAGATGTTAATAACAAGGCAGGAGGGATTATATGTCCTTGAACGAATATACAGGTCAGACAATGGAACTGACCGTAGCAAGAATTGTTGATTTCGGTTATTTTTTAACGGACGGAGAAGAGGATGTGCTGCTCCATTCCAATGATACAGACCGAACATTTGAAGAAGGAGATAAGGTAGAGGTATTTCTTTTTGTTGAATCAAGAGGGAGGCTCGCAGCAACAACGACCATACCGAAAGTGCAGGTAGGACACTATGAGTGGGTTCCTGTCGTTGATGTTAAAGAAGGTATCGGCATATTCCTGGATATTGGGATCAGCAAGGATGTTTTGCTTGGCGAGGAAGACTTGCCAGTAGTAAAATCAGTTTGGCCGCAAGAAGGGGACTTGCTTTATATCACGCTTCGAGTAAACCGCAACAATATGATATATGCTCGAATGGCCACGGACCCTGTCATTCAGGAAATTTCGGTCAAAGCGACAAGAAGTGACTTCAATAAAAATGTCCATGGCTATGTATACCGCACGGCAAGGGTGGGCAGCTGGATGATCACTGCTGAAGGCTTTAAAGGCTTCATCCATGAATCACAGCGCCGCACTGAGCCGCGTATTGGCCAGAAAGTAGAGGGAAGGATCATCGACGTAAAACCGGATGGATCTGTCAATATCTCGCTTTTGCCGCGTAAGCAGGAAGCTTTGGATGAAGACGCTGAGAAAATCATGGAATACCTGGAGCTCCGTAATGGCGCAATGCCATACCATGACAAGAGCATGGCCGAGGATATCCAGGAACGCTTCGGGATGAGCAAAGGCTCCTTCAAGAGGGCTATGGGAAGGCTTATGAAGGAAGGAAAGATCTATCAGGAAGACAATTGGACATATAAAAAAGAAAAATAGAGCCGGTCGGCTCTATTTTTTTTATTGATTTCAATTAAATAGTTAGTTCAAGTTTTTATTAAAGATGATCTGTTTTCTTGGAGTATTGATTCTTGCCAGCTTTGCGATTCTTTTCACGCATCATATTTTTTTCGTGGCGAAGGGCATTGTTGTCCTTTGCTTTTTTATCGTTATCAGATGTATGTGGCATATTAAAAACTCCTTTCAGGTTAGGTACATTTTATTTTTCCTAAAACCCGAAAGGAGTATGTAAATTATAAAGACAGTTTATTTAAGAAGAAAATAGCAATCGTACCTGGCCCTGTATGGGAACCGACCGCTGCACCAATCGAAGTGATGAAAACATCCTTTGCATTTAGCTCTTCAAGAATCATATTCTTCATCTCAGTGGCTGTTTCTAAGTCATCCGCATGGCTGATGCCGACGATTTGGTTTTCAAAAGCTACACCGCGTTCCTTCATTACTTCAATGATCCTGCGAAGAAGCTTTTTCTTTCCGCGGATTTTTTCGATTGGAACCAATTTCCCATCCTCCACATTCAGCAGCGGCTTGATATTCAATAGGCCCCCGACGAAAGCAGAAGCTTTAGATACGCGTCCGCCTTTAGCAAGATGGTCAAGGTCATCAACAGTAAATAGATGCTCCATATGCTCGCTTAGGAATTGCACGGCTTCAACGATTTCATCCTTTGAAAAATTCTCCTTCGCCATCCGTGCTGCTTCCATGACAACCAGCCCTTGTCCAAGTGAGGCACATTTTGTATCGATGATTGACAAGTTGAAGTCGGGATATTCCTCCTTGACCTGCTCGGCAATCATGACGGCTGTCTGATATGTTCCTGATAATTGTGAAGAGAAAGCTATGTATATTCCATCCTGTTTATTCTCGGCCAATTCTGTAAAAACTTCTTTAAAACCAGCAGGAGAAGCCTGTGAGGTTTTCGGAAGGTTGCCAGCGCGAATTTGATCGTACACTTGCTTTGGCTGGATCGTTCGCAGGTCCTCATATTCAGTGTCATTAATATGGACCTTCAACGGGAATAGTATTGCATCATTTTCTTCATAAAAACTCAATGGCAAATCACATGCACTGTCAGCCATGATTTTTACTGACATCACTTTCACCTGCTTTCGACCTTTTTATGTTAATAGTTTATAGGGAATATCGCAAAAAGACAATTAAATATAGTGATTTTCGGCAAAATAGGGGTACAGGATGAATAGAAAAGAATAAGGGGGATTTACATGGTTTGGTTGGAAACAAAAAAAATCATCATCGTGGTGATCGGGGCATTCTTGAATGCTTTGTCACTGAATTTCTTTTTAATCCCTGCAAATGTATATGCCAGCGGCTTTACAGGGATTGCTCAGCTCGTTTCGAGCATACTTGGTGCATTCGCGCCATTTAATATTTCTACAGGGATTCTTCTATTATTATTGAATATTCCGGTAACCATCCTTGGTTGGAAGAAGGTAGGAAAATCATTTACATTTTATAGTTTTATCTCCGTACTGCTTTCATCATTCTTTCTTGAAATCATTCCGGTAAAAGAAGTTTCGAGCGATATCCTGCTGAATGCCGTTTTTGGGGGAGTCATCGCCGCGGTCGGTGTGGGACTGACCTTAAAGTGGGGCGCTTCCACAGGTGGAATGGATATTATTGCTATGGTTCTGTCACGAATGAATGATCGTCCGGTTGGTACATATTTCTTTACCTTGAATGGCATCATTATAATGACAGCTGGCTTTGTATTTGGCTGGGAAAATGCTCTTTATACACTTGTCGCTCTGTATGTGTCCACAAGGGTAATTGATGCCATCCATACACGCCATGAGAAGTTGACGGCAATGATAGTCACGAAGAAATCGGATGAATTAAAGAAAGCGATTCATGACAAACTTGTACGTGGCATCACGCTGCTGCCCGCAAAGGGAGCTTTTTCAGGAGAACAGAAGGAAATGCTCATTATTGTTGTCACAAGGTATGAATTGTATGACCTGGAACACATTATCAAGGAAGTGGATCCACATGCATTTACCAATATTGTTGAGACGGCTGGGATCTTCGGTTTTTTCCGAAGGGAATAAACACTGAAATGGAGGTTTGTACATGAGGAAGGCTAGTTTGTTGATCATTTTGCTGTTGCTGGCAGTGGCACCTGCCCTTGCAATTGGCGAAGAAAAACAGTCACCTTCAACGCTTGAATACAGTTTTTACATAGACCCTTTAGCTGGTCCTGAAAAAGCTGCATTTGAGATTGTCCTGCAAAACCTGGGGGACACAGAGCTTTCTTTTGAATTTCCAACATCACAAAAATACGAAATAACTGTTCTGGATGCCAATAAGAAAAAGGTGTATCAGTATTCAGAAGGAAAGTCCTTTGCTCAGGCTTTTGAAACCGTGACCTTGAAACCGCAGCAGAAAATGAAATGGGTGGAAGATTGGGATTACACGAGTGCAGGTAAAAGGGTCCCAGAAGGAGAATATACGGTCACTGCACAGTTAAAAGCAACCAGCCTCAACGGAAAACCTGTTGCGGACAATAAGCTGCTTACAGATACAAAGACAATGTATATTCCAGGTGAAAATCCAGTTTTCAAAAGTGTTGTATCAGAGGGCAACAAGGGCATTTATAAAATAATGGGTGAGTCCAGGCCAATCAACGGTAAGTTCTATTACACAGTTGAAGATGGTCATAACCAGCTGATTGCCGAAACAGAAATGGTCCCTGATGCAAATTACCCGCAATGGAAACCTTTCACATTGGAAGTCTCCATTCCTGAAAGCAAGCTTCCGCAAAATGGATCCCTCATACTCAATTTGTATGAACGCAGCAAGGATGGCGAAATCATCCATACGTATCCAGTGCTGCTCGAAAGATTTAATCCAAATAACTAACAAAGCAAAAGCTGGCGGAATCCCCGCCAGCTTTTGCTTTACTTGCCTTCAATTGAATTCAGCTCGTCCTGAAATGACCGAAGCTGCTCTTTTTCAGCCATTGTCGTATTGGCATAGGCTGAAGATAGAGCATTTTTAGCAGTGTTGATGGCTGCAGACTGTTCCGCAGGCTCCGCAGTCTTAGCTAATTGGACAGCCTTCCTTGCTTCCTGAAAAAGCCTGTTTCCCATTTAAATCCCCCCTAAAGAGGACTCTCTGACATTTGCCATCTTTTGAGCTTCAGCCTCGGCATACGTGGTGTGGTAAGGGATTCTTTCATCATGCTTGGAGACAGTATCTACCCCTTGCTGTACAAAACGCTTGGATTTATTGCTTTTACCCATCGTTTTACCCCTCCATCTACGAGCGAATTTGAAACAGACTGTTACGCCGTTTCACTTTTAGTATGCTCTATTGGGATGAAAACAAACGGTTCTCAGGCAAGTTGAAATTGGAAGGTACAAGCAATGATTAACCGTTATCGAACAAACGCAAGGGGCAGTGCGGATGACTGTCCGATAGAGCCCTTCTAACGGACAAACGTGTCTGGAATCAGCGGAAAAGTGTCCGATAGAGCCCTTCTAACGGACAAACGCAGTGGAAATCAACAGAAAAGTGTCCGATAGAGATCTCCTAACGGACATATGTAAAGGAAAACAATGCCAAAATGTCCGATAGAATTTTTCTACCGGACATTTTGGTTTAACTTATAGAGCTTTCAAATTCAGCAAATCGTTCAAATAGACGCCAATGCCGTCTTCTTCGTTTGTCAATGTCATGTCGTTTGCGATGTTTTTCACTTCGTCTACGGCATTGCCCATTGCGATTCCGCGTCCTGCGTATTCAAGCATCTCCAAATCATTATCCTCATCGCCAAAAGCAATGATCCGATCTGCAGGGATTTGGAAATAATCAGATGCTTTCTTTAAGCCAACCGCTTTGTTCAATCCGCTTTTGACGATTTCGACGACGTGGAACGGAGCAGCCCAGCTTCTGTGGTCGATCACTTCGGCGTGAACCTCAGAAAGGTGCTTACGGATTTTACGTACGTCCTCTTCATCAGAGTGAATCAGCATGCTAGTTGGTGAGGATTTTAAATATCTTCTCAAATCACCGGTCGTGATATTCGGATTCCCCATATTAAAAATGTCCATCAATTTTTCATCATGATAGTGGACATATACATCATCAATTACTTCGGCGATGATATTGTGGAATTTAAAATCATCAAGTGCCTCTACAATATCTTTTGCCACATCGATTGAAAGCGGAGAATGATGTACTCCCCAGTTGTTATCGAGCGGGTGATGGATAAACGCGCCATTGAAATTAACGATTGGTGTATCAAGTGCAAGCTCATGGTAATACATCTCACTGGAACGGAATGGCCTTCCTGTCGCGATCATGACAACATGTCCTGCTTCCCGTGCTTTTTTAATTACGTGTTTGTTCTTTTCAGAAATCGTTTTATCATCTGTTAATAATGTTCCGTCAAGGTCTAATGCAATTAAATGTTTTTCAGCCATAAATACTCCTTCTTTAATCTAATATTTTTCTTAGTGTCTCATTACAGCGCTTGTCGGGGCTGAGCAAGGCGCTACCGCTTTTCTACTGATATGCGTATGATTGGCTCTTTTTTCGCAAGAGTTCTACAATACATATATTGGTTGATGGTTAATTGGTCTTATAACCACTATGGTAACCATTTTACATATAAATTGTAAAAAAATCATTTTAGATACTTAAAAGAGCGGTAAATTTAATGCCCGCTCTCTTCAGGAGGGTCAATCATTGATTTTAGTCGAAAAGAAAACCATTCAACATATTCCCGTTCTCCATATCGTAAAACAACAGCAATTCAAGGATAGAATGCCTTTGATTGTTTTTTTGCATGGTTTTACGAGCACGAAAGAACGAAACATGCATTATGCTTATCTTTTGGCCGAAAAAGGATTCAGGGTCATCCTGCCGGAGGCGAAATATCATGGAACACGCAGCGAAGGATTTTCAGAGGCTGAGCTGAGTTATCGCTTTTGGAACATCGTCATCACTTCAATCGAGGAGCTTTGGACGATCAAGCAAGAGTTGGTTGAAGAAGGACTGGTGGATCCCTCTAGGATCGGGGTTGCTGGAACATCTATGGGCGGCATTACGACACTTGGCGCATTGGCAAAGTATGAGTGGATTAAAGCTGGTGTCAGCTTGATGGGGAATCCTTCATTTGAACAATTCGCGTTATGGCAGCTGAACGAAATGGAAAAAAGGAATCTTCAGATTGGGCTATCACAGGAACAAATATCAGATTTGCTGAATCAGCTTAAACAGTATGACCTGAGCCTGCAGCCTGAAAAATTGAACCAACGTCCATTGCTATTCTGGCACGGGAAATTAGATCCGGTTGTACCATATCAAGCTGCTTATCATTTTTATGAGCAAAACAGGAAAAGCTATGAGGGAATAGAAGGGAAGTTTGAATTCATTACAGACGAAAATGCAGGACATAATGTGTCAAATGCAGGTGTGGAGGAAACGGCAAATTGGTTTGAAAAGCATATTTGATGCCTTCCGCTTTAAATGCTTATAAATCATTGTTATGATAGTAATAGGTTACAGCAATAATAAAGGAGTGTTCACCGATGGATGAAGAATTAAAAGATAGCATTATGGGTGCGCTTGAGATGGTCGTTGACCCTGAACTTGGCGTCGATATCGTTAATTTAGGGCTAGTATATGATGTGGATTTGAATGAGGAAGGACTTGCGACAGTGACAATGACGTTGACGTCTATGGGCTGCCCGCTTGCAGGCACGATCGTTGAGCAGGTAAAACTGGCTCTTGCCGACCTTCCGGAAGTAAAAGATACTGAAGTAAATATCGTTTTCAACCCGCCATGGTCGAAAGACATGATGTCCCGTTATGCAAAAATCGCCCTAGGCGTGAGGGATTAAAATCTTAACATTGGGTTCTGTTAATGCGCGAGGTTGTTTTAAAGCCCTGTTGATTGTAGTAGAAGGCGCGTAGACTCCTCCGAAAATGCTAACGCATTTTCATCGTGCGTGGGCTCGCTCGAGGAAGCTTAATCAATGTCCTGCGGGATGAGAAAGTCATGGGAGACCCCGCAGGCGCAAAAAGCGCCGAGGAGGCTCCACGACTGCAAGGAAGAATTTGATCTTTGAAAAAGCCGGCAGTAGGGCTTTTTCATAATTCTTCCCCGCGGAAAGCGAGGCGCCTGGAACGAAAATCAACAGCCGAGTTTAACAGAGGCTAACTCTTAAGCAGCAGGTACTATCCTGCTGCTTTTTTATCTGGCTTTTACTTCGGATGTTTTAATTGTAGAATTCTGCACTATTGAACTCAGGTCACAAAATTGTCATACAAAAGGCAATTACGGCTTTAATTATGTGAGTTAGTTCACTTAATCATGTTGGAAACACTTATATACTTCTTTTATAGAGAAGTACTTAAGGAGGCGCCAATGATGTTCGATAGAGATTTTAACAAAGACCCATTCATTGTGATTTGGGAACTTACCAGAGCCTGCCAATTAAAATGCCTGCACTGTCGTGCGGAAGCACAATATAGAAGAGATCCGCGTGAATTGTCCTTTGAGGAAGGTAAAGCGCTGATTGACCAAATATATGAGATGAATAATCCGATGCTTGTTTTCACGGGTGGAGACCCTTTGATGAGGGAAGATGTTTTTGATATCGCAGAGTATGCTGTGAAAAAAGGTGTGCGTGTTTCGATGACACCAAGTGCGACACCTAATGTGACGAAAGAAGCGATAGAAAAGGCGAAGTCAGTTGGATTGTCCCGCTGGGCTTTCAGCATTGACGGGCCAACTGCTGAAGTCCATGACCACTTCAGGGGAACAGCAGGCTCTTTTGATTTGACGATGGAAAGAATCAAGTACTTGCATGAGTTGGAAATCCCGATTCAAATCAATACTGTCATTTCCCGATATAATATTGAGTATTTGGATGAAATGGCTAAGATGGTCGAAGATTTGGATTGTGTCCTTTGGAGTGTGTTTTTCCTAGTTCCGACAGGACGCGGGCAGGAAAAGGACATGATCTCTCCGGTAGAGCATGAGAAAGTCTTCACCTGGCTGTATGATTTAAGCAAAAGGGTAAAGTTCGACATTAAAACGACTGCTGCGCAGCATTATCGCCGGGTTGTCATCCAGCAAAAAATGCGCGAAGCAAAGGATCATACAGAAGAAATTGATTACTTGACCGCATTGACGAAGGAAGGGTTGACTGGCTCTATCGACGGCCTTGGCCGTGCGCCAAAAGGTGTCAATGATGGAAATGGTTTTGTATTCATTTCCCACGTAGGAGATGTATACCCAAGCGGACTGCTGCCTGTGAAAGCAGGGAACGTAAGGGAACAGCCCCTTGCTGAAATCTACAGAGATTCTCCAGTCTTTAAATCATTGAGGAATCCTGATGAGTACAAAGGAAAATGCGGAGTGTGCGAATTCAGGCATGTATGCGGGGGTTCACGCTCAAGAGCATACGCCATGACCGGTGATTACCTGGAGAGCGAGCCATTCTGCGTTTACATCCCTAAAGCGTTGAGAAAGCAAAAGCAGGAGAGCTGATAAAGCTCTCCTGGGGAACAATAAAAAAAGCGAGTGATGCCCGATTAATGGACATTCACTCGCTTTTTTTATATTAATCAATCGAACAAAAAACTGCGGGGCAGTTTTCACAACCTATTTCCTGGCGTAAATAATCTACATCATGTACGAGGATTTTCCCTTTTTTAATTGATATGATTCCTTCTCTTTTAAGGTCGTTCAAGATCCGGTTTGTGCTTTCGCGTGAAGTTCCGCAGAAATTGGCCAGCTCCTGGTTAGTCAGCGGCAGGTCGATCAAAATGCCGGTATCTTTCTGGATACCATAGCTGTTTGTCATTCTGATCAAGGTAGAGAATAATGCACCTTTTTTTCCGTTAAGAACCAGGTCGCGGAATTTAGTCTGAGTTTTACGGAAATGATCGCTCATCCACTTCATAAATTCAAAGGCAAGTGATGGATTGTGGAAAATCTCCTTTTCGATCACATCTTTTCTGATGGCTGCAATTTTCGCGTCTTCGAGGATTAGCGCACTTAAGAGATACTTTGGTGCATCAGTAAAAAGTGTCAACTCTCCGCAAATATCATTTTCTCCGCAAATTCTTAAGGCAAGTTCGCGGCCATCCTGGGTGACTTTGCTGATTTGGACCTTGCCGCCCAGGATCAAATAAAGCTCCTCTGCCTCCATGCCTTCCTGGAACAGGTACGATCCTTTTTGCACCTGGATGGTCCGGTCGGCAAACTGGAGTAATTCTTTAATTTCAATTGAATGAGTTGCTTTAGTTGTATTTGGCATGGTCATCACCCTTTTTTTGAATTTAGCTCTTTAATGAAGAGCTTTTTCCGTGGCTTCTCTTTATTGACCTAATAATAACATCGGGGTAGTGTTAACTAAATGATGATTAAGGAAATGTCAAAATCTCGTCACATTATAAGACCATTTTGTTCACATTTTCGAAACAATTGCAGTCAGTCTATCTATATTATATCGATAATAAAAGTCTAGTGTTTCAGTTGTTTAGAGACAACTGTGACAGTTTATTGAACAAAGAAGAGGATGTGAAGTTCGTCATATCTTAAGTTTTTGATTTTTCTTACTATTTAACAAAGGAACGTCTAGGTCTTGTTGAGTAGAGGAGGAAACATGATCACAAAAAAAATTCAACTGCCGCTTCAAACGCTGAGTCTTGTCGCCGGATTTATGGTATGGGTGATTTTATCTGCATTAATGCCGTTCATTAAAGAGGATATTCAGCTGTCTGCGAACCAGGTTGCAATGGCCACTGCCATTCCCGTCGTCCTTGGTTCTGTCCTGAGAATTCCAATTGGGTTCTGGACAAACAGATTTGGGGCACGAAAACTGTTTTTTTCTAGCTTTTTATTCCTGCTGTTTCCGGTATATTTCATCAGTATCGCTGATTCCTATACAGATTTATTGATTGGAGGCTTGTTTGTCGGAATCGGCGGAGCAATTTTCTCTGTAGGCGTAACCTCACTGCCGAAATACTATCCGAGAGAACGCCATGGTTTCGTGAATGGGATATATGGAGTTGGAAACCTGGGAACTGCCCTTACAACTTTTACTGCACCCGTTATTGCAGCTCAGTTCGGATGGCAGCCAACAGTCAAGTTTTTCTTGATCTTGCTTATCCTGTTTGCGTTCCTTAACTTTTTCCTCGGTGATAAAAAAGAACCAAAAGTTGTGACTCCTCTGGGTGAGCAAATCAAAAGCGTTTACAAAAATCAGAAGCTCTGGGCACTGTGCTTATTTTACTTCTTAACTTTTGGTTCATTTGTAGCCTTCACGATCTATTTGCCAAACTTCCTTGTGTCTCATTTTGGGCTTGATAAAGTAGATGCTGGGTTAAGGACTGCAGGTTTCATTGCGCTGGCAACATTTTTCAGGCCGATTGGGGGCTGGCTGGGTGACAAATTCAACTCATTTGTCATATTGATGGTTGTGTTTGCTGGAATGACCATTTCAGGCATCCTGCTTTCATTTACGCCATCGTTGACACTATATACGATTGGCTGTCTAGCAGTCGCAATCAGTGCCGGCATCGGAAATGGAACTGTCTTCAAGCTTGTACCGCTTTATTTTTCAAAGCAAGCAGGGATCGTCAACGGTATCGTTTCAGCGATGGGCGGATTAGGAGGTTTTTTCCCGCCGCTTATGCTGGCATTCCTATACAACCTTACCGGACATTACGCAATAGGTTTCATGGCTTTATCACAAGTGGCACTGGCAAGTCTGATCATCGTCATCTGGATGTACTATCAGGATAAATTAAGCCTTGCTAAAAATATCATCGACCACACAGCAGAGGGAATCATGATTACAGATGTAAAGGGAACGATCGAAAAAGTAAATCCAGCATTCACGACTGTAACAGGCTATAGTGCAGATGAAGTCATTGGGAAGAATCCTCGTTTCCTGCAATCTGGTAAGCATGGGGAAGACTTTTACAGGGAGATGTGGAAATCCATAAAAGACAATGGATTCTGGCAGGGGGAGATTTGGAACAAGAAGAAAAACGGTTCCATTTATACTGAATGGCTAACAATCAGCCCTGTGAAAAATGAAGCAGGTGAAATTAAGAACTTTGTCGGCATGTTCAGTGAATTGACAGTGAAAAACGAATAAGCCTGTAAAAAGACTGCGTCCTTGATGCAGTCTTTTCCTTGCTTTATCATAAATGTATAAACTTTAAAACTATCAAGACGCTTGCACTTTACTTATGATATTATGACAACATGATGACAATTCAACACAAAAACACTATCCTGGCAGTTTTTATGTTGTAATATAGACATAAGCATTAAATTTACTATTCTAATAGAGGACGATTGATGTTACTGTGAGAATATTAACAGTTAACCACATTTGTTGCTGTTACAATGTCAGTAATCATCACTTCTATAATTGGAGTTGACAAATATGGTAAAAAGCATAATAAAAGACCAATTAAATAGACCGCTCCGCGATTTGCGTATATCTGTTATAGACCGATGTAATTTCCGCTGTCAGTATTGTATGCCTGCCGAGATATTTGGCCCTGATTTCGCTTTCCTTCCTAAAAGCGAGTTGTTGTCATATGAAGAAATTGAACGTGTAGCCAAGTTATTCATAGAGCTTGGGGTGGAAAAGATCAGGCTTACAGGTGGAGAGCCTTTGATGCGCAAGGATTTGCCGATTCTCGTCAGGATGCTGAATGAGATTGAAGGATTGAAGGATATCGCTTTGACCACCAACGGCGTAATGCTGCCGAAGTATGCCGAGGAGCTGCATGCTGCTGGCCTGAAGCGGGTCAATATCAGTCTGGACAGTTTAAAAGATGAATTGTTTGGCGAAATAAATGGCCGGAATGTTGGTGTCGGACCGGTATTAAAAGGAATTGAATCAGCGAAGAAAGCTGGCCTGGGCGTTAAGATCAATATGGTAATTAAAAAGGGACTCAATGATTCTGAGATTCTTCCAATGGCAGAATTCTGCAAAAAAGAAGGCCTTGAGCTTCGCTACATTGAATACATGGATGTGGGCAGCACGAACGGCTGGAAAATGGATGATGTCATCACCAAGAAGCAGATCCATGACCTTCTAAGCCAGCATTATGAATTAGAGCCTGTTGATCCTGAGTATTTCGGTGAAGTGGCAAAAAAATACCGTTATAAAGGTACTGATATTCATGTCGGCTTTATTTCATCGGTATCAGAGTCATTCTGTTCAAGCTGCACAAGATCACGATTGTCAGCGAACGGCCAGATATTCACATGCCTGTTCAATGGCAATGGGCACGATATCCGCGACTTCATGCGCGCTGGTGCTACAGATGATGAACTCCGCTCCCGAATTACGGACGTTTGGAATCATAGAACAGATCGCTATTCGGATGAACGAACGGCTGAAACAGTGGCGAACAGAAAGAAAATCGAAATGTCCTATATTGGCGGCTAAGACTCCTTCGGGGGTCTTTTTTTTGTTTCGTACAGAGGAGGCAGCTTTTCGCAAACTCTTAATCACTCGAAATACTGTGGCTTTTGAGGCTTATGGGAAATTTGGGCATACTAATGTTTCCGGACAAATGGTTTATGGGTATACATGAATCTACTATAAATTTGTTGGAGAATGCTGAATGATAAAAAGAAGACTAGAATTTTTATTTGTATTTATTTTAATGGCATGTGTCTATATTGTTTTTTTCACCGACTATAGCCAGACTTTCAAGATATCAGCCATACTGATCTATGCGGTGATCATATTTATCAGCATGTATTCCTTGATGCTTGAGAACCGTTCGGCTCAGCACACGCTGATGTGGATGTATGTCATGCTGCTTTTTCCCGTGGGAGGGTATTTCTTCTATTTATTTTCGGGTCAGTTGTATTTAAAGGGTTATTTATATAAAAGCAAGCGTACGAGAGACCGTGATCAGTGGGAAAAACTGATGAGGAAGGAAGAGTCGAGGGATCTTTCTTTTTTAATCGAAAATCAGCAATGCTTCGCGAAGTATGCAAAGAATGCAACATTGACACCGATAACAACTGCCTCCAGGGCAAAAATCCTTAAAAATGGAGAAGAAACTTTTGCACAACTGAAAAAGAAATTACGGGAAGCAGAAAAATTTATTCATATGGAATACTATATTTTCAGATCGGATCGCCTTGGACGCGAGATTATAGAAATCCTGATTGAAAAGGCAAAGCAGGGTGTCGAGGTTTTATTCATGTTCGATGCCGCGGGCAGCATGAAGTTCGCTGTGAGAGACCTTAAAGACATGCAGGAGGCGGGCATTAAAGCGGCACCATTCTCCCCGCTTAAATATGGGTTCTTCAATCAGAAGTTCAACTTCCGGAATCACAGGAAAATTGTCATTATCGATGGGGAAATTGGATTTGTCGGCGGTTTGAACGTAGGAGTAGAATATTTAGGAGAAGATGATAAAATCGGTTTCTGGCGTGATACGCATATGGTGCTTACCGGTGAGGCAGTGTATACCCTTCACAATGTCTTTTTGCTTGATTGGGAATATGTGAGCGGCGAGAAAGTGCTGGAAAATAATCGAGCCGTGAAATATCCTCATGATGAGGATGAACTTGATGGGGCTATCCAGGTCGTACCAAGCGGGCCGGACACACAGCAGGGAATCATGAGTGATTTTTATTATACGATGATGTCCTGTGCAACAAAATCGATTTGGATTGCCACACCTTATTTTGTTCCTGATGAAGCAATCCGCACTGCACTGAGAGTAGCCGCAGCAAAAGGAATTGAAGTAAGGATCATGGTTCCGGAAATCAATGACAGCTATCTGACGCAATATGCGAGCCGTTCCTATTATTCAGAGCTATTGCGGAACGGAGCTGAAATCTACTCATACAAAAAAGGCTTTCTGCACCAGAAGGTCATCATCGTCGACGGAAATATTGCTTCAATAGGCACAGCCAATCTAGACATGCGCAGTTTCCATTTGAACTTTGAAGTCAATGTCTTCCTGTTTGGTACCAGCTCGATCAGGGACCTTGTGGCCCATTATGAAGAGGACCTTGAAGAGTCAGAGAAGATCAGTCCTGTCCAATATCATAAGCGCGGACTTTGGGAACGGACGAAAGAATCCTTCGCGCGGCTGTTCTCCGGGGCATTATAAGGTGAGATTTAATAAACAATGCCCCATCATTAAATGATTGGGGCATTGTTCCGGTTAGGCAATATACCTTGGGAAAAGAATGTTGTTTTCTAGATGAACATGCATGAAGGTATGTGATTCCAATGCTTCAAGACGCTTGTAAACTAAACGGTATGTCCCGCACGCATCGATAGGCGGATTGAAGTCAGCAGTAATTTCACGCAGTTGTTTTAGAATCGAGCCAGCATGATCGTGTTCCTTTTCCAGTTCCGTGATTTCCGCGATCATTTCAGAACGCTTTTCATCATTGGCAGTATCAAGCTGCAGCAGCAGCGGGAAGACTGTTGCTTCTTCTTTTGCCGTATGCTCGAGGAGCTCCTTTTTCAACTCATAGAAAAGCTCATAGACTTTCAACAGTTCTTCGTGGCGGTCACCGTGGACTTTTGCCACTTTAGTTACGTACGGGCTGAGCAGTTTTAACTCTTCTTCAAGCTCGCGGTGATACTTGTTCTTGATATGGTCGATCAATTCCGCTGAGTCCGTTTCTGTCCAAACCTCCATGCTTTCTGCAGCACCGTTATGTTTACGATATAGCTCTTCGAGTGCAGCCATGATTGCCGGCACGTCCAGGTTCTGTTCAGCAGCCGCTTCACCTAAAGGGCGGTTGCCTCCACAGCAGAAATCCAGTCTATTCTGCTTGAATAAGTCACTTGATTGAGGGAATATATTGACAATGTCTTTAACTAAAGAATTTTGATCAAAAGGCATTTTCATGTGAGAAACCTCCAGTAAAATATTTAATACTGTTTACATACTCATCATAAAGGAAATGGTTTTACTACTCGGTGATGTGCATCACACTTCACAAAAAATCTACATATTTTCAGGGGATTATATGAGAAAATACTGTGAGGTTTGTTATGTTTTCATTTTTACATTACTCTTATAATGAAAAGAGTATATTTATAAGTTAAGCCTGCAATAGGAGCTGATTATATGTTAGAGAAAAGAAACCCCATTCCAATTGGAGAGGCAGTCAAGAGAGTGATGGAGCTGAAGAAAAACGGCTCCACTGAGTTTGTTTCGATTAATGAAAGCTATGGACGCTATCTTTCGGAGGACTTGAAAGCAACCAGTGATGTGCCGCATTTTGACAGAGCGCCATACGATGGTTATGCAATCCGTTCTGTCGATACACAAGAAGCCTCTCAAAATCACGCTGTTGAATTTGAGGTGGTGGACCATATCGGAGCAGGTATGCTTACGGATAAAGAACTTGGACCGTGCCAGGCGGTAAGGATCATGACAGGCGCCCAGATGCCTGTTGGAGCTGACGCTGTTGTTATGTTTGAATTGGCTAAAGAACACGAGCGTGATGGAAAAAAATACATGGAAACAAAGCGCAAACACAATAAAGGAGACAATGTTTCCTACCGCGGTGAGGATGCAAAGGAAGGCGAGGTCCTCGTAAAAAAAGGGACCTTCATCAATCCTGGAATCCAGGCGATGCTGGCAACTTTCGGTTATGCAAAAGTACCAGTTGCAAAGAAACCGGTGATCGGGCTGTATGCAACAGGGACTGAATTGCTTGATGTCGATGAACCGCTCGAGCCGGGAAAAATTCGCAATAGCAACTCTTATATGATATCCGCGCAAATCCTTCGTGCCGGTGCGGAAGTGAAATACTTTGGCCAACTGCCTGATGATTTTGATACATGCTTCGATGCAGTGAGCAAAGCGATTGAACAAGTGGATTTATTCATTACGACCGGCGGGGTTTCCGTCGGGGATTACGACTATCTGCCGGAGATTTATGCAAAGCTTGGAGCAGAGGTGTTGTTCAATAAGGTAGCGATGAGGCCAGGAAGCGTCACTACTGTAGCCCAGCTTGATGGTAAGTTATTGTTCGGCTTGTCAGGAAACCCTTCAGCTTGCTATGTAGGCTTTGAATTGTTCGCCCGTCCAATCATCAGGACAATGCTATTCACTGATCAGCCTCACTTGAGGAAGGAGAAAGCGATTCTTGATGCCAATTTCCCTAAAGCAAATCCCTTTACCAGATTTGTAAGAAGTGCCCTGACAATCGAGAATGGAAAACTGGTAGTGACACCAAGCGGCCTGGATAAATCAAACATCATTATGAGCCTCGCCGGGGCTAACTCCCTCATGATTTTGCCTGGCGGCACGAGAGGTTTTGAACAGGGAACAGAGGTAGAGGTGCTGGTGCTCGAAGACCATGTGGGCAGCGAATGGCCTTGGTAAAACCGGTGCTGTTCCAAATTGCAGGGTACCAAAACAGCGGCAAAACCACGCTTATCCTGACGTTGATTAAACAGCTGACTTCAGCTGGCCTTAAGGTAGCGACAGTGAAACATCATGGGCATGGCGGCAAGCCGGAAGTTGTTGAGGCTAAGGATTCAGGTAAGCATATTAAGGCTGGAGCATCTATCTCACTTGTAGAAGGAGGAGGCAGGATGATTATCCAGGCTGAAAACGGTCCATGGTCCCTTGCTGAAGAGATAGACATGCTTTCATTCTTCAAGCCAGATGTAATATTGATAGAAGGCTATAAGAATGAGCCTTTTCCCAAGGCGGTCATCCTGCGTGATGAAAAAGATCTGGAGCTGGTGGAAAAGCTTCAGAATATCCAGGTCATCTTATGCAGAGATACGGGGCTGCAAGACGTATTAAAGGATAGAGCTTTCCCTGTTCTTAATATGGATGATGGAGTTAACTGGATTTTAGAGGAAATCACCAAAAAATAGGTGATTTCCTCTAGGTCGTTCAAGGTTCAGCAAGAAAAGTTCTTATTTTAGACATATACGGCGACTTTTGTCACTGTCACTTTATACCTACCCGGTTAGAATGTTAATGGGGTTCAGGTTGTGACATATGTGTGAGGTGAGAGCGATGGAAATGCTGCAAATCTTTTTGTGGATTGTATATCCATATTCAGTTGTGGCAATTGTGGCGATGGGACTAGTCTGGCAGTACGATGCATCGAGAGAGGAAGGAACACGTTCGAAAGCAGGAAGGCTTCTGCTGGGCGTCGTCAAAACACTTATGGCTGCCAGTACGGCGACAGGTATTGCGATCGTGCTGTCAAGCAGCATAGCCTACGAACCAGTATTGCTGTTTAGATGGCTCATCAGCCTTGCCCAACTGCAGCCGGACATGAGCCTGGTCATGGATATTTCCATTCTCTCGAAGGTCCATTTTATTATTGTATTCCTTTTCCTATTGAGTCTGGCATTCACGAAGGAAATTTATTATTTATTTAAGCCGCACTTATATTTAAAGAAAATCTTTTTAAAATTGCATTTCGAAAGAAGAGGCTGAATTTAGGGTTTTGTTATTGTGTAACGAAATTAAATGAAGCCCTGTGAATAATTCTACTTGTTTAAGTAATTAGCGACATAAAAAAACGCTTAGGGGCTCCTAAGCGTTTTTCCGTATTTTTTACTACTTGCTAATTGGTATTTATCGGAGACGGTGAAATTGTCGTCTTTTAGAACATAAGGGTGTGTTTCCATCAAAATTTTTATGAGATGGTCTGGCATTTTCTCCCCTTCGTAAGCACAAATCAGTGGGAAAGAAAGTGAATTTACAGCTTCGTCTACTATTCTTTCAAAATCTTCAATTATATGCAGTGGATCTTTCATAGTGGCCCACTCAACATGTGCCCAGGATCGAAAAGAGATATCTTTTTCAACGTATGGCTGTACCATCTTATTAAAATAATCCAGGATTGCCGGAGGGTGATAACTTCCACTGGAATAATAAAAATCGAAGCTGTTTACGCTATGAACAAATTTCATTTGGTCTTCCGTTAATCGCGAGCTGAGCTCTTTGTTAATTGAACGGAAGAGCGGTTCATTTTCAATGAAAATAACATAATCTCCCGCCTTAACACCTTCTTCTATGTAACTAACAGCCTGTTCAATGTATTTCTCCATTGTACTATAGGAATAAAGGACATGGACGCTCCGTTGATCTTCAAACAACTTATTCATTTGTTTTTTCAAGTGATCACCCCTTCTTTCCAGTTATCCTCCATTGTACTACACTCCTGTTTAGTAAGAAAAGCCAACTCAATTGAATCTTTATCCAAGGGTTCAAGCTATAGGTTTAAAAAAATGAACTTATGCTTTTAATGAAAAATTGTTTTTGACAGTTCGGTGTCATTCGGACTATTCACAATTGAAAATGTGATGTGTTTCACTTATCCATCCTTTTAACTGCTTTATATTTAAGGTAAGAAACATAAGGGAGTGTTCATTCATGAAGTTATTTATGCCAAAACAGCATGGTGCCTGGGCGATGTTGATCATCCCTTTCTGGCTAGGAGCAGCGGCAAGTGAAATAGTCTGGCAGCATGTCCCGTTTTTTATTGGATGGCTTTTACTATATTTAGGAACATATCCGCTTCTTTTGATGTTCAAGAAAAAGAAAATCCCTTTCTATCGTAAATGGGCGCTTATTTATATGATACCAGCGCTTGTGTTCTTAATGGTTCCATTATTCACGACGCCAACAATCGTATCCTTTGGCCTTGCAATGATTCCGTTTTTCATGCTTAATGCATACTTCTCTGCTAAAAATAAAGACCGTGCTCTCCTTAATGATTTAAGTGCAATCGTTGTTTTCTCTATTGCCGGACTGGCAAGCAGCTATCTCCCGAATGGGGAAATCAATGAAAATGCCATTCTTGTTTTTGCCGCATCGATCCTGTTTTTCACAGGAAGCACATTTTACGTGAAAACCATGATCCGTGAGAAGAAAAATAGTCAATTTAAATGGATTTCCTGGACATTCCATATTTTGGTCCCTGTTCTGTGGCTCGCAGCCGGAGAAGTCATAGTCGCTGTTGCGGCAGTGCCAAGCTTGTTCAGAGCAGTAGTTTTTTATGGCAAACCGCTTTCTGTTATGAAGGTAGGGATATACGAAATCGTCAACGCCGTCCTGTTCTTTATCATCATGCTATTTGCGATTTTATAAGAACAAACAATAGGAAAAGCCGCCAGACTAAATTGTCTGGCGGCTTTTCCTATTCAATATTGCAAATTTCAATCGGGCAATTCTCACAATCTATTTCTCTTTTTAGCTTATTGAGGGCATGGACGGTAATGAATCCTTTATCAATGGAAATGATTTTGCTTTTCCTTAGGTCGCTCAATAATCTGTTTACGACTTCGCGTGAGGTCCCACAGAAGTTTGCGAGTTCCTGGTTTGTAAGTGATACATCAATCTTCAATCCATCTTCCGTCTTTATTCCGTAACTGTTCACCATCCGGATCAAGGTTGAGTACAATGCCCCTTTTTTTCCGTGAAGGACGAGATCCCTGAACCTTGTTTGCGATTTGCGGTGCTGCAGGGAAAGCCATTTAACGAGTTCCAGTGCAAGCCCGCTGTCCTTTTCAATTTCAGTCTCGAGCTTATCCTTCTGTATCACCGCTACCGTGCCGCTTTCTGAGGCGCGGGCATTCAATATATGCTGGGATGCCGGGCTGAAAAGTGATAGCTCTCCAACCAACTCGCCAGCTGAACACATTCTGATTGTTAACTCGCGTCCATCCGGAACCATTTTGCTGATCTGAAATTTCCCGCTCTGGATAATGTACAGCTCATCTGCGGTATTTCCTTCTTCAAAAAGAAAGCGCCCTTTATCAATAGTCTTGATTTTGTGGACCTTTTCAAAAAGCTTATTCAAATTTGGTGACAACGTTGTTGCAGTCAACATATGAATACCACCTTATTTACGGGAGATTATACTCCCTTCCGTATCTGATATTAATATAATTATATTGTAAAGCATACAAAGCCAGCAATAAAATTGTGAATTGTTCACATATTGTTAATAAATCTGTTGCGTTTTCTTCTCTTTGTTTTTATAATAAAAAGAAATTTATTTATAAATATAAATAAACTTGATTATTTATACATAAGTTGAAAGGAGGTTTCAAGTGAAGGCATCGATTATTGGTACCACTGGATATGGGGGTGGAGAACTAATCCGTATCCTGGCGAATCATCCAAATATCAGTATTCATTCAATCCACACAACAAGAGATGAAAAACCTGTTTCTGAAGAATATCCCCACTTAACAGGAATTTTTGATAAGGTCCTCACCAAGATTGAAACTGACAAAATCGCCGAGGAAGCAGATATAGTGTTCCTGGCAACCCCATCAAGAGTTTCCGGAAAGCTTGTAGAATCTTTTCTCAATAAGAATATTAAAGTCATTGATTTATCAGGTGACCTGAGATTGAAAGACGCATCAGCATACGAAGCATGGTATAAGCATGAATCAGTCAATGCTTCTATATTGGATGAAGCGGTATACGGACTAAGCGAATGGAATAGGGAGCAGATTATGAATGCAAACCTGCTGGCCAATCCAGGCTGTTACCCGACTGCAGCTCTCCTTGGGCTGGCACCGGTGCTGACAGAACAGCTGATTGAATCGAATAGTATCATCATTGATGCCAAGTCTGGAGTGTCCGGTGCAGGAAGGTCTCCCTCAATGGGAACGTTATACGCTGAGTTAAATGAAAATTTCAAAATTTATAAAGTTAATGAGCACCAGCATATCCCTGAAATCGAGCAGCAGCTCAGTCTTTGGAATGGCGAAGAGGTCAGGGTCACCTTCAGCACACATTTAATACCCGTTACAAGAGGCATCATGGCGACCATATATGTTCAGTTAAAAGAAGATCTGGATACTCTGAGACTGCTAGATTTATATAAAGAAACATATGATGGCCATCCATTTATCAGAGTAAGGAAAAGTGGGATATTCCCTTCAGTTAAAGAGGTCAAGGGATCGAATTACTGTGATATTGGGCTGCATGCGGACAGCAGGACAGGAAGGCTGACGATTGTTTCGGTGATCGATAATTTAATGAAAGGTGCTGCAGGGCAGGCGGTCCAAAACGCCAATATCATGTTTGGATTAGAGGAAAGTGCAGGACTGAAGATGATACCACTTTATCCATAAAGGAGGAAAATATGTACCAGGCAATGACCGACAAGCAATTAATTAAAAAAATCCCTGATGGAGGAATCTTAACCCCAAAAGGATTCCAATGCGGGGGAGTACATGCAGGGCTGCGCTATGCCAAGCTTGATTTGGGGATGATTGTAAGCGAGAAACCGGCCAGTTGTGCCGCTGTATACACGACAAGTCACTTCCAGGCAGCGCCATTGGCGGTTACACAGAAAAGTATTGCGGAGGAAAAGGTTCTCCAGGCAATCGTCGTCAACAGTGCATGTGCGAATGCATGCACCGGGGAACAAGGGTATCAGGATGCGCTGAAAATGCGGTCATTGGCAGCAGCAAAACTGGGGATTCCTGTTCATCATGTTGCCGTTGCATCAACGGGTGTTATCGGTGAATTTATGCAAATGGAAAAAATCGAGTCTGGAATCGGTAAGCTGTCCTTCGGCAAAACAGCGGATGATGCTAAGGATTTCCAAACGGCGATCCTGACAACAGATACGGTAATGAAAAGCTGCTGTTACACTGCTGAAATTGACGGGGTAACAGTGAGTATCGGAGGAGCCGCGAAGGGTTCTGGAATGATTCATCCGAATATGGCCACGATGCTTGGTTTTTTAACAACAGATGCTAATATTTCAAGTGAATACTTGGCGGCCGCGCTAAAGGATGTCACGAATACAACCTTCAATCAAATCACGGTGGATGGGGATACATCAACGAATGATATGGTGCTGGTAATGGCAAATGGAACTGCAGGAAATCAGTCATTGGACCCCGCCCATCCAGATTGGCCAGTTTTTATAGACTTGTTACAAGAAAGCTGTGCCAGTCTTGCAAAACAGATTGCAAAGGATGGAGAGGGAGCAACAAAATTAATTGAGATATCGGTAACAGGTGCGATGTCTGATGAAGAAGCACGAATGATCGGAAAACAAATCGCGGGGTCTAACCTTGTCAAAACAGCAGTTTACGGGGCGGATGCGAACTGGGGACGGATCATTGGCGCGATCGGCCAAAGTGAGTCATCCGTAAATCCAAAAACAGTCGATATATCCCTTGGAGAAATTACTATGCTTAAAGATAGTACACCTGTTGCTTTTGATGAAGAGCAGGCGAGGGAGTACCTGATGAAAGACAAGATTGAGATTTTCGTTGACCTGCATTTGGGAGAAGGGAAAGGAATGGCCTGGGGCTGCGATCTTTCTTATGATTATGTGAAAATAAATGCAAGCTATCGGACTTAAAGGGGCGGATTAATTGGAAACGGTGGTCATTAAATGCGGCGGAAGTGTGTTAGAGGAGCTTAATGACAATTTCTTTAATAGTCTAAAAGAATTGATGGAGGATGGGTTCTATCCTGTCATCGTTCACGGGGGTGGACCAGCAATCAACTCGATGCTTGATTTATATGAAATCCCGGCAGTGTTCAAAGAAGGTCTTCGCGTGACGTGCGAAAAGACGATCGGAATCGTTGAAATGGTACTCTCCGGACAGACGAACCGGCAGCTGTGCAGCATGCTGGTGAAGCAGGAGTTCAATGCTCTAGGCATCAATGGGAGCGATGGTCTTTGCCTCCAGGCCGAATATATTGATAAGCAGAGCTTAGGATACGTTGGGACGATCACCCAGGTAAACACTGACTTGATTATGCTGGCGCTTCGAAATGGCTATATTCCTGTGATTACGCCAATCGGGATTGCCAAGGATGGAAGCAAGCTAAATATAAATGGCGATTATGCTGCTGCATCGATCGCGAAAGCCTTGAAGGCTGAACGCTGTGCTTTCGTAACCAATGTGGATGGAATCCTGATTGATGGCAAGCTGGTGACCGAAATGACTGATAATCAAATAGAGAGCTATATTTCTGATGGAAGTATCTATGGAGGAATGGTTCCAAAGGTGAAATCCGCATTGTCAGCTACAGCGGCGGGCGTAGATACTGTCATGATTATTTCTGGCAAAAAGCAATTCTATAAAAATAACTGCTGGCATGGAACAGCGATTGCCGCAAAAGAAGAGGTGTTTTAATGAGCCATTTATTCCCTACCTATCAGCGATGGGAAATACAGCCTGTAAAAGCAGCAGGGACGATTCTTTATGGAACGGACGGCCAGCAATACCTTGATTTCACTTCTGGCATTGGCGTCTGCAATTTGGGCCATCGTCCTGAAGCAGTAGAGCATGCAGTCAAGGAACAACTCGACTTATTCTGGCATGTATCGAATCTCTTTCCTCAACCCATCCAGGAAGAAGCAGCTAATAAGCTCGCAGAGAGTTCTGGGTTGGATTGTGTATTTTTTGCCAATAGCGGTGCTGAAGCAAACGAAGCAGCTATTAAACTGGCAAGGAAAGCCACTGGGCGCACCAAAATCATCACATTCCTGCAATCCTTTCACGGAAGGACTTTCGCCGGCATGGCTGCCACTGGACAGGATAAAATCAAGCAGGGGTTTGGCAGCATGCTTGAAACATTCATCCATCTGCCATTCAATGATCTGGATAGTCTAAAAACTGAGATTGATTCTGATACAGCTGCGGTAATGATTGAAATCGTCCAGGGTGAAGGCGGAATCCATGTCGTAACCAACGAATTTATAAAGGAAGCGGCAAGTTTATGTGTTGAAAAAGGCGTACTGCTTATTATCGATGAAATCCAGACCGGGATCGGCCGGACGGGGAGACCATTTGCATTTCAGCATTTTGGGATAAAACCTGATATTATAACCGTTGCAAAAGGGCTTGGTAATGGATTTCCAATAGGAGCTGCCATTGGCAAAGCTGGTCTCGCGGAGTTTTTTGGTCCGGGCAGCCATGGATCGACATTTGGCGGTAATCCAATCAGTATGGCTGCAGCGATAGCCGTTATGGACATCATTTTTAATGAAGGATTCCTTGAAGAGACATCTGCCAAAGGGAAATTACTATTTGCGATGCTCCACAAGGAAGTCGGTTGGATGGAAGTGGTTAAAGACATCAGAGGACTGGGATTGATGGCTGGAATTGAACTGACGGTAGCTGCACAACCAATTTTGGCTGACTTGAGGAAATCGGGAATGATTGCATTGCCGGCAGGAGAAAAGGTTGTCCGTCTGCTTCCGCCGCTAAATGTTACAGAAGAAGAGATCGAGAAGGCTGTGTCATTGATGAAAGCCACACTAAGTAACTATAAGGTAACAGTATAAATTTTTTTATGTTTTAATGCATAAAAATAAACTAGTTTAAATAAATATACGTTTGGAGATGTGTCTGATGAAAGGATATCTACATCTGGCTGACGGCAAGACATTTCAGGGGCACTTACATGGATCGCTAGCTGAAGAAGGCATTGTCGGTGAGATTGTTTTTTTTACAGGAATGACGGGCTATCAGGAAGTATTGACCGATCCTTCATACAAGAATCAAATCATTGTTTTCACGTATCCGCTGATTGGCAACTATGGAATCAATAATAAAGATTTTGAAAGCAAAAAGCCGCATGCTGCGGCAGTAATTGTTTTTGAAGCTGCAAAAACAGCGTACCACTATGAGGCACAGCACTCATTTACTGAGTATCTGGAGAAATGGGATATTCCATTATTGGAGCATGTTGATACTCGTGAGCTCGTAAAATCCATTCGGCAGAATGGAACGATGCCTGCCATTTTATCAAGCGACTCAATTTGTGAATCAAGCTGTGAAACGATTAATGGTCTTAAGGTGCAGGAAGTGTCATCGATAGCACCAGAAACTTTAGGGTTTGGTGATACCCATATTGTGTTAATTGATTACGGTTTTAAAAAATCGATCGCAGACTATCTGGTAAAACAAAACTGCCTGGTGACAATTGTTCCTTACAACTATAGCTTTGAACAAATTGCAGCATTAAAGCCTGATGGTGTGCTCCTATCCAATGGACCAGGCGATCCGAAGGAATTATTTGGACAGCTGCATGAGATCAGGAAAATAATCGAGCATTATCCTGTATTGGGGATTTGTCTTGGGCATCAGCTGGCAGCGCTGGCTCTTGGAGGGAATACAAACAAAATGCTCTTTGGCCATCGAGGTGCAAATCAGCCAGTTTACGATGTGAAAAGCAACCGGGTGTTCATGTCATCGCAAAACCACAGCTATGCTGTTGATCCTAAAAGTATCAGCAGTACAGGTTTGAAGGTCCGTTTTTTCAATCAAAATGATCAGTCAATTGAAGGCCTTGATCATGAAGAATGGCCGCTGATGACAGTCCAGTTCCACCCGGAAGCAAGCCCCGGACCTGAAGACAGTGTATTTATATTTGAAGATTTCATCAATACAGTCAAATACAGAAAGCGGAGAGAAGTCAGCTATGCCTAAGGATAAAAATATTAAGTCAATACTGGTAATCGGTTCTGGTCCCATTATCATCGGCCAGGCCGCTGAATTTGATTATGCAGGAACACAGGCCTGCATTGCCTTAAAAGAGGAAGGATATCGGGTCATTCTTGTAAACAATAACCCGGCAACTGTCATGACGGATCATGTATTTGCAGATGCAGTCTATTTTGAACCGATGACGGCAGAAGGGGTAGAAAAAGTGATCCAGCGGGAAAATCCGGATGGTATTTTAGGGACTCTTGGCGGCCAGGCGGGATTGAATCTAGTGTTCAAGCTAAGTGAAGAGGGCATTCTCGAAAAGTACAATGTAAAGGTGCTGGGGACCTCGGTTGCAAGCATTAAACAAGGAGAAGACAGGGAAGCATTCCGCAGCCTGATGCATGAGTTGAATGAGCCAGTGCCGGAGAGTGAGATCGTTCAATTTGTTGAAGAGGCAGTGGCCTTTGCAAACAAAATCGGCTTTCCGTTAATTGTAAGGCCAGCCTACACGCTGGGAGGCACAGGCGGCGGGATAGCCTGGACCATGGAAGAATTAATCTCTCTTGTATCCGGCGGGTTAAATGAGAGCCCGATTAACCAATGCCTGGTTGAAAGAAGCATTGCAGGCTATAAGGAAATTGAATACGAAATGATGCGTGACGCTGCTGGTACTTGCATCTCCATCTGCAATATGGAGAATATCGACCCGGTCGGCATCCATACCGGCGACTCCATTGTAGTAGCTCCATCACAGACGCTGACAGATCGAGAGTACCAGATGCTTCGGACATCTGCTGTTAAAATCATTTCTGCACTGGGAATCGTAGGAGGCTGCAATATCCAGTTTGCCCTCGACCCTAAGAGCAAGAATTACTTCTTGATTGAAGTTAACCCACGGGTCAGCAGATCTTCAGCGCTTGCATCGAAAGCGACAGGATATCCAATCGCACGGATGGCCGCAAAGCTGGCAGTCGGATACAATCTTGCCGAGATCATGAATCCTGTTACAGGCAATACATTCGCCAGCTATGAGCCAGCGCTCGACTATGTAGTGGTGAAAATACCGAAGTGGCCGTTTGAGCAATTCCCGCAAATCGACAGGAGCTTAGGGACGCAAATGAAGGCAACAGGGGAAGCAATGGCAATTGACCGAAACTTTGAACGAGCTTTTATCAAAGCGGTACGTTCACTGAATAGTAAAGCTTTGGATCTACAACTGCCGGCATTTGAAGAATATACTGTCGAACAGCTGACTGCGTTGGCTGGAAAGCAGACAGACCAGCGGGTTTTTGCATTGCTCGAACTGATGCGTCGGGGTAAGGAAATTCAATCTCTCCATGAAATAACAAAGATCGATTTATTTTTCCTGAATAAATTCAAGTCTTTGATTGATATTGAGAAGTCGATTGAAAGGCTTGAATTCGAAAGTATTACAGCTCCAAAGCTTCAATCTCTGAAAGAAAAAGGATTCAGTGATGCTTTTCTGGCCAAAAAGTGGGGCGTTGGTGAGCAGAAGGTCAGGGAGTTGCGGAAAAGCCATGGCATCAAACCTGTTTATAAAATGGTCGACACTTGTGCAGCGGAATTCGAATCTGCCTCCAATTATTTTTACTCCAGCTATCTCGGGGCAAATGAAGCTGCAGTTGAAAACAGTAAACGAAAGGTGCTTGTCATTGGCAGCGGACCAATCAGCATTGGCCAGGGAATCGAGTTTGACTATTGCTCAGTTCATGGAGTTTTTGCCCTTAAAGAAGAAAATGTGGAAACAATCATGATCAACAATAATCCGGAGACTGTCAGCACTGATTTTGCCATATCGGATCGATTGTATTTTGAACCCTTAACATTGGAAGACATCCTGAATGTGATTGAGATGGAAGGAATACAGGAAGTCATTGTCCAGCTCGGCGGGCAGACTGCCTTGAATCTGGCTAAGGGTCTTGAGGAAGCGGGAGTCAAGCTGCTGGGAACAAGTTCAGCAACCATTGACCTGTTCGAAGACCGGGATCAATTTTACCAGCTGCTCGACAAGCTTAAGATTCCGCGTTTAAAGGGTGAAACAGCCGAGGATGAGGATGAACTGCTGTCTGCTGTGGAGGAGTTAGGATATCCAGTTTTAATCCGGCCTTCGTATGTGATTGGCGGACTTAATATGGTGGTAATTCGAGATTCGGATGAATTGAAAAGAGTAGTGGATGAAGGTAACATTCAATACCCAATCCTGGTTGATGAATACCTTGAAGCAACTGAGGCGGAATTGGATCTTGCGTCCGATGGAGAGCATGTCCTGATACCGGCCATAATCGAGCATATCGAAAAAACAGGCGTTCATTCAGGGGACAGCTTTTGCATCATTCCAGCCCAAAGCTTCCAGAACGAAACGAAGCAGCAGATGGCAGTGTATGCAAAGAAAATCGTGAAGGAATTGAAGTATAAGGGATTAATGAACATCCAGTTCATTTTGAAGGGAAACGAATTGTATCTGCTTGAAGTCAACCCGCGCTCAAGCAGGACTATGCCAATCGTCAGCAAGGCAGCCGGTGTTGACTTAGTCAAAAAAGCGACAAAAATATTGCTTGGGAAATATATTTTGTCGAATGATGAAGTGTTGCTCGACTCTGATGCACGATACACAGTCGTAAAGCATCCGGTATTTTCGAACTTTGCATTAAAAGGGCTGGACGCCAGGACTGGTCCGCAAATGATTTCGACAGGGGAAGGCATCAGCATTGCATCGACACTTGAAGAGGCACTGCATAAGAGCTTCCATTCAATCAGCGGAAAAGCTGTACAGGGAGACATTGCATTTGCAGATGCAAATGATTTATTGGAGGCAGGAGAACTTTCAGCCGATTTTCATTTAATTCATATCGATAAAGTATCCGACCAACAAAAAGTGGCAGCCTTGTATTGTCCGGGTTCATCTGAAAGGGATGTAACTTTAAGAGAATGGGCGATCAAGAACCGGAAGATCGTATTGACCCAAAAGGAAACTTTACATGCGCTGTTAAAAAGTGCGACAGCCAAGAGATGGAATGTTAGCTCCCTAAATCAATGGCTGACAGAAACTAATGAGGAAGTGATGGCAGAATGACAGCACTACAGCAGCTTCATATTGATATAAAAGGCAAAGATCTATTAACTCTGGCTGATTTGGAACCACAGGAAATCTTAACATTATTAGAAAAGGCAGTTATTTTGAAGGAAAAAACATTAAAAAAACAATTTGACCATCCCCTCAAAGGCAAAATACTGGGAATGATCTTTGACAAGTCCTCAACGCGTACAAGAGTATCATTTGAGGTAGGCATGATCCAGCTTGGGGGCAGCGCTCTTTATTTAAATGGAAATGACCTTCAGCTTGGCCGCGGTGAGACAGTGGCAGATACAGCCCAGGTTCTCTCGCAATACCTGGACGGCATCATGATCAGAACATTCTCGCATGAGTCAGTTGAAGAACTGGCTGCTTATGCTGATATACCCGTCATTAACGGTCTGACCGATCTGTACCATCCATGCCAGGCACTTGCTGACCTGCTGACAATCTACGAAAAAAAGGGGAAGCTTAAAGGCCTTAAGCTTGCTTACATCGGTGATGGAAACAATGTTTCCCATTCACTGATGATCGCCTGCACAAAAGTCGGGATGGATGTCTCAATAGCCGCTCCACAGGGGTACTTCCCGAATGAGGCGATCACTGCTCGCTGTGAAGAATTTGCGTTGATGAGCGGTGCAAATATGGTCATCACCGACTCTCCCCAGGAAGCCGTAACTGACGCGGACATCATCTATACAGATGTATGGACCAGCATGGGCCAGGAGTTGGAAAATGAGCAGAGACTAAATGATTTCCATGACTACCAGGTGAATGAAGCATTACTCGAAGCAGCAAAGGAAGACTATCTGTTTATGCATTGTCTTCCCGCGCACCGCGGCGAAGAGGTAACAGCAGGAGTCATAGATGGTCACCAATCCGTCGTATTCGAACAGGCAGGAAACCGACTCCATGCCCAGAAGGCATTGCTTGTGGAGTTATTGAAGGATTAAGTAGCAGTGGCAAATTCCAAAGTGAATAAAACACAAAAACCGGCTATTAAGTTAGCCGGTTTTGTAAATTAAGAAAAGAGAAGGACAAGTGGTCCTACAATGAAACAGTAAATCGCAAAGTACTTCAGGTTTCCGCGCGCCATGATATTCATGAACCATTTTAAAGAGAAGTAAGAGGCAATCAGTGATGCGATGAAGGCAAAAATATATGGTACTGCCAGCTCTCCAAGACGTTCATCAAGTAAAAGGTCTGAAAATCCGAGAATCATCCCGCCGAAACTAACTGGAATATAAAGCAGGAAAGAGTACCTTAGTGCAGTTTCCTGTTTCATGCCCAGGCTCATCGCTGCGACAATTGTGGCTCCGGAACGACTGATGCCGGGAATTAGTGCAACTGCTTGAGCCAGTCCAACAATTATGGCATCTTTAAAGCTTAAATCTCCGTCATTCTTGCGGCCTCGCATGTTTCGGATCAGCCAGAGTGCAAGCCCGGTCACTATAAGTGTTACGCCGACAGTTTTAATATGGGAAAGTTCTTTCTCGATAAAGTCTCCGAAAAGAACCCCGATGACACCTGCTGGAATTGTTCCGACAATTAGATAAATGATGAACATAAAATCTGATTTTGCTTCGGGATCTTTACTTTTAAGATATGCAATTCCGTTAACAATTAACCGGATGATATCGGCTCTGTAAATTAACAAAACAGCAAATAGTGAAGCTGTATTCATGAGAAGGGCAAAACTCAATCCTTCAATTTTTAGTTTGAAAAAATGTTCTGCTATCTCAAGGTGTCCGCTTGATGAAACAGGAATCGGTTCGGTGATTCCCTGAAAAAGGCCTAGAAATATGTATTTAATCAATTCATAGAAATTTTCCATATCGTTTTTGTATTCCTCCGTTTTTTTAAGATGAGAATATATTTATTTCGAGGTTGTCCAGCTCCAGCGCACGGCAGTTTTCAGTCACATGAGGCGGCGTTTTAGGTTTGTATCGCTTAGATGGGCTGACCAAGGTGCTTCCGCTTTTCTTTGTCCAGCTCCAGCGCCTAGCCCCTCGAGACGCTTCGGTCCTGCCAATGAAGTCAAAGAACGACTTCACTGTCAGGCCCTCCAGCGCTTGTCGGGGCTGACCAAGGCGCATCCGCTTTTGTTTTCTCATACACACTAATGTACCGTATAAGCCTTTTTTTTGGAAGGATAAAATATGCATAAATACTTTATTTAAATCAGCAAATAATAAAATTGCCGGAATACTTTAATGAAGGAGGAAGGCAAATGGGACAAAGTCATCAGTTCCGTGCCGGACAAAAGGCACCGAATAATGGTATTTATATTGAAATTGGTGAAACAGGCAGCAATGTCAACAATCCGCAAAAGATAAAACTTAAAGTTGGGGACCGTTTTCCGGAAAACTCCAACCACAACCGCCACTGGACATACATGCCAAAGTTTAAATAACATATCCTGATTCACCCAGGATTCCGGAATGAAATTCATACTGTCTTTCTTAAAGCCATCCAGTGCGGATGGCTTTACTATTTGGGAATTTTTATTATAATATAACTAAAGGTCAAAAAAGGTCAAAGGAGTGGTTGGTCGTGGATTTAAATAAAATGACAGAAAGCTTGCAGAATGCCTTTGTATCAGCCCAGACCCTGGCTGTTCAACATAATAACCAGGAAGTAGATGATGCGCACCTTTTGCTTGCCTTGCTTGAACAGGACGGCAATCTGGCGGCAACCTTGCTGACTGGTATCGGAATAAATCTAAATCATTTTACTGATGAATTAAACAAAATCCTGTCTAAGAAGCCCCAAGTCTTGGGAAGTGGGGCAGAACAGGGGAAATTATACATTACAGCAACACTGCAAAAGGTTTTGGCCCAGGCCGAAAAGGAAATGAAACAGTTTGAAGATGACTTTTTATCGGTAGAACATGTTTTACTCGCTTTACTTGAGATACCTGGATCTGAAACAGGCGCAGCTTTGAGGAAATTAAGTGTTAACAGAGACACATTAATGGCGAGAATCAATCAGGTTAGGGGGAACCAGAGAGTGACTTCACAAAACCCAGAAGCAACTTATGAAGTGTTGGAAAAATATGGACGAGATCTTGTAGAGGAAGTCCGGTCAGGGAAGGTCGACCCGGTAATCGGCAGGGACAGTGAGATTCGCAATGTCATCCGTATCCTCTCAAGGAAGACGAAAAATAATCCAGTTTTGATCGGAGAGCCAGGTGTAGGCAAGACAGCTATTGTCGAAGGTCTTGCACAGAGAATTGTCCGCAGGGATGTACCGGAAGGCCTGAAGGATAAGACGATTTTTGCACTGGACATGAGTGCGCTGATCGCAGGAGCGAAATTCCGGGGAGAATTTGAAGAGAGATTAAAAGCTGTCTTGAATGAAGTGAAAAAGAGTGAAGGCAAAATCCTGCTGTTCATTGATGAACTCCATACCATTGTAGGTGCGGGTAAGACTGAAGGGGCAATGGATGCCGGGAATATGCTGAAACCGATGCTTGCTCGCGGGGAGCTCCATTGCATCGGTGCTACAACCCTTGATGAACACAGAAAATACATTGAAAAAGATCCTGCGCTGGAACGCCGCTTCCAGCAGGTGCTGGTAAAAGAACCAGATGTCGAGGATACCGTGTCAATTTTACGGGGATTGAAGGAAAGGTTTGAAATCCACCATGGAGTCAACATTCATGACCGTGCAATAGTGGCTGCCGCTGCCTTGTCAGATCGATACATCACAGACCGATTCCTGCCTGACAAGGCGATTGACCTGGTTGATGAGGCTTGCGCGATGATCCGTACAGAAATTGACTCAATGCCGACTGAGCTTGATGAAGTGACTAGAAGGGTGATGCAGCTGGAAATTGAAGAAGCTGCGTTGACAAAGGAAAAAGATGATGCGAGCCGGGAGCGACTCGAAACTCTTCGTAAGGAACTCGCCAACTTGAAGGAAAAAGCGAATGCAATGAAATCGAGATGGCAAAAGGAAAAGGAAGGTATCCAAAAGGTACAGGAACAGCGGGAGCTGCTTGAAAAGCTTCGACGGGAGCTGGAAAAAGCAGAAAATGACTACGACTTGAATAAGGCCGCCGAATTAAGGCATGGCCGTATTCCTTCTCTTGAAAAAGAACTGAAGGCACTGGAGCTGGAAGTTAGCAAAAATGAAGGAGAAAGGCTTCTTCGTGAGGAAGTGACCGAAGAAGAAATTGCTGGAATCGTTTCACGGTGGACGGGCATACCTGTTATGAAGCTGGTGGAAGGCGAACGCGAAAAGTTACTAAAGCTTGAGAGTATTTTGCATGAACGCGTTGTCGGACAGGATGAAGCAGTATCATTAGTTTCTGACGCGGTCCTCAGGGCAAGAGCTGGCATCAAGGATCCAAACAGGCCAATAGGTTCGTTCATTTTCCTCGGACCTACCGGAGTCGGTAAAACAGAATTGGCCAAAACGCTTGCACAGTCATTATTTGACAGTGAAGAACATATCATCCGGATCGATATGTCTGAGTATATGGAAAAACATGCAGTATCCAGGCTGATCGGTGCACCTCCGGGATATGTTGGGTATGAAGAAGGCGGCCAGCTGACAGAAGCAGTCAGAAGGAATCCTTATTCTGTCATCCTCCTTGATGAAGTGGAGAAAGCACATCCTGAAGTTTTCAATATCCTTTTGCAAATGCTTGATGATGGACGGGTAACGGATTCTCAAGGAAGAGTGGTCGATTTTAAGAATACCGTAATCATCATGACTTCCAATATTGGATCTCATCATTTGCTCGACCGACAGGAAGGGGAGGAAGAAATCTCCTCTGAAACAAGGGATCTTGTGATGGGACAACTGCGCAGCCATTTTCGTCCGGAATTCTTGAATCGAGTGGATGAAATCATACTGTTCAAGCCTTTGGCATTGAAGGAGATCAAAATGATTGTCGGAAAGCTAGTGAAGAATTTGCAAGCAAGGCTCGCTGACCAGCAAATTCAGCTGTCAATCACGGATGACGCAAAAGAGTTTTTAGCTGAACATGGATTCGATCCTGTGTACGGTGCGAGACCTTTGAAGCGATTCATCCAGAGAAGTGTGGAAACGAAGCTTGCCAGGGAAATCATTGCCGGCAGGATCAAAGAGAAGAGCCAGGTGGAAATTCGTGTAGAAGATGGAGATATTTCGTTGAGCATTATATAGAATGAAAAAAGTCATCCGCTTTGGATGACTTTTTTTATGTACTAGTGACTATGATTTTCTTCAGTACCATTTGGAAGAACTGCAGGAATTACAAGGATAATGATTGTCGCCACAACTGCAATAATCGCACTTTGAGCTAAGTCCAATCCGACGCCGATCATCGCGCCAGCTACGTAATTTAGCATTAGGACCAGGAGGAATGTCCAGAGTAAAGTCCAGAAATATTTCACGATTTTCACCTCTTACATTATTAAATCTTTTCTCATCTTACCACAAGCCATATAAATTATAAATGAATTTTAAATAAAATGAAAAGCGTTTTCATAGAACAATTCCATTTTTCCGGAACTTGGTCGTATTATATTTGCCGGAATCATGAAAATTTGAGTAAAGCAAAGGATTAATATGGAAAAATGGGCAAACCCCCTTTCATTTCCTGTTAAACTACATACAGTAATATGAATAATCTGTAGGGAAGGGGTTGGTAAGATGGAGAGCCGGAACTTTAAACTGGATACCGAATGGAATGTCATCCATTATCCTGAAAGGCCAAATGGTTTCGGTATCCTGACGATTGGAGATGAAAGGCACTTTGTGAACAGCAGCAGCAGCTTCTGGACGCAGAATGAGGGTAAACGTTCACTGTTGAACATATGGAAAAAGGAAGGGTATACTGTTTTTTATTCGAATTTATATGGAAGACATTGGGGAAGTGAAAAGGCTGTGGAATTAACGCTGAGACTGTGCAGCCATATCGTCCGTAATGAAATACTGAATACTTCCTTCCATTTAGTGGCTGAGGGAATGGGGGCTCTTGTGGCCTTGAAATTATTAAAGCATAGTGATTTTAAAATAAGGAGCCTGGTTCTGATCAATCCGGTCCTTTCTCTCAGTACCCAACTGGAGCAGGAAAAAGAGAATAAATTTTTTTATAAAAAGCTTGTCGCGGAACTCGAAGCGGCTTATGAAACAGACATTAAGACACTCCTTGAAAGCCTTGAAGGCGAATCTTCCAGACCCGCATTCAATAATGATACCCCGGTGAAGATCATCCATGTATTATCAGGAAACAGGGCTTACAAGCAATCAAGTATCATTAAGGAACTGTCTGTTGAATGGGAAAAGGATGACCTGCCGGTTACCATAAGCTATGTTCTTCCAGAAAAAATGCTTCAAGTAGGAAGCCAAATCGTTCAGTTTTTTAGAAAACATGAGCAAGTCCTTTAACTCCCTGCAAATATTTTCAAGTTTATATTCATAGGATACAAGAGAGTATTTGCAAGGGGGAATTCAATATGGAAAGGGCAGTAATTCTCGGAATATATGATTTTATTGGATATAGCCTGTGCAGGTATATGCTTGATCAGGGCGTTGAGATAGATGGTATCCATCCGGAAGAGTACAAAGAGGATTATTTTACAGAAGAAAAACGCCTGGAAATCGGCAGGAATGCCAACTTCACAGAAATTGGCCTTCAAGACTGGCAAGTTGAAGGAGCAGAAGGTTTTCTCTTTGTGACTTTGTTTGAATCGCTCCAGTCACGGAATGTGAAAAATGATTTAATGGAAGCACTTTTAAGCAAATTAGACAAACAACATTTGAAAAATCTGCCGACAGTCGTAATACTGCCTGCATTTTTTGCTGAGGAAAATGTGGAATTGAGAGAAGCGGGTGCTAAAATAAGCAGGTTTATCAGCAGCCGGGAATCAACGCTACTGACAATCTACTTGCCAACCATTTATGGACCCTGGCAGCCGGAGGAATGTTTCTTTCAGCAGGCAATGTCTCCTTCTTCCATTGAAGGCGGGAAAATTCCTGATATTAGTCAATGGGAGTGGGTGCATGATTGTTTGTATATCGATGATGCTGTAAAAACGATAAAGGAAATGGCTGAATCAGGCCATAAGGGCCAGTATATACTGTCAAGTGGAGAACGAGGCAGATGGCTGAAGTGTGCAGAGGAACTGGTTGGCAAGGAACCTGCAATACTTAGAAATGAAGGTAAGCCACCAATATTTAAAGAGTCCATCAAAGCCGTGACAGTAGAAAAAAATGAGCAAATCAGCAAGGGGTTAAGCAGGCAAAAGGAGCAATTTACCCGGATACAGGACAGCAGAGTCTGAGTGAATTTCGATAAACCACTTTTCAAAGTTATACTCCAGAGAGTAAAATGGTAAAAGATTCTTATAATCGGTTCCATTTTAATAAAGCGGGCACTGGATGATGTGAAGGATTAGCACAGTGGCGCATAAAGGAGATGCATCGGATGCTGAAACGTTTCGGGCTAATATTGTTAAGCCTTCTTTTGCTTGGGGGATGCGGACAACCACTAGCAACAGGCAAGGTGGAGAAAGTCGGCCTGTTGGTGCCTGAAACTATTAATGATCAGGTGTGGGGGACGAAAGGATATCGTGGCCTTCTGCAAATCCAATCCAGCCTGGAAGTTGATGTCTTTTTCAAAGAAGGAATGAATTCACAGGAAGCTGTAGAGGCTGCAGTGAGGGAGTTCGACAGGCAGGGAGTCAATCTAATATACGGGCATGGTAATGAATACGCTGCCTATTTCAATAAAATTTCTGGCGAATATCCTGACATCCATTTCATTAGCTTTAATGGGGATGCCAGGTCAAAAAATACGACAAGCCTGAATTTTAAGGCATATGCCATGGGCTTTTTTGGCGGAATGGTCGCGAGCCACATGTCTGAAACCGGCAAAGTCGGAATCATTGCAGCATATGAATGGCAGCCTGAAGTGGAAGGCTTTTACGATGGTGCGATCTTTGAAAACAAAAATATGAAGGTCGACATTCGTTATGTCGGCCACTGGGATGATCAAAAAAAGGCACTCGATGTCCTGGATGATGTCCTGGATGAGGGGGCTGATGTCATATATCCTGCTGGAGATGGGTATAATGTACCTGTCATTGAAAGAGTAAAGGACCGAGGCCTGTATATTATCGGTTATATTTCAGACCAGTCAGATTTCGGTGAATCGACGGTATTGACAAGTACCGTCCAGCATGTCGATGACCTGTATGAATTGACGGCCGATAAATTCAATAATGGGGAACTTAAGTCTGGCAACCTGTCATTCGACTTTCAGGATGGGGTTATATCCCTGGGGAAGTTCAGTCCTAAAGTCGATTCCAACTTCAGGGAAAGAATAGGCACTTATATTAATTCTTATAAAGAAAACGGTAAATTGCCCAACCAGTAATTATTAATAAAGGAGACAATAGACATGCAAAGCAATGATAAAACGATGGAGTTCATGCAAATTGCCATGAAGTACCTTCCGGAAGCGCAGCAAAAACTACAGGAAGCAGGCATTGAGTTGACTATGGACAACCTGCAGCCATTTTTCACGCTTTTCACAAATGTAATGAATGAAGCTTATGAGCTTGGAAAGGCTGATGCTGCAAAAGAATAACATACATATAGGAAAAGCTGAGGCTCGCCTCAGCTTTTGTTTTTATCCATAAAATGATCAAAAAGAGGTTTAACCTTTCCCACTAGCGGCTTGAGCTCTCTGGCTGATGTCATCAGTGTATCTACATGGTACATCACTTCATCTAAATCGATTTGTCCCAGATACTTGTTGAGGGGAGAATCATTTTTCTCACTTTGCTCACTTGATTCTTCTTTGTATCTTGGCTGTCCGAACATAAAATGATCGAAATGCGTATTCTCCCTCTCTCGTTGATCGGGACTCTCTTCATTCTCTCTCTTTATCCTGAAGCCAAATAAGTCTCTGTCTCTTCCATCCTCCATTTTCACTCCCACCTTTCTA
This sequence comes from Bacillus sp. ISL-41, assembly GCF_018613235.1. Classification (GTDB taxonomy): domain Bacteria; phylum Bacillota; class Bacilli; order Bacillales; family Cytobacillaceae; genus Mesobacillus. The sequence continues at coordinate 52,043 of NZ_JAGGQP010000022.1, forward strand.
TTTTTCTATTTAGTTTCACATCGTCAGCAACTGGTTAGACTGGCTTATTTCAATCTGCCTTGGCGCGTTGAAGAAATGACCAATAGCAAAGGTCTTCACTGTAGTTTATGATTCAAATGGCCACATGGACTAGGGCATATGCGGAAATCTCAATTTTCAGTTGCAGTTAGAGAGCAGTTTCTGATAAAATTAGTACCAAGTCATAATATTTGATAATAATAATTTTAGCGAAAATAGACAGAATCCAAGATAAAAGGAGATGGATCCCATGAATGCAGGGATAATTGGGGTTGGGCGGTATTTGCCGGAGGAAGTGGTAACAAATCTTGATTTGGAAAAGAGGATGGATACATCTGATGAGTGGATCCGGACCAGGACAGGTATTGAAGAAAGAAGAATAGCAGGCGACGATATGGATACATCAGATTTAGCCTATCGTGCTGCAGCGGAGGCAATCAGGAATGCTGGGATTTCAGCCGAAGAGCTAGACTTGATTCTTGTTGCGACAGTTACACCAGATCAGCCATTTCCTACCGTCTCCTGCATGCTCCAGGATCAGCTTGGGGCGAAAAAGGCGGCCGCCATGGACCTGAGTGCTGCGTGTGCTGGATTTATGTATGGAATGGTTACCGGAAAGCAATTTATTGAAGCTGGCACTTATAAGTATGTTTTAATAGTAGGTGTAGAAAAGCTTTCCAAGATAACGGATTGGAAAGACCGTAACACAGCCGTGCTATTTGGTGATGGTGCCGGTGCGGTTGTCATGGGACCTGTTTCTGACGGTAAAGGAGTTCTTTCATTCGAGTTGGGCTCTGACGGTTCCGGCGGAAAGCATCTGTATCAGGATGATTATATTGTAATGAATGGTCGTGAAGTGTTTAAATTTGCGGTTAGGCAAATGGGTGAGAGCAGCATCAATGTCCTTGAAAAAGCTGGACTATCAAAAGAGGATGTCGATTTTCTGATTCCTCATCAGGCAAATATCAGGATTATGGAATCAGCCCGACAGCGACTTGAGCTCCCGGTAGAAAAAATGTCAAAGACCGTCCATAAATACGGAAATACATCAGCCGCGTCAATTCCGATCTCGCTTTTTGAAGAATTGGAAGCAGGGAAAATCAAGGACGGCGATGTAGTGGTAATGGTTGGCTTTGGCGGCGGGTTGACATGGGGCGCGATCGCCATGCGCTGGGGCAAATAAACCAATTATAAGATGAACTCTATATAAAAATAAGAGTCTGAATAAAGGAGATGCAATAATGATGGAGAAACGCAGAGTCGTTGTTACTGGAATCGGGGCTGTTACGCCTCTTGGAAATGATGCAGAAACTACCTGGAACAATATCATTGAAGGTGTATCGGGAATCGGACCGGTCACTAGACTGAATGCCGATGATTTCCCCGCAAAGGTTGCGGCAGAAGTTAAAGAATTCAATGTGGAGAACTTTATAGACCGGAAAGATGCAAGAAAGATGGACCGCTTCACTCATTATGCGGTTGCCGCTTCATTGATGGCTGTGAAAGATTCAGGACTTGAAATCACGGATGAAAATGCTCCGCGAGTTGGTGTATGGATCGGATCTGGTATCGGCGGGATGGAGACATTTGAACAGCAGCACGAAACGTTCATGAACAGAGGGTATCGCAGGGTCAGCCCTTTCTTCGTGCCGATGATGATTCCTGATATGGCAACTGGACAGGTTTCCATCACACTTGGCGCGAGAGGCTTTAACTCTTGTACAGTTACAGCATGTGCGACTGGAACCAACTCAATCGGGGATGCCTTCAAGGTCATCCAGCGAGGCGACGCAGACGTAATGGTTACTGGCGGGGCAGAAGCGCCGATTACAAAAATGTCATTCGCAGGCTTCTGTGCAAATACAGCGCTATCTACCAATCAGGATCCGCAAAAAGCGAGCAGGCCTTTTGATAAAAATCGCGATGGATTTGTTATGGGTGAGGGCGCGGGAATCGTTGTTCTTGAAAATCTGGAGCACGCATTGGCCCGTGGAGCAAAAATCTATGCTGAAATCGTAGGTTATGGTGCTACCGGGGATGCCTATCACATTACCGCTCCAGCTCCTGAAGGGGAAGGCGGAGCAAGAGCAATGAAAATGGCGCTTGATGATGCAGGCCTTGCACCAGAAGAAGTTGGCTATATCAATGCCCATGGAACAAGCACTGAATATAATGATAAATACGAAACAATGGCCATCAAATCAGTATTTGGTGAGCATGCTTACAAGCTTACAGTTAGCTCAACAAAATCAATGACAGGCCACTTGCTTGGAGCGGCAGGCGGAATAGAAGCGATTTTCACGGTTTTGGCTTTGAATGAAGGGATCCTGCCTCCAACCATCAACCTGGATACACCTGATCCAGACTGTGATCTCGATTATGTGCCAAACGCAGCACGCAAGCAACAGGTCAATGCAGCAATCAGCAACTCACTGGGCTTCGGCGGCCACAACGCGACAATTGCTTTCAGAAAATACGAAGGATAATGGAGGGTGAAACCCTCGCAATATAGAAGCAGAAATCCTGTTTAGTTATGGGGTTTCTGCTTTTTATTTTGTTTTTGGAATTGGTGCGGAGCAATTGATTTTGCGCATTTACCGTTTTTTCGCTAGTTTGTGAATTTCGGTGAATGGAACCACACTGCATTGCCCGAAAATCCGTCTGACTCCTTATTTCGGTAAAAGAAACGCGTCTCCATTACCTGAAAGTGCTCCGGATTATATTTTTCGGTAAAATCAACGCCCTTGCATTGCCCGAAACTGCGCCAGACTCCTTATTTCGGTAAAAGCAGTGCATCTGCATTACCCGAAACTCAGCCAACTTCCTTCTTTCTGTAAAAGCAAATCCCCGCCCTTAAGCTAACCGAGCTTTCACTTCTGCAAAAACTAGAATTATTCACTCCACCTAAACTAAAAAAGACCTAAATCTATTTTCCTGAAAAAGTATTTTTCCTTCAAAAAGCATGCTTTTAAAAAATGACTACGGAATATTGTCTTAAAAAAAGTAATGAAAGTGTAATAAAAGAACTGACTCTCTAATAATTAATAATTATCAGAATCTTTAACTGGTCAGAAAGTTAATTCTTTTTATATCAATTTCATTGGGATAGGCGGTGTGCAAGAATCGTGACAGCCTTATTGGAACTAAAGAATCTTAAAACCTATTTTAAAAGGAAAAAGACAGTGATTCCAGCAGTAGACGGAGTGGATCTTGTAATCAATAAAGGGGAAACAGTTGCACTGGTGGGGGAGTCGGGGTCTGGAAAAAGTATTACTTCTCTATCTATCATGCGATTGATTCCTAGTCCGCCAGGGGAAATTGTGGACGGGCAGATCCAGTTTGATGGCCGGGATCTTGTTAAAGCCAGTGAGGAAGAAATGTGCAGGATCCGCGGCAATGACATTTCGATGATTTTCCAGGAGCCGATGACATCATTGAATCCTGTACTTACCATCGGGGAACAAATCACGGAAGTCCTGACCTATCATCAGGGGTTGAATCAGGCGATGGCAAAGAAAAAGGCGATCGAGATGCTTGAACTTGTTGGTTTTTCCCGGGCGAAGGAGATCATCAATGATTATCCGCATCGGCTTTCGGGGGGGATGCGCCAGCGGGTGATGATTGCGATGGCGATGAGCTGTAATCCGAAGCTGTTGATTGCGGATGAGCCGACGACAGCATTGGACGTAACCATCCAGGCGCAAATCCTGGACTTGATGAAGGATTTGAGCACGAAATTCGATACTTCCATCCTGATTATCACACATGACCTAGGAGTGGTTTCTGATGTCGCTGACCGGGTCGTCGTTATGTATGCAGGCCAGGTCGTGGAAGAAGCAATGGTGGAAGATCTGTTTGAAAACCCACTCCATCCTTATACAAATGGTCTGATGGGTTCAATTCCTTCGATAGACGAGGATCATGCGCGGCTTGTCTCGATAGAAGGAAATGTACCTTCACCCGAGAATCTGCCTAAAGGCTGCCGTTTTGCCCCACGCTGCCCGCATGCCTTTGACCGTTGCTACAGTGAAATGCCAAATCTTATGAGGAAGTACAGCACCAGGTCTGTAAGGTGCTTTTTACATGATGGCAAGGAGGGGGAGAAATGATCTCAACAAATGAATCTCTTGAAAATAAAAAATCAAAGAATAGCCCCGAAACCTTGCTTGAATTACAGGACCTAAAGAAACACTTTCCTATCAAGGCTGGTTTGCTGCAAAAGACCGTTGGTCATATAAAGGCAGTTGATGGAATAAATTTGAAGGTGAATAAAGGAGAGACATTAGGAATCGTCGGAGAATCAGGCTGCGGCAAATCGACTGTCGGAAGAACGATTATCCGACTCTATGAACCTACTGATGGAAAAATCATCTTTAATGGCCAGGATATTTCTCATCTGTCAGAGGGCGACTTGAGAAAAGATGTACGTAAAAATATCCAGATGATTTTCCAGGATCCCTTTGCTTCGCTCAATCCGAGGAAAACGTTGAGATCAATCATCAGGGAGCCACTCGATACCCACCATATCTATAAAGGCAAAGAACGGGATGCACATGTTGAGGGTTTATTGGAAAAGGTAGGACTTAATGCGTCCTTTATCAACCGTTATCCACATGAATTTTCAGGGGGACAGAGGCAGAGGATCGGGATAGCCAGAACACTGGCGTTAAACCCGGAATTAATTATAGCTGATGAAGCAGTTTCTGCACTGGATGTCTCCATTCAGGCACAAATCATCAATTTGATGGAGGACCTTCAGGAAGAATTCGGCCTTACTTATATCTTTATATCCCATGACCTAAGTGTTGTCAGACATATAAGCGACAGGGTAGGGGTTATGTACCTTGGGAAGATGATGGAGCTTGCCTCCAAAAAAGAGCTATATGCAGAACCGCTCCATCCTTATACTCAGGCATTGCTGTCAGCTGTGCCGGTGCCCAGGAAGAAAGGCGTCATGAAGAGGGAACGGATTATTTTAAAAGGAGAACTGCCAAGCCCGGCAAACCCGCCAAAAGGGTGTGTCTTCCATACAAGGTGTCCAGCCGCATTTGACCTATGCAAACAAGTGAATCCTGACTTCAAAGAAGTCAAGAGCAATCATTTTGTCGCCTGCCATCTATATACATAGGGCAGCAGCAGGATTTGAAGGGAGGAGATAGAAACACCTTTCTGCTTGTCTTTAAAACTAGTAAAAATTTAAGGGGGAAAAAATGTGAAATTAAGAAAAGCTTCCTGGTTATTAATCAGTCTTACCCTGATCCTATCGATCTTCCTGACAGCATGTACAGGAAATCAAGCTGAGGATCCGAAAGAAACTCCTGGAGATGATGGCAAAAAAGAAGAAGAGCAGGCCACAGGTCCGCAGCAAGGCGGGGATTTGATCATTGGTTCTACTGGTGCACCAACAGTTTTTAACCCGCTTTACTCAACTGATACGTCAAGCTCTGATATTGAAGGGTTCATTTTTGACAGTCTTGTATCATCCGATACGGAATTCAATCCGACGATGAGCATGGCTGAGTCAATTGATATCTCTGAAGATGGCCTGACATTTACGGCAAAATTGAAAAAGGGCATTAAATGGCATGACGGTGAAGAGTTCACTGCCGATGACGTAGTATTCACTTTCAGCATTCCAAAAAATCCTGATTATAATGGTGAGCGCGGATCTGCCTTTGAAGCAATGGAATCTGTCACAAAAGTTGATGACTATACTGTTGAGTTTAAGCTGAGCAAGAAGGATGCTTCCTTCTATCCAGTATCACTAAGCTATTACATCCTGCCTGAGCATATCCTTAAGGATGTTCCTGTTGCAGAACTTGGGGAGCATGAATTCAATACGAAGAGCCCGATTGGTACTGGTCCGTTTAAATTCGTTGAATGGAAAGACGGAGAGTATGTAAAAGTTGAAGCGTTCGATGATTACTTCCAAGGCCGTCCGTACCTGGATACACTTACTTATAAAATCGTTCCAGATATGGATGCCATGATTGCGCAAATCCAGGCTGGTGATATCCATTTTGCAGCTGGAGTTCCAGGGACAGATATTGAAACGGTCAAGTCATTCCCGGGTGTTAAAGTGGAGTCTGGTCTTGGTCTTTCATACACATATCTTGGATACAACCAAAAGAATGAACTGTTCAAAGACAAAAAAGTCCGTCAGGCAATCACTCACGCAATTGACAGGGAAGCAATCGTCAGCTCTGTCATGAACGGAGACGGAAAAGTGGCGCATGTTCCGGAAAGTCCACTATCGTTTGCATACAATGAAGATGTTCCGAAATTTGAATTTGACGTTGAAAAAGCAAAGTCATTACTGGCTGAAGCAGGCTGGAAGGATTCAGATGGCGACGGAATTCTTGATAAGGACGGCAAGAAATTCTCCTTCACGGTAAAAACAAACCAAGGTAACAAAGTAAGGGAAGATATTGTCGTGGTCCTTCAGGAGCAATTGAAGGAAGTAGGAATCGAAGCGAAGCCTGAAATCGTTGAATGGAGCGCATTCATCGAGCAAATCTCTGCGCCGAACTGGAATTACGACGCGCTTGTACTTGGATGGAGCTTGTCTACATTCCCGGACCAATATGATATTTTCCACACAAGCCAGATGGAAGAAGGTTTGAACTTCGTCTGGTACTCGAATCCTGAAGCGGATAAGCTGATGGAAGAAGCGAAGCAGATTCTTGATCAGGATGAGTACAAAGCAGCATATGCCGACATTTATAAAATGCTGGCAGAAGACCAGCCATACACATTCCTGTATTATCCAAATGTTCACAGGGTCATGCCGGCTAATCTGGAAGGCTATGTGTTCCACGCGAAGGATGATTTTTATGATATCTCCAAGTGGTGGCTGAAACAATAGGATCAGGATGGGAGGGAAGGGAGAATCCCTTCCCTTTCAAATTTTTAGTTTTCAGATAGATAAATTTCACTTCGAGAATTGTCCAGCTCCAGCGCCTAGCCCCTCGAGACGCTTCGGTCCGCCCAATGAAGT
>NZ_JAGGQP010000023.1 GCF_018613235.1 Bacillus sp. ISL-41
AACAGGGCCGACAGGACCAACCGGACCAACCGGACCAACCGGACCAACAGGACCAACCGGACCAACGGGACCAACCGGACCAACCGGACCGACGGGACCAACCGGACCAACGGGACCAACAGGACCAACCGGACCAACCGGACCAACGGGACCAACAGGGCCAACAGGACCAACGGGGCCAACAGGACCGACCGGACCAACAGGGCCGACAGGGCCGACAGGACCAACGGGACCGACTGGGCCGACAGGACCAACGGGACCAACCGGACCAACCGGACCACAAGGACCAACAGGAGAATGTGATTGTCCAGATATTGGATGTATTTGTACTGAACAAATAAGAGAGCTTTTAGAACAAATTGTAGAAATTAATACTGATGATGACCCAGCTAATGATATTTCGATAAATATTAGGACTGAAAATGACGCTAGTACTGGAGCAGGATTCCCAGTTGAGATCATTGGTAATGGTGCAGTAAGACTTGAAGGTCCAGGAGGTCAACTAGTTGCTATAGTTAATATTTGCGAAATTGTTGCCATTTCACTTCAACAGGGTACGTTTACATCTAACGGATTAGAATTCCTAGTATTACCAGAGCCGGAGCCTCCATTAGATTGTGAAGAGGAATGTGAAGCTGCGATTAGAACAGCACTAAGTTCTATCCCACCAAATCAAGGAATTTCTATTAATGCCGGTGGAACTACTTTTACTGGTACGGTTGAGGGAGTATTTGTTGGTGCAGTTAATTTAGGTGATGATATAGCAATAGCAACATGTCATATAGGATATATTAGTTAAGGAGTTTTATTCCAACTAGTAGAGCATGTAAAAGAGGAAATTTGGCTATGTTAAACTTGCGTGATGATTTCTCTCGCTGCTTGCTTCGCTGTCACGGGAGGCCGGCGGCCCCTCCTCTGCCCTATTCACGCCTGTGGGGTCTCCCAGTTCCGTGCCTCCCTCAGGAGTCTCGCGCCTTCCGCTTTAATCAACGTAGTTTTAAAACAACATTGAGTTTTGACATAGCCAAAAAGTTAGAGGGAAGATTTTAATCTTTCCTCTATTTTGTTTTTTCTTGATAAACGTTTGTATTTATACAATTTGAGAGGGAATATTAAATAGATTCATTGTTAGATAGGCTGGTTCAAACGTAGAGCAATTGTCCCATTTAATGATTTTGGGCTCTGTTATTAATTCAAATAAACCGTGCATATAAAATGAGAATCATAATCCTTAAAGAATTAATAAAAGAAACATTTAATTAGTTAAACATAAATTACATTATACTGGTTTCTTTAAAATCAAAATCTCTTACCTCAAAAGGAATATCCTTAATGGTAATTTGGAGGTGTTTGCTATTGTTCCAAAAACTCAGAGCAAATGAATTCAATAAACGGTTATCACGTCTTCCTTATGCTAAAAAGCAACACGTAACTCAAGCAAGGAAAAGCAAGAAACAACAGCTCCATATTGTCTATGCAATGACCCTTGTAGCGATTTCGGGAGGAGTAAAAGTCATACTCGAACACGCAAATAAACTGACCAAAGCAGGAGCTAAAGTAACGTTGGTATCCCATTTCCAGCAGCCGTCATGGTTTCCGATTGAAGCCGAATATATCCAGGTTCCATTTGACATTGACCTGGCTAAAGGGATTCCGAATTGTGACGTGATTGTCGCGACTTATTGGGACCATATTCAGGCATGCATTGAAACGGGTATTGCCCCTGTTGTTTATTTTGAACAGGGTGATTTCCATCTTTTTGACTATGAAACAATGAATTCCACGCTGGAAAACTTCATTCACAAGCAATTTGATATCGTTCCATTCGTATACACTGTATCCAATCAAGCGTCGGAGCTAATCGGAGATGTTTATGGGAGAGAAGCAGAGGTTTTCCCGAATGCAGTAGATGACAAAATCTTCTCTGCACAGGGGGAAAAGGTGATGGGAGACCGCCCGTATATATTGATGGTTGGCGGTGAGAGCTCCTCGTTTAAGCGGATACCAGATATTATTGAAGCTTATGAAAAGGTAAAAAAAGAGATGGATATTGACCTTTATTGGATCACTCCAGAACAGCCATCAGACAAGATAAAAACCAGTGTCGCAAAAGTTTTTGTCAATCCTCCCCAACCAATGATCGGTAATTTATATAGAGGTGCGGATTTGTACGTATGCGGATCCTCTTATGAAAACTTCCCGTTGCCGCCTTTAGAAGCGATGGCATGTGGATGCCCTGTAGTTACCACTAATAATCGGGGGTCCCTGGAATATGCAGTTCATCAGAAAAATGCGTATATATGCAATATGAAGGACCCAGAGGATATGGCAGTCAAGATTTTAGAGGTTTTAAAAAATGATGAGATAAAAGAAAGTTTAATATCAAATGGATTAACAACGGCAAAACAGTACCATTGGGATACAATCATCCAGGACATCTACGCATATTATAAACAGATTGCATCTCATGACATAGAGGGTATGGATGATGACTGGGAGATAGCTGTCCAGCTTGAGGATTTTATAAAGCCCGGGGATTATGAGAAATTTAAAAAGTTTTTGAGAGTGACGAATGCCGATCTGGTTAAAGTGCCTGTCCTTCATGAGATAGAGAAAGTACCTCGAATAGCCAGATGGGAAGTAATGGCTCGCCGGAAAAATGGAGAGCAGGGCCTGACAGAGTATTGTTTTTGTCCTGTGAACGCGGTAAATAAGCTGCAGTTGCTGAATTACTCCGGTTACAGTTCATTTATAGTAAAGGACTATGAAAAAGCACTGGAAGAATTTCAGTCTCAATATGAACAGGGGAATCCAGAAGAAAAAGCTGTTACAGCCCGATGGATGATCCTGGCTCTCATGAGGCTGCAAAGAAAGCAAGAGGCTAAGAAAAGATTGAAGAATTTAAGGAACCTTTATCCTTACAATGCTGATTTTTACTTCCTGGCAAATTTAATCACAGATGAAGAAAATATGAAGGACTCCAATCATGAATATATGAAAGTACTCGGAGATGCAGCGTCTTATCCGGAATTCTTCTTTGATATTCAAAACTATTAAAATGATAGTGCCAATTTTAATAAGCCCTGCAGGATTTGCTCTAACCTGCAGGTTCTACTCAATCTATTATGGGGTGTTAAAATGATTAGTGTAATTCTGCCCGTATATAATGGGGAAAAGTTTTTGAAGGATACACTAGAAAGTTTATTAACTCAAACAGTCAAAGATTTAGAGATTATTATAATAAATGACGGTTCTACGGACCAAAGTGAGCAAGTGGTCAAATCATTCGATGATGAAAGGATTCGCTATTTCAAGCAGGAAAATAAGGGGGTGGCCGCCGCTTTTAATGCCGGTCTAACCCACGCTAAGGGTGAGTTCATTACCTTTCATGGTGCTGACGATTTATCTTTGCCGAATCGATTTGAACGATTGCTAGAAGGGCTTTGTGATGAAAATATCGGCTATTCCCATTCTGATATGCTGCTGATTAGTGAAACAGGTCAGCCTTTTGGCTATTGGCAATCCTTTAATATTTCTCCTGATGATATTTATCCCTTTTTTCTAAACGTCGGTACCCCTTTCAATAATGCCAGTATTCTTTTCAGGAAGGAAGCGGTAGAAGGCATCCTGTACGATGAATCGATTAAAGTGGGTTCTGACACTGATTATATTGTCAAGGTGGCACAGGGTAAATGGGTTCCTTACCATGTTCCTGAACCATTGTACCTGTACCGAAGGCACCAAACGAATGTTACGAACCAAAAAAGTCAGGAGGTGCTTTCAAGGCATGTCAAATTGAATATAACGGATGAACACCTTGAAGCACTTGGTGAATTAAACGCAAGGAGCGAATCAGACTATCAAAAATTATTTGCGGCTAAATTGATTGCAGGGATAGCACTTTCAAGACGTTGGATGATGAACGAGGCTTACACATTATTTTACGAAGCCATTCCTTTGATTAAAACGGACCGGGAACGGGTCTTCTATGAAGCGATGAAGGGGCTGATCGAGAAAGACTACCAGCGGACAGTGAATCATTTTATTAAAATTCAAAAGCGTAATCATTTAGATGAAAACTACCTGGGGGAAGCCTTGCTTTCCATGAAAAAGTATGACGAAGCGTACCGGCATTTCATGAAGGCTCTCGAAATTGAACCCTCGTATCGTTCACCTATGCAGAACATTAAAGCAGTCGGGATGCTGAAAAGCCTGAATGTCATTGATAAACATATGTACAGATATAAATAACCCCCAAGTGGTAAGGGGGTTTTTTGTTGCTTATTTTACGCCAATGCCTTTGTAGGCCATGCCCAGAGCTTCGATTTCTTTTTTATCAAGGACATTCCTTCCATCCAGAACAAGCTTGCAATTGTCAAAGCGTTTGAAGTCATAGCTTTTAAATTCATCATGGAATGCTTGCAGGATAATGATATCAATTTCTTCTGGCTTTATTTTTGAAAAAGGCATTACACCAAATGAGGTTATCTCCTCGTCGGTATATAAAGGGTCTTCCACATAAACAATCGCATTTTTTTGCTTAAGTTCTTTGATGAGCAGCAAAGTCGATGACTTGGTGTGTTCTTTCACATTTTCTCGAAATGAAAGGCCAAGGATCAGGACTTTCTGCTGCTCCAATGTATGGATTCTTTCCTCAATGCCCTTTACGGCATAAATGGCCATATTATCATTGATCTCTCTCGATAACGTCACCAGGCCATTTTCCAAACCATTGTTAATAAAGAAGTAAGGATATACAGGAATGCAATGCCCTCCTACACCGATACCTGGTAAATGAAGATGGGAAAAAGGTTCGCTGTTGGCGGCTTTGATCACTTCTTTTATATTTACACCTAATTGGTCTGCATAAACGGCCAGTTCATTCACCAATGCGATATTCACATCCCGATAAACACTTTCGGCCACCTTGGTGAACTCCGCTGTCTCCAGGCTGCTGACCTGTAAAATATCACAATTTAGAGCGTTCTTATAAAATTCTGTCGCCAGCTTAAGACTTTTCTCATCAAGTCCGCCAATTACTTTTGGATAAGCTGCCAAATCTTCGATAATTCGATTGGAATAAACCCTTTCCGGACTATAACCCAGATAAAAATCCGTTCCCATTGTTAAGCCTGAAATTCCTTCAATTCTTTTGCCAAATCGATTCCTTGTATCACCAGTTGGCAAAGTTGTTTCAAAGATGACCAAGGTCCCCTTTTTAATTCCTTTGCCTATTTCTTCAACAGCGGAATCGATATATTGATAGAGTACCTCATCACGGTCATTAATTAAAACGGGCACGATGACAATGACGATTTCTGAGTTCGATACAGCTTCTGCTGTGTTAGTGGTGGCCATAAGGGTCTGTTTTTTATGAGCCTCCTGGACCAGGCTTTCCAATCCTGGCTCATTGCTAATATGGGAAATCCCTTTATTTACTGTTTCAATTACCTCTTCTTTAACATCCGCTCCAAACACCCGGTAATGCCCGCTGTTTGCAAAAACGGCAGCAAGTGTCAGGCCGATCTTGCCTAATCCCACAACCGTTATATTTTTCATAATCACAGCTCCTTTGAATGACTTATTGAACCTGGCTGGTTGCCATCACTTTTTATTTTATGCATACCATGCGGGAGGAGTACTTTTAACTTGCAGGCAATGAAGGCAACTGGATAGAATCCAGTGCCGCAATTAAGAAAAGGCTCAATAACGTTTAACTTTTTGCAGATATTTTCATAGCTTAATATGAGGATTTTAGTATGAGCAAAAAAGTGATGAAAGTTTGTTTAAGAAAAGAGGGATTTATTTGAGTATTCCTGAAAGTGCGGCTATTGGGATGAATGTTGTCATAGAAGACAATGTCCATATCGGAGAAAATGTGACGATAGGCCATAATACGGTCATATTGGAGGGCACTTATATTGGTGATCACGTAGCAATCGGGTCGAACTGCGTCTTAGGAGTAAAACCAGCAGGCAATAAAAAAATGAGGAAATCGGACGGTTTCCAGCAGCCATTGCGAATTCAACCCTATACCCGGATTGGCAGCCTTGTATCGATATATGCAAATACAGAAATACATGAGCATGTTTTTATCGGAGACCATGCCAGTATCAGGGAAAATTCGTCAATCGGCAGCGGTTCCGTAATTGGCAGAGGTGCGATGGTTGAACTGAATACGAGGATCGGGAAGAATGTCACCGTCCAGACGCTTGCGTATGTAACAGGTGACACCATTTTAGAGGACAATGTCTTCCTTGGGCCATGTGTTTCAATGTCCAATGATAAATACATGGGTGCGAGGGAGTTCGCTTTAAAGGGGCCCCATGTTAAAAATGGGGCAAAAATTGGCAATAACGCTTCACTGCTTCCGGGTATTACCGTGGGAGATCAAGCTATTGTAGGGGCTGGCTCTGTCGTCATAAAGGATGTTGACGGCCATACCGTTTCTGCAGGAGTGCCTGCAAAAGCAATTACACCCCGAGGGACAGAGGGGGGAGGAATTTCATGAGGATTCCAATGGTGGATTTATATAAGGAGTATGAACTATATGGCGAACCGATTAAACGGTCTGTACTCCAGGTATTGGAAAGTGGGTCCTATATCCTGGGTGGGCGGGGAAAGCAATTTGAAGACGAACTTGCCAGGTATCTGGGCTGCCGGTATGCAGCAGGAGTAGCAAATGGGACGGATGCTTTGTTGCTGGCTCTTGAAGCCCTTGGAATTGGAACAGGCGATGAAGTGATCACGACACCTTTTACCTTTTATGCGACGGGGGAAATGATTGCACGAGCGGGTGCCGCACCAGTTTTTGTGGATATAGAACCAGATACCTATAATATTGACCCCAATAAAATTGAAGCTGCGATTACGGAAAAAACGAAAGCAATCATCGTCGTCCATTTGTTCGGAAAAGCCGCAGAAATGGATGCGATCATGAAGGTTGCTTCCGCTCATAATCTTAAAGTCATTGAGGATGCCTGTCAGGCAATAGGGACGGAGTATCAAGGGGAAAAAGCAGGTACTATTGGAGATATCGGCTGTTTTTCATTTTTTCCGTCAAAAAATCTTGGCGCATTTGGCGATGCTGGAATGACGGTGACAAATGATAAGGATATAAACGATAAGATATGCCAGCTTCGGAATCATGGAAGCAAGATGAGGTATATCCATTCTTATATAGGAGTCAATAGCAGGCTGGACGAAATCCAGGCTGCGGTCCTGAGTGAAAAGCTCAAGCTCCTGGATCTGTTTTTGTTTAAGAGGATGGGGGTTGCCAACACTTATACTCGCGAATTAAAGGGGCTGATGAAGACGCCTCCTTCCCTAAGTGACAAAGAGCATACCTATCATCAGTATTGTATAGAGACCGATAACCGCGATAAACTGTCTTCCTACTTAAACGATATGGGCATTGCTACTGGAATCTACTATCCTGTCCCGCTTCATTTACAGAAAGCTTTTAGCTATTTGAACTATAAAGAAGGGGATTTTCCTGTTGCTGAAAATGCAGCAAAAAAAATACTTGCCCTGCCGATTAATCCGACCATGACTGTCTCGGACCAGGAGTTCATTATCTCCGAGATAAAAAAAGTGGCAGGTGCATCCCAGTGAAACTGATCCGTATAGGTGTTGTTGGGACGGGAAAGATGGGGACGTACCATTGCCATAAATTGAAACAGATGAAAAATGTCGAGTTTGCAGGGATTTACGATAAGGATCTTGAAAAAGCAAGGGAGATTGCGAGTCAGATAGATGTAAGGGCTTTTGAAAGCTACCAGGATTTATTAAAAAATGTGGAAGCAGTAGTAATTGCAGCTCCTACAAGGCTCCATTTCGCATTAGTGAAAGAAGCGATTCTAGCAGATAAGCATATATTAGTAGAAAAACCTATCACCGTTTCCATAGAGGAAGCGAATAACATAAAGAGTCTGCTTAGCAATAAGGAGCTGATCTTCCAGGTAGGCCATATCGAGAGGTTTAATCCTGTCATCCAGCAGCTATCCAAATGCTTGGACAGAGATAAGATGATCAGCGTTGAAGCGAAACGTTTGGGGCTCTCTAACAGGATTAAGGATAGCGATGTTGTCCTGGATGTGATGATACATGATATAGATATCCTTTTAAGCTTAGTGGATAGTCCGATTTCCCGTATTGCTGCCGAGGGGGTCCGCGGCTCAAAAGTAAATCATTTTGATACCGTGACAGCCCTGATCTCTTTTGAAAACGGAGTGATCGCTACCCTGACAGCCAGCAATGCCTCTCACGAAAAGGAAAGGACACTAACAATTTTAGAAGAAGAAAAAGTAATCAGAACAGATTATCTGACAAGAAGGCAAAGAATTGTAAAAAACGGAACAGCTTCAGTAGAACATCCATTTGAAATAGAATCTGAGATTCTGATTTTGACAACCCCGTTGGCAGATCCGTTGCACCAAGAATTGGAACATTTTGCAGCGTGCATAAGAAATGAAGTCCAGCCGTTGGTTGGCGTGCACCAAGGGTATGCGGCCGTCGAGGTAGCTCTTGAAATCAAAGGATTACTCGAGAAAAAATAACTGTCAGAAAAAGTTTTACTTCGAACAAGATGGAAGTAAGGCTTTTTTGCGTAAAAAAAAATCCCCGCATTGGTGAAGAACGGGAATCCTTACGCTTCTATCGTATAAACCAACCTTTCACTCTTACATTTCACTAGCTTTTCCTAAGTACGCGGATGCCTTTGATATACCAATCAAGCAAATGTCCAAAATCCAAAGCTACTTTCTTTTGCTTGGCCAGCTCAACACAAATCAGGTTAGCTGGTATCCCTGCAGAAACAAGAGCGACATCAAATTCATAAGTACTCGCTTGATCAAGTATTTCTTCCACAGAGGAAATACCGGGTACTGGGATGGTGCCAACAATGGAATGATAGCCTTTGGCATTCAAAAATACCTTGCCGTCGTTTGCCCGGTTTCCGATCAGAAGGACTCGATAATGACTTAACAGGTGATGGTAGCAGTTGGTTTCTTCGTTCATTTTGTAATTAATCTGGGAACTTGTGAAGTATGTTTGGTTTAAAGGAAGTTTAATCTCCTTTGCCAGGTTATTGAACAACCGCTGGTAGGTAGGATATCTTGCTTCTGGAATGCCGACTATATCCGCTTCCTGCAGATTCTCTAGCAAGAGCTGCCTTTTTTCATGATTTGGAACCTTGAAACCGCCTAACGCATACTGTAATTTACCATTTTTATTAATCTCTTCTGAAGAAACGAGGATATCGTGGGCCAAAGCAAGGACCTCACCATCGCCTAAACGGATGACGCTTAACCCTGTCTTCTCGTCCAAAGCTTTCAGCACTCGGGCATAAACCTCTGCAGGCGTTTTTAAAGAAATGATCTCTTTAGAAAGCTGATTTAAGCCCGCTTCAATGATGTCCTCAATATTGTACGGGAGATACTGGCCATCCTCCAGATGCTTCTTTACAAGAGCTTCACCGCCTCTATACATTGCTTCTGCAGCAAGTGTGCCAATATCCCAGGTTCCGGGATACCCCACTTTAAAAATGTTTTCCCATTGCTCTTTCGTAAATGAATAGGCCAAAGCGCAGTCTCCTTTCATATATGATTCTTAACATTATATTGGTGTGTTGCCGCAAAGGTTCTGTTGAAAGTCCAAACAAGACATTGTGATGCTTCATATGTAAATAGTAAGGTTTTATTTTGAAATCCAGGAGGGTTAAAATGAAGGTTTTAATAACTGGAGGTGCTGGTTTTATTGGCTCACATATTGCAGATTCACTGGCGGACAAACGCTGTGAAACAGTAGTAGTGGATAATCTTTCTTCAGGAAAAAAGGACTTTCTGCATCCAGGGGCCGCCTTTTATTCATTGAATATACTGGATGACGGTTTAGGGTCTATTTTTGAAAAGGAAAGGCCGGATGCAGTCATCCATCTTGCAGCACAGATCAGTGTCCAGAAATCAACCGGAAACTCCGGTCTGGACGCTGAGACCAATATTTTGGGCACGCTAAAAATATTGGAACTATGTAAAAAACATCATTGTAAATTGATTTATTCATCGTCGGCCGCAGTGTATGGAAACCCCGTCTATTTGCCTGTGGATGAACGCCACCCTGTTCAACCTCTATCAAACTATGGCATTTCGAAATACACGCCGGAAATGTACATCTCCCTTTATTCCCAGCAATATGATGTGGATTATACAATCCTGCGCTATGCGAATGTGTATGGAGCCAGACAGGATGCAGAGGGAGAAGGAGGTGTCGTTTCGATTTTCATAAAAAAAATGATCAATAATGAACCGCCAGTAATCTTTGGAAATGGTGAACAAACAAGGGACTTTATTTATGTAGAAGACGTTGCTGCAGCGAATCTTGCTGCCTTGAAAAAGGATTGCCGCGGTGTTTTCAATATTAGCAGCAATCACGAAATGACCATTAACTCGCTCGTGGAAGAAATCAATGCATTACTGAATACGAAGCTGGCACCCATTCATAAAAAATTCCGGACCGGCGATATTCTCCATAGCTGCCTAAATAATCAATTGGCCAAAAAGAAACTGGGGTGGGAACCTAAGTTTTCTTTGAAAGAGGGATTGAAGAAGACAATTGACAGCTGGAAGTGATTCGTTATGATATGTAATTTATTCGGAATGAAAAAGAAGTAAGGGGGCAGCCTTACTTCTTTTCCTTTTTACTCTTCAAAAAATCGCTGAAAAATTTTTCGTTGAATAAAATCTGCTCGTCATGGGGGCGGTATTTTTTCGCCATTTTATTATGCTTTATAGATTTTTGGACATTTCCCAGTTCCCAATGGCACACGCAAAGCTGAAGATTCGGATACCAGGTTGAATATGCCTCGTTCTGGAAGCCGGCTGTGTCTTTATTTATTTGTGTGGCGGCAGTATACCAAAAAATTGCTGTTTGATAATTCTGTTTGGCCTTGAAAATATCTCCGATCCGGCAGCACGGTTCAGGCCGGGGTGCATCGAAAGACAGCGACTTCAGCAAAGCTTCCATTTCTTCGTCCTTTTCGCCTATATGGGCATGGCAATCAGCCAGATTCATACACGCTCTTATGTTATCCTCCACCCAGCCTTTTTTGCCTCCAAGGAACTCGTTGTAATAAATGATCGCTTTTTCATATTGCCTATGATCACGCAGCTCATTAGCATAATAGTACAGATCCCTTGGTGAAAAGTCCTCGCCTCTTTTAATCCGCTTTTCATATATTCTTAAATTCCTGTCAGATGATTGGCCAGTCGATTGTTTTTCATCCTTTTTATGCTCTATTGATATATCAGAGGATAAAATATTGCCGCTTACTTCAAGATATTCATGTACAGGTCCTATCCACTTGAAATTCTTATTCCTCTTCACCAGACGGTTCCTTCTGTAGTGGAAAGTCGGGTTCCCATATTCATCCCTGAGGATGACATATTTCATGGAGACAGCATCCACATCCGGATTCAGTTTTGCTTTCAGCTTTTTGAATTTTTGCTGGTCGTCCGGCAGCAAAATGTCATCAGCATCGAGCCAAAGGATATAATCCATCGTGGCATTGCTAAAGGCAAAGTTCCGGGCTGCGGAAAAGTCGTCAATCCATTCAAAATCGAGCACTTTATGAGTGTACTGCCTGGCTATTTCCTTCGTCCTGTCAGTTGACCCGGTATCGACAATGACGATTTCATCACAGATTTCCTGTACACTTTTGAGGCAGTTCTCCAATACTTCTTCTTCATTTTTAACAATCATGCATAGACTGATGGTGGCCATTATTGTCCCTCCTGTAAAAGAGTTTCTTCACATTTTATGTAAAGGGTTGAATATGTGAAACCCGTTCGAATGCGGATGTGGGATATTGGTGTCCAGGCAATGCTTTATTTTAACTAGCCTCGTGGAATGCTATTTGTTGTACAGTAAGTGAGAAGTTAAAATTACCATTTACGATCAGTTTGATAAAAAGTGCTAAAGCATGGTATAAGTGTAAATGGAGCAGGTGTATTCTGCTTTTTAATTTTGGGATACGGGGTTTGGCCTGATATCCCATGATGAGAGGGATTGAACGATTATGAAAGAAAATTTCTGGCGTGATTTACCACGGCCATTTTTTATATTGGCACCAATGGAAGAAGTGACAGATGTTGTTTTTCGTCATGTTGTAAGTGAAGCGGCGAGACCGGATGTGTTTTTTACAGAGTTTACAAACAGTGAGAGCTATTGTCACCCGGATGGGATCAAGAGTGTACGCGGACGTTTGACTTTTACAGAGGATGAACAGCCAATTGTCGCTCATATATGGGGGGACAAGCCTGAAAACTTCCGCCAGATGAGTATTGGCATGGCGGAAATGGGCTTTAAGGGTCTGGATATCAATATGGGCTGTCCGGTACCCAATGTGGTGCAGAACGGGAAAGGAAGCGGCCTGATCCGTCGTCCGGACGTTGCAGCAGAATTAATCCAGGCAGCAAAAGCAGGAGGATTGCCTGTAAGTGTAAAAACAAGGCTTGGCTTCACGGAAGTAGATGAATGGCAGAGCTGGCTGAAACACATATTGGAACAAGACATTGTCAATCTGTCCATTCATCTGCGTACAAGGGATGAAATGAGCAAAGTAGATGCGCATTGGGAGCTGATTCCGGAGATCAAGAAACTTCGTGACGAAGTGGCACCAGATACACTTTTGACAATCAATGGGGATATCCCTGACCGTCAGACCGGCTTGGAGTTGGTTGAGCAATATGGTGTAGATGGAGTTATGATTGGCCGAGGCATTTTCCATAATCCATTTGCCTTTGAAAAGGAACAGAAACAACATAGCAGTGAGGAATTGCTTGACCTCTTAAGACTGCATATGGAACTCCATGATAAATATTCACATTTAGAGCTGCGGCCGTTCACGGCTCTTCATCGCTTTTTCAAAATCTATGTTAAAGGTTTCCACGGGGCGAGTACATTAAGAAATCAATTAATGAACACAAAGTCAACGGATGAAGTGCGTGACTTGCTTGATCAATTTGCTTCTAAGAATTCTAATGGTATGGGTGAACAGTAAAAGATATTGTGGAAGCTATAAAGATCGAGGCCTCTATTCTGGAGGCCTCTATTTTTTGTGAACGGAAGTTCCTTAATCATGGTCCGCTCCTAAATTGGTAATCCAAAATGCCTGAGTCAATGAAGGAAATTAGAAGGACAAGGAGTCTGCCCGATATCCTGGAATTAGGCTATTTTATCCAGATTTTTAATTTATTCAAATAATTCTAATTATTCATGATATTTCGTTTCTGGAAATATATAATTAACCCATCCAATGGAAATTGATGGGAGGAATGGTATTTTGAAGAAGAAGTTTATTTTACCCGTGGTTCTGTCGTCGGCAATGTTGGTAGGTTCTATCCCGGTTAGCAGTGTGTTCGCGCAGCCAGCTGATTCAAGTCAGGCTGGCAGTGGACAAGCTTTCAAGGAATGGAATGAGAAAGCAAGTGTTCCTTTGTTCGTCAAGGAGCGATTCTCTGAGAAGTTCATTTCCAGCACAGCTTCTAATGCGTTAAATTATCTGAAGAAAAACCAAGACAAAACTGGAATTCCTCACCCTGATCAAAACCTCAAGGTAAAGAGCACTGAAAAAGATCAACTAGGCATGACTCACGTTCGCTTTAATCAATCTGTAAATGGTATAAATGTTGAAGGCGCCGAGGTTATTGTTCATTTTAATAATAATAATGAAATCGTGTCTGTCAACGGAAGAACCAATCAGACCATTACAGCAGATTCAGTCGACACAAATGCGTCATTAAGCAGCGATGAAGCTTTGAGCGCGGCTTTGGCTTCTGTCAATGCACCAGAAGAGTTGATATACGAACCAACTTCTGAGCTTGTTGTCCTGCCTTTTGAGGGTAAGAATTATACAGCTTATAAAGTGAATGTCAACTTCATGGGAGATGAGCCTGGCAACTGGTTCGTTTTTGTAGATGCAAAAACGGGAGAGGTAATTGATCAGTACAATGGCTTAATGCATGCTGATGAGCAAACGCAGAAAGGTGCAGGGAAAGGTGTACATGGCGACCACAGGGAGCTCCATATCACGCAGGTAAAAGATCCTAATGCCGGAACTAAATTTGCGTTGGCGGATTACTCTCATGAGAATCTTGGGGGCATCGTAACCTATGATGCTAAAAATGATAACACCTCTAGTAACGATACGGTGTATGTGGGGAACTCGGCATCGTTTATCAGCGATTATGATCGAGCGGCTGTCGATGCACACTATAATTCCGAAAAAGTTTATAATTATTTCCTGAATGAACATGGCCGAAATTCTCTTGATGGGAATGGGATGGCGATCATTTCTAAAGTTCACTATGGAAACAATTACAACAATGCTTCCTGGAATGGACGCTGGATGACCTATGGCGATGGTGACGGGAAGTTCATGATTTCCTTATCAGCTGGCCTCGATGTTGCAGCTCATGAGATGACACATGGTGTAATCTCTCATTCTGCAAAATTGGTTTATCGAAATCAATCAGGAGCACTAAACGAATCATTTGCCGATGTATTTGGTGCCCTGGTTGACGACAGCGATTGGGAAATGGGCGAGGATATTATGGCACCGGAGGCTAAGGCTAACGGTTCAACCGTATTGCGCAGCTTAAGCAATCCAAATGGGGTTATCGTCAGCAATGAGCAAAGAAGAGCATACAGTACAAATGGCGGAGTCTATCCAGACCACATGGACGAGTTTTATCATATGCCAACTTCGGTAGATGGGGGCGGTGTCCATGTTAATTCATCGATTACAAACCATGCCGCATACTTGATCGCTCAAGACCTTGGAAGAGAAAAATTAGGAAAGATCTATTATCGCGCTTTAACGGTTTACTTAACTTCCAATTCCGATTTCAGCGATGCACGACAGGCGATTGTCCAGTCAGCCATTGATCTTTATGGCGAAGGCAGCGAGGAAGAGGCAGCCGTTCATTCAGGATTCGATGCGGTCGGAATTTATTAATCAATATAAATGGTAATTTGAAATCCCTCAGGCTATGAGTTTGAGGGATTTTTAATAGGTCTAACCAGCATCTCTTGTGACTAAACGCATGTGGAGGCTGTTGCCAAAATAGTACTTTGCATAAAATTAGTAAGTCTTATTCGTTGGTGGATGAGGCCTTTTTTTTGCAAAAAAAAGAAAGATGGTTGAAATTTTGGTTTACTAAAGGCCCTGTTAAAGACCAATGTTGTTTTAAAGCCTGTTGATTGTAGTGGAAGGCGCGTAGACTCCTGCGGGAGGAGCAAGTCATGGGGAGACCCCGCAGGCGCATAAGCGCCGAGGAGGCTCCCCGACTGCCCGCGGAAAGCGAAGCGCCTGGAACGCAAATCAACAGCCTGGTTTAACAGAGCCTTATTAAAAAAGGGGTCTTTACTGGGTAGAATTATCTATTAACAGGTAAATACAATTCGATGTATTATTAACTGAGTATTTAGATAGTTAAGACTTTTAGTATATTAGAAGTTTTATATTGTAATATACTAATTTAGCGTCTATAATACACGAAACAAGGACATTTGTGTTTTTCCAGAGGACAACTATTATTCGATATTTATCCTAATAGTCAACTATCAATTTTGTGCCTCTTGAAAATCAAATGTGGAAAAGTAGGATGGCAGAGAGATTGCATGAGGGGGAAAAGACGATGAAAGATTTACTGAGGAAGTGGAATCAAGTAAGCCTGGTAAAACAGATTATCGCAGGATTGATCATCGGCGTGGTCTTGGCATTAACAATTCCGGAGCTTGCAAAGCCGGTTGCTATTTTAGGGTCTTTGTTTGTAGGTGCCCTGAAAGCAGTTGCTCCTGTATTAGTATTATTTTTGGTAATGTCGGCGATTGTCCAGCACAAACGCGGGCATAAAACAAACATGAAGACGATCATTTCTTTATATCTTTTAGGTACATTTGCAGCCGGACTTATTGCCGTTATTGCTAGTTTTATGTTCCCGGTGAGCTTGAAGCTTACAGTTGGCGCTGAGGGCATGACGCCTCCTGGAAGTGTGGTGGAGGTCCTCAAGACCCTATTGCTCAACATTGTTGATAACCCGGTTAACGCAATTATGAATGCTAATTATATCGGTATTTTGGCCTGGGCAACCCTGATCGGTTTCGCTCTAAAGAGTGCAGCTGATTCAACAAAAACTGTGATTGGAAATTTGGCCGATGCCATGTCCAAAATCGTTGCCTGGGTGATTAAATTCGCGCCGCTTGGAATCATGGGTCTTGTGTTCGAATCGATTACGACAAATGGTTTAAGTTCTTTGCTCGGCTATGGGAAATTGCTTGCCGTCCTGATTGGCTGCATGCTTGTAGTGGCGCTTGTTGTCAATCCGTTCATCGTGTTTACATTAATCAGGCAAAATCCATATCCGCTTGTATTTAAATGTTTAAAAGAAAGTGGCATTACTGCCTTCTTTACACGCAGTTCCGCTTCAAATATCCCAGTGAATATTAAAATATGCGAAGAATTAGGCCTTGATAAGGACTCCTATTCTGTATCCATTCCATTAGGAGCGACCATCAATATGGCTGGAGCAGCTGTGACCATCTCGGTTATGACACTGGCTGCTGTTCATACGCTTGGCATTCAAGTGGATCTGCCGACTGCTGTCATTCTAAGTGTTTTGGCTGCAGTCAGTGCTGCCGGCGCTTCAGGTGTAGCTGGCGGTTCCCTGTTGCTGATCCCGCTCGCATCCAGCTTGTTCGGCATCCCGAATGATGTCGCCATGCAAGTGGTCGCAGTAGGATTCATCATTGGTGTTCTACAAGATTCCTTTGAAACAGCCCTTAATTCATCCACAGACGTCCTGTTCACCGCCGCTGTCGAATTCAAGAAATGGCGTCATGAAGGCAAAGTGATTGAAATTAAAAAGGCGTCTTAATATGACCGAAATTTAAATTTACCAGTAAGCAGGAACCGATTAGGTTCCTGCTTTAATTTTGTGCTTGCGGTCGTGCATGGCATCAAAGTTCTAATCACTGCAAAAATACATATATATGAGTGGGTTGAACAATAAACGGGCTATGTGGGGTGAATACATGGATAAATCTTCAGGATTTGATGACTTGGAAAAAAGGAATCGGAAGAATGAACAACTTGATCAGTTCCGTGTACAAAACACTGGCGAAAAAATTACGACAAATGAAGGTCTGAAGGTCGCTAATAATGAAAATACCTTAAAAGCAGGCGACCGCGGTCCTGTGCTCATGGAGGATTTTCATTTTTTTCAGAAGCAGATGCATTTTGACACGGAACGGATCCCGGAAAGAGTTGTTCATGCCAGAGGATTTGGCGTGCATGGGGAGTTTGAATCGTATAGATCGATGAAGAAGTTTACAAAGGCTGGTTTTTTGCAGGAGCCTGGGATTAAAACGCCTGTATTTGTGCGGTTTTCGACCGTGCAGGGCGGCAAAGGTTCCATGGATACTGCCAGGGATGTACGCGGCTTTGCAGTCAAGTTTTATACAGAGGAAGGAAATTACGATTTACTGGGACTGCAATTACCTGTATTTGTTGTTCATGATGCTTTTAAATTTGTGGATTCACAGCATGCCTTAAAGCCTGAACCGCATAATGATATGCCGACTGCTTCGGCCGCACACGATAATTTTTGGGACTTTGTGGCTAATAATCAGGAATCGGCCCATTTTGTGATGTGGGTGATGTCTGATCGGGCGGTACCTAGAAGCTGGAGAATGATGGAGGGGTTTGGAATCAATATTTTCCGGTTTGTCAATGAACAGGGCAAAGCGCATTTTGTCAGGTTCCATTGGAAGCCTGTCCTGGGTGTCCATTCCTTCCTCAACGAGGAGTCGCTGATTATTGGGGGAATCGATCCAGATTACCATAGAAGGGATTTAAGGGAAGCAATCGAGCGTGGTGCTTACCCGGTATACGAACTGGGCGTACAGATGATTCCCGAGGAAGATGAGCATAAGTTTGATTTTGATGTGATTGATCCTACGAAGATTTGGCCTGAGGAACTGGTGCCTGTTGAATTAATCGGCAAAATGACCCTGAATCGCAATGTCGATAATTTTTTTGCCGAAACAGAGCAAGCTGCATTTGATGTAACCAATCTTGTTCCGGGAATCAACTTTAGCAATGATCCGATTTTACAGGGAAGGACATTCACTTATAAAATTACCCAGCAACACAGGCTGGGAGGATCCAATTACCCGGATTTGCCGATTAACAAATCTCTATGCCCTTTTCATAATAACCAACGGGACAGCTATAGCCGATACCGAATTGATGTTGATCAAGTAAACTATTACAAAAACTCTATAGCCAATAATACACCTGGCCCGACTCCTCCAGAACAAGGAGGATTTGTCCATTATCCTGAGCATGTGGAAGGACCGAAGATTAAGGCCAGCAGCGAATCTTTCAAGGATTATTTTTCGCATGCGAGGCTATTTTGGAACAGTATGTCTGGAGTTGAGAAACAGCATATTATTGATGCATTCAGTTTTGAACTCGCTAAAGTCAAACGGGAATCTGTTCGCCAGCAGGTAGTCGATATGTTTGTGAACGTCGATAGGGAAATGGCTGCCATCATTGCCGACAATGTGGGTGTGAACCCGCCAGCCGGCCAGAATGTTCCCGTCACAGCTTCTTCCCCGGCAGTAAGCCAGGAGAATACACCGCATTATCCTCATACATTAAAAACAGGCGTACTGATTGGAAATGGGTTTAACGGCCAAGAGGTGAAGAATGCAATTGAATCGCTGAAACAGCACGGTGTTTTCGTTGAAACGATCAGTGAAAAGCTTGGAACAGTTACCGGAGCAGATGGAACAAAAATAAAAATTGATCAGATATTTGTCTCCACTCACCACGTTCTGTATGACTCCATTTATGTAGTCGGCGGGCACACTGGAAATCAGCCGGCCTTCAATTCAAATGTTGCTGAGTATATTAATGGCACTTACAAATATTTTAAGCCAATCGGTGTTGCAGCCACTGGACAGTCTTATTTCCAGCCCTCTGAATATAATAATCTGGCCGGAGTGGTGTTTGCTTCAGGAAACCAAAACTTTGAAAATGAATTCTTATCTGCTATCACTGCCCGGCGTTTCTGGAATAGAAAGTAAGTTAATATTCTGAGAGTGACCATCCAGTTATGGGGTCACTCCTTTTTTCGTTGATTCTTATTGTTGTAGAAGTACTCTAGAGTATAAGTAAGAGGCAAATTATATGATGCCAGGACCTTTTGTATGGAGCTAGAACTTCAGGCAACAAATTTATTGGGGGCGCTTTCCTATGATTAGAGTAGTGAGCGTTCACATAATTGTCGATAAGTTCTAATAAAGCTTAATTTAATAGATACGTAATATGGTATTATTTTTTCAGCAGGTAACCAGCATAATGAAACTTCTCAAATCCTCTCGTATCCCGCTCTCAATTGTTTCTCCATTCAAACAATGATTCCTATATTAATACATGCAAATCTATTATAAGTTCCTCATTATTAAAACCTCGTATCTCCTGTAAAATTTTTCATATTATTTCTAAAATTTTTATTCAAGCGTGAAAGGAGTGGTATCCATGTGAACTTAACGAAGCTTCCAGCGTTTATATAACGTTGCAATTTCAATTTTGAAGGAGGAATATTAATGGGTCATGATATTTACGGCTTAAATAAAGCAAGGGAAGAAATTGCTTATGCGCGCTTTAGCATGGGGAATCATAATGCACTCCTGCTGTATCGTTTCCTTGATGCCTACCAGTTCTATGCCGGAGTCAGTGGGTCAGGTAAGAGTTCGGTCTTTTCGCTGCAACAAGTCGAAAAAGCTATGAAGGGCTATAAAAAATTCTTTAAAACTGCTGCACCGTCGGAAAGTGATTGTACATCCTGGGATCAAAAGCAAATCTTCCTCTTTATCAAAAGCTGTTTGGAAACGGCACAGAAAGAAAAAAGTGTAGAAGTGTATTTTGGCTAGCAGTCATTCATCGGAATCCAACCTTAGTTCCCCAATATTCCATCCTCTTTTGCCTTCAAACATAAAAGATTCCAATTATAAATACTAAATTCCTTGTCTCTTTCATAGTTATTAATGTTGAAAGTTTAATTATTTCTATTTTTACGAAAGGGGAAAGAAAATGGACAAGGATACTGCAAAGGTTGGAAAATGCCCGTTTACGCACGGGGGTGCTACTAGTCATAAAACTAGTGGGACGACGAATCGGGACTGGTGGCCAAACCAGTTACAATTGAATATTCTCCATCAGCATGACAGAAAATCCAATCCTATGGGAGAAGATTTTAATTATAATGAAGAATTCAAGAAGCTGGATTATGATGCTCTGAAACAGGACTTGCATGACTTTATGACAACAAGCCAGGACTGGTGGCCGGCTGACTACGGACATTATGGGCCATTGTTCATCCGGATGGCCTGGCACTCGGCAGGCACCTATCGTATTGGCGATGGCCGTGGAGGCGGCGGAACTGGATCGCAGCGTTTCGCACCGCTGAACAGCTGGCCTGATAACGGCAATCTTGATAAGGCGCGCCGACTGCTATGGCCGCTAAAGCAAAAGTATGGAAACAAGATTTCCTGGGCTGATTTGATTTTACTGGCAGGCAATGTGGCTATTGAGTCGATGGGCGGCAAGACAATCGGATTTGGGGCAGGAAGGCCGGATATTTGGCATCCAGAAGAAGACACATACTGGGGCGTTGAGTCAGAATGGCTTGGCGATAAACGGTACACTGGCGACCGCGAGTTGGAAAACCCGCTTGCTGCCGTGCAAATGGGTCTGATCTATGTGAATCCTGAAGGACCGAATGGCAAGCCTGATCCGCTGGCAGCAGCTAAGGACATTCGCGAAACCTTTGCGCGGATGGGCATGAACGATGAAGAAACTGTAGCGCTGATCGCTGGCGGGCATACTTTTGGTAAAGCCCACGGTGCAGGGGATGCGGCCAAGGTTGGTCCGGAACCAGAAGCTGCTGCTATTGAAGAAATGGGCTTAGGCTGGAAAAGTGCATATGGCAGCGGCAAGGGACGTGATACAATCACGAGCGGCCTGGAAGGTGCCTGGACGGCAAATCCGACACAATGGGATAATGGATACTTTGATTTATTATTCGGATACGAATGGTGGCTGACGAAGAGTCCGGCAGGTGCCTATCAATGGCTGGCTGTAGATCCAGCTGAGAAGGACCTTGCACCGGACGCTGAGGATGCATCTGTAAAAGTTCCAACCATGATGCTTACAACCGATATTGCCTTGCGCCATGATCCGGCATACGAAAAAATCTCGCGCCGATTCCATCAGAATCCAGAAGAATTCGCGGATGCTTTTGCGCGTGCCTGGTTCAAATTATTGCATCGTGATATGGGTCCTAAATCTAGGTATAAAGGTCCGGAAGTGCCTGAAGAAGACTTTGTCTGGCAGGATCCTGTCCCAGCTGTTGATTATGAATTAACCGATAAAGAAGCGGAAAAGATCAAGGAATTGATCCTGGATTCCGGGCTTACGATCGGCGAGTTGGTTACGACTGCCTGGGCTTCAGCAAGTACCTTCCGCGGCTCGGACTTCCGCGGAGGAGCGAATGGTGCCCGCATCCGTCTGGCTCCGCAAAAGGATTGGGAAGTGAATGAGCCGGAACAGCTATCAAAGGTGATCGGTGTACTCGAAGACATCCGAAGTCAATTGGATCAAGAAGTCAGCCTTGCCGACTTGATTGTACTCGGCGGAAGTGCGGCGATCGAGAAAGCTGCCCGAAATGCAGGCTTTGATGTAACCGTTCCGTTTGCTCCTGGACGCGGGGATGCGACTGAAGAGCAGACAGATGCTGAAGGCTTTGCAGTGCTGGAACCTTATGCCGACGGATTCCGCAACTATCAGAAAAAGCAGTATGGTGTGAGTCCGGAAGAGCTTTTACTGGACAAGGCACAGCTGTTAAATCTTAGTGCACCGGAAATGACGGCATTGGTCGGCGGAATGCGTGTCCTCGGTACGAACCATGGCGGGACAAAACACGGCGTATTTACTGACCGCATCGGCACACTGACGAATGATTTCTTTGTGAATCTATTGGATATGGGGATTGAGTGGAAGCCCGCTGACAGTGCTGTCTATGAGGGACGTGACCGCAAGACAGGTGATGTTGTTCGGACAGCCACTAGAGTCGACCTCGTCTTCGGTTCAAACTCACAGCTGCGTGCGATTGCAGAAGTATATGCACAGGACGATAACAAAGAGAAGTTTGTACGGGATTTTATTTCGGCATGGGTCAAGGTCATGAATGCAGACCGTTTCGACCTGAGTGAACAGGTTCGCAACACTTCGGAATTAGTGCTGCGCCATTAATAAATAGACTAGGAGATAGCAGATTGAAAGCCTTATCCTTTTGGTGGATAAGGCTTTTTTGTACGTAAAAAATTTAGTTCATTGAGGGTCAATAATTTGTATTAATAATAAAGATTTTCACTCAGTCCTTTTTTCACCTTGGTAATAATTGTAGAATGATAATAGGGAGAATCCTTGTATGAACTGAACTTGCACAACATAGTAATCTAGTAAAATACTTACATCTTATATATTTCTAAAAGACCGCCAAGATTTGCATACAATGCATCGACGGATTTTTGAAGCAATTAAAAATCGACAGCCAGACGAGCCGCGCCAGGCTATGCTTGAGCATTTACAGAATGTTCAGGACCGGCTATTCAAGTACATTGAGTAATTAGCGCAGTCGTCGGCTGACTTTTACCAGAGGTGGACAAATATGAAAGTATCCTTATTTAGTACGTGTCTGAGCGATATTCTTTTTGCGGATGTAGCGAAAAATACGCTTGAGCTTCTTGAGAGAGTTGGATGTGAAGTCGATTACCCGATGGAGCAGACATGCTGCGGCCAGCCTGCCTACAACAGCGGGTATCTGGAAGAGGCGAAAGCTGCGATGAGGCAAATGATGAAGGCTTTTCGTCATTCAGAATATGTTGTTGGGCCATCAGGCTCCTGTGTGAGCATGCTGAAGGAATATCCGCATATCTTTGCCGGAGACCCTCAGTGGGAGGAAGAAGCGAAAGTCTTTGGTGCTAAATGCTATGAAATTACCGAGTTCCTTGTGGATGTAATGGGCATTACCGATTTGGGCTCGACTTTTAAAGGAAGAGTGACCTTCCATTCCTCCTGCCATATGAAACGCCTGCTTGGGGTAAAAGAACAGCCGAAAATCTTGCTGCGCAATGTGAAGGGGGTTGAACTGGTCGATTTGCCATGGGAAGAGGACTGTTGCGGCTTCGGCGGAACGTTTGCCGTGAAAAACCCGGTGATCTCGCAGGAGATGGTGAGTGAAAAATCCCGGCATGTATCAGAGACTCAAGCGGAATATTTGGTTGGCGCCGATATGGGCTGCTTGATGAATATTGGCGGACGCATGGAGCGTGAAGGCAAAAAAGTAAAGATCATTCACATCACGGAGATTTTAAATACTCACTAAGGAATGGAGGGAAAAGAGATGAGTATCAAAATTGGTGAGGTTCCTTATAAAGAGAGAATCCAAAAAGGGATTAAGGATGATTTTATGCGGCAGGCTGTTTCCTCCGCGCAGGGAAGATTCCGGACTGGACGGATCACGCAGGCTGAGGAACTTGGAAACTGGGAGGACTGGCGCAATCTGGGGGAGGAAATCCGTACCCATACGCTGGAAAACCTCGATTACTATCTGCAGAAACTGAGTGAGCAAGTATCGAGACGCGGCGGACATGTATTTTTTGCTGAGACAGCGGAAGAAGCCAATCAGTATGTGAAAAGCATTATCCAAAAGAAACAGGCGAAAAAAGTCGTTAAAGCGAAATCGATGGTCACCGAGGAAATCGGCTTAAATAAGGCGCTTGAGGAAGTTGGGGCTGAAGTGGTTGAATCCGATCTTGGCGAATGGATTCTGCAATTGGACGAAGATCCGCCATCCCATATCGTGACTCCTGCGCTGCACAAAAATAAACAGCAAATCCGTGAGACTTTTGCGAAGAAAAAAGGCTATACCGGTTCTGATACGCCCGAAGAACTGGCCGCCTTCGCCCGTGAGCAGCTGCGTCAGGACTTTTTATCGGCCGATGTCGGCGTGACAGGCTGTAACTTTGCGATTGCGGAGTCAGGATCGATCACTCTGGTCACAAATGAGGGCAACGCCGAAATGGTGACAGCTCTTCCGGATACCGTAATTACGGTAATGGGCATGGAGCGAATTGTGCCGACATGGGAGGAAATGGAGGTCCTTGTCAGCTTATTGACGCGCGCGGCGGTTGGCCAGAAACTGACGAGCTATATTACCGCGCTTACTGGGGCACGTCTTGATGAAGAGGTTGATGGTCCAGAGGAATTCCATTTGGTTGTTGTCGATAATGGCCGCTCTAAGATACTCGGAACTGAGTTCCAATCCGCCTTGCATTGCATTCGTTGTGCAGCCTGCATCAATGCCTGTCCGGTTTACCGCCATATCGGCGGACATGCGTATAACTCGATTTATCCAGGCCCAATCGGTGCAGTCATCACTCCGTTGCTGGAAGGTTATGACGATCATAAAGAGCTTCCGTATGCATCAACCTTGTGCGCGGCCTGTACCGAAGCCTGTCCTGTTAAAATTCCATTGCATGAGCATCTGATCCGCCACCGCCAGATCATTGTTGAAAAAGAGGGGAAAGCTCCAACAGCAGAGAAGTTGATGATGAAGGGTTTTGCCGCATGGGCTTCTAACCCGTCGATCTATAATATGAGTGCGAAAATGGCCAAACCAGCTCTTGGGCCATGGATAAAAGACGGAATGATTGAAAATGGACCGGGACCATTGAAAGCTTGGACAGAAGTACGAGATTTTTACGCGCCACAGGGACAATCGTTCCGTTCGTGGTTCAAGCAAAGACAGAAGGACGGTGAATCCAAATGAGCATCCAAAATCGAGAAGCCTTTTTAGATAAGCTGGCGTCCAGGCTTGGTCGGGAGCGGCGGACAGAAGGAGTAGAGCGGCCGCAATGGAGCGTCACTCCGCAGGATGAAGTGTTCAAAGGCATGAGCCAGGACGAATTGGTCGAAGTGCTCGAAAAACATTGCAAGGTCATCCACACTACTTTTAAACGGACCGACCGTGCCGGGCTGACCAAGGTGCTGAACGAAACGCTTCAGGCCTATGAAGGCAAGGCGATTGTTACTTCTAAAGACGCGCGTCATCAGGAGTATGGAATCACGAAGCTTTTTGAAGAACAGGGCGACCAGCTGGATGTTCATGTGTGGGATGCCTCGCTTGGCAAGGAAAATCAAAAGATCGCGGAACAAGCGGATGTAGGACTTGTGTTCAGTGACATCACGCTTGCCGAGTCAGGCACCGTGACATTGTTCAATACCAAAGACAATGGCCGTTCGATCAGTCTGCTGCCGCGGACGTTCATTGCCATCATCCCGAAAAGCACCCTCGTGCCCCGGATGACCCAGGCAGCCAGACATATCCATCAAGCCCAGGCCGGAGGCGAGGACGTCCCATCCTACGTCAGCTTCATCACCGGTCCCAGCAACAGCGCCGACATTGAAATGAACCTGATCGTCGGTGTGCATGGGCCAGTCAAAGCCACTTATATAGTGGTAGATTAAGCGGCGGATGGATAATCGATGAAACCAAATAGCAATCTTGCGAAAAGCGCATCTTAATGGAGGTGCGCTTTTGCCAGTCTATGGCTTTGAAATATCGTTTTAAATCGTTATAGTAGTTACAGAGAACAGGCTGCAATTTTCATAAGAAGCAGGTTCTGTCTCATTTTTTGAAGCAGGGATTTTCAAATGTAATTGGTTTGAGCACCAGGATGAATAATTCAAGCCCAAGGGGTAGCGGGAAAAGTATAAGAAATGCTGCGGTTAATAGGTGAAGGAAGGTCCTACAGAATGAAAACTGAAAAAGAAAAGATGATGGCCGGGGAGATGTACAACCCTGCTGACCCAGTATTGGTTAAAGAGCGTGAGGAAGCCAGGCGAAAAGTGAGAATCTATAATTCAACCTTAGAAACGGAAGGAGAAAAGCGGACAAAGTTATTAAAAGAGTTGCTCGGTTCTACTGGAGAAACAGTCGTGATGGAGCCGAATATACGGTTCGATTATGGCTATAACACCCATGTCGGCGAGAACTTCTTTGCCAATTTTGACTGCACGATCCTTGATGTTTGTGAAGTCCGCTTTGGCGACAATTGCATGCTCGCACCGGGCGTTCAAATCTATGCCGCAACTCATCCGATACATCCAGATGAACGGAATTCAGGCAGGGAATACGCAAAGCCTATCACGTTTGGAAACAATGTCTGGATTGGCGGAAGTGCCATCATAAACCCGGGAGTCACGGTGGGCAACAATGTCGTCATTGCAGCAGGAGCAGTCGTGACAAAGGATGTGCCAGACAATGTTGTGGTTGGCGGCAATCCGGCCAGAGTGATTAAACAGATTGAACTATAATTATCGCGATTCCGATATTGGTATGTTAGGAGAGGCTCGTCCTTCGGATGAAAATTCGGCGAAGAACGAATATATGCCTGTACATGATCCACTAGGACTGTGATTGGAGGAAACGTTTATGAAGGAACCGGTCGTCATTATTGGGGCTGGCTTATCTGGGCTTCATGCTGCCGCTTTGCTGCAAGAAAAAGGAATAGGCTGCAGGGTGCTGGAGGCGCGGAACCGAGTTGGGGGCAGGGTTTTGAGTATGTCGGTCAAAGCCAGGCCGGAGATTGGCAGGTTTGATTTAGGCCCGACCTGGTTCTGGCCGAATCACGAGCCTGTTATCACCAAGTTGGTGAAAGAACTCGGATTGCCCACCATTGAACAGCATACTGCAGGAGCAATCCTTTTTGAGCAATCGCAAACTGGCCCGGTACAGCGGCATGTATTGCCAGAGGGCGCAGTTGAAAGGTCGGTGCGGCTGGAAGGAGGGATCCAGGCCCTGATTGATGCTGTCGCATCCTCACTTCCGCCGGAGACAATCGAACTGGATACACGGGTCAACGCAATCCGATTAGATGAAGCTGGTGAAGTCACCATAGAAGCAGAGAAATCTGATGGAGAAAAGAAAAGCATCCGTGCAGCAGCTGTGATCCTGGCGATGCCGCCTCGAATCGTGGCCGAAAGGATTGCTTTCTCTCCGCCACTCCCTGATGGACTTATGGCCAGCCTGAAAGACAAGCCGACATGGATGGCGGGACAGGCCAAGGTAGTAGCGGTATATGATCGGCCTTTCTGGAGGGAGGACGGTCTATCCGGCCAGGTCACCAGCTGGTCCGGCCCCTTGCAGGAAATTCATGATGCTTCGTCTGATAACGGTTATGGCGCACTCTTTGGATTTTTCGGGCTTCCGGCAAAAATGAGAGAAGAACTTGGGGAGGAACATATATTGAGACTTGTCATCGACCAATTGACGAGGCTCTTTGGACCGACGGCCGGAAAGCCAATTGAACTTCTTTACAAGGATTGGGCTATCGATCCTGAAACTGCTGTGGAGGAAGATGCACAGCCTCTAACGAGTTTCCCGGACTATGGTCCGCCAGTAAACAAGGAATCATGTGGAACGAAGATAATCTTTGCCGGGACTGAAACTTCTTCTGGATACGGCGGTCATCTAGAGGGAGCTCTCCGATCAGCAGAAGTTGCTGTTTTTGAAGTCATGAAAATTAAAAAGGGTCATTCCTGATAGAGTTACTGAATTACACCCTAACTCTTCATATAGACAAAAATGGATCCAGTTAGACATGTTCTTAAATAGAGAACCTTCATAAACGGACCCTTATGCGACGTTATTGTTGCTCATAAGGGTGCATTTAGGAGGTAAACGGACCCTTATGCGGCGTTATTGTTGCTCATAAGGGTGCATTTAGGAGGTAAACGGACCCTTATCCGGCGCTATTGTTGCTCATAAGGGTGCATTTAGGTGTTAAACAGAGTCTTATGCGTCGATATAAGTCTTCATAAGGGTACATTTGAGAGGTAACCGGCCTTTTTACCGTGTTCCGGCACATATTATCGACTAAACTGATTTGAATAATCATGTCTTTTAGGATAAATCCGCACAATTAATAGTTCATATTACCTAATAATGATATAGTAATAGCTAACTAACTTGAGAGGAAGCTGTAATCAATGAGTTGTAATGCGTGCGTGGTCGGGGATGTGCAATTTGAGATCAGGGTCGAAGGGGAGTGGAACTTATCCATTTATCCTGAAGTGGTTCGTCATATGGAGCGTAACGGTGAATTAATCCGGGCGGAGGGTGATTCACTGTTTGTAAAAGAACCGGGAATGAGAGATTTCCTTGATTTTTGCCATGATCACATGGAGCCGGATACAATCTTTTTTCGGCTTGATAGAGGAAACTGGCGGCCGTTTGAGGAGGCAAAAGAAACCCTCGAGAGCGAGTGGATTGATGGGGTTATCCGAAAAGAGCTTGTTACTTGTCATGCCCAGCCGATTGTTGATACAAAAGGAGAAATATACGCTCATGAGATGCTCGCCCGGTTTTACCGTGAAGATGGTTCGGTGATTTATCCAGGTGAAATCTTCGGTGCTGCCAGGAAGCGTGACCGGTTATATGCGCTTGATCGGATTTGCCGGATGGCCGCAGTCAGGGCAGCTTCCTATACGGACAGGAAGGCATTCATCAATTTTATTCCGACGTCCATCTATTCTCCGGAGTTCTGTTTGAAGTCGACAACGAATCTGGCTGATCGATTGGGCGTCGATCCCGGCAGATTGGTGTTTGAGGTGGTCGAAACAGAGAATGTGGAGGACACGGATCATCTGAAAAGAATTCTTTCTTTTTACAAAGAAAAGGGGTTTCGCTATGCGCTTGATGATGTCGGGGAAGGGTATAGCACCTTGGAGCTCCTTTCCGATTTGCAGCCGCATTACATGAAATTGGATATGAAGTATGTCCAGGGAGTTGCCGCCGATCCTAAAAAACAGCAGACTGCTTCCGCGTTTTTAGCCGAAGCCAAGAAGCTGGGGTCTGTTCCGCTTGCAGAGGGAATTGAGGATGAGGAAGATTTTGAGTGGCTAAAGGCGAATGGATATCAGCTGTTTCAGGGGTACTTGTTTGGGAAGCCGGCTCCGATTGAACAATTAGTTTGAAGTAAAAAAGAAACCGTCCGTCACGGTTTCTTTTTTGCTATATATTATTGGCCCAATTCGGGGAACATCTTGCTTCCCAAGCCTCTTTCATTTCTTTTATGGCTGCTGTCAGGAGCTCAATGTCCTTTAGAATTTGTTGTCTGATGACTAAGTCAGCACTTGATCGATACTCGTTTTTCAGTTGAATAAGTTCTCTTTGTAATAGAAAAAGCGTCAGCATCTTCATCTCCCCTTTGATGAAAAGAACTATCTTTCTCTTTGTATAGTACTAAATACCCAAATTGGCGATTTTGAAACATGAAATCGGATATTTATTCCAGTGACTAATTTAAGTTATTGGCGAAAAACAAAATATATCGATCACATTTTGAGATATATTAGCGGATTTTTAATTATATCGACCACTTTTGAGAATATATCGACCGCTTTTCGTAATTTATCGACCACGTTTGGAAATATGCTGATCTGATACTGTGTTGGATGGGGGAAGCCAACCAATTCTGGGTCATGATATCGGGAAGTCCCTAAGATAAATCACAAAGTGAAAAATAGTTGAAAAAGCGAGGAAGATGATTTACTATCAATTCATAACACGATATATTGTGTTAACGAATGGTTTCTATAACTAAATATTGAAATTACCGATAAGTATGGTGTCTGAACAAGACTTAATAGGGAATCTGGTGAGAATCCAGAACTGTTCCCGCAACTGTAAGTGCTGACGAAATAAGGATGAACCACTGTCTAAAAAATAGATGGGAAGGCCTTAAATTAGAGTGAAGCACAAGTCAGGAGACCTGCCATATTTATTCGTGTTATCTTCTTCGGGAATAGGGAAGGTATACGGGGATAAATTGACAGACTCATGCTGTTTTTTGCCGCTTCATATGAGTTGTTAATACATCAACGTTACTTAAACCCATCTTTCGAGATGGGTTTTTCTCATTTTTCAGGGAGGTTTCAGAGAGGAGTCAGGAATGGAAGGATTATCAGCAAATGTGTCAAGGACATTCCAGAACAGGCTGGTTTTGCCGCCGGATACAAACCATCTTGGAACGATTTTTGGCGGAACGGTATTGTCCTATATTGATGAAATTGCCGCTATCGCAGCTATGAAACACAGCAGGAGGGCGGTCGTCACTGCCTCGATTGACTCGGTTAATTTTCTGTCTTCCGCTGTAGTGGGCGATATTTTAACACTTGAAGCAGTCGTCATTTCAACAGGCAGAACGTCCATGGAAGTGTTCGTGAAAGTGGAAAGTGAAAACCTGAAAGCTTGCAGGAAAACGTTAACCACCACCTCGATTCTTACCATGGTTGCAAAGGACGACAATGGTGCACCCGTTCCGGTGGAGAAGGTCATTCCCGAGAATGACTTTGAATGGGAACTCTTTAAGACTGCCGATATAAGAAGGAAGCACAGGCTGGAAATGAGAAGAAGTAAGCAAGCAGGAGGAATCATTGATGAGCATTGAAGTAATGGATGAACATGCAGCCAAACTGATCGCAGAAATAGAGGGGTCATTCCCTGAATTGGAATTTCAACTTTTCAAAGAGAAGGTGGAACAGGCGCTTGCAGTGAAGAATATGACAGTGGACCAGGTTGAGAACATGTTGATTTTGACCGCAGTTGAACGGATCGACCGGAATGAACCTGACTGGACGTATGCAGCAGCGCGGTTTTACCTGAAAAAATTGTACATGCTGAGTTCCGGCTTTAGGGGAGAAGCTGGCTACGGTTCATTTTATGAATTAATCAATAGGTTGATAGAAATAGGGATTTATGATCGTCTAATCGCAGAATCCTACTCCCGTGAGGAAATAGAGTATCTGGAAAAGGTCATTGATCCAGAGAGGGACAAGCTATTTACATATATAGGGCTTTTAACGATGGCAGAAAGATATCTGGCACGCACACAAAATGGGAATTTCGCCGAACTGCCTCAAGAGCGGTTCATGATCATTGCCATGACACTGCTGGCTGAAGAACCAAAGGAAAAACGGCTTGAACTAGTCGAAGAGGCATACTGGGCGATTTCAAACCTCTATATGACAGTGGCTACTCCGACACTCTCGAATGCCGGCAAAAGCTACGGCCAATTATCAAGCTGCTTTATTGACACTGTTGCGGATGATTTAAGGAGTATTTACGATTCGAATACAGATATATCTACCTTGAGCAAAAATGGCGGCGGCATTGGCGTTTATCTTGGTAAGATCAGAAGCCGCGGCAGTGATATCAAAGGCTTTAAAGGGGTCAGTTCCGGAGTCATTCCCTGGATGAAGCAGCTGAATAACACAGCGGTTTCTGTTGATCAATTAGGGCAGCGCCAGGGTGCTATTGCCGTGTACCTCGATGTCTGGCATAAAGATATCTTCCCGTTCCTTGATGCAAAACTGAACAATGGAGATGAGCGGCAGAGGACACATGATTTGTTTTCGGGCATATGTGTCCCAGATTTATTTATGGAGCAAGTAGAAAAACGCGGCGACTGGTATCTGTTTGACCCGCATGAAGTAAGGAGAGTCATGGGGTTTTCGCTTGAAGATTATTTCGATGAGGAAAAGGGTGCAGGGTCATTTCGTGAAAAATATTGGGCTTGTGTCAACCACCCTGGTTTGCCCCATGAAGTGGTCCCTGCCATCGAAATTTTCAAATCAATCATGATCTCTCAGCTTGAAACCGGCACTCCTTATATGTTTTACAGGGATCAGGTTAACAGGCTTAATGCCAATCACCACAAAGGGATAATTTATTGCAGCAACCTTTGCACGGAAATCACCCAAAATATGAGTCCGACCCTTTTGGAAGAAGAAACAGTCGAAGACGGAAAGATTTTAATCTATAAAAAGCCAGGTGATTTTGTCGTCTGCAACTTGTCATCGATCTCTTTGGCGAAGAGCGTGGCGGATGGTGTACTTGAGAGAGTGATTAAGATTCAGGTCAGGATGCTTGATAATGTCATCGATATAAATGAAATCCCTGTGCTGCAGGCACAGATAACCAACAAGAACTATAGGGGCATTGGCCTGGGAACATTCGGCTGGCACCACCTTCTCGCCCTTAAAGGAATCAAATGGGAAAGTGAAGAGGCAGTCGAGTATTGTGATAGTCTCTACGAAACTATTGCCTATTTAACGATCAGCGCAAGCCTCGAGCTGGCAAAAGAAAAAGGGGTATACCCTTATTTTCAAGGTTCCGACTGGTCGACAGGTCAGTTTTTTGAGAAGAGACAGTATGTTGGTGAAAGATGGGGGAAACTCGCTGAGGAAGTAAAACAGTACGGAATCAGGAACGGCTACTTAATGGCAGTTGCACCAAACTCCTCAACCTCGATCCTTGCGGGTTCAACAGCAAGCATTGACCCGATTTTCAGACTTGAATATTCCGAGGAGAAGAAAGATTACAAGATTCCAGTCACCGCACCGGACCTGTCAGCTGAAACGATGTGGTTCTATAAGACAGCCTACAACCTGGATCAACACTGGAGCATCAGGCAGAATGCCCGGCGTCAGCGCCATATCGATCAATCGATCTCGTTTAATTTTTATGTAACAAATACGATCAAGGCAAAGGCACTGCTGGAGCTGCACATGGATGCCTGGAAATCTGGATTGAAAACCACTTATTATGTCCGCTCCACATCAAGCAGTGAGTTTGACGAATGTGAAAGCTGTCATAGTTAAGAGGAAGGGACGGGAAACCATGAATCATTTGATGAAAAGAACACTTGTTGATGTCGATGCTCCCAATGCTTCGACCGGGATTATAAATGGCCAAAGTTCCAATATACTGAACTGGGATGATGTCCGCTTCCCATGGGCCTACCCAAAATATAAGAGGATGCTGGGTAATTTCTGGACCCCTTTTGAGATCAATATGTCAAAGGACATCAAGCAATTTTCGATGCTTTCAGAAAAAGAACAGGATGCCTTTTTAAAGATTATCGGGCTCCTGGCACTCCTTGACAGCATTCAAACAGACTATGCCGGTAAAGTTGCTGATTACCTCACCGACTCCAGCTTAAATGCACTGATGATCATTTTGGCACAGCAGGAAGTCATCCATAATCATTCCTACAGCTATGTGCTGTCAAGCATCGTATCCAAGTCGAAGCAGGAGGAAGTGTTCGACTATTGGAGGGCAGAACCAATCCTGCGCAAGCGAAATGAATTTATCACGGATGGCTATAAAGGTTTTGCGGAAAATCCAAGCATTGAAAATTTATTGCATTCCATAGTCTATGATGTCATTCTTGAAGGCCTGTTTTTCTACTCGGGCTTCGCCTTCTTTTATAACCTTGCGCGGAACCAGAAAATGGTCGGCACCAGCACGATGATTAACTACATTAACCGTGATGAACAGCTTCATGTAGGGTTATTCGAAAAGATTTTCAAAGAGATCCTGAGTGAAAATCCTGAATATGACACAAGTTCATTGAGGGGATTTGGGACGGAAGCATTCCGGGAAGCTGCACGGCTGGAGATTGAGTGGGCTGATTATATACTTGGCAACCAAATCGACGGCCTGCTAATGTCAGACCTGGAATCATATATAAAGTTCATGGCAAACAAACGGGCAGAGCAACTCGGCTTTGCTGCACCCTTCGAAGGACACCGGACCAATCCATTAAGATGGATTATCGCCTATCAGGAAGTAGACATGGGCAAGACCGATTTCTTTGAGCAAAAATCAAGACAGTATACGAAAACTTCCGATGAGAATGGGTTTGATGAGCTTTAAGACTGCCGTCGGAACAACAAGCCATAGCGTTGATCCAGAAGGATTAACGCTCTTTTTGTAGAATTCCTTATTGAACAAAAGGGGCAGGGAATAAGGATGTTCGTTTTTCAAACCAATAATCGATTGAGGAGCGATTATTTATGACACTTAAATGGTTGTGGATATGGGTTATTACATTTAGCATTTTAGAATGGGTTTCTATCCCATTCATATCTGCATTTACAGAACAACTGTATCAAGTAGTTGATGCAATATTAATAATTGCTTTTGTTATTTACCCATTGTTTTTCTTGATTTCCCTTTTGCTATTAAAAAAAGAGTTAAAAAAGGTTGGAGCAGTGATTTTACTTATTCCACTAATCGCATATGCACCTTTACTAATTGGGCTTCAATCATTGCTTAAGTAGTAATGTATTACTTATTGAGCTAAAGGTGCAGGATGGTTGAAGATATTGCAACAATATTCTGTAAATAAAGAAATAATTATGGTTATCATTTCTATTTTACAGTAAAAAATAAAAGGCGTTGTAACATATTACAACGCACACTTCTTCGTCTTATTTCTTTAAATTTTTTGCTAAGAATTTCCTATCAATCGCTTCAGGTAGTTTTTCAAACCATCCATGTTTTACCATAACATTGTAACAAATAGCACCAGCCTCCGTTGCATGGGTAAATACTTTCAAATAGTTTACAAGTATATCCGATCTAAAGCTGGAGCCTAATGATGCACCATAATAAGAAAGTGCTGCATTTACTAATAATGCTGCATGAAACATCATCAATTTGTCCGAAAATGGACTTTCAGTGGACTCAGTAATCTCAGCATCCCATTTCTCAGGTATTGGTAAATTATCTTGTCGTAGAATAGAATCAAAGCTTTCTGCATCTTTCCCAGCTAATTTAACATTTTTCAGCATAAAATTTCGAACATCCTCCATCTTTGCCACTTGACTAAAACCCAAACTTAACGAACTGATAAATCCAGTTTTCTTTGAATTAAAGAACAGAGTACTGATTTCGGAGCTGTTGAGAGGTCTTTTGTCTCCAATTAAATCTGAAATGATTCCCGTTGTTTCCATAAACTTTGTTCCATGAGGGGAAGGAATGGTAGGAAAACTTGAATATTTAGGTTGATTTTTAGCCAATGTCACTATTTTTTGAAACAATTCCTTAGAAGACAACGTACATTCAGTAAAATAATCTTGTATATCTGACCTTTCCGAGTTTGTTATAGCTAAGCTATAGGCGTTCACCCCATGTATGGTCATTATATACGAGTAAAAAAGTAAAAATTGATCAGAAAACAGACGTGGAGCACTGACATTCACATCATTCTTTGTAAATCCTATTGGGACTTGAAAATTTGCACTTTTCAAGAATTCGGAGATTTTGGTAATATGGGACTCTGCTAACTGTAAAGAA
This sequence comes from Bacillus sp. ISL-41, assembly GCF_018613235.1. Taxonomy (GTDB): domain Bacteria; phylum Bacillota; class Bacilli; order Bacillales; family Cytobacillaceae; genus Mesobacillus. The sequence continues at coordinate 35,337 of NZ_JAGGQP010000023.1, forward strand.
AGTTCTAAAATGGGTTTGATTTCTTTATTTTCAACAATGTTTAGAAAATATTTGTAAACACATATAGCCATACTATCACCCTGATATTGAAACCATAGGGCGGATACTTCAGCAGCAGTTAAACTGTTTGTTTTTAGTTTCCTGAAAATCCCCAAAGGAAATACCTCCAATTTTCAAATTTGGTTCTTAAATAATTATATTTTATTGGTGAATTTATTAATCTAAGGTACTTTTGACTGCACTTTCGTTAAGGTTTTTAAAAAAGAGAAAACAATCCATCCTTTTGCTTATATGTTTTCCAAATCAATTAGAGATATGTGCGAAAGACCATATTACTTATTGAACGAACGAAGCAGGATAGTTGAACAAGGTTTTCATTTATTTGGTAAAATATATAAAGGGGGATAGATAAATGGAAAAACTTATAACTATATTTTTAATGTTATTTATAATTGCTAGTTGTTCAAATAAAGAGATTAAAACGATAAATCCAAATGAAATTACTTTTGGAACGCTTAAAATTCAAAAAGATGGTTCACTTGTGAAAGATATCAGTTTAATGGAAAATGAAAAATTATTGAAGGAAGCTGTTGAGACCTATAATAACGCTAAATTTCTTTCAGTCGAAGAAGGAGAAAATGAAAATCAAGTGAATGTTGACCCTATCCCAACAGATGGGACTTTAGAGGAAGAATTATCAGCATCTTATTTTACAATTAGCGTGGAATCCACGGGGAACGATTATTATATCGGCTACAAAGGAGATAACATATTTAAAGTAATCGCTTCTGGAGATAGTTTTAAGAATAGACCTTTAGAATACTTCCTTGAAAGTAAAGACTTAAAGGAAATTATTATTGAAAATGAATAAATTTTATCTTTCGCTAACGGGTGTGTTGATCCAGAAAGGATTAGCGCCCTTTTTTGTTGAGTTTCATATTGAACAAACGGTGCAGTTTAGCTGCACCAGGTTAGGGAAATTATGGATAATTACCCAATGTTTAGCCATTTAACGAGGGATAATAAAATGATTAAATGGGACTTTATTGAAATAAATGTAAAAGAGGGATAACTAGGATAAAGAGATTAAATCTTTCTCTATATGATGAATTAGAGGTTCTAAAACAAAAGGGAATGTTGAAATTTAAAGGTTTGTTATTGAGGCAACGGGTGCGTTGATCAAGAAGGATTAACGCATTTTTTGTTGATTATTAAGCTATAGAAGCAGTTTAACAAGGAAGAAATTTAATAGATGAAATTTATGGTAAATTAAAGATACAGAAGTGATTGCAAAGGAGGGATTATCTTGTTAGAAATATTTCCTGTTTATATGACTTCCTTCAAACAAGATAGGCTAATTAGAGTATATCTACCTAAGAATTACAATGAAGGAAGGAAAAAATACCCTGTCTTATATATGCACGATGGACAAAATATTTTTAATGATGACGATGCAATTGGCGGCACATCTTTAGAACTTGAAAACTACTTAGATGAAAATGGATTAGAAGTTATTGTTGTCGGAATAGACCAAAATACCAAAGACCGAATAAACGAATATTGTCCTTGGTTAAATGGTGAATATAGCAAAAAAATATTAGGACACGTTAGTACATCTGGCGGAAAAGGGATAGAGTATGTTGACTTTATCGTGAATGAACTAAAGCCATTTATAGACAATAAATACCGTACGGTAAAGGAGAATACAGCAATGGCAGGTATCTCTTTAGGGGGACTTATTACCACGTATGCTATGTGTCGTTATCCTCAAGTATTCAAAAATATAGCCGTATTATCTTCTGCATTTTACCGTAACCAAGAGGAAATTGAAAAGCTAATAAAGGATTCTGATTTGTCTTTAATTGAAAGGATATACTTAGACTGCGGAGATAAGGAATCTGGAAATGAAGAAATCATAAATAAAGAATTTTTAGTTTCAAATAAAGCCATTTATGATATTTTAAAAGAGAAAGTAACAAGTACAGAGTTTGCAATTATTATTGATGCTGAACATAACTATTCATTTTTTAGAGAAAGAGTTCCTAAAATTTTTTCTTTTTTATCAATAATTTAAGATAAAAGTTTTGTACTTAAACAAACAGGTGCGATAGTTTAAAAAAGTTGCAATGCAGTTTTTTTATGGAATCTGGCGTAAAAATGAATGTAACTTAATGGATGTTTTGTTACATTCAAGGAACCCAAAAAGGCAAAAATGGTTGCTAGCAGTAGTTAATAATTTATATGCTCAATATTATGATAAAAAAAATAAAATCGCCTTTATACATAATTGAATATAGAAAGGAGATCATAAAATGAAAAGAATAATTTTTGGTTTAGTGGCAGTAGGAATCATATCAGCAGGATTAATCTTCGGTAGTGGAACTATAGAAAAACAAGCGGAAGGTAGTAAAAAACCCAATATAGACGCATTGTTAGCTGAAAATGGATTTACAGCAGAACCACTGTCGAATGATGAAATGAAAGAAATGGATTTATATCTTGAAAAATATACAAAAAATTTTTCAATTGATAGAACTGTAATAGGAAAAGTGAAAAATCAGGAAAATTCAAAGGTTATAGAAGTTGCCATATCACAAACATCTGGTATTCTTAGTGAAATTCAGGCTGAAAATCCAGAAGAAGCTGAAAAGGTTAGAAAAGAAAAGGGTTTGTCTTTCATTCCTATATATTTTAATCATGATTCAGATAGATAAAGTAAATCCCCTTTATTAATTTAAAGGGGATTTGTATTTAAGACGGATAATCTATAGTATTTGAAAAAAATCACTTGAACTCCCGGGTGCTAATGTTCAACAAAAGATAACGCTCCACGCATTGTTCTAGGCCTATTAACTTGCCAAATTGGCTGCTATTTTAAGTGGGAAATTCTTTGCGCATAGAACTGTTAATTTGTACCTCACAAGTCGATACCGTTATAAAAAGCCTTACCCGTTTTTAAAAACGGATAAGGCTTTTGTTTGTGCACTATTATGCTGTGGTTGCTGCCTTTTTCTGTGTACTTGTTGCTTCTGAAGTTTTTCTCTGGTAGTAATACCAGTTTAGAATGATCGACAGTACATAGAAGCCGATGAAGATGAAGAATGCTGGCACATAACCACCTGAGATATTGACGGACCATCCGAACAGCTTTGGAATCAGGAAGGATCCGTAAGCTGCGAAGGCTGCGGTGAAACCTAGTACTGGTGCAGCTTCTTTCGGTACGAAGATTCCAGGGATCATCTGGAATGTTGAACCAGAGCCGATTCCGGCAGCAATGAACAGGATCAAGAATGATGCAAGGAAGCCGCCGAATTGCTTAGTGCCAAGGAAGTAAATGACGCTTCCGGCACCAGCCATCATCACAACCAGGACGATGGATGTCAGCTTGGCACCTCCCATTTTATCAGCCAGCCATCCGCCGACAGGACGTGATGCGGCAGCAAGGAAAGCACCTAAGAATGCTAAAGAGATATATTCAGGGAATTGTGATTTCAATAATAGCGGGAATGCCGCTGAGTATCCAATGAAAGAACCGAATGTTGCAACATAAAGCCATGTCATGATCCAAGTGTGTTTTCTTTTTACAATGACGAATTGGTCAGAGAATGATTGCTTTGTTCCAGGCAGGTTATCCATCCCGAACCAGGCTGCGATCGTGACAATCGCGATTGGTAAAAGCCAGATGAATGCTGCGTTTTGCAGAAATACTTCCTGGCCGTTAGACAATTTCTGTCCATCGCCAGCGATAAAAGCGAAAGTTCCAGTTGTAATGATCAATGGTGTTACGAATTGAACGACTGATACACCCATGTTACCTAAACCGCCGTTAATGCCAAGCGCGGTTCCACGTGCTTTTTTCGGGAAGAAGAAGCTGATGTTGGATGAAGAACTGGAGAAGTTACCGCCACCCAAGCCGGAAAGTGCTGCCAGCAAAAGCATGACAGAATATGGTGTATCAGGATTCTGGACAGCGAAACCGATGCCGACTGCCGGAATCGCGAGTACAGCTGTTGACAGGACCGTCCAGTTACGGCCGCCCATCATCCCAACGCCAAACGTATACACAAATCGTAAAGTTGCACCAACAAGACCAGGCATTGCTGCCAATGTGAAAAGCTGCTGATCAGTAAAACTAAAACCAATATCATTTAATCTAATAGCGACTACAGACCAAATCTGCCAGACTATGAACGCGAGCATCAGGGAAGGAACAGAGATCCATAAGTTCCGCTTGGCATGTTTTTTGCCTTCGGATTGCCAAAAACCATCGTCTTCAGGATTCCATTTATTTATGCGAGCCATTTTAATTCCTCCATATATTTTCGAATGGGTGTTTACAAGATTAATAAACCATTTATATCACACATCAGTTGTGACGAACCTCACATCTCGAGACACCATCACAATTCTGTCAAAAAGTCTTGAACATTCTTTGACAGAGAGTGATAAAAGTCAGTACCCATAGGGGTTTAACCTTATATAGATACCTTATTTGTGAGGAAATAGAGGAGGGAATTAGCCTGCGGGGTGAATAGTCATAGACACCTCACAAAATCGAAACCTTCATCCTGTGGTTATGTGATTTAATAGAAAATATAATGTGAAATTGTGAGCATAAGAGAATGGAGGCAGATCTAATGAATTATCCACTTTTGTTTTCGGTCGGGAAAATAGGCAGTTTAACACTCAAGAATAGGGTGGTGATGCCTGCAATGGGAACCGGATTGGCCAGTGCGGATGGAGAAATGACGGAGCAGCAAATCCGTTATTACGAGGAAAGGGCCAAAGGCGGGACGGGTTTGATCATTACTGAATTTACAACGATCGATTTTGAAATGGGACGGGGAGCAGCAAACCAGCTTAGGGTGGATAATGACCGGTTTATATCCGGGTTTCGCCGTCTGGCTGAGGCAGTCCATACATATGGTGCAAGAATATTTGTCCAGCTTCACCATGCCGGCAGAGAATCCAGCTCCTATTTGACAGGAGGAAAGCAAATTGTCGCTCCCAGTCCGGTTGCCTGTAAAGCAATTGGCGAAGAACCAAGGGAATTAACAATTTCTGAGGTGAAAGAAATCATCGGAAAATTCGTGGAGGGGGCAGTCCGCTGCAAGTCAGCAGGCATAGATGGAGTAGAGCTCCACGGTGCGCATGGTTATTTGATCAACCAGTTTTTAAGCCCGAATACCAATCTTCGTAAAGATAAGTATGGCGGCAGCTTTGAAAAAAGGATGCGATTCGTGGAGGAGATTGTCCGGGGGATCAAACAGGAGTGCGGTGCGGATTATCCTGTTACCGTAAGGCTTAGCGTCGATGAATTTGAAGAAGGCGGCATGGACCTTACCTTAAGCCGTAAAGTAAGCCGATACTTTGAGAAAATAGGGGTCGATGGCATACATGCAAGCTCAGGAAACTACAATACGATGGAGAAGGTCATCGAATCTCCTCTTTTTGAAGAAGGCTGGAGAGTTTACCTGGCAGAGGAAATCAAGAAAGAAGTCAATATCCCGGTTTTTGCGGTAGGGAATATCCGCGATCCTCAATTTGTGGAGTCTATTTTGGCTGAAGGCAGAGCAGATTTTGTATCAATTGGCCGCGGACATATTGCAGATCCTGATTGGGTGCGAAAGGTAGCCGAGGGTCGAGAAAAGGAAATCAAAATGTGCATTTCCTGCCTGCACTGCGTTTATACGAAGGGGCATATTGAGTGTTCAGTCAACGTCAGGGCAGGACGGGAGCTGGAATTTTTAGAAATGTCTCCTATTGAAAAAAAGAGACATGTAGTGGTAGTTGGGGGCGGTCCTGGCGGAATGGAAGCAGCAAGGGCTTTGGCCATAAGAGGTTTTGATGTGACCCTTCTTGAAAAGAGTGGCAAGCTCGGCGGGCAGCTAAACCTTGTTACAGACCCGGTCTATAAAAAGAAAATGGCAAGATACGTAAGATACCTCATCAATGAAATGGAGCGGCTGAATATTGACATCCGCCTGAATTTAGAAGCTTCTGTCGGGCTGATTAAATTAATGAAACCGGATGTGGTTCTGCTGGCGACAGGCGGTACCCCGCGTGTCCCGGATTTTGAGGGTCTTGATCTTCCGCATGTAAGCAATTATCGCGATGTCAAAGTTGAAAACAGTGTTTTTACCGGCCAAAAAATCGCAGTAATTGGAAGCGGGATGGTTTGTCATAGTACTTCCCGCAGACTTTCCGAGCAAGGTAATGAAATAACACTCATTGAAGTACTCACAGAATCAGCCAGAAAAATAAGCCCGCAGACCAGAATGAAACTGATGGAAAAGCTTAGATTGGAAGGCATCAAAGTCATTACCGGCCACGACGTCAGCGAAATCACGGCTGAAGGAGTCATTTTAACAGAGGACAAAACTGGTGCAACTAAAGCGATAGAGGTGGATCAGGTTGTCATAGCCATGGGAGTGCAGGCTTATAACCCGCTGGAACAATATTTGAGAGGAATTATGAAGAATGTCTATGTAATTGGGGATGCAGCAGGCAAAACATCTTTAGCAGATGCCACAAGAGAGGGGTTTGAACTAGCCTGTGCTCTGGGATAACAAACTGGCTAGCGATACTATATGTTTATAGAAAAAAGGGCAAAGCTTTGTGATGAGCGTTTGCCCTTCTTTATTTGGTTATTCGTATAGTAACAAATCCATTATTCTCTATTTATGCTGACAGGATATAGATATGGAACTTCCGGTTCTTCGGTAATTTCCCATTTAGAGACTTTGACAAGCGGGATGGGGGTGTCCATGTAGGACCCTGTTTCGATGACGCCTTCTATTTTAATCCAGGTGTCTTTTTCGATCGTCGCTGCGTCCGGGAACTCAGATAAAAATCCGATAATGCTGGCATCTGCGACACAGTGGGTGACCAAGAAGCGTGATACGACCAGTTGGTCTTCTGTAAAGCCTTCCTCTTTATAAACGAAGCCGTATAGACTTACCTTCCGGCCTTGGAACTTATCGATGTCGGAGCTGATTTTCTCATAGTAAGATGAATAGATACTGTCATTGAAAATAATAGTCCCTGTCTCCAACCCTTTCATCTTTGTATTGTATTCTTCATCTGTCATTTGATTTTCGTAACCTGTGGCAGTCTCGGTGCCTTCGGGTATGTCAGTACCTTGCTCAGCCTGATAATCGCTCTCTTCTGGTGGTTGGCCAGCTTCGCCAGTTCCCTGGCTGTCTTCCTGTTCTGGCGTTTCACTCGTTGTCTGTCTGCCCTGACCGCTTTTACTTGAGCCGGCAATCGACAGCATCGCTCCCTTTTTATCGGCGATCGCGGAGTCAAGGACCTTTGCAGGCAGGAAAAATCCTGTCAGTAAAGGCAATACGATGATTGAGTATGATAACAGTTTTTTTACTGAAAAAGGTGATGTGCCATGGTCATGAAAATGGTCATGGTGATCATCATGAGAGCAGCATTCACCCGCATGATTGCAGGAGTCGTGATTGTGTTCCCCTTTTATTGTCCAAACTCGTGTAATCTGGATGAAAAACAGGAGCAAAAATAGGAACGCGGCTGCCTGACTTAAAAGCAAATACTTTGGATTAATGAATAAATAAATCTTACCTGTAAAATGCAGCATATAAATCAAAGCGGAAAATCCAAGCAGGATCAGGGACCTTGCCGCCTGCTGTGCATGGAATTGCATGGACAAGACCTCCTATAGCATGCCGCCAAACAGCATGAGAATAGTGAATACAGTCCCAGCGACGAGCGCAAGAACGGTAATGACGAATTTAAATCGGAACACACTCATCATAATCAGCGTATTTTTCAAGTCAATCATCGGCCCGAAAATCAGGAAGCCAAGGATCGAGGTTGAAGGAAAGATGCTGCTGAAGGAAGCCCCAATAAAGGCATCTGCCTCAGAGCAAAGGGACAGGAAGAACGCTAGTCCCATCATGACAGCCAGTGAGGAAGCGGCACCACTGCCAATTTCCAATAATGTTTTTGCCGGCATATAGGTCTGAACCAGAGCGGCCAGGAATGCGCCGATGATTAGGTACTTGGCCATATCGAAAAACTCATCAATTGAATGCTGGAGCATGGACCAGAACTTTTCGAGGAAGGTCTGTTTTCCAGAATGGCTATGGATGAGCAATGAGGTGCTTTTTTTGAACTGCGTTCCTTTGAAAATCATTCCAACCATGAAGGCGACAATGATCGCGATGGCCAATCCCAATCCCATTCGAAGCGCAGCGATTTTAAAATCGTTGCCAAAAGCCATATATGTAGACGCAATGACAATAGGGTTGATGAGGGGGCCCGTCAACATAAAACCAATGGCAGCGGCTATTGGGACTCCTTTGCCAACTAGCCTGCGGATGATTGGAACGATTCCGCATTCGCACGCTGGAAAAAGAGCGCCAACACTGCAACTCATTACAATCGCCAAATATTTGTTCTTAGGAATCCACCTGCTTATATGTTCCTCGGTGACAAAAATCTGAATCATCCCCGCAATCAGCACCCCAATCAGAACGAACGGGAAGGCTTCTATTAAAATGCTGAGAAATATCGTATTCAGATTCAGAATGGAAGAGGGGATTTCCAACTCACTCTGAAATCCCATCCCCAGGCTTAGCAGCATGAGAAACGCCAGAATGACAGCAAAACCTGTAATGTCCAATAAATTAGACCGGATTAATCGAATCATTTTCTCCTCCTGGATACTTTTACTAGATTGTACTGCTTGAATAAAGAAAATATGTACAATCTAGTAAAAGAGACTATTAATTTAGCATTTTTTCCAGCGTCTTAAGATTTTTTCGCATCAGGCTGAAATAGTCCTCTTGATTCTTCATATCTTCAGCTGAGATGGACTCAAGGTTATACAAGGTAACTGTCTCAGCACCGATTTCGCTTTGAATCATTTCTGCCACGCGTGACGAAACATTCTGTTCAAACGCAATGTAACTCAAATCATGTTCTTTAGCTTCTTCAATTAACTTTGTCAATTCTCGTTGTGAAGGCTCTTGTGTGGGAGAAAATCCATTGACAGCGATCTGGATGATTCCATATCTATTTGACCAGTATCCATACGCTTCATGGGCGACAAGCAGATGCTTGTTTTCGGCCTGATTGATTGTAGTTTTAAATTCATTGTCCAAATCCTTTAGGTCTTTCTCAAGCTGCGCGAAATTCTGTTCAAATTCCTGTTCATGCTCCGGCATCTGTTGAATTAGGGAATCTTTGATATTTAATGCCAGTTTGATAGACAGGATTGGATCAAGCCATACATGTGGATCTAAGTTTTTAGCATGATGGTCCTCATTATGGTGTTCTTCTTCAGAATGAGTGGCTTGCTCGTCGTGATGTTCTTCTTCAGAGTGAGCGGCTTCCTCGTCATGGTGTTCTTCTTCGGAATGAGCATCTTCCCCTTCATGGGAATGATCATGCGAAGACTCAATCATATCCACATTTTCTGCGGCTTTTACAATCATGACCTTTTCATTTTTTAAGGCTTTCTCCGCTTTTTCCACAAACCCTTCGATCCCGGAACCGGAATAAATAAATAAATTTGCTTCTGCAAGCTTCATCATATCCTTAGTGCTTGGTTCGAAGCTGTGAGCGTCTACATTCGGTGGGTAGAGGCTTTCCACTTCAACGAATTCCCCGCCAATTTTTTTCGTGAAATCCTGAAGAGGGTAGATGGTGGTATAGACCGTCAGCTTATTAGCTTGAGAATTATTTTGGTTGGCTGATTTCTCGCTGGACGAACAGCCCGCTAGTGTCAAACCCACTAATAGCAGTAAACCAAGTAGTTTAGTGATTTTCATAGTGATCTCCTTAATCTATATTTTCCTTAATCGAAATGATTACGATTTAAAGTGTAAAACAGAAATTTATTTTTGTAAATGATTTTAGGAATCATTACGATTTAAATAATTTTGATAAGAGCTCAATTATAGGCAGACTGGAAGGTCATTTCTGGAATGCTGGTCCGGATTTTCTGAAACTAATTAAGGCTCCAACCGTACTAATGGGTAGGAGAGGGTGATGGATATGAAAAAATATTTGTTGTTTGCCGGAAGTTTTATTATAGCTTTTATCGTGTTGCAGGTAGTATCTGGTCTGCTGTTAACCGCTTTTTATTCGCCTGAAATCCCATCGGAAGCGGTAAATTTACCTTCGCAGGTAGAGTTCGGGAATACAAACTCAATCCCATTGGTGATCTCTGTATTGTCATTGGGGATAGCATTTGGTGTAACCAGATTTTTTAGCAAAAGCCAGAAATCTTGATGAAGTGCTGCAGCTCCCCGGTCTAAAAATGCCTCCAGACGCTTGTGAAGGTGAAAACTATAGGCATTTTTAATATTTAATGGTAGACTGCAATAGTTAATCGGGAATACTAATGGTACAGCTTTTTATAGGAGGCTTTTTTAATGCTTAACAATGATATAATGATCCGGTTACGGTACGCATTGGATATCAAAGATACTGATATGGTAGAGATATTCGAGCTTGGCGGCGTGAACGTGACGAAGGACGATGTCCGCATGATGCTGCAGAGGGTAGATGAAGATGAATATGGTGAAGAGATTGTCCCAGAGGGCTACATAAGAGTCAACAATGCAATGATGGAGCAGTTCTTGAATGGCATGGTTACTTTTAAAAGAGGGAAGCGTCCGGGGGAGACTGGTGCTCCGCCACTAACCGGGGAGGCTGTGAATAACCAGCTTCTGAAGAAGGTGAAAATCGCCCTGTCACTCACGAGCGAGGATATGCTCGAGATTTTTGACCTTGCGGGAGTCCGTGTATCAAAGGGTGAGCTCGGTGCGATTTTGAGAAAAGAAGGGCATAAGAACTATCGGGAGTGCGGCGATAAATTCGCACGGAATTTCCTGAAGGGTTTGGCCCTGAAATTCCGTGAATAGAGATTTTTAGAGACGGTTCTCATGAAGCATGAGAACCGTCTTCTGGTTTTGTAAGCTGGATTTCTTTGATTTTCTGACGCTGTTCCTCTGGCCACCATGCTCCACAATCATCGGAGACGATGCAGGCTGCGCATTTTTCTAAATCATAGACTTTCATCCCGCTGATGGGCGGCGAATAGAGGTGGAGAGTGACGAGCCCGTCTGGACCGTCTGCCTGCATTTTATGGACGCCTTTTTTAGGCGCGAAAAAGAGTTGTCCTTGATGATGATACTCTTTGAATATTTCTTTAGGAAGTTTGTTGTTTTTGACCTCGTAGACAGAGTTGATGGAAGTCCCATTAAGGACATGGATCCATCCATGAGAGTCGCCGTGGTCATGGGGGGCGCATTCCAATGATGACCAGTTCATCACAAGCAGCTCGACATCCTCACTTTTGTATAGAAGTTTCCGATAGTAAGGCTTTCCGGAAGATGAATGGAGTAATGGCTCCAATTCATCTACAGACATATTAAGCTCCGCCAGCGCTTCCTTCATCTCATGTCTGGAAGGAATTTTTAATGAATCCAACACGTTTTTTGCCTGAGGCTTCAAAGTCATGGACACTCCCACCTTCTTCATTTTTTAAAAATGGTACTCACCAGTAAGCGTGCAAGACCGCCATTGACAATGGCCACTCCTATAATAATTATGATTCCGCCAATGGCACTTATGAGGATAAATTTTTCATGTAAAAGAAAGATGGCGGCAATCAGGGTGACCAAAGGCTCGAGGTAGATGAACATGGATACTCTTGATGCATCCAATACTTCCAGCGCCTTTCCCCAATACCAATACCCAATTCCAGATACGAATATCGCAAGGAACAAAAGATGTGCCCACTCTGTCTGTGTCAGCAAGGGCAGGGATTCCCAGCCTTTGTTGCGGATGATAAAAGGGAGAGTAAGCACAAACCCGATTAAGCTCATGTAAAATGTCACCAAAAGAGCAGGATACGGGATTTGCAGCCTTTTTAACAGGATCGAATAAACCGCCCAGTTCAGGGTGCTCAGGATCATCAGGATGAAGCCGATGTTCAGCGCAAATTCGAAAGAATGCCCGCTGCGGGTGGTAGTGACAAGAAAGACACCTGTTATGGCGACCACCATTCCAAGTGCTTTTTTCACGTCCATCTTTTCATGCAAAAACAGGACCGACAGGATGACGGTGAAAATCGGAGAGAACGAAATCAGCCATCCGGCAGACGAGGCATTGATTGTTAACAAGGCCGTTGCCTGCAGGACCTGGTGAATAAACACACCCAGTATTCCGAGGACAACCAAATGAGGAATGTATCGAATCGAAATTCGCAAAGTATAACGATTCAGCAGTAAAATCATCAATAAAAACAATGCTCCTAGACCAAAACGCAGCACCAGGAGGGAAAACGGGTCAAGCTTTCCGAGTACGGCTTTAGCAGAAACAAAGGAAACTCCCCAAAAACTGATTGATAATAAGGCATACATAGAAGCAGTGAGCTTCTCACGAAACGGAATCATGGCACGGAATCCTTTCTGGTGGACAAGTTTTCTACTAATTTATGCTTGTCCTGAAGGAAGAAGAATCATGAAAAATTACCCATAAATATTTACAAAATTATGTAAACCTGAGATAATGAAGCAAATGATTGAGGAGGGAAAGTAAGTTTATGGAACCAACATCTAATTGCTAATTATTAATTTTAATTTTATTAATAAGGATTTTGTACAGAGTGTAAAAAGCCTATGTGTATAGGTTTATTTCGTTATGCTCTTTATGGGATCACAGCAATTAGAAGAAAACTTACTTTACTGAATCGTGATCGGGAATTTTTGGCATGGGCTTATTTGGCTTGCTGAAAATGTTGATTCAAGACTGTAGGGATTTCTACGGTCTTTTTTTATTGGAAAAATTGAATAGTAAATAGGTTCTTCTTTGTGCTGTCCATAAAAGCGTAGCTTCATTATGGATGAAAGAAGGAATTGATATGTTAGAACTTAAAGTGCATGGAATTAAAAAATATATGGAAGCGACGCTGGTCGTGAAAAGTTTTACATTGGAGGCATTTGAAGGGGATAAAATCGGGATTGTCGGGGCGAATGGCAGCGGGAAAAGTACGATTCTGAAGGTGATTGCAGGAATCGAGAGGATGCATTATTATCCTGGCTATCCGCAGACCTCGAGCCCGGGTTATGATGAGGGGCTGGTCCATCGTCCGAGGGGAGCATCGTTTGCTTACCTTGAGCAGATGCCTTCGTATCCGGCCGGCCTGAGGGTGATCGATGTCTTGAATCTGGCATTTGAAGAGGTTCATGAGATTGAAAAACAGATGCGAGAGCTAGAGGGGCAGATGCAGGTTTTAGAGGGGGCGGCTTTGGAGAAAACGCTCAATAAATATAGTGATCTCGTGAATCTGTATGAAGCAAAGGGCGGGTACGAACAAGAGGAGAAGCTGAGCAAGGTTTGCACCGGGCTCAAGTTTACCGAGGGCTTTTTACAGAGGGATTTCGATCTGCTGAGCGGCGGTGAGAAGACGACGGTAGGTCTCGGAAAAATTCTCGTCCATCAGCCGGATATCCTGCTGCTCGATGAGCCGACGAATCACCTTGATATGGAATCGATTGAATGGCTCGAAGGCTTTTTGAAAAATTATAAGGGCATCGTGCTGATTGTTTCGCATGACCGCTATTTCCTCGATAATGTGGTCAATAAAATCGTCGAGATCGAGGATATGGAAACGATTAGCTACAGGGGGAACTATTCAAGCTTTATCAGCCAAAAAGAAGAAAATATGCGGGTGCAGTATGAGCAGTTCCGCGAGCAGCAAAAGAAGGTCAATAACATGGAAAAGCAGGTGACGAGCCTACGGGACTGGGCGCTGAGGGCGGACAATAACAAATTTTTCAGGCGTGCGGCCAGCATCCAGAAGAAGCTCGATAAACTGGATCGCATTGAGAAACCGATTTTTGAGCGACGGAATATGCGTTTGAATTTTAACGATGCAGTGCGCTCCGGGAATGAAACGATCAAGGCGGTTGCTGTTTCTAAGCGCTATGGAGATAAGGTGATTTTTGAAGGCGCTGATCTGATGGTTCATTACGGTGAGCGGGTCGGCCTTGTTGGTCCAAATGGCAGCGGCAAGACGACGTTCCTGAAGATGCTTCTCAGGGAGGAGCAGCCGGATGCCGGTGTGGTCGAGTTGGGTGCGAATGTGATGGCCGCCTATCTGCCTCAGAAGATTGACTTTAAAAATGAAGAGCTGACGGTGCTTGAGTGTTTCCGTGAGGATATCTCGATTGTGGAGGGAAAAGCGCGCGAGTATCTGGCGAAGTTCATGTTTTACAAAAAGAGTGTCTTCAAGAAAGTGAAGTTCCTGTCCGGGGGCGAGCGGATTCGCTTGAAGCTGGCGATGCTGATGTTTCAGGATATCAATTTGCTGATCCTTGATGAACCGACGAACCATCTGGATATCGATTCGATTGAGACGCTTGAAGCGGCCCTGGAGGATTTTAAAGGTACGATATTCTTCATTTCACATGACCGCTATTTTATCAATAAAATCGGCGAGCGCGTGATTGCGGTTGAGGATTTTGGCTTGAAGAGCTATGAGGGGAATTATGATGATTATAAGAGGGAGAGAGCGTTGCTAGAAGTGGTGCCGAATGTGAAGGAGAAAAAGGAAAAGGTGCAGCGAATGGTGAAACCAGACCCGGGGGGTGGGCTGCTGAAGAAGATTGAAGGCCTAGAAAAAGAAATCACGGAGCTCGATCTGGTGATGGGAATCAAGCAGGATTATGAAGAGCTGGATCAGCTGTATAGCAGGAAACAGCAACTGAATGAAGAACTCGAGCTGACAATGGAAATATGGTTGAGTGTCGGGGAGTGAGGGAGAGGAAGCATGGGTATTTTTTCATGCTTTCTTTTTTCTGTTTCGTGGCATTGATGAAAAAACACTATAAACAAGTTGGAAAAATAAGAATTATTACCCACAAGAGGGAATATTTATGATATAAATATATAGGTAAAAAGTTCTAGAGGGGGATGAGGATGACTTTATATGGAGGGTTGGTTTTAGTTCATGTAATCGCCGCCGTTGTTGGTTTAGGAGCGAGCTTTGGAATGCCTGTTGTCGCCAAATTTGGTGCTAAGTCAGTAACGAACGCAAAAGTGTGTTTTGAGATTAATAAGAAGATAGAGATGTTTGCAAAGGTTGGATCGCTTACCTTGTTAGCAAGCGGAATACTGATGGCCATCGTCAATCCGGTGCTTTGGTCACAGGGATGGTTCATCGGTTCCTTGATTATATATGTACTGATTCAGCCTGTCGTCGCAGCAATGTTGCCAAAAACAATCGAAAAGCAAGTCGACATCGTGATGAACAGCGGCGACGGCGAACTGCCAGCCGAGTATCATCAGCTGGATAAAAAAGCGGCCAAGCTGAACGGCATCGCACATGTCGCAGCTGTCGTGCTCATCGTGCTTATGTCAACAAAACCATTCTAGGGGGAAACGCAATGCAAGCAAAGCCAATGTTTTATGATGGTAGCGGGGAAAACAAACAGACGGCGGGTGCTGCAGCTACAAAGACATCCAGTGTCGTGATCACTGAAGAAATGAGGAAGTCCATCGGCGGCAATCCTTATGTGTTTGTGAAGTAGGTTGATCAGGGAAAGTGCTGGCCATTGGGGCTGGCGCTTTTTTATTTTAAAGACAGGTTTGAGGTCGCAAGAGTAAGAGTTGTCAGAAGTGAGGACAGGTTTGTTTGTGTGAGGAGAAAAGCTGTCAAGAAACCGAAGGAATTGTGACAGGTATGAGGTCATGAGGGCAAAAGCTGTCAAGAAACCGAAGGAATTAAGACAGGTATGAGGTCATGAGGGCAAAAGCTGTCAAGAAACCGAAGGAATTGTGACAGGTATGACTGGCATGAGGGCAAAAGCTGTCAAGAAACCGAAGGAATTGTGACAGGTTTGAGGTCATGAGTCCAAAAGCTGTCAAGAAACCGAAGGAATTAAGACAGGTTTGAGGTCATGAAACCAAAAGCTGTCAAGAAACCGAAGGAATTAAGACAGGTTTGAGGTCATGAGGCCAAAAGCTGTCAAGAAACCGAAGGAATTAAGACAGGTTTGAGGTCATGAGGGCAAAAGCTGTCAAGAAACCGAAGGAATTAAGACAGGTTTGAGGTCATGAGTCCAAAAGCTGTCAAGAAACCGAAGGAATTAAGACAGGTATGAGGTCATGAGGGCAAAAGCTGTCAAGAAACCGAAGGAATTGTGACAGGTATGAGGGCATGAGGGCAAAAGCTGTCAAAATAGATAATCATCACAAGCTCATTTCGCAGTCACATAGTTTTTTTTTCACTAAAACTAGGCAATAGTAAGAAAAAGGCAGGTGACAAGAATGAACGTTCTAAGCGTGAATGGAAAAATAGATAAGGGCAAGCTCGCCAAGGAGCTGTTGATTCCGGTGGTCGGCGGTATGGTGACGGGGATGATTGCGACGCGGCGGGCGAAGGAGAAGTACATCAGGCTGGAGAAACCGGATTATGCGCCGCCATCATGGGTGTTTCCTGTCATGTGGACAGGCTTGTATGCATCGATGGGGCTTGCGAATTACCGGGTTTCGATGAAAAAGAAACCTACCGCCACCGCGGAAACACTCTATGATATCCAGCTTGGATTGAATTTTCTCTGGTCGTTCTTATTTTTCAAATTGAACCTTCGAGGAACGGCGTTTGCGGAGATCGGCCTGTTGCTGAGTATGATTACATTAACAACGTATCAATACTATCAAAAAGATAAAATCGCTGGCCGGTTGATGCTGCCGTATATTGCCTGGGTCGCTTATGCGCTTCAGCTTAACTATAGCATGTGGAGTTTGAATAAAAATAAATTGTAAAACTTTTACTGAATTATGCAACTTTTCCAATCTATCCTCCGTCAAAACTAGTAGACTGCCAATCCTTCTAAAAATTGGGTGAATAAAAGTTTGCTAGAGCGGGAATACTATAACCAACAACATATTAACAACGGAGGTAGATTAAGATGAAAGAAATCAAGGAATTCATGAATGAAGAGGGCTTTGAATTGAAAGGTTATATTTCACAGTTATTTGAACAGGTTTCCGATAAAACTGATAAGAAAAAACGCTGATCGCGGCTAAAGCTGATCAGCGTTTTTTCATTTGCTTCAAAACTTCATCAATTTTTGCGTGATCCTCAGGTGATTCATCGATATGCTTCCACAGGAGTTCCCCGTCAGTTGAATAAAGCCATGTTCCTCCCTGGATGTAGACGTCCTGTGTCTTCATCGAGTTCATGACGAATTCTTTCTGTTTTCCATCTTTAGGGATGAAATCTTTGACCTGGCCAGTCACAAATCCGAAACCGGCTTTCGCCAGCAGCTTCCACTTCGGCATCGTTTTATGGCCCATACCTCGATATGCTTGCCGCGATGGGTCACCTAAAATCGGAAAAGGAAATGGTCCGAACTGATCCACGAATTGCTTGATAAAAGATCCTTTCGAAGGGGCAACCGCAACAACCTGGTAGCCTGTAGCTTCTACTTCATTGATTCGCTCGCGCAACTGCGCAAGATATTCCCGACAGACTGGTCAGCCAAGGTGGCGGACAAACACGACCATCGTCGGCATTCCCTGGATCGCTGTACGCAGGGTCAGTGATTTTTCAGGATCGGTTGTTTCTAATATATAGTCCATCTCGAAACCTCCTTTTCCTCACTATATATAACTTCTCCCCCTAAGGAAAGAATTAACATTCCTTAACAAACCTTTTCAATTAATTTACAACGCCTTAAAACCCTATTAATAACTGTCTAGTAATCTTGTACTTGTAGCAACGGACATAATATTAGGGGGAATTAAGGAATGAAGAGTTTTAAAAAGTTAGCGATGTTTATGATGCTTGCTGGTGTAATGGCTTTCGGAACGGCTTGTTCGGATGGAGAAAGCAATGCGGAAGCGACGAATGGTTCTAATGAAACTGAAACTCAACTTGAAGGCAGCGTCGTGATCGACGGTTCTGGAACTGTATACCCATTCATGGCAAAAATGGCTGAGAACTATATGGATAAGCAAGAGGATGTATCTGTAGAAGTAAGCCGATCCGGGACTTCCGCTGGTTTCAAGAAATTCCTCGTTGAAGACGGTACAGACTACAATGATGCATCACGCCAGATCAAAGACGAAGAAAAGGCAAAAGCTGAAGAGCTTGGCATTGATGTGAAAGAAATGAAAGTCGCTTTGGATGGTTTGACAATTGTCATCAATAAGGACAATGACTGGGCAAAGGAACTGACGAAAGAAGAAATCATCGACATCTTCCTGGCTGAAGGCGGCAAAAAGAAATGGTCTGATGTTCGTCCGGATTTCCCGGCTGAAGCTATTAACACATACGGCCCGAACGAAAATCATGGAACGTACGAATTCATGTTTGAAAACATTCTTGATGAAAAAGATCTTGTTGAAGGAATTAACCTGCAGCAGGACTACTCTACACTGGTTGACCTCGTTTCAAAGGATAAAAATGCGATCGGCTTTTTCGGATACGGCTATTATGCAAACAACAAAGATAAGCTCGCTGCAGTAAAAGTAGATTTCGGCAATGGCCCTGTTGAACCTTCTCTTGAAACCATCAAGGAAGATGGCGACTACGGTCCATTCACACGCCCGGTGTTCACATACTTGAACGTAAACATGGCTAAAGAGAAGGCACAAGTACTTGACTACGCCATCTATACGATGGAAAATGCCCAGGATGTTGCCGCTGAAACAGGCTTCGCACCATTGACAGATGAAGACATACAGGCAACATTGGCTGAACTTCAAGAATTGAAATAAGTGAAGTGAGAGGATGGGGATCTCCCCATTCTTTTTTTACGCAAAAAAATAACAGTGATTTACACTGTTATGGACGGTCTAATGTCGTTATGAGTTTCTGGCGCTTTTTCGCGTTTTTTAGGATTCGTTCGATGGCTTCCAGCAAGGAAACTCTTTCCTCGACTGTGTTTACGTTCAGCAACCTAAGTTTAAGCTCCACAAGTTTTTGCTTTTCCTCTGCTGTCAGGCTTTCCCTCATCTTTTCACCCTCCTTATGCTGTTTCATATAAGTCTAGATGAAGAGTGTTAAAGAAGTTGAGGGATTTTATTAATTTTTCGAATATCTAACCAGTCTTTACTTATTGGCAACCTTCCTGATGACTCCCATGACGAGCCTGACAAGGAGAAAGGTAGAGCCGATTGAAACGAAGCTATGGACCGAAGTCCAATTCTTCTTATATTTGATCAGCTTCGTGTTCCGTTCAAGCCAATGCTCGGCAACGGCGGATGGTGCTGAGAACAATAGGGATTTCAGTAAAATCGAATTAATGCCTGAATGCCTGGTGACCTGATTAAAGTAAACGCACACAACCGGAAAAATCAAATAGCTGAAAATGACACTAACGTCAAAGGTCTTAAATAAGGAAACTGGATATCTCAGATACCCTTTCTTGACGAGCAAATTATCGAGGATGGAGGCGATGTAGCTTTTCAAAAAGAAGATGAGCAGCCAGTCTCTGACAGGAGGTTTTCGAACCAATCTGTAAAACGCCAGGATGCCGATGGCTAGCAGAGCTCTCAGTATGTTTTCTTCTGTTTTCCTCTTCATGGCGGCAGCCTCCTCGGTAGTAAATTTGCCGAACTGGCGGATAACTATATGTATCTTGTCTTTTTTCGCGATAATTATTCCATGACTGTTAACTGAGTCTATTGGCTATACTAAAACCGATTTCCTTTATTTGTAAAAGAAGAGGCGGAATTATGGTCAATACTATTTATGGGTTAATTTGGGCAGGAATTTTAGTGAAATGGGGAGACTGGAAGAACTGGCGGAAGTACTATCCGACCGTTCTTTTCTTTATCCTTGGTGATTTTCTCTACATGTACTTATTATCGGATCATTATCCAATGTGGAGATATTCTCCATCATCTGGAGACAATGATATGGGGATCACCAATACGCATATTTCTTTTTCCATTATGGCAATTAAATATCCAGCGACATGCCTCGCGTATTTAGCTCATTTTCCAACTCATGGTCTTTGGAAAAAAGTCCTTTATTATCTGGCGTGGGTACTTGTCTATTTTGCGAATGAACTGGTTGATATCCATTTTCAGTTAATCAAATATTTTAATGGCTGGAATCTTTGGTGGTCTGCGCTGTTTAATTCGGTTATGTTCCTCATTTTAAAACTGCATTTTCACAACCCGCTGTTTGCTTGGATAGCGTCTGCTGTTTTTGTTTTGTTTTTATGGAATCAGTTCGATGTGCCGTCAACAGTCTTTCGTTAAAAGTTCCATAGAGTAAATATGCCTGATCCTATGTAAGGAATCAGGCAGTGTTTTTTTCGATTTTAGACTGTTGGTGAATCTGTGAAAGTGAGGCAGCCAGATTACTCAACTTTCTGCCTATCAGGTCGTTCGCTGAATTTGAACCTATAGGTTTGTTGTAAATCGCGAATTACTTGGTTGTGCTGTACCTTTTTTTAATCCAAACGAATAAGTCCGTCGTTAATTTGGCAAAAATCAGTACAGAAAAATAGCTGAGGAATAAGTGAAAGTAGTTAATCGACCCATACATTCTAAATAGTCCTAGTCCGACAAGCATAGGTTTGAAAACAAACGACAAGAATACCGCTGTCATAGTCGCATACAGGTAATATTTTTTATTACTGTTAAGTGTCGATTGATAAACGAAGATAAAAGTGATCGGAATCAAGCTGGAGTCGAGTGTAATTCCAGGTAACGCTGGAATGACAGGAAAAGGGTAATTCCAATAACCCATATTTCTCCCAAATAAATCGTGATATCCGAATGACATATGGATACTGTAGCCATAAAAGAGAATTTGGAATAGCTTGTTTTTATTAACTTTCAAAAAGAGAATCACGAGAGGTGCCACTAGGAATAAGACCATCAGCCAATACTCAAAAGAGGTATATAAAGCATAATCCCACCAATACTGATTTAATGCCTTTTGCCCTTCCTTACCCATCTCGACAATTTTATCAAATCGTGAAAGACGAATATCTTCCAATTTAATCACCCTTTTAGATCCGGCTTTGCATACATATCTATAGATTGTCATGTTCAATAATTTCGTATGCACTGTGTAAGGAATGTGGAAAAATATTATCCAAAAATGAGTAAGTTCATCTTGATGCGGGAAAAAGAGAAAGATAATCAATAGAACTTTGAGATTCTCACTATTAGGAGGTATTGTTATGCCGTTTAACTATACAGAAGAAGATGGCCGTTTTGTTGCGAAGGATTCAGATGGACTCGAAGTAGGGGAAGTCACATATACTCGTGACGGAGATGAGGTTCTTGTCATTAACCATACGGGTGTCGACCCTGCGAACCGCGGCCAGGGAGTAGCGGAGGAGCTGGTTCGCCAAGTTGTGGAGAAGGCGAAGAATGAAGGCTTGAAGGTGGAGCCGGTTTGTTCCTTTGCGCAAAAAGAATTTGAAAGGAAAGATGAATATAAAGAAGTTCTAAAACAATAGCTGGAAAGCCTTTGAGTTTAGCTCAAAGGCTTTTGCCCCGGGGTTGACATTAAAATACCCTGCGTGATAAAATTATCTCGAATTCAAGATATTATGTTTTTTTCGAAGTCATTAAGGATAAAGTAAGAATAGATATTTTTCGGATTAATATCTCGGTTTCGAGATAAAGGGGGAGAAAACTTGAACGAGTTAAAAGGGATTCACCATGTTACCGCCATTACAAGCAGTGCGGAAAAGAACTATGAATTTTTCACATATGTGTTAGGGATGCGTCTTGTAAAAAAGACCGTCAACCAGGATGATATCCGGACTTATCACTTATTTTTCGCGGACGATAAAGGATCGGCGGGCACGGATATGACATTCTTTGATTTCCCAGGGATTCCTAAGGGGTCACATGGAACAGACGAGATTTATAAAACAGGCTTTCGTGTTCCTACAGATGACGCGCTTGAATACTGGGTGAAGCGTTTCGATAAATACGACGTCAAGCATACTGGCATCAAAGAACTTTTCGGTAAAAAGACGATTTCATTCGCTGATTTTGATGATCAGCAATACATGCTGGTTTCGGATGAACACAATGAAGGTGTTGCATCAGGAACGCCATGGCAAAACGGTCCGATACCGTTGGAGTATGCGATCACAGGTCTTGGACCGCTCCACATTCGGATCTCGCGCTTTGATTATTTTAAAGAGGTATTGGAAAAAGTCATGCATATGCGTGAGGTTGGGCAGGAAGGTTCCCTGCACTTGTTTGAAATGGGAAAAGGCGGAAACGGCGCACAAGTCATCGTTGAGGACAATAAAGTGCTGCCGGCAGGACGCCAGGGATTCGGCACCGTGCATCATGCCGCATTCCGAGTTGCCGATACTTCGGTTCTTTATGAGTGGATCGATCATATGAAGGCTGCTGGATTCGGCACATCCGGTTATGTCGATCGATTCTTCTTTGAATCATTGTATGCGCGTGTGGCACCGGGAATCTTGTTCGAATGGGCTACAGACGGTCCAGGTTTCATGGGTGATGAGCCATATGGAACCCTTGGTGAAAAACTGTCATTGCCGCCATTCCTCGAATCAAAACGGGAGCAGATCGAGGACTTTGTGCGGCCGATCGATACAGTCCGCAGCACGCGTAATATTGAAAAAGAGTATCTGTAAGCGAGTTTGTCATAGAAGATTAGTGGAAATACCTTAATGTAGGATAAAATAAGGGAGGCAATCAATATGGTCAAATTAGCAGTGATTTTTTACAGCATGGGCGGAACGAATGTACAGCTCTCGAAATGGGCTGCAGAAGGCGCAAAAGAAGCTGGAGCAGAAGTGAAGGTTTTTAAAGTGAAGGAATTAGCTCCTGAATCAGCGATTGAAGGCAATGAAGCTTGGAAGGCAACTGTTGAAAACACAAAGGATATCCCTGAAGTGACTCCAGATGATCTTGAATGGGCAGACGCGATTATCTTCAGCGTTCCTACACGATTCGGAAACATGCCATCCCAGATGAAGCAATTCCTTGATACGACTGGCGGCCTTTGGGCTCAGGGCAAGCTCGTGAACAAAGTTGTGAGCGCCATGTCCTCCGCGCAAAATCCGCATGGCGGACAAGAAGCGACCATCCTGTCACTCTATACAACAATGTATCACTGGGGTGCAATCGTTGCGGCACCAGGCTACAGTGACCCAGTAACATTCGCAGCCGGCGGCAATCCATATGGAACAAGCGTAACAGTCGACCAGGACGGCAACATGATCGAAGACGTCGAAGCAGCGGTAAAATACCAGGCGAAGCGTACTGTGACGGTTGCGGGATGGGTTAAAAACGGAAATCAATAATAGAGTATTTAGCTGAAAGACGAACAGTTCTGAGACTGTTCGTCTTTTTCTTTGCTGTATAAAGGCTGTATTCGCATCGAGTGTTGCTTTTCAACATGCTACCGCATTATCTAAGGTGTCGGTGCTATTTTTAATATGTATAAAAAAGGTGTGAAATCAAAAAAGTTCACGAAAAGAGTCTTTATAAAGTTGCGGAGAGGGGGAAGCTGAAAGTTGTCCTGAAGAAGTGGGTTCGGATGTGCCAGAAAGGGAATATCCGCTTTTCTTTTGGGTAAAGAGTATAGTCTGACTGACTAAGATCGGAAACTAATCACAGACTAAAAGAAGAGTCCGCATTGCTCCACGAAGACTATCCACCTTTAACCTTTCAAACGATATCCCACTTAAAAGGAGATAAAGTATGTATATTCATTTCGAGCATCACAGCCAGCTTTCGATTAAGAGGATTTGGGGAAGTACTGTTCAGGATGTATCAGCTATTTGTTATGATTCAAGAAGAGTGACCATGGAATCGGTTTTTATCTGCATGAGCGGGGAAAACCATGATGGCCATTTGTATATTAATGAAGCCGTTGAGAAGGGAGCTGCTGTCATTGTCGGTGAGAACCCTGAGCGGCTTGAGGAAGGGTTTCAGCGGTATCCAGGAGTGACATTTATTTTAACGGAAAGCGCGCGCAGCTTCCTGGCGCATATCTCCATCATCTTTTATGGACGGGTACATGAAAAAATCCAAACGGTTGGAGTCACCGGGACGAACGGGAAAACGACGGTTGCCGCATATGTGAGGTCGCTGATGACAAACCTGGGTATGCCGGGCGGTTATATTGGAACAATTGGAATGTTTACTTCCAAGGGCAGGATGGAATTCAGCCAGACAACCCCGACGACACCTGAATCAATTGATTTACATTCAATTTTTCATCAAATGTACCTGCAGGGAGACCAGCTTGCTTCGATGGAGGTGACCTCCGTGGCCATCGAACAGAAACGGGTAGAAGGAATCAACTTTGATATCGCCATACATACAAACCTGACACCTGAACACCTGGAATTCCATCAAACATTTGAAAATTATCGCAATGCCAAGCTAAAGCTATTCCGCCAGGCAAAACAAGCCGTGGTGAATCTGGATGATGAGGGAATGTCAGCTGAAATCCTCGAAATTTTCAACGGACCTGTGCTGACCTACAGCCTTGATAAAAACACCGAGGCCGACGTAAAAGCGAGCAACATTAAAATGTCTGATACAGGGACAGTTTTTGAGATGGTCGTCAAAGGTGAGTCCTATATCGTCAGAGCTCCGATTTTCGGAAATTATAATGTCGCAAACCTTCTGGCGGCAGTATGTTCTGCGCTGCATGCCGGGTTCACTCTCCAGGAAATTCTCCCGGCAATCACGATGCTTGAAAGCCCTGAAGGAAGGCTTGAAGTCTTGCAGGAATATGGAAACCGCAACATCATTCTTGATTATGCGCATACACCACCTGCCTTGAAAAACCTGATTAAAGAGGTGAAAAAAATGCCTCACCGCAGCCTGATTGTGATGATTGCGGGAATTGGGATCAGGGATTGGGAGAAGATGCCGCAAATGGCCCAGGCGATTGAAGGGGAAGCGGATGAAATTGTTGTTTCGGTTGATCATCCGGGGTTTAATGATCCAGAGGATATTATCAATAAGGTCCTTACCGGCTTTAAAAATCCGCGCGCTGGCAATATCCATAGAGCACCAACTCGTCATGAGGGTGTCCTCGCCGCTCTGGATCTAAGCAGTGAACAGGATTTGATTGTCCTTACCAGCGGCTGTATCAATGGGGCACAGCTGGTAAAAGGAGAACGGATTCCGCATTCGGATAAAGACATCATCCAAAATTACTTCATGTTCAAGAAACAGAACCGCAGCGTGGAGTATGTCCAAGGATAGATATAAGGACAGCCTAATCCTGCATGGGATTAGGCTGTTTTCATTTACTCTTTCAGAAAATCTGGCTGTTCATAGCTTGGATTCGGGTATTTATAAAATCCTTCGCCGGTGGCTACACCCAGTTTTCCTTTGTCGATGTACTCAGTTTTCAATAGATTTGCGAGCTCTTTAAACTGAGGAACCCCAGCTTCGCCCTTGGCATTGGCGATATTGTATGCTGTGGTAATTCCGACGATGTCCAGAATCGCAAACGGTCCTTTTGGTGCTCCGGTTGCGATCATCCATGTCTTATCGATGGTTTCCGGATCGGCGACTTCCTTCATCAGCAACATTTGGCCTGCTTCAAGGAACGGCACTAATAACGAGTTCAGAATATAGCCTGGCTGCTCTTTGTATAGTGGCAAGGCAACCATTCCGATGGCTTTCGCGAATTCCAATAGGTCGTCAAACACTGCCTTGTCAGTGCCAGGATGCTTCATTACCTCAGCGGTGTTATTTTTCCAGATTTCATTCGCGAAGTGGAGGGCAAGGAATTTTTCCGGACGGCCTGTTGCTTCTGCAAATTGGCTTGGCAGCAACGTAGAAGTGTTCGTCGCAAATACCGTCTTCTCAGGTGCAACTTGTCCGAGTTTATTGTAAAAATCTATCTTGATGTTGACGACCTCTGGTACAGCCTCAATGACGAGGTCAGCATCAGTTACCGCCTGTGAGAGATCACTGTAAAAAGAAAGGCGGTTGTAAGCTGCATCAAGCTCCTGCTCGGATGCTCCAAGATCCTCCTGGTAACGCGGCTTTAGCTTTGTGATTCGCTCCTTCGCGCGCTCGATCGCCTCATCGTTAATATCGTAGACTGAAACGTTGAATCCATGGTAAGCAGTTTGGAAAGCAATCTGGCTTCCTAAAACGCCGCTTCCGGCGACAGTAATGTTTTTATAATTCATGGCAATTCTCCTTTCTACAGTGGGTATTTACCCTCTTTTATTATTCTTAAAAAGTATTTTTCTTAATCTGGAGACAAAACAAATGGCAGCTTTACCAAACATTCGGGAGGGTATATTAAGTAACAGGAAGAATACATTAATGGATATATAAAGCGCACTAAGAAATGGTGAAAGTAAAAGGAGGCAATTCAATGTCGAACAATAATGCTGGCTGGAATATCGATAATAGCTATTCGCGCCTGCCTGGAATCTTTTATAGCCTGCAGAAACCTACTCATGTAGAAGCACCGGAAGTGGTCATTTTCAATGAGTCACTTGCGGAAGAGCTCGGTCTAAACCCGGAAGCCTTACAAGATGATGAAGGTGCAGCTCTGTTTGGCGGCAACGATGTCCCTGAAGACGGAACTCCGCTTGCCCAGGCATATGCAGGACATCAATTCGGGCATTTCACCATGCTTGGTGACGGACGGGCGGTACTGCTGGGCGAGCAGATCACTCCTGATGGTGAGAGGTTTGACATCCAGTTGAAAGGATCGGGGCGGACACCGTATTCCCGTGGAGGAGACGGGCGTGCAGGACTAGGGCCGATGCTACGTGAGTTTATCATCAGTGAAGCGATGGTGGGATTGGGGATCCCGACTACGAGAAGTCTGGCAGTGACGACAACGGGGGAGCAAATCATCCGCGAGACGATGCAGACCGGCGCTATCCTTACTCGTGTGGCAGCAAGCCACCTAAGGGTTGGTACATTCCAATTTGCCGCAAACTGGGGGAAGACAGAGGACCTGAGGGCACTGGCTGATTATGCGATCGAGCGACATTATCCTGAAGCTGAAGGGGAGGAAAATCGCTATCTTTCATTTTTGAAAAAAGTGATCAAGCGCCAGGCAGCATTGATTGCGAAATGGCAGCATGTTGGTTTTATCCACGGTGTCATGAATACTGACAACATGACAATCAGCGGCGAGAGTATTGATTATGGACCATGTGCTTTCATGGATACTTACGACCCGGCAACGGTCTTCAGTTCAATTGACCGGGATGGCCGCTATGCCTATGGAAATCAGCCGTATATCGGCGGCTGGAATCTTTCTCGTTTTGCTGAAGCCCTGTTGCCTTTGCTGCATGAAGATGAAGACGAGGCGGTAAAGCTGGCCGAGGAAGCTCTCTCAGAATTCCCGGAAATATTTGAAGCGGAATTTATATTAGGAATGAGATTGAAACTTGGTATTTTCAATGAGGAAAAAGAAGACAAGACACTTATTTCCGACCTGCTTAATCTAATGCATAAGCATAAGGCTGACTTTACGAATACGTTTAAAGCTTTAACTTTTGATCAGCTGGAAGGGTCGGAGTTGTTCGAGGCTGAGGAGTTCACGAAGTGGCAGGGAAAATGGCAGGATAGACTCGAACGCCAGGAGCAATCGAAGGAAGATGTGCATGAGCTGATGCGTGACAGCAATCCAGGTGTGATTCCTCGCAACCATAGAGTGGAGGAAGCATTAGAGGCAGCTGTTAATGGTGACTTGAGTGTCATGGTGAAATTGCTCGAAGTCCTTGCCAACCCATACGAGCATTCAGCTGAACAAGCCGAATTCTGCAAGCCAGCACCACCAGCGGCAAGACCTTATCGGACATTTTGCGGGACGTGATTCTTAATACTATGTCATCAGAGTCATGACGGACAAAAACCCGGGAGAATCATGAAAAAGTGTCCGTCATCAAGGTCATGACGGACAAAAACCCGGGAGAATCATGAAAAGGTGTCCGTCATCAGAGTCATGATGGACAAAAACTCGAGGGGAATCATGAAAAAGTGTCCATCATCAAGATGTGGCAGTAGCAGTCACTAAAAAAGGCAGTCCCTGAGCTATTCTCGCTCTCAGGACTGCCTTTTTATTATTTACCTTCTACTGCAGCTTCTTTCTGATCTTTTTCAAAGAAGAGAATCAATGCTGGCAGCAGCATGCCGCGGACGAGGAAGGTGTCGATCAGGATTCCGACGGCGACGATGAAGCCGAAGACGAACAGGTCGGCGATTGGCATCGTGGTCAGTGCAGCGAATGTCGCGGCCAGGATGACACCGGCTGATGAAATCACTCCGCCGGTATTGCGGATCGCGATTTCTAGGGCATCCTTGACTTTGTGTACCTTGCGCTCTTCAATGAATCGGGAGGCTAGGATGATGTTATAATCGATTCCCAATGCCACCAGGAAGATGAAGGCGTAGACCGGAACTCGCGAGCTTAATGCATCAAAGCCGAATAAGACGTCGACGAGGAAGATTCCCAATCCCAGCGCAGATAAGTAGGATAACAGGATCGTTCCCATCATGTAGATGGACATCTTGATCGAACGCGTGAGAGCGTACAAGAGAACTAGAATCAATACTGTTTCCAGGAGGACGATTTTTACAATATCGCGGTTATTGATTTCCCGCTCGTCCAAAAGCTTGGCTGTGACTCCGCTATAATATGCTTCTCCATCGATCGCAAGCTCCTCCAATAACTCAGGAGTTTCCGAGCGCAAATCACCGATAAAATCAATCGCTTCTGTTGAGTACGGATTCATTGATAATGCTATGCTAAGCTTCATGGCTTGTGCATCCTCGGACAGAGCGGATACCCGGACAGAGGCAATTTCATCATAGCTTTGCCATTGATCAACGATGGCTTTTGTATCTTCCTCGGTAAAAGGATCCTCACTGACAACCAGCAATGTCGTCGGGGCCAGTTCCCCTTTGTCATAGCGTGCCTCGACGATTTCATAGCCAACTCGTGAAGGCAGGTCCTCAGGGAATTTTTTTACCGTATCAAATTCAAAGTCGAGATTGAAAACATTGAAGGCTGTAAGAACTAAAAATACAGAAACAATTCCTCCTGAGATTCCAGGTTTGTTAACCACGAATCTGGCGACTGGTCCCCAGATTCCGTGCTTGACTTCTGTTTCCTGGCCGTACTTCGGTACCTTCGGCCAGAATGCTTTGCGGCCAAATAAGGTGAAAAGCGCCGGCAGCAGGGTGACTGAAGCGATCATGATGTAGAACATCGCAATCCCGAAAACAGGCGCGAAGTTCAGGTAATCGCGGAAATCAGCGAAGAACAGGATGAGCATCGCGGCGAGAACAGTACCTCCTGCGAAAAACACAGGCTCAGCTGTTGCACGCATCGCATATTTCATTGCTTCGTATTTGCTCTCATATTTGTTCAGCTCCTCGCGGTAACGGGAGAAGACGAACAATGAATAGTCAATGACCGCTGCAAAAAGCAGGATGCTCATGATGGATGAAGTCTGGCTGCTGACTTCCAGGCCGCCTGCACCCATTAGTGCTACACTTTGATTCACGACCTGATAGACGATGACAGTCGCGAGCAGCGGGATGATCGCAAGCAACGGCGAACGATAAATGACAATCAATAAGATCAAAATAATCAGCACGGTTGCAATCAGCAGGACAAAGTCAGCTTGTTCAAAAAGCTTGACGGTGTCTCCGGCAATCCCGGCTGGACCGGTAATGTAAAACTCGGTGCTTTCAAGGTCTTCGGCAATCTCGTTGCCAGTTTCCAAAGCCTTGTCATTGATTTCGGAATACTGGCTGTTTCCGAGCCCTTTTTCCAGCTCCATAGGCACGATGATGGTCGAACCATCTTCTGAGATAAAACCACCTAAAGCTTGAGGAGGAAGGGCGCTGATATCAACGATGGTTTCGATGCCGTCAATATCCTCAGCGATGATTCCATTGAGGATTTGCTTGACTTCATCCAGATTGATGTCGCCGTTGTTATTGTGGAAAACGAGGATTCCCGGTGTTCCTTGTTCATTCGGGAAAAGTTTTTCCGTCTTTTTCTCAGCGATTATCGATTGTGCTTCATCAGGAAGCGATTGGAAATTGGTTGTTTTATATTCACTGAGCATTGGCCCTGCACTTAAACCAACCATGAGGACCAGCCAGGCAATGAGCGTGATCCACATTCCCTTCTTTGTTGAAACCCAATCAGTGATTGGATGCAATAGCTTTTCCACTAGTAAACCTCCCTATTAAGTTTCCAGTCTAATCTTACTACTTTATACATCTGTAAAATCAAGCTATTTATATCTTTTCTGTTAATAAAATTCAGCGCATGAACGAGTCATACCATTTATCCCAATCGGGACCGAGGGAGTAGGTGACTGCCTTTGACTCCAGTTTTGGACAGTCATTAACGCAGCTTCCCCCAACGATGAATCTCAACGATGGATTCATCTGCAGTGTTGAAGATATCCAATCCTCGACATTGACAATCGGGGCCGGGTTGGTCATGGAAATTGCCACAACGCTGATGTCTTTCATTTTGATCAAATCGGATAATCCATCAAGCGGCGTATTCGGTCCCAAATAGATGACGTCATGGCCTTTCTTTTTTAAAAATAAGCTGAAGACCATCAAACCGATTTGATGCTGCTCTCCTTCCGGGCAGAACGCCAACACTTTCTGGAGTGCAGGATTTACAGGGAGGACCCTCAGGAACTGGGTGCAGCGGTTGATGATGAACTGCGAAGCAAAATGCTCCTGGGCAACCGAAATGGCCCCATTCTCCCATTCATCACCAACCTTATACAAAACCTGGACTAATATTTGGTGAAACACCTCTTCATAGTCATACAAAGAAAAAGCGAGGTCGGCAATCTGGTTTGCCTCCTGGGTATCAAGGTTGACCAGTGCCTCGTAAAGCTTTTCTTTTAGCTCACCGTACTTGTCATTTTGTGTTGGAGGCGGGGCGGAGGCCGGAGGGGACTCCTGCAGCATCCTGACCGCGTCACTGATTTTCATATTTTTTTCATGAACTTGATTCTTGATCCACTTGAGTGTTTCGAGATCCTTTTCGCTATATAAACGGTGTCCGCCCTCGGTCCTGGTAGGAGCTACGACATTATATCGGCTTTCCCAGGCCCTGATTGTGACGGCGGGTATATCCAAAAGTTCTGATACTTGCTTGATGCTATACAAAGTTTTCACCTCCACTCACCAGTATAGAGAAGTTATACAAGAATTACACAACATAAAAGCCGTTAAATCAACACTTTAACAAAATTATATAAAATGTTTGCGTAATTTGTATAGGTTTTGTATAATTAATCTCGAAAGATTATACAAAAATTATACAATGGGTGGTGTCAAAATGAAAACGTTGAATTTGGTATCATTAGTATTGCTTATTGTCGGCGGTTTAAATTGGCTATTGGTTGGATTATTTGAATGGGATTTAGTCGGCGGCCTTTTCGGAGGCATGGACAGTCCGATCGCAAAAGTGGTATATATCCTTGTAGGGCTCGCGGCAATATACAGCATCACGCTCTTATCAAAAGTGAATAAATAGTAGCAAGGCGTACAGAAGCTTATCTGTACGCCTTTTGCTTGCATCTTGAATTAACGCCCTGATATCGCTATTCTATAAGAAGTAATCGTCGAAACAGGGGGACCAAGCAATGGATAAAAGAGAAATTGAATATAAAATCGTCGAATTGAAAGATGAGTATTTGCAGCTTCAGCATAATCTCGAAAAATTGGAATCTGTAAAAGGAAACCTGCATCCGCTGGAGAAGCGTCTTGCCGCGATTGAAGAGGAATTGAGCGCGTTGAATACAATGCTGCGTGATCTGTAGAATGACAAGCCTGTTCTGAAAAGGAATCAGGCTTTTCTTTTTGCGAAGGGGGAAGATGCTATAAAATACGCATGAGCCCGAAAAAAATCGAGCTCATGCCTAGAGCAAAAATATCGATCAAAGGTTTAATTAAACCCATTTTTCCCATCGGCCATAGCTTTAGGCACTTTCAATCAAACGTTTGATTAATATCTTGCACGACGGTCTTTTAGGAGGCAAGAGAGCCATCTCTCGGTTTTTGAGTCTTCTCTTCCCAGAAGTCTGCTCCGTCAATTCCGAGTTTTGCAGGTTTGAAGATAGGGTCCTTGTTTGCTTTTTTCTGTGCTGAGTAGTCTTTTAAGACCTGAAGAGCTGGTTTTGTAAGCAGCAGGATGACGGAAAGGTTAATCCAGGCCATCATGCCCATTCCAAGATCGCCCATTGCCCAAACGACATCAGCGGTTCGGATGCTTCCATAGAAAGTAGCAACAAGCAAGGTAATTTTCAGCAAGTGGTTCATCCAGGCAGATTTCTTACTATTGCCTACCAGATAAGCAAGATTTGTCTCTGCTTTATAGTAATAAGATAAGAGTGTGGTAAAACAGAAGAAGAATAAGGAAATAGCCATGAAAGAGATTCCGAATGTCGGTAAAGCCGATTCTACGGCGAGCTGAGTGTAGACAGATGGTTCTGCATTTCCGAGTTTCTCGGTGATCGGCGCCATTCCTTCCGGCTTCACATCGTACATGCCTGTGATCAGGATCATGAAGGCTGTTGCCGGAGCAATGATCAGCGTATCGATATAAACGGAAAACGCCTGGACCAACCCTTGTTTAGCAGGGTGTGATACTTCTGCTGCGCCTGCCTCGAATGTTTCACTGCCAATTCCGGCACCATTAGAATAGACGCCTCTTTGGACACCCCATGCTACAGCAGATCCCATTAATCCGCCAAAAGTGGAATTCAAATTGAATGCACTTGTGAAAATCAGCGAAAGCACTTCAGGTATCAGAGTATAATTGATGCCAAGGATAATCAAACAGACTAATATGTAGCCAACTGCCATAAAAGGAACCATTACCTCTGCTGTTTTCGCAATTCTTTTGACACCGCCAAAAATGATGAACCCAAGCAGGACAATGATGACAGCCCCAGTCGCTGCAGGAGATAAACCAAAGGCGTTATCCATCGTCAATGCGACGGTATTGGCCTGGACGCCCGGCCATAAATAGCTCATGACCACTAAGGATAAAAGGGCAGAAATCACTGCGAACGATTTCGATTTCAAGCCATTTTCAATGTAAAACGGTGTGCCTCCGCGATATTTCCCGTTGATTTTCCTTTTATATACTTGAGATAATGTCGTTTCAATAAAAGAAGTCGCGCTTCCTAACACAGCTGCGATCCACATCCAGAAAACAGCACCAGGACCCCCGAATGCGATGGCCGTAGCGACACCCGCTACATTGCCTGTCCCGATCCTGCTGCCCAATGACATTGTCAGTGCCTGAAACGAACTGACACCTGCCTTTGAACCCCCGCCTGAGAAGGTCAGTTTGATCATATCTTTAATGTATCTCACCTGGACAAAACGTGTGATAATCGTGTAAAACAATCCTAATCCCAAAAATGAATAGACTAATATCGAACTCCAAACATACCCGTTCAACCAATTTACTATGTCTCCCATAAAAACTCCCTTCATGATGATAATAGTATATTTGTTCTTATTTTATAGTTTTTTCCGGTCATCACTCCTAAATAGAAAATCCGTGCATGGTGTACTCTTGCCATCTAGTAAAAATAGACCACTTAAACACAAGAATTTTCAGATAATTATACCCTTAGTCTAACAAAACTAAACGTTAGATTTCTAATGATTTGCATAAATTAAAGGGAGAACCATATGTTCTTCAGGCATTTGAAAAGGGTGCTTGAGGAGTGGGTAATAGGGTGTAAACTACGTTTGAATCATAGGAAAAATAAAGAGGCTTGAGCCCGATATAAGGTACCGGACCCAAGCCTATTATCCTGTTATTAATCTAGGGTGCTTTATTTTACTTCTGCTTTCTTACCTTCTCGAGCAGAAGCCCTGACTGCGTCTAATACTTTTTGAGTGGAATGCCCATGCTCGAAATCAGCGAGATACGGGTGCTTTTCTCCAGAAGCCAGCGTTTCATGGAGCGCATCCAAGGCTCTTTGGAAGCCGTTATAGTAACGTGCGGCGACCTGCGGCATAGTCGAAGGTGCTTCGAGATCAGCTGCCAGCTCAACTTCTTGAAGTGCTGAATTTCCTTCAGAAAGCAGGACTTTGTTGTCATCCAGCATCACCAGTGTGCCTTCTGTCCCGTATATTTCAAGGCGCCAGGTGTGCTCAGTTTGGCGTGCAGCAGAGATGAGCTCAAGAGTAACTGTAGCCCCGTTTCCCAGAGAACCAATAATCTGGAAAGCATCGTCCGCTGTCCGATGTTCTGTATTCCCATGGTCATCAGTCTGAGTGGGAATATGAACTGGCAGCTGAGCAAACACTTCTTTAAAAGTGCTGTCCATCCACCATTGTAGGGCGTCGGTCATATGGGAGCCGATTGCGCCCAGCATTCCGCCGCCCTTTTCTTCTTGGCCAAGCCAGCCGCGAGGTTTTGAAATTAAGCCGGTATAATTCGCAAAGGAGCACTGGTAACGGACATGTAGAATCTCCCCGAGTTTCCCGCTTTCGATGATTTCTTTTACCTTTGTTCGAGCCGGAAGGAAGCGGAATTCATGGTTGATCAACCCAAGTTTCCCAGCCTTGTCTCTTTCCGTCATCATTTCTTCTGTTTCGGCAGCGTCCAAAGCCATTGGTTTCTCACACACAACATGTACGCCTTTTTCGAAAGCGGCTTTAACCATTTCCTTATGTAAATGGACTGCAGAAGCGACAACCACTAAATCGAGAGTTTCCTGTTCAAGCATCTGGCGCCAGTCAGTATAGATATTTTCAATTCCGCTGGCCTTCCGTGCTTCCTCAACATTTCCCCTTGATACACTTGAAATTGCGACAACTTCGAATCCTTCATGATGGTCCATCATTGGCGCATGTACCTTCGCGCCAAAACCTGTCCCGATTATACCCGCTCTAAACTTTTCCAAATATAACACCCCTGTCCAGAATATAGTTTAATAGTAAATCCGTGAGGGGAGGAATGTAAATCAATATAGTATAATGATGAAAAATACAATGTAAGGCGGGAGTTGTTTTGAACATGGGGGATTTATTATTTCAGGTTATTTCTTTCATTTTAATGATAGGTATTGTGGCGGCTGTTTTCTATGCTGTACGTTCACTCGTCATAAAAGAACCGAATAATCAAAAGAGTATAGAACAAAAACTGGACCGAATAATTGAGCTGCTAGAGAAGGACAATAAAGAGTAAAACAAGTCGCTGGCTGCGTGGTATAATAGGAACTTAGGTTTAAACGAATTTTACATATAATTGCACGGATGCCTGAAAGCCTCCGTCTGGCGATCATATATGGAGGTATGAAAGATGAATAAGCGATGGACGATCGGAAAGATTAAAGAATTTGTAGAGAACAATTCAGAGAGTAAGCTGTTGACGAAAGAGTATCAGGGTTTTTCGCAAAAACTGGAATTTCAATGCGAATGTGGCAATAAATTCGAAAAAACGTTCAAGAAATTCAAGGATAATCACCAGCGCAAATGCGAAGTGTGCCAGCCGCCAAAAGCGTCACGTTAATCTAATAAGCAAGTCTATAAACGAACTGCTGCCTGGGGCTCTACGATTTTATTGCCACCAAGGCGGCTTTTTTTTCGGGTAAAAGACCAATAGAAGCGTGGATCATGGAGGATTTGCGCTTTATTTTATTGAACTTATGGAAGAGAATCTTACAGGAGCAACCAGGTTATGAAGAGATATATGCTGAAAAAGAATTTCAGGGGTTTGAAAAGAGGCACACAATTTTATTTGATTGCTGAGTCTGAATTTATCGGAGTCAAAGAGTATGTGCTGCGAACGAAGGATTTGTCGACCAGGATTGCCATCAGCGAGAGTGAGCTGCGCGGGAATTTTATTCTGTTGAACTAGGGGAGAACGGGCATGTACTTGTTTTTATCTATCCTATTAAGTATGGTTCTGGGCTATTTTTTATTTGTCATGGGACCGATTGTTGGCGGGATTGCTGCTTTTGGAATCATTGCCGGCAGTTTATTCAGAGGGATTTATTTGCTGAATGATATCCGCAAAAGGCTCGCGAGCGATTCTCCTGTTGAAAAAGAGGTTCAAGAGCAGGTAACAGAAGTCGTTCCGGAGCATTTAAAGAGTCCGGGCGCTTATAAAAAATATCTTGAAGGCAAGTGAGAGAGGGGATTTTAAATGCAGTTCACAGCAATAGTAGTGTTTGCGATTGTCTGGGGCGGTTTGATGATCTATTTCCTGACGCCTTTTCACGGTAAAATCGAAAGAAACCCTGATGATACATTCACCAAAGCATTAAAGGTAAGCATGGCCAGGCTGATTTTACATAAAAAAGCCATTCTTGCCTTCCTATTATTATTGGTTACGCTAATGAATATAAGGTCATATTTTATATCGGCTGAAGAGTATGACCGGCTCCACGCAATAACCAGGGAGTCGGGGAATCCTGTCATTTATATGGTCAGTGTGGTCTTGTATGCCGCATTATTGTATCTTTTATTGGCAGTCAGGTGGGCTGTGAAATCAGCAAAGTGATTGGAGAGAATTGTTGTGAAGGAGATTATATTAAAATCACTGGCAAAAATAGAAGAAGATTTCGATGTGAAAATTCTTTATGCTGTTGAATCCGGCAGCAGGGCCTGGGAGTTTCCCTCAAAGGATAGTGATTATGACGTCCGATTCATCTATGTACATAAAAAAGAAGATTATCTGACGATCGACCAGATGGGTATCGGCAAGAAAAGAGATGTGATTGAATTGCCGATTAACGATTTACTGGATATAACCGGCTGGGAACTGACCAAAGCCCTAAAGTTATTCAGGAAATCGAATCCGCCGCTGATGGAATGGCTGCGTTCGGGGATTGTCTACTATCAGGCGTTTTCGACCATCGACCAGATGAAGGAGCTCAGTAAAGTGGTTTTCGCACCGAACTCCTGCCTGCATCATTATTTGAATATGGCGAGCAATAATTTCAGGGAATACCTGCAGGGAGACCAGGTCAAGATTAAGAAGTATTTTTACGTCCTAAGACCGGTCCTGGCTGCACAATGGATCGAAAAATACAATGAGTTTCCGCCGCTGGAATTTCCGAGGCTATTGGAGGACCGGCTGCCGGAAGGTGAATTGAAGAGAGAAATCCATACCTTGTTGAAACGAAAAATCAGCGGTGATGAACTGGATTACGAACCGAAAATTGAAGTCATCAACCAATTCCTGAACGAGGAGATTGCACGTTTAAAAGAGTATACCTCAAAACTGAATGTTGATTTGCCAGATTTCACACCACAGCTTGACCAGCTATTCAGGAATACTTTGGAGGAAGTTTGGAAATGAAAGAATTTGACAAGGAGGAACATCAATATGGCAAAGGAAAATAAAGAGTTATCCCGGGAACAGCAGAAGGATCTACTTGGAACTTTGATAGCTCGTTTTGAGAAAAATATGAGCAGGCATGAAGGACTTGATTGGGCTGACGTGGTAGCTAAGCTCGAAAACAATCCTGAAAAATTATGGTCGCTCAATGAAATGGAAGCAACCGGCGGAGAGCCGGATGTGGTTGGCTTTGATTCAGAGACTGGCGAATACATTTTTTATGATTGTGCAGCAGAAAGCCCTAAAGGCCGCAGAAGTGTTTGTTACGACCGTGAAGCACTGGAGTCAAGGAAGAAACACAAGCCGGAAAATAGCGTGATGGATATGGCAAACTCGATGGGCATTGAGCTTTTAACGGAGGAACAATACCGCGAGCTGCAAACGTTTGGGAATTTCGATCTGAAAACGTCGAGCTGGGTGAAGACACCTGAGAATATTAGAAAGCTAGGCGGGGCGCTCTTTTGTGACCGGCGCTATGACACCGTATTTGTCTACCACAATGGGGCAGATTCCTACTATGCCGCGAGAGGGTTTAGGGGCTCGTTGAGAGTATAGTTTTGAATGTTTTAGATGTAAAAGAAGACAGTGAAGTTTGCTGGCAAAAGAAAAGCCGTTACGGAAATATCTCCGGAACGGCTTTTCTTTTATTTATCAGAATCTGCCACTTTAACGATCGCTTTTCCGAGATTTGCCCCTTTAAACAAATCCAAAAATGCGTCAATTGTATTCTCAAAGCCTTCTGTAACCGTTTCTTCATACTTCAATTTACCTTCCAAAAGCCAGCTCGCCAATTCTTTGGCACCTTCGCCAAAACGGGACGAGTAGTTTCCGACTGTGAACCCTTGCATCAAAGAACTAGTCTTAATTAAGTAACCCTGAACACGAGGTCCTACATCTGGCTCTGACTGGTTATACGCTGAGATCGCTCCGCAGACAGAAATCCTTGCGAAGTTGTTCAAGAGAGGAAAAATCGCATCGGAAATCTCTCCGCCGACGTTCTCAAAATAGACATCGATTCCATCAGGACATGCCTCTTTTAGAGAGGAGCTTACATCCTGTGTATTGTAGTTTATTGCTGCATCAAATCCAAGGTCTTCTAGAAGATAACGCACCTTCTCATCGGTACCAGCAATGCCAACGACCCTTGCTCCTTTGATTTTTGCAATCTGCCCCACGATGGAACCGACAGCTCCCGCGGCACCGGAAACAACGACTGTTTCACCTGCTTTCGGCTTGCCGATATCCAATAAACCAAAGTATGCTGTAAGACCAGTCATGCCTAATACACTTAAGTATGCCGATACTGGTGCCAGGTTAGGATCGATTTTACGGACCGTATTTTCTTTTGCGATGGAGAATTCCTGCCAGCCTAATGAGCCTATAACGAAATCGCCCTCTTCAAAAAGATCTGACTGGGACTCAACCACTTTTCCGATTACACCGCTTGAAATAGCCTCGTTCAATTTGAACGGCGGGATATAGGATTTGGTGTCATTCATGCGCCCGCGTAAATAAGGATCGACCGAAATATAAATAGTCTGTAAAAGTATTTCTCCTTTTGCCGGTTTTTCTACAGGTACTTCTACAAATTCAAAATGGTCATATGTAGGAACTCCAGTTGGTCTCTTTTTAAGCTGTATTTGCTTTTGAATAGTAATCACCCTTCCTAAATATTCTCTAGCCTTAATATACAGGAGAGAAGGGTGTATTCAAATTCATTTGATTTGGTATCGCGGTTTTGTATCTGGAATTGGAAGTGAAGAATACATAGGAACTAATTCTATATAGGATATTAAGCAATTTTGTTCCTGATATCCTCCTAATCATTCTATGTTTTACATCTCCTCCTCTTGGGAAGATGAAACTATTAGTTCATATTGATAGGAGGAGTCGGAAATGGCTAAAACGATTTTTATTACAGGTGCTGGCAGCGGGCTTGGCCGCGGGGCTTCGCTAGGGCTTGCGAAAAAAGGGCACCGGGTGATTGCGACGACTGAGCTGACTTCCCAAAAGACGGATCTGATGCGGGAGGCCGAGGATCAGGGGCTTGATATGGAAGTATTCAAGCTTGATATAACAAATGAGAGGGATCGTGAGCAAATCAAGGAGTATGATTTTGATGTGTTTGTTGCGAATGCAGCGATTAATGAAGGCGGTCCGCTGGCTGAGGTGCCGATGGACCGGATACGTGCTCTTTTTGAAGTGAATGTTTTCTCGACGCTGGAGACTGTACAAATTGCTGCACGAAAGCTAGTAGAGAAAGGGAACGGAAAAATCATCTTCATGAGCTCGATGGCGGGGATTTCAGCGACACCGTATGTCGGGCCATATACGGCCACGAAGCATGCGATTGAGGGAATCGCCCAAACAATGAAGTCGGAGTTGGAAAAGCACGATGTAAAAGTGGCCACGATTAACCCGGGCGCATTCGAAACAGGCTTCAACAAGCGGGCGGCTGAGGAAAAGTGGAAATGGTACGATGAGGAGAAGAATTTTACCCGGAAAGAGGACATGGAAAAGCAGGAGGAAGGATTAAAGAACCAATTCGATCCTGAGGATATGATTACGAAAATGGTAGAAATCATCCCTGCCGATCACCATAAATTCCGGACGGTTTACCCTGAGGAGACGGAAAAGCAGCTGAAAAATACGCAAGAAGAAAGATGGACGATGGAAATCTAGCATGGTAGATAAGAAGCCTGGTATTCGTTGAGTGCCAGGCTTCTTTCTGTGCGGGCTTCCATCAAATTCAACGTGTAGAGGCTTTTTGTTGTGGTATAGCTTTAATAGACGAAAAATCACAAATCACAAGGAGGGGATAAGATGGCGAAAAAATCGAATGAGCGATTGAAAAGAGAAGAGGTGGATGAGAAACAGACATGGGATTTAACTGCTCTTTTCGAATCGAAGAGTGACTGGGAAAAGGAGCTGAAGGCGGTCAAGGAGGATGTGCCGGAAGTCACTAAATATAAGGGGAAGCTTGGCAATAGTGCAGGTGAGCTGCTGGAATGTCTTAAGGCGAAGGAGAAGCTGTTGGAGCGTTTTAACCTTGTTTCGATGTATGCCAATCTGCGGCAATCAGTCGACCATACCGATCCGGAAAGGCAGAAGGATGCAGCTAAGGCAAGTGATGCCCAATCGACTGTCAATTCGGAGCTTGCGTTTGTAGAAACAGAAATCATCAAGCTTCCACAAGGGAAAATAGATCAATTTTTAGAAGAGGAGCCAGGATTGGAGCCGTTCAAAAAGTATTTGAGCGATTTACAGGACCGCAAGCCTCATGCACTTGGCGAGGAAACGGAGGAAACGCTCGCGGCTCTTGGGTCACTGTTCAGTTCCCCGTACAATATTTACAACCGCGGGAAATTGTCTGACATGCAGTTTGATCCTTTTATTGATGACGAGGGAAATGAAATTCCTCTTTCCTTTGCTCTCTATTCAGGCAAATACGTGTCTTCACCGTCGGCAGCTGTGCGCCGCAATTCGTATGATTCTTTTAACAAGACATTGAATCAATATAAGCATACCTTTGCAGCAACCTACGCGACCCAGGTGAACCAGGAGGTGGCGATGGCCCGGCTGAGGAACTATGACTCTGTCACCGATATGCTGCTACAGGATCAGCAGGTCTCCAGGGAGATGTATGATAACCAGCTGGACATCATCCAGGAAGAGCTGGCTCCGCACATGAGGCGTTATGCTAAATTGAAAAAACGCGTCCTAGGTCTGGATAAGATGACAAATGCAGATCTTAAAGCGCCGCTGGATCCGGAGTATAAAATAGAGACCAGCTATGATGAGGCAGCAGAAACGGTACAGGAAGCACTCGAAATCATGGGGCCGGAGTACAGCGATATGATCAAGACGGCGCTGTCCGAGAGATGGGTTGATTATGCTGACAATGTCGGGAAGAGCACGGGTGCTTTTTGCTCGAGTCCATATGGAGCGCATCCATACGTCCTGATGACCTGGCCGGATACGATGCGCGGTGCCTTCACGCTTGCTCATGAATTGGGTCATGCCGGACACTTTTTCCTGGCAGGAAAGAATCAGAGAATGGTTAATAGCCGGCCGTCGAGATATTTTATCGAGGCACCATCGACGATGAATGAGATGCTGCTTGGAAATCACTTGTTGGCGAATACGGAAGACAAGCGGAAAAGGCGCTGGGTCATTCTCCAGCTATTGGGGACGTACTATCATAATTTTGTCACTCATCTCCTTGAAGGAGAACTTCAACGCAGAGTTTACAAACTGGCCGAAGATGGGGAGCCGTTGACAGCCGACTTATTGTCGAGGGTAAAGCGGGAGGTCCTTGAAAACTTCTGGGGAGATTCCGTTGAAATGGATGAAGGAGCAGGGCTGACCTGGATGCATCAGCCTCACTACTATATGGGCTTGTATCCATATACGTATTCGGCAGGATTAACGGTCTCGACGCTAGTTTCAAAACGGATCCTTGAAGAAGGTCAACCTGCAGTGGAAAACTGGCTCGACGTATTGAGGGCCGGCGGGACATTGAAGCCTCTGGACTTGATTAAAAAGGCTGGAGTCGACATGTCTAAGCCAGAACCAATCCGCGAAGCAGTCGTCTATGTCGGTGAACTGATCTCGGAGCTGGAAGAAAGCTTTGAAGAGTAATCATTTGTAAGGAAAGGGCCGGATCCAATGTCAGGATTCGGCCGTGGAATACATAATTAATCAGCCGTGATGAATGTATCAATTCCCCGGCTCTCGATTTCACGTACGCGAGTTTCTGCATTTTCACGGCTTGAAAAAGCACCGGCTTGTACCCGATACCAGGTCTGGCCGGAGAGAATGGTTTCTGCAACAAAACTTTCAATCCCTTTGGAGTCCAGTTCTGCCACTCGCCGATCGGCATTTTCTCTTTGCTGGAAAGAACCGGCGATGACTTTAAAGGCATCATCCCCGCGAGTTGGTATTTCCTTCGCTGCGAGATTGAACGCTTTTGCAATGCCATTCGCATGTCCCTGTGCAACATTGCGCCGCCAGGATTCTTGTTTCATAAGGTCTGCGTCCTGGGCATTGTCGATAAAGCCGTTTTCAGAGAGCATCGCATCCATTGTGGATTCGCGAAGTACATGGAAATCGGCTTTTTTCTTGCCGCGGTCATCGAGCTGATTCAGCTTCATCACTTCACTGTGGATGATATCACGGTATCGCGCTGTTGCTGAATTATCTGATAAGCTTCTGTGTATATAATCCTCGTATCCACTGGCAGAGCCGTTGAAGGAATTGATATGGACCGACAGATAAAAGTCAGCACCCCAGGCGTTGGCCTCATCTGTCCTCTGACTCAAATTTTTCGTTATATCGCTTG
Organism: Bacillus sp. ISL-41; assembly: GCF_018613235.1. Classification (GTDB taxonomy): domain Bacteria; phylum Bacillota; class Bacilli; order Bacillales; family Cytobacillaceae; genus Mesobacillus. The sequence continues at coordinate 78,044 of NZ_JAGGQP010000023.1, forward strand.
TCCGACTCATCATGACATTAATATTTTTATAGTTATTCGCAAGGATGGAACGGATTTTGAGCGCGATATCCAGGGTCAAATCTTTCTCCCGAAGACCATTTCCCTGTGCTCCTGGATCCGAGCCGCCATGGCCTGGATCTAAATAAAGTTTCATATAACCTCCTCCTTTAAGTTGGTCTTTATAGAATATGTTGGAGAAAAGTGTTGGTAAGGGTACGTGTCCTGTTTGGGAAAAGTTAACTTTATTTTGACGGAACATTTCTTGATTTGAATCGTAAAAACAAATAAGACTTATTATTTGAGGTGACAGGATGGAAACAAAAATGCAGGCATCACAAAATGTTAAAATAGAGAGGACACCGGAAGCGGATTTCAAAAGGATATTGAATATCATCGGTGTATTCATCTTTGCCGGATTGGCGCTGACCAGTGTCACCAACCCGATGCCAGCTAAATATCTCAAGGAATATTTACTGTTCATCGGAGGAAGTGCCGTGATTTATTACTTCTTGCTCAATATCTACTTCATTGGGGAAACATGGCGAAAAGTATTTTATGCCAGCCTGGTCGTGCTCGGAATCGGCAGCCTGTCGATGGCGATTTATCTGTTTATTTATTCATCACATTAGCAACAGAAACTCCCTGCTCTAGGGAGTTTTTATTTTGCGAAAAAGTGCTTGTCTAGTCGCTAAATAACTTATTCAGAATATTCATAATATATTTACTTCAATAAATTTTGTAAGCGTTACCATTACTAACAGGCTAGTCAGGGCGCGGATTTTGACTGTTCGCGAAACCTTGTAACATCCTTGAAACAATTCCGGATGTTTGTTAGGTTTAATAACCGTAAGCCCCATGAGGGCAGGAAAAACTTGGACGGCATAATTAACATAAGAATTTTTTTCTGTGTGGTTCGGCTGGTTAGCTCTTATACCATTCATACTTGAGGATTCAATTTCATTCTAGTACGTTAGCCGATTTTCTATTGTCTAGCTCCAGCGCCTAACCAGTTTTCACCCTGACTTATCTTCCTCGAGTATCTTGCAAGAAGCGTTAGCTTTGAGCAGCTCGAGTCGCTTCGGTCCTGTCAATGAAGTCAAAGAACGACTTCACAGCCAGGCCCTACAGCGCTTGTCGGGGCTGACCGAGGCGCTTGCGCTTTCTAACCACTATGTTACTTATTTCGTTTAGGGAAAACGAAAAGGAGAGATTTGGTGAGTATTGAAGTATTTATTTCTTTGGCAATTTATTTTATTGCAATGATCCTGATCGGATTGTATGCATACCGCAAAACGTCTGACCTATCAGACTATATGCTTGGCGGCCGTGGTCTTGGACCTTCGGTAACAGCACTTTCAGCCGGTGCGTCTGACATGAGTGGCTGGATGCTGATGGGCTTGCCTGGCGCAATGTACACATCAGGTATTTCCAGTGCCTGGATCGCTATTGGATTATCGATTGGTGCCTATTTGAACTACCTCATCTTAGCTCCAAGACTTCGAACGTATACCGAGTTGGCAAATGATTCAATCACAATCCCCGATTTCCTTGAAAACCGCTTTTCAGATACGACGAAAATCCTTAAGTCTGTATCTGCAGTCGTTATTATCATTTTCTTTACGCTGTATACTTCAGCGGGTCTAGTTTCAGGCGGTACTTTGTTCGAGTCGGCATTCGGGCTCGATTATCGTATGGGCTTGTTCGTGACAGCTGGTGTTGTTATCGTTTATACACTATTCGGTGGTTTCCTTGCTGTTAGTTTAACTGACTTTGTTCAAGGTATCATCATGTTCCTTGCGCTTGTCTTGGTGCCTGTGGTTGCTTTTACAGAGCTTGGCGGACCTGGAAATGTAATGGACACTGTTGGAGCAATCGATCCTACATTGATGGATCTTTTCAAAGGTACGACATTCCTTGGAATTGTTTCGCTATTGGCATGGGGCCTTGGTTACTTTGGCCAGCCGCATATCATCGTGCGCTTTATGGCGATCAAATCAATGGATGAACTGAAGCCTGCGCGCAGAATCGCGATGACTTGGATGATCGTGTCCATTATTGGTGCTTTGGCAGTCGGTCTTGTCGGGATTGCTTACGTACAAGTGAACAATGTAACTCTTGAAAATCCAGAAACAGTATTCATCATGTTTGCGAATATCCTGTTCAACCCATTTATCACAGGATTCCTGCTCGCTGCGATTTTGGCCGCGATCATGAGTACAATTTCTTCACAGCTGCTTGTTACATCCAGTGCGTTGACTGAAGACTTTTACAAAGCGTTCTTCCGCCGTGAAGCAAGTGACAAAGAATTGGTATTCGTCGGCCGTGCAGCCGTATTGCTTGTCGCATTGGTAGGCATCGCGCTTTCTTACACGCCTAACGACACAATTCTTTCATTGGTCGGTAACGCTTGGGCTGGATTCGGTGCCGCATTCGGACCAGTCATGCTCCTGAGCTTGTACTGGAAGCAAATGAATCGCTGGGGTGCGCTTGCTGGTATCGTCGTCGGTGCACTTACCGTCATCATTTGGATCAGCATCGATGGATTATCAGCATTCCTATATGAAATGGTCCCTGGATTCTTCTTGAGTTTGATTGCCGTCATTGTGGTAAGTAAAATCACAACAGGACCAGGCAAAGCGGTAAAAGAAGAGTTTAACGAAATGGAAAACATTATGTCAGAGTAATAGAGTAACAGGCTGCCAGATTGCTGGCAGCCTGTTTATTTATTTGAATTTATCCGGCTTTTTCACATAGCTTTCGATGATGAATCCACAGTCCGTGCAAATAATGTGTAGAATCTCAGAGCCTAAACTCATCACCTTATTCTCAGGATACATCACAGCATATCCAGCATGCTTGCCTTTGCCGATTTCCGTACTTCCGCATTTAGGGCACTCTTTTGTATAGTTCATAATCATCATCCCTTCAAAAAATGCTTATAGTGGATGTACGTATGGCTTTGCTAGTAGGTTTCAAGAATTTTGCAAAAGGTAAAGCTCAAAAAGGAGACCTGGAGCAAGTGCCCTAAGATACAAATGGGAAAGCAGTCATTATAATTTGAGGATAAATCTGTAATGTTGGAGAATACTACCTTTTGTAAAAATACAGAGGTTAATCATACCTCGATTGGAAAAAAGGAGTGATTCTCATGATGAAGAAGTTTGCGGCAGTTCTTTTTGCAGTGTTGATGGTGATGTCAATAGCGAATCCTAGTTTCGCAGCGGGCAATCCAGGAAACAAAAAGGATATTGTCGATACGGCCGTAGCAGCTGGGAACTTTAAAATTCTCGCAGCTGCCCTCGAGAAAGCAGGTCTGGTTGAAACGTTGAAAGGCGAAGGGCCGTTCACAGTTTTTGCGCCGACTGATGAAGCGTTCAATAAGCTTCTCAAGGATTTAGGGATTACAGCTGATGAGTTGCTGGCAAGACAGGATTTGAAGGATATCCTGCTGTACCATGTGCTTCCTGGCAAAGTCATGTCGGGTGACCTGAAGGAAGGAATGCAGGCACAGACACTGGCAAAGAAAAATGTCACCATCTCACTTGACCCGGTTCAAGTAAACGATGCGAATGTCGTGACTCCTGATGTTAAAGCGTCAAATGGCGTCATCCATGTAATCGATAAAGTTTTGCTGCCAAAATAAGTGTTCATGACTGGATCCGGTGAGGGTTCAGTCTTTTTCTTTCACATGTTCTCAAAGTTCACCTCCATAGACATAAATTTTAAAAAACGTTATAATTAATTCGGTTTTCGAAATATGTTGTACAACTTAGAAGGTGAATGTATGCAGAATGAAAAGTTATGGACGAAGGATTTCATTTCGATTTCGCTTGTGAATTTCGTGATGATGCTTTCTATGTATCTATTGATTGTAACGATGGCATCGTATGCGACAGATGCGTATGGTGCGTCATCTAGTATGGCCGGCCTGGCTTCGAGTATTTTCATCATCGGGGTCCTTTTTGCCAGATTGTATGCTGGCAAAGAGGTTGCGAGGATCGGCAGCAAAAGGATGTTGATCGGCGGGGTATTGTTCTTCGTTTTGATTTCAGCTCTTTATCTCATCCCCTCCAATATTTATGTCCTTCTGGCTGTCCGTTTTCTTCACGGTGTCGGCATTGGGTTTGCGTCAACCGCAACGGGAACGATTGTGGCGCAGGTGGTTCCTGCCAGCAGGAAGGGAGAGGGAATCAGCTATTTCAGCTTGAGCGTGATTTTATCAACAGCGATTGGTCCACTGATCGGCCTGCCGATGATCAGCCAATTTGGCTACGAAAGCATGTTCATTTTTTCGCTCGTTGTTGGAATGCTCTGTTTGCCAATTGCCCTTATGGTAAAAGAACCTGTTGTGGATAATACGGCAGAAGGTGCCGGCAGCAGGGGATTCAGTCTGGCGAAATACCTGGAGCCCAATGCATTGCCAGTCTCGATTGTTATGTTCGTCATTGCGCTCGCATACTCTGGGACGCTTTCCTTCATCGCTTCATTTGCCAAGGAAGCGGACCTGACAGAAGCGGGGAGCATGTACTTCTTCGTATACGCAATGGCTGTCTTGTTTTCAAGGCCGTTCACGGGAAAGCTGATGGACGCCAAAGGTGCCAATTTCGTTGCTTATCCGGCAATGATTGCTTTTGCGTTAGGGATGTTGACCTTGAGCCAGGCGAATTCAGGCGCTGTGTTCCTGCTGGCTGCCGCGCTCATCGGGTTAGGATACGGAAACTTTCAATCAGTCGCCCAGACGGTCGCCATTAAAATGACTCCGCCGCATCGCATGGGCCTAGCCAACTCGACGTTTTTCATCATGATGGATGTTGGCATAGGTGTCGGCCCGTTCCTGCTTGGATACATGGTGCCGGACTATGGATATCGCGGGCTGTACCTGGCGATGGTGCCGCTGATCATCGTCGGTGTCTTTACCTATTACGCACTCCATGGGAAAAAAGAAAAGAACCTAACACAACAGAATGCTTAAACAGGAACCTCGCCAGAAATTGGTGAGGTTTTTGTTTATAGTTGAAAAGCTGGCGCTTAAATTCCCGTGTGGGGAACGATGGATGTCGCTTTTTTCTGTTCGTGCGTGGTAATGTGCCTCTATAAGGCCGATGGATGTCGCTTTTTTCATGATATGCGAGAAAATGTGCTTCCATAAGGCCGATGGATGTCGCTTTTTTCTGTTCGTGCGTGGTAATGTGCCTCCATAAGGCCGATGGATAGCGCTTTTTTCATGATACGTGAGAAAAAGTGTCTCCATAAGGCCGATGGATAGCGCTTTTTTCATGATACGTGAGAAAAAGTGTCTCCATAAAGCCGATGGATAGCGCTTTTTTCATGATACGCGAGAAAAAGTGTCTCCATAAAGCCGATGGGTGCCGCTTTTTCCAGAACGTGAGCCATATCGCGCCTCTAAAGTGCTTATCGCCATTTCACCAAAATAAATAGACTGAGGACATGCTCGTTTATAATGAGTTTGTCCACAGTCTGAGTTATCGCAGTATCTAGGTGGTTTACAAAGTAGGTGCGTAGTTTGTATTTTTTTCAGCATCGGTTTCCTTCGCGAGTTCTTCCATTTCCATATGGGTTTGCGGGAAACCGTTGGCCTGCCATTCTGCGCGCATGGCCGAATCAAGCTGGGTCAGGCCTCTTTCGGCTGGGTCGATGCCCGCATCGACACTCTCCATCTGGTCGAGTTTTTCGCTGTTTCTCATGTCTGTATCCTCAAGAAAACGAATCGCATCCCGTTGGCTTTTACGATAAGCGGCTGTCAGCAAAACGGCGCCGCCAGCTGAAAGCAAAGAAGCCAGTACAAAATTCTTGGTCGATTTCTTCATCTTCGTTTCCCTCCATTCGAAAATAACTCCTCTTGAAAGACTATATTCCCGTTTTATGTGACTTTAAAGAGTCCAGTTATTTACATTTTTGTTTCAGGAGGAAACGAACTATTTATCTTCCATCATCTTCAGATCAAGATGCTCAAGAATCATTTCCCAGGCTGAATCATGACGGCTTTTAGCTTTTTCATGCGGAAATCCTTTGTGTGTCAGTCTTAGGTAAGTGCCATTCTCCTTTGGTTCGAGCTCTATTGTCACAACAGTTTCGGCACCCTCCGTTCCTCCTGCTCCTGTTATCCAGGTAAATTCGATCAGGCGGTCAGGAATTAACCTAAGGAATCTTCCATAATGCGGATGGCGCTGCTCAACAGAATCTTCTTCTGTTTTAAAAACAGTCTCGAAAAAGAACACGGAATTGACTTCAGCTTTCATGATTAGTGTTCCAGGGGCGGCAAACCATTCATCGAATGTTTCAGTCCACGCTTGGTAGAGGACGTCAGCTCGTGCCTCCATTAAACGTTCCACTTTAAATCCATGTGGTCTTGCTGAAAGGTCGGGAACTGTGATTGGTTCCATTTTCATTTCTCCTTATGTAGTGGGATATCTTTCTTTTAAAAAGGTGACTGACTGATTGATTAATGCCTTCAAAACTTCTACATCAATATCAGCTACTTTGTTTATGTACACGCAAGCTTTCCCGGAGGTATGTTTGCCGAATTCTTTAAGCAAAGCCTTTCTTTCTGTATCCCCCGTGGCAAAATACAAGCTGATCTTCGTTTTCCGAGGGGAAAAGCCTACGAGTGGCGCATCTCCTTCGTGACCGGATTCATATTTGTAATGATAGGATCCAAATCCGATGATGCTTGGTCCCCACATTTTCGCAGGGTAACCTGTTGTTTCAGTAAAAATATCCAATAACCTGTAAGCATCCTCACGTTTTTTGGGGCTGTCGACATTTTCAATGAACTCAATGACACTATTATCATTTTCCTTTGTTTTCAGTTCGTACATGGTCAAGCGGTCTCCCCTCATTTTTTATATTTTATCGATGTTGGTCAAAAAGAATCTGATTACCGTCAGGATCTTCAATCATAAAATGGGCCGGTCCTTCTCCGGTCTCATTTGCTTCAGCCAGGAACTTAACGCCTTTTACTTTAAGCTGCTTTTGAAGTTCACGAACATCTGTGAAGCTTTCCAGATTTTCAGCATTCTCGTTCCAACCCGGATTGAAGGTAAGGATATTTTTTTCAAACATCCCCTGGAACAGCCCGATAATGCAATTCTCATTTTTAAGGATCAGCCAATTTTGATTGATGTCTCCGCCAAGGGCTTGAAACCCTAGATTCTCGTAAAAATTTTTTGAAGCAGCAATGTCTTTTACAGTTAAGCTTACAGAAAATGCACCGAGTTTCATCCTTTTTACCATCCTTTTAGGTAGAATATTCTGATATTTAATTTCTAGTATAGACAAGCATCCTGGAATTTACAATGAACCGCCAATATTGAGAAGAACACCTCTGTCATAATTCGTTCAAAGCTTTTCAACAGAATTGTGACTAATGTCACAACGCAGTCTCTTTTTGAGCAGAATCTGATATCTTAATAGTGTAATAATAATAAAAAACTTATTGGAGTGAGGAACATGTTTGCAAAGTGGTTAAGAGAAAACAATGTTGCTGCTGGTCTATTGGCTGTTATTAGAATATGGCTAGGATATAACTGGATGACTGCTGGATGGGGTAAATTGACTGGAGGTTTCGACGCTTCTGGTTACTTGAAAAATGCTGTCGCGAATCCGGTAAAAGGTCCAGACGGAAACGCAGTTTATGGATGGTACGTGAACTTCCTTGAAAGCTTCGCGATTCCGAACATCGAATTGTTCAACTTCATCGTTCCGCTTGGAGAATTCCTGGTAGGACTTGGTTTGATCCTTGGAACACTGACAACGGCTGCGATGTTCTTCGGCCTGGTGATGAACTTCAGCTTCTTCCTGGCAGGAACTGTATCTCACAACCCAACAGACATCTTCTTCGGCTTCATCATCCTGTTCGCAGGCTACAATGCAGGTAAATATGGTTTAGACCGCTGGGTCGTACCATTCATCCGCAAAACTGTTTTCAAACGCGGTGAGGAAGTCACACGCAATGCTGCTTAACTTGATAAATATAATTTGGCAGCCGGGAATTACCGGCTGCCATTTTTATATTCCAGAAAACAAATCCTCCAAACGATCCCAATGGTCCGCTATCCAGCCATTTTCTTCGCGAAAACGTTTGAGGGGAGTGGAGTCTCCAGGTTTCTCGACACGAAGCCATTCCGCTTCTCGCCACCAGGTCAGTTTTATGGAACGGACTAGTTTTTCAGGCGGCAAGGGTTTGAACTCGCGATATCCGCGGACTAATGCTGAAACACACTCAAGACACATTTTATTGTCATGAATGCAGCAGGAGAGAATAGGCCTGGAAATATCGAAATCGGTATAAACAACATTCATCCGGTCAAAATCAAGAATGGCTGAAACCGCGTTTTCGGTAAATAAAAGGTTATCCGCAAATAAGTCCCAATGGGCCCAGCCTATTTCACATTCAGAAAATAAATCCGTGTCATTCTGATCGAGAATCTTTTTTTGCGTTTCCAATCTCTTAATTGTTTTGCCGCAACCCAAAGCAATGGCTTCCTTCCATCGATTACTCCAGTTTTCCAGCATTTCTGGTTTGGAAAGAATATCCCAATGCAGCGGTTCTAATGCTATATTTTCCTCGAGCAGTACATGCATGTTCCCGATGATCTTCCCGAGACTGTACATTTGTGATGGATTTGCGCTGCCGGGGGGAAGGGTGAAGCCTTTATTGAACCCCATCAAAACGAATCGGTCACCGCCCTCAGTATTCAAGATGAATTTTCCGTTGTGTGAAAATAACTCAGGACAAGGGAGACCTTCATCAATCAATTTGTTTTGAATTTGAAGCGCTTTTTCCAGTCCTGGAATCCTGTGGTCAGGATATCTTTGCTTATTATATTGCTTTACAAATAAATCGCCAGCATCCGTTTTTATCTGCCACTTTAAGTTCTTAAACCCTAAATAAATTTGATTATAGGCCTGGATTTCGATTCTAAATAAACGGCTGATGGTTTCGAAGATTTCCTCTTGTATTTCAGTGTGAACGATCATTATAATCTCCCTTAGTATCGATTTTAGCTATATTCGAGAGGTGAGAGAGGAAATCCTGTTTTGCACAAAATAAAAAAGCATAGGAATGAAATCAAATGCCTCAGTGTTGATACTCTTAAGAATAATACCTATGGTTATGCATTTTAAGGGGCGAAACGCACCCTTATGCAGAGGTAAAACGGCATATAAGGGCACATTTTAGGATGTAAATGCACCCTTATGCAGAGGTAAAGCAACATATAAGGGCACATTTAGGTTGAAAATGCACCCTTATGCAGAGGTGAAACGGCATATAAGGGTACATTTAGGTTGAAAATGCACCCTTATGCAGAGGTAAAACGGCATATAAGGGCACATTTAGGTTATAAACGCACCCTTATGCAGAGGTAAAGCGGCATATAAGGTTACATTTAGGTTGAAAATGTACCCTTATGCAAAGGTAAAGCAACATATAAGGGCACATTTAGGTTATAAATGCACCCTTATGCAATGGTAAAGCAACATATAAGGGCACATTTAGGTTGTAAATGTACCCTTATGCAGAGGTAAAGCGGCATATAAGGGCACATTTAGGCTGTAAATGCACCCTTATGCAAAGGTAAAGCGGCATATAAGGGTACATTTAGGTTGAAAATGCACCCTTATGCAGAGGTAAAACGGCATATAAGGGCACATTTAGGCTGCAAATGCACCCTTATGCAGAGGTAAAACGGCCATATAAGGGCACATTTAGGCTGTAAATGCTTTCAAGTGCTATCTTCCAAAGAACCCGTCCATTGCCTCACGGAAGTCTTCGAACATGCCGTCCCTGTTTCTGTCGGTGCGGATGTCATCGGCGAATGTTCCCATTCTGTCGTATGCGTTACGGTCAACCGAAACGTACACATTGTCGATTCTGTTATTCGCCTGGCGCACTCTTTGTTCGATTTGCTGCTCCAGCTGGCTCTTATTACCGTTCATTGTATTACCAGCTGCGTTTCCATTCATGTCTGTATTGCCAATTCCATTCATGTTTCCATTGCCGTTATCATTCCCGTTGCCAAAAATATTGTTGCCATTTGTGTTTCCAGCGTTTTGGTGGTCGCCATTTCCTGCGTCACCTTTGCCGTCAATGATTCCATCATTTCCTGCACGGTTGTTGTCACCCTGGTCAACTCGTCCATTCTCGGCAAAAGTCCTGCCGTTGCCATCCAATGCATCATTGACTGAAGCATTCCCATTATTTTCGCCATTGTTGTCTGCGAGTCTAACAGCTACGTATGCATTGTTTTCCGAGATAATGACTCGTGCGTCGTCTACTTCCGGCATCTGTTCTACCTGGCGCTCTGCACGATCAGCCAGCTGGAGCCTGGTTCCTTCGGTAGCTGGTCCGCGCTGAACCTGGGAGATTTCTACTTGCTGTTCGCCGTTATCGTCGGCAGCATTGTTATTCGCTCCGCAGCCAGTCAAACCGAATGAAATTGCAGCACATCCTGCTAAAATGAATGACTTTTTCACTTTATTCACTCCTTCTTTTGTTGTTATTCGTCCTTATGATGGCTTGAAATTGGCGCAGTATGCAGGGAGATAAATTTTTTTTGGAAAAAAAGCCATTCCATTGAAGATCCTTGCTGGTCTCCTGCCAGTTAACTTTAGAGTTTCTTGATAGGGAGGACGTCCAATACCCCTTAATAAGGTCGAATTCCAATAACAAATCTAGTGTTAATTCGATGGAGAGCCTTTATTAGTATGCTTTTAAAGCCTGGATTTTTGTGTTGTCACCATTCGTTCAAAACATTTCAACAGAATTGTGAATTCATTCACAAATAACCCTATTCTCGAGATATATTTGATATCTTATAAGTGTACTAATACTAATTAACTTATTGGAGTGAGGAAGATGATTGCAAAGTGGTTAAGAGAAAATAATGTTGCTGCTGGTATCTTGACTGTCATTAGGGTATGGCTTGGATACAACTGGATGACTGCAGGATGGGGCAAATTGACTGGTGAAGGCTTTGACGCTTCTGGATATTTAAATAATGCGGTGGCAAACCCTGTTAAAGGTCCAGATGGAAACGCAGTTTATGGGTGGTATGTGAACTTCCTTGAAAGCTTTGCGATCCCGAACGTCGATATTTTCAATACTATTGTGCCTTTAGGGGAATTCCTTGTTGGTCTTGGTTTGCTCCTTGGTACACTGACTACTGCTGCTATGTTCTTCGGCCTGGTAATGAACTTCAGCTTCTTCCTGGCTGGTACAGTATCTCACAACCCAACTGACATCTTCTTCGGATTCATCATCCTTGCTGCAGGTTTCAACGCAGGTAAATACGGCTTAGACCGCTGGGTGGTACCATTCATCCGCAAAACAGTTTTCAAGCGCGGAGAAGAAGTCACACGCAACGCTGCTTAACTTGAATTAAATCCCCCTTTAAAATAAATTGGCTGCCGGGAATGGATCCCGGCAGCTTTTTTATAGGTCATTTTTATTTCTGAGGATTTTGTATTTTCTTATCTTGTACAAGAGACCTTGCCTTGTTATGCCGAGTGCTTCGGCAGCGCGTGCCTGGTTGCCGTTTTCACTTGTCAAAGCGGTTTCAATCACTTCTTTTTCAACCTTTTCCAGATGTTCTGGCAAAGAAAAGTCTTCAGTCAGGTCAATAGGAACATCAGAAGTTTCAACCTCTTTTGTTGAAAAATGGTTCTGGATCTCCTCAGGGAAATCCTCGAGCATCAGTTGTCCTGAGCGGGAGAGGACGGTTGCCCTGGACAAGGCATTTTGCAATTCGCGGATATTGCCTGGCCATGGATAGGAAGTGAGTTTTGTTAAAAGGTGTTTGGAAATCGAATAGCTGCGGTTATGTTCTTCTTCAAACTGTGCCAGAAATTGTTCGACGAGCAAGGGGATGTCTTCGATGCGCTCCCGCAATGGAGGCAATTTAATCCCGATGATATTTAAGCGGTAATACAAGTCTTCACGAAACTCGCCGTTCTGGACCATTTCCCATAAATTTCGGTTGGTGGCAGCAATGATACGTACGTCTGAATAAACTTCTCTGGCCGTCCCGAGCGGTGTAAAGGTTTTGTCCTGGGTAAACTGCAGGAGCTTTGCCTGCACATCCAGGGAGATTTCACCGATTTCATCCAGAAAAAGAGTGCCTTTGTCGGCAGCGGCGCATTTGCCCTCCTGGGATCGGACAGCGCCGGTAAAAGCGCCTTTTTCGTAGCCGAATAACTCACTTTCCAACAGGTTTGAGGGGATGGCGGCGCAATTGACTTTTATGAATGGACCTAACTTCCGGGTGCTCTCGAGATGCACAGCATGAGCTCCGCGCGATTTACCAGTCCCGCTTTCTCCTTCAAGCATGATGGTGATATCCTGCTTGGCGACTCTTTCGATTAACGAGTAGACCTCCTGCATTTTTGGGCTTTTGCCAATCATCCCATGAAGGTCATATTTTTGCTGAACAGCCTGTTTTAACTCTTTGTTTTCTTTTTTCAAATGTTTCATTTCAAATGCCCGTTTAATGACGACTTTTAGTTCATCAGCCTTGATGGGTTTTGTTAAGTAGTCGTAAGCTCCCATTTTCATCGCTTTGACTGCATCCTCGATATCTCCGTAGGCAGTACAAGGAATAAAAACAGTTTCAGGGAAAGTTGGCGCCCATTTTTCCAGCAGCTTCAGCCCAGTCGTATCAGGCAGAAGGAAATCGAGCAAAACAAGGTCAATGTTCTCGCTCTCCATAAGATTTTCAGCGTTTTTGCCTGTTTCCGCTTCGATGACGGCATACCCTTCCTTCTGTAAGGTCAGCCTGGTCAGGCGGCGGAATTTTTCATTATCTTCAACTAACAAGATTGTTTTTTTCATAGTGATCGCCTTTCTCATGCTTTTTCAATGAAATCAGGAAGGAAGTTCCTTCGCCCATTTCACTTTCTACCTCGATATGGCCGTTATGGGAAGAAATAATGTCATGGGTAATCCATAAGCCCAGCCCGGTACCTTCTTGTTTGGTAGAAAAGAATGGATTGAAAATACGCTTGATTTTTTGCTGGGGGATACCGATTCCATCATCTTTTATCGCTATTTCAATATTATCACTATTTGCTCTTTTCATCGAAACGGTGATTTGGCCATGATGGGAAACTGCCTCTATACTATTGATAAAAAGATTGATGAGAGCCTGAATCATCTGGTTTCTGTCACCTTTAACAAAGTAATCCTCACCCTCAGCTTCAAGAGTGGCATGAATCTGCTTTTTCCTGAATTGATGGGATAAAAGCTGCAGCGTTTCAGAGGCGACTGTCTTCATGCTGAAAACAGATTCGTCCTTTTTGTTTTCCCGGCTGAATTGAAGGAACCGTCTAACGAGATGGTCAAGGCGCTGTATTTCATCCTGAATATCCTTGGCCGCTTCGGAAATGATTTCAGCGGAAGCCGCCTCACTTTCACTGGCAGCTGTCATTTCCTTTATTTCGCTGGCGATTAAATCACTCGCAAGCTGGACGGTTCCAAGCGGATTTTTTACCTCGTGAGCAAGTCCGGCGGTCATCTGACCAATTGCAACCAGCTGTTCTGAACGTTGAATATGGGTTTCAAGCTGTCGCACCTTAGTCACATCCCAAAAAGTGATCAGTACCCCAATGACTTGGTCTTTTTCATCTAATAACGGTGAACTGGACTGCTTGATGATTTTCTTTCCCCATTCATTTTCAAAGGTGAAGTCATCTTCAAGGCCGTCAAATTTCCTTGAAACATGCTTGCACTGCTCAAAATGATTTCTGAAAGAAAGCGGCAGGGCAGAGACCGATTTTCCAATGATCGTTTCGTTCTTTATATTCAATAGATCCCCGGCCGTTGTATTCATTGAACTGATGAAGCCTTCTGGATTGATAGCAAGGACACCGAAAGGGAAGGATTCCAGGATCAGCTGCAAATGGCGCTCGTGTGACTTTAAGCTTTCAGCCATATATTTCATGGTGCTGGACAATGTCTGGATCTCATCCTCTTTCTCAAGTACAGGAACAAACCACTCACCGCCCTTTGCATAGCTTGCTGCTTCCTGGGTAAGAGCTTTGATCGGCTTAATGATCCAGCGGATACCGAATATAAGCAAGGTCAACGCCGCTAAAAAGATCAGGATAAAGCCTTTCCATAAGATATCTTTCAAGGAATCGATGACGGCGTTTGCTTCTGACAGCGGGATAGAAGTGGCTGTATAAAATGGCAGCCGGTCGACAGGGTTATAAGCAACAAGGGATTCTTCGCCCCAGAGTTCACCCCTGTAAACCCCGGTCCTGTCCAAAAAGGCCTCTCGCGAAAATGGATACTCGTTAAGCAGGTTGCCTGATTTACTAAAATCGTTCGTATCGAACAAAACTTTTCCTTCCCGGTTAAAAAGGAAACTGTGGCCCAAATCACCGATCACATTTTGCTTGAAGTATTTCTGCAAATACACGAGACTTACATAAGCAATCAGCCCGCCATCAACTTCCGCTGCTTCGTCAGCCTGGAAAGGCACGATAATCATTAGTGTTGGCTCACCATTCATTTTTGAAATCGAGTCAGCGACAAACGAGCTGCGCCGCCATTTCAGTTCAGCATACAAGTCGGCTTCGGCGGAATTCAGCTTGGAATCACTTTCGATAAAAGGAGCTTTATAGACGATTCTTTCCTTCTCATCATTCACAATCTGGATTCTTTTAAAAAAAGGATCATTCACGACGAGATTGGTCAGTATTCCTTCTAATTTGCCCGTCTCTTCAGCCTGATTTTCAACGATATTCTCCAGCAGCTGGATCTTCAGGTTGAATAGGTCACTCGTCTTGTCGGACATGACCCTTGTCACCTGGATCGCCTGATTCTCAGTCTGACTTTTTATGATATCTCTTGAAGAAGTTGCAGCGAGAATGAATATGATCAGTAGAGGAATAAAAATGATGATGGTAGTAAGATATAGAAACCTTTTGGTTAATCGTGATGGATAAAGTCTTTTCATATCGATTTCACCTTTCTGACAGCATGCCTCCATCGTAAAAAGAAAGAGGCGGGGATGCTTATAATCTATTACCTTTATACCATACTATTGAATGGCTATGGCCGGTACCCCTGAGGAAGGAAGAAGTTAGTATTTTTCCAGACGGATGTTTAATTTTTCTATAAGTCACTGTCTGAACCTGGTATGCGAAAATAAGCAAGGGATCATAACTCAAGAAGGGGTATCCTCAACCATTTTAAAAAGGAGGAAACCATGGCTGATTTCCTCCCGAAAAACTTATTACTCTTCAATTAAGCCGTTTTCTGTCAGCCATTTTCTGGCAACCTCTGTTTCACTTTTTTCTTCAATATCGACTTGATAGTTAAGGTCCGTCATTGTTTCTGTGTTGATTTTTTCAGCTAAAGGCTTCAGAAGCTCTTCTAATTCAGGATACTTTTCAAGTGTTTTTTCATGAACGGTGATTCCGGCATTGTAAGCAGGGAAGAAGCTCTTGTCATCTTCAAGGTTTACGAGATTGAAAGCTTTGATACGGCTATCTGTTGAGAAGCCTGTTGCCACATCAACCTGTCCGTCTCTCAGTGCCTGATAAAACAGGCCAACGTCCATCTTTTTGATGTTGGAAGAACCAAATTTAAATCCATAGGCTTTCTCTACACCTTTAATTCCATCTGGTCGCGTCGCGAATTCAGCATCTGCACCTAAAGACAATTTGTTGCCA
Organism: Bacillus sp. ISL-41; assembly: GCF_018613235.1. Taxonomy (GTDB): domain Bacteria; phylum Bacillota; class Bacilli; order Bacillales; family Cytobacillaceae; genus Mesobacillus. The sequence continues at coordinate 93,740 of NZ_JAGGQP010000023.1, forward strand.
TCATTCATGTAAGCTGCTAAATCGCTGATTGATTCAATGCCGAGTTCTTTTGCTTTTTCTTCTCTCATCATCAATGTGTACGTATTGTTTAACGGTGCTTGTTCAAGCCACACAAGGCCGTTCTCTTTGTCAACTTCCTTTACTTTTTCATAGGCTTCCACTGAATCGGAAAGAGGGTCAAGCTTGTTATAGTTTACGAGGCTTGTACCTGTATATTCCCAGTAAAGGTCTACCTGTTTATTCTCCAATGCCTGGCGGACAACCTGGCTTGCCATATTGTTTTTCTCCTCAACCTCAAAGCCATTCTCCTTTAAATAGATGGCAAGGATTTTTGAAAGGACGAATTGTTCCGTGAAGTTTTTTGCACCGACGACAACCTTTTTGTCTGAAGCAGAAGCGGATGTGTCTTCTTCACTGCTGCAAGCGGATAGCAGTGAAACCATTAAAGCGATGATTAAGGTAAATGATAAAATCTTTTTCATTTTGTTTTCCCCCTAAAAAATTTGTTCTCATTAATCTGAAACTGTTACTGATTGTCTTAACCCTTTAGAAATAACCAGTTTTTCGATGAGCCTGACCAATTGGTCGGCCAATAGAGCAAGCAAAGTAACCGGGATGGCTCCGGATAGGAGATAAGAGTTATCCCTCATCATGATTCCGGTGAAAATCCAGTCGCCCAGTCCGCCTCCGCCTACCAGATAGGCTAAGGCAGCCGTTCCGATGTTGATCACCACAGCTGTCCGGATGCCTGCCATGATCGGGTAGGCTGCGTTAGGCAGCTCAATTTTCAGAAGAATTTGAGCCGGTGTATAGCCGATGCCTTTCGCTGCATCCAGCAAGTCCGGATCAATCGATTTAATCCCGGCTACAGTATTCCGTAGAATCGGCAGCAAGGAATAAAGAAACAGAGCAAAGACTGCCGGCTTAAAACCGATTCCCATCCAGGTCATCGCCAATGCCAGAATTGCAAGGCTCGGAATCGTCTGCCCGAGATTGGCTGTATTCATAAACAGCCATTGAAGCTTTTGGAATTTTGGCCTCGTAACCAAGATCCCCATCGGAATCGCAAGCAGTATTGCCAGCAGCGAGGACAGGAGCACCATGTTGATATGCTGCTTCAATAAAAAGATAAATCCTTCTGAATCATCGATAATCAGCTGATAATACCCTGATTTGAATGACCAGGCGAAGAAGCTCCCTACAAGGGTGAAGAGGATCAGCTTGATGACAAAAGATACAAAACGTTTATTCTTCATGCTTTTTCTCCCCCGTTACTTAATATGCTGATGCAAATAGGCCTCTACATCATCAATTTGCATCGCACCAACAAGCTTGTTGTTTGCCTGGACGACAAGCTGGTCGGCTTCCTGGTTGAGCAGGATGGATAAGGCATCCCGCAGGTTCGTTTCAACTGAAATTGTCTTTTTGTTGGCTTTCTCCGGCCCGTCCAGTTTTCGCAGCATCCGTTCTGAAATCAAATCCTTTACGGTATGAAGACTCAAACTCTTCAACGCGCGGTCCTTGCCGACGAATTCACGGACGAAATCATTCTTGGGATGAGCAAGCAGCTCGCTTGGAGAATCATATTGCATCAGTTTTCCTTCTTTGAAAATCGCAATTCCGTCACCCATTTTGATGGCTTCATCAATATCATGGCTGACAAAAAGAATCGTCTTTTTTACTTCTTTCTGAATTTGCAAAAACTCATTTTGAATTCGAGTACGGATGACGGGATCCAATGCCCCGAATGGTTCATCCATTAACATGACAGGCGGGTCTGCAGCCATCGCACGGGCAATCCCGACTCTTTGCTGCTGTCCTCCTGAAAGCTCATGTGGATAACGCTTCCGGTATTCATCCGGATTCAGGCCGACCAGATCCATTAAGTATTTATACCTGTCTGCTTTCTTTTTCCGGTCCCATCCAATTAAATTAGGAACAGCCATCACATTATCTTCAATCGTCATATTAGGGAACAGGCCGTTATGCTGGATGACATAGCCGATATTCCTTCTAAGCTCAATGTCATTCAAGGAATTCACATCTGTTCCATTGACTAAAATTTTTCCGTCGGTGATCGATTCCAGTCTGTTTACCATTCTCAGTGTTGTCGTCTTTCCGCAGCCTGATGGCCCCAGGAAAACGACGATATTGCCTTCAGGTACATCAAAGCTTACATTATCGACAGCCTTCACCTTATCGCCGTACACTTTGGTGACTTGATCAAACTTAATCATACTTTCACCCCATCTTACTTCTTTTTATTGTGGCCGTTTTCGCATTGATTAAAGAGCCTTTATTGTTGAAAACCTTTTGGAGTCATACGCTTTTGGAGAATCCCCAACAGTCCGTCGGTCACAATCGCCAGGATGGAAATGGCAATCGCTCCTGCCAGTACCATTGTGGTATTCGATCTTGAAATCCCCTGGTTGATCAATACACCAAGGCCGCCAGCCCCGATAAACGCTGCAATTGCGCCGATTCCGATATTCATGACCACGGCCTGCCTGACTCCTGCCATAATGATAGGAAGGGCATTTGGAATCTCAACACGCAGTAGACGCTGCATCGTACTCATTCCCAGCCCAATGGCGGCATCACGAATATTGGGATCGACATTATTGATGGCTACATATGTATTACGGATGATCGGCAGCTGCGAATATAAAATAAGTGCGATTACCGCTGGCACAAAGCCAATGCCCTGGTTGATGACCGACAGAATCGGGATCATGATTCCAAAAAGCGCGATACTCGGAATCGTCATGATAATATTCGCAACCTGGAGAACTGTCTCAGCCAGCTCTTCGTTCGTTGTCAGATAAATCCCAAGCGGAAGTCCAATTGCGATGGCAATCAAAACGGACAATCCTACAAGCTGTAAATGCTCCGCACTATACGTCCAAATCGAAGCCTGGTTTTCTATTATGTAGTTCAATAAATCATTCATCTTTTTACACCTCCTTCAAAATGACTAGTACAAATATATTAGTTGCAAGAAGCGTGCCAACTTTTAAAAAGGACGCAAAAAAGCGCCTGAACCCGCATCTTTCAATGGGTCAAGCGCTTTGTTAATTTATTAGGGTATTAGTAGAATTTTGTACAAGAGCAAAGAATTTTTACATTGCTGTCAAAAAATTTTTACATAAAAGTGAGATTTTCTACATATCTAGTTCATTACCACAATAGAAGGAGGATAAACCTGTAGTTCAAGAAAAAGGAGTGAAAGGGTGTTTCATAGAATAAAATGTACAAGCAATAAGAGAATCAGGGATTTGGAGAGTGCTAAAAGTGCAAAATATACATAAACCATGGATCAAACTGCAGGAATATATCGATGCCGGAGATTATGAAGCTATTAACGGACTTCAGGACCGTTGCAATTCAGTGGATCAAACGGCACTTAAGCTGGAGCTTGATTATAAGCTTGGTGTCAACGATGACAACAGGAATGGCGTCGAGGATATAAATGAGTTCATGTACTTTGATGGGGAAGAGCTGATTGGCTATGTGGGGATTTGCAGCTTTGGCGGTCCTTGGGAAGTGAACGGAATGGTGGATCCGGATTATCGGCGCCAGGGTGTTTTCACTAAATTGTTTGAGCTTGCCATGGCTGAATGGAAGCGCCGGGATTCTGGCAGCATGCTGTTGCTGAGTGACCGCAACTCGGAATCGGGGCAGAAGTTCATCGCTGGTGTTGGTGCGCAATACAAGCATTCGGAATATGAGATGTTTTTGAAAAAAGATGCCCCTGCGGCCACTCCGGATCAGTTGGAAGGGATTGTTTTCAGAAAAGCGACGAACGCGGACGCGCACGAGATTGCACGGCAGAACGTGATTTATTTTAACGATGAAGTGGAAATCAATTCAGAAGACATGATTTTATCAGAGGAAGACGAAATCAGTTCAGAAGAGATCATTTTGCCTGAGGAAGAGGAATTCAGTTCAGAAGACATGATTTTGCCTGAGGAAGAGGAATTCAGTTCAGAAGAGAACATTTTGCCAGAGGAAGGGGAATTCAGATCAGAAGACATGATCTTGCCTGAGGAAGAGGAAAGGCGAGGGATGACTTCTTATCTTGTTGAAAAAGACGGGCAAATCATCGGGAAAGTGAATCTGCAGCTGACAACGAAGCTCGGTGCCATTTTTGGTCTGGGTGTGTTGCCGGAGCATCGCCGGAAAGGTTACGGCAGGGCGCTTCTTTTGCTGGCCATTGAAAAACTGAAGGAAGCAAATGCAAAAGAAATCATGCTGCAGGTTGCCGCTGAAAACTCGAATGCGCTTAACCTTTATAAGTCGTGCGGTTTTGAAGAGACGTCTACGATGGATTATTTTGAGCTGAGATCGTGAAAGGATCCGCCTTCGAAATGGAGGCGGATCTTTTTTTACCGGTATATTGCAGGAGTGATAATGATATAATTCAGTGGTGGTAAATTTTTGAAAATAGTAATTTTAGAGTTTATAATCTTCCTATAATGTCTGTGGAAAAAGGTGGTAGAAATGAAAGTAGTGATGAAAAGGAAGAGGCTGATTGTGAAATTTTTAGGGTCAGCGGTTTTTGCGATTCCGGGTTTGCTGGCGCTGCTGTATGGAATCCTTAATATTGATTTGATCTGGTTAGCCGTGGGCTTCGGGTGCATGTTCTTTTTGCCCATTTTCATCCGTGCGGCGATTTATTTTATCAAACCGAAAGTGGTTTTTACCGTTGAGGATGGGCTGATCAAATCAGACCAGCAGGCGGTCGAGATCGAGGCCCTTAAAGGGTTTTACCATTTCTGGAGAGGGTCAACCAGTTACCTGGGATTGGTGAAAAAGGATGATACGAATGTGGAAATAGAGCTTTTTAACATGGTGGAGGAAGAAGACTACGCAGATGAATTGAAGGAATATATCCCGAGAGTCAACCCGAATTGGGAGGATGCAGAAGAAGTGGATGTTAAGTTTTAAAATGTAGAAAGGGATTCGAAACGGAGGTGTATCCTATGAAAAATTTTAAAACATCAGCCCTGATCATTTTAGTGGTCATCACAGCGATTGCTCTTTTGGATAATGCGAGAACAGCCGACTCGGCGGCGAAGCTTGAGGCGAATCAAAATCGACTGGAAAAGAAGGTTGCCAGTTTAGAAGAAGAAATCGAAAAACGGTCAAGGGTGGAGGCTGAATTGAAAAACGAAAGTGATACTCTGGCCGTCAATCTTGCAAACCTGGAAGAGGAAGTCGCTGCATCACAATTTTCTGTTCGGTATCAGGATTTCTTGGATGCGATCGATGTCGTTGAGACCTATAAAGCCGCGGGAGATTTTAAAGAAGTCATTGACTTAATGGCCCTTAAAGAATTATCAGGTTTTAGTACCAGTGATAAGGAGCTCAATTGCCCGTGCAGTTTTTCCTTCAAAAATAGTAATCTTGATTGGAGTCCTGGAGTGGTTCTGAATCTTAGCGAATTTAGTATTGAAAAAGGAAGAATTCTTCTTACATATTTTACAGTCGAGGATCTGGAAAATAACTATCAATTCGTCTTGACCAGGAGTGAAGGCTTTTACGATATGACTGAAAAGTGGAGGATCGAGGATATTAGGCTATTGGTAAAGGAGGGATCCCCATTATAAAATTCGATAAACGGTTTCTCCCATTAGTGATGTATTTTTTATTGGTGACCTTGCTTTTACTTTTTACGGTGCAAACGAACTTTAATTTGCCGGGGGTTCATTATCAGTTCAATCAGGATAATATGACGATGACAGTTGAAAAAGGGATGTGGACTAGGCAGGTGGATGAAAGGCAGGTTACTGCTCAGGAAGCGCTTGAAATAATGCTGCCGCTTAATGAGGCAAATCAGCTTTGGAAGATCAATATATATCTAATCCCGCTATTTGTTGCTGCTTTTATCGCTTTAGTTTATTCGCCCTTCAGACCAAAGCGGCATTTTAAATGGTATGTATTTTTATATTTTACACTCCTTATGGGATTCGTAGTTTGGGACATCGCTGTACACCGGGAAATTACAGAGGAGATTGCCAAAGTTCTGAATGGTTTAGAGTAAGTTCGGGCCTGATAGTACTGCGTTCATTCTGTAAAAAATAAATATCAGAAAAGTCTATTGACAGTAAAGTCGGATTCATGATAAATTTATCTCGAATTAAAAATAATTGATTTTGAGATTTATTTTTTTAAGATAATATCTCGAATTCGAGATAAAAACAAAACAGGGGGATTATAGAATGACTAAATTTGCAGTAGATCAGGCGCACTCAGCAGTAGGATTTGAAGTGAAACACATGATGGTATCAAAGGTGAAGGGACAATTCGGATCATATACAGCTGACGTTGAAGCAGCAGACCTGACAGATTTAACAACAGCTTCAATCGCATTCAAAATTGATGTAGCAAGCATCGACACACGTAACGAAGATCGCGAAAACCACTTGAAATCAGCAGACTTCTTTGACGTGGAAAACTATCCAACAATCGATTTCAAATCCACAAGCATCACTCGCGATGGCGATGATTACAAAGTAACTGGCGACCTGACAATCAAAGATGTAACAAAGCCAGTCACATTCGACGTGGAATACGGCGGCAAAGGCACAAACCCATGGGGCGTGGAAGTTTACGGATTCGAAGCAGCAGCAAAAGTAAACCGCGAAGAATTTGGCCTTACATGGAATGCTCCACTAGAAACAGGCGGCGTTCTAGTCGGCAAAGACATCAAGATCAAAGTAGAACTGGAAGTGAATCCAGCTTAATTTTATTTAGTGTAACCGCTCGAGGGGGCAAAAGACCTCGGGCGGTTTTTTTGATTTGTTTTGGGGGACGGGGGACGTTGATCGGGATTGTGACAGATTTGGATGCTGAGGGTGAAAAGCTGTCAAGAAAAAGAGGTAATCATGTAATCATGACAGGTTTGGGTGCTGAGGGTGAAAAGCTGTCAAGAAAAGAAGGTAATCGTGACAGGTTTGGGTGCTGAGGGTGAAAAGCTGTCAAGAAAAAGAGGTAATTGTGACAGGTTTGGGTGCTGAGGATGAAAAGCTGTCAAGAAAAAAGGGTAATCGTGACAGGTTTGGGTGCTGAGGGGGAAAAGCTGTCAAGAAAAGAAGGTAATCGTGACAGGTTTAAGTGCTGAGGGGGAAAAGCTGTCAAGAAAAGAAGGTAATCGTGACAGGTTTGGGTGGTGAGGGTGAAAAGCTGTCAAGAAAAAGAGGTAATCGTGACAGGTTTGGGTGCTGAGGGTGAAAAGCTGTCACGAAAAAGAGGTAATCGTGACAGGTTTGAGTGCTGAGGGTTAAAAGCTGTCAAGAAAAGAAGGAAATCGGGACAGGTTTGAGTGCTGAGGGTAAAAAGCTGTCAAGAAAAGAAGGAAATCGTGACAGGTTTGTTGCCAAATGGAGAAAAGCTGTCAAAAGAAAGCCGAACTTCAGCCAGGTTTGGCATCAAACGGAGAAAAGCTGTCAGAAGAAAGAGTAGAACCTAATCCAAATCCCCCTAGCCACCAGCTTATATAAAATGGGGCTGAAAACTCATCTTGTTTATATTCGGAAAATTCGGTATTTTATTGATAAAGGAAGTTACCATGTTAAGAAGGTGATTAGATGACTCGTCTATTGTGGACTTTATCGATAGCTCAATTTCTGGCGATGCAGGTGTGGTTTAACTTTTCAGCGGTTATGCCTGTTGTTGAAAAAGAATGGGGCCTATCCCCGACGGAATCGGGGATTATCGTTGCGTTTTTTCATATAGGCTATGTGGCGGCGGTGTTTTTTTACAGTTTTTTGAGTGATCGTTATAATCCGAAGTACTCGTTTATGTATGGGGCGCTGATCGCTGGGGTTTCTGGTGTGCTCTTCAGTGTATTGGCACAAGGATTTTGGTCGGCTTTATTACTGAGATTTATTTCAGGTATTGGGATTGCGGGTATTTATGTCCCAGGGATGAAAATTGTTGCCCAAACATCGAGCGATAGAACACGGGGTGCGGCGCTGGGGCTTTTTGTTGGGTCGCTTGTCGTTGGCTCGGGATTTTCGCTGCTTGTCTCTGGGTTATTCATTAACCTGGTCGGCTGGAAGGGTGTCATTTTCATCACTTCGTGTTCGGCAATTCTGGCATCCGCGTTAATTCATTTTTCCACCATACCTGAAAACATCCATATTCATAACCAGCGTTTGAGTATGTCACTTTTAAAACGTGTGCTCACCAAAAGAAATCTGCTGGTGAACATCAGCTACACTGGCCACTGTTGGGAACTGTATGCGATGTGGGCATGGATTGGCCCTTTTATGGTGTATTACTTTCAGGCGCATGAGGTCAGCAATGCCATTTCTGTTGGCAATTTTATCGGAGCGTTTGTGGTGATGATTGGCGGCATTGCCAGTTTTATAGGGGGAAGAATGTCGGATACCTTCGGCCGGCTAAAATCAATAAAGCTATTTATTTATATTAGCATTTGCTGTTCATTGGTGATTGGCTGGCTGACGCCTGCGAGCATGTGGATTTTGCTTCCGATTGTTTTCATATATGGATTTACGATTATTGCTGATTCACCGATCTATAACACGATGATCACAGAAATATCCGATCCCGAAATAACCGGCATTGCATTAGGGATCCAGTCCGTTTTAGGGTTCAGTGCTACGATTTTTTCACCGATGATTTTTGGCATTCTGCTTGATTACTTCAATTGGGGTGTTGCTTTTACGACCATTGGTGCAATGACAATCATCACGCCAATTTGCATTTCGTTTTTAAGGAAGTGGCTGAGTGAGGATGTAAAGGTCGCATGAACGGTATTTCTGGTCTGAAAAAGATTATCTTTTAACCCGGAATTTTGGTATAATTTTACCAAAATAACCTAAAGCAAGAGGTACATACTTTGACTAAATCTAAACTGCAGTTTTGGCTGATTCAAATTTTGCTTATAGCCACGATCATTTATGTTTCTACAAAAATCTCGTTTATGTTTGAGCCGATCGGGATTTTCATCTCAACAGTGTTCTTTCCGATTCTGATTACTGGATTCCTCTATTTCCTGCTGAATCCGGTGGTGGACTTCCTGGAACGCAAGAAACTTCCTCGGGTACTCGCCATATTGATTATTTATGTTGTGTTTGGCGCCCTTCTTGTTCTGGCGATTGGGAATCTGGTTCCGGCGGTTTCCAAGCAGGCAACGGAGCTTGCGAATGATCTGCCTGTTTTTGCTGACAAGACGACGGAGTATTTTTACGATGTTGTTCAGTCCTCAGAGTTTAAAAGCTTTAGGGATGAGCAGCGTGAAATGATTGATACGGTGCAGGAGCGCGTAATTGAGTATGCAAATACGATACCGACCAAACTGACGAATGGGCTCAGGGGCTTTTTGGGCATCGTCACCAATATCGCGATCATCCTTGTTACCGTCCCATTTTTATTGTTTTACATGTTCAAGGACGGGCACAGGTTCCCGCTGGCTGTTTCCAAGTTTATTCCGAAAGATTACCGGGATGAAGGGCTTAAAATCCTGAAAGAAACGGGCGAAACACTGGCGGCATACATCCAGGGCCAGGTAACGGTTGCCCTGGCGGTTGGGACGCTGGCGTTTATCGGGTATCTCATCATTGATTTACGCTATGCCTTGATTCTGGCGTTAATCGTCGCTTTCACCAACATCATCCCGTATGTCGGGCCGATTATTGGCGGAGCGCCTGCAGTGCTGGTTGGTCTCTTTGATTCCCCGACAAAAGCTTTGCTGGTAGTCGTCGTCATCCTTGTGGCCCAGCAAATTGAAGGGAATTTGCTGTCTCCTTTGATTCTTGGTAAGACACTGGACACCCATCCGGCAACGATCATCATTATTTTACTGGCGGCCGGAAATCTGGCTGGCGTTCTGGGAATGGTGTTAGCCGTTCCAACTTATGCCGTCACAAAAACAATCGTCTTAAACCTTGTCCGGTTCTTAAGAGCACGGAAACGGGCAACAATTACCACCGAGGCAACATAAACTAACATGAGTATCCTGGATTAGTCTTTGGGCGATAGAGCTTTCTTTAAAGCTGCTATCGCTTTTTTTATACAGATGCAGTGAATTTCGCAAGGAAAACAGAGATCCAGATTACATACAAAATCGCGCGACTAAAGGGAGGTCATCAACATGTCCAAGGAAAAAAGAGAGCAATTGAAATCCAAGGAACAGCAGAAGAATCCTGGGGCGGCATTGAACAATGGCTGGGCACGGGCCATGACGGGGTCACCAGGCAGTGGCTGTTTGGTAAATGTTGTTTCGATTTTGATTGTAGTTGGTTTTTTTCTACTAATAAGAGCGTGCTCACAGTAAGGGGGGAAATAGCATGAGAGGAATATTGAGTTTCATTTTGTTACTGATCGGCAGTCTTTTTTTGGGAATCACTGTTGAGGGTTCAATTGTCGGCACAAGCATAGTGAAAGGAATAGGGGCATTATGCATGATTGGATTTTGGAGGTTATTTCCTTACCGGAAACGTGACTTATATTAAAACAGAAGGGAGGATGGGTATGAAATTGAGATTATTGTTACCCTTTGTACTTATTTCAGTTGTAACCGGCTGCAATATTACGACCACAACGGAGGAAGATTTTATTTACTCCTATGAGATGGATTCGATTGAAGAGGAAGACAAGGATGCAATCCAAAGTTGGCTGAACCAGCAGGACCAAACACCAATAAGTACCTACGAGATCCATGACGAGAGTAACGGTCGCTATTTCTATTATGCACATTCAAGTAAGTTCAGCGAAGTCGAGGTAACGCAAAAGGGCGATGCGATTAAAATGATGTTCAGGAATGAAAAGACAAATGGTTCAGGTCAAGATGCCTTTGTTAAAATAAAATTCAACCCAGATATCATTAAGAATTTTGTGTTGGATTCGGAGGAGATCGAATGAAGAAAAGGAAGTGGCTGCTATCATTGGCACCTATTATGATTGCCGCAGTAATAGCAATCAGTCTGAAGCCGAATGAAGCTGATTTTGCGATTTGGATGGAAGATACCTATGAAGTGAAGTGCCTTGATGAGCTTTGTGACGTCTTTCAATTAGAAACAGGTAACGAAAAAATCGTCATGCAATCAGTGCAAGGCGGCTTTTCACCCGGGATTTTTGTGACAAGGATGCACAAAACCTATCGAAATCTTGATGACGCTTCTTTTCATTTAGAGCTTAAAGCATCTGGTTTCCTGGAGAACATAACGATTCAAAAAGAAACGATGCAAGGAATGCGTAAAAGGTAAATGATGCTTTCCGATTATGGAAAAGCATTTTTTTAAAAGTAGATGTAAGGTTTACTTGACACTCGAAGGGGATGATTGTAATTTATATGTAAGGTTAACCTTACACAGGAAGAGGAATCTATCATGAAAAACAAAGTCAAACACTTAAGGGAGCAATTCGGTTTAACGCAAGCGCAGCTTGGCCAGAAGGTGAATGTGTCACGGCAGGCGATCAATGCGATAGAAAAAAACAAGTTCGATCCTTCCATCTGGCTGGCCTATGATTTAGCAAAACTTTTCAATATGAGCATTGAGGAATTATTCGAGTTTGAGGAGAGTGAGCGAAAGTGAGTATACTGAGACATCCGGTGATCAATATTCTTTTCATTAGTTTCATGTCTGCTATTTATTCATTCATTTTTATTTTTACAGCCGGCCATATGGAATTCATCAGCATACTTTCACATGGGAAAACGCTGGACTCGGGTTTTTGGAACGGGTGGTCTGACTTTTTAAAAGCAGGGAATATGAAATTCGTTGGCTATCTGATTATCGGATTAACCGCTCTGATTATCGTATTTATTTTTTTAAAAAGGACGAAGGAATACGATGAATATCAAGTGAGTATTTTAGCAAAAAGCTTGTTTGTCGCCGGTTTTTTATCAATCATGATGGTCCCGTTCCTTATGATCATGCTGTTAAGCGACCCGAACTACAGCACCGAAACGATTCTTTTATTTGCCACGATCCAATGGTTGGGTGTTCTGGTTTCCTATTTGTATTTTGTTATTCGTTCTTAAGTTTTTTTCCAAATGCTCTTTTCCTTACTTATGCCTCTGGTAACTGTACATAATATTCGGGGGAAGTCCTTTTTCCTATCATGATAAACGGACAATGGAGGGCGATGAAATGAGCGGAACCAAAGAGGAACTTAAGGAACAGCTTAGTGTACTAACAGCTCGCAGGGATCGGATGCAAAAGAATCTTTACGAAGTCGAGAAGGAAATCGCGGAAATCACCAATAAGCTGGCTAAGATGAAGTAAAGCGTCACCAATAAGCTAGCCAAGATGAATTAAAGCTGACACAAGATGGAAGCTTATAAAATCAGGTGAAGGGAACGTCCGGGGTGCTCCTAAGTATTTGTTGACAAGCTATGAATACGCATTTAATATTTACTTAATAATTGAATACTCCTAAAGGGGAGTAGCTTTTACAACAAGGTCGTCATTACGGAGTTCCTGACTCTCGGCTTTGTTGGCAACCATTGTTGTTAGCAAGACCTTTACCCTATTTGTGGTAAAGGTCTTTTTTGTCTGAAAAACCTTTGCCAGCTAGATGGTAAAGGTTTTTTCTTTTTTTGAATGACCATTAAAACTTAAGGAGAATGACATGGAAAAATGGTTAATCGGGATAATGGAGGAATTTGGCTATGCAGGGGTTATGTTTCTGATTGCACTTGAAAACATCTTTCCTCCAATACCATCCGAAGTTATTCTAACTTTTGCTGGATTTATGACTGCTTCAACGGATCTTAGCATTGCGGGCGTGGTCCTTTCTTCCACCGCAGGCTCGCTGTTGGGGGCTGTATTGCTATATGGACTAGGGCTGCAGATGGGTGTGGAAAAGTTAGAGAAAATCGTTGATAGGTGGGGGCATCTTCTCCGTGTAACGAAAAAGGATATTTACAAGGCGGATTCCTGGTTTGATCGATATGGGGCATGGACCGTGTTATTCTGCCGTGTTATTCCATTGCTTCGGAGTCTGATCTCTATTCCAGCTGGTATATCAGAGATGAAGTTTAGAACATTCCTGCTGTTTACAACAATTGGAACATTCATTTGGAATTCAATCCTGGTTTACTTAGGTGCAACGGTCGGCGCTTCCTGGGAGGAGATTGTGAAGTATATAGATGTCTACTCAAGGTTTATTTATATAGTGCTATTGCTGTTATTAATCGGAATTATATTTATGTTAGTTTTTAGGGGGAAAAGGATACGCTAACAGCTTTCTAGGATTTTTCTATATGGCCGATTGGAGGAATATACCACTTTTTTGTTGAATTTAAAGAAGCAAGGAGGAACGTTAGCAGATCAATAAAATTAACCAGTTGCTAATCCTTGGATCATAAGGAGGCCTTTGATGAATTTTAATCGTTCTCGGTTGGTATGGTTTATAGGTATTCCTTTATTCTTATTTTTCCTTGGTGTGTTCTATGTGGAGGTATCAGTTTATTCCATTTTGCCTCCAGATCAGGGCGGAATGAGTTTTTGGACCGAATTGAAGAATGTCTGGTATCGTTCTGTATCGTTTTATGCGATGGTCCTGATTGTGTCCCTTATGTTTTATTTTTATTTAATGCATAAACGAAGATAAAAACGTCCCTCCATTTACAGAAGGACGTTGAAGTTAATCGATTCCATTTGCGAGTTCTTTTCGATTAGGAGCAAGCGGGGGCTGTTCCAGCCATTTATTTTTTTGCATAATATTGAACCATTTCTTTGTCACCATTAAATTTTTGAGAATGATGCTTTCATACGTAGTGATCAGATCGGTCCGCATGGCGGATGCCAAACCAGTACCGTGATAAACTTGGGCCGCTTGAAATAGGAAGCCAGTATGATACATCATCAGCTTGTCAGAAAAAGGGGATTCCGTCGATGTTGTGACTTCTGTTTCCCATGACCGTGGAGTTGGCAAACTATCTTCATGCATAATTTTAGAAAAAGATTGTATTTGCTGGTCAGCCGTTTTTTCTGAATCAGAAAAAAACTTTCTCACTTCTTTTGAGTGTGCTACTTGACTGAAGGCAATAGACAGCGTTTTAGCCATAATACTCTTTTTTAGGTTGAAGGAAATACTTATAATCTCTGTGGCAGATAAACTTCTTCCTTTTCCGAAAATCCCATCTGTAAAATCTTCGCTGACAATAAATTCAGGTTTTTTGGCAGGATAAAATAAAGGATCTCTTTGAAAACTGCCTTTCTCAAGTAATAGTTCAATTGTCTGGTGGTACATTTTTTTCCCGTCGTTATCACATGAATCGTAAAAATCCCGTAAGTCTTTTCTTACAGAAACTCCCAGGGCAGTGACATGTCCAATCAAGCCATGCAGTGTCATTATATGTAAATAATTCAAGCAAAAGATGTCGGAGAACAACCTTTTTGCACCTTTATTGATATCCGCTTCACTAAATCCTACGGGAACCGGAAACCCTTCATTCTCTAAGAATGTAACCATTTGGTTCTTTTGTCGTTGGAACGTCGAAATGGCATCCTCGAAAATGGCCTTGATCTCTTCATCTTCAATAATTGTAAACATATATTTATTCACTGCATCAATCATGGTCCCGTTTACATATTCGCCCCACAAGGTTCCTATTTCAGAAGAAGTAAGCTGTATTTTTTCCATATCCATATTTCACCTCCCAGGTATTATTTCCTCTTATAGAAAAAATATGAATATGCTGGGCACTTAATATTGCTGCTTTTTTGACAGCGTATTAACTCTAGTTCCTGACAGATATCAAAAAAATTAAGGTTTTTTGAAGAGATTATAGTTGTATTGGAAGCAGATTGAGGTCGGCCTGCTGGCTTGCTCCAGAAGTTTGCACCTCTAAATTTGGGATCATATATCTATTGGTGGAATAACGGAAAAAACTGGAGGGAAATTGTAAATGAAGAAAATGATTTTGTTGATGTTAGTTCTTCTCCTTATATCAGGCTGCAGTTATCAGCCTTCGGATGAAGATATTGTGGATAGCCACGGTGAAATAACGAACCTTGAGAAGTTTATGAAGTTCATCGGGAATGTAAAGGAAGGCAAGGAAGATAAAATTAGAGTTGTGCGATATACAATCGAGGGAGATCCCATTTTGCACGACCTCGAATTCGATGGGGAAATCATCACCTCAAAAGTTGATAGTACTAGAGATGAGTTCGGCTCTGGGAAGGTTAGTACGGCAACTTGCCAATCAATTGAAGTGATCGAAACACATGAAAAAACAGAATACACCTTATCAGGCTGCGATAAAACGAATAGAGACAACAGTATACTCGTATTCTGGAAATAAGCATGCTGTTTCAGGTTTTTTGCATACTTTGAATGTGTGTTCCAGGCTTTATTGGCGAAAAAATAGATTTACTGGCGATTTCCCGCAACTTATTGGCAAAAAATGACTTTATTGGCGATGTTCACAACTTTATTGGCGGAAATTTAATTTTATTGGCGACTTGAAAATTATGGATCAGTTAGCGACACTTAAAAAATAAAGGCAGGGCATTGTTCCTTCATGGGACAGTGCCTTTTTCTATCAAAAGCAAATGCCCTCCCCGATATTTCAAAAAAGAGATTGACACTATGAAGCTATAGGAGTACTTTATACTTATCAATTTAATAATGACCTTTTTGCTGAATCTTTTGAGCGGGGGAACCAATTTCGATAAAGCAACTTTATCTTGGGGTGAATTTTAGCGAATGCAGCTAAAAGGGGATACTCTCAATCCCTAATCCGACAGCTAACTCCGTAAGCGTGAAGAGAGAAGGGTTGATGATCTTTACATTGACCATTCTTATTAGAGATGGTCTTTTTGTGCTTGCCTTGTTTAAATAAAATCGTAGAAAAGAAGGTATTACCTTGGCAAAAATAACTAGAAGGAACTGGTTAAAGCCAGCGCAAATCATTGTATTTTTCTATGTCATTGCCGTATTGATTTCAGCGTCGCTCCTCAGTCTGCCGATTGCTCTCAAGCCGGGAGTACATTGGACATTCATTGATGTTTTATTTACGGCAGTCAGTGCGGTCAGTGTAACAGGGCTGACGGTGGTATCGACACCGGATACATTTAGTACACCGGGCATTTTCATTTTAATGTTCATCCTTCAGTTTGGCGGGATTGGGATCATGACGCTTGGTACGTTTTTCTGGATGCTGCTGCGAAGGAAAATCGGTCTTAAAGATCGGCAGTTAATCATGACCGACCAAAATCAATCTCAGATGTCAGGCCTGGTCAAGCTCATGAGGCAAATTTTGGCCATCATCCTCTTGATCGAGGCGGTTGGGGCCCTAATATTGGGGACTTACTTTCTTGGCTTTTTCCCGACATGGCAGGAAGCCTATCTGCAGGGCTTATTTGCGGCGGTAAGTGCAACAACAAACGCTGGTTTTGATATTACAGGAAGTTCACTGATTCCTTTTGCGCATGATTACTTCGTGCAATCCGTGAACATTATTCTTTTAACCTTAGGAGCGATTGGATTCCCGGTATTAGTGGAAGTAAAGGAATATTTCATCAATCGGAAAAAGAAAAAACAAGGCCATTTTTCTTTATATACGAAGTTAACTACATTAACCTTTTTTGCGCTTATGTTTTTCGGTACATTCGCTATCCTGCTGTTTGAATATAATCATTTTTTTAAGAGCTACAACTGGCATGAGTCGTTTTTTTATGCCTGGTTCCAGTCGTCTTCCACCAGGAACGGCGGGCTTGCTACGATGAATGTGAGTGATTTCTCTAATCCAACTTTATTGCTGCTTTGCTTTTTGATGTTTATTGGTGCTTCCCCAAGTTCTGTTGGCGGTGGGATAAGGACGACTACTTTTGCGGTAGTCATATTGCTGATCATCAACTTTGCAAAAGGACATAATGCGATCAAGGTGTTTGGACGTGAGCTGCATGACGAAGATATCCGGAAATCGGTAGTGGTCAGTTTTTTAGCCATGCTGCTCTGTTTTGCTGCTGTGGTGATATTGAATGCGACCGAAAATTTCACGATGATGGAAATCATGTTCGAAGTGAGTTCAGCATTCGGGACGACTGGCTTGTCCATGGGGATCACTCCTGAACTAAGTACTGCAGGGAAGAGTGTCATTATTTCCTTGATGTTCATTGGAAGAATAGGAATTCTATCGTTTATTTTCTTGTTCAACCGCGGAAAGCTGGAGCCAAAATGCCATTACCCGAAAGAAAGATTGATTGTTGGATAGGAATGCGAGGAAGTATTGGGTGGAGGAAGTTGCCCGATGCTTCTTTTTTTGTATCTAGTTCTATAGAGTTAACTAAATATTCACAATACAGTTACAAGAAATGCCAGGTGGTTATTTATAATAGGTAGTGAAAAGTGCTTCTGTTATATGACAAAGGAGGTAACTGTTATGAAATTGAATGAGAAAGTGGCTATTGTAACTGGTGGGGCATCTGGTATGGGGAAGGCGATTGCGGAGCTTTATGCGAAAGAAGGGGCGAAAGTGCTTCTCGCTGATTTTAATTATGAGGGTGCTGAAGCAGTAGCGAATGGAATTGTCGAAAACGGCGGAACAGCTAAGGCATTGAAGGTGAATGTGGCGGAATTGGCGGACGTGGAAAATATGATCGATACAGCTCTTAAGCAGTTTGGAACATTGGATATCCTGGTGAACAATGCGGGCATCATGGACGGGTTTGAACCAATTGGAGACATAACCGATGAGAAATGGGATAAAGTTTTTGATGTGAATACAAAAGGCGTCATGCGCGCAATGAGAAAAGCCATTCCGATCTTCCTGGAGAAGGAAAAGGGGATCATCATCAATGTTGCTTCGACCGGCGGATTCAGCGGTGCCCATGCCGGAGCAGCATATGGCGCATCCAAGCATGCGGTGATTGGGTTAACAAAGAATACCGGCTTCATGTATGCGCAAAAAGGAATCCGCTGCAATGCCATCGCACCGGGTGCAGTTGAGACCAATATTGGTTCAAGCATGGCGAACATCAATGAATTCGGCCTGTCACGGGCAGGCATGACACACTCTTTATCTCCACGTGCCGGTAAGCCGGAGGAGATTGCCCAAGCTGCTTTGTTCTTGGCAACTGATGAATCCAGCTTTGTTAATGGTACGGTCATTACCGTTGATGGCGGTTGGACTGCTGCGTTTTAAATATAACCAACATCAAAATTCCTCTTGCAGAAAGAGGGATTTTTTTATACCTGCTACAACCTGCAGGGAGAATTATATCAAAAATTATTCGTCATTATAGTTCCTATGTCTCTGTCTGCCATTTTGTGGTATCGTTGAAGGAAAGATAAATAGTTGGGGATGAGGGTTTTTATGAAAAAACTAATCCTAAGCTTTAGCGTACTGATTATTCTCGCAGCTTGCAATGCGAAGGAACCCTACACCTACTGGACCGACAGGACAGACAACCAAATCCTTCGTCTGGATGAAGCGGGGATCAAGTATGAAATCAGAGCAGGCAAGATCTGGGTCCGCGAGAAGGATTTGAAGAGAGTAATGGCCTGTTGCTCTTAAGGCAGCTGTCTCGTTATAAATAACTGATTATTCAAATAGTTAAATAGCCACTCTGTCCCGCAGACTGCCTTGATGTCCAGAGGTTTGTTGTTTTAGGTAAAGAGGATTCGGTTTTGTGAATTTCCACTGACTTTTTCCAGTTCAATTAACAGCAAAAAACCCAACTGAACCCAATTTTTCATGGAACTTCCAGTGTACCTGTCCGTATATATAAAAAGGGATAGGAGGATGGAAATGAAGAAAGTATTTGGGGTTACATACGAAGGTCATCATATACAAGTGGAGAATACCTGGTTTAATGGGGAAAAGCTTTTTGTGGACGGTAAATTACAGGACCAGAATCTGGGATTTGCCTTTGATCGAGCCAGTTTATACGGGATGATTAAACATAATGAAGGTGCAAATCAGAAAATTAAGGTCAGCCTCGGCGGTGCTATAACGGTGGAGTGCAGGATTTTTGTAGACCATGAATTAATTTATCCAAATCAGTAGTTTTATAGGAACATTTGTAATTTTAGGAAACGGTTGTTCCAAAGGGGGGAGAAGCCAAAGATGATCCTGGAAAAAATGGAGCCAATCTCGATTTCGGCGATTCAAGAAAAGGGAATTCAGTCTGTCGTGGATTGGTTTGAAGACCATAAGGAATATTTCTATCGTTTAGGCTGGTATTATGTTCAAGATCAGCAGCAGATGGAGGAGCTTTTTTACCAGTCGATACTGAAGGTGCATAAGGAGTTTCCGCGTTTTAAAGGGAATCTAACATTCAAGATGTGGGTAACCTCCATTTTTATTCGAAACATTCGCGAGCTTTCTAGTTTGCCAGATTCAGAGGAAGTGGACCCGCGCCGGGAAGTGTTTGCTGGTATGGACCAACTGGAAAAGGATGCGCTGATTTTTACATATGTAACAGGTTTCACCCTGGAGGAGACTGCGCAACTCCTCGATGTTTCGGCTGAAAAAATAAAGCAATTGTTATTCTCCGGGATTCAGTCGGCCAGAAAACAATTAGATGGATCTGACTATCATGGCTGTGAGCAGTTCCAGAAGCATTATATCGATTACCTGGAAAAATCGATGGAACGTCCGGCGAAGATCGAGTTTGAGATTCATCTTTATAACTGCCGGGAATGTCAGGAGGATTTGGCGAGTTTTCAGGAAGTTGCGATGACTAGACTGAATCACATTGAGGGAGTCAATGACCTCGAAGTGGATCCGGAACTAATGGAGAACGTCAAAAAGAGACTGGCACTTCAGAAGGAACATAGACAACTGAAGTTTAAGGTACGAAAAAAATGGGCGCTTGGTTTTGCGAGTGCTTTTGCCTTCATAGTGGCGATTGGCTTCATTACCGGTGCATTTCCAAAGGTCTATTATGCATGGGCGGAAGATGACATATATTTGCGTGAGTTTCTCCAGGAGGGCTTTGGCCAGAGGCTGAATCTGGAAGCGGAAAGCGACGGAGTGAAGGTGAAGATCAAGGGTGTAGTAGCGGATGACATCCAGACGCTTGTTTTCTATGAGATTCATGATATGAAGGAAGACAAGCAATATTTCATGACCTTTGAGGATGGACTGGCAGTCGTTAACGAATTTGACATTATGAAACGCGAAACCTATCCGCGCTATTCAATCCCTGATGTCGAGGCGGAGATGAACAATAAAGAGAAGAATGTGTTTTACGGTAAGGTAGCGCTAAGGCCGCTTGAAGAGGACCAGGGAACCATTAAATTGAGGATCACAAAGATTCAGAGACTGGCCGACAATGCCTCCCTGTCATTTGGTTTTACTTCCGGTGATTATAAAACAGGTGAATGGAGCTTCGAGTTCCCTGTAACCAAACAGCCTTCAATGGAATATGAAATCAATGAACAAAGAGAACTCGAGGGCGTCGCAGTCAGATTGGAAAAGTTGATTGTTGCGCCTACCGCAACTCTATTACAATTTGGCATCAACACAGAAAAGCAGGAAAAGCGAATCGAATTTCTTAATTTCAAATCGCTGGAAGTGAATGATAAAAAAGTGAAGGCGGATCGATATGGCAGCCACTTTATGGATTACCAGCTGGACGGTACCTGGACTGGTTTCCTGGGTCATTTTGACCCGCTTTATGGTGAGAAAGTTAAAGGTTTCAAAGCCCATCTAGACTCAATCTACCTATCGGTTGTAGATCATAGAAGCATCGAACTTAGCGGAAATCAACCATTCCCGCAGAATATTGAATATGCAGGCAGTACCCTTTTTATTGATAAGGTCGATGCCGGTCAGTCTACCGAAGTCATTGTACGTAATGACGATTTGAAAAATCGGGAGTTTGAATCACTTCACATCAATTTTGTGGACGAAAATGATCAACAGCCCAGTATAACTCATATCGACTCCAAAGCAGTGCTGGTTGACAAGAATGGAGTGGAATATGATCCGTATAAAGGTCCAATCGATTTTGAGAAGTTGGAGCAGCCACGCCACTTTGTCACAGAACAGTCCATGAGAGTAGAAGGCGTCGAAGATAAGTCTATGAAACTACAAATCACCGGTTATAACAGCCTGGAGTACCTTGATGAAGCTTGGGATCTGGGGGCGGTTCTGGTGCCGCCGGATAAGGAATAAAATGTTTTTTTCAAGGTAGGTAATCGGTGCAGGAAAACGAATAAAACAATGTTTTTTCGAGGGACGGGAAATCTGTCCCTCTGTTTGATAAGGAGGCATAATTTGTTGTATCAAAAGGTCATGATTGCCGGTATGTTATCTTTGCTATTTTTATCGGCGTGCAGTTCGGAAATAAGTGATCCGGAAGCTGGCGGAGATAACAATGCTGAGATCGAAGAAAGCCAGAATAAGGACGACCAAGATTCAGTGGGAACAGATAGTAAAGAGGATCAAGATTCTGCGGAAACAGCAACTCAGCCGGCGGAAGATAATCAAACAACAGCTAAGGCAGCGGAGGACGCCATCAGCTTCATAGAAAAGCAGTATACAAAAGGGGATATCCAGGTAGAATATCCGCAGTTACCAGATGCAGATTCTGTTGAAGTGCAAAGCATTAACGAAGTGATTTCCAGGGATGCGACTTATTTTTTCGAAAATGGTTTGTATGAAGGGTATTCCGGTGACATAAAATATGAAACTACTTTTCTTGATGAAGAGGTTGCCAGTTTTCTCTATCAGGGTCTGCTGACGAGCCCGAAACAGAGTTATCCGCTAAACCTTAGCTATTCCACTATCGTCAATAGGCAAACAGGTGAAAAAGTAACATTATCTGACCTGGTCACAGTCGACGAGGCGTTTGTTGACAAAATCAAGCAAGGGAAGATTCTCTCAAGCTCATCAGTTGAATATAGTGATGAAGTAAAGAACTATCTATCGAGTTTAGGCAATGAACAACTATTAAACGAATTGTCAAAAGCAGATACGATGGATTCGAGCACCTTCACCTATTTAAAAGATGATTCTATAGTGGTGATCGTAGGCGTTCCGCATGCATTAGGTGACTTTGTTCATGTTGAAATATCTAAATAAATGGGATAGTCGGGCGGGCTTTTAGCGTCAGAAGCACCGTTCCTCTGTCTAAAAAAGAGGGATATCATCTTGAAGAAAAAAATTGATGAGTATCAAATTCATGAGAAACACTACGACCAAATTTATGAACAAGTTAAAAATGACCCGTATGCAAAATCGTTAGGCATTCTGTTAACTAAATTCGAGGCTGGATTTGCAGAGGCAATGCTAGAGGTGCAGGACCATATGGTAAATGCACATGGAACTGTTCATGGAGCAGTTATGTATGCTTTAGCGGACCATGTATTTTCTGTAGCCTGTAATGCATATGGAAAAACCTCAGTAGGACTATCGACAACCATCCAGTTTATTGAAGCTGCTCAACCTGGAGACAGAATAGTTGCCCGTGCAACCGAAGTAAGGCGAAACTTCCGTACTGGATTTTACCGCATTGAAATTTTTCATGAGCAAAGCCTGATCGCAACAATGGAGGCCGTTTCTTACCGTAAGGACCAGTATTTTATCGAACTTGATGAACAAGATTAAGTATTTTTTAGGTTCAATGCTGTCATCCCCACTACAAGCGGGACTTGGAGATGGTTTTGATGTAAGATTTGGGCTTGTTAGGGGCGGGAGAACTGCCCTCTGTCTTGTTAATAAGGAGGAATTCCCTTGAATTTTATTGCATGGATGATAGTTGCCTGTGAAATTGAGTTTTGGATTGTCATTATCCTGGGGTTGACCCTTCGGTACATTTTTAAGAAGAATAGACTCAGCATCTTTTTCCTTGCTCTGACACCGGTGATCGATCTGCTGTTGCTGGCACTTACTAGTTATGATCTTTACCGAGGGGCAACGGCTACCATTGCACACGGAATCGCGGCCATTTATATCGGCGTTTCGATTGCCTATGGTAAAAGCATGATCAACTGGGCGGATTCGCGTTTCCAATATTATATTTTGAGGAAAGGTGAAAAGCCTGAACGTTTGAGAGGGAATGAATTTTCCCGAAACGAAAGGAAGAACCTTCTCCGCCATTACGCTGCGTTCTTGATTGGCGGCAGCATGCTCGGAGTGATCTTTTACCTGGTGAATGACCCGGCAAGGACGGAGAGCCTATTCGCTGTCTTGAAAACTTGGGGATTTGTTCTCGCCATTGATACTGCGATAACAGCGAGTTACTTTATTTGGCCGAAAAAGGAAAAAGGAACAAGCAAAATGGGTTAGGGCGGGACAAAGTGTTATGGTTCCTAAGGAATAGTGAGAATTTGGACGTTTTTATGTGGAAGAACCGTCCCTCTGTCTCCGAACCAGTGAGTTAGTTATTGATTTTGCCATATTGATTTATGATGATTTGTTGATGTAGATGAAACAAAAAGTGAACTGTTAGGGATTACTTTCTCTATTGTCTAAAAATCTAATTCCCTCAATACATCCTTTAACAAGTAAAAAAGTAAATGAAAGAACACCAAAGGTTACATAACCATTCCAGCCCTTGTTGTATTTCACTAAATTTGTATTTTTTTCAAGCCAATTCTCAAAAAGTGTCATTGGCCCGCTAAAAAGGATTACACTTAAAATAGTTTTGAATGGTTTCATTTTATAGGTGAATTGATTGTAAATGACACATGCTAAGGGAAATAATATGTAAAGGAACACAATATTGGAATCGAAAAATTTAGGGAAATAGCGATGTGGATATTGCAAATATTTAGTCTTGATAACGGGTCCATCAAATATTGTAGAAACAAAAGTTTTTATAAAAAAAATAAGGTACCAATCCTTTAAATTCCTCTTCTTGCGAGATAAAAAAAATATGCTTCCCCCGATTCCGATTGTGGTCAATATGTTCAATATTGTTCTGTCCTTCATACAGCATACACCTCCTGTAAATAAGGTGTCCTTTTTCTAAGGGAATTATGAAGTGGAAAAGTTATTTCTAATTTCAACAAACACGTGTAAAAGTGAAGGTCGTATTGACCAACTCCAATTAGTCTGCCTACTCATTGATGCCAGATTGAAGGTATACCCGATAAAAGTTGGTTAAATGGTATTTTTAAAGAGGTAGCCAAGAACAGAGTGATTTCCTTAAAATCAGCTGAGACCTAATTAATGAGCAGGAACTTATTTTACCTTATGATTTTGAAGTGAAAGGTTTTATCTGTGATGAGGACTATTACTGTGAAATAGGAGAGTTAAATTTGTAAAATCAACAGGAAAAAGCATATATATTAAATCAGAATAGTTTTAAAACATCTGAAAATAGGAGGAATTATGAACTCAAAACCAATTTTAAATCAAATCGGAACGACATTTATTCCTGTTCGTGACATTGAAAAGGCACGGGACTGGTATTGTGACATATTAGGTTTACCATCCGATGGTGAGATTTTATTTGGCCATCTTTACATATTGCCTATGAACGGAACGGGTATTGTATTAGACAGCAAAATATTTTCAGAGGAAAATATATATAAAGCTCCACCTTTTCATTTAAATACAAATAATATAGAACAAGCTTTTCAATACATGAAAAGTAAAAATGTAGAGATTACAACAGAAATTGAAAATAATCATTGGTTCAATTTTAAAGATTTAGACGGTAATCATTTAATGATTTGTCAATGTTAGTTGATTTACTACAGTAGGGACGGATTTGGTGCCTTAAGCTATTGAATAAAATGGGGCGGGGAAACCGTCCCTTGTTTTTTGCCTCGGCAGGGAAGGTGTTGAAGGAAATCATGAATAAAACTTGTGAAGAGAAAATATATAATGAATAAATGTGTTTGGACAAACAACTGTCTTACGATAAATTCAGAACTATAAGGTGCTGATCTTTTGAATAAGAATAGGAATTTGAATTTAGTCATTTTTGCGCTTTTCTGTTTGCTTATAGTTCTATTTGTGCATGTTGTGCTTCATACAAAGGTTTACGTCGTGTATAGCGCAAGTCTTGGTTCGATCTTCATGATTGGACTGGTCATTTTTCTCATTGTATTCCTTTATTTTTATGGGTGAAAATAGTGAAATAGTGACCTGGGAATAACTAACCTTTGAAAATGTTATAAACGGAAGAATTGATCCATAGTCTCTATTGAAAAAAGCTCCCTAGCAATAGGGGGCTTTCCATTATGTATTTCTAAGAACGGTTATGAATCCGTCCAGAATCTGATGGCTTATTTTAAATCCTTTGCTTTGGTAAAAATTAAGGGCAGCATCATTTCCGTTAGAGACATAGATGAACTGGTCATGAACGTCGTTAAAGGAATCAAGCCATTCCTGTGATTTTTCATAAAGGACCGAACCAATGCCCATGCTGCGATACCCTTCTTTGATATAAAATTGCGAAAGGCAGCCGACATCATTCCCTTTTACAGATTCCATGTCAAAAAAAACAGCAAACTCATTAGAATACACTTCCTTCGGGGACACATTGCTATACACGTATCCGACAGCTTCATCGCCATCCATTGCGGCAATGATCTGATTGGCTTTCGCATTTTTAACAGAAGGGACCATTCTCGTTTCAAAGCTCATGCCATCGAAAAGCTCAGGGCGGATCGTCGCTAATGATTTCTGGTAAACCATCAACTCATTGCAGAGATCTTTCACAATGCTAATCTGCTCTTCTGATATTAGTTCATAAGTAATTGCCATTATCCAACTCCCTTTCTTACCGGATTCTTATTCGGATTATATCGTAAAACCTCGATTCTTGATAACCAAATCTATTTTCTTCCTGACAGCTTGTCATGATTAGGTCACATGGTTCATAAACTCTATCAAAAGGGGGTGTAGAGTTGAACCGTGTTTCGAACAGAGTGGATTATTATTTGGAAAATAAATGTCTCTTAAGTGCGAATGTAAAGCAGTGGGAGCAATATATTGCTGCATTGAGGGCCTGCAATACAGTCACGATAAACAAAAAGGAATACATGGTAGACAAAATAAATATGGTTCATGATCCTGCAACCATCGTGTTGAAAGTCAATATTCAACCACTTAAGGTTTATATTTAAGTATCCTTTATGGATGCTTTTTTATTTTTTTAAGGATTTCTAACATGAGATATGGGGGACTGCAGAACCTTCAGAAGCCCTACAGAATTCACATTGGACATGAGCCCGAAAAGAAGAGGAGCCATGGATTTCGGTAACAAGGTGGAGGAACATGTGCTTGAAAAGAGGAGAGGCCGTGATTTTCGGTAACAAGTTGGAGCAACATGTGCCCGAAAAGAAGAGAGGCCGTGGATTTCGGTAACAAGTTGGAGCAACATGTGCCCGAAAAGAGGAGGAGCCGTGGATTTCGGTAACAAGTTGGAGCAACATGTGCCCGAAAAGAGGAGAGGCCGTGGATTTCGGTAACAAGTTGGAGCAACATGTGCCCGAAAAGAGGAGGAGCTTCTCATGTCCGGGTTTGTAGCTCTTGGAGGTTTAATCTTCCAAGTTATCACTGTTAGAATAGAAGTTCACTCAACATTTCCTGAGCTAAGAAAGCGAAAGCTTGAATAGAATCTTAGGGGAGGTGTCGAAACTGTCTACATTCTTCATGCACATTAGCAGAGTGTTCCTTGGAGTCGTTTTCCTGCTTGCGGGCATTAACGGCTATTTTGTCATTTTCGGATTGGAGCCCTTTATTGCCACAAGTCCAGAAGCAATGGCTTTATTTGAATTTAAATACCTTTTAGTGGCCGAAAAATCCCTTGGAATTTTTTGTGGAATATTACTGATTACTCATCAATTTATCCCTCTGGCATTGTCGGTTCTAGCTCCGATTGTTGCCAACATTTTATTGCTGCATCTATTTGTGGATCATAGCTTGCTTCCATTAGTCTCTTTGCTGGTTATCAGTTTTACTCATTTGCTGTATTTTTACCGGGCGAACTTTATGAGTTTAGTGGAGAGGAAACCAAAGCCTGCTAAATAAAATAAATTTATTTAAGATAAACAACGTTGATCCAGAAGGATAACGGGTTTACTTCAGAGATGCAAACAAGTAAATAAGAAGGCAAATCGCACGGATTTTCACATCAAAATTCACCTTGCGATTTTTTTATTATATTAATGGTTTTTTTATATTTTATTTAAATCACACATTAATTCACAGGTCATTTCTCAATGGTGGAAATGTGATTTTGTTGAGATTTAACCAGTGAAATGGTTATTAACAAGGTATTTGGATATTTATGTTAAAATGAATGTAGAGAATGTGAAAAGATGTACTAAACAAACGAAGCAGTTATGTTGAAGAAGAAAAGATGAAAATGATTAAAAGGTGGATACATATGGGTAGTACGGTTGAAGAATATATACTTAATTTGAATGAAAAGGCTATCAAATATGCTAAGTCTTTTGATAAAGAATTTAATTATAAAGAGGATACCTTAGAAGATTTGGAAGAAATATTAGATTACTACTCCAAAGATTTAAAGAGTGAAATGCCTACAGAAAATCAGATATATTCAATGGCTTTAATTTGGGGTGCTTATCTCGGGCAAATGTTAAAAAAACGAATTAACCCTGGATTATACTGGGTTAATGAGGATGTATTTGATGACGGAGAAATTATTCACCTTAAATTTGGAGAATATAGGATCTTCCCAATTGATAAGGTCTATAAAAGATTAATAAATGGTAAAGAAGATAATATTATCTCTTTTTATGAGGTAGTTAAAGAAGATTTCAGTAATTAAATTTCTAGGTCCTAAGTGAATTGAGCCAGTCGGGATTGATAAACTTTTAGAAAACTACTCTTAAATAAAGAAGCAGCAGTATAGTTACAAAAGCTTATTAAAAAGGAGTGATCATGTTGAATGAAAGATTAAATAAAGAACAATTAATTATTTTGGGAATTAAGCGTAATCTAATTTATCTTTTTACCTTGGTATTTCTGACAATAGCGATATACTTTATTGTTGATTCTATCTCATTTAAAGGGATTTTTGACGAATTTGAACCTGTATGTATACTGCTTTCTCTAATAGCATCACATTTGATCACTACCAAGATTCTTGAATAATCATTATAAAATTTGAACTAATTGGGTGGCTTGATCAGAAGGGGTAAACCCCTTTTTTGAGAATATCCTTTTTTAACATAATAAGCAGGTTTGTTAAAAAACTATAACATGAAAGAGGGGGATTATTATGGTACATAGTACACAACAAATTTACACACCACCAAAACATTTTGTTTCAGCAGCAACTATTGTAATCAATGATCAAAAGGAAATTTTGTTAATTAAAGGACCTAGTAGAGGATGGGAAATGCCAGGGGGAATAGTTGAAGAAGGTGAGTCTTTGAAAGATGCAGCAGTAAGAGAAACTAAAGAGGAATCTGGTATTGATATTGAAGTTCTAAAATTCTGTGGAATATTTCAGAATGTGAACAAATCAATATGTAATACGTTGTTTTTAGCTAAGCCAATCGGAGGAGAATTAACAACTTCATCAGAGAGTTTAGAAGTAGGATTCTATCCAATTGAGAAAGCATTAGAAATGGTAACCGTGGGAAACTTTAAGCAAAGAATTGAATACTGTCTTGATAATAGCCAACACCCATTTTATATAGAATTTTAGGCGAAAGTAAATGAAATAACAGTATTGCTTATTAAACTCCCTCAGTTAGATACGATTATCTCTCGAATACTCACTTATTCGCAGGATTTCAAATCACTTGAAAGAATAGTAGGGGATAGATTGAATGAGTTTGAACATTATGGCTAAAGGTGCAGTAATGTTGAAGAAGGATTTAATATTAAAAAGTAGAACTTTTCTATATTAAGCGACAGTTAGGGAGTGGAGAAGTTGGCTAAGAAAGAAGATATTGTTATCCGAAGAGCGAATTTAGAAGATGCTTTAGCGATTTTACATATACAAATAGAAGTAGTATCGGAAGGAGATTATTTAATAACTCTTTCAGAGGAATTTAAGAAGACATTAGAACAACAAAGAGAATGGATAGGGAAGATTTTGCAAAACGACAAAGAGACAATGTTGGTTGCAGAAATTTCAAATGAGATAGTGGGCTGGATAGTGCTTATGTCACCAAACAGAATAAGGCTTTCTCATACTGGTTCAATTGGAATGATGATAAAGAAAGATTATCGAAGTATGGGGATTGGTAAGTTATTGATGAAAGGTATGTTGGATTGGGCGGGACAAAATCCATTTATTGAAAAAGTTTCTTTAGGTGTATTCTCAACAAATGAAAGAGCAATAGCTTTATATAAGGGTATGGGGTTTGTGGAGGAAGGAAGAAAGATTAAAGAATTCAAGATGGATACCAATGAATATGTAGATGATATCTTAATGTACAAACTTGTCTAAATACTGTTGTGTTAAAGGGAGCGTTGATCCAGGATTAACGCGTTTATTGTGCAACTTCTTATTAAAGTAAAGGGGCATTATGTTGAACAAGAACATTCAATAAACTAATGGAAAGGAGGGGGAATATGAACCGGAAAATATTGGTACTATTTATTTCTTTATTATTACTGTTAGTGGCTTGTAGTTCCAAGACGTTAACTTTCTCTGGACAGACAGAAAATTGGTCAGCAAATTTAAAAGTTACTCAAACCAGTGATGATTATGAAACACAGGAATTTGTACTTGAATATAAGGGCGATGATGTAAGTTCAGTTGGAGAAATTACTTATAGTGTCGATAGTGTAGGAAGTTTTGGTCGGGGTGGTGTCACATTAGAGGAAAACGGTACTCTCAGAGATAGGGATGAAGCTAATCCTACAAATGCCAAAGTTAACGAAGATACTCAGGTAGAAGTAACAGTAGAATGGAATGGTAGTGTTGAGACATTTAAACTAAGTAAGAAATAAGTCTCCATTAACCTTTAGGTGCGTTGATCGAGGATTAACGCTCTTTTTATAGAACTTCTTTATTTAACATAAGGGGCAGCATTCCTGTAACTTTGTGAACAAATGTACTTAAGCTAACGGGTGCTTTAACACAATAAGATAATATGAAAAAGGCTTAGAGAATTAAATTCCCTAAGCCCTTTTTGTATTGTGAATATTGTTGTGAATTAATATGTGATTTTGTCTGTGATTTATCGTTTTTGCACCTCACAGGTAAACCCGTTACCAGGAGGATTAGCGTTTTTTTGTCATTGTATGAGTGTGCAGCAGCGGATTTTGCTAAAATGTTGGGTAAGGGCTGAGATGTTATGAAGCTTGATGAAGTAAAACAATGGAGGAAATGATGGAGACAGAATCTAAAGCAACCAAACCTCTGGTATATAAAATAGGAATGATCCTGATCATAGCATCTTTTATCGTTTGGGTTATGCCTCTGGGAATTCCCTTTTTGCCCATTAGTGGCAAAATGAAAGCAATCAGTATTACAAGCGCTCTCGTCATTGCAGAGGTTTTATTTTGGGTCGGCGCTTTAATGGTAGGTAAAGAGGCCGCGAGAAAAATAAAAAGAGCCTTTAATCCGAAAAACTGGAGAAGTAGAAGGAATGCAGACAGGCAAGAAGGTGGAGAGTAAGCGGTTGTGCCTGTGAGGCAGTGATGTTGAAATCTTTTTAAAGTTTAGAGAAATATACTTTACAGGGAGTGGATCTGTTTGTTTGTTGGCCGGACGTTATATTTATTGGGGATGGCTTTCGTTTTCTTTAGTATTGTTGTACTGATTATGTCTCTTTTTTCAAATGGCGGCGGAGATTTAATGATTCCAGTATTCGCCTTGCTGAATGGTTTGATTGCCATGGGGGTTGGAGATCTTGTAATAGATGTGAATCATCGGCAAAGGATTGAAAAGATGAAATAAATAGGACGATTCAATTGGGTCAAGGGGACTAAACGGATAGGAGATAATAGGGTTCTAGGTCTCTTGCGGGTAACAAACCAAGCCAGGCGTTCATAGGATAATCAGAATTAAAAGGTGACCTGCCTGGAGGGGGAAGAAGGATTATGATGCCTAATGGAATGAATTTGCAGGGAGCACAAACCGGGCCAATGAATGTGATGGTTGCAGAACCGTATGTCTATTCAGCTCTTTATAAGCTTATTGGAAAAAGAGTCGTCCTTGACACAACGCGTGGATCCGTCAGCGGAATCGTCAGGGATGCCAAGCCTGACCATGTGGTGATCCAGGAGCATGATTCCACCTTTTTTGTCCGGATCCGTGAGATTGTCTGGATTATGCCTGAGACTTGAGTGGAAGCAAAGGGAGTGAGTCCCTTTGCTTCTTTTCATTTGTGGATTCTTGTCTATACATAAGGCTCTCCTGGTGAATAGAATATTGGGAGTGTCTTCATGTAAGGAGGTTAGATGGGAATGAAGCAAGAAAAGACAAACCAGACTTACTCAAACAGGGTGCTACGAGCAGAGTTTGATGATTACTGGAAGACCACTGTGACCAAATCGGGCTATGTAAAATATACAGCTTTGAAAAATAAAGCAAGAGTTGACCTGATTCTTTCTGATGGTTCAACCAGGACGGTGTTGTTCCCTAAGAATGGGTATGTGCTGGTCGGCGGCGGGGGAACAAGCCACTTCAGCAAGCCGCATATTACGATTACTCCGTAAGTTTTATCCAGACGAGAGCCACACCTCGATTGTTAGATCAATCGCAGGTGTATTTTTTTGAAAAAATCATGGTCTCCCTGCTATTCATAACGTTGTGGCTTGGATTTCAATCAGTGCTTCCTAAACAATCCGAATAAAACCCAGACCAAAATGATTCCGGCCAAGACATAGGAAGTAATGCTGACTGCTTGGTGGGAGGCCGCGTTCTTCACTCCGATTCCGATAAAGGCCCACACGAATACGAGCGGATAGATACGATCTTCATTTTTATGGTGAAAATAAATAGCCAGGAGTGTGGCAACCACGAGCATGATCAGTGTCCAGGCGACATCTGAAAGACCGAATCCATTCCATTCGATATGTTTCAAGTAATAGCTGATATTGGCGATGGTGGCGACGCTGATCCATCCGAGATAGACAGAAAAGGGAAGAAGATCCCACACAGAATGGTCTTCATTTTTGATGAGATGATAAAGCTTGATAAGAGTCACCAGCAGACCAATCATCACAAATACCGTAAGCAGGAAGAACTCGTAATGCCATAAAAGGATCCAGGCGATATTTAAGACAGAACTTAGTACATAAAGCGGAGTGGCCTTTTGATAACCCGGCAAATTTCTTCTTGAAGCAGGAAACTGCCTGATTGTCCAAATAAACAATAAGAAATAAATCAATCCCCAAATCCCAAAAACATATCCAGCAGGAGTGAATAAAACATCCAGCCTATTTGAAATCTCTCCCGTTGTCTGCCCGTTGATCGGAAGGATATTTGCAAGGGCATTGACCAGCACCACAAGCACCGTGGCAAGCAGATTCAAGAAAAACCGTCCCATTCTCATCCCAGCCTTCATTTTAGTAGTTTATTCATCCTATTCCACTTCAGAAAAGTGCATAACTACATTTAGCCTCTGGGCAGGTAGATAAACATACCGATGTGTTTATGCTGAGGTACCGCCCTACCTTCTATCCTTTGTTTTGCTGGTATGCCATCAAATGGTCCCATTATATTCCATATATAGGTCTCAAGGCTGATTACAAGTTAAAGCCCCAGGCTGTTAAATGAAGCTGGGGATTGCCTTATGATTAACCTATAATCAATTGGAGGCGAAAGAAAATGAAAAAAGTAATGGGGTTGGGTTTGGCGGCATTATCGGCTGTTTTGGTACTGTCTGGGTGCAATAACACAATTTTTGCCAGTGATGAACGTGACAATGAAATCGTTGTGGAGAAGGATCGGGCAAAGGAGCTTGAAGTTGTTCTGAATTTCGGCGCCGGGGAGATGGATGTTGCGGCCGGTGGCAATGAATGGGTAAGTGGCAATGCAATCTATGAACCTGAAAAGATGAAGCCTGAAGTTTCCTATGATTTAGACGGAAAAGTAGGAAAGGTTAAGATTTCACAGCCGGATCATTTTAAAATCGGAAAGATGAAGAATGAATGGGACCTGAAAATCAACAAAGATGTTCCAGTGGATCTTGTCGTCAATGCTGGGGCATCGGAAACGGATCTTGATTTAAAAGGAGTTCAGCTTTCAAACCTTGAGGTGAATGCAGGGGTCGGTAAAATAACCGTGGATCTCGGCGGAGACTGGAAAGAAAGCTTTGATGCCAGGATTTCATCTGGAGTCGGGCAGATGACCGTGATCCTTCCAAAAGATACTGGAATAAGAATTCACGCACAAAAAGGCATAGGTTCATCATCCTTTGAAGATTTAATTTCAAAAGGAGATGGAGTTTATGTGAATAAAGCTTATGAAGATGCAAAAGTGAAGATCGATCTGGAGGCAGACTTAGGTGTTGGCGAAGTTACATTCAAAACGGAGAAATAATTGTGCAAAGGGACGGGATCTGGTTTCATCATTCGTAAAGAATGGTGGAAATGCGGAGGGGACCGTCCCTATGGCTTTTTAATCAAACGGTTGATTAAGATCAACAATGCTTTTTTTCAGAAGCCATCACATTACTCTAAAGGAATTACACAGGATATCGAGCAGCTGATGGATCAAGATGTTTACCCGAAATACGCAGTTGATCCGGAAAACATCGAGAAGGTTTGGGGCCTATGTGTCAGCTTGACGAGCAATCCTGTAAGCAGGGTATAGGAAGAAGAAGGCTGCTGAAATGAAACCTTTTCAGAGTATAAGCGTAACATTAGATAGGTCCCAACGCTGAATGCTCAGGAGGTACATTATGGTTGTGACGATTTTTTTCACCGTGGTTATCTTGATTCCGATCTATGGCTTGCTGATTTGGACGTATAATAGTCCGGAAGAAAGCATCTTGTTCGGCAGTCGCTGGATGTATAAAGAGGAACCGGAAATATCGAGTAAAGCCATCCGCTATACTAGGTTCATCGCAATGGCTTCTATGATTGCGATTCCTTTTGCAGTCGTAAGTCTCCTCCTCGAAATCTATGTGCTTAGATTAGTATTAGTCGTGATTCCGATTGTGATGATATTTGGAGCTCTTAAAATATTCACTGATGAGAAAGATCAGTAAACTGGCGTGATCCGGGGAGGATTCGCGCCTTTTTTGTTGTATTAGATTCATTAAAAGGATTTGGAGGAGAAGAATATGACACTGCAGGTGGGAGATATCATAACGTTTGAGCGGACTTTTACATTAAGGGATGTTGAGTTGTTCACAGAGATTTCAGGAGATGAGGGAATCCATCATCTGACTCCGGATGAACAGGGCAGGCTGGTTGTCCAGGGTTTGCTGACAGCCACACTGCCGACCAAAGTAGGTGGTGACCACAATGTGCTTGCCCGGAATATGACCTTCGAGTTCCTTCGGCCAGTTTTTACAGGGGATACCATCATATGTGAAGTGAAAATAGAGAGATACGAAAAGCAGGAAAAGGATCGGACTGCTATTCGAGCGACCTTCATTTGTACCAATCAGAATGAAAAAGAAGTGCTGACCGGGGAGTTTTCCGGGGTGATTCTATAACTCTGACAAGGTGTGTTAAATTTTAACAAGAAGGACTTGGTGGGTAAGATGGAAGATTCTATAAAAATAGAGAAAATGCGCTCAGTTGATTGGGAAGAGGTAAGAGCAATCTACCTTGAGGGTATTGCGACAGGGCATGCTACTTTCCAAAAGGAGGCACCTTCCTGGGAGGAATGGGATTCCGGTCATGACGCGGAATGCCGGATTGTTGCGCGTGTGGATAGAGATGTTGTGGGGTGGGCTGCGTTAAGTCCTGTATCAAGCAGGAGTGTGTACGCAGGTGTTGGAGAAGTGAGTGTGTATGTTGGTCAGAGATATAATGGAAAAGGGATTGGCGGTTTACTATTAAAATCTTTGATTGAATTAAGTGAGCAGAATGGCTTTTGGACATTGCAATCTAGTATTTTTCCTGAAAACGAAGGAAGTATTAAATTACATAAAAACCATGGCTTTCGAGAAGTGGGAAGGCGAGAGAGGATTGGCAAGTTGGATGGTATATGGCGTGATACAATCCTTTTGGAAAGAAGAAGCAGGATAGCAGGAGAAAAATAATAGTTGTTGCTTTCTCGCGTAATATATTTCAATCTGATAACAATTACTTAAAAACTTCCCTTTTAATTCGAAGAATGTGATAATATGACGGACAAGTTAAGTGAAAGGGGATTATCTTTTTATGATGAAGCGCATTTTAACAGGAATTCTTTTATTGAGCGTTGCCGTCCTTGTGCTGGGCGCATGCAGCAATGATAGCTCAAAAGGGAATACTGAGAAAGAAAATAAAAAAGATTTGGTTGCGAAAGTAGATGGGGAAGGCATTTCTAAGCAGCAATATGAAAAAGAGCTGGAGGCCATGAAAGCAACTTATGAACAACAGGGCATGCCGGCAGATCAGATGGACAGCAAGCAAAAGGAAGAACTGGAAAAGTCCGTTCTGGATCAAATGATCAATGCAGAGCTGCTGCTCCAGACAGCTGAGAAGGATGGCATTTCGATTGAAGATAAAGAAGTCGATGCAGAGCTGGAAAATATCAAAGGCAACTTCGAAGATGATAAACAGTTCGAAGAAGCACTGAAAAAGAATGAAATGACCGAGAAAGAGCTAAAGAGTCAGCTGAAAAAGCAACTGACTGTCAACAAGTACTTAGACAGCAAGATTGGCAAGGTTGAAGCAACTGACAAGGAAATCCAGGCCATGTATGATCAATATAAACAGCTGGCACAAGCCCAAGAACAAGAGCCCGAAGCATTAGAGAAGATCAAGCCACAGCTTGAGCAGCAGGTTCTCTCAGAAAAAGAAAACGAGAAAATCAGCAAGCTGATTGAAGATCTACGCAAAGAGAATGAAGATAAAATTGAGATCATTAAAGCATAGAATTACATGAAAAAGAGGATAGGCAGATGCCTGTCCTCTTTCATTTGTTCTCTATTCTTTGGGACTGAATGGAACATTAATAAGCAGTCCAGCCAGCGTCAGCTGTGATGACTGTTCCATTTACAAAGCTTGATTCATCTGAAGCAAGAAACAATGCAGCTTTTGCGATTTCGGCTGCTTTGCCGATTCGTGGGTTCAGGGCCAGTCCAGGCTGGGTGCGGCCCATTCCGAATTCGCTGATGCCTGTCATGGATGCGCTGATGTTTGTTTCAACAGCACCAGGTGCAATCGCATTGCAGCGGATGCCTTTTTGCGCATACATGAATCCAGTATTCTTGGTGAATCCAACAACTGCATGCTTGGAAGCTGTGTAAGCTGCGCCAGCTCGGGCACCTTGTAATCCGCCGGCAGAAGCGACGTTGATGATAACGCCTTGCTCTTTTTCCAGGAAGATTGGAAGAACCTTTCTAGTTGCGCGCATCACGCTCGTCGTATTGACCGCGAAAATTCGCTCCCAGTTGTCGTCCTTGATTTCACCAGCTGGCTCGAAGTTGTCCATAATCCCGGCGTTATTTACTAGAATATCAACAGTTCCATAAGTCTCTACTGCTGTATCGATTAAATTTTGAATGTCTTCTTCCTTCGCTACATTGGCCATTACAGAGGTCGCTGTACCTCCAGCAGATTGGATTTCTTCCACTGTTTTAGCCGCTGCCTCGGCGTTAATATCCGATACTACGACCTTTGCCCCTTCTTTTGCATAAAGCACGGCAATTTCCTTTCCCATCCCGGATGCTGCGCCTGTAACGATCGCTACCTTATCTTGAAGTCTCATTTCAATTCCTCCCTTTTAAAAAGTGTTGAATCCCCATTATTCAACAGATGTTGATTAAGCAACATCTATCTATAGTATAATAACCAAGGAAGAAACGCTTCAATCGGCAAAGAAAGCGATATTTGTTTAATAATGAACACCATGCCCCAATAATGAATATTATTGCATTTTATTGAACAAAGAGGTGGTTATATGTCCGTTAAAAGTGACTATATAGACAGAAGGATCTTGAAATCCAAGAGGGCTCTGAAAGAAGCATTGATTTCCTTGATGAAAATGAAAGAGTTCAAGGAGATTACCGTAAAAGATCTTGTTCAGGGTGCCGATTTGAACCGGGGCACTTTTTACAAGCATTATCAGTACAAAGAGGACCTGCTGAACGAAATCATCGACGATGTCATCACCGACCTGATCGAATCCTATCGTGAACCATATATAAACAAAGAAAACTTTGAAGTGGACAAGCTGACAACCTCCGCAATCAAAGTGTTTGATCATGTCAGCCAATACAGTGATTTTTACTCCCTGATTGTCCAATCCACAACACTGACAGGATTTCAGCATAAAATGACCAAGGTATTGAAAGAACTCACCCTGAAGGACCTAAGCGATCAAATTAAGAATGAGAAAATCAACAAGGAATTACACGCCAGCTACCAGGCATTTGCGATTGCCGGGTTGATCATCGAATGGATTGAAGGAGGCTATAAATACAGCTCGCATTATATGGCAGAACAGCTGCTGGAAATCATAAAGTATAACAGCTCGAACGCTGTATTCAGGCCGAATGGATAGAAGAAACAAGGCTGTATGTTCTTCGATAGGATTCATTTTAACCGCTGAGAGCTTTAGGCTCTTAGCGGTTTTCTTTTTGAAAAAACAATTGATTTCCTCAATTCCGATATATTGCGATATTTTACCTTGAGCCAGCCTGAACAGCGATGAGGGCAACTTAATGGCCCATATCTTCAAAATGTTACCGCTTCCATTCACTATCTCGGCCATATGCTCACGAATGGCAGGATATCCCTTGAAACTGTTTTTGAGGATGTTACCATTAATAACGTTGGCAAAAGAGAAACGGTATACGAACACTTTTGAATGAGTGAGGGTTCCTTCTGTAGTAGACGGACGGATTCACAAGGAGGTATTGGATGGCAGAGCAAGACAGGAAGATAAAAAGAGTTGTAATTAAGATTGGCAGCAGTTCGCTGACGAGTATGCATGGGGAAATCAGCCGCAGGAAGCTGGAGAATCTGGCGAACCAGATTGTGGCCTTGAAGGATGCGGGCTATGAAACCGCGGTTGTTTCATCTGGTGCCGTGGCGGCAGGATACCGCAAACTTGGCTGCATTCAGCGGCCGACTTCATTGCCGGAAAAGCAGGCAGCCGCTTCAATCGGCCAGGGCTTGTTAATGGAATCTTACTCAGAACTCTTTTTATCTCATGGGTATGTCGCTTCCCAAATCTTGATCACGAGAAGCGATTTCGCGAATGAAAATCGCTACAACAACATGAAAAATACGTTGAACGTCTTGTTGGAGAGAGGGATCATCCCGATCATCAATGAAAATGACACAGTCACGGTCGACCGCCTGCGTTTCGGTGACAATGACACACTATCAGCGAAGGTAGCCGCGTTGATTGAGGCAGACCAGCTGATTATCCTTTCCGACATCGACGGTTTGTATGACGCAAATCCGAACGACAACCCAGACGCTAAATTGCTGGATAAGGTCCATGAAATTACTCCTGAAATCGAAGCAGCAGCAGGCGGCTCAGGAAGTGCGGTCGGTACAGGCGGGATGAAATCAAAGATCTCCGCTGTAAAAATTGCGATGGCATCCGGAATCGATTCGTTTTTGGGGAAGGCCGACAGCAAGGACATCCTGGTAAAAGCGGTGAGCGGAACGGCAAAAGGGACGTATTTCAACCAGGATCCCGAAGGCTTCAACCTCGACAACAACCAGCAATGGATCGCATTTCATTCAGGTCCTGAGGGGGAAGTCATCATCCGTCCGGAATCAAGGGAACCAATCATCGAGGATCGGAAAAATATCCTCCCGTCTGACATCCTTCAGGTGAAAGGAAGGTTCGGCGAGGGAGCCGTCGTCAGAGTGATGGATGAAAACGGAGAAGAGATTGGACTCGGACGAATCAATTATTCTAGCGGAAAATTGGAAGAGACACTTATTGAAGAAGAGTGTGAACGAAAAGAAGCAATCGAGCAGGACACATTTGTCTGTTCACGTGATTTTGCATTGCCGGTATCAGTCTAAAAATATACAGGAGGCGTTTTGATGACATTGACAATGACTCAAACAACGACAGTAGAGGAACAAGCAATTGCAGCGAAAAAGGCAGCGAAGCAGCTAAGCATTCTTTCCACTGAGGAAAAGAACGAGGCGTTGCTGATTCTCGCTGACGCACTGGAAACCAATTATGAAGCCATTTTAGCGGAGAACGAAAAGGATTTGCAGAACGGAAGGGAAAAAGGCTTCGAGGACGCATTCATGGATCGCCTGGCACTCTCACGCGAGCGAATCTTCGACTTTGCCGAAGGACTACGCCAGGTAGCAGAGCATGCAGATCCAGTTGGCGACATCCTTTCAGACTGGACACTGAAAAACGGACTTAATGTAAAAGAAATCCGCGTTCCGCTTGGCGTCATCGGCATGATCTACGAAGCACGTCCGAATGTAACCGTTGATGCAGCAGGACTGGCGCTTAAATCAGGAAACGCCATCATCTTAAAAGGGGGATCCTCCGCACTATCCTCCAACAAAGCCATCGTCGACATCATGCACCAGGCACTTGAAAACACAAAAGTGCCAAAAGACGCCATTCAATTCATCGCCACTGCAGACCGCGAAGCAACACAGCAGCTGTTCACGATGAAAGAGCACATCGACGTCCTGATCCCGCGCGGAGGCGGAGCATTGATCAAGGCAGTCGTTGAAAACGCGACGGTTCCTGTTTTGGAAACCGGAGTAGGAAACTGCCACCTTTATGTGGACGAAGAAGCGGACACTGAAAAAGCACTGAACATCATGATTAATGCCAAAACAGATCGCCCGGCAGTCTGCAACGCAGCTGAGACACTCATCGTCCATCAGGCTTGGCTTGGAGAAAATAAAGAAAAGCTTGCGGCTGCATTCCAGGCGAACGGCATCACAGTTCATGGTGACGAAGCAGCAGCGGAAGTACTGCCAAACGTAGTGCCAGCAACCGAAACCGACTGGACTGACGAATACCTGAGCCTCGACATCGCCGTCAAGGTGGTTAACGATCTTGATGAAGCCATTGACCACATCGACCAGTACGGCACAAAACACTCAGAAGCGATCATTACTGAAAATGCTGAGAACGCAAAGAAATTCCTGCAGCTAGTAGATGCCGCAGCACTCTATCATAACGCTTCCACTAGATTCACAGATGGCGGAGCTTTAGGGTTTGGAGCTGAGATTGGGATTTCTACACAGAAGCTGCATGCCAGAGGACCAATGGGCTTGCCGGCGCTGACTACCCGGAAGTATGTAATGGTTGGGGATGGGTTGGTAAGGTAATGAGAGGAGAGGAAAACTTTCCTTGTCGCCGTTAAAGTAACGGTCTCTCTTTTATAGGTGCAAATCAATAATACAAATAACTTATTATAGTAAAACGGCATGATGATTAAGAATGAAATCATCATGCTTTTTCTTTTTCCTATATTATCCGGTAAAGATTTTTCTCTGCTATAATTGGAATTGTAATACCAATTTAAATTATTCTTTCCGGGTTTTTAAAGGTCTGTGAAATGATGTCCTTAAGCTAAAATAGCTAATAGTTGAATTAAGTACCCAATTCCTGAATATGAAAATAAAGAGAAGTTCATTAAAGTGGGAGTGTTTACATTGAGAATATTAGTTACTGGTTCAACAGGACAACTAGGGTCAACTTTACTTAAGCAACTAAAAGGCTCTGATTATAAAATTAAAATAACTTCTAGAAGAAAACCTGAAGGATTAGGACAATTCGATTGGGTATATAGCGATTTATCGTCTGGTGAAGGATTAGAAGAAGCGATAAAAGATGTAGATGTAATTATACACGCAGCAACGAGTCCGATTAAAAATTCAAAAATGGTCGAGGTTTTAGGTTTTAAGGAGTTTTTAGGTAAAATGAAACATATAAAACATCTTATTTATCCGTCAATTGTTGGGATAGATGAAATACCATTTAAATATTATAAGCAAAAATATGAAGCAGAAGAATTGTTGAAAAATAGCTCTATCCCTCATACGATTGTACGTGCCACTCAATTCCACAATTTTGTCGAAGATTTATTTATATCAAAACCACTCTTTAAAAGATATATTGTCCCTGGGAACTTTAAATTTCAAAGTGTTGATGTTAGTGAATTTGCCAGTCATCTAATAGGTTTAGTGGAAAAGGATACACAAGGAAGAGCGGATGATTTTGGTGGACCAGAAATTATGACATTAAAAGAAATGGTTGAACTGAAAATCAAAAAAAATAATGAATCAAATAGAGTTTTAAGTATTCCTTTTCCAGGAAAACTGTACCAATCTATCTCCGAGGGGAGAAATACAAATTCTTTTCGGAAAATGGGCAAAATCACCTTCGAGGAATATCTAAGTAATAAGATCGAATGAGGAACTAAGGTTACTGAGAGGGCCTTCTTTATTTTACTAAAAAAGCTTGTGAAGATTTGTACTTAAACGAAAGGGTGCAAGAGTAAAGCAACGCATAATTTACGTTGCTACGTAGCTTTGTTAGAAGTATTTCTGGTAAAACTCCTGTCTGAGCCTTCCACTGGTGCTCCGTTATTTAATAAGTGGGTGGCATAGCTGCGTCTTAGTTGGTGAGGGTGGATTTCTTTATTGATGCTAGCACGAGCTGAGATTTTCTTTATGTAATACCTCATCTGAGCAATACTCATCCTGTGTGGCTTTCTCTCCGTTACAAAAATGGCTGGATCCTTATCCTGGCGGCTATCGATATATCGCAAAAGCCATAATTGGGCTCGAATATTAAAATAGACTTCACGTAAAAGTTCAATTGCCCTTTCTGATAAAAATTTGGGGATTCTCTTGCCTGCTTTAGGTTCTTTAATTTTTGTTGCCGGATTAAAGGGAATTTGTCCTTCCTCGTGACACCAGCGAAACAATGACTTCATGAATCGAATCCTGTGAGCCACACTTGTGGGTTTTAAGTCCTTACCTCGAGTAACAAGATATTCTTTCAATCCTTCTGTATTGAATGTCTCAATAATTGGGTCCTTAAAATAACTAATGAGCAGCTTTGCCTGAATCCCATATACTTTAAAGCATAAATTGAAAATCCTTCAATACGTTTATCAGCTTAATAGGATTTCCAAGCTGTTGATAATAACAA
The DNA here is from genome assembly GCF_018613235.1 of Bacillus sp. ISL-41. GTDB lineage: Bacteria > Bacillota > Bacilli > Bacillales > Cytobacillaceae > Mesobacillus. The sequence goes on from NZ_JAGGQP010000023.1 coordinate 135,835, forward strand.
ACAAATCCCTCCATTTAAATCGGCTAATAAAGAGATTCTTGCCAGTTTTATAGAAATATAGACTAGATTAATAAATAATTTAGAACATATATAAAAGCCTTATTGCACAAACGGGGCAGGATACTTTAATACAAAACAGGAAATTCTTAGTGGTATTCACATAATATCAACAGACACAATAGCAATAGCGGTGTATTATTTAGATACTAAGATATTGAATGTGATATTAATGGAAAGCACTCCTGTTATTTACCAAGGAAAAGATTATTTATTGCTTATTCAATTCGCATCTGGTTACTGTGAGGTTGTTGAGGTTGGAAAACACAATCATTCCGTTAAACTGGTGCATTTTCCCCAATTGAGGCTAAAGGGGCTTAACCGTCTAAGAGGCGGTCATTTTTTCATTGTTTTGCTAACAGAGCATGTTAGTTGAGCTTGTCAAAGATTTAAGAAAAACAGGAGCCATTAAAAATGGTAACAACTACTATATACAAACTTCCTTGATAGTTATTATTATTTATAATGGTACTTTAATAAAATTATAAATAAAAACATCAAAGGGGAATACAGAAAACATCATGAAAAACATCATGAAAAAATTAACGGCAAGCATCTTATTATTAGGAATTTTATTTAGTGGATTTAGTTCTGTTCATGCAGAAGAAATAAATGTCGGTACAGTTACATATGAAATTTGGAGCAACAGTAATGTAATTAATTCAAACCCCCAAGGCGGCTTGCCTTTATCTTGGGCAAGGGGAAAAGCTTCTTCCTTGCCAGATGGTAGATATACTTTCTCGGTTTATCTTGACCTAACCAAATCAGCAGTGATTCCTTTTGGCGATGACCCGCAATGGTTTAGAGATTCTTACATTTTTTTTGAAGAAAATCAAAGTTATCCAACCATCCAGGAAGCGCAAGCAGCTGCAAGGGAATACATCAATAACTGGATAGATGCAAACAACGGAACATGGTATACAACACAATTTAATGCTACTTATGTATTTTTTGACCCAGATCAAACGCCACCTTCAATCAGTATTGCGAGTCCAATGAATTCGATGTATTTGGATGAACAATCACTTACGGTGACTTATTCAGTAACTGATAACATGTCTGGCGTGGATTACCAATCGATTAGTGCAACTTTGGACGGTCAACCGATTAGCAGCGAAACCACGATTTCTCTATATACATTGAGTATCGGGTCACATACGTTAACTGTGAGTGCGTCTGATAACGCCGGTAACGTTGCAACACAGTCGGTAACATTCCAAGTAAATACAAGTATAGATTCCTTAAAGGGTCTAGTTTCTCAATTCACAAAAAACGGCTTAATAGAAAATAGAGGGATATCCAATGCATTGACACAAACACTTGATTATGGAAATCTACAATCTTTCGTAAATCAAGTTGAATCACAAAGCGGGAAGCAAATTAATGCAACGGTAGCTAATTACTTGTTACGGGATGCAAACTTTCTGCTTGGTCAATAGGGAAAATCTCATAAAGAACAAAGTTTAACGGGTCTCGCGCAGTCGAGACCCATTTCATTTAACAACTTTGCAAGTGTAACAAGTTTCCTTTCATATCTTTTAAAGCATTTTTCTGTAAAGAATTCAGCACAACTAATTATTGGAAGTAAAAGGAAGCGATTATTCCCATTTAATTTAATGAAGGGGGAGACAGAGGGACGGTTCTACTGCTTGTTTTCAAGCAGTAGAACCGTCCCTTTGCTTTCCCCATGCTTTCAATATACAAAATAGTCCAAAAATGTTACGGTTATGGTAATGGAAATATTGGCAGGGGGGAGATATCATGAAAAAAATAACGTGTTTTTTGTTGTCTGCTGTGTTGGTTTCAAGCCTCTTTTTATTCAATGGAAAAGCGGATGCCAGCAGCTCGTTCAGTGACATTAAGAATCACTGGGCAAAAGAGGATATGGAGTATTTGGTACAGAAAGGGATTATCGGAGGCTATGCTGATGGTACTTTCAGGCCGAATGACGTTGTCACTCGAGCTCAGGCTGCGATCATGATTGGCCGTGCTCTTGGCTTGCCTGGGGAACAGCCTGTTGACGCAAGGTTTAAGGATGTTCCAGCAAGCGTAACGGGTTCAGGCTATATTCATCAGTTGGAACTGATTGGCGTGGCGGCAGGTTATGGAGACAGAACTTACCGGCCGCACAATGCGGTAAATCGGGGAGATGCAACGATTCATTTAATCAAATCGACCCTCGCTCCTTCAGACCGAACAGGGTATCCAGAACATCCATTCAAAGATGTCTCAACAAGCCAGGCGTCAGGAGACTATGTCATCATTGCTTACCATAACGGAATTGTGGATGGCTATGCAGATAAGACATTCCGCCCCTATGAACCTATTACCCGCGCTCAGTTCTCGGTCTTTCTTTCTCGATCACTTCAAAGTGAAAGGCAGAGCGTTCCGGAGCTCGAGGAGCAGCAAGCTGTCGATTTGCTGAACAGATACAATACTGTCAGGGAAGCCGCCTATGATGATGCATTGGATCAGCCAAATTTAAAGTTCCAAACGTATAAAACGAAAGAGGAATTCTATCAATTATTCCTCGATTTTATGTCGAGAGATGTGGTTGAACAGACCTTCAGCATCAGATTGAAAGAGAAAGATGGCAGCTTATATTTGGTGGCGATGGATTCAGTGAGAACCTTCAAGCCAGAGATTCCTCATGATTTCGAAAAAGTAACAGATCGTTTATCTGTGCTCACCCAAATCCAGGAAAGCGAAATGTATGGTCGGGAAAAGCTTATTTTTACCTATAAAAATATGGATGGAACTTGGAAAATCAGTTCTATAAGAGCGGTAAATTTATTACAGTAGTTTTATCGTAAGTGAGAGACACGGGACCTAGCCTGTGTCTCTTTATTTAGGATTTTGTCGAAGGTTAATTCTTTATTAAGAACAAATGGTTATTTATAATGTATTTATGATTCTATTTTTCTAAGGGGGAAGAAAATGGCGAAAATTATTGTTACATACGATCAGCCGAAAGATCAAGCAGGATTTGAGAAGCACTATTATGATGTGCATATTCCGCTAGTTCAAAAGGTTCCAAACTTAAAAGGCGCTGAGGTTCACCGAGTGCTGCAATCCATGTATACGGATGAAAAGTTATACTTGATTGCCGAACTGCAGTTTGATAATCCAGAAGTCTTGGCACAGTCACTCGCAACACCGGAATTCCAGGAAGTGCAGGGAGATGTAAAAAACCTTATAACCTACCTCAATAAGCCGCCGGTCGTGGCGATTGTGGATTAGTTTTATGCAACAAAGGGACATGGGAAAAATGTCCCTTTGTTACTTGTGGAAGCGTGGTGACATACCTCTTGCTTCAACTCAAGAGATTAATTTGGAAGCGTAAACGTCCCTCTGTTTCCTCTGGTAATTGTACCCTTATGTAGTGGCGAGAGCTCGCATAAGGATCCGTTTAATCCGTAATTGTACCCTTATGTGGTGGCGAGAGCTCGCATAAGGATACGATAAATCCGTAATTGTACCCTTATGTAGTGGCGAGAGCTCGCATAAGGATCCGTTTAATCCGTAATTGTACCCTTATGTGGTGGCCAGAGCTCGCATAAGGATCCGTTTAACCCGTAATTGTACCCTTATGTAGTGGCGAGAGCTCGCATAAGGATACGATAAATCCGTAATCGTACCCTTATGTGGTGGCGAGAGCTCGCATAAGGATGCGATAAACCCGTAATTGTACCCTTATGTAGTGGCGAGAGCTCGCATAAGGATGCGTTTAATCCGTAATTGTACCCTTATGTAGTGGCGAGAGCTTGCATAAGGATCCGTTTAATCCGTAATTGTACCCTTATGTGGTGGCCAGAGCTCGCATAAGGATATGATTAATTCATAAGGTACTTCTATATGGAGCAAAAAGCCAGGATCGCCCCTATGTCCTGCTTACAGTTCCTTCGTCATGAACACACTATTGGAATCTTCCACATAATCGTCAAAGGGAGGACAGTAGTGGAAGCCGAATGTCTCGTAAAGTTTCCGCGCCGGGAGGAACGCTTCCATGGATCCTGTTTCCAGGCTTAGTCTTGTATAGCCGCGCCTTCTTGCCTCGGAAATGATGTATTGTAGCACAGCTCGCGCGACCCCTTTTCGTAGATGGGCAGAAACAGTCCTCATGGATTTAAGTTCACCGTGCTGGGGATCGAGCTCCTTCAGTGCTCCGCAGCCCATCAACTGATCGCCCTCCCATACAGTCCAGAAGGAAATCTCCGGTCTTTTCAATTTCTCCAGGTCTAGAGCATGGATACTCTCTGGTGGGGAGTGGAGTGTCATTCCATGCAAATGCTCGCCAATTAACGAAATAACCTCTGGTCCTGTCAAATCATCGGACTTAATTATCATAAAAAAAACTCCAGCAAATTTTCGATATGAAGATAAAGAAGTATTTGGTAAATTAGGATTATCATAACCTTCACATAAAAAGGAAGACAACTAGTTTCTTATTTCATATAGTAAAAGGGAGAATTCAAAAGTGAGACAAGCGTCTCTATCCCCAAGTTTTTTTAAATGTTGACGAGATTAACCGTAAAGTGGTGAGCACGATTCAACAGTTACTTTTATTTCAACGTGTCATTGATTATATAGAGGATCATATTAGAGAGGAACTTAGTGCTGAAGAGCTGGCGAGAATGGTTGGGTATTCGCCTTATCATTTTTCGCGGATTTTTCAGAAGCAGACGGGTTATACATTGATGGATTATGTGGTAAAAAGGAAGCTCCAGTTTGCGCTGTACGAATTGGTGAATGGGAGAAAGATCATCGAGATTGCCATGGATTATGGATTTGAAACGCATGCTGGCTTTACGAAAGCGTTCAAGAAGTGTTTTGGAAGTCCTCCGAGTCTTTATAAGGAGCATTGTCCAACATCACTGCCTCAAAAACTGGATTTAATGAGCCTTCACGAAAAGAACACGGGCGGCATCGTCTTGCAGCCTCAGATTTTCCGGCGAGAGGCCTTTAATGTCGCCGGGAAAATCTTCAGTATCGAGAATTTCCCTGCAAACAGAAATGTGCCTGCCTTCTGGGACCAGGAAGGTTTGACGGACGGTTCGATTGAAACGTACCTGTACAAAGAGCTGGCGCCGAAAAAGCATGGAGAGTATTGCATCAATTTGAGTCGCAGCTTGGATGAAGGGTGCCGTTATATATTTGCTGTAGATCATGATGATGAAAAAGGCTTGCCGGATGGAGTAACCACTGCACAAATTCCTGAAGCTACCTATGCGATATTCCGGACGCCTTTGGTTGATGTTGACCAATTTGCTGCAGCCATAAAAGGAACGTGGAGATACATACTCGAGGATTGGTTTCCAAACTCATCCTATGAACTGGATGAAGAGGGCTTCGACTTTGAATTTTATGATGAGCATTGCCATTATTGGGATTTCAAAAAAATCTATATGGAAATTCATATCCCCATCAAAGAAAAATCTCGAGAGTGACTCTATCACCCTCGAGATTTTTTGATGGCCAATTGATAAAAATAGATGACAGGTGTTAAAAGAATCGCACTTGCAATCATCGCAATTTTAATCGAAAAATTGGCGGCAATGAGTCCAATTGCCGGTCCGCCGCTAATTTGGCCAATGGCATCCACCTGGCCTTTTACCGAAAAAAACGTCGCGCGTGTGGAGGAATCAGGAATGATTTTATTCAGCCATGTGTCCTCAAACGGTGCCATGACAGACCTTGTTCCTTGGATGATCAGGTAAAAGCACAGCAAACCGATGATACCGGTCGAAAGAGCAAAACCGGTCAGCGAAGCGATGATCAGAACACATCCGATCAGCAAGGCTACATAGATGGTGTTTAACTGATGATGGAGCGAACTCCGGCTGATAAAATGAAGGCCGACAAATGATAGGAGCATCACGGCAAAATTAATGCTGCCGATCAGGATGACCAAATTCCCTTCCGTCATATATGCGAGATGGGTTTCTTCAAGGAAGTGAGAAATCCACAGCCGGTCGAAGCCTTCACTATATAGCCCGAAAAACAAGGCAATAAGGAAAAGGATCCGCATCAGATAACTGGCCTTTGTATAATGGACCATCTCACTCATATTTGTCTTCAGCGTCTGCAAAGTTGATGTATTTTCAGGTTGGACAGGTTTGAAATTCTCTTCTTTCATAAAAAGAAGCAGAAAAACTGCTAACCCCATCATGGATAATCCGCCAATGATGATCGGCAGGTTGATCATGAAATAGTAACCTATCAACATACTTAAAGGAATGGCGATCACTTCGCCTAGCTTGCCGGCCTTAGCACCATTCACAAACGCCTCGGAAGCACGATTTTCTCCGATCTCATCAGCAATCCAGGCTTGATGGGCACCGCTCGTAAATGTGTAGCCAATTCCCCAAAGGACCTGAGACACTAAAACGGCCACGAAATACGGAAATGAGCCCTCGATGAGGAACCCGGCTCCAATCAAAAAATACCCGGAAATCACCGAAAGCCTGCGACTCTTTAAATCTGCCATAAACCCAGTCGGAATCTCAAACAGGAACACAACCGCCTCGAGAACACTCCCAACCAGAACGAGCTGCAACGGATCAAGGCCGACGACCTTCACGTGATACAGCAGGTTAACTGTAAAAATAAATGTAAAAAAGAACTGCGACCAGAAACGTGTATATATATAAACACGATAGGAATCCATTTTTTTGATAAATATCAATTTCATCTCCCCCTAACCAGATTATAGAGAGGGAGGAAGACAAATACTTTTCCGAATTTGCGGTTTTTTCGGGCTTCAGGAAATGTCTCGAGTAAACCATCCAGCTCATTTATGGAATTACCCAAGTCCGGGTAGCCACGTTCTTTAAGCCTTATTTTAGACGGGAGGATTCTAGTATTCTAGTTCTGCCGATTCAGGCTGGCGCATTTCCTTAATCGTACTCACTCCAAACAAGCCGATTAGAGAAAAGATGACGGGAATGATGAAGCCATAGAAATAGCCTTCAGTCATACTGCCTGAGACAGACTGGAAATGATCCAACACTTTCCCGAAAAATACTGGCAGTAAAACGGCGCTTAGGAATCCACCGGTATTCGCAAAGCCAGATACCAAGCCAGATTCCCTCATAGGAAAGGATTGACGAACGACAGCAAATGTTAAGGCACTTGCTCCAAATCCAAAGCCGATGATAAAGAAAAGCAAAATGAGCATGAAAAGTGGAGGATTCCCTTTGAATAAAAGGAAAGCAGACCAGCTTGTTAAAATAATGAAATGAACAATGACATAAGGGCGCTTGATTGTTTCAAGCCGACTTGAAATCCAGCTGGTCAGCGGGGCCCCAATAAGAGCCCCTATAAGCCCAACCATTACTAGTTGACTGGCATCCGACCGAGTCAGATCATACATATTCGTCCCATAAGGCACTGCCCATGAACTAATAAAGCCCACATAGCCGCCAACAACCCCAAAATGACAGAAGAATAAAGCCCATGCCTGCCGATTCATAACGATTCTTTTTAATAACATCGAAATGTTTTGACGTTGAATCTCATCTTTTACAGTTACCGATTCATGAGGAAAGAGTTGTCTTGGTTTCTTTACCAGCACCATATAAAGAAGAATTCCGGATAGACATAAAGCTATGCCCGCAGAAAAAAAGGCTGCTCTCTAGCCAAGTAAGTCAATCCAAGCAGAGAAAGGAACTGTCGCCAGAAGGAATCCAAGACTTCCCGTCATACCCGCGAAACCAATTAAGCGGACAAATTCCTTTACCTTAAACCATTGGCTTAAAATCAATACCAAGTTGACCCAAATGGTCGCATCTCCAATTCCCGTAAGGATTCTGGCAAAAAATAAGACAACCTCATGTGTCCCAAGACTATAGATGATGGTGCCTAACCCTGTAACGATTGCCCCTATAATCAGAAAAAAGTTGGGCCCAAACCGATCAGCCAAGATCCCCATTGGAATTTGCAGACTAGTATAAACCAAGAATTGCATACTTGTTAGTAACCCGATCGTTGTGGCTGTTACCTGAAAATCCTTCATCACCTGTTCTGTAATCAATCCCGGAGCTGTCCGCTGGCTCGACATTAATAAGTAAGTGAACAATACGGAAAAAAATACAACCCACCTAAACCTGCTATTATGTTTGTCCAATGATTTCTACTCCCGTTGGCTTTTACACTATATATATGGATATTCAGCACCGGTCATGATAACTTACTTAATCAGAAGCACGGGGACGTACCCTATGCTTCTGTTCAGTAAATAGCTCAAAACTTTACGGCTGAAGAAAATAGGAACAAAAGAATGAGTTCCTGGTACGTGCAAACAGAAGCAGAGAAAGTTGAAACTTTTCTGAAAAGTTTACGTAAAACATTAGAGGTGACTTTGATGATTGAAATAATCTTTCTTTTTATTTTGTTTCTGCTTGGAACTCTTGCACGTTATATCGTGTTTGGTGCCTTCGATCCATTACTGTTTGCGGCGATTTTCCTTCTCCCCTTAGGGTCGTTCGCTATTTATCTTGTTAGTAAAAAGTTCGCAGAAAAAGAGCGTGCGTATCAGCCGAAAAATATAGAAGGGTGGTCATTTTACAATATCCAAAAGTCATTGCCCATTCAGAAACCTCTCTTTAAAGGCGAGGTCCACAGAGGATATGTAAAACGTTATTTTCAGCAAAAGTGGAATTATATTGTTGGTGATCTTTTCGGTTTTAGCTGGCACCTTTCATTAGAGGTGAAAATTGACGAAGATGTATACGATGTACAATGGTATCATCAAAAGTGGTTCACCCAACAAGATCAATGGAAAATATATAAAAACGGAAAACAAATCGGCCAGGCACAAACTCAGGTGAATCTGAAAAATACCGTGAGTCTGACGGAATACATAAGGTTTAACTTCCATGACATCACTTTTGAGACTTCTGCACCGACGTTAACATCCACCATTTCACTAACCCATGAACAAAGGCACCTTGGCAAAATGAAACGCAACCATATCATCAGCAATGTCCAAGTATTAGAAGTACAAGAAGATAAACCAGAATATCTAGTCGCATTAATCCTTCATTCCTACTTTTTCAAAGGCAAATAAAATGATCGGCAAGCACGGGGACGTTGAAGTGCTTCTTTCCAAATGATCAATTTTTGGGAGCATATGGTACGGCCGTAGGCTTTTCAAGTAATCGAATAAAGGAGCAGACGTGTTGAAGAAGGATTTAACGCTTAAATTGTTGAAGAATGTATCTAGCAGGGATTGACACTAGAAGCATAGATGCAGGAGGATGATGAAGATGCAGATGAGACCGGAATATGAAGATTTTCCATTAAAGGCATATGACAAGATCAGGTATGCAGATACGGATCGGCAGGGACATGTAAATAACGCACTATTTTCAACCTTCCTGGAAACGGGAAGAACGGAGCTGCTCTATGCAAAGGAGCCGCTGCATGCTGAAAACGCCTCTTTTGTCATAGCGAGTCTGAAGCTGGATTTGCTTTCTGAAATTCGGTGGCCTGGAATAGTGGAAATCGGCAGTGCCATTACAAGAGTTGGCAACAGTTCCTTTTCTTTATTTCAGGGAATCTATCAAAATGGAAAGCTTGCTGCGGTTGCAGAAACCGTCATCGTGCAAATGGACGAACACACTAGAAAGTCCGCGCCACTTTCATCTGAAACAAAAGAGGAATTAAGGCAATATTTAGTGAAACGGAAATAGCATATATGACGAACGGGGAGTACGCCCTGTATTCCTTTTATGAAAAACGTGAAAAGCTACACTCTGCTTACTACAGAGAAAAGTAATTATGAGAAGATCTTTATATAAAATTAAAAAAGGATGAAAATAAAATTGATGATCAAGTTCTCAATTGATAAAGATAGAAGCTTCCATTTAAGATCTGCAGCCATTATCAAAATTAATGACAGGGTCTTATTTCAAAGGCCGATTAATAGTGAAAATTGGTTTTTGCCAGGAGGAAGAGTTGAGCATTTTGAATCAACAGAAGTGACATTAAAAAGAGAGTTAATGGAAGAGTTTAACTTAAAAGTAGACTATATGAAACTCTGCTGGGTAGTGGAGTATTTTTTAGAGGCTGGGAGTAAAAAAATTCAGGAATTAGGAATGCATTACCTTGTGGAAATTCCCGAAGATCATGAATTAGTTAACAATAAAGATGAGTTCAAAGGAGTGGAAGACGGATATATCCACAAATGGATTGAGATCAATGAACTTGATAAGTACAAAATAGTACCCGAGTTTGTTGTTCCTCAGTTACAAAAGTTGGGGGACAGCAGCAATATTGAACATACAGTTTTAACAGTAGTAAGGTAGATCCGCTTAGGGCTTTTTAATCATATTGTGGAGGTGCGATTACTTCATGGTTTTTCAATCAAAAGTAGATCCCTTTTTTAGAAACTTTATATTGGTTGCAGTGCTTGTTATTGCTTTAGCATCATTCTTTCCATTATTCGTTGAAGGCGGCACTCAATTACCAGTGGTTCTCATTCTCAGTTCAACATTTCTTATTGTGGTATGTTTTATTTTATGGACTGCTTTTTCAGTAAAGTATATTTTCTATAGTGATTATTTACTCATTAAAGGCGGGCCATTTAGAAGTAAAATTCTTTATGAAAATATAACAAAGGTAACACCTTCAACTGATATTTTTACAGGATATAGAATATTGTCATCGAGAGATGCGCTCGAGATCTTCAATAAAACAACCGTTTTCGGAAGCGTAAAAATTTCACCAAAAGCGAAGAGAGAGTTTATTGCTGAGCTAAGAAAAAGATGTCCGAACGCAACAATCCAAGATTGTTAGAGTGCCGGGTGCGTTTGCTGAACAAGCAACCGGGCCGCTAAAAAGGGGGAACCCAAATGAAACATTGGAAAGACTTGAATTATAAGGAGAAAGCAGCAAGATCGTTCTTCACAACTTGCATCTTTTCATTACTCATTTTAATACCAAACTATCCTCTCGGAAGTTATTTGGTGGTAATGGGGATCAGTTGTTCAAGTACAGTGCATTATCTTATAAAACATCGTAGAAATTATTCTTGAACTAAATGTGCGATTCATGGGTACGCAACCGCCCTTCTTTAAGTAAGGCTGTTGTTGTTAAAATCTTAAAGCCGATTTTTTCTTTTCAGTACATTCCCAGAATAATTGCATAGGATATGTTGATAAACTGGGAAGGGATTGACAAAAATGTACTATGCTCCTCATGGGTATTCAACTCAATACTCTTATTATGGCAATGGCCCGCAATATTATGATGGAAGACAGTCTGGTCAGTGGGCGTATCCTTATGGAATGCAGCATGTGAACGGTTTTCAATCTTTCCGCTATCCTAACGGTAATGGAATAATTCCGTTAGCGGATTATGGACCAAATCCATATGTGGTAAATATCAATGAAGCAACAAAGCAAAACAACACATATCGTACGGCTTTATGGACAGGAACGCATTTACAGGTCACGTTGATGAGCATTGATGTTGGTAATGATATCGGTTTGGAAATGCATCCTGATGTCGATCAATTTTTGCGGATTGAACAAGGCCAGGGAATCGTTCAGATGGGCCAGACTAAAGATAACCTTAGCTTTCAAAGACCGGTCGTTGACGATTCTGCCATCATGATTCCTGCCGGAACATGGCATAATGTGACCAATACCGGTAATACTCCGTTAAAGCTGTACTCCATCTATGCTCCTCCTAACCATCCATTCGGAACTGTCCACGTGACAAAAGCCGATGCAATGGCCAGTGAAGGCGGAGGTAACGGAAATGGGAATACGGTTGTTTTTGGCAAGACTCCAGATGAGTGGGTACGGCACACAGAATATTTAGTGCAGGAAGGATTAGAGGACGTTAAAAGAGGAATCAACGCTACGCACATTCTTCAAGAGTTCATTCTAATGGGAGTGCTTGTAGGGAAAGGGTATACTCCGGAAAAAGCATATGAAACCGTAGAAGAGTGGGAGCGTTCAGGAAAATCCCAGCTTCTTCTTCAGAGCAAGAATATGTAGGGATTAAAAAAACAATAAACGGTGTAGAACATGAGGATAGCCATTTCGCTATCCTCTTTAATTTTGCTGATATGTCCATGGTACCGCACGAATTAAAAGCGGAATAATCAGGGGTATTCTATTATCTATTTTAGTTCTCGGAAGAGACGGGCGAACCGTCCTGTGTCTCGCGTGTAAATGAAAATTAATACAAGGGCCGACCAGTTGAGATAAGCAATTCGCTTATCTCTTTTTTTATCGATTCTTGTGGACAAAGAACTGTTCCGCACACTATCCACAAGTCCTATCCTCCATAGTGTCTTAGTAGTATTTTAGTGACCTATAGTATGTATTTTGCCCTTGCGGCAGAGGTAAAACAAATGACGCTAACGTATTCTTTCCTTGAAATAGATTTTTCAAGGAGGGTATTGCGTAGATGAAAAAACGAAAGCTCGTGACGGCTGTATGTTCGACGCTGCTGGCTGGTCAGGTTTTGTTAACAAGCGGAATAAAGGCTGATCAGGTGACAGGACCAGTGACTTCAGAGGGAATCCATGAGGATCATGAGTCCCATCTGTATGATGTCCGAAATGTGGTGAACAGTGTCCTGCCGACCCAGAAACAGCTTGATGCCGCTAACACATTGGTTCAATCTGTGGGTGCAGGAACGAAGATTAAGTGGAACACCGTGTTTGGAACCCCTTCGACCATTATCAAGGAACAGGGATATTTGACAGCTCCTTCTAATGAAAGCGCTGAGACGATTGCGCGCAACTGGCTAAAGCAAAATGCGGCGCTATTTGGGCTTCAGTCCTCAGACATTGACTCATTTATCGTAAGCAAAAATTTTGAAATGCCAGGAACAGGGCTTCGTCCCGTCACTTTGCAGCAAAACTTTGATGGCATTGAGTCTGCCTACGGAGGACGAGTGATCATCGCGGTCAACAAAGAGGGCCAGATTCTTTCCGCAGCAGGAAACCTTAGCCGCGCAACAGGCTTGATTGCAGAATTCCAGCTTTCAGAAGCAGATGCCTTAAACAAGGCAGTTGAGCTGCAATTGCCAGACGTAAGCTTTGTTCCAAAGCTGTTAAGTACTGAAAAAGGCTGGTCAGTATTTGCTGGAGGAGATGTGCTGCCGGCTGAGCAGCGTGTAAAGAAAGCAACGTTTATTACGAAGGACGGTGTCCGGCCAGCTTACCGTGTGCTTTTCATCAAGGAGCTGAATGAAGGCTTTGAGATGGTGATCGATGCAGCGAATGGCAAGCTTTTATACCAACGCTCCCTCGTTGACACGCTATTAGAGACAGAAGGACTCATTTTTGAGAACTATCCTGGTGCACCGGCTGGCGGAACTCAGATTGTGAAGTCGTTTAAAGGGGATCCAAAGGCGTCACCAAAAGGCTGGCTGATTCCGGGAACAAGCTTGGGATTGACGACATTTGGTAACAACGCCAACTCGTATGCGAACTGGAGCAACTTTTTGGTTCCGGCCGATCAGGCTGTTCGTCCGCTGGCGTTAGATGGCGATTTTAGCTACTTATTTAAAAACGCGTGGCAAAAAACAAACGGGCAAACGACACCGCCGTCCTATGCAGAGGATTTAAACAGTGCGGCGACGAACTTGTTCTATCATCATAATCTATTCCACGACTATTTCTACAACCTTGGGTGGACAGAAGCAGCCGGGAACCTTCAGCTTTCAAACTACGGAAAAGGTGGAATGGACGGCGATGCCATCTTAGGTCTTGTGCAGGCAGGAGCGCTGTCAGGCGGTGCGCCAACGTATACGGGACGGGATAACGCCTACATGCTGACGCTTCCTGATGGTATTCCTGCATGGAGTGGTATGTTCCTTTGGGAACCGATACCGGGGTCATTTGAAGGACAATATGCAGATGGTGATTTTGATGCCGGAATTATTTATCATGAATATGCCCATGCATTGACCAATCGTTTCGTAGCAGGCGGAGAAGCACTCGGCAGCCACCAGTCAGGTTCCATGGGCGAAGGCTGGGGAGACTTCTTTGGAATGCACTATCTGGCAAAAAAAGGCCTGCAAGAAAAGCCAGTTGTGGGAGCTTATGTGACAGGGAATGCTGAACGAGGCATCCGCAGTTATGCACTTGATGAGGCACCATACAATTATGGGGATGTTGGCTATGATGTTGGCGGGCCAGAGGTTCACTCTGACGGCGACATTTGGGCAGCTATTTTATGGCATGTAAGAGACACATTGATTGATAGCATTGGGAAAACCGAAGCAGAATCAGTCATCGAGCATCTAGTCATGGATGCGATGCCAATCTCCGTTCCGAATCCATCGATGGAAGACATGAGAACGGCGATCCTTGCCGCAGATTTTGAACGCTACGATGGAAAGCACTATGATGCTTTATGGACTGCATTCGCACAACGCGGCTTAGGAGCAAATGCATTATCCAAAGGCGGAGACGATACAGACCCAGTTCCAGGATTCAACCATCCAGATGGACAGCGGAACGGCCAGTTGATTGGAAAGGTGGTTAACGCTGCTACAAATAAACCGATTCAGGATGCACGAATCATCATTGGTGAGTTCGAAGCAAGAACAAGTCCACTTGCGGTATCGGGCCAAAAGGGCGACTTCGGGGCATATATTGTAGAAGGAACTTATGACATTACGATCCAGGCAAAAGGTTTTGGATCGAGGACCATTCGTGATGTTGCCATCAAGGCAGGAGAGAAGAACCGATTGACGTTTACCATTGGACCAAACGTTGCATCATCCTTTAACGGAGCTTCGATTTCCAGCGTATCCGGATCATCGGACAGCAACCCGGTTAAGTTTGCGATTGACGACACAGAAGCAAGTGTGTTCGCCTCAAATACGCAGGAAAATGGGTTCCTTGGCGCGGACTTCATCGTTGACCTGGCGGGAGATGATCCAGTTGAAATTTCCCATGTTCAAGTAAGTGCCATGAAGGACATTTCCGGTTCACGATTTGCGACACTGAAAAACTTCAGTCTTCAAACGTCAATGGACGGAGAAAACTTCACGACGGTATGGAAAGGGAAATTTGAAGCCGGGAAGCCAAGGCCAACGGTCGCAGACCTTCATTACCAGGGAATCGATCTTCCACAAACTGTAGAAGCAAAATATCTGAAATTTATCGCACATGATGCACAGGACAATACAAAAGGCTTTGTTCAAGTGGCTGAGGTTCAAGCCTTCTCTGAGCAAAAATCAAAGATTGAACCGCTTGAACTAGAACCAGAAGAACCGTTTGTTTCGGAAGGTACTGTGCAGGCAGGAAATGCAGGAACAGGAATCGGAAGCCTGGCAGGTGTGCCAGCTACCCTGGCTGTCACAGAGAACGAGTTCGTGACGACGCAAAACCCAGAGCCGGCATCCCAAGGTGCAGATGGATATGTTGTGACCCTACCAGAGCAATATGGCGATGGGATCCATAACTTCACACTAAAGGGAAGCAATGACGGATCGTATGACTACGATGTCTACTTCTATAATAAGAACTTTGAGCTGATTGGGAGTGTCGCGACATCTGGGGCGAACGAAGCAGGAGTCATTCCGGGCGGCACACGCTATGTATATGTTGGATTATATTCAGGAGCAAATGTACCGTTTACGTTTACAGCGGTGAGTCCTTATTAAAAATATCTCTGAAACGAGGGTGTCCAAAGGTATTAAGTGAGGAATCGACCCGACAGGCCTTCGTATGGCATTGAATGAGCTATATGACCGTTATCAAAAACCTTCCGTACTAAAGTAATGTAAAGAATTAACGCACTAACGCACCGGGGGTCTGACCCCCGGTGCGTTAGTGTGTTAAAGCTAACTCGAAAATGTCAAAATAAAAGAAAAAGACCATCGAATGGTCTTTTTCCTGCAATTAAAGGTAATTTTTTAATGTCTCTTTAAGAGTCCCTTTTGTTTCTGTATCTTTTTCAAAAAGTATTCCGCCATGGACCATTTTTCTTACTAGGTCCGGTCGGAGCCCGGTCAGGATGGCTTTGCAGCCCATCATGGCCACTCCAGTCAAGATCTTTTGAAAGTAGTCAATAACATCCGGATCCATCATGGCTACACCTGATAGGTCGATCACTAAATTTTGGAACCTTGTGTTAGCTATTTCGTTTAGTACTTTTTCTTCAATGATTCTAATTCTAAAGGAGTCAATAGTGCCAATGAGAGGTAAAACAGAAACAGTCTCACTTACTGGAATAATTGGGACAGACAAATGTTCAACCATTTCTCTTTGCTTATGGAGCATTTGATCTTTATATTTTGAGTAGCTGAGAAAGAAACTGTTTAGAAATTGGTCTATTTGTTCATTTATGAATTCTTCCATTTCATAAAAATCCTTTTTTCCATCAGTCAGGTTCTTTTCTTCATCAATTTCACCAATTATTTTCCAAAAAGTTCTTCTGATTGCTTGAACCCATTCTAATTTTAGAGATAGAGTTAGAGAATGTCCTGCCCAGGCAATTCCCTCCTCCTCTGCAAAAGCAATTAGATCTTTTTCATTTTGATTAATTATGAAGAAAATTAATGTCCTGGCATTTTTCAAAAGGTCAATGTTCCCTTTTTCTAAAATCTCTGTGATTTTCCCCGAAACATTAACTGCTTGAGAGAGTAAATTCTCATCAAATATCTCACCATTTTCATTAAAGTAGTTTTTGATTTCTTCTCTTAAATCATTGATGTTATTCAATTTTTTTACCCCCGAAGTAATAACTGTACAACTAATATTACATACCCTTTTAGACGGTTTATAAACTCATTTACCTAAAAATTGCTATAAGATTTTTTTCGATTTCTCAAAAGTTAGGGACCAATGAACCAAAAGCTGCTGGGGGAGAGCACAGGGCGTACTAAGTGCTTTTTTTCAACGGATGATTTTGGGAGCATAAGGTACGTGATCTGCTTTTTTCTTAAAAGTCCGATAAAGAAATATAAAAATCTCAGCCAAAAGTTGTAGATAGGTTACAACATTCTTCCGAAGAGATCGCTTAATGGTTTTCTTATAATAAAGATACGAAAAAGCTTAGGAAGGTGTTCAAAATGAACCATTATATATGTAATACTTGCGGTGTCGAATATTCCCATTCTGCTCATGCTCCTGAAGCCTGTATGATTTGCGCTGACGAAAGACAGTACATCCATCCGGACGGACAGTCATGGACGACGCTACAACAGCTTGCAGATTCAGGGAAATATAAAAATACCATTATCCAAGAAGAGGAGGGACTGTACAGCCTTACCACTACTCCTTCGTTTGCTATTGGGCAGACAGCTTATTTAGTTCGGAATGAAGGGTTCAACTTGTTATGGGATTGCATCACCTACCTGGACGAAAAAACAGAAAATGAAATACATTCTCTAGGAGGAATCGATGCCATCGCATTATCCCATCCGCATTATTATTCGACACAGGTTGAATGGGCTGAAGTATTCGGAGCAAGCCTTTATATCCACGAAGCTGATCGCCAGTGGGTCACCAGGCACAGTGACAGGATCATATTCTGGTCTGGTGATTCTCTGGAGCTTGATTCGGGTGTAACATTATATCGTTTGGGTGGTCATTTTAATGGGGGAAGTGTTTTACACTGGGAAAATGATGTGAACAAGCAAGGGGTCCTTCTTACTGGTGATATTATTCAAATAGTGGCCGATCGAAAATGGGTAAGCTTCATGTATAGTTATCCAAACCTGATTCCATTGCCAGCTAACAAGGTTCAGGAGATGGCAGCTAAAGTCAGAATTCTAAATTTTGACAGACTGTATAATGCATTTCATCGTGTTATTAAGGAAGATGCCCATCAGTCTGTTCAAAAATCCGCTAAGAGGTATATTGAGGCTTTGGAGGGAAAGTTCGTTCATATAAACAATTAAGATGATCAGCTGGAAATAACGCCTGGTTGATAAAACCAGGCGTTTAATGGGAGCAAGGGGACGGACCTTATGCTCCTTTTTCGTAATTGTTTTTGGAAGAAAAAGGTATGTCCCTATGCTTCTGTATATAAATAAGCAAACCAAATCGCAAACTATTTAGCAATAAAGAAGGAGCTAGATATAACTCCCCAAACATAATATGTTTAGGAACTCATATATTGAATGCCATCCAGGTTATGATTGAATAAAATGGTTGGTATTTTAGCATATAAAATATCACTTTGATAATGCCATTTTCATGCTCCTAATCAGTGTGCTAATTACAGTGTTCATTCTTATGATAAAAAGCTATAAACCTTGATATATCAAAAAAAGGTGTACTAAATCGTATGTGATTTAGCATGACTTTTGTGTTGTTTTTTCCGCGTTTTGCACTCCTAAAGAGAACCCATTATGTCCATTGGTAGGGAAGGCCTTTATTTTGTTTATCATCATTCTTAATTGTCCATATGTCTTCCATCGGTACCATTCTAGCCTATTGAAATTAGAATATATTATTGCTAGTAGTCTATAATTATAGATTATTGGAATATGAATCATGTGAATGTTGGTGCGATTTATCAATCATGCCCGTCTGTTTGAAGGGTATTTTAAATGGTCTTGTTGTTCAAAGACTTAAGCAGTTGTATACAAAAGGCTTCTCTCATCATTATATTGGTTCTAGAATGGCACAAGGAAACCGTCCCTGCCTCAAGTTCAGTACCAAGGAGGGGCTATTTTGGAAAAGGAGGACGCTTCAGGTTCAGGCTTCTGAATTATCGAGAGGTGGGTGCAGCGAAATGTGGAATAGATTGAAAAGACTTCATCATCTGAATGGATATGCTACCTTATTTTTATTCATAAGTGGGATTTTGCTTTTCATTCCTTCATTAAGGGGGCCGTTGGCTTCATACCGTGTCATGTTGAAGGACGTTCATATTTGGATCGGTTTTGCAACGGTTGCCTTCCTTCTGCTTTATTTCCGCTATTTTGCTTTCCATTACAAAGTCATCAAAAAACAACAAGGGAAGAAACGGAATCTTGCGATGGTTATTGGATTGATCATCGGCTGGATTATTAGCGGTACGGTTCTGACTTTTCAAAGGAGTCTTCCTGAAGAACTTGTTCAAGCTTCATTGATCGTACATGATGTTTTCACCTGGATTGGTCTGCCGGTCCTCCTTTTCCACTCAGTGACTAGGTCAGGATGGTTTAGGAAAAGATCAAATCAATTGCAAGAAAAAAAGAAAGAACTATATGCTTTCAGCCGCAGAGGGTTTTTCAAATACGGCATTGTCACTTTGCTTGCGATCTTTTTGGGTCCATCAATTTATAAATGGTTAAAACAAGTAATGGATGATGGGGGATCGACACTGCAGGAGGTGGCGCTGAACAGCACAAATGAGCTCTCACCCATACCGATTCCCGCCACGCAATCCTCCCCTCCCATTGGTGGAGGGTATGAAGGCAAATTCCGCATTTACACAGTAACGGAGACACCGGCTTTTAACAATGAAAATTGGAATTTTATGATTGATGGATTGGTTGATGAACCAGTGTCGTTATCATGGGAAGAATTCGTCAAATTGAAGAGGACAGTCCAGGTTAGTGATTTTCACTGCGTTACTGGATGGTCCGTGCTTCATGTCACGTATGAAGGCATTCTGTTGAAAGATCTCATGAAGAAGGTAAAGCTGAAAGAGAACGCGTCCCATCTGAAATTTTACTCGGGCGACGGTGTCTATACTGACTCATTATCCCTTGAACAGGCAGCCTTGGATGATGTCATGGTCGCCGTGCTCATGGATGGAGAGCTGATCCCGTCAGATTATGGTGGCCCCGTCCGGCTGATTGTCCCCAAAATGTATGCCTATAAATCTGTGAAATGGCTTGTCAGAATCGAAGCCATCGATCATGTACACGAAGGCTACTGGCAAGTGAGGGGATATGATACCGATGCATGGGTAGGATCATAAGAGACTTGAGCTAATCTTGTACTGAATGATGGAGCGTGGACAAAAAAAGACAGCAAACAGGGAGCAAGGCTGATGGACCTTTTGCTCCTTTTTTTTGAGACAAGGGGATGGTTCCGGCGTCTAGTGAATGGAAAAATTATAACCATGTATTCTCTAGTACAGTCTCGTACGGCATGGACTCAAATAAGAATACTCAATGCACTTCTATGATTATTTCGGTTCACGATTGAGACGAGAGAACCGTCTCTGTGTCTCTTGTTTACTTTTTTGATTTTTAAAGAAAAAGTAGTTGACACCAAAAATAAATTTATGGTATTATTATAAATTTGCTAAAAAATAATATATATGGTAAGGTTAAGAAGGTTACCATATATGGAGGTGGATTATTTGTTTCAAATTGACGATACGATTGTTTATCCAATGCACGGAGTAGGTATTATTAAAGCTATAGAAGAAAAGGAAATCTCAGGGGAAAAACAACAGTATTATGTCATAAAAATGTTAATCGGTAATATGCAAGTCATGATTCCTGCGGGTAAAATATTGAATTCAAATATACGACCTGTTACTGACATAAGTGCAATAAAACACATCATTAACATTTTTCAACATGGAGAATCTGATCGATTACTTCCGTGGAAACAAAGGTATAAACTGAACGCGGACAAAATGAAAACAGGTAACATTCAAGAATGTACGGAAGTTGTACGTGATTTACTGCGTATACAGAAAGAAAAAGTGCTTAATACAAGCGAAAAGCAAATGCTAGATAACGCACATAAATTTTTGATCAGTGAACTGGGATTAATTAAAGGGATTACTGATCATCAAATAAAAAGTTTCTGTTAAGGTTTCTTTCATACATTTCCCGAAAATATTCTTTTCCAAGACATTCAACTTCTCCAACTCACCTGTAGAGCATGAACCTCTTTTGTTTTTTTCTACAATCTAATCCATTTTTATTACTTGAATTTCCTTTACGAACGTTTGAAGTTTCATCAAAAAAACTCGATAAAATAGTCACTTGATTTTTGCAATCCTGATTCACACTGGCACGGACTAGGAGCCGTAAGGATGAAAGAGAGGTAGGGCTTTCATTGTTTTAGGGATACAATTTATTATTTAAGTCATTATTCAAGAAAAAAACAATCAAATTCACCTCTGTCTTTAAGGATTTTTCGCGTCTACTGAGACAGTGAATAGTAATTGTTTAGCTTCCTTACGTAAAAGAGAAAAACGAATTGGTATCACCATATGGTCCACTACAAAAAGGGAGTGGCATCAATTCGAATAGGTCAGTCAGAAGAGAGAATTCATTTTAATAAATAGCTGTTTCCGAAAAATTGTGGTTAAAATCCTAAAGCCGATTTTAACGTGGTAAAACGCTATATTGTAGGTCGGTATCAAGTGTGCAAGCTCTTTTCTCATAATAAGCTTTCATTTTGTGAGGAAACATAGGTCATTCCATCCTATTTTTGTAGTCAATAGCAACAAAGTTTGAGAAAAGAGCCAATAAATAGTGATATCAACCTAAAAGCAGAGGGATTCAGTTTTTGAATCCACTGCTTCTTTTATTGCGATCGACTTTCATCGCATTTGAACCGTAACGTTCACATCCAACTAAAGTCCCTTGCAATTTTTCCTAAATCTTGTTATTCTTAGGTAGAATTATTTTTGTTCGGTGTAAAGTTCGACTCTTCGTTCTAATGATCACTTTGGGCAAGGATAGTAATACAATGTGCATTAGCACTAGGAGGCAACAAACATGGAACAAGGTACAGTTAAATGGTTTAACGCAGAAAAAGGTTTCGGATTCATCGAGCGCGAAGGTGGAGAAGATGTATTCGTTCATTTCTCTGCAATCCAATCTGAAGGCTTCAAATCATTAGACGAAGGTCAAAAAGTTACTTTCGACGTTGAGCAAGGTGCACGTGGACCTCAAGCTGCTAACGTTCAAAAAGCTTAATTTTGATATAGCATACCGAAACAGACTCCAAAAGGGTCTGTTTTTTTATTTTCAAAAATAAAGCAATAAAAAACCCTGCTCAACGAACGAGCAGGGGCATGGTACCGGTAAGTAAAAAATTTAAAGCAAAAGGTTATTTACATTATAACATAACAATCTCATAATCAAATGATTAGCAGAAATTTAGCAAGTGCATGATAATGACAACATAGAATGCACACAAATGGAGGAATGGATGATGAAATTTCCAAATGACGCGGATGGAGAAGCATTGCGCAGTTTGTTTAATGAAGGTGTAAGTTTTAAAAAGCCGCAGCCAGTCGAGTTTTTTATAGCTGTGCCGGATAAGGCAACTGGCGAGAAGCTTCTGAACGTATTGAAGGAAGAAGGCTTTCATGGCTTACTCGATCAGGATGATGAGACAGATGAGTGGGCTTGCAGTTGCTCGAAAAGGATGCTCCTTAACCATAGCGAGTTAAAAAAAGTGCAGGAAAAGCTGGATAAAATAAGCAAGCCTTACGGCGGCCATTCTGATGGCTGGGGAGTATTCATAGAATAAAATTCAGGTGATGACATGCTACATACTTTTTTAGGTGAAACAATCGGGTATGATGTGATATATAAAAATCGTAAAACAATCGGCATTTATATGGATTTGTACGGCCATGTCGAAGTCCACGCTCCTAAGGGGACCTCAGATGCAAGTGTGCTTCAAATCTTAGAAGGCCAATGGGACTTGATCCTGCAAAGGGCGAAGGAAATGAAAGAGCGGGCCTCAGCCGGTAGGGAAAAAGAGTACGGACCAGGCGGACAATTTCTATATTTGGGGAAGCTCTATCACATTCTGATTTCCCAGGATGCAGATATCGAAAAAGACAATGCCGTGTTTGAGGCAGACACGCTCCATGTATACGTGAAAGAGCAAAATGAAGAGAGCATCAAACAGGCTTTGAAGCGATTTTACTATCAGCAGTGCAAGGCATTTGTCGAAAAACGGGTTAAATTTTATCAGAGCGAATTCAAAATGAAGCCGCGCTCGATTCGAATCACGGACAGTAAGACGAAATGGGGAACGTGTGATTCCATGAGGAATTTGACATTCAATTGGAGGCTGTCCATGGCACCAATGGAAGTGATTGATTATGTTGTCGTCCATGAAATGTGCCATATGGTCCATATGAATCACGACCGTTCATTTTGGCGGCTTGTCGGAAAAATCATGCCTGAATATGAACGGTGTGAGCGCTGGCTCGCTGTGTCGGGGTGGAGGATGGAGGTTTAGTGTAGCGGGGGTGACAGATCCTCTCAGCGGAGCAAAAAACTTCAAAAATATTATCCTTATACTAAAAAGGGATAGATGAGCATTCTCTTCTGTTGGAATCGGTAAGTTACATCATCCCCTTCCTCATGTTTATATTCATACTGGCATTTGGAAAGAAGCTTGCTTCCAACAAAGTATTCCCGGAGCAAAATCAGATACATTCTATGTCATGTTCCACCTTGGAAACGTGGGGAAGGTTCTTCCATTTCAGTGGATAGCATATTTTAACAATTTATGAAACGCCAGAACCGTCCATGTGTTTCTCTAAACCGAGTGAAGCATCAATTCGAATCGTTCAGTCAGAAGAGAGAATTCATTTTAAAAAATAGTGATATCAACCTAAAAGCAGAGGGATTCAGTTTTTGAATCCACTGCTTCTTTTATTGCAGAAAGAGTTGAAACCTTTATAGGAATTTTTCGTAAATCTATAGAGGTGACTTCAATGATTGAATTAATATTGCTCTTTGTTCTGTTATTGCTTACAGCGATTGCTCGATATATCGTATTTGGTGCATTCGAGCCGCTGATGTTTGCGATAATTTTGCTGCTTCCAGTAGGCTCGCTTGCTATTTATAAGATCAGTAAAAGGTTTGCAGAAAAAGAGCGTGCTTATCAGCCGAAAAATATTGAAGGCTGGTCATTTTACAATATCCAAAAATCATTATCCATTCAGAAACCTCTTTTTAAAGGGCAAGTTCAAAGAGGATACGTAAAACGTTACTTTCAGCAAAAATGGAAATATATCTTTGGTGATCTGTTCGGTTTTAACTGGTACCTTTCATTAGAAATTAAAATTGACGATGATGTATACGATGTTCGATGGTATCGTGAAAAATGGTTCACTCAACAGGATCAATGGAGAATCGATAAAAATGGGAAAATCATCGGTAAAGCCCAAACGCAAGTTAATCTAAAAAATGCAATGAAATTAAATGAAGTGATTATGTATAGCTTCTTTGACACTACCTTTATGTCATCTGCCATGACAATCACATCCACCATTTCACTAACTGAAGACGAAGTGCTGCTCGGCACTATGAAACGCAACCATATCATTAGCAATGTACAGGTATTAGAATTACAGGAAGAAAAGTCGGAATATCTCCTCGCGTTGATTCTTCATTCCTATTTTTTCAAAAATAAATAAGGGGAAACGTGGGGACGGTTCTTCTGTTTCAGTAAATTACATATTTTAACAATTCATGAAATGCCAGAACCGTCCCTGTGTTTTTAAAGAACGAATCGACAATGAAATTAAAACATTGAAGCTTTCAAATCGTGTTTTTATAGATTATACGATGGGGGTAAACACTCTACTTTTATCGGAACGAAAAGAAGATGAAACTAAAATCCTCCTTCCAAAGGATATATACACATTCATTAAACATAACCCTAATGATTACTTAGAGGATTTCAAAGCACAATTGTTAAGTTTGAATTTTACGGTTCCGCAGATTGTGTCCTAGATATTAAAATAAAGATAACTAGGTCAGCAATAGAAGGAGAGGAAGATACCGATAGGATGTACTTGGCTGGTTGGAGAAAAGAGCATAGTATCTATATTCCTATAACTGTATTAAACCCTCATGGAAGTAGAGAATTGTTAAAATTGGAAGTAGAATATTCCACATTGCTTCAAGAACGGATAAAATTTGTGAGTGATATGATTACAAGAAGTGAAAGTTATACTCTAAAAGAAAATGGACACGAACAAGTTATTTACGAGCGTGACTTAATAAATGAGTACTACATTTTACCTGGAAATAAAGGAAGCAGTAATTAAGGTTATTTTAACAAACACAGTGAGAAGCATGGGGACGTTGAACTGCACCCCAATTGTTAGACCCACCTAACAATTGGAGGTGTAGTTTTTTATTATTCAAACGAATAGCTAAATACTTTTCCACTTAGGCAATACATATTCAAAGAAGCAAACGTCCCTTTGCTTCTTTGAATACCTTGAGTCTAACTAGTCTGATGAATTTTATAAGTTTAAGAAGAAAAGATTCATCAGGTTATTGATACATGCGTAAAAGGGGAGAAAATTAAAAAGGACTTGTCACCATTTCAATAAATAGATTGGGGACAAGTTCTTTTTCATATAGAAGGGCATGGGTCAACTACACATCTTTTAATGGGATCCTCGAGAGGGACAAAAGGACTTCCCGTTAACATCCGAAATTTGTCGATTTTAAAGAGGTTGGCTGTTGTATAATGGTAAAAGGGTACAAACTTTTACAGGATATTACAAAATATGCAGATATGATGAGTTGAGTGGAGGGTTCTTCTTGTTGAACACTGACGTACTTTATTTCCTTTCTCACTTGATTGTTACTGGTGAACAGGTTGAAGAGAGGCAATTAAGTATTTTTAAGGTTTTTTTAAATCAGTTGGATTTAACTGAAATAGGAAAAACAGAAATAGAGAAAATCTTAACGAATGATGATAATAAATTAACTTTAAATGAAATAATCCAAAACCTTAAAGGGGCCAAAGACCTTCAGGAATTAGCTTTACAGGTTGGTGTAACAATATCTTTAGTTACAGACCTATATGGCGAAGATGAAGAAGTATTTTTTGAAATGGCCAGGAAGTTATGGGGAATAAGTAAAGCAAAGTATAAAGAATTTGAAAGAGCGGCTGAAGAGCTTATCTCAGAGTCCGCGGACCAATGCGGAATAATAAAGGCTCATGTAAGCTTGTCACATCCTTGGTTCGCAATTTTGATGGAGGTTATCAATAATCAGGACCAAATGCAGATGGCACTGGATAAACAAATTTTATTTAGTGAATCTGAGTATAAGAAAGCAATTGAATATTGTAAGGGAATTGCTAAAGAGGATTATGATTATGCATCCCCTATTCTTAATGAACATCGTATGGTCCTCGAAGAGATATCTTCTTATATTAAGAAGATATTAGAAAAAATAGATGATCAAAAAAATGATATTTTAAGTGTGAAAGACTCAATAAGAGATATGGAGCAACAAATTAATCAATTAGTTGAAGGACAATTAGAGGAAGTAGCCAAAACTATGCAAAAAAAGAGAAAGGCTATGGACCATTTCACGATTTCCTTCATGGGTAAGACTAAGGCTGGGAAGAGTACCCTGCACTCCATCATTACGGGTAGAGGGAAAATGGAAATTGGTGAAGGTAAACAACGGACAACACGTTACAATAGAATATACACATGGAACAACATTCGAATCATAGATACGCCTGGTATTGGTGCTCCGGGAGGGAGAAGCGATGAGGAGATTGCTGAAAGTATTATTGATGAAAGTGATTTAATTTGCTATCTCGTGAAAAATGATAGTGTACAATCTGCTGAGTTTAACTTTTTAAAAGCGATTAAAGAGAAAAATAAACCCATAATCATCCTTTTAAATGTAAAAGAAAATCTTGACCAACCTGCGAAATTAAAGAGATTTCTACATAATCCAGAGCATATTTATGAAAGAAAGGATTCGAAGTCGCTGGAAGGACATATAAATAGGATCCGGCGGTATGCAGAAGCGCATTATCCAAACAATGAGTTTGCTATCATTCCGGTTCAATTATATGCAGCCATTCTCTCAAAAGACGAATCCTTCAATGAGCTAGAACGAAAAATATTATATGAAGGCAGTCATATAGAGTATTTTTTTAATGCTATACGCTTATCAATCATCAAGGAGGGCCATATTCGGCGCAGCCAAACAATCCTGGATGGCCTTATCTATCCGGTACACTCCTCTTATAAAGTGCTTAACGAGCATCTCAAGGCTTTTAACACTTTGTCGAGCAAACTAAAAACGTTACAAGAAAGCAATAGTAAGAAGCTTCAAGAAATCAGGGAAACCTATCAAAATCGAATTGGACAAACAATAGAAAAAGAGTTTGGGAAGTTGGAGGATAAAATTAGCTCCTTTGCAACAAACCATTACCATATGAAAAAAAGTGAGTTAGAAAAAGAATGGAGCAAACTGGTAAAGTCCATTGGGATTGAAAGAAGTTTAAAGTCAAATATAGAAGAGGTATTTTCTAGATATATAGCAGATATTGAGCAATATTTGAAAGAAATGGTTGAAGACCTCTCCTTCACGAGCGAAAGGAGCGTCAAAGGTATAGATGTGAAAATGCCAAACTTATTTGATACCAAACGCTTTTTTGCTTATCTAGCTGGTGCTGGATCTATTCTAATGGCAATAGCGCCGTTTTTAACTTTATCAGGACCAATTGGATGGGCCGGATTCGCTATATTTGCTATAGGAACAGGATTATCCTTCTTGTTTAAATCCAAAAAAACAAAGATTAAAGAAGCGATAGATAATTTAACTAAGGGGTTGGAGGAAAGTGTAAAAAAACAGAAGCGAGAAGTCAAACAAGATACCCTTTTACAATTCAGTAAATCGCATAACCAACTTTCACATAATATCGAAGAATATCAAAATTCTTTGATATCGGCACTGGATAAGACGATTGCCATCTTATCCGGATCGCAGGGACTGATCCAACAGCAGGAAATGAAATTAAATAAAGCATTTGGTTATAGACTGCTGAATGCTCATTTACCTCGCAATAAAATCCACTTTAAACTAAATGATGATTTAATCAATGAGGAGGTCATGGGAGTGGATAGAGACTTTGGGAAAAACATGACAATTAGGACCTCTTCTATTTTAGATGAGGAAATTCAACAAGCATTGAGCCAAACAATCCAGGAGCAAATAGTGATAGTGCCTAATTATATCAAGAAAGGGTGATTGATTTATGGATACAAATTATTCATTGTTAATTGAAGATGTAGGCCAAAATTTTACGCAACTATCCAAGAACACTATTGATCTATTAAAAGAAAGTGGCGGCCCCTATGAAAAGTATGCTGATAAATTGGAAAGCGTTCTTGCTGAAGTGGAAGAAAATTCATTATTAAAGATCGCCTTAGTCGGCCAATATAGCGCTGGGAAATCATCGATCATCTCAGCATTGACAGGAAATAAAGAGATTAAGATAGATGCAGATATCGCGACAGATATCCCGCAAGATTATTATTGGAACGGTGTTATACTTACAGACACACCTGGGCTATATACTGAAAGAAAAGACCATGATGCAAAGACATATGAAGCGATCAAATCATCAGATTTATTGCTTTATGTTTTAACTAGCGATTTATTTGATGATATTGTATTAGACAATTTCATCAAACTGGCTTTTGAAGAGGCTTACAGGAATAAGATGATGTTAGTTGTAAATAAGATGTCCCTTGAACGTGGCGATTTTGATGTATTAAGAAAAAATTATATTGAGACTTTGGAAAATTCTCTTCAGCCTCACACTCTCGAGGAATTCAAACCTGTCTTTATAGATGCAGCAGATTATATTGAAGGTATTGAAGATGATTTTGAAGATTTAATTGAAACAAGCCATTTTGATGATTTGAATACGGCCATTAATCAATTTGTTTATGAAAAAGGGTTATTAGGGAAAATGGATACTCCGATTAGACAGGCGATATCTGAAATAGGAAAAGCCTTAACCGAAAATGACACGGAGGGATCCAAGGAATTCTTCTTACTCCTTGAACGAATTGAAAATAGAGTAAAGCAAAGCATTGAAAAGTCACAAAACAACCTTAATTTCATTACGAGTGACTTGCGTTCCGACATTGTCTCTCTAGGAAATCAATTGACATCAATGATTGGTGCAGAAAAAGTAGATTTTGAAGGGGAACAAAAAATAATCGAGGCGAAATTAAAAAAGAGGATAGAAGAGGCAAATAATGAATTAGAGGAAATGCTTAAGAACGAAAGGGATGAATTAACAAAACAAATACAAGATATATTAGCAAGTGATTTAGCTGACTCTTTTTTTGCAAGTGTAGACATTGGATCTGAGCATATTAAAGCAGGTAACGTTAATATAAAAGATTTTTCTAACCTTCATAAAAACTTTAAAGCTATCAATACAGTTGTAGAAAAAGCTACAGGCGGCATATTAAGGCTATCCACTAAAGGAGCTAGTGGCTTTGTGAAATCAACTGCCGTAAGTGGAACGGAACTTCATAAAGGTATTTATCAAGTAGGAAAGTTTTTTGGTCATTCCTTTAAGCCTTGGCAAGCTGTAAACGCAGCAAAATTTCTAACGAATGTAGCTAAAGTAGCGGGTCCAATCCTCGCAGTAGCAGGAGTATTATTAGAAATTACAGGACATGTAAAAGAAGAACAAAATCTTGGAAAAGTTTTGCAAGCAAAAAACGAATGTTCTAGTTCATTTGTATCATTGGCTAAATCAACCCAGGAACAATTTCAGAAACAATTCGATGAATACAAGAATAATACCTACAATTCAGTATTAGAAGAAATATCGAATCAACGGAAAGAAGCAACATTACAAAACCAGAATGTTTCTTCAATAAATCAGAAGCTTCAAGCCAATTTAAACCAATTTGAAGTACTGATCGAGAGGTTGGGAAGTTCAAACTAATGTAAAAGTGTCTCGGAAGATATCACGATATTTAAATCAGTTGGGGCGGCTCATTTGATTTAGCTGTGGCTAAGGGAGTTTTTGAGAAGGCAAAGAGTATCAATGAAGGTGAAGAGATCAATCTATAAGACTACCAAAGTAGAATCGACATCCTCTGTACATGTGATTTATTGGGATGGCCGGACTGTGGAGATAAGCAATTTGCTTGTCTCTTTTTTTATCTGGATGAAAAAAGTCTCCACTCCTACTTAAGGGGATACGAGAATTTCCCCTGTTGCTCCCTATAAAAATATCCACAACTTGGCTTTTAAATCTACTAGTTACTAGTAATTGGGAATGATAAAATAGATAAATAGGTAGATCTGTAGGGGGTATAGTATGTTTGCTCTATTTGAGAGTATTTATAACTGGATTAATAATATAGGATTAAATAGTTTTACAAGTGGGTTTCTTTTCTTTCAAGTTGCTTTTTTCGTAATGTATTTATTATTGCATTATTATATGGAAAAAGAAAATATCAAAGCGATGAAATACATTAGAACTGAATTAAATAATCTGGATTCTTCTTTGAATATCAAAGAACTAAATAAGGAAATAAATAAGATCTTTGGAAAGTTAAAAGAAAACAATCCTTATCGAATGCAGTGGGAGCGTTATTTCAGTCGAGTGAGAAAAGAAAACTCGATTGATGAGAAAATTCGAGTAGAACCATTCTTCGGATATGATGTAATGCACGATACTCTTGGTAAAAGAAACATTTTAGATAACGGTAGTGGAATTCATGTTTCACTAGGGGTACTCGGAACCTTTATTGGATTGGCAATTGGGCTTTCTGGTTTAAATATGGCTGACCCTGATCTATTAAGAGAAGGGGTTTCGGGACTAATAGGTGGAATGAAGACAGCTTTTTACACATCTGTTTTAGGGGTAGTTTTTTCAATTCTATGGATATTTATAGATAGTCTAATAACTCGTCAAAGAAATAAAGATATTGAGTGGCATATCAATAAGCTTCATTATTTCCTCAATGCTGACGACGAAGAAATTTTCTTGAATCGCCTGGAGAAGATTCAACAGCATCAGACTGAACAAATGAAAACGTTATTAACCGATGCTTTGGAAAAAGCGATGGTACCTTTTGTCCAAACTATTGAAAAAGGGAATCAAGAAATTACACATCAAATGAAAGAGCAAAATGAAACATCGCTTGAGCATCTGCATCTTATGAAAAATCAAAGTGAGGACATGGCTAACCGAATTATGGATGGAGTAAGTGAGTCAATGAATGAATCGATTCATGAGTTCTCTCAAGTACTTCGTTTAGCTCAAGAAAATCAGGATCGAATGAATTCATTATTAGAAAATACAGTAGAACAATTTAATCAAGCTGCCGAATCAAATTCAAACATGATCCATAAAACAGAAAACATGGTTTCCACATTTACTAATCTTTCAGAACAAATGGACGAAACACAGCGTAATTATTCATCTGCTCAAGAAAACTTATTAAATGCTATAAATGACATAGGAAATATCCAATCAATGATGGTTGAACATACAGCAACACAAAAGGAAATGATTTCTCATCAGCAGAGCTTTATGTCTAAATCAGACGAGTTGGTGAATCAGTTCGTGGCCTTTGGAGACCGCATGGCAGAAGTTCAAAATTCTATGATTGAGACTTTAGTTGAAAAAACCGACATGGTTTCAAAGCGTTTCGAAGAATTATCGAACGAGCTTGTCGAAGCCTCCAATAATCAAAAAGAAGCTTCCAGAGATTCAGCTGATTTTATGGAGAGAGCAAAAGTTGCAATTGCCGAGCTTGTTCCGTTGAGCGAATCTCTAACGACTACAATCAATGGTTTAAGTGAATTAGCTGAATCAATCGTGGAAATGAAGGATATGCAAGAAGAAATGATTCCAAAGCTGGACTCTTGGAATACAGCATTAGTTGAAGATATGCGTAGATTTATGACAGTAACTTCTGATCACTTAAATGGAGTGACACAGCAAACAAGATACTCAAGAGAACAGTGGGAATCTGCTGCCAAGCACTTTGAATCCATCAAAGATGAGCTTAATTCTACCATGATCAGCTTTAAAGATAATATGAATCAAGGTGTCAGCGAAACTTTTAAACTATTTGATGAAGAATTACGTGAGGCGGTTGTTCATTTCAAATTAATGGGTGAACAATACAAAAACTCAGTAGAACATTTAACAGAGTATGTCAATCAGATTGAAGAGAAGGTTGAGCAAGGCGTATGAGAAGAAGACGGAAAGAAACAAATTACTGGATGAGTTACGCAGACTTAATGAGCGCGATGTTGATGGTATTTGTTTTGTTACTATCTGTGATTATTCTTGATTATAAAAGTGATATGGATGAAAAGCAGCGTCAGATCGATGCGGTGACGAATGTAAAAAATAATATAATTGCAGATTTAACTGAAGAATTTAAAGGGTCTAATATGAATATTGAAGTTGATCCTCAGACGGGAGCTATACGATTTCCAGGGAATATCCTATATGAAGTCAATTCTTCAGACCTTTCACCAGAAGGAATCAAGTTTTTAAGAGAATTTGTTCCTAAATACTTCGGAATCATTTTACAAGAGAAGTTCAGAGAGGATATATCCTCCATTATTGTTGAAGGGCATACTGACCAAGCTGGAAGTTACTTATACAATTTGGATTTATCACAAGCTCGAGCTTTTTCTGTTGTTCAAGAAATCTATGACGAAAACTTTGTGGACTTTCCTGAAAAGGATCTCTCTAAAGACTACTTAACTTCGAATGGTCGATCGTTTATGGTACCTATTAATAATCCTGACGGAACGTATAACCCTGATAAATCAAGACGTGTGGAATTCTTATTTCGTTTGAAAGAAGAAAAGCGAATTGAAGAGCTTCAAAAGTTGGTGAGTGAAGATTGAGATATTTTTATAAACCAGTTCTTATTACTGAATGGGTTGACCGTGAAATTAAAGAGAGACGTAGATTACCTTTCAATACAGAAAAATTCAGATCCTTAATTGCGGAACTTGAAGTTCAAACAAAAATATTGTTGGAAGAGTCTTTTGATCGTTTTAAAACTTGGCTAGATAGACTTAGTCCTGAGAAGTTGCTGGCTTTTACTTTTATCATTCCAAAAATCCAAAACATGATGGCGGTTCAATACCTCGTTCATAAGCTAAATCTTTTTTCTAAAAGGGACATGCGGGTATTTGATTACGCCCTTCATAGTACGTATCATAACAATGTGTTTGATGAGACCTGGGATATCGCAAAGGAAGCTTATAGCGAGAGAAAAGAATCTATAACTTTAGGCTGGTCTAAAGATAAAATTCTGTTGTGGGATCTTCTCATGGAAGATGGAAGACCGATTAGTAAACAAATACATCAATATGCGTCAAGGTATGAGTTTGATAAGCTCATAGAATTTTTAATGGTAGAAAAAGGCCATCTCTTTTACCAAGATTTATTATTTAACATGTTTGTTAATGGAACAACATCTTTATATAAAGCCTATCAAACTGAATTTATTGAGTATTTTAGAAGAGCGGATAACACCAAACGTCAAATGTTGGCGGAAGGGTTTATTCGTTCTCAATCATGTTATGAAGTCACGGATATTAGTGATGAGATCTTTAGTAAACTCCAAACTCATGTGAAGTCTCCGATGAAATGGTTTGATGTAAGGCAAAAAGAAAAAGAAGAGTTTCATAGCTGGTATATGTCCAAAGAACTGTTTGATTTCTTTGGCGAAAATCGAGAAGGTGGAGAACGCTTTAAATACTGGAAAAAATACTCGCGCAGAATCCAACGGCTCATCCATTTACCTCATGATGCTACGATTTTCATGTACTTTAGTGATGTAGTAATCATCGAAAAAATGACAGGAGGAGCTATATATATTTATGACAGAAGCTGGTTCGATGACAAATTCGATGTGAAAGTTTCAATCTACGAACAATATTATAAACCTAATAGACCTGTACCGGGACCCTATAAAATTAATAGGAATGCTTTTATGGATACTACACTTAGTCACGATGAAGGTAGAATTAAACATTATTCAGGATGGCAAGAAGATGTTGATAAATACTTAAGAAATAAATTAGGTTGGGATGTGTAAAAAATGGTCAGGATTTTTCAACGATTCCAAACAAAAAAGTTAGAGATGTCGTTTCATTTAAATGGAACGGACATCTCTTTTCGTCTTTTTTTAGTCAGGGGGAAGGAACGTGATGAAATCCAAATGCCGATTCCACCTGACGCATATGGAGCCTATTTTGGTGTAGAGGGTTCAACGGAGTATGTCATTTATGAAGGATTGTCCGAGACGCAGTATTTTGAAGGCGGAAGATTGCCTGTCCATACCTACTATGATATTTTACATGATCGTGTGAAAATACAAGATGACCTAGAGCAAGAGGTCTATGCTGGATACGAAATAGATTTAAAAGAAGACCTTGCTGCTTTAAGTCTCCCAATAGTTGAAGAGCACCTGCAAGTTTTTATTCAAATGACGGGGTTATCAGGACAACAGCCAGAATTTAAAGTGACATTGAAAGACACAAAAGGTGAGAATGTCGAATTCGAATGGGATATTGAAGGTCCTTTCTTAAGAAAAAAAGACGAAGTTAAATTACTTTCAGAAGGAATATGGCAATTGTTTCAAGTCATTCATTCCGAGATAGAAGATCCTTATGAAAAGATCGCTCGCGTCCAGCACCTTGCAAAGAAATATAATTTTACACTAGATGACTTTCTAACAAGAGAAAAATATACCTTTGTTGATGGAATTGAACTTGAACCTAAACTGATAGATGAAGATACACTAAAGCTTGAGATTAAAACAGATGATGCCACTGCAGATCAATTAGTCGAGCAAAATCAGTTAAATGCTAGTATTAAAAAGGGTGATACAAGGCAACGAGTAAGGTTTGCGCCGAGAGTAGTTGAAGATATAAAGAAAATTAAACAAAAACAAGTTTTAAGAGGGGAAGAGATCCCTCAATTCGCTGAGAATCCCCACGCTTTTTTTGGAGATGCTACATTCTCATTTAATCTTGAAGACTTCTCTGAGCGAGTAAAAGGTTATGTTGTCATTCAACGTGTGCACTATTCTGTAGTAAACGGAAAACGAGTTTGGTTTAATACAGAGTCGGGTCAGCCGGTTGAAATGGATGAAGATGAAATGCGTAATCAGGTTGCCCGCGAACCGGATAAACTCTTTTACAAACAGAACAATACATACTTTTATTTAGACAAAAAAGCAAAGCAAGAACTAGGGTTTGTGGAGCAGGAGGAGAAACAGACCAAAGAAAAGATAGCTTTGGAAATTCTAAAAAATGAAGATGAATTGGAATTTAGCAAAGCCGGAACTGGTGAAAAGCGGTATAAATCCTATCCAATACCAGAGGGATTAAAAGCCAATCTTTTTGACTATCAAAAAGAAGGGTTCTTTTGGATGGCTAGTCTTGCTGAAGCTGGGAGCAATGGGCTGTTGGCAGATGACATGGGGTTAGGAAAGACGATGCAAGTAATAACTTTCTTACTTCATAGGGAGAGTCAGGGTCAACTTGCACCGACCTTAATCGTTTTGCCTAAAGCGCTTATCAATAACTGGAAGAATGAAATTGCAAAGTTTGCCCCATCGCTATCTCCATTTGTGTATATCCATAGTGGACCATCACGTCATCGAACGAAAGCGGAGCTAGAAAAAGAGAAAATTATACTAACTACATATGACACATTAAAGGGTGACCAGTTCGTTTTCGGACAAGTTGATTTCCAGAATCTAATAACGGATGAAGCGCAGAATGCGAAGAACTATGGCTCTGCTCGGTCATTAGCGTTACGTGCTATGAAAGCGAAGTTCAGACTTGCTATGACTGGGACTCCGGTAGAAAACTCACTCGAAGAACTTTGGGCGATTATGGACTTTGTTGAACCTGGAGCATTCTCGTCACTGGCGGATTTCAGAAAGCGTTATGTGAAAGAGGTAAATACAGAGGAGTTACGTAAGTTGTTGCAGCCTTATTATCTTCGAAGAACGAAAAAAGAGGTTCTTGCAGATAAGTTGCCAACAAAGCATATTAAGGAGCCATATTATCTTAGCGCCTCACGCATACAGCAGCAATTAGCTGCATCCATTGTTTCTGCCAGAAGCGGTAACCAAGCAAATATGTTAACGGCCTTAATGAATTTAAGACAAGCCTATGGACATCCATCAGCAGTTAATGATGATATAGAGCCATTAGTAAAGCACTCTCCAAAGCTTCAGAAAGTATTAGAACTACTAGAAACGGTCCAGAAACAGCAGGAAAAAGTATTGATATTTACGGAGTTCCGAAAACTACAGTCCATTCTGAAAGTAGAGATCACAAAGAAATTTAAAATACATGTTCCTATTATTGATGGAAGTACAGATAATAGAGCGGGCGTGGTAGAAGAATTTAATCACTTAGAAGGTTTCCAAGTAATGATTTTGTCGCCTAAAGCAGCAGGTGTTGGACTAACAATTACAAGTGCTAACCACGTGATTCATTTTACACGGTGGTGGAATCCAGCTGTTGAAAATCAGGCCACTGACCGAGCTTATCGAATTGGCCAAGAGAGAGATGTATATGTATATCATTTAATTACCCAAGACCCAGGAAACTTTCCGAATGGAACAGTAGAAGAGATAATGCATCAGATACTGATCGATAAGTCAGAGTTGGCAGAAGACGTCATAGTGCCATTTAATACGAAGAAGATGCAGAGTGAAGTTTGGGAGAGTGTTAAGAGGTAAGCCCAAAGACACATGGGAAAGATTCCTTGTCTCATTAGTTGGATTATATTCGGACAGCGTAACAGTCCGGAACGCAGGAAAAGTGCCTTTGTTATGAGAGTATCCATTTCAGACAGCTTCTGGAACACGGGTGATGGTTATATTTAGAGAATAATGATAATAATTGGTGTAGAAGAAGGAGGGTAGACAATTCGCTATCCTCTTTATTTTGTAACTGTAGTAAGCACAATTCAATTGAGGGATTTTTTATAACTCCATTATATCTTTTTTTCATTTAGGCATGGACTTAAGCAAGACAGATAGGGTGTTATTTCTCTCAATTCGGTTCCCTAGTGTGAGCGAGCACAGTCCCTCGTTTCATCAGGTGAAAAGAAGGACACTGATAGATGGGTTTTCCATTATATTTCCAAGTCGAGATATAGTATAATAGAACTTACATATGCATATATGATTCTTAATTTATGAGGTGTAACAATGATTACGGGAGAATTAAAGAATAAAGTTGATAAAGTCTGGGAGACATTCTGGACAGGTGGAATAACCAATCCTTTAACTGTTATTGAACAGTTTACATATTTGTTGTATATCAAGGGCCTAGATGATAACGAAAAGAAAAAAGAAATGGATGCAGAACTTTTAGGTATAGAACACGAAGGTATCTTCCCACAAGATAAGCCGCAGTTACGTTGGTCTATTTTTTCAAATATGGGTCCGGATGAAATGTTTAAGGTGGTTTCACAGGAGGTTTTCCCATTCATCAAAGGACTAGGTGGGAAAGGTACTGTTTACTCTAAATTTATGAAGGATGCTATTTTTGTAATTCCTACACCATCTCTCTTAGCAAGAGTTGTTGCAGGAGTAAATGGGTTAATGCAAGCCAGTAATCCAGATGGTAAAAAGGATACTCTTGGGGATTTATATGAGTATTTACTATCAAAACTTTCTACAGCTGGTACTAATGGTCAATTTAGAACACCACGGCATATCATTGATATGATTGTTAAATTAATGAAGCCAACACCTGAAGATATTATAGTAGATCCGGCAGCAGGTTCAGCAGGATTTCTTGTTTCTGCTGGAGAGTACTTAAAAGAAAATCATAGTGATATGTTCCTAGTTCAAAGTCTGAGGGAGCATTTCAATCAAAAAATGTTCCACGGGTTTGAGATGGATGGAACAATGCTCCGAATCGGTGCGATGAATATGATGCTTCACGGAGTAGATAATCCTAATATAGCTTACCGTGACAGCTTGTCCGAGCAGAATAAGGATACTGAGCAATATACACTTGTTCTGGCAAATCCACCTTTTAAAGGTTCATTAGATTATGACTCCGTATCTGACGACCTTCTAAAAATAACAAAAACCAAAAAGACCGAGCTATTATTTTTAGCATTATTTATTAGAATGCTTAAAAAAGGTGGAAGGGTTGCTGTTATTGTTCCAGATGGTGTCCTATTCGGTAGTTCTAATGCACATAAATCTATTCGAAAAGAAATAGTAGATAAGCATAAATTAGAAGCTATTATTTCAATGCCGTCAGGAGTATTTAAACCTTATGCAGGAGTTTCAACAGCAATAATGATTTTTACAAAAACAGGTGCAGGTGGAACCGAAGATGTTTGGTTCTATGATATGAAAGCAGATGGTTACTCTTTAGACGATAAACGAAATCCAATCGATGCAAACGATATTCCAGATATTTTGGCTAGATTTAGTGACTTAGATAATGAAAAGGCAAGAAATCGTGCAGAACAATCGTTCTTTGTTGCTGTAGATGAAATTCGTAAAAATGGCTATGAGTTGTCTATTAATAAATATAAAGAGATTGAGTACGAAGAATTGGTATATGAGAAACCAGAAATTATTATTACCAAAATTAAAGAGCTAGAAGAAGAAATATTAACAGGGTTATCTGAACTTGAAAAAATAATTATATAGATTGAGGATTTATAAAATGATAAAAGTGAGACTAGGAGATTACGTAGAGATTGATAGTGGCTTTGCTTTTAAATCAAAGTTATTTAATGAAAATGAAGGTATACCAATAATTAGGATCAGAGATGTTAATTCTGGGAAATCAAATACATACTATTCTGGAGAATATTCAGAGAAGTATGTTGTTAATAATGGAGATTTTTTAATTACAATGGATGGCGAATTTAAAATAAGAGAATGGTTAGGTGGTAAAGCCCTACTTAATCAACGGGTATGTAGAATTAAAAGTAAAACGTTAATGTTAAATGAGAGGTATCTGTTATATCTTCTCCCTAAAGTATTAAAAGATATCGAAGATAAGACACCTTTTGTTACAGTAAAACATTTATCTGTTAAGGATATTGTAGACAGTTTAGTGTATATTCCAAACATTACTATCCAAGACAAAATAGTTGAAGCTTTAGATATTGCCAAATCTTTAGTAGACAAACGAAAAGCTCAAATA
This sequence comes from Bacillus sp. ISL-41, assembly GCF_018613235.1. Taxonomy (GTDB): domain Bacteria; phylum Bacillota; class Bacilli; order Bacillales; family Cytobacillaceae; genus Mesobacillus. Next base: position 174,787 of record NZ_JAGGQP010000023.1, read on the forward strand.
GCAGTTTTATCTACTCTGACACCAAGCGTGTTTTTAGAGATGTTCGGAGACCCAATTCTAAATAATAAAAAATGGGAAATTATAGACTTTCAAGAGGTAATTAATGAAATACGTTATGGAACATCAACACCTCCAACATTTTCTGATGATGGATTTATGTTTATAAGGGCAACTAACATAAAAGAAGGTAAAGTTCTTAAGAAGAATATGCTTTTTATTAGTAACGAAGAAGCTAGTAAAATTCAGAAGTGTAAATTATGCTTTGGTGAAATTATTTTCGTAAGAAGTGGAGTTAATTCAGGTGATAACGCAGTAATTACTGAAGAATTTGTGGGGCACTATGGAGGATACGATATAATCGTAAGCTTAAATGAGGATAAGGTGAACCCTTTTTATTTAAATACCTTTTTTAATTCTAATTACCTTGAGGTAATTATTAAGCCATTAACTAGAAGAGCTGGGCAACCACATTTAAATGCAGACCAAATAAAAAGTTTAAAGATCCAATTGCCGCCATTGGATATTCAGAATAAATTTGTAAAGCTATATAATAAAGTAGAATTACAACAAACATTATTAAAAAGTAGTTTGGAACAATTAGAAAATAACTTCAATTCTCTTCTGCAACGGGCATTCAATGGCGAATTATTTAGTAATTTAAACTAATTAATATAATCAGACCACTCTTTAGGGAGGAATTCACTTGTTAAGAAATTTTGAGTTTTTAAGGGAAAAAGCTCAATTTAGCGGTTTTTCAAATGCTTGCTTGGAGGCAGAAAAAAGCCTTCAAGTTAGCCCTGCAACCTGTGCAATTTTGACCAGACGGGCGTTGGAGCTATCAGTAAAATGGTTATATGCTTCCGATAGAGAGTTAAGAGTACCCTATCAAGATAACTTGTCTAGTTTAATTCACGAGCCAACATTCAAGTCAATTATAGATGAAGACCTTTTTCCATTATTGAAGTACATCATAAAGCTGGGAAATGTTGCGGTTCACACTACTTCTTCTATTACAAGGGATGAGGCTGTATTAGCATTACATAACCTTCATCAATTTATTGATTGGTTAGATTACTGTTACTCAGATAATTATTCCGAGTCGGAGTTTAAAGAAGAACTTCTTTTAACTGGAGACGAGCCAAGAAAAAGACCCGATGAATATAAAGAGTTATATGATAAATTGAGCTCCAAAGACCGAAAGCTTGAAGATTTGATGCGTGAAAATGAGGAAATGCGTAAGGTCTTAACTGATAAACGTATTGAAAACACCGAACAATACAATTTCCAAGTTGACGAAATTTCTGAACTCCAAACTAGGAAGATCTATATTGATTTAGAACTTAAGTTAGCTGGTTGGGAGTTTGGAAAAAATGTTATTGAAGAATATCAAGTTTCCGGTATGCCGAACAGTCAAAATATAGGATTTGTGGATTATGTTTTACTTGGTGATAATGGGAAACCTATAGCAGTCGTGGAAGCGAAGAAAACCTCCTATGATGCTAATAAAGGAAAGCAACAAGCAAAGTTATATGCAGACTGTATTGAGCAAATGCACGGTCAAAGGCCGATTATCTTCTACACTAATGGATTTGATATCCGGCTTTGGGATGATGTGAATTACCCTGAGCGGAAAGTATCTGGATTTTATACTAAGTCAGATCTTCAACTATTAATTGATCGTCGGACAATTCAAAGACCATTAGTGGATATTGAAATTAAAGAGGAAATCTCAAACCGTTATTATCAAAAAGAAGCTATCCTTGCCGTTTGTGAAGCTATTCAATCAAAACAACGAAAAGCACTCTTAGTTATGGCTACTGGAAGCGGAAAAACAAGAACGGCTGTATCGCTGGTTGATGTTTTGGTAAGACATAACTGGGTGAAAAATGTGTTGTTCCTAGCGGATAGAACGGCTTTGGTATTACAAGCAAAGAAAAACTTTAATAACCTCCTCCCAAGTATGACTCTTTGTAATTTGCTTGATAACAAAGATAATCCTGAATTAAGCAGGATGGTATTTTCGACATATCCCACGATGATGAATGCCATTGATGATACTAAACGAAAAGACGGTAATAAGCTTTTTACTGTTGGACACTTCGATTTAATCATTGTTGATGAAAGTCACCGGAGTATATATAAAAAATTTCGGGCAATCTTTGAGTACTTTGATGCCACCTTATTAGGATTAACGGCCACTCCAAAAGATGAAATTGATAAAAATACTTACGATATTTTCGGCTTAGAAACTGGTGCCCCTACTTATGCATATGAACTTGAACAAGCAGTAAAAGATGGTTATCTAGTTGAGTACCGAACATTTGAAGCTTCTTCAAAAATCTTAGATGACGGTCTCCGGTATGATGAATTATCTGATGAAGAGAAAGAACAATTTGAAGATACCTTTGATGAAGAAGAAGGCGAAGAGATAAGCAACTCTGCTGTTAATCAGTGGTTATTTAATGACAATACTATTGATCAAGTGTTAAATGATCTTATGGAAAAAGGAATTAAGGTTGAGGGTGGAGATAAGCTAGGAAAGACCATTATCTTTGCTAATAATTCCAAGCACGCTAAACGTATCGTTGAACGATTTAATCAGATATATCCGCAATACAATGGAAAGTTTGCTGCTCAAATTGACTATAAAGTTGATTACGTACAAACTCTTATTGATGATTTTTCAACAAAAGATAAATTTCCGCAGATTGCAGTATCGGTTGATATGTTAGATACCGGAGTAGACATTCCAGAGGTAGTAAACCTGGTATTTTTCAAAAAGGTTCGCTCAAAATCAAAGTTTTGGCAGATGATTGGCCGAGGTACTCGCCTGTGTCCGAATCTGTTTGGTGTTGGTGAGGACAAAGAATTCTTTTTAATATTTGATTATTTAAGAAACTTTGAGTTTTTTAGAGAAAACCAAAAAGGAATTGAAGGGAAAACTTCAGTTGGTTTAACCGAACGTATCTTTAATTTGAAGGTAGATATTATAAAAGAACTTCAGGCACTCGATTTTCAAGAGGAACCTTATATTCGGCACCGTAAAGAATTAATTGAAGATGTGTACGAAGAGATTAGTCGGCTAAATGATGAAAATTTCCAAGTAAGAATGCACCTACAGTATGTTCACAAATATAAAAACCGGGAGAATTGGCAAGCTCTTAGCGTTACGAATGTAAGTGAAATTCAAGAGCATATCTCTCCGCTAATCCTTTCCATAGTGGATAATGAACTAGCAAAGCGATTTGACAGCGTAATGTATTCCATTGAACTTGCAAAACTAACCGCCAAGAATGCAGGTAGGCCAATTAAAAGTGTAGTTCAAACAGCCGAAGAGCTTTCTAAGCTAAGTACCATCCCTCAAGTGAATGCCAAAAGAGACATTCTCTTAAAGGTACAGACTGATGTATTTTGGGAAGAAGCCAATATTTTTGAACTTGAAGAAGTGCGTGAAGCTATACGTGAGTTGGTTAAATTCTTAGAAAAAGAAAGCCAAAAGGATTATTTCACAAATTTCAAGGATAACTTTACAATAATTGGTGAAGGTGAAACACCTTTTTACGGCTCAAATGATTTGCAAAATTACCGTAAGAAGGTCAATCAATACTTAAAAGAACATCAAGATCAAACAGCGATATATAAGCTGCGATATAACAAGCCACTTACCAGACAAGATATAGAAACTCTTGAAGGCATCTTGTGGAATGAACTAGGAACCCAGGATGACTATAAGAAAGAATTTGGTGATACCCCTATAACCAAACTCGTTAGGCAGATAGTTGGCCTTGATCAGCAGGCTGCAAATGAGGCATTCTCAGAGTTTCTAAATGAAGAAAAGCTGAATGTTAACCAACTACGATTCGTAAAACTCATTATTGATTATGTTGTGAAGAACGGAACTCTTGAGAAAAAAGTATTACAAGAAGATCCATTCCGAGCTCTAGGCAGCGTAACTGAGCTGTTTAGGGATAATATTGATGATGTAAGAGGGATTATAAGAATCATTGATACGATTAATCGTAATGTTGAAGAGTATGAAGGGGCTTAAGGGAAAAAATGGAATATGCTCAAGAGACCCAGCTATTAAAGCTTGGGTCTTTTTTTTACAAAATTATTAAATGTTGCCGGTAAGAAAGCGTGAATAGATTTATCAAATAAACAAAATATATAGTGGTTGCCCTTGTATTTCTTTTTAATATCATTTCTATATTTTTCCTTATTATAATGTAAAATAGAAATTATGGTAAAACTCTATTTTCAAAAGGCATTTTTTCAGGGTACTAATTATTCTAGTTTGATAGATATCGTAGTATCTAGTTTGAGTGGAGGTAGATATAATGCAAAACAGTTCAATGAAGCTTGAATATAATATCAATGGTATAGGGATAATTACTCCTGTTATATACAATTTCCCTAAAGGCCTTTACCAAAATAAAAATCTTAATCTTGAGAGAAAATTAAGAGATACTAACCAATTAGGAGCAATAAGATATATTCATAATGGAGCACATTATACAAGATATGAATATGTATTATTACAATATATGCTATTAAATTTTATTCAGAAAAACAGTGAGATAGGATTAGGATCTAAAATTAATTTTAAATCTTGGGGATTAAATAAAGAATTAATGTATGAAGAAAAAATATCAGCTGCTGAAGTTATTGAACTAATTGTTTTATTTGCTAATATGGGCCATTTTAAGGATACATTTTCGAGTAATAAAGTTTGGTTCCATTATATTTTAGAAAACCATTATGGAGTGAAAAATGGGTTAAAAAAGGGATTAAGTAGTGAGGGGAAAAAGCTGTTAGATAAACTTCTGGAAAATTTGGATTATCAAAAAATACAATGGTTAAATGCTTTGTATATGTTAAGCAGGACAAGTGAGTTAGAAGACTATAGAGTTATTTGCGAAAAGATTGTAAAAAACATTTTGTACAACGAAAATGATAAATGGATGGATCTTTATAACAAAATCAGAAAAGTTTCATATATAGTTCTTGATAGCCATTTTTCATATATACCAATTGAAATTAGCTTGCAAAATGTTTTATTTAATCATAGTTTGTTTATAGACGAAATTCTAAAAAATAATTCAAATCTATTTGGCACTTTAGAACGTATTAACGAATTATTAGAAGATACTTTATATCTAGAAAATAACGCTTTACTAGTAGGAACATATAGAAGTATAGATATTCATAAAAAGTTGAATGAGTTCCTAAATAGTAATGAGGATTTAAAAGAAGTAGCTAAAATTAACAAATTAATATTAGATATTAAAGAATCGCCATTATATGAGGAATCACATATTATTGAAAATGAAATACCTTGGAATAAAGAAAAAAATCTAAGCCTAACATTTAGAATTAAAGAACGAAGAGGTTTCCCGGTAGATGTTTTTAAAAGGGAAATGGAGATACTAAAAAAGTTGGGAAACGATATCTATATAGGTTTTAACTTTTCTCCAAGCTTCGAGAAATACAGAACTGTTTATTCATTAAGCAAAAAATTGAGTGGCAAAAAACTATTAAATAAATGCCTCAGCATACTATCTCAAGGGGTAGATGATTATTTAGAGTATAAACATTTTTCTTTAAAAGAAGTTAATAATGGACCATTGATAGATGTGGTTACTAAAAAGATAATTACATATTTATTTAGAAATATATTAAGGAATGATTATTTCTGCGAGTATAATTACTCAAATAAATTATGTCCATTTATTTTGGAAATAGGAAGCAAGAAGGCTTTAAGTAAATTAGATTTATATATAGGAGAGTTTAAAAAAATCTTTCCTGATGATAAGGATGGCTTACACGAGTTGTCTGCTCTAAGGCATAGAGTAAGTAATATTAACTATAAAGGGCTAACGATAGTTTATGCTGGATCATTAAGGTTTATAGATAGTAATAAGAAGGCTGTCTGTGAATTAGATGGGCTAATTTTAACTCCAAAAAACAAAAAGAAGTATTTAGAGGTAATAGAAGCTAAAAATCTCAGCATTAAAAGTCAAAGGAAAACTGTTGCGATGAAACAATTAAGAGAAAAGTTTTTGCCTATAATTGCTGATAGTATGGTTGAAGATACTGAGGTTAAAGAAATTGATAACTTTGGAGCCTATGTGGATTTAATGAGGAAATAGCTTTTAGCTATCATATTTTATATTAGATAAGAATGATGATCTAAATAGAATATAGACGAACTAAAAGACGTATAATATATGATGACTGAAGAGTCCGTTGGTTGTCACCGATGAACAGAAGCTACCCTAATATGCTTACCAGGCAAGGGTGGCTTATTAATATTTGTCAAACTTTTAAAGGATTAAGAAATACTCTTAATCTACTTTAAAATTTAATGAGAATATTTACTTCTTAATTACTTCTATTAAGCAAGGAAATTACATTTAGTTATTAGGATTCAACCCTCCTGTGCTTGATGCAATTTGCAAGGTGTGTTGTACGATTTGTGGTGAAACATTATGTAAAGCGCTACTAGGGGGATTCAGAAGTATATTTGATGCACTTGCTAGTACTTTAAAAATTAAAGGATCCATAAAACAGTGTTTTCTATTAATGCTAAATTCCACCCATAAAGTGAAGGTTAGTCATGAAAACTAAATAAATTATGGTAGAAAATTGACAATATTTAGAGGGTAATTAAAGATACAATACTGGGGGGATCAAGAAGTGATTAAGGAAAAAATTACTCAAATTAAATCGTATTTAAAAATGATACCAAAGAATCAACAAGTTGCAGAGGATTTGGATTATTTTACTTTTTTAGCTATATTAATTCCTGTTCCAGGATACCAACAGGCTGCTCTATTAATTAATAAGTTAGCTGCAAACCATAATTTGAATTTATTAATAACTGAATTACGTGATAGTATTTATCAAACTAATACACGTATATCTACAATAGAAAATGATATAGAAAAAATACAATTAATGGCATCTACCGTTTCTGCTGTATCAGCATTAGATGAAAGTATTAATTTAATTCTTGAACAAGCACAACAAGAGTTACCTTCTGAGTTTATTGTTGAAACAGAGAATTGGAGTACACAAACTATAATTGATCAAATTATTAATGCAGACTTTACATCAGTCTCAGCCAATAATAACAGCCATAATCGGTTGCAAAACGTCGAAATTAACTCTCGACGTACTCATTTACTTGCGACCGATCACTCATCAAATTTCTTACAAGGTACTCATTTCAAAGATTCCACAGGCACTGTTGGTATAAATGGTATTACGCAACAAGGAAACATACAAGTTACAGGGAACTCCGTAGGATTTGGTAAAGGTGGTACCTTAATTTTCGGAAACCCGAATGAAGTAAACGGAAAATGTCCTACTTGTAATAATGTTATTGTTGCAGACAGAATTGAACTACAACGATATTCCCGTATTCAATGTCCACAATGTAAAAATATATTTAACATTAACATACATTAACAGTAAGTTGAAATGCGTTCTAGGGAGTATATTTAACTCAATCTGGAAAAGCATTCATCAAAAATGTTGTAAACCCACCAACATCTCTTTTGTTGTCAGTCCACATATGTGGAATTTGTGGTCATAGAGACAAAGGAACGGTTTCCTGCGTCTCACAGCAGTAGAGATGAAATGCTGAGTTGCCTGGCAAATTGACCTATGTTACAAACCTGGAGAGTCAGAGTATGATTATATGCTTGCGAATCTAAACGATAAGCAGTCCACACTGCTTATCGTATTTTTTTGTCCAAGTCAGCCAGCATACCACTAAAGGTTCCTACCTAATCGTTCACAAAAACGCCACAATCCTCCCCATCCCACCCTATCCTTTCCACCCTTTCATCCATATATAAAGGGTGAAAGGGTGGTGCATTAGCATGACAATTAAATCGGCGGTTATTGAGAGTTTTGCGGAGTATTCACAGTTTGGTTCGTTGAAGGAGTTTAATAATCATTTTGAGATGTGGATGGCGGATAAGAAGCGTTTTTTCAGTAAGGGTGAGTTGATTGGTTTGAAGCGGCTGGCTCGTTTTGCTGCGAAGGTTCCTGGGGTGGCCAATGCCAAGATCGGGACGGTCCTGAAGGCGATTTATGAGGAGTATGGGGAGATGGGGATATCCCGTTCTACTTTTAAAAGGATGATCCTGAAGGCTAGTGAAATTGGTATTTTTATTGTATATGAAACTGCGCGCAAGAACGGTTCACAGTCCAGCAACCTGTATGTATTCAATCGTTTCCCAATGAATGAACTACCGGCTGGCGATCAATTGAGCCACCAATATAAAACTATCATTCCTTCTGAAACTAATATTAAAAAGAATAATAAACGTGAAGAAAAGGCTGCTGAAGAACAATTATCCGAAATTACAGTGGTAAAACCACTTGCTGAAAAAGCACCGGAAGATCATCTCTTTGTCAGCGACCGGGTTCCAAGTGATTTCGTCAATCTTGTAAAATACTTTTACCCGTCCACAAAGTCGATCGAAGAATTCTGGCGGATGAGTATGGTCGCTGCCTACCGCAACAACTATGAAAAAGATACAGATCTCCTGTTATCACTGTCCCTTGACTCCTTCAGACAGCTCGTCCGGAAGCTGAAGTCAAAGGTGGAAGTGAAGAACCCGATTGCTTATTTTACCGGGATTTTGAACAAGAAGTTCCAGGAACGTTATTTTGAAGAGCTTTATGATATGCAGGTTTGTTGAAACTCGTTAATCAATTCATTCGCGACAAAGGGTCAAGGTACAGTTCTCAGTTTTCTTAAAAAGTTGAATTATGTAAGTTTTCCGGATAGATGAACTGTTCCTTAGTCCCAAGGAGATTTCTTATTCTGAACTTATTTAGTATCTGGTCTTACAAAACCAAAATCCATCTCCATAGTTCTTAAAAGTGGACTTCCAAAGATGTTAATTGAAGCAATACCAATAACTTTTCTTGTTTTTTCTTTAGGTTGATCGGAAAATGAGGTTGTAATTTGAGAATTTATCCATTCTGAAGCTAGTTGCGGGTTGGAAGTTTTATATGGAAATGCTGCTAAAGGAACTAAGTATGTTTCTGCAACTTTGTTAACTAAGTCAGTCGCTTTTTTCTGGTCATATCCTAAGAAATTGCTGCCATCAATAGTAGTTTCAATAAGCAAAATTTCTTGAGTTTCTCTTTCAAAGTAAAATACTACAGATACCTGAACTTTAGAATTTCCAGCATATGTGTCGAAAGAATAAATATCAGTGGTTTTTCCTGTGAAGATGCCTTGATTCGTAAAACCGTTTGTTGTTAGATACTTAGTAAGGTATTCTGGAGTCAATCCGGATGATTTTCTATGTGGCTTTCCTGAGGAAGTTTTTGCAATATGATTATTTGCATTTTCGGTGGATGCTACTTCTTTACTTGCATTAGTATTTGCGGAGTAATTTAGGTATAATCCGACATACACAGCAGCAATGACTACAAAAGACAATATCCAATAGTTTATTTTCATTGGACCTCCTTAATATGTATGAATTTATTTATATACATTAATTTACAGTGTTGCTAAGGGTATATCAATGCATTTAATATAGGAGGATTGATAGACATGGACATGGACATGGAGAAGGCTTAATTGTTAATCATATATAGAAAATATTTAGGAACAAAGCGAAGGTTCTAGTGTCCCATTGATGACCTATGAGAGAAATCGCAGCTGCCTTTACGATTGGCTTTCCTTGTAGTTAAATGAAACAGGGGACGGTTCCTGCTTCTCGTAAAAAGTGAAAATATATAAATTTACGAGACAACAGAACCGATCCGCTGTTTCAAGATTTTTCGCATCACTTTGGTTTCATTTTTTGTTTTTCTGAATATCCAAGCAAACTTCATAGAAGATTCTCTCTAAATGAATTCGCTCTTCAACATCTGTCATTAGCTCACTAATACGGTTAAAGGCTTTGATAATATGTAAGGAATTATCAATAATTTTTTCTTGTTGAAGTGTCTTTAGAGATTTTTTGGTTTCCTTAGAGAATTTCTCTCTAGAGCGAGCTATCTTTTTGAAAATCGAATATATCCTATCCTCAGTTAGATATGGTGTTTCAGCAATTGCCATAACAAGATTTTTAACCCTGTTTTGAAATGGATCTAAGCTCTTTAGATTCAATAATTTTTCCTTTACACCATTGATTGAACTATCGTGTCTGATAGTTAATATAGGTTCTGATCCATCTGGAATTGCTCCGAACTCGTCTCCCTCATCATCTTGTATACGAAACCGAAGTTCAATAGAAAATGTTTTTTCTTTGATTTCATTATTAATTAATATTACTCCAAAGTATAACTTGCCAATTCCAATAATATTTACTGGCCGTACTTGATCAAACATCACTACAATTTCAGAATCACTCAAATACGCCTTCTCTAAAGTAAACCATTGATGTGTTTCAATGGCATGTAGATGAAGTGTGTATAATGTTAAATAGAGTGCAAGGTGGTTATCATAATTAACATACCTCAAAGAAGTAGTTCCTCTAATGTACCATTGGTTGTTGTCTTTTATTAGTCTGTACTGAAGACTCTTATCTGGATAAACCGAACATAGGCGCCTAATGTTATATAACAAAGTATCAAAATGCCCATTTTCTATACAGAAACTAGAGAATTTACCCATATTAAACAAGGTATCTAGGTACTCATAAGTGAAACGGTATATACCCTCTGCAAATAAATCTTGATCATTCTTAAAAACTATGGATAATTGGTTATTATCATTGAAATTTTCGATTTCTATATTAACTAAAGCCTCCGGAATATCCAACTTTTCATTATCGATATCACTAAAATTCTTAATCAGTACCTCACTACCTTCAATCCAAAGATAAGGTCCAGAAGCAAGCTCAAGTACATTAAGAGGAAATTCCTGAAAAACTTGTTCATCGATATTTCTTTCTTTTTTTATGAGAGATTCACACGATTTTAAAGTAGCCGGAGAAGAAGGTAAGTTAAAACCGTTTAGTTGTATTTCATGAATGTATTTCCCCAAAGAAATCTCCCCTCTCCGTTTTAATTTAAGGAGTAAATGAATTTAATAAACTCTATAATTGTCTGTACTGTTGAGTTAATAAAAGTAATATATAATTGGGTCGTGAAAAAAATTATCAAGAATAATGAGTAGGTTAATATATAAATGATGTTCTCTAAACGTCCACCAGTTATATATGAAAATCTCCTCTTTTTGTGTTGAGAATGATAGGGATAAAGTAGAGGAATGCTACTCACCGAAAAATAGTCACCCATTAGATGGAATAAGTAACCTAAGGAAATTCCTAAAGCAAAACTTTTGGGCACACCGATAGCCGATGAACAATAAATAATAATGGTCAGAATGCTCCACGCTAACAAGCTATGTATAGCACCACGATGCCCAAATTTTTTTTTAATAATAATACTTAATCCAAAAGACCGTTTTCCAATATATGATTTTGGTTCATCAATATCAGGGAGTAAACTACCAAGGGTGATCCCGGCAGCGTATGAAAATAAAAAAGGATATCCGCTTATAAGTGCTACAACTGATCCCATAGCTAAAGAGGAAGTAATATGTGTCTTGTACATCATGTAAATCCCTCCGGAATAACCAACTAATAAATGGTTATGCTTTCAGGTCAAGTTGTAGTACAAGGGGGTTTTCTTTTATGAGGAAATCTTTAAGAATGATAAAAAACACCTGTATTTTAGCGAATAGATTGTAATCATTCCCCCAGATTGAAACCTAACATTCATACGGCTAGCTTAGCGTACCAGGCCGCAATGCCCTCCTGTAAATATAAAGTGAGGCAGGGACAAGGGAGCGGTTTTAAATGTCTGCTATAACGCTTTGAGATAATGGAACCGTCTCTGGGTGTCAGGGATCCAAGAACTCCAATCCGTTACATTGAAGCGAGAATTTTCGCGAAAGATAAATAGGGTCTTAATCAGCATTTTTCTAAAGTTACTCATATATAGATATAAATGTTTAAAACTCAATAATAAATGGATACACAAGGAGTGGAGGGATGAAGATGAAGATACTTATTATTGGTGGAGATGCGGCAGGTATGAGTGCTGCGATGCAGATGGTGCGAAACAGCTCTAGAAATGAGATCACTGTATTGGAAAAGGGAGGCGTGTATTCATACGGTCAATGTGGCCTGCCTTATGTGATCAGTGGGAAGATTGAGTCCACAGATAGGTTAGTCGCTCGCACTCCGTCTACTTTTAAAGAAAAGTATGGTATTGATGCACGTGTATTTCATGAAGCCCAGAAGGTAGATGTAGAAAATAAAATGGTAAGTGGGATAAACCATAGTAATGGTGAAATGTTCAGCCTGCCGTATGACCGCCTTCTGATTGCGACTGGTGTAAGTTCGGTCGTTCCGAAGTGGGAGGGTGTGACACTTCCAGGTATTTTCTCATTAAAGACCATCCCGGATGCAAAAGCGATCATGGATTATCTGGATAAAGATATAAATAATGTGACGGTGATTGGCGGCGGATACATTGGGCTTGAAATGGCCGAAAGCTTTGCAGAGCTCGGCAAGAAGGTCACCATCATTGAAAGAAATGAGCAACTAGCCAAGATTTTTGATACAGACATGGCCGAACTGATACATGATGAAGCAGTAAAGCAGAATATTGTGTTGAAAATGGGTGAATCTGTCGAAGCATTCGGCGGAAGTGACCATGTGGAGTCCGTGAAAACCGATAAAGGAGAGTATGAAACAGATTTGGTGCTGATCGCTGTAGGTGTGAAGCCCAATACGTACTTTTTAGAAGGAACAGGAATCAAAACAATTGGCAATGGTGCAATCCAGGTAAATGCCTATATGCAAACCAGTGTGGAGGATATCTACGCGGCAGGGGATTGTGCCACACAATATCACCGGGTAAAAGAAAAGGATGATCATGTCCCATTGGGAACCCATGCCAATAAGCAAGGACAAATCGCTGGATTGAACATGGTTGATGTACATAAGACTTTTAAAGGAATTGTTGGCACTTCCATTATTAAGTTTTTCGATTTAACCCTCGGGAGAACAGGGCTATCAGAAACAGAGGCAAACAGGCTGAACATCCCCTGTGGCTCTGTAACCATCACAGCAAATGATATCGCCGGTTATTATCCCGATGATAAAAAAATGAAACTGAAACTTGTCTATCATAAAGAGACACATAAGGTTCTTGGCGGGCAAATTATTGGGGGAAATGGAGTCGATAAACGAATTGATGTCCTGGCGACGGCCATATTTCATTCGATGACGACCGAGGAGCTGCTTGATTTAGATTTGGCGTATGCTCCCCCGTATAATGGGGTTTGGGATCCTATTCAGCAGGCGGCTAGGAGAGTGGAGTAGGAGGGAACAGTATAAATAAATACTGTCGGCAAACTCGGTTTTCACCGATTTTGCCGACAGTGAACTTAAAATTCGACTCTATTTTAATCATGGAAAAAATTTTTATTTTCAAATCGAGAGGAGCAAGGGGACGGACCTTTTGCTCCCTTTTCGTGATTGATTTTGGAAGTAAAAGGTTCGTCCCTCTGCTTCATTCGTTACTACCTATGAATTAAACTACGATATAATTCCCCTTCGTAAAAGTTCTCCCACGGCATGAGAACGATTATGAGCACCAAGCTTTTTCATTGCTGATTTTACATATTGTTTGACGGTTAATTCGCTAATATCCATTAGTTCTGCCATTTCCTTTGTGCTCTCTCCCCAAGATATTTTTCTCATCACCTCTAATTCTCTTTTACTTAATACTTGACTGTCCTCTTTTCGATTCGTTTTTTCCATATATTTTCCTGCTAGTCTTCCGAATTGGGTGAGGGATGAAAGAATTTCTTCATCTATTACAGCATCTTTCGTAAATTCATTTGTACAAATATAACCAATGACGGTTGAACTATAACAAATTGGAAAAACCACCATGGAGTTAACACTGGAAGTTACGATGTACTTACTGCTAGTTTGCTTCAAGTATTCCAAGCCAGTGCAATATTTTGCTTTTCTTTCGAGGATAGAGGAGTAAATAATCGGCAGGGTCCGTATATCGTCCCTAATTTCGTTAATGTATACAATACCATTTTGATTCAGCATGATTATTCCTTCTCCAAGATAGCCTAAGGGAGAAAATCGAAACAGATACGAATTCAGAACGGGATAGGTTGACATGTATATTTCTAGAATTTTATACAATTTTTCTTCATGACTGATTATATCCTCTAATTTCATCAGTTGGCCCATAAAGGTATAGGGTGGGACCATTTTATCATCTCCTTTTGAGGGAAAAGTCACATAGATAATTGGGAATATTCAAATTATACAAAAAATTATATGATTAAGATAGCCTTTTGAGGTTCGAAATATAAAAATTTTCCAAGGGAGAGGGTGAATAGCATGGGGAAGAATAAGCCATTTATTGTAGGTGCATTTTTAATCATTACTTTAGTATTTTTGGTGTTTATGACCATTCGAATCGAAAATAAAGCAGTTGATGTATCAGGAGATGTGCCTGGGACTGAAAATTCTGAAAATGAAACCGATTCCAAACCTGAAATTTTAAATCCAATCGCACCAGCCTTTACTGGAGCAGATTTGACAGCAGTGCCACATGAAAACTGGTTCGCAAATGGCGGGAGTGTATATAATCAACGATACTCTACACTAGACGAAATCAATACATCTAACGTGGCAAACTTAAAAGGAAAATGGGTAACCCATCTAGGTTCTGGTCTGGAATTTAAATACTCTGGTGAGTCCAGTCCGATTGTCTATAACGGTGTTATGTATGTCAATACAGGTGCCCATGAAGTTTCAGCACTAGATGTAAAAACGGGAGAGGTTCTTTGGACCTACAAGCCCGACCTTCCGCCATTGGAAACGGTCTGTTGTGGATGGACGAGTCGAGGTGTTGGGATTGGAGATGGGCTCGTTTATGTAGGGTTATTAGATGCAAGATTAGTAGCACTCGATCAGAAAACGGGCGAGATCGTTTGGGAGACAAGGGTTGAAGATTGGAAAAAAGGGTACACCATCACAAGTGCTCCGCTTTATTATAATGGCAAAGTATATACCGGTTTAGCAGGCGGTGAATATGGTATTCGTGGAAGACTTACTGCTTTTGACGCTAAGACTGGAAAAGAGCTTTGGAGGTTTTATACGATTCCAGGACCTGGTGAAATTGGACATGATTCATGGCCAAGTGATAATGATTCCTGGAAACGAGGAGGGGCGCCAGTCTGGCAAACTCCAGCGGTCGATCCTGAATTGGGAACCCTTTATTTTTCAACAGGAAACGCAGCACCTGATTTAGATGGAAGTACAAGAAAAGGAGATAATTTATTCGCTGCCTCCATAGTAGCTATTGATGCAGAAACAGGCGCTTATAAATGGCATTTCCAAGAAGTGCATCATGACATTTGGGATTTGGACGCACCAAACCCGGTCGTTCTTTTTGATGTAAACATTGATGGAAAGGAAAGAAAGGCTCTTGGTCAAGCAGGTAAAACCGGTTGGGTCTATTTCTTAGACCGCACAAACGGGGAGCCGTTGATCGGTATTAATGAAACTCCTGTGCCACAAGATGAAAGACAAGCGACCTCTCCTACTCAGCCGATTCCTGTCGGGGATTCCTTTGTTCCTCAAATTGTAACCAAAGAGGATGTAGAAAAGGATCTGCCTGAGTATGGAGGAACATATGGAAAGATATTTGACCCATTTTGGGATGAAGCTCTGCTGTTAAAACCATCTGCATTTGGAGGGGCTAATTGGCCACCATCTGCCTATAACCCGGAGACTGAATTGTTTTATGTCCTCGGAACTGATATGTATATGAATTTCACTAGAAGTGAAGAGGAATATGAAGAAGGTGAAATGTATATTGGGAGTATTATAGCTCCGGTAAATGAAGCACCCGTGAGAGGGACGATTACCGCACTAGATGTCAAAACGAATAAAATCGTTTGGCAGCAGGTATGGGATGCTATGGCTTACAGTGGAGTCTTAACCACTAAAGGTGGATTAGTTTTTGTTGGGCATAATGATGGAAGACTCATCGCTTTCGATGCTAAAACGGGTAATCAGGTTTGGGAATTTCAAACAGATGCAGGAGTTAATGCACCTCCTGTTACCTATGAAGTGGATGGTGTACAATATATATCCGTACTTGTTGCAGGTAACTCATTAGCAGGTTCAAAACATGGAGACTCCTTATGGACCTTTGCTCTTGAAGGAGATATTGCATCAGGGGAAGTTGCAGCTGGGAACGATACGGATTCAGATGAAGAAAGTAACCAAGAAGTGGTTGCTAATGCAGATGAAGGTGAAAAGATATATGAAGGAAATTGTTTAGCCTGTCATGGTAAAGGTGGCGAAGACGGGCATAATGGACCTAACCTTAAATTAAGTGATATAACAAGTGATACTCAAAAAGTCATTGACCGTGTGAAAAAGGGCGGAACGACGATGCCGGCATTTGAAGACATTTTAACCGAGGAGCAAATCAATAATGTTGCTGCTTATATTACTGAGGTGATAGCTAAAGATAAATAGCGAAACAAAGTGGTCAGGGTGCCCCCAACAGAAACATAGGAGACTCAGGGACGGTTCGGACGGTTCTATTGCCTAGTTTTATAGGACATTGGAACCGTCAACTGTTCTTCTGAAGGCGATCCGAAGAAGTGAAGCCTGCTCTAATAATGGCTAGAAGGAGAACCTTTATTGGGTTCTTTTTTTATTTAGAAACACGAAAAATGCTATAAGTTCTTGGAACTAATTGAAAATAGACATAGCAAATAACAAGTAAAATAGCACCCTCATAAACTCAATGACAATATCTATTGTCCAGAGGCCATTAAGGGTGGGGATTTTATCCAAACCAAAAAAACTTATTGAACACTCTTCTGATGCTCATAACAATAAATCTTCCCATTGAAATTATGGCTTGATAAACAGTATGCTTTAACTTTATCTGACACAGGTTTATTACAGATTGAACAAGCCGCTTGAGTGGTTGTGTTTGAGTCACTTGCCTTCAATGCCTGTTCGTGTTCTCGTCTTATTGCAGGGTCTTTTATATTTTCATTCGAAAAAACATCGTGAATCTCTGAAATCTCCCCCTCACTTAAGAGAGGTTCTTTGTGTTGGATTTTTAATACGGAAACTTTCCGGTGAATGAATTCTGATAGCTCGATATCGTAAACGATGAGTTCGTTGGACTGTATTTTCCGGTAATCCAGATCGACTTTAAAAGTGGAGCGCTTGGTAAAAGAGACAATTGATATGAAGAAGTTCTGGTACTTTTGATCAACCAAGGAAGCTAGTGCTTTAATATGTCCATAGTTTTGTACAAAAGGATTCATCATTTTGAACTTTCCATTGACTGACCATGTTTTTCTGTCTTTCCCGCCGTATATCGTTCCTTGATAGTTTTTCGTTTCAATCACAAAGATGCCGTATGGTGTCAGCACCACATGGTCGACTTGGGAATAACCTGACTTTGCTTTTGGGTTCTTGATGAGAAGGTCACTCAAGTATCGGCAATCCTTTGGCAGCTGGTCAAGCTGTATATCAATTTTGTATTCTCCAATTTCCCCTTTTCTTACGGCAACCTGTTTTGGAGCGGCAGTTTTCGCTTTTGCAGGAGGTGCCTCTTTCTTCTGCTTCTTTAAGAAATTCAAAAACAATAACATGAATTCTCTCTCCTTGCTGTTAAGTATCCTCTCTTATACTTTCGTTCTAATACCTTCTTTATTTAAGTTTTAATTTGATATAATGGAAAAAATAACTAATTTTTGGAGTGGTGGTCTATGTCTTATGAGGTATATGAATCTGAATCAATCCAAAGCTTATTTTTGAAATTAGCATTTATTTTTAAGCAAATTAACTTGGATGTTTATCTACCGCCAACTAGCTGTGAGACCGTGCAGTTACGCATGCCTGAAATACTAAGTTCAGAAAACAAACAAGTTGGTTCGATTCAATATGGGGGAGTAAAGTATCCTATTACTCCAGCTAGCAAGTTGAACCTCAAGTATGTGGAGCTAAGACTGGATTCGACTTTTTTGAGAGAAATGAAAGTTTTTTCATTGGTTCATAATCTAATAGATGAAAGTGATGCTAATGGCTGGCTGAAATATAAATTTGCAACTTTGGATGAAATTAAATTGGCTAGAAGGGTTGCTGCCATCATTTCAAAAGGAATGGAAAGGAAATATGGCTTGGAATACTTAACAATAGGAATGGACCTGAATATTTTAGAATTGCCGAGAGCAAAGTCGAAGCAAAATTCGGCTACATACAATCAGGACAATGCTATCAGGAAGGTTTCAGATTTACTAATGCAAGAGGGATACACAGTGTCCCGGTCATCCCAAGGCAATTCTTCTTATCATTTAATGGCTGCTGCTGAAAATGGGCGTTCAGCGAGAATTTTAGTCCGGCATCTGCAATATGATTCTGCCTATAACAACTCTACAATTCCTTATCAGGTATACAAAATCGATGCCTTTGAGAAAGCGGAAGAACATGCTGCTGGAGTAAAGAAAATCGACATTGTTGTGGGTTATAACTTTAAAGATGATTGTTTTGCTTGTTTGGATATTAAAGACTTTTTCGAGAAGAAAAGTAGGGTGGTGCATCAGAAAGAAGGACTTAAATCTGAGTTCTATAATTCCTGGCATGTGCTTGATGATTACCTACGAACTGAGTTGATTGTTGAGGGGTGATTACTATGGATCTGAAGCAAATACAAAAAACAATTGATTGGGCTCTCAAAAATATTTGGGTAGATAAAATTTCAAAAGACTATAAGTCCTTTTATCTATTAAAAGAAGATACTTTAAAAAATGCTCTCTATTATCATTTGCGCAATGAATTGGCTAGTTTATTTGATCAGCATAATCTAAGGATTTATACGGAATTTCACCATGGTGGATTTAAAGCGGATCTTGCCATTGTAAAATTGAATGATGATCCAGGTAACAATGATCATTTGAAAGATGACATCGAAAATGTTCTGGCAATTATTGAATTGAAGTATAAATCATGCAGTACTATGAAGTTTTTCGAAGAGGATGTAGTAAAAATAAAGAACTATATAGATGCCACACCATCAGCAACTACTCAATACTATTTAGCTTTTATCCATGAAGCAGAATACGAATACATAGAAGATGACTCGTGGCTGACGCTTGAGCAACAAGTATGGGCAAAAGATCGATTAACTGAGTTATCTGGACACTATATTGATGGGAAAATGAAATGGACGGTACTTTCGTATAACGGAATGAATAAGAATTATCGATGGGAATATCGCTTTACGAAGGATGAACTGACTCAAGCAGCATCATTTTTTAATGAAAAGAAATATTCACATGAGTTTTATAATCATTTCCTGGGTGTCGTTAGCCGTGAAAAGGAAGTAACCCAAGAACTGAGGGATGCGGTTAGGTATCTGATGTACTGGAAACTGGGAAAGGTATCATCTAAACAGCAACCAACAAGTGAAGTCGTAGTTGTCGAAGGAAATACTTATTATGTATCAGGTACTACAACTCAAAATAGATTAGCTATTGAGAAATCATTAGTTGAAGATTTGCTGGAAATGGGATTGAAGTTTCGAAATCAAGAAATTACATATGAACAGTTTAAGGATGAAGTAGATTCAATTACAGGAACCTCTATTGTATTGCCTGCTTTCTATATTCATATATGGCAGCCAGCAGATTTTCCGATTCTAGATATTAAAGTTTGGCGTACTTATAAATGGAATAAGGGAGAAGTCGTACTAAAACATAC
Source organism: Bacillus sp. ISL-41 (assembly GCF_018613235.1). GTDB lineage: Bacteria > Bacillota > Bacilli > Bacillales > Cytobacillaceae > Mesobacillus. The sequence goes on from NZ_JAGGQP010000023.1 coordinate 194,604, forward strand.
TAAACCCACGTCGTGGCGGCACTATGAAGAATACATTTCATTCTTTAACGGGTTGGTTGCTGATGTGGATAAAGAATGGAGAGATTGCGATAAGGGATTGTGGATGCTCGGGGAAAAATTGAAAGTGGGAATATAAATATGAAGTTCGTTACCTGGAATGCTTCTATGCGATTCAGAGATAAAATTGATAGTATATTCCCGTTCAATGCAGATATTTTAGTCATACCGGAATGTGAGGCTCCGGAAAAATGGAGCGGGAAAAATCATCACAAGGATATTCATCAATTTCTCTGGTTTGGTGACAATCTGAATAAGGGCATTGGAATATTCATTTTAAACGAAGCCTTTAGTATAAAGTTACATCCATCCTATAATAAGGATTTCCGCTATATTATTCCTTTAATAGTAACTGGAAAGCAAAGCTTCCTGCTGTTTGCAGTTTGGTCTCAGCTTACAAAGAGCAAGTTTGATAGTTATATAGGGCAAATATTTCTAGCTTTAAAGTATTATAAATCCTTACTTAATGAGCCTTGTATCATTGCAGGTGATTGGAACAGTAATAAAATATTTGATCATATTAAACGGGTAGGAACCCACTCAGATGTAGTGGACCTTCTGGAGAAAGTGAATATTAGAAGCGCCCATCATCATTTGCTTAATGAAGAACATGGTCTTGAAATGCAGCCAACACATTATTTTAGGAAGAATAAATCTAGTCCATTTCACATTGACTTTATTTTTGCATCAGAAACACTCCTTAAGCAGATAAGAACTCTCGAAATTGGAACATATGAAAAATGGATTAATTTGAGCGATCATATGCCGATATTCATGGAACTTAATTCTGAATTGGGTGATTAAGTCAAGAGCCGAGTTTCAATTTTTTTATAAGCTTTTATTTATCAGGGGGAGCCTTAATGCGAACGGAGCTTTGTCCAAAATGCGGCAGCATAATGATTAAGGATGCTTTTTAGAACATTCTTGAACTTAGGGATGGGTCGATACAGATTGAGACGATTTATCCTGCTTGGGTGTGTAGTGATTTCTGCGGTTATTATGAAAAAATTAGGGGTTAGGAGTGAATGAACATGTCGCGTTATTTTAAATTTGTGGCAATCAGAAAAGATGAGGAAGAATGGATGTTTAAAGAGCTGCAGGAAGGGCGGGCGAGGTTTGGCTGGAGCAGTGCTGGGTCTGACTTGAGAGTGATTAAGGTCAAGTCTTCAACTGCCAGGACTGCAGATGAAAAAATTGTCTGGCGGTACACACAGTTTTTAATCAACAGGCTGACGAAGGGCGACAGACTGATCATTCAGTTAAGTAGACCATTGCGGAAATTCCTCATCGCCGAAGTGACAGGTGAGTATCATTCGACAGATCCTCAAGAGAGTGATTTTAACCATTATATAGAGTGTAAGCTTTTAACAGAGGCATTTATAAACGTGGAATCCCAGGCCGTTTCACAGTCACTGAGGCACCACCTTTCCAAACGAGGACATTACTATGAGATTTATGATGACCTTGCCAAAGAAGAACTGAATTGGATCTTGGAAAAATCAATGCAAAGGAATGCTGAATTTTTGCAGGCTAATGAGATTAAGCATACCGCAGAATACGAGTCAAAGGTACTTGAAGAAGATGTTATTATGCAAACATATAAACGGATTTCGACGAAATGGCCGAGTGCGTATTTTGAGAAATTTGTTGCGGACCTCATCCGTTCGACTCCTGGGTTGGAAGTCAAGAAGCAGGGAGACTCAGGTCAAGGATGGGATCTAACGATGAGGATTCTGGATCCTATCGATGGGTCAATTTTACATGAAGATATTCCAGTGCAATGCAAAAATTATATGGGGGCCGTAAAAACAAAAAGACCCATAGATGATTTGGAAAGGTGCATAAGAAACTCTGGTTCCTCAATTGCCTACCTCTTCATAATCGGAGACTTGACGGAGGAGTTTGAGAAAGAATTTGAAAGTAGACTAGAGTTATTGAAGGCTGAAAATGAAGACATCCAATGGAGAGTCATTGGCCAGGGGCAAATAGCCAAGATGTACTTGAACAGGGTAGGCTCCGGTATTTAAGAGTCCGAGGTATTGTATACAGACTAGAAGGAATCTTTTTACTATCATAAAAGGAGGAAGCCAAATTGAATAGACCCCAAACAAAATACAAGCGCCATGGTCGTATTTCGCACAATGTTGATGAGGCATATGATATCGTGTTTGATAAGTGTACTCCAGTTATAAATGGAGTACCTAAAAATGAGATCCAACTCTTAATGAGATACACAAAGAATGGAATCACTGTCAATAATGCGCCAGCATTTGATGAAATTGATATGATGGAAGCAATTGTGAAATTATATAATAGTTCACTAATATCCTCAGAAGCTAAAGAAATACTAAAACAAGGAATTAAGTGATTAGGCAATCCAAAACTACAAAATCGATCGGAGGACGGTTCTAGTGTTATAGTAGCATTGTTACTTGAACAGTAGGACCGTCGGTTTTTTAAGTGATATTCTTAGTATTCTTTGAGTTAGTCACTGGAATTAATTAATTGTATTTCTGGCAACCTGCATCGGTATACTTCTTTTACTAATCCAATAATTATAAGTTGTAGTAAAAATTCCAGTAATTCATCGTCAGTTCCTTCATGTATATTTACCACTTTCAACAATATGGATTGGTCTTTGACTGTTAATCCAAAGACTGTTTCAAGTGTTTTTAAAATTTCTCCTTTTAACTCTTTTTGGACACCAAGCATTTTAAATTCAGGCATTAGCTTAGCATATTTTGCATTTAGATACTTATGGAAACCATATTGGTTTATTCCATTATAATTAGAAGTGGATTTTGGTTTTAACAACTCAACAATGATAAACCGGGAAAAAGCATCTTCATATACAGAAGCAGGCTCACCTCTATTTCCCCAATTAGATAAAATGATACGGCCCCTTCGTAACAAAAGCCCATTTTGAATAAGACTGAACAGTAACGAACACCCAATTACTGAACTGTCATTATCTTTATGCTCACTCCATTTGGAGTCTAGAATAATAGTTAAGTTATGTGAGAATGCTAGTGTTCTATTTGGTAATAAACTCATTATTTTATATATTAACTTGTCCACAAGATTCTGGTTGATAGATAGATCATTAGATAAAACTTTACTATGGTCAGAATGCTTATTTGTTCCATATTTCTCAACATAACGATTAGGATTTAAGTCACGGTACGCCATGTGTTCCGAATATGCTTCCCTTTCTTTAAACCAGCTCATAAAAAACCCCTTTCTTTTACTAACAGTAATTCCTCTCATATTTTTCCATATTTTAATTATAAGGGAAAGATGCTAATGGAGGAATAACTAAATGATTGAATAGTAAATTCTATTAAACACAGAATGGATCCAGTGTCTCATTCGGACGCGGAAATGAATGGGTTTCAAACGACCTTGAGGAACTAGCCATTTGCCATTGTGAAGGTTGGAGAGTGAAGGAGATCCATATGGACATTTATTCTCCAGAACAGGAGAAGCGTGTGGAGCTTTAGCGATCAGGATTAGATATGAACAATGAAGCAATGGAGCTTTTTAAATTATTTGTGATTATCTATAAATCGACATTAGTATCATGTTATCCTAATATTAACAATTGCACGAAGGAGTTTGGTTGCCAAGATGGCTTATGGTGGTCTTTTGGGAAGTTTCTTTATCTTGCTTGGTCTGTTCATCTGGAGAAGGGGCAGTGTTTCTTTTTTAGCAGGTTATGCGAAAGACAGGTGAGTAATGAGAAATTAATGGCAAAGCGGATTGGTCTGGTGGTTATCTTATTTGGGTTCGAAACAATCTTGTTAATTGCTGTCAGCTTATATGTCATGCCTGTTGACGCACTGATATAAGGGATTCTAGCCGGATTGCATGTGCTGGCCATTTTATTTTTAATGGTTACTAATCAAATGAGTAAGCCTGAAGAATAACTCCAGTCGTTACCTTCAGAGACATTAAAGATAGCAAGGGGACCTTGATCTTTGGGAGCAAAAGGTCCGTCCCTCTGCTTCAGAAAAGGAAACAATGATAATGAACAATAAAGATCAAGTTATGCAGGAAGAACATAATATAAAATTTTCAGAAGGAAAGGTTGAGATCGTCTACACGAATCCAGGTGCCGGTTGCCTGGTGTCATCTGCGTTATTTGGTACTATGCTTTCCGCCTTTGTTCTGTTTGTTGTAGTGCCTGGTTCGGGTTTCGTAAGAGGTTTTTTAGGTATTATCATCGGAATGATTGGATTGATATTTACAGGCTCCATCTTACTCAAGCTCATAAGTGTAATCCTTTCAGGTAAGACATTACTAACGGTTGAGTCTGGATTGTTAAAAGGTCGTAAAGGCAGCATTCCAATTAATGAAATTACAGAGATCAAATGGGGCGGCACCAGTTTAAAGTATCTTGTTGTCCAAACCTCAAACAAAAGCAAAATCAAATTTCCTACTTATAACCTCGTTGGTGAAGAAAAGGTGAACCAGGTTATAAAGGAATATGTAGTTCCTCATGCGACACCTGAATTAAAGTTAAGTTGGGAAAAGTACATGGGAGATAAAGAAAGCTGAATGGAAAGGGAACAAGGGGGTTTTATGCTTCTTTTCGTGAGTGACTTTTAGAAGAAAAAGCTCCGTCCTTCTGCTTCCGAAAGTCCTATTGCATCTCGCGAGATTAATAGTGTTTAAGGACATACAGTTGTATGGGGGAAAACCCGAATATTATTAAGCGATGAAGATGGATTGGGAGTCTGGAGGCAATAATAAAAAATCATATTAACTGTAGAGTAAGTCCTTATGAAAAATTTCAATTACGATATATCCATGGTGGAAGATTTCCGGAAGGCCGTCTTTTTATTTATAACAATTAAAATGGCTGGAACACATGTATTGGAAAGCGGTGAGACGATGAAAGCAATTATTATTGGTGCTGGTATCGGGGGGCTGAGCACAGCCATTGCCCTGCGCAAAATCGGGATGGATGTGAAGGTGTTTGAAAGCAAGCCGGAGGTGCGTTTCGCAGGTGCCGGGCTTGGAATTGGAGCGAATGCTGTTCAAGCATTGCAGCAGCTTGGTGCAGGCGATTCAGTGCTTAAGGAAGGTAAGGTGTTGGATGAGCTTCGCATCCTTACACCTGCAGGGAAAATCCTGCAGCGGACGGACACAGCCGTCATTAGCCAAAAGTATGGACCTGACAATGTGACGATTGAGCGCGGAAAGCTCCTGGAGTTGCTCATGAGCGCCTTAGGTCCGGAGCAAATTGTCCACACAGGAAAGACTTGTAATCGTTTTGAACAAAATGACTCCGGGGTGAAAGTGTGGTTTGAAGATGGTTCAACGGAGGAAGGGGATTTGCTGATTGGCGCGGACGGTGTATACTCCACCATCCGCGAAACTCTGCTGCCGAACGCAAAACCACGATATGCAGGATACACTTGCTGGAGGGCGGTTGTGAAGGCAGGACCAGATTTGCGTGATTATGACCCGAATTTATTTATAGAAACTTGGGGACGCAGCGGGCGCTTTGGAGTGGTTCCCTTGCCGGAAAACCGGATCTATTGGTTCGCATGCGTGAATGCTAAAGCCCGCGATTCCCAATTAAAAGCCTTTACTACCCGGGACTTGATGAAGATTTTTGAAGGCTATCATGATCCGATTCCTCAAATACTGGCGCAAACCTCCCATTCCCAATTGCTCCATCATGATATTTATGATCTAAAGCCAATCCGCCGCTTCGCATTCGAACGCATTGTTTTACTCGGGGACGCGGCTCATGCCATGACACCCAACTTGGGGCAAGGTGCCGGGCAATCTATTGAAGACGCAGTCATCCTGGCTAGCCATTTGAAACGGAATTCCACCATTAAAGATGCGTTGGAAGGATATGAACAGGAGCGAACCGACAGGACCAGGCAAATTACGAGAATGTCGAACCAGATTGGAATGGTGGCCCAGTTGAATGAGCGCGTTTCTGTCGCTCTTCGTGATGCACTATTCCCGCTAATTCCAAATAGGGTTCTGGAAAAGCAGCTTCAGTTTCTATATAAAGTAGAGCTTGGTGAATTATTGTAAAGGATTTGTTTTTGAGATAGTAAGGGGAACGAAAGGTGATTTATGAAGTGTCTTACATATAAAAGGTGGACTATACTTAACCGGATTATATTGACTGGAGGCTTTGTCCTCTTAGGCATTCTTTTAATCTTAGCGGGACTGAAAGAGGATGAAGCCATTTCCAAAAGGATATATTTTATTCTTGCAGGGATCGTTGGGATTCCTTACTTTGGCAGGTATTTCATATTGTACATTATCCTTCTTTTTAGGGATAAGACGATAGCAAGCTACGATGATTACATAATTAAAGTTAAGAACAGGCAATTCAGCCTTCATGAAGTGCAGAAGGTATCAATGACAAGCAGCTTTCCTGTAGGATTTTTGTGGATACATACACCGGCTTATATGATCCTTACTTTCACAGGAGAAAAAGTCTATATTCCAACCTACTATGCAATGACTAAAAAAGATGAGGTCGAAGTATACGATATTCTAAAACATGTCATCAGCAACAAGATAAAGGCAAAAAAGGCGACAGCACTCGTGTCTCGCAAAAAGTGAAAAAAGCGTTAGCTAGGAATGTTTGCCTCTGTTAAAAATTCAGACAGAAAGGAGCTTGCGATGAAGACGGTGAAAACCAGGTCAGGACATATAACTCAAGAAGAGATGCAAAAAAAATTCAGATTTGTAACTGTTGCATTTTTCATAATCAGTCTGTTTATTTCTCTAATTAATCTACAGTCCATCTCTGTCCTTCCAAGCTGGTTAAATATAAGTTTTATCATTCTATTGATCTGTTCGATTGCGCTTTTTGGCTATGGATTAATTCTTTCAAAAAAGTACATAACATGGGTTAATGGGGGAGTACATTTCTTCTTTTGCCTGCTAGTAATAAGTTTTCAGCTCTTTTTGACATCAACGGGTATGTATACAATTGGAGTCAGGGAAGGGCTGATTATCGAGGAAGGAAACTACTCACAGTTCACCTTAGTCTTTTATCTTGCAAGTGCTGTTTTGTTTATGACTGCGTCTCTATTCATCTCTTCCCAAAAATTACGGAGAATGAATAGTTACAAGGCATATGTGACCGGAACCATTGTAGCCGTAGTTATAATTGCGTTCATATTTATAGCTCTCAATGTCATAAGAGATACATTCTTCAGCGATCCAGATAGTGTTAAAGAGTCTTATCAGTTTTTTATAGGTTCTATCCTGGCCCTTTTTCCAGCTGCAGTACTAGGAATTAGTATAATCCGTACAAAAAAGCGTACATGAAAAATGAAAGAGCTCGAGATACATAGGGTATTCTTATTGGCTTATTATCGAAGCGAATGAGGGCTGTTCGATAAATGATAGGGAGGAGTCTCGTATATGCTGACAGAAAGTAAAATCCAATTACCGAATTCAATAGAATTGAATGTAAAGTATTCGACTTCAAATAAACCCGTGATCTTGTTTCTTCATTTTAGTGGAGGGACTTTGAATATGTGGGATGGCATTTTGCCGAGGTTTAGTGAGGATTACCGGATTATTGCTCCTGATCTCAGGGGGCATGGAAAATCGGATAAGCCGCTGACGGGTTATCATATTGTTGATTTTGCCCATGATGTATACTTGCTGCTCCAAGCTCTTGATGTCCAGAGCTGTCATATTGTAGGCAGTTCGATGGGAGCAGAGATTGGGTTGAGTTTGGCTGCGTCCCATCCTGATATGGTGAAGTCGATTGTTTGTGAAGGTGCTCTATACAATGAGTTTGGCGAATATGGGCTGTTCGATGGGACAGCTGAGGAGATTACCGCTGAAAAAGAGAGACAGAGGAAGAAGTTGTCGGAGCGAAGAATGCCTGAACATCCTTCCCTCAATGATTTTCTTACTGAAGCAAAGGAACCTATTGAACGGATGGGGATCCTGAATGAACATTTCCTGAGCTACCTGAAAAGCACAGCAGAAGAGCAGGATGACGGCACCATAACCAGTCATTACCGGAATCACGTCAGGATCGAGTACATTGAAAAGTATTGGGACCTTCAATTCCAAGATTACTATAAAGAAATAAAATGTCCGGTCCTTTTTATGCCAAGTGAAGAGGAATGTGCAGATGAAAAAATCAGGAGAAGCCTGGATGCTTTTTCAAAGCTTGTAAATTCATCTGAAATCATCAAAATTGAAGGCTCCAGGCATGCCTATGTCTGGATGCAGCTTCCGGATCAGGCAGGGTTGGCAGTGAAGGATTTCCTGAATCGAGTTGCGGAGCATGAGGATGAACTTTAGTCTTCTGGACAATTCTAACTTTCTATTAATCTAGGGAATTGGGTTGCCTCTACATGATGGCAGCCCTTTTTTTAAAGCAAGATTGAATGGAAAATTATGTTACAATTAATTACTGAATTACATAGGTTTTAAAGGGTGGATTTTTATGAAAAAATATCTTTATTCTGCTTTAGTTTTAATTATAGGTTTGGTTTTTACGATGTTCATGGGTGGAAGTCTTGGAGGTGGAGATGGAACAGTTAGCAGCGGAGTCTTCAACTCAGCTATGGCCGGATTGATCTTTGCCATCATATTTCTTAGTGCTACTATTATGTTATGTACCTTGATGATTATTGAAGAACTGAAAAGGAATAGCTGATTCCGTGGTGTTAAGACTAAGTTCAACGAAATGAAGTGATAAAATGAACCTTAAAATACAAGTTCCCTTTTTTATAGTCGGTCTTATCCTTTTTAGTTATGGTATAGCTGTGGCAATCAAGGTCAAGTACTTAGGGGTCCACCCCTGGGATGTATTGAATATTGCATTTTATGATAAGTTTGGTTTAACCATCGGAACATGGAACGTGATCTTCGGTATCATGTTAGTTCTTGTAACACTTTTGATTGATCGTACTTATGTTAATATTGGTACCTTTATTAATGCGCTGATGGTTGGCCCAATGGTTGACTTTTTTCTCTGGCTGGATGTTTTGCCCCAGGCTTCCATGCTCGTGTTTGATGTTTTGGTGTTGCTGCTTGGTATTGTAATCATGGGTATTGGAGGAGGGATGTATAATGCTGCTCGAATCGGATCGGGGCCAAGAGATGGATTCATGCTTGCGATTTCAGCTAAGGTCGGCTATTCAATCAGCAAAGTGCGAATAATTGTTGAGAGTATTGTGCTGGTGGTTGCCCTAATACTGGGCGGGCCGGTTTTTATTTTCACCTTTATTTATACATTTATCCAGAGTCCTATTTTCCAGGCTGCCTACAAGGTGTGTACAAGGTGGATTGAAAAGTTATCTAGCTCAATAAACAAAAAAATGATTTCTATGTCGTCTGAACGATGAAAAGAAAAGGAAAATAAAAGTTGAGGAAGCATAGGGGTGTTGAACCCTATGCTTTTTTGCCTTGGGAAATAGGGGGGATTAATCTGTTAAAATACGAAAATCATGGAACGGCATACCGACCCTCCTATCCCGGTCTCCACATTTCTACCATAAACCGTGTATTGATAGTGTATAGTATCAAGTGATACACTATTGGGTATGTGAGTTTAGAAAGAGGCAGGTGATATTTATACTTAGCAAGCGTACGGCCATTAGTCATTTTTTAATTCTATTTGCCCTTATATTTAGCTTAATGATTCCGCAAGATGTCTTTGCACATGCGACGCTGAAGATGGCTGAGCCTCCCCCAGACAGTGAATTAACAGAATCCCCGAAAGCGGTCGTTCTGACATTCGATGAAAGACTTGAAGACGAACTCTATTCGATTAAGGTTTTTAATGAAAATGGGGAAAGAATCGTCAATGCGAAGCCGGAGATGAGCAAAGATCAAACCACCATAAGGCAGCCTTTGCCTGACTTGCCTGACGGGAATTATGTCATATCCTATAATGTTATTTCAGCGGATGGCCACCCGATCAGGAGTTCCTATGTCATTTCTGTAGGGGAAGAAACGGTCTTCCAAAGGGATATTAACCAGCAAGTTTTAGAAACGCAAAAGAGCTCAGCTGGTGTATATGCTATCAAGTCATTGGTGAGGATACTGTTTTATATGGCATTGATCCTGACAACTGGCTGGATTCTGTGGGGGACCATCTATTCTTTAAAAGAAGAGATGAAGCCAACCTTCAGACGGAGGACCTTTCAATTACAAACTGCGCTGTTCATCACAACGGTAGGAGTGGGAATACTCCAACTCTTAGAATTACTTGACCGCCGGACCCTGACTGAAGTGGTATCTATTTTAACAGGGACAACAGTAGGTATATCATTGGTCGCTTCTGTGCTTTTATCTTTATTAGGGTTTTTCGTCTTACTTCGTTATAAATGGATTGATTTAGTGTGGGTATTTTTGATTCTGTCGGCCAAGACTTTTAACGGGCATGCTGCAGCATTTGAATCGGAAATCCGCTCCATGTCACTTGAACTGGCTTTCATCCATTTACTTTCAGCCGCCGTTTGGGCTGGTGGCCTGTTATACATTCTAACTTACTGGAAAAAGCAGAAGGAACATATTAGACAATTCCTTTCCTTCTTTTCGCAATCTGCCTTAATCAGCATGGTCATGCTGTTGTTAACAGGGTCAACTTACACGGTAATCTTTGTGCCAGAACTCGATTACCTGCTCCATTCACTATGGGGAAAGCTGCTTATAACGAAAGTTGCCTTAGTCATACTTGTATTCGGGATTGGTGCGATTTTACGGCATAAGTTGAAAAAGAAAAAAGAAGACTCTATCAGCAGGCTGGTGAAATTCGACTTCAGTTTGATGCTGATCATTTTGGGGATTGTCGGTGTGATGACTTATATGAACCCACTCCCGGAAAATGAACCTTTGGAATGGGAAAAAGAAGATCAGTCCATTGAATTCACAACATCGATCTCACCGAAGACACCAGGCTACAATCATTTCAAAGTGACTGTAAACTCGCTTAAAGAAGACGTAGAGATTAAACGGGTTGAGCTATTCTTGATTTATAGAGACAACCTTGAAATCGAGCCGATCTCAGTTCCTTTTTCCGAAATACAACAATCAGATACTGTTCAATTCAAGGTTAATGGTTCGTATCTGCCAATTGAAGGGAACTGGACTGTGGAGCTTCGAATACTAGATTCTGAGGACAATGAGAAGGTATATCATAAGGATTTCATTGTTTATTAAAAATGAGGAGATTTTTACATGAAAAAACTTTTAACCTTAACCATATCAATGATTGGCGCGATCACTCTTTTTGCCGGTATGGCAAGCGCGCATGTAACCGTTCAGCCGCAGGAAACTTCACAAGGAAGTTATGAAGTATTCACTGTACGAGTTCCTTCAGAAAGTCAAGATGCTCTAACAACGAAAGTGGAAGTGAAATTCCCTGAAGAAGTGAATGTCACCCGCTTTGAAGCGAAACCAGGCTGGACATATACAGTCCAAAAAGATGACACTGGAAAAATTACAAGTGCTACGTGGACAACGGAAGGAAAAGGATTAACAGAATCCGAATTCGTTCAATTCAACATCCAGGGAAAAGTTGGCGACGAAGCGACAGAACTCGTTTGGAAAGCCTACCAAACCTACAGCGATGGAAGTGTAGTCGAATGGGTTGGTGCACCTGATGCAGACAAGCCAGCTTCTTATACAGTTGTGAATCCTGCAGATGGAGATGGCCATGGACATGGAGGAACAACAGCTGATTCAACCAATGATCACAGTGCTGCTGGAGACCTTGAAAATGACGTAGAAGCAAAATCAGCAACAAGCAGCGTACCGCTTTTCCTTTCCATCGCTGCTTTGGTTGCAGGATTGTTAGCATTGTTTTTTTCTTTGAGAAAAAGAGCTTAATAAACTTATTCAGGCAAGGAGATTAATTTTTTTGCCATTTGGGAGCATGGGGACGTACCCTGTGCTCTCTTTTTTAATCAGAAAAAATTGGGAAGACTCCAAATCATGAGACAGCAGAACGTCCCTATGTCCTCAAGGAGTGTCGTCGCTTTTTTTATAAGGGTAACGTATAATGAAACTATAGAAATAAATATACGATTCATTAGGAGGCTCAATGTTTCATGAAAAATGAACTAACAATGCCGACAAAAATATCGTTCAAATCTAATAGAGTTATGGTTAATGGAGAAGTTGTACGGACAGCGATCTTCGCCAGATTCATGGTCGCCGAGGTCCAAACTGTAGTAAACGAAAAGTACTATCTGATTTTCTACAAAAATGCCCTTATCTATGGTGAGCAGCTCGAAAAGGTTCAAAAAGGTTCTTTTATTGATAAAGTGCTGAATCAAGGGATCGTCTTAGATGAAAAGCACCCGCTCCTGCCTGTACTCATTCCCGCGACAGCTTTAACCATACCTGCTAAAAACAAGCTCTTCCATCATCTCCAGCGCCATTATTCTCTCCTTGAAATACCATGTATTGCCGCATCACTCGACTCATTTTTCCCGCCAGAACAGCTCAGCAAACCCATCGAAAATATCTTCTTCGACTACAGAAGGAACGGCAGTTTTTTAAGGGCCTATCAATCGATCCATCTTTTGTCCGACTTAACTCCCTCCCTGGGGAAACTCAGTGAACTCCTCCATTCCCGGGAATACAGCTCATATTCCAGTTTCTACAGTTCTTCATCTCTGCCAGCAATCCAAAAGAAAGACCCCTTATTTGTAGAGTTCCATTGCTTTATGAATCGAAAAAGCGACGAACATACTCAAATGCTTGAAAAGATATTAAAAAACGAAGAACGGTATGCAGAATGGCTGCTGGTTTGGATGGATGACAAAAGAAATCTTACTTCTGAGTCCGTTAAGAGCCAAACAGAGCTGGCCTTGAAGTACATCCCCCTTGAAAACTGGATTCTAGTCTTATCCTGTGCAGATATAAATCCATATAAATGGGTACCGGCAGCTCGAACTTTTATTGAAGGATTAATGAAAGACGGGCAGTATGAGAAAGCGGCCAATTATTTATTCCCTTTTATAGAGGAACTGCCAGCGGAGTATCATCTGCTCCTTAATGAAATATGGAAGCAGGTTGATGCTGAATTTGTTGCTTCTCACCTGGATGAGTTTCTGCTGCTCCATCAGCAGGTTGCTCAGGAACATGAACCGAGGCAATCGGAACAAAGAATCCTGCAGCTCGCAGCAAAGCTAATGGAGGGCCATGACTTGAAAGCAGTCTGTGAAAAGTTGAAGCCTATCCAGAAAAGCTTCCCACAGTCACTCACCATCCGCAAAATCAATGAAATGGCCGCTCTTACGGAGAATCCTGACAGAATGATGGATTTGGGGCAATTTTACGCAGATTTCAATCAATATGATCAAGCAATCGAATGTTTCTACTGGGAAATGGAGCTCAACCCGGCTGACCCAGGTCCGGTCAGGCAGCTGAGTAAAATGTATCAACAGAAAGGCATGGTCAATGAGGCGTCAGCCTATCAGCAAATTTATACACAATTAAGGAGCGACCAGGAGACGGGTTGAAGCTTGGAAATGGGGAACTTCTCCATCCAAAAACTCACAAACAGCATTTTAGAGGGATAGTAAAAACATTCTTGTTTTATTGGAGGATTGCCGGGAGATGCTATAGACACTGATTCCGGAATACCACAGAGGAACCGTGTCTTCTTTTTTGTACGAATGGCCTGCTTGCCTGATTTATATAGGATGAAATATAGTGAGATATCACATTTTAAAATCTAAACTACTTCTCATGAGAAAAAGCAAAGGGAAAGTGCCCTTTGCTTTATTCCTGACTATTTAGTTGATAATGCTCAATTAAGCGATCGATTCGGGTTTCTGGATCATATGGAGGCATGCCCCTAGGATCGTATTCATATTTTTCATACAGATTTGCTGCCGTTTTGAAATAAAGTGTCGGCACTTTTTTTTCAGGTTCGATGATAAAGAGAATGTCGTTTGTTTTGATTGGCTGAGGATCATTACTTCTTATTTGAAAAGGAATCTCGGCATCATTTGATAGAATGATATGCAGGAAATATTGACCTGCGTCAAGCCCGTCTATATTGCCCAGGTATTTACTGACCTCTGAGTCTGAATCTTTTATATCTGCTGTTTTGATATAGGCGAATTGTGGTGAAAGGTGTTCTGCGATTACGAGTGAATGAAGGAGGGGCAGGCTCTCCCCTTGTGCATCATTCGTGGCAAATTCTTTTGCCAGGAGCTTTAGGGATATTGCCTGCATTTCAATATCCGTACTGCTTAGGTCATGTAGGTTTCTAAACTCTTCACTTTGTTCGCGATTCTTATTCTTTTCCTCTGTTAGCTGACTTTCAGCAAGGGTCAATTTTTTATTCACTGACGATAGTTCTTGCTTCGTATCTTCTAATTCATGACTGGGAGTGCATGCCGATAGCAATCCGCCGATGAGAGATACATATAGGAACTTTTTTGCTATCATTTTCATTCACTCCAAAGATTAGAATTTAACTTTTGCGGTGTCCCATGTTCCTAAAGAACTCATTGGATGGGGAAAGGTTTGCAATCCAATCTTACAATGACTTTGAATTATTATTTCATACTCGCTTTATTTCTAGCTCTAGTTTCGGCAAATAGGACAATTGGATAGGATAAAATGAATAGCAATGTGATGAATGTATAATTAGTATACGAATTTCTGAATTGGTCGCTCGTTAATCCGTCTTCACCGAGGATCCATCCTGCTAAGATATTCGATATGCTAATGCCATCATTTGCTTCTGGGATCAGGCTCTGGGTATAATTTTGAGCAAGGCTTATCACTGCTAATATAGCCTAGTTGTGGCGGGTTATAGGCACGGAAGAATGTAAATAATTTAATTGAGAAGCAGGTGACCTGAAAATAGGCAACTGCTTTTTCTATTAATAGAAATGATTTTTACTTTAGAAAAATCAACTATATCCCGAAAAGTCCTAGCTTTTTAGCGATAATAAAACGATAGGGTACCTGGAAATCTGTGTTATTTTACAGAATGAAAGGCTGTTTGCGACGCGAGAACCGTCCCCATGTCGCGAAGGATGGTCACTTTGCCTTTACTTTCATGCCATATGAGTATCTGATATGAGGATTTTATTTGCCTTCAATGCTTGCTTTAAGGTTGCCTGTGTTGGTATTTTATTAAAGTTGATTCCTAGATGGACTGCTGTCTGGGCTATTTCTGGGCGGATGCCGCTGATATGTACCTTTACTCCGATTAACTTCAAGATGCCGATAATTTGGAATAACTGGTTTGCTACCATTGTATCGATAATGGAGACACCTGATAAATCAATGAACAGGTGGGTTAAACGGTAATCTTTGCTTTGGATCAGTATGGATTCTGTAATGTACTTTGCACGCTGGGTATCGATTTCTCCCACAAGCGGCAATACCCCGATAGAATCAGAGAGTGGTATGACAGGGGCACTCAATTCATTAATCAGTTCACTTTGCATTAAAAGTCTATCATGGTAATAGCCATAATATTTTTCAGCAAAGGTTTCAATAATGGTATCAAATGTAGAATGAATCAATTTGCTCCACTGCAGAATTTCTGAATCGGTAATGTCCACTTTGTTCTCCATGATGAATAGGTGAATGTGTTCCCAGAAAATACCTCTAAACACCCCGAATTGATGAATGACCTCGTGGATGGGAGTCCTCGTTTCCACACGGTCCATCGCAACGGTTTGTGCCCATGCTTTAATCTCTTCATTTACATTGTTATCAGCTATAAGTACTTTGGCTAACGTTTTAATAAAAAGGCCGTTCTGCTCCCTTAAGCGTACCTCAGCATGATGGTTGTCACAAGAGTATACACTTGCTGGGTTGTTGGCTCTCCTGCTTAACCACTTATTCGTGAGGATGGAAGGGTCTTCAGTAATAAAATCATAGAGTTTCTTATTATTAGTAGAATTCATAATTTCTCCTTAATTTTAGTCTGATTTCCGAATGGCTATTTTAAGTTAAATATAAAGAAGATGTTCTATAAAATCAATTTTTAGTATACGCAGAATCGTGGTTGAAATATTTTACTTTGGTCCTGGCTGATATTAGTCTGAGAAACAGTATTTTTATTGTCATTCCGACCAGGAGGACGTAAAAAGACCGGTTGCTCATCCGAAATTCTAAACCCTTAAAAGCAGGATATTTCTGCGGAATAAAGAATATAGATTTGTTATTGAGCATGGCGATATAAGGGAGCAGTTCTCCTATCGTGTGAAGCTGAATACGTCTTTTTTTGAAGGGAAGGATCATCATGAAGGTCGAAGCATTAAAAATAGAGCGACAGGGAGATTTTTTCGAATACTGTAAAAAACATCGAAAGGAATTGGATGATTCTTTTTTGTATGATGAAGATCTAGAGAATTTTAAGGTGGATGCCGAAAATCCCACTTTTATTTTGACTGACCCAAAAGGGCAAATAAAGGGTGCGGCCTCGCTGATTCTGGATGACTATCATCGCAGAGGGAAAAGGGCAAGGTTCCGGATTTTTCATTGTGAATCACATGACGACCAGGACTATAAAAGACTGTTCGCGCAGGTATTGAAACATACTGAGTCATTGGATCATGTGTTTTTATTTGTCCCCTTGCTTAATCAAAAGCTTAAGGATGCCATGGAGGAGCTGAATTTTCATGTGGAGAGATATACCTTTCTTCTGGTCAGGGAGGACTTGGAGGTTCGGGAACACTCTATCCCGAAAGGTTATCAGATTAGGAGTTTCCGGCCAGGCAAGGATGAAGATGCCTGGTGCCTGGTTAGGAATGCTGCGTTCTCTACGCTGAAGGGAAGTGAGACGGCGATTACGCCCGAGATGGTCGCAAAAATGGCGACAGAGTCTGATCACCTGGATGGCGGTATGATGATTCTTTATGAGAACGATCAGCCAGTTGGAGTCGTAAGAGGTACTGACGATGAATATGAAGATTCCCCAATCATGAACATAGGACCAGTGGCTGTTTTGCCAGAATACCAGGGAAAAGGATTGGGAAGGACCCTCCTGAGAGCATCGATCAAGTTTTCGAAGGAAAAAGGGTACGATCGATGCGTGCTATGTGTAAATGCGGACAATGAACAAGCCAAAGCCCTCTACCTGCAGGAAGGCTTCGAGCAGACAGAAGGGGTCGTCTGTTATCGATATGAACTTAAGTGAGGCATGGTCGTTTATTGGGCTCTGCCGTACTGGCCATTGGAAGGTACATTAGAACGGCTCTCAAGTCGTTCTTTTTTATTTTTTTCTCCTTAGTTTCTCTATGTAGAGAGCCATCCCTATGTAAATGCTAAAGAGTAAAAACATGAATAATGGAGTGGAGAGAGAATCCATCGGATCACCTTCTATTTCATATCGTGTAACGCCGGATGAAAAAACAATAGGAGAATGACAATGATTGGTGCCGATACCAGTAATGCAGCCAGAGTGTTTTTATAGTGGATTCTAATGAGAGTAAAAGTAATGATATTAAACAAGACTGACCACCACGCATTCCAGCCATTTTCATAAACAAACAATCCCTTTGCCTCAAAAAGATATTCAATCGCCGAGAAATAGGCCACCCAGATCAGTACATACAAAAATCCTCTTAACTTTTTTTTCGGAAAATACTCCAGGTACATCATCAAGACGACAGGGACAATGAAAAATGTGAAGGAAATCTCAATCAAAGTGTGATTTAACCAATCGACTGTAACAGCTTTATATCTCCATAAAGTATGTTGATAAAAGAGGAAGTTATACAAAAGATTGCATATTATGTAGAATTGAATGGTTGAGTAGTATTCTTTCCACCTTTTCCAATTTACAAATTTTTTTGCGAAAATAATATATACAATAATTACAACTAATAGATACATGTCTGAAAACCTCATCTAACTTTTACTAAAATTCTCTCCAAAAAGGCCGTTCCATAGACCCGAGAGACACGGGGATCATAGTAAAAACCGTCCCGGGCCAAAAAATTTTAATAGTATAATGGACAAACAAGCTTTGTTCTGTATAGTGCAACTAAATCATTAAGGAGTTGAATACATACGATGGACGAAAGAGTAATCAAGTGGGGGATATTAGGAACAGGCGGAATTGCAAGTGCTTTCGCAAGGGATTTAAACTTTGCTAAAAATACCGAAAAGGCTGCTGTTGGTTCACGTACAAAAGAGAGTGCCGCAAAATTTGCGGAGGAGCATGACGTTTCTCGCGCATATGGAAGCTATGAAGAACTAGTGCAGGACCCGGATGTGGATGCCATTTATATTGCGACGCCGCACCCTTTTCATAAGGAGAATGTATTGGCATGTCTTCGTGCTGGCAAGGCTGTGCTCTGCGAGAAGCCATTTACGATAAATAGCGGTGAACTAGAAGAAATCATTCAGTTTGCCAGAGATCAAAAGCTTTTCTTGATGGAGGCGATGTGGACAAAGTTCCTGCCTCCGATTGTTAAAGTTAAAGAATGGATTGATAACGGGGAAATTGGCGAAGTCCTTTTGGTAAAAGCAGAATTTGGCTTCCGAGCATCATGGGACCCTGATGGGAGATTATTTAATCCGGCACTTGGAGGAGGCGCGCTGCTCGATGTAGGGATTTATCCTGTCACATTTGCATCGATGATTTTCGGAACAAACCCGGAGAAGATTTTGAGCACTGCTCATATTGGTGAAACAGGTGTGGATGAACAGTTTTCCATCATCATGTCCTATCCTTCTGGAAAGACTGCTGCCCTTAATGGTTCCTTTCGAGTTGGTTTAACCGACGAAGCTTACATCCATGGAACTGAAGGATCTATTCGGATTCCAGCATTCTTTCGTGCAACATCCGCTACCTTATTTAAAGAAGGTGTGGAAGCAGAGACATTCTATGATGACAGAAAATCGGCTGGTTATGCACTTGAGATAGAAGAAGTTGGAAGGTGCCTGAGTCAAGGGCTTTTGGAAAGCCCTGTCGTTCCGCTGGATGAATCGTTGAAAATCATGAGACTGATGGATGAAATTCGCGGACAGTGGGGGTTAAAATATCCGTTTGAGTAATTGAGGGATATGGGGACGCTTGCGGCGCCCCCATAAATTTGTATTTTTCTAACTGCTGTTCCTTGATGAACCTGGAAATGAATTGGCTTCCTCCGTATCTGGCGGCAAAAAACATGACTGAAATCCCAAGAAGTGTTCCTAAGAGACATGGGGACGGTTCTCTTGTCTCGCGAAATGACTTTGAGCGGGTTGTTTCCCTCATTGCGAATAAGAATATACCTCCAAGAGAAAAATACATAATAAACTCTGGAGGAAAAGCGATGAGAGACGATAAGCGAAAACAGAAGGATCGCCAAATGATCAACAGTGTCAAAAATGAAGAGTTGCAGGAAATCAGCCAAACAGAATCTGGTTTGGAATCCATTACAGAAGGTACTGACTACATGGAGGGAGATCAACAGAATTCTCCAAACTGTGGCGGGTTATAACCGCATTTGGCTGCACGAAGCCGTCTTTTAAAAAGCGAATATTAAATCAGAAGCAGGTGTCCCTGGAAAATGGGGCAGCTGCTTTTTTGCTTTTTTAGACTTGGTGGTTTTAGTGTAATTTAGTGGGGCAGCAGAAATGTTTCTTCTAATGTCTTAGATATGAAGGAAGAACAGCTTGTTTAGAGAACTATTAAATGTCGGAGCAATTCGTTAAGGCAGTTGTTTTTTATGTTAAATGAGAGCTGGATTATTGATATAGGAAGGAGATTTAGATGGCCTCATATAAAGTGATTTTATTTGATTTAGATGGAACCATTTCCGACCCAAAGGAAGGAATCACCAGATCGGTTCAATACGCATTGCAAAAAATGAATATTTCAGCACCTGACGGCGAGCAGCTTGAGGGTTTTATTGGGCCTCCTCTCCAGGTTTCGTTCGCTGAATACTTGGATTTCGATGAACACCAAACTAAGAAGGCAATTGATTTTTACAGAGAAAGGTTCAAGGAAAAGGGAATGTATGAAAATGAGTTATACTCAGGTATTCGATTACTATTACAATCCCTAAAGGAACAGGATTTTATTTTAGTTGTTGCCACATCGAAACCTACCGTATTTGCTGAACAAATACTACGGCATTTTGAGATTGACCATTATTTTGATCTTGTTGTTGGAAGTAACCTTGACGGAACTCGATCATCGAAAACGGAGATCATTCAATACATACTAGATTCGTATAAAAAGCATAAGTCAGAAGATTTTATCATGATTGGCGACAGGAAGCATGATATAGAGGGTGCCAATAATTGCGGCATTGATTCAATAGGAGTGATGTATGGATATGGCTCTTTCGAGGAATTGCAGAACTCCCAGCCTGCTTATATTGTCGAGAGCGTTGAACAGTTAAGAGATATTTTAATGAAAATGAAGTCAACTACGTATCACTCTAATTTGAACAGAAAAACCAGGAAGGCTGTCTTGTAAAACTGAAACCACTTTTCATGCAACCTTCACTTATGAGGTGTTACCAATGATCCTAGTGAGTTCCTGCTTAGCAGGATTGGAAGTACGGTATAATGCTACTCATTCTTTAAACCATAAGATACGTCAGCTGGTGGATGAGAAAAAGGCGATGCCTGTTTGCCCTGAATTACTTGGAGGTTTTTCTACTCCCCGGGAACCCGCAGAGATCATTGGCGGGGATGGAGAAGATGTCCTCGATGGAATAGCCAGGGTAATTGAAAAATCAGGCAGGGATGTCACGGAATTATACATAAAGGGAGCTTATCTTACTCTTGAAAAAGCTCAGGAATACCATGCTGACGTAGTGGTGCTTAAAGAATTCAGTCCATCATGTGGAAGTTCGATGATTTATAACGGTGAGTTTCAGGGGGAGAAAGTACCTGGAAATGGTGTCACTGCCGCTTTACTAAAAAGGAATGGAATACGGGTAGTCTCAGAGAAAGGTTTTAGCGATATGCTTCGTGAGCTCGGTTATTGATTATATAAATTTGCTTCCTTGGCGGGAGATTTATTTTAGCTGAGTTTATGGATATTTCTTTATGAAGTTATTAAGGGGGATAACAATGGAGGCGGTTGTATTTGATCTCGATGGTACCTTATTAAGTTCCAACAAACTGTTGAGCAGCAGAAATAAAAAATCGATTGAACAATTATTGCGACATGAAATTCCAATTATTATTGCAACTGCACGGCCACCTAGAGCAGTCAAATATTTATTGCCCCCAGATATACAATCCCAGGTTGTAATGGTCTATTATAACGGTGCGATGATCGTGAGTGAACAACTGGGAATTCATCAGCATTTTCCGATTGATTCAACAGTATCCAATGAAATAATTGATTACTTGATAGAAGAGGAAGCACCGCACTGGTTATCGATAGAGGTTGAAGACAAATGGTATTGTTATCAAGAACTCGACTATAAGACGGTTATGAAAGTGAGAAGTAACCCCGAAAAAATCGACTTACACAATTTGAAACAAAAGAGTCCAACGAAAATGTTAGTCTCAAACCTATTATCATATGATTTCTTTAATAAAAGGTTTGGGAGTAAAGTGAATATGATTCAGACTGATTCCAACCAATTAACTCAAATTATGCGATTGAATACCTCAAAAGAATATGCAATAAACGTGGTATCAGAGCACCTCAATATTTCGCTTAATAAGATAGTAGTATTTGGTGATGACTTTAATGACTTAGGTATGTTTCACCTATGCGGCTATCCCGTTGCAATGGGAAACGCAGTTGATGAATTAAAAAACGCAGCAAAAGAAGTCACAGATACTAATGATAATGATGGTGTTGCGAAGACCTTGGAAGCTTTGTTCAAGAAGAGTTTGATCAAAAACTGATTCCTTTTCGAACAATGATGATGTTAACTCTGTTGTGAAATAGGGATACATCAGACAGGATCACCGTCCCCGAGTTATTTGGGGATTGCCGGGATATGCTATAGACAAAATAGTTATTGTGGTGCAGAGGATGGTTGAAGTGAAGGTGTTATCGATGATTCAGCCCTGGGCAAGTCTGTTTGTCTTGCGCGAGGCTCAACATGAAACAAGGTCATGGAGTACAAAGTATCGCGGCCCTCTTGCGATTCACACCAGCAAAAAGGTCGATAAGGCAGTCTGCAGCCATGTGGCGATCAAGTCGCTGCTTTTAAAGCATGGGTACAAGTCAGATGATCTTCCGACTGGCGTGATCATTGCGGTCTGCCAGCTTGAAAATTGTCTGAGGGTGATGGAAAACAACGAAACATGGGCCGTGTTGGAGGATGGAAGGACGGTATCAGGCAATGACTTTTTCCTTGGTGACTATAGAGTGGGAGGGTATGTCTGGGAAGTCCGTGATATGAAAATGCTGGACAGCTTCATACCGGCTAAAGGAAGGCTTGGGCTTTGGGAGTATGAGGTGTAGAGTGCCTGTTCAACGGGGAACAGGCACTTTTTTAGCTTTGCTGTCTTCACCCGCTAACATACGGGCAGGAATCGGGATCGTGAACCTGACAGGCTTGTTTTTCAGAATCGTAAATAAGAAGCAGCCTGCAATCACAATGATGCTTCCGACGGCCTGGATCCAGGTCATGTTCTCGCCTAAAAAGACAAAGGCCAAAAGAGCTGTGAAGATGGGGTTGAAATTAAGGAACAACCCGGAAGTACTTGGTCCCAGTTTATTGACTCCGATATTCCAAAGAACCATACAAAGCACGGTCGATACAAGGCCTGTATATAAAATGCCTTGCATAAAGGTTGAATTCAAGTTGGTTACCGTGAAATCTTTAATGGAAAAAGGCAGCAGAACGAGCAGGCCGAAAATACCGGAGTAGAGTATGGACATCATCGGTGTGACGGTCGCCATTGCCCACTTGCTGCTGACCGAATAAATCCCCCACATTCCCACAGCTGCCATCATATAAAGATCACCTTTATTGAACTGCAAGGAAAACAATACATTGATATTCCCTTTTGAAAGGACGAGCAGAACACCAAATAGGGAGACGATCATTGTGAGGAATTGAAGTTTATTGATCCTTTCTTTTAAAAAAAAGAAAGAGAATGCTGCAATCGAAAACATGTTCAATGTCGAGATTAAACCGACGTTCGTTGCCGAAGTTTTTTCAAGTGCCATGAATTGCAATGCCTGAAATAAGGCGACTCCGGTGACGCCCATTATAAACAGGGGCAGAATGGATTCTTTTGGCGGAATCAGCTTTTTTTCTTTCCACCAGACAAGCGGGATCAGACAGATGATTGCGATGGCCCATCTTAAAATGGTCAAGGTGATTGGAGAAGCATGGTCTACAAGCGTCTTCCCCACGATAAAATTACCGCCCCAAAGAAAACTCGTTAAAAGTAAGAGTAAATAATATTTCACGTCATTTGGCCCCTTTGATCAGAGCCATTGTGCACAATGACTTACGTTATATGAATAATTTTAACATTTTCCGCAAACGACAAAAGATAATTTTGTATAATTAATTTAATTCGAAATAAATAAAAGTATAATAGAAATATAGTTTAATAAATTCAAATGCAGGTCATTATTACGCTGCTATTTGGAATTTTTAAAAAGGGGGTAGGGTCGTGGAATCAGTTGTAAGCAAGGTTTTGGACAATGTGGATATTAAAATCCTGGATTTATTGCAAAAGGATGCTCAGTTAAGCAATCTGGAACTCTCGAAGCGAGTGAATTTATCTGCGCCGGCCGTTCATGCCAGAATCAAGCGGCTGGAAGGTGAAGGATATATCAAAAAGCAGGTAGCGATTTTGAATCACGAGAAGCTCGGCTTTGATTTGCTGTGCTTTGTTTTTATGAGCACGAATATGCATCAGTTAGAAAAGCTGGAATCATTGGAAAAGACCCTGGAAGCAATGGAAGAGGTCTTGGAGTGCCATTGCCTTACAGGGGAGTATGATTATCTGTTAAAGGTCGCCTGCAAAGATCGCAAGGGGCTGGAAATGTTTATCAGGGGGCTGAATGAACTGGGGATCACCAAGATTCAAACAAGCCTGGCGTTAAGGGAAATCAAAGACTCGACCGTGCTGCCAATCAGTGGGTGAGAGTGATCTGCAGCTACTATACACAAGAATGACGCAGCAGAGAGTTATTGCTAAATAGGCTTATCTAAATGCGTCTACATTAAGTTTAGGAATTTGTGGAATTTTCAAATAAGTATTTGTAATCTATAATTAAGTGTGAAGCGGAACGTACATGAAAATAGGAACCGTATTTGGCTGGGAGAGTTATATTAAGTCGAATTTTTCCTAAAGGGTTGAGGGGATGAGAAAATGACAGACATAGAGATTCTTTTTCGGAAAAAGGTTTCTGACTACTATATCATTCTTGTAGGTGTTCTTGGGTGGGCATTTATTTTGTATTCGATCCCTTTGGCGCCTTTTCCGGAAAAGCCGATTGTGCTGATCCTTCTGATTGTATTAATGTTGCTTTCAGAATATTTTCCGATCCCCTTATTTTCGATAACCATGTTCAGCACGATGACGTTCCCAATTCTATATATAATGAATTTGTATTTTGGTATTTATACCGCCACGGTCACCTTTGCGTTTGTGCTGATTTTTGAATCCTTTCATCATAAAAGATCACTTCGTTCAACCGTTTTCAATATTGCCCAATATACTCTATCTCTTGTTGGAGCGGACTGGCTGATCAAGGTATGGATAAGCCAGTACCCATTAAGTGATCCATTCTTGAATCTGCTAATTATTTATGCTTTTACTTCGTTCTATTTTTTAATTAATAATGTCCTGAATGATAGCCTGTTTTACATACGTCCTTTCCCTTTTACAAAAAAAGAGTGGAAGAGCAAAGCTTTACAAGAGTTGTTTATTGCCAAGCTGTCTATCATATTACTCGCTTTTCTTGAAATCTATACAAATTATCTTCCTGGGAACGTCATTGATTTTACAACTATTCTTTTTTTAACCCTCTGGATCGGAATCACCACGACGAGCTCCATACTGACAAAAGCAAGGATCGAAAGGAAGAGATTGAACGCGCTATCGATGCTTAGTACAGAATTGAACAGGATCAATACAAAGGATTTCGATGAGAAGAAAAGACTTCTTGCCGAGACTTTCAATGCCAATGCTTTCGTTTTACTGGTTAAAGAACATAATACCTGGAACCTTTTGCTTAAGGATGGGCAGGTAAAAAGCGAGGTCACATGGAGTGATGAAATGGCACTCTATATGGATGAAATTTCAGAAATGACTGTTGTGACCGAAAAGGAAATCGAGAAGCTTCCAGGTAATTCTATTTTTAATAAAATGGTTCTCTCCCAGATATTTTCACCACTTATTATCGACAATGAAAAAGTCGGTATGCTGATTGTCGGCAGAGTAAGTGGAATTGGATTTATCCATGATGAGATTCGTTTATTAACCGTATTATCCAATGTTTTGGCAAGTACATTGAAAACACGGTCGCTCATCCTGGAAAATGAAAAACTCTTGATATCGGAAGAGCGAAGCCGAATTGCGCGTGATATTCACGATGGCATTGGCCAGTCCCTGGCAGGCATCGTCTTTCAAATGGAATCTTCGCTGCGAAAGAAGAGTAGAGCTAAAGAGACTCCTCCTAATGAACAGATTGAACAATGGATCCAAAAGCTTAGAGACAGCCTGAAAGAGCTTCGTCAATCGATTTATTCCTTACGAACATGCCCGGTGGAAAAGCATGGGCTCAAACGGGCGATGGAAGAAAGGGTCCGAAAAATCGAGTTGGAGGAAGAAGCTAGTATTACTTTTACGCAGAAGGGAGAGCCATACGCTCTTAGCTATCAAATAGAAAAAATGATTTATGATATATTCCAGGAAAGTCTGCAAAACTCTGTCAAACATGCAAGAGCTGAAAAAATTGAGGTCATGCTTAAATATGGACATGAGCAGACGATGATCAAAATCAAGGATGATGGTATTGGATTTTCATTATATGACAAGTTGATCAAAGGGCAAACGGAACCTCATTTTGGCATCCTTACCATGAGCGAGCTTGCGCATAATTTTGGAGCCAAATTGGAGATTGACAGTGCGGAAGGAAAAGGAACGGAGATTCGGCTTGGCATAAGCCACTTCAAATAAAGGGGTGAGAGTGTGATTAAAGTTATGATAGTAGATGACCATACAGTTTTAAGGGATGGAATCCGCAGTATTTTGGATGTGGAAGAGGACTTGCTGCTCATTGGAGAAGCAGATTCAGGAGACGGCCTATTAGAGAAATTGGATACGATCGCGCCTGATGTAATCGTTTTGGATATTAACCTGCAGGATAAGAATGGGATTGAATTCATTTCGCTAATCAAAGAAAAGCATCCTGCCTGTAAAATACTGATCTTAACGATGTTTGATCATGATGAATACTTCAAAGCAGCCCTCCGGGAAGGGGCTGACGGATATTTGCTAAAGGATGCCTCCTCCATGGAAGTCATTGATGCCATTCGCAAAATCCATAAAGGAAATTCCATCATCCACCCTAAAATGGCTAGTAAATTAATATCCTATCACCGGCTCCAGAGCGACTTTACCATCCAGGAGAATGAATTGACCAATCGAGAGAAGGAAGTACTCAATCAGTTGGTCAGAGGGAAGTCCAATAAGGAAATAGCTGCCCAGCTTTCCATAAGCGATAAAACGGTGAAAATTCATGTGAATAAAATTTATAAGAAGCTGAACGTGAACAGCCGCTCGCAAGCCATTATTTACGCTGTCCAAAATAAGCTTGTACCCTATTTAAATTGACATCAAAACTGCCTTTTTGGCGGTTTTTTTTTAACCGACCTATAACCTTTGTACTATCCCATCTATAATCAAGTATCTAGAAAAATAGAACAAACACTCAATATTCAAAAAAGATTAATTCTACCATAATAGTAGAGTAGGATAAATGTCGTTAAGGTAAAGTTTCTGTAAAGATTTTCGGGAAGAAAAAGAGGTGTGCAGCGTCATGACTAAGGAGGACCTGATTGAAGATACTCGCAGGAAAATGATTATTAGCATAAAGGAAAATGGATACTTAAATAAAAAGACCATTGAATTGAGCCAGGAGTTGGATGTGTATATATTGGAGCAACAAAAGATTGGGCTGGAACTTCTGAAGAAAAAACGGTGCAATAGTCTTTAATAAGATTCCTCATGTGGAAAAGTGTAATTTTAATACCAGAACAAGTAGCTGCTAATTAGATTTCATTGAGGAGTGGAGACAACCGCATGAAACCTGAGAGGCTAGGGGACATATTGAAGATGGAGAGATATAAAAGAAATCTAACACAAGAAGAAGTGTGTGAAGCTCTGGATATGGAGTTAGATATGCTTAACAAAATCGAAAACAATAAAAGTGTCCGAGGAAGCACGATAAAAAAACTATTAAATTATTATCAAATGAGTAAGAAAGTTGATTTCTGAAGGGTGATATTTAACGCGCGCTATTGATTGTTCATTTAAAAAAATTGCATCAGAAAGCCATTGAGGGGCCAGGGCTATCCCTCTTTTTTTGTTTAATCTGCCTATCTTTTAAAGCAAATTTATTATGTACCCCATGTTCCTTAAATCCCCATAATAATTTTAGTTACACGAAATAAATCCATGGTATAATATATTGAATTAATAGAAAAAATGAACAGGCAGGGGCGGTAACTCTAGAAACCTATTAAGGTAGTCGCAGAGTGTTCGCCTGGATATATTTTAAAAGTGAAATCTCCTGTTGCCTTTAGCAGCAGGATTTTTATGTGTTTTAGAAACAGAAAGTGTAAGCTTCGAGGAGGACCCCATGAAGGAACAAAAGGAATGGAACGATATAGCTGGATTGAACAGGTTGATATTAAAATTTTCATGGTGGATGGTCATTGTCGTTATTCTTCTATCCGTTTTGGGAACCTTAATCTCATTCCAATTTAATGTGGAAGCTTTTATGGAAGTAGCGGTCTCAAACGTCTTGTTACCGACAATACTTACAGTTGTGATCCTTGCCATGACACATGTATTATATTACATGTTTAATAGTTGGGGAGATTATATACTCCTATTGGGGATTTTCGCGATTCTCCACGTTTATATTATTAACTTTCCTTTTGCGCAAGGCATCCATTATCTGCTGATTATCAGCGTTCTCATATCAGCTTTATATTATCAAAAGGATAAGATCTATTTTACTGGCATTTTGAGTTTGATCTCCATCTTGTCTCTTTATTTCTTTTATGAGCCTCTTTCCAGAGAACTTGAGAGCAGAGATATATTTGCCTTCATAGGGATTTTTATTGGATTCGTGTTTATATCTATTGGAATCATTTATCGCGGTCATTATTTGCTAAAGCACCTGGAAGAATCGATAAGGAATCAGGAAGAATTAATGGTGCGGAATATTATGATGGACAAGGCAAGCAAAATGGATGCGCTGACTGATCTGTACAATCATAAAACGTTTCATGAGTACCTCGACAGATTGATCGAGCAAAGTGATCAAAACCAATTATCCTTCCAGTTGGCGATTATTGATATTGATGATTTCAAAAAAGTGAATGACCAGTTCGGTCACTGGGTGGGTGACATTGTTCTCAAGCGAGTGGGTGAACAATTGAAGCTGAATGTAACACCGGATGATTTCGTTTCAAGGTATGGCGGCGAAGAATTTGCGGTGATTTTTACCGAAAAGAATCAACATGAATCCTTCCGACTAATTGATCATATACGCTCAAGTATCAGTGAAATGGTCCATCCGGAAATGGATCATAAGCCTGTTACGATTAGTGTAGGAATGTGTTCCTATGCAGCTGGTCTCGGTAAGGAGAGCTTCTTCAAAGCTGCAGATGACAGCTTGTATGAAGCAAAAAGGAACGGCAAGAATCAAACTGTTGTGGCGAAGATTTCCTAAGCTTGTTGGAAGAGAAAAAGCCGGACAGCCAAGTAAACTTGACCCTGTGTAATAGACTCTTAAAAAGTGTCTGCTGCACAGGGTCTTTTTGTTTAGAAAACGAATGATCGCTTATAAAATATAAGGAGTGGAAAATTTGGTATTCAGCTCTGTCTTACCCGTTTTTAATTTATTTACTCGTTTTGCATTACAAATTTTTTCAGTGGTTGGTGAAACGGGGGCATAGCGATGGTTTCATTGCTTATAAAGCATAAGAATACTTTTAAGACAGCGAAAATCGATTCGCTGTCTTATTTATGCTAAATTTTAAAATGGTCACCTGGTCTGTAATGGAAAATTCACTCTTCCCTGGACAGAGCATTATACTGTTTGAGGCTTTTAAACCGCTTTTTCTTTTTCATATACTTTTCGTTAAGTACGAGTACCTTCCCGTTTTCAGCAGGAGAAAATTTGCGGTAGACGGATTTATATTTTTCAAAGGCTAAGTGTCCTGAGAGATAAATAGGTAAGATGATAGCGAGCAGAATCAGGATGTCCCGGATGATATGAAATTCTTGCCCGAAAACATATCTCGTCATAACGGCCTGAGAAGCAAAAGCCACCATCAAGATGATCAGCACATTGCAGATGTGAAAGGGGAAGAACTCTTTACCTTTTAGAAACATCCGTTCCAGTTCATTTTTAAAAAAGAGGGAAATGAAAGCTGAAATCACAATGAAAATGAGAGAAATGAAAAACGCCATTTTACCCGTCCTCCTTCGTGGATGATCTCTTTCTGGTATTGTAACATATTGGAATATTGGCTGGGGAAAAACTGGATTGACCCTATGAGGGATTGTGCATGAGGGTTGGTGTGCATATTTTTCATGTAAACAAGTTTGAGGCAGAAAACCACCTGAAGCCGTCGAAAGCAAAAAAAAAGGCAATGGATTTTGCGAAGAAACGGAAGTAGGTGGTCAGGGAGCTGTCTCAAAGAATAGAGCCAGCTGAACGGCACTGGTTTTATAGCACTAGTCGACCAACCCGAACCAATTCGCAAAGGAATAGGTCAGGAATCCTGTGCCAAAGAGGATTGTCAGAAATCTTACCGCCCAAGGATACCTGTAAGGACGGAAAAAAGAAACAGCGCCAATCCCTACGAATAAAATTCCTAATAGAAAAATAAAGATTGAAGACATCAACATTCACATCCTGCAGTTAGTTTCATGCTTTTTCTGGCGAAAGTGAAGGGAATCCTACTTTTTAATACGCTTCATGAACAAAAAAGTTCCGAGGGCGACTACTGCTAAAGCTCCAGCAATCCATAGATAAAATGGAGCCGGGTTTTGGTTGCTGCTGCTCAAATCTGCTTTCTCCGTCGGGGTTTCTCCTGCACCTAAAACCTCCAGATCATCTTGTAAAGCTCTCAATGCATTGGTCCGGTCACACATGGTGGTTGTAAGCGAATTGGCTCCGTACATGTCCGATTCTTTTGCATAGACCAGGTATTCCTGTCCCTCGATAAATCGAAATCCACAGTCCCCGCCACCCTGTCCTGTCGTGATGACCACTTGAGATTCATCCACGCCTTTCCAAGTGTTTGTAACCTCAAAAAGCACTTTTTTCGTCATGTATCCTTTTACTTTCTCTTCTTTTATCTCG
This sequence comes from Bacillus sp. ISL-41, assembly GCF_018613235.1. Classification (GTDB taxonomy): domain Bacteria; phylum Bacillota; class Bacilli; order Bacillales; family Cytobacillaceae; genus Mesobacillus. Next base: position 225,139 of record NZ_JAGGQP010000023.1, read on the forward strand.
ATGACCTTCCCGCTAAAAATAGCGTCTGAACGCTCCATTTCTTCTTCAGCCGTCGGTAATTCCGCACAAGAGCACGCACTTGTTATAGCGGGGAAAGATCCAATCAGGAACAAACTTAAAAACATTAATGCGATTGCCTTTTTCAAAATCACACCTCCAAAACGTTTGGTTTAATATAAATATTCTAGTAGCTTTAAGTCGTTACCTGCTTTAAATTAAAAACGATAAAAAAGAATGCCTCGAAATATAGGCATCCTTCGATGTTTATGACCATTTTTCTTCGTCATCAATCCATTTATGATTCTTCAAATCATATGATTTATAATCATCGTGAAAAACAAAATACGATGGCAAATTCAATGAAGTTCCGCTGGCTTCTTCCCAGCATTGCCTAAACCAGTCTGTAAAAACCTGTTGCTCTTGTGGAACTAATGTCTCTTCATTTTGCTCATAGAACTCAAAAAAATCATTTAACTGACTCTCGTTCAGCTGATGATATTCGACTTCCGGCAGGATCTCCTCACTGCCAGCAAAAACCGATGTGTCATTTCCTTCATAGAAAACTTCATTGCCTTCTTTATCCATTGAGAACATTATTATTGATAACTCTAAATTGGTTGGTTCAATGAATGCAGAGAAATCCAATAAATCTATATTAGATGAAAAATTGTATGAAAAGGTGTTTTTGAGATTTCCAACTAATAAACCCGATTGTTTCTCAAGGTTGGCTTTGATGGATCCAATATACTTATCGATTGTAAACATAACAACAACCTCCACAAAAAATTTGAGATTAAGCGGTAAACCGTTAAAACGTTATGACGGTACAAACCTTTAAATTCTTCAAAGAATCTTTAAATCCCTTTTTTCGGAAAAGCGAACCATGCCAAATATTGCTCTGGACTTTGCAGCTTCTCATTCAGCCAGATTAGTAGGTATTATAGGCTCTGAATTTTGATCATAATGTAAATGAGCCAAATTAATTACTCCACATTGTTTTCGTCTCTGATCACATTGTTGGGAATAATTTGGCTTATTTTTTTAAATACGGAAGAATTCGAGAACAATAATCTGATTGGTGCACAAAACTCCAGAAACCGGACAAAGAGGTTACCAATGAAGCAAATAAGCTAACTCTCTGCCTTCATGTCCCTACTATTTCTGGTATATAGAAAATACTTCCTTTAAAATAAAGAAGATAGAAGTGGAAGTGTGGTGGTTATGGTGTTGAAGCTTTTGCTGATTGAGGATGATGCGTCTTTATTCCAAGAGATTCGGGAGCGTCTGACTCAGTGGTCGTATGAGGTGCATGGGGTGACGGATTTTGGTGATGTGATGGGTGATTTTACGAGAGTGAAACCTGACTTGGTGATTATCGATATTCAGCTGCCGAGGTTTGATGGGTTTCATTGGTGCCGGATGATCCGGTCGCATTCGAATGTTCCAATCATTTTCCTGTCTTCACGGGATCACCCTACGGATATGGTCATGTCGATGCAGCTAGGAGCGGATGATTTTGTCCAAAAGCCGTTCCACTTTGAGGTGCTGATTGCGAAAATCCAGGCCATCCTGCGCCGTGCCTATAATTATAATGCGACCCAGAACCAGTTGAAGACCTGGTGCGGGGCAACGATTGATTATGATAAAAACACGGTTGAAAATGAGATGGGCCGGATTGAATTGACAAAGAATGAGATCTTCATTTTAAAGCTGCTGATTGATCAGAAAAACAAAATCGTCAGCCGTGATGAGGTGATGAACAGCTTGTGGGATGATAAGCGGTTCATCAGCGACAATACACTGACGGTCAACGTGAATCGGCTGCGGAAGAAGCTGGATGAGATTGGGCTGGGCCGCAGAATTGAAACGAAGGTTGGACAGGGATACATGGCCGTTGAAGAGGAACATGCCTGATGTTTATTACATATCTAAAGGAACGGAGGAGCTGGATTCTATTATTTCTGCTGCTCCAGTTTCTAATCATTTTTATTGCTTATATAGATTCAGCTGTTTCGATGGAGTCGGCTCTTTATTATGTTTTTCTGTCAGCGATTATCTTTGTAATTTTTATCCTGATCCGTTACCAGAGAGAAATGAAATTTTACCAGGAGTTGAAGGATGCGGAGGATCTCCTGGGATTTTCAGATAGGGAACTGCTCAGTCCGTTTGAAGGGATGGTAGCCGAAAGCATCACCCATCATTTTGAAGTGCTGAAAAAAGCAGTGTCCGAGAATGGGCGGAGGCTGGACCAGGAAAAGGATGAGCTGCTTTCCTGGATCCATGAAGTGAAAACGCCCCTGACGGCTTTGCGGCTGATGATTGACCGGCTCGAGGACCAGGCGCTGAAAAAGGAAATGACCTATGAGTGGCTGCGCATCCATCTTTTATTGGATCAGCAGCTGCATCAAAAACGAATTCCGTTCATGGAAAATGACTTATACATAGAACAGACAGATTTGGAGAGTGTGATATTCGGTGAGGTCAAAACTCTGCAGTCATGGTGCATCCAAAAAGGGATTGGCTTCGATATCGATCTGGAGTACAACGAGGTGATGACGGATGCCAAATGGCTTGCGTTTATCCTGCGGCAGCTGTTGACGAATGCTGTGAAATACAGCGATGCATCAGATATCCAGATTAGAAGTGGGGAGTGGAATGGGCAGATTATCCTCGAGATTGCCGACGAGGGCAGAGGGATTGATTCCAGGGATCTTCCGCGCATCTTTGAAAAAGGTTTCACGTCCACAGTCCATCATCAGGATCATGCCGCAACCGGAATGGGCTTATACCTGGCAAGGAAAGCGGCACAGCCTCTGAAAATCAGGATTGATGTGGAATCCGCACCTGGCAAGGGAAGCACGTTTACTCTTACCTTCCCGAAAAGCAATGAATTTCTCCAAATAACAGGCATGTGACAAAAATGTCACATGCCTTTGCTCACTTGTAACCTGAATCGAAGGAAGGCATAGCGCCAGGATTTTATAATGAAATTATCAAAGAAAGGATGTGCGGATATGATTTTACTGGAAGCTGCCAAACTTCATAAAACATATGGAAATAAGTTTAATAAACAGGAAGTCTTGAAGGGGCTCGACCTGAAAATTTTCAAAGGGGAGTTCGTGAGCATCATGGGTGCCTCTGGCTCGGGAAAGACGACGCTGCTGAATGTCCTTTCCTCGATTGACCGAGTCTCTAACGGTTCGATCAAGATTGAAGGAAAAGACATTACCGGGATGAAGGAGAAGCAGCTGGCGGAATTCCGCAAGCAGCATTTGGGCTTTTTGTTCCAGGATTACAATCTGCTTGACACGCTGACGGTGAAGGAAAATATCCTTTTGCCGCTATCAGTCAGCAAGACGCCCAGGAAGGAAGCGAATCAAAGGTTTGAGAAGATTGCCAGTGAACTGGGGATTTCCGAGCTGAAGGATAAGTATCCTAATGAAATTTCTGGCGGGCAAAAGCAGCGGACCTCGGCTGCACGGGCATTTATTCATGAACCGAGTATCATTTTTGCTGATGAACCTACGGGTGCACTGGATTCGAAATCGGCGTCAGACTTATTGAACAAACTGAGTGACTTAAACGAAAAACGGCAGGCGACGATTCTGATGGTCACTCACGATCCTGTTGCGGCAAGCTATTGCGGCCGGGTTATTTTTATCAAGGATGGCCTGATTTACACAGAATTGAATAAAGGCGACCAGACGAGACAGGAGTTCTTCAAGGATATCATGAAAACCCAGAGCGTATTGGGCGGTGTGCACCATGAGCGTTAATCAACTCATCTTTCGTAATTTGAAAAAGAACCTGAAGAATTATTACTTGTATGTGTTTGCGCTGATGTTCAGTGTCGCGCTTTACTTCGCATTCGTCACTCTCCAATATGATCCGTCGATGGATGAAACAAAGGGTTCGATCAAAGGGGCGGCGGCGATAAAGGCTGCTTCTGTCCTGCTTGTTGGCATCGTCGCGATTTTCCTTACGTACGCCAATCGAATTTTTATCAAGAGGAGGAGCAAGGAGATCGGGTTATTCCAGCTGGTGGGGATGACGAAGGACAGAATTTTTTGGATCCTCAGTGTTGAGAACTTTCTGCTGTATTATGGCTCTTTGCTAGCAGGTGTTTTCCTCGGATTCTCCATCTCCAAGCTGATCATGATGGTACTGTTCAAACTCACGCAAGTCGACGGAATCGCAAAGCTTCATTTTTCCGGCACAGCACTGGTCCAGACACTGATTGTATTTTCACTGATCTACGTATTGCTGCTGGTGCTGAACTTCATTTTTATAAAAAGACAAAGCATCCTGAGCTTATTCAGGGTGGTATCAAAAACGGAAGGCCGTGTAAAGAAAATCTCTTTCTTTGAGATAGTGATCGGAGTCCTTGGCATAGGGCTGATCGGGATCGGCTATTATGTATCTTCTATGCTATTTGAAGGGGACTTCACGTCGGTGAACGCACTCTTTTCGGCCATGGTGTTCATATTAGCTTCAGTCATCTTTGGTACCTACCTGTTTTATAAAGGGTCTGTAAGCTTCATCGCCAATATTATCCGGAAAAAGAAGGATGGCTATTTAAACATTAATGAGGTGCTTTCGCTATCCTCAATCATGTTCAGGATGAAGTCGAATGCGCTGCTGTTGACGATTATCACCACGGTATCGGCCTTGGCGATCGGATTGTTGTCGCTAAGCTATATCTCCTATTATTCCGCGGAGCAGACTGCGAAAAATATGGTTCCAGACAACTTTGCCTTTGTGGATGAGAAGTCTGCTGCTGATTTTATGGAGAAGTTGAATTCAAAGGACATCGATTTTACCGAAAAAAGGATTGAGGTACTTCAGGCGGTAATGAACGCGGAAGCAATTATTGGCCTGAAAATGGAGGGTTACACACAGGATCCACGCTCGATGAGTGTGTCGGTTATTAGCGAGAAGTCTGATGGTCAGAGGGAAGTAAGTAAGGATGAAGCCTACATGACAGGCTACAGTGATATCATGATGACCTTTATCTCCATGAAGGACTCTGGGCCGATTGAAATCATCGGGAAAAATCATGCCATTCCGCTGCAATATCTTGGAATGGAAAAGGAATATCCGGTGTCGCGCTATTTCGGGGGAGCTCCGGTAGCCGTCGTGGATGAGACTGTATTCGAGAAGTTAAAGGAAGATGCGGATCCTTCTATTCAAACAGGCTCTACTCTGTATATCGGAATTGAGATTCAAAATGAAAGCGATCTGGAGAGAGCGAATGGCCTGTTCAATGAATATAAGTACCATAAAGAAGACATGAATGAATCACGCCTGGACAGTGAAAATATCCAAAAGAAGCAGATGGGGCTTACGATGTTCATTGTTGGTTTCCTTGGACTGACTTTCCTTGTCACATCAGGCTGCATTCTGTATTTCAAGCAGATGGACCAGACAGAAGATGAAAAACCGAATTATACAATATTACGAAAGCTCGGATTCACCCAGGGAGATTTGTTGAAAGGAATCCAGGCAAAGCAGGCGTTCAACTTCGGCATCCCGCTAGCAATCGGGCTGCTGCACAGCTACTTCGCCGTCCAATCCGGCTGGTTCTTCTTCGGAACAGAACTATGGTGGCCGATGCTGATCGTCATGGGATTATACACAGCATTGTATTCCATTTTTGCTATACTTTCAGTTGTGCATTCAAAGAAAGTGATTAGGGAATCTCTTTAAAGTTGGAAGTGGGACTTTCTCATGTCCTGTTGCTGTTCGATAGTGCACATCAGCAACCCAAAGACCCACGATAAATCAGCCAAATTAACCCTCCACGTTGGTGGAATTAATTTGGCTGATTTTTTTATTTGAAAAATTTACGTTATTACCCGATTGGCGCCCTGAAAATCCAGAAACAGGAAAAAGAGGTCACCAATAAGCCCGATTGGTGCCCTGAAAATCCAAAAACCGGAAAAAGAGGTCACCAATGAAGCCGATTGGTGCCCTAAAAATCCAGAAACCGGAAAAAGAGGTCACCAATGGAGCCGATTGGTGCCCTAAAAATCCAGAAACAGGAAAAAGAGGTCACCAATAAGCCCGATTGGTGCCCTGGAAATCCAGAAACAGGAAAAAGAGGTCGCCAATGGAGCCGATTGGTGCCCTAAAAATCCAGAAACAGGAAAAAGAGGTCACCAATAAGCCCGATTGGTGCCCTGGAAATCCAGAAACAGGAAAAAGAGGTCGCCAATAGAGCCGATTGGTGCCCAGGAAATCCAGAAACAGGAAAAAGAGGTCACCAATAAGCCCGATTGGTGCCCTGAAAATCCAGAAACAGGAAAAAGAGGTCACCAATAAGCCCGATTGGTGACCCGGAAATCCAGAAACAGGAAAAAGAGGTCACCAATGAAGCCGATTGGTGACCTGAAAATCCAGAAACAGGAAAAAGAGGTCGCCAATGTGCCCGATTGGTGTCCTAAAAATCCAAAAACCGGAAAAAGAGGTCACCAATAAAGGCGATCGGCGTCCGCAAACCCCTCATCCCACCCATGTACCATGAAACCTTATGCCCTTTGATTCGTATATATTAAGGACAAATTGATAAGGGGATTATTATGGGAAATATTCTGTTGTTTGCACTATTAGTTGGTTTGGCTTCTGCTCTAGTCCTTACTCCTTTTTCAAGGGGGGAAGAAAAGGGATGGAAAATGAGGTCGTCCTTTTTGATTGCTGTGATTGTCCTTGTCACAATTGGAACTTTTGCGTTTTATTATGCCTTTAATTTGGATCGCAACTTATCGTCTCTATGGCCGTTTGCGGTTTTAATAACGGTTGGCGGCACGTTTTTAGCGGTTGGGAAGGAAAGGATGGTAAAAGGGATTCTATTTATAGCCCTCCTTCTTGTTGGCGCGTATTTTATGATTGCCTTTCTTTTTAACGCCGAGGAAAAGTATGAATCTGCGAAAATGGCGGAGAAGACGGAGATTTCGACTTTTGATGAAAAGGAAACACCTGCGAGTGTCCCTCCGCAGTTTGCACGCAATAAGATGAAGAAGGCATTCGGCCAGGTTCCGAATACGAGTTATTATGAGCTTGGGAACCTGCAGATTCAGAAGGTCAATGGCGAGTATGTCTATATTGCTCCCGTTGAGTTTTCAGGCTTTTTCAAGTGGTGGAATGGCGAATCGACACCGGGTTATTTTACAGTCAGTGCCACTGATTCATCAGCAAACCCGAAATTCATGAAGTCAAAGATGTTTTACACGCCATCTTCTTACTACAATAAAAATCTCGAGCGTCATATCCGGATGCAGAATCCTGAGACTATTTTTTACGGAGACACGCAGCTGGAGATTGATGATGAGGGTAAACCTTTCTATATCAGGACTTTCGGTGAGTTCATCTCAGCCAGGATTGGTTTTGATGTAAAAGGGGTCGTCGTTGTGGATCCGGAATCGGGAAAGACAGACTCCTATGCGTTGGCCAATGTTCCTGAATTCATTGACGGTGCCGTTTCTCCTGAAGCGGTCAGTCTGCAAAATAGCTATTACGGTAATTATGTCCATGGCTATTGGAACAGCGTGTTTGGCAAAACGGATGTGAAGCTGCCTTCAGATGAAGGGACCGAGGCTCAGGTCAGCCCGATTTTCGATGAAAATGGCGACATGTATTATTTCACCGATTTTACCAGCCCGAAAGAAGGGGTCGACTCGATGCTCGGCTACTCGCTGACAAACTCACGGACAGGGAAGGCGACCTTCTATACCGGTAATCTCGAAGATTCCTATATGGATTCCGAAGGGGCATTGCAGATTATTGAAAAGAAATTCATTGAGAAAAAGTGGCACGGTGAAATGCCGATCATCTACAACTTCTATGGAGAAGCTAGCTGGTTGACGGCCGTGCTAGATTCGAACGGCTTCCTGCAAAACTACTTTATCGTGTCAGCAGCGAACCCCGAGATTTCTGTGTACGGCAACACTCCGAATGAAGCCTTGAAAAAGTATAAGACCGCTCTCCAGCATGGCGGCGGAACGGTCGATGGCAATTCGAAGGCAGAGGAAAAGCAAACAAGCGGAACCGTGCTGCGCGTCTACAAAGAAAAAACAGGCGACTACACGATTGTCTCGATCCTGCTGGATAACAAAAAGAACTACATCATTTCATCAGAAACAAACCCGCTGGCGATTTATGTAAAAGAAGGCGACCAGGTTAATGTCAAATACATGGATACCGGCGAAACCTTCCTGCCAGTGAAAGAAATAGTGATACAAGGATTACAATAAAAAGAAAATCGCCTGCCCTCCGGTGAGTATGATGGACCGGAGGCAGGCGATTTTTTGGGGATATGGGTGTCAAAGTAAAATGCCACTTCCTTCCGCATCTCACTCTGTTCCGAAAGTACCCTGTAAAACAAGTCGCCACAAAATGACAAGCTGTTTTGCTTTTCTCACAACCACTCCTCCAATCGCATTGCTTATACATAAGCATTCTACTAGATGAAAGTTATCGCCTTTATAAATTGGCAGTGAAGAAGACCACATTCGCAAGAGATTATTTCGGGTAAAATAGAAAATATTGTGCACTACATCACCGTTCCTCTGTTTGTATCGGGGGCCTTTTAATACTCTAAGTGGCGAGGGAGAGGACTAGGAATTTTCTAGCAAAATTGTCCTTTATCTCGTATTCTATAAAAGGATGCCGAATTTCACGTTTTAGGTGGTATGATCTTGCTGAAAGACTTTTTAATACATTCTAGTTTTGTTATCACGTTTTTGTTTATAGGCGGAAGTTTATTTAAAAATAATCCTGAGATGGATTCAACTCTTCAAAAGATAAAACTTGGGGCATTAGCGGGAATACTTGGTTCAGTGTTAATGGCTTTTAGTATCCAGATTACTCCAGTGATCATAATGGACTTGCGTCATATCGCAATCCTGTTGTCTGCTTTTTATGGAGGAATTGTTTCGGCGTTCGTAGCCGCTAGCATAATCAATATCAGCAGATTAGTATTTTTTGATGGAAGTTTGGAAACATTTCTCGTCACTGTGCTCATAATGTTTATTATTGCGGGGTTTGCCGCACTGGTCCAAAACAAGGTAAAGGGTCCGGACTTTTTCAAGTGGACGATTATGGGATTGATTAGCTTAATTTCGATTTCATCCGGCTTATTGTATCTAATGGGCTTTTCTGATCAGGTATATCAAATTCTGGTTAACTATTGGGTGATTACAACAATATCGGGAGTTTTGGTGTATTTTTTGGCAGGATATATCGTTCAGTCGAACAAAATGTTTTTGCATCTGAAAACCCAGTCGGCAACAGACTTTCTTACAGGATTAAATAATGTCAGACAGTTCGATTCTTCATTAAACGAAAGTATAGAAAGTGCCCAGGAGCTTAATGAAAAATTATCGTTGCTTATGATTGATATCGACCACTTCAAAAAGGTCAATGATACATATGGTCATCAAGCTGGAGATGAAGTTTTAAGGCAATTGGGAGGTCTGTTAATCACCTGCTCGCGCCCAAGTGATATTGTCTCAAGAAATGGCGGTGAAGAATTTTCTCTGTTATTAAAGAATTGTTCCTATTCTCAAGCGCTGGAAATCGCAGAACGCCTTCGCGGAATAGTGGAAAATCATCGATTCTCCATACCAAATGGCAAAGAAATCAAGATTACCATCTCCCTTGGCGCTTCAACCTATCTAGAAACAACTCAATGCTTAGAAGATTTCATCAAACAGGCGGATGACACCTTATATAAATCAAAACGGACAGGAAGAAATAAAGTATCCGCACTATAAAGCCCGGGGGACGTACCCTGGGCTTTTTTATTTAGTGTACGTCGTTAAAAAATTAGCCTAATGAAAGCAATATCAGCCAGCTTCCATTTTTTAAAAGATATCTAGCATAATAGGGAATTAAAGGTAAAATAGAGTTATATAGAAAGAGCGTGTTAAAAGGGGGGATGAACATGATTCCAGCAAAAATGGATGCCATCACAATCACCGCTGTTCAAGAAAAAGGGATAGATTCTGTCGTGGATTGGTTTGAGCTGCATAAGCAACCCTTTTATGCACTAGGCTGGTTTTACCTTCGCAATCAACAGCAAACGGAAGAGCTATTTTACCGGTCGATCATGAAAGTGCACAAGGAATTGCCTCGATATAGAAATGATACTTCATTTCCATTATGGGTTGCTTCGATTTTCATTGATATTTGCCGGGAGCTTTCGGACGATGAAGTCACGCTGGCATCAGATGAAGATGCTTCACATCATGATTTATTTAATGCACTTGATCAACTTAAGGATGCGGAAAAGGAAGCGATGGCCCTTACCTATGGCACAGGATTCTCCCAGGAGGAAGCTGCACATATTTTACGAGTTTCAGTGGATAAATTAAAAGAGTTATTGTTCTCCGGGACTCAGTCGGTCAGAAAACAATTGTACGAGACAACTTTTAACGGCTGTAAGGAATATCAGAAGAACTACATTGATTATCTGGAAAAAAGGATGGAGCGGCCGGAAAAAATAGAGTTCGAGATCCATCTTTATGAATGCCGGGAATGTCAGGAGGATTTGGCTGCCTTTCAGGATGTCACCCTTATGTTACATCATGCTGAGTGGATGAATGATTTGACAGTGCCGGAGAATTTGATTGCGAATATCAAAGAACGGTTTGCAAAAAAAGTGCAGCAGAGGCAGCAGAGATTTAAGAAGCTTAAAAAAGTTGCACTGGTCTTTGCAAGTGTTTGTGCCATCGTGATCGGGATTAGTTTCTTTACTGGCGTTTTTGCAAATGTCTACTATACTTGGACCGAAGAGGATGAGCAATTACGCACCTTCCTGCAGCGCAACCTTGGCCAAAGGGTGAACCTGGAAGCAGAAAGCGATGGCGTGAAAATCAAAATTAAAGGCGTGGTTGCTGATGATGCCCAAACACTTGTTTTTTATGAGATAGAAGATACCAAGGGCGACAATAAATATCTTATGAGCTATGAAGATGGCCTTTATGTTGAGAACGAATATCAAATCATGAGAAATGAAACGTATCCGAGATATTCTTTTCCGGACCTTGATGCCGAGATCAATAAACGAGATAAGAATGTGTTCTACGGAAAGGTCAGTCTGAAGCCGTTAGAAGAAGATGAGGCGGTAATCAAACTGAAAATCACACAAGTCCAGGAATTGGTAGCCGGAAATAATGGAGCAGGTATGGAAGTGGGCTTTAGGGCCAATGGTTATAAATCAGGCGAGTGGAAATTCGAAATTCCGGCAACTAAGCAGCCTTCCACAGAAATAGCTTTAACAGAACAAACAGTGATCGAGGGAATTCCCATTCGGTTAGAGAAGTTAACGATCGCGCCAACAGCAACTATTTTGCAATATGGCATCCGAGAAGTACAGCTAAATAAAAGGATCGATTTTCTTAACTTGGGTGATCTCGAAGTGAATGGTAAAAAAGTGAAAGTTGACGAATATGGCAGTGTCTTTTCACACACTCAGCAAGATATGGACTGGCGTACTTATCAAACGCAATTTGATTCGTTTTTTGGTGAGAAACCTGAAGAGCTGAAAATTCATTTTGAAACTGCCTATTTTACATTTGCAGACCATAAAAGCGTCGAATTGGATGTAGACCAACCACTTCCACAGACCTTTGAATATGCAGGAAGCACAATCAGTATTGATGAAATTGAAGTTGGACAGCCGACAAGGGTTGTGATAAGCAATCATGAAGTTGCCGATCGGGCCTTCGAAGCTCTTCACCTGAATATTGTCGATGAAAATGAACATGAACCGATTTCAACTGGGATGCAACAAGAAAGCGTACTCGTTGATAAAAATGGTGTTATTTACGATCCATATTCAGATCCGGTGGATTATGAAAAATTAGAACAGCCCCGGCATTTTGTAACAGTTCAAACCATAATGATAGACGGAGTAAACGTGGTTCCTAAGAGGCTTGATATTTATGGATATAATTCAATGAGGTATTTGGGTGATGTTATGAAGATCACACTGAAATGATCAGTGGAAAAAGGACAGTTCTTATGTTTAGCCCGCAGAGCTCCCAATTAAATTATTAGGAGGCTGAAAATATGAAGCTATTCATGCAAGCGGCCGCTTGGTCAATCGCACTTCATATAATCTACTTTCTTAGTATGTTTGGAATAGGCTACATGAAAACGATGAACTATACACCAGATATCGAAGGCTCATGGAAAAGTGTTGATACACTTCAGAATTAGGTGGCTTTCGGTATGACGGGTTCTCCTCTTTTCTTCATCTTTACCATTATCGGAATGACGTTTTTCTGTGAAATGGTCATCGTTTTATATAGGAAAGTTAAAAGAGCACAAGGATAAAAATGCCCTGTGCTCCTTTATTCTGTCTTCACTTCTTGCCAATATGCTTCAAGGCTTCTCTTCGGCTTAAGTTTGAAAGAGGTAGCCTGTTCGTCATCTCTAAGACTTTCTCAGGGTTTTGCTTAGCGTATTCTCTCAGAGCCCAGCCGATGGCTTTATTGATGAAGAATTCTTTTGTATGGCAGGTTCTCGAGATAATATCCTCGAGCATGGCCACATCGGTTCTTTCTTTGTAGCCTAATTGAAATAATATGCAGGAACGGATCAGCCAGATGTTATCCGAGGCGATCCATCTGTCGATAATTAGTTGCCGATGCTGCGGGAATTTTTCAAGATAATATCCGAAATGCTTTTTCGCGATATGGTCTACCGTGTCCCACCAAGGCTTGGTCGTGATGATGTATTGAAGAAGCTGGAGATCCTCTTCGGTGAACTGTTTTTTCATTAAATCTAACAGGTAAGCCCCGCTAATCTGCATTTCTCGTTCTTCCAGTTTCCACAGGGAAGATATGACCTCATGTAAGTCTTCCTTTGCAGGGAGGCCATAAGTCTTCACATGCTGTTTGAAAACCTCCTGCATCTGCGGAGCTCTTAAACCAATGTATTCAAATTGATTCCTCATGTATTTAGACAACCTGACTGCTTCCGTACTATTCCGATGTTTTAATGCTTCCTCATATAATGCTTTAACGTAGTTGTTCATCTTTTCCTCACCATCATTCAATTGAATTGCTTTCTCTATTTTACATATAGCTCTCTGAATTCATCTTCCAAGATACTCATTTTAATACAGTCATGGTATTTATGATTGTAGTAGAGATAATCGCGTTGAATTCCTTCCTGTTTGAATCCCAGCTTTTCGTACACATGGATGGCCCGGGGGTTGTAAGCAAAGACCTCGAGCTCGATCCGATGCATGTTCAGTATGCCAAATCCATAATCCAGCATGAGCGGCATGACTTCACTGCCATAGCCTTTGCCTTGGTACTCACTTTCAATCGCAATGCGAATGTTGCAGTTTCGGTTGATGGGATCAATATCCTGTAGAGCGATATCCCCAATGACCTGATCGGTGTCTTTTAACGCAATGAGCAGCAGGACACTCGAAATATCCTGTGATTTGGCCTCGATGTAACGCTGAATACCTTCTTTGGTAAATGCCCGTGTCGTGCCCGTGAGCCTCCTGACTTCAGGGTCAAATAATTGCTGGAAATAGGTTTCCGTATCCTCGAGACTGAGCGGCCTTAAATACAATCTGTCGCCAATAAGCAGCCTCACAGGTTTTGAATTGTTTTTCATATGATATCCTCCGAATAATTTGTTATAGATGTAATTTCTATAAAATGCTCGTCTTTTCCTTTTTTGTCAATTTCCAAAACGCCACGTTGGCAACTAAAACTTATATTAGAAGGATTATAAATGATAAAGTCGAAATCTAATTCTATAGACTTCGGACATGAGGGGACAATTGATGAGGAAATTAGATAAGTCGTATTTAGGCTGGGGCATTTCGTTGGTTGCATTTCTTGTCATTAGTGTGGTTGATCAAACTGTATTTATTGGAGTTTGGCCTTCGACTTTGCCAGTCATACTCCTTGTTACACATGCTCTTTATTTTAAGGAAGAAGTGAAGAGGAAATGGAGAATTCCTTATTGGGTATTCGCCTTGCTTTTCTTAACCATTTTATACTTTTCTATCCCACAATTAACCTATAATCAGGCGAAGGAAATCGTCATAGAAAAATATGAGATTATAGACGAAAAAGAGCAGACCATACCTGTGATGGATTCTGGATTTCATCCCTTTGCCTATACACGCTTCTATTCGTTTAAGTTCAAAGCAGGGGATGCAGAACAGCGGATCATGGTGAATCCGGATACAGGGAAGATCATCGTCCTGAGATAATTTGCAAAGAAAAAACCACACTCAAAGTGGTTTTTAATCGCGCATAGAGCCTGCTTCTCGGGAAGTCATGGCCCCTTGGCCTGCAGCTACATCTTTCTGTATCTGCTGTTTTACTTTTTCAGCATCTGTTTCTGAATATCCAGGTTGCATAGAAGATCCTGAATATCCTTTTACTTGTTGATTTTTCTCCATGAAAATCCTCCTTCGTTTCCGGTCTTATTATTTACAAAGCTTTGTTTATCATTCATTGTTGATTTTCGGTGTAGGCATAAGCGGAGAGTTTCCGTCTATTATCTATAGAGGGTGCTTTTGAATCCGAAATAAGAGGAGAGATTCCGGTTATAGTTTAAAAAGGGCACTTAGGAAGCGGAAATAAGCGGAGCTTTTCCGGTTAGTTGTTAAAAATAAGCCAAAATCCGACGATTTGGATGAAATAAGCGGAAAAACGACTCTTATTTTTAAAGAATTATAGGTCTTTTCCGATTTAAGCGGAATTTTTCCGTTTAACTGTGCATTTGCTCTCTCCTTTTTGACGCTGATTTTAGAAAAAATAACAAATTTATCTATTATTTGTAAACAACTTCTATATAATGTATTTAGATATAAGCCATATTTGTAAAAGCTGGAGGAGAGACTTGATGTCAAATGAACATGATTTATCATTAAATAAAGCGGTTGAAACAAAGCCGAAAGTGAAGGTGGAGAGGAAAGAGGGAGAACCAACCTCAGCATTTAAGGGGGCTTCATGGGGAGCTCTGTTAATTGGTGTTTCGGCTTATTTGATTGGTTTATTCAATGCGGGGATGGAGCTGAACGAAAAAGGATATTATTTTGCCGTATTGGTATTCGGGCTCTATGCAGCTGTATCCTTGCAAAAAGCAGTGAGAGATAAGGAGGAGGACATACCGGTTACCAATATTTATTACGGGATCAGCTGGTTTGCGCTTATTGTCTCTATTTCATTAATGGCGATTGGTTTGTACAATGCAGGGAGTATTATTTTAAGTGAAAAGGGATTCTATGGAATGTCCTTTGTCCTCAGTATTTTTGCGGCCATTACGGTTCAGAAGAATATCAGGGACACGCAGCGAGCGAAAGAAAGAGATTGATGAGTAAAGCGGGTCGTGATTGAGACCTATTGGCAATACAGGGACGGTTCCGCAAATGGAACCGTCCCTGCTGCGTTAGGCCTTTACTTGCAATGTCTCTTCGATTGTTTCGAGGATATCGTAAGCTCCGCTTGATTTATTGGAGCATACTGTTGCAATGGTTTTGGCAGCTGGATAGTAGCCGGAATGGAAGCTGACTCCCGGGTCATAGCCCATGACATGGTATTTAAAAATGTCATCGTCCTGCTTCTTAATCCAAACTCCGTATCCATAATAGCCTGTGTCATTGACTTGTGCGTGGGGAGTCAGCAGGATGTTCAAGGTGTCCTCTTTTAGCAAAAGCTGGCCAAGAAGCGCCCTCCACAGTTTGCTCATGTCATCTGCGGTGACATAAGCTCCTCCGTCTGAACCGCCTTTCACCGGCAGTGAGTAGATATTGGTTTTCCAGCTTCCATCAGGCAAGTCGATATAACCTAAAGCAGTACTTGAAGGCAGAGCGTCAAAGGAAAAGTAACCAGAATCCATCATTCCTGCTTTTTTAAAAATATATTCCTCTACATAGGCAGTGAATTGCATACTGGAGGCATGTTCCGCAATAAGCCCCAGCAAAATATAGCCTGCGTTATTATAGTGAAAGGATTCCCCCGGGGTGAATTTCATCTGCTCATCCTGGAACATTGGCAGGAAGTCTTTAAGGCTCCTGATGTGATACATCGGTCGCTTAATCCACAGCTCTTCAAAGTCCTCCATGATTTCCTCATCAAAATAGTCAGGAACACCGGACGTATGCGTCAGTAAATGGTGGACCGTGATTTCTTCACTGAAACTGGGAAACTTAATATCAAGGCAATCTTTCAGTCTAGTATCAAAACTGAGCTTTCCATCCTCCACTAGCTGGCAGATGGCAATTGCCGTGAAAAGCTTACAGCCAGAAGCGATTCCGAAACGGGTTCCCAGGTTGTTTTTTGATTGATCCGCCCGATTTGCATATCCATAGCTTGCAGTTGCAGCGTCACCGTGCCCATCCTGCACCATGACGACTCCTGAAAAATCTACCCTGGACTGAGTCTCTCGAATGGCTTCTCCTAAGTTATTCATGTTAATCCTCCTTACCTTATCTACTATAAGGGTATCATTGAGCGTGTATAGATTATAGTAAAATATGACAATAAGTGGAATCTATGGATACCTGGCAGAGAATCGTTTCCTCAATATCAAGAAAAAATCAGCTGCTTAAGGATAACGGCGTCGAGAATTACCGAGTATCGAGACTTTAAAAAGTCAAGGAAGTATATGGGGGAAATTGGTGTATGGCGAAGGACTTTTGAATGACTTGGCAGAACTATATAAAGAAGGAAAGGGGATGAATAGCATAAAAAAATTACTGCTGTTGATCGTTTGTTTCATACCAATCATGACAGCTTGTACCGATACCGAAACAGTTGATCAGCTTATTAGTGAGAAAGAAACATTAGCCGTGGATCTTACTGAGAATAAAGAGGAAATTGAAACGTTAAAGAAGAAAATATCCGAGCTGGAAGCGCAGCTTGAAATACATCAAAAAGAAATTGACCTGTTTTCCCAAATAAGCTACCTGTCCAGAGAGTTTGTAAAGGCACATACCATAGGGGAAAAAGAAGCAGTGCAAGCACTTCTGTCTGACGAACTTATCCTGGTGGAAAGAGATAATAAGTTATTGGTCAAGGGCAAAGATAATTATGAATGGCATCTGTATTCTGCCGATAATGGCCAACTGGATGACTGGGTTATTCAGGGGTTTCGGTATCTTCCAGACCAAGATGCCTATAGGGTCCATATAAGAGAATTTATCATTGATGCAAGCGGTGAGCCAGTCATTCCCCCGACATTCTTGAATCTGACATTTAAATTAATCAATGACGAATGGAAAGTTACCGGAGTGGAATTTGATGTGTAAAAGGAATAGAAGCATAGGGTTGGTGAACCCTATGCTTCATTTTTATTAAAGAAGATTAGAGACGCACCCTAGGCTTCCAATCTTATTCAAAAAGCTTAGAGACGCTCCTGAGCTTCCAATCTTATTCATAAATATAACTGATGACATCCAGTGCCTGGTCAACGGTTTCTACCGTAACATTCGCTTTATTGGATAGTTCTTTTAAGGGGTGAATCAAGGATTCTGGTCTAACAATAATAGTAGGTTTGTTCATCGTGATGGCGGCGCTGGCGTCCATCGCAGTGTTCCATTGTTTGTACTTTTCGCCGAACAGGGCAATGACAATATCAGATTTTTGCATTAAAACCTGTGTCCTGAAGTTGTTGATATCAGAGGCAGCATCGTCCTTATACACATTGCCAGGCTGTTGCCCGAGAATATCCTCGCCAATATTGTCCGAGCGATCATGGTTCGTCTGTGGTCCGACGAATACCAAAGGCAGGTTCTTTTCCTGCGCCTTCTTTGCCAGCTGATCCCGCCAATCATCGTGAATCTGCCCAGCTAAATAAACCGTTAATTCCATCGTAACACCCTCCATTTGAATAGATTCTCATTCAATCATATAAAACTTTACTGATAATTCAAAGGAATTAGGATGCGGGGATGATCGCAATGGAATATGGTGAAGAGTGAATACTAAAGAAACCGTTTATGTGCCCTAACTAGGAGGAATTGCGGGTTCACGGTCACATAAATGAGTTTTATGTGCCCCAACTCGGAGGAATTGCGGGTTCACGGTCACATAAATGAGTTTTATGTGCCCCAACTCGGAGGAATTGCGAGTTCACGGTCACATAAACAGGATTTATGTGCCCCAACTCGGAGGAATTACGGGTTCACGGTCACATAAACAGGTTTTATGTGACCCAACTCGAAGAAATTAAGAGTTCACGGTCACATAAACAGGATTTATGTACCCCAACCCGGAGGAATTACGAGTTCACGGTCACATAAACAGGATTTATGTGCCCCAACTCGAAGAAATTAAGAGTTCACGGTCACATAAATGAGTTTTATGTGCCCCAACTCGGAGGAATTGCGAGTTCACGGTCACATAAACGAGATTCGAAGCATGGGGACGACTCTGACATGGAAGAAGCAAGTTTTACGCCCGCATGTTACCTATTGACAGAATGCCTGGCCATGAATTATATTGAATTTACATTATTTGAATAGTTCTCCTAAAGGGGAGTAGCTTTTACAACAGAGTCGTCATTTCGGAGGTTTGATATCTCCCGGCTTTGTTGGCAACGATGACGTTGTTAGCAAGACCTTTACCGTTTTGGTAAAGGTCTTTTTGTTGTTTTGAGACCTTTACCATGTCTGGTAAAGGTCTTTTTCTATATATGGACCGCAGGCAAATAAACAGGAACTTTCAATAATAGCAAACTATTGAAAAGGGGCTGGTGTAGGTGAAAAAGAAAAAAGTGACTTTTGAGGAATTGCTGAAGGCTAATAGGCTCGAGCTGATGGAGGATGAAAAGCAGCTGGAAAAAATCGAGGAGCGTATTGAAGCCAGGCGTTTGAGCAATGTCAAAAAATCCGGAAATGCATCTTAATAAACAGAATTTTAAAGGGGGATAAATAATTGGAACTATCGATTTTATTTGAATACGGTTGGGTATTGCTGCTATTGATCGCTCTTGAGGGCCTGCTGGCAGCGGATAATGCATTGGTATTGGCAATCATGGTAAAGCATCTTCCCGAAGAAGAGCGCAAAAAAGCACTATTTTATGGTTTGGCAGGAGCATTTGTTTTCCGATTTGCTTCGTTATTCATCATTTCGTTTTTGGTCGATGTCTGGCAGGTGCAGGCAATAGGAGCCCTTTACCTGTTATTCATCGCGATTAACCATATCGTCAGAAAGCTTTATTTTAAAAAGGTGGAAGACAACAACAATGCTGCTGAGAAAAAGAAATCAGGCTTCTGGGCTACTGTTTTCAAGGTAGAGCTTGCAGATATCGCGTTCGCGGTTGATTCGATTCTGGCGGCTGTTGCCCTGGCGATGACTCTTCCGAACACCAATCTTCCGACTATTGGCGGAATGGATGGCGGCAAGTTCCTTGTCATTTTTGCCGGAGGGTTAATCGGTTTGATTATCATGCGTTTCGCGGCCAACCTCTTTGTAAAGCTGCTTCATTCAAGACCGGGTCTCGAAATCGCTGCTTTTGCGATCGTCGGCTGGGTAGGCGTCAAGCTGGCGGTGTTAACATTGGGACACCCAGATATCGGAGTGTTATCCTACGATTTTGCTCATTCCAAGGAATGGAAGCTGTTCTTTTACAGCGTATTAATTACGATAGCAGCAGCCGGCTGGTTCCTGACGAAGGAAAAGAATCCTCAGGAAGCTGTGTGAGCTCTGAAATTCTACAAATGAACGATGCCACCGAAGCGCAGGGACATACCCTGTGCTTCTTTCTGTTGAAAAAAGGTTTTTTCTACCTTTTTGTTGAATACATTTCTACCGAGTGTGATTAAGGTTATTGTACATCCGCGACATGGATGGTTGATTACGTTGAGGAGGAACTCCGATGATTTATGATGATACTAAAAAGACAATCACTACCGATAGGCTGGTACTAAGATTATTTCAGGAATCGGATGCCCCGGCAGTCACGAGGCTCTGCAATAATTACAATCTTTATAAAAGCACTTTGAACCTGCCGTATCCGTACTCTATCGAGGATGCTTTAGGGTGGATCGCACAACATCAGGGTAATTTTAACGCTGATCGATTTTACGAGTTTGCAGTAACGGATAAGGATAGCGGAGAGTTATATGGAGCAGTGGCCCTTTCCAATAACCAAAAGTTCAGCAACGGGGAAATAGCTTATTGGATTGGAGAAGAGTTCTGGGGAAAAGGAATTGCGACAGAGGCAGCACAGGCTGCTGTCGATTTTGCCTTTGAGGTTAAGGGCTATCACAAGGTTTATGCCCGCTATTTTCAGTCAAACCCGGCGTCCGGAAAAGTCATGCAGAAATTGGGCATGAAAGAAGAAGGGATTTTGATTGAACAGGTGAAGAAAGAAGGCCGATTTGAAGACCTAGTTTGTTATGGGATTATTCATTCTGCAGGATGATTAGTGAAGGGAGTGAGGCGGGGATGAAGGAAAGGTTGCAAGGATTTGTGATTATTGGAGCTTTACTCATTTTACTGGGTGTGATTTTGACTTTTTACAGTGTGGCCTTTGGTACGTCGATGGCTGACTCCTGGCTGGCCAGCCGCGGAGGAGCGGACACAGGGTATTATCATATTATTGTCACGAGTTATATCAATGCCTTTTTAGTTGCTGGAGGAGTCGCGCTGGGGTTTGGACTGGTGTTGACTAGTGTGACAGCTTACAAACTCATGGACATATTGGAGAGCTGAAGCGTGGGGACGTACCCTGTGCTTCTTTTTTTGTTTGCGCCTTCCATTATAGTCTTTTCTTTTAATATGATAGAATGTCTTGCAAAGAGTTTTAAGGAGGAAGAAAGATTTGAAAAAGCTGCCTATTAATGAAAATGGATTGAATGCTTCACAGCTTGTGTTTGGATGCATGGGGCTTGGCGGGGGCTGGGACCGCAGTCCAATCGAGCCGGAACATGTCAAGCAGGCACATGAGGCGGTCGAGGCTGCGTTAGAGTCTGGAATCAATATGTTTGATCATGCTGATATTTATACTTTGGGAAAAGCAGAGAAAGTCTTCGGGCAGGTTTTAAAAGAAAAGCCCGGACTTCGTGAGGAAATCATCATCCAGTCGAAATGCGGCATTCGTTTCGCTGATCAAGAATCTGGCCTGCCCGGCAGGTACGATTTTTCAAAATCATACATACTCGACAGTGTGGATGGCATTCTTTCAAGGCTTGGCATTGAATACCTGGATATCCTGTTGCTGCATCGTCCTGATCCTTTGATGGAACCGGCCGAAGTGGGCGAAGCTTTTCATCAGCTAAAAGCTTCCGGCAAGGTGCGTTCATTCGGTGTTTCCAATATGAGTGCAGGTCAGATTCGTATGTTGCAGAAGCATACCGATGAGAAAATCATCATCAACCAGCTGGAAATGAGCTTGAATAAAATCGGCTGGCTTGAGACGGGTGTCCATGTCAACCAGGATGCCGCACGCCAAAACACCTTCCCTGAAGGGACTATGGAGTTCATGCAAACGGAAGGAATTCAGATTCAATCTTGGGGTTCCCTTGCTAAAGGGCTTTATTCTGGTAAAAATATCGAGAATGAAAACGAAAGCGTCAAGCAGACGGCGGCCCTGGTGCAAAAGCTTGCAGAAGCGAAACAAACCACACCAGAAGCCATCGTGCTCGCCTGGCTGATGAGGCATCCAGCCGCCATCCAGCCTGTCATCGGAACGGTCAACCCAGCGAGGATCAAAGCATGTGGAGACTCAGTCAACATCACCCTCAGCCGTGAGGAATGGTATTCATTGTATGTAAGTTCTCGAGGTGTAAGACTGCCTTAGGGAAAGAGAGATTTTTGTGAGCCAGCAGAACCATTCTGCTGCTCTTTTTTTGTTTATGTATAACTATTTCTTATGGATAATTATTAATTTTATTAAATTTTCTTATTGAAGGTGCGCGAATATAATAAATTAAGGAGGTGTAAAAATATGGATTATATCATTCTCTTTTTCATTGGAATCATAGCGACGACGATTGGAACTTTGGCGGGAGGAGGAGGCTTAATCAACTTGCCTTCCATGCTTGTTCTGGGCATCCCGGTGCACTCTGCAATTGCCGCTAATAAAGTATCAAATACGGTCAGCTCGTTCTCGAGCTTTTATCACCTTTATTGGGAAAAGAAAATTACATTCAAGGAATCATTCTGGATTATCCCGGTCAGCCTGATTGGCGGGGTGAGCGGCGGGTTCATAGCCTCAAAAATTTCAAGTGAAGACATGTATATGGTGGCGATTGGCTTGCTGATTTTTGCCTTCTTCGCCTCTTTTTTAGGGAAAGGAAGCATGTCAGGTGATCAGCCATTAAAGCCTTCTGGTAAAAGTGTCCCGGGGTTATACGCAATCGGGATTTATGATGGACTTTTTGGGCCAGGACAGGGAACGCTCTTGCTATGCTTGTTTGCTCATTTGAACATCGCTTACATCCGGGCGGTCGGGTATGTCCGGCTTGCCACGTTTTCAAGCTGCTTAGGCGCAGCGATTACCTATATATCAACTGGAGCTGTGATCTGGCCAGTGACCATCGCCCTGATGCTGGGGTCAGTGACGGGAGCTCAGATTGGCGTGCGGATTGCCAGCAGGCTGAACCCCAACTATGTCAAACCGATCCTGCGGGTAATGACAGTGGCACTTGTTGTACAGATCTTTTTGGAAAAAGTGGTGTGAGTGGAACACCTGTTTATTGAAAGATTACTTGGTGCCCATACTCTGTAAAAGTCTCATCAGCCAGAAATAAATCTCGGGCCAACCGTTAAATAAATCGTCATAACCGTATAAATTTACGAGCCAACCGTTAAATAAATCGTCACAACCGTTAAAAAAACGTCGCCAACCGTTAAATATGCTCCTAATTGGTATTCAATTCCTTTAAAAGTAGCTCCGACTGAATAAAAATGTCTCAAAAACAGTAATAAACATTTCTCAGCAAACCTGTTTTGACACTTTGATTGGCCCTTTCCTATTTGGTAAGGGTTTTTTTAGTTGTAAGAAAAAGAGAAGAATAAAAATGTTCTATTTTTGTTTCATAGTAGGTAACAATCCGGTCATATATTGTTCATATTTTCCACTTAAGCTTATCCTTGTACTCATTTTGGTAAAAGGAGAGAAATTATGAATTTTTTTAAGCGATCGTTTTTAAGTGTGAAAGCCAGGAAGGGAAAGAGTCTGCTGCAAATCTTTGTGTTTTCGGTGATTTGTGTGCTTGTCCTGGCGGGTCTTTCCATCCAGACTGCGGCAAAGAAATCCAGTGATCTTGCCCGTCAGAAGCTTGGAGCGGATGTTACGCTGCAGGTTGACATGGAAAAAATGCGTGAGAAGATGCAGGCCGAGCAAGCAAGCGGTGAACGCCGCCGGATCCAGTCCACTCCGATTCCGGTGGAGACAGCGAAAGAACTGACCTCGTATGAACAAATCAAAGGGTATAATTTTTTCTCATCAACTACTGCTTTAGCCTCGAATTTTGAACCAATCACGGACGAAGAAAGTGAACCGAATGAGGATAGCACTAACACTCAAGCAGAAGGATCTGGTGGCAGGATGGGCGGAGGCATGGCCCAGGGTGACATCAGTCTGCAAGGGGTGAGCTTTACCGATTCTACTTCGGAATTCATGGACGGTACAGCCACTATCGTAGAAGGGGACCATCTAACAGAAGAGGACCAGGGGAAAAATATAACCCTTATTGAACAGACGCTTGCAGAAGAAAATGACTTAAAAGTAGGCGACACAATCACAGTGTCGAACCCAAGGGATGAAACGAGCACACTGAAGCTGCAAATCAAAGGTATTTATTCCACAACTTCCACTGTCGAACAAGGGATGGATTTCACCGCCATGATTCCTTATAACAAGTTGTATGTGCCGTATACAGCTGCCGCTACGCTAAAAGGCAGTGACTATGAAGGCAGTATCGATAGCGCCATTTTTTACATTGATGATCCTGCTGAGATGGAAAGCTTCATCACCCAGGCGCAAAAAGAGAGCAGCATTGATTTCGAAACCTTCAAGCTAGATGCCGATGACCAGCTGTATCAGCAAATGGTTGGTCCAATTGAGAATGTTGCCAGTTTTTCTAATAACATTGTCTATCTGGTATCGATTGCCGGCGCGATTATTTTAGGGCTGATTGTCATGATGTCCATCCGTGAGCGGAAATATGAGATGGGGGTTTTGCTGGCGATTGGGGAACGACGCTGGAAGCTTGCAGGACAATTCATCGTTGAGATTTTGCTCGTTGCAACGGTTTCCCTCGGTATTGCAACAGTCAGTGGGAATGCAGTGGCTAAACAGGTAAGCGATCAGCTTTTAAAACAAGAGCTGCAGGCTGCAGAGCAAACCACTGCACCTGAATCATTCCGCGGCAGAGGCATGGGCTTCGGGGGTGGCAATATGCCAGGCGGTCAAACCGAACAGGCCGAAACGATTGAGGAAATCGACGTGAGTGTGACTGGCGATGACTTAACGCTGCTTGCCATGATTGGAATGCTGATTGCGATTGTATCGGCACTGCTGCCATCCTTGACTGTATTACGATTACAGCCTAAAGCGATTCTGAGCAGGCAGGATTAATTTTTTTAAAAGGAGATGAAAGAATGAGCACATTGTTAGCATTTCAGAACATCAGTTACTGGTATAAGCTAGAAAACAAGAAGCAGGAAATTCTCAAAAATATAGATGTCAACTTTGACAGGGGAACCTTTTACACGATCATCGGCCCGTCAGGTTCAGGTAAAACGACATTCCTGGCGCTGGCCAGTGCATTGGATGTGCCGAAGGAAGGGGCCGTTTTATATGAGGGAAAGGATATAAAGAAAGTTGGACTCACCAAGTTCCGCAATAAATATGTTTCGATTGTCTTTCAATCTTATAATCTGCTGCCTTATATGACCGCATTGCAGAATGTGACGACCGCTATGGAAATCACCGGCTCAAGCCATAAAAATAAAAAGGACTTTGCCTTGAGCATGCTGGAGCGAGTGGGGATCACCTCGCGGCAGGCGAAGCAAAAAGTGCTGACCTTAAGCGGCGGACAACAGCAGCGTGTTTCAATTGCACGCGCACTTTGCTGTGATACGGACTTGATTGTTGCAGATGAACCTACTGGCAACCTGGATGAAACGACTGCGGGCGAAATCGTGAAGCTACTCCAGGAATTAGCACATAATGAAGGGAAATGTGTGATTGTCGTGACGCATGATCAAAACATCGCAAACATGTCGGACGTTACAGTTAAGCTGTCAAAAGGGACTATTTCTCTTACCAGCAGAGAACATCTTGTGACAAATAGCTAGCCAGGAAGAAGCGTTACCAACCCTTATCTTATGGATAAGGGTTTTCCTATATTATACCCCACATACCATTCCAGTATTTTACTACTATGTTAGAATGAAAATATGGTATTTTAAGCCATTTTTAAAAGGGGGAGAGTCATGTCTTCGGAAGTATTATCGATCACCGGCCTGATGAAATCGTATGGCAGCAAAGAGGTGCTGAAGGGGATCGATTTAAAGGTTGATAGAGGAGAAATCATTGGATATATAGGGCCGAATGGCGCGGGTAAAAGTACGACGGTAAAACTGATGCTTGGTCTCGAGGAAGGGTATTCTGGCAAGATTGAGGTTTTTGGAGAGGATATCGCTGGGCAGGGCGGCAGCTATAAACAGAGAATCGGTTATATCCCCGAAACGTCGGAAATGTATGATTCACTAACTGCCCAGGAGTATTTGACGTTCGTGGCCGAGCTGTATGGGATGGATTATGACGATGCCGACCGGAAAGCGGAGCAGCTGTTTGATGTGTTTGGCCTTGGTGATGTCTATCATTCTCGGATTTCGTCTTTTTCGAAAGGAATGAGGCAGAAAACATTGATTGTTTCGAGCTTCTTACATAATCCGGATTTGCTGTTCCTTGATGAACCGCTGACGGGACTGGATGCGAATAGTGTGATGGTGTTCAAAGAAATTCTTGCAAGGTTTGCGGCTGAAGGAAAAACGATTTTCTACTCGTCCCATATCATGGATGTCGTTGAGAAGATCAGCAACCGGATTGTCCTGCTGCACGGAGGCCATATTGTGGCGAATGGCAGTTTTGAAGAATTGAAGACTCAGAGCAAAGAAGGCTCACTCGAAAGTATTTTCAACCAGATGACCGGTTTCCATGAGCATGAAGACCGTGCTGCTG
Source organism: Bacillus sp. ISL-41 (assembly GCF_018613235.1). Classification (GTDB taxonomy): domain Bacteria; phylum Bacillota; class Bacilli; order Bacillales; family Cytobacillaceae; genus Mesobacillus. Next base: position 251,317 of record NZ_JAGGQP010000023.1, read on the forward strand.
AGTTTGTATCCATTGTCAGGGAGGGGTGACGATGGAGAACTTTTTAATCTTAAGGCTGCTTGATTTGTTCAAGCCTGCCTTTTTAAAAATGGGTGTTGAGTACAAAACGATGCGGCGGATTCTCCAGGTCAAGCTGACGATGGACCAGCGCCGGAAGCCGACGGTGTTCAGCCAGTCCATGAAAAAGAAGGATAAGCCGGAGAAAAATGAATTCTTCAAATCATTGTGGATTTATGGTTTTTTTGGATTGATGCTGATTCCGTTTTTATTTTTAAAAGATAATTATCTGTTCCAGGTTTCAATCCTGTTCAGTATCTTCATGTTCATCATCATGACGACACTGATTTCGGATTTTTCATCGGTCTTGCTCGATTTGCGGGATAAAAGTGTCCTCGATACGAAACCAGTCAAGTCGAAGACAGTGAGCATGGCAAAATTGCTGCATGTGACGATTTACTTGCTGTACATTACCCTTGCCACGACGCTAATCCCGCTGGTGGTCAGTGTGATGTTCAAAGGGTTTCTTTTCTCAGGGCTGCTGCTTGCTTCATTCGCGTTGGCGGATATTTTCATCATTGCCTTCACGGCCTTGCTCTATTTGTTTATTTTAAGGTATTTTGACGGCGAAAAGCTGAAGGATATCATCAATTATGTCCAGATTGCCCTATCCATAGGGATTATGATTGGCTACCAGGTGGTGGCGCGTTCTTTTGAGTTGGTCAATCTCGATTATCAACTGGATTTTGCTTGGTGGCAGTTGCTGCTTCCGCCCATGTGGTTTGCCGGCCTGTTCGATGTCCTGCTTGGGGGCAGCAGGAGCTTCGGTAATCTGATCTTGACTCTTTTTGCAGTTCTGGGCCCTGTTGTGTCCATCTTTGTGTATGTGAAGATGATTCCAGACTTCGAACGCAATTTGCAGAAGCTGACCGCTCAGACCGGCAAGAAAAAAGCGAGCAGCAAGTGGAAGGTCTTCCGTTCCTTGCCGTTCCTTATCTCCAAAGAGGAGCTGCCATTTTTTCGGTTCACGAGGATCATGATGAAAAATGAGCGAGATTTCAAGCTGAAGGTGTATCCTTCACTTGGCTTTGCTGTGGTGGTTCCGTTCGTGTTCATGTTCAACAGCTATTCAATGATGAGTTTCGCTGAATTCGCTGCGAGCCGTTCCTATTTGACTATATATTCGGTCATGCTGGTCATCCCGATGTCGGTCATCATGCTCGCTCATTCTGGTTCATATAAAGGCAGCTGGATTTATCAGGTCGCTCCGGTGAAAAGCTCGGGAATCATCAATAAAGCGGCATTGAAGGCATTCCTTTTCCAGCTGTTCTTGCCGTTGTTCCTGCTCGTATCGATTATGTTCAGCTTCTTGTTCGGACCGAGAATTATGGATGACCTGATTGCCGTATTCTTAGCGGCATTGATCTATACACTGTTGTGCTACCTGGCAGGAGAAAGAGAACTCGCTTTTTCACAGCCTTTTGACGCTGTAAAGCAGAGTGGGGATATTAAAGTATTTCTCCTGTTCCTAATCATTCCATTGTTTGTCGGACTGCACTTTTTAGCGTTGAAGGTGCCATTTGGTGTATTGGGCTATGGAGTTCTGTTGCTTGTATTGAATTTGGTGTTATGGAAGAAGTTGAAGTGAAGCACGGGGATCCTGTGCTTCTTCTTTTACTAAAGAGGCTGCTCATTGGGCAGTAATAAACGGGATTATCTCTAACAGTAGGCGTTTATCCCGATTGACACAATGTTTTCACCATTACTCATGAATTATGTAGACCGATTGTTATAATATAAATATGTGGGGTGAGTGACGTGAAGGAGACTTCAAGGGATAAATTGATCAGTGCAGCATCACGGCTGTTCCAGATGCAGGGGTACCATGGTACCGGCCTGAATCACATTTTAAAGGAAAGCGGTGCTCCGAAGGGTTCTTTATACTATTACTTTCCCGATGGAAAGGAACAGCTTGCTGTTGAGTCTGTTCAGTTAACTGCGCAGCATGTCAGGACCCGCATTGAGCGGGGGCTAGATCAAGAAAAGGACGCTGTTGAAGCGATTCAGGGTTTTATCGAAGAAATGGCAAAGCAATATCAGAATGACGGGAGCCAGGAAGGAGTCCCGATTGCGGCAGTTGCCCTTGAGACCGCTCTTTTCAGCGAACCAATCAGGAAAGCATGCCAAGGTGGATATGAAGGTTTCCAGGAGGCTTTTGCCGAAAAACTGCTTCAGTCAGGTTTTGAAGAAAGCAGGGCAAGGGAGCTTGGAATCGTCATTAATTCATTGATTGAAGGCGCCTTTTTGCTGTCTTTTACCACGGGGAACAATGAACCCTTGCTATTGGCAGCTAAAAATATTCCGGCACTCTTAAAGTAAGTAGTGATGAATTTTTTGAAAGTAAATTATATAGACTGGTCTACAAAATATTTTGATAAGGTGGAAGGAACATGACGATCTTAGTGACTGGTTTCAATGGTAAGGTTGGTTATGAAGTAGCGGAGATATTAAAGGCGAAGCAGACCCCTACGAAATGTGCTGTCAGAAATGTGGAACAGGCGAGGGAGCGGCATGGTTCCGAGTTTGATTTTGTGGCCCTCGATTTTTCAAAACCGGAAACCTTTGGGAAAGCATTGGAAGGAATAAATGGGATTTTCCTGATGTACCCGCCTGGAGACCGTATCGAGTTTGAAGCCTTTATCACACGGGCTAAGAAGCAAGGCGTCAGCCATATCGTCTACCTTTCAGTGAAGGACGTCCAATTCATGCCATTCATCCACCATTTTAAAAATGAAAAGTTAATAAAGAAGGCCGGGATTCCGTATACATTTTTGCGGGCAGGCTATTTCATGCAAAATTTAAATGACTTCTTATATAAAGAGCTGAAAGAGCGGAAACGCATATTTGTGCCTGCTGGAAAAGGCAAGACGAGCTTTGTTGATGCCAGGGATATTGCCGAAGTGGCAGTGATTGCCCTGAGTAACCCAGCAGGGCACAGGAATAAAAATTACGTTATTACCGGAAATGAAGCGCTGGATTTTTATGAAGTGGCAAGGATCATATCGGAAGTGATGAATACAAAGGTTGAGTACAAAAATCCTTCAGTGAAAGAATTCAAAGATTATATGATTTCCACAGGAAATGATGAAAGTTTTATCAATGTTGTTGCCGGCATCCACATTCCGACTAAATTGGGTCTTGCAAAAGGCATAAAGGATGATTTTGAAAAAGTAACTGGAAGGAAGCCGTCCAGCATCAGGAAATATATCGAGGATTATAAAGAAGTGTGGCTTTAGGGATTATTAAAAACTTCTGCAGATGTAAAGAATGGAGAGTGACCCAATGGGCGCTCTTTTTTTCGTGATCATAGATTTTAATAATTTATTAATAATTTGATAAGGGCATTTTAGGGACTTGCTAAGAGAATAGAATGTGAAAGGGAGGTAATGAGCTATGAAAAAACCGATTGTTGAGATAAAGAATTTAAAGAAAGTGATTGGAGATAAAACGATTATCCATGGAATCAGCATGGAGGTGTTTCCTGGTGAGGTGTTTGGGTTCCTTGGGCCTAACGGTGCGGGGAAGACGACGACGATCCGGATGATGGTCGGGTTGATGGGCATTACAGAGGGCCAGGTGCTGATCAATGGGTTCAGCATTGAAAAAAACTTTGAGAAGGCGATTTCGCATGTTGGCGGAATCATTGAGAATCCTGAGATGTACAAGTTCCTTTCAGGTTACGATAACTTGCTTCAATATGCCCGGATGGTGCCGGTTCCTGTGAAAAAGGAAAGAATCAATGAAATTGTGAAGCTTGTCGGATTGGAGAAACGGATTCGTGAAAAGGTCAAGGGCTATTCTCTCGGAATGAGGCAGAGGCTGGGACTTGCGCAGGCATTATTGCATTCACCTTCTTTATTGATTCTCGATGAGCCGACAAATGGCCTGGATCCTGCCGGGATCAGGGAAATCCGCACTTATATCAGGAAGATTGCCCATGAGGAAGGAATCGCTGTTTTTGTATCCAGCCATATGCTTTCTGAAATGCAGCTGATGTGCGACCGGATTGGGATTATCCAGGAGGGGCATCTGGTAAGCGTGGAAAGCGTCGAGGATTTTGTCGGGGATAAGGTGAACACGGTGATTGAGGTTGAACCGATTGAAAAAGCCAGGGCATTTGTTGAAAAGACACTTCCTGAGCTCAATCCAAAGATTAATGGAAATGAGCTGCTGGTTTCAGCCAGCCGGGAAAAGGTGCCTGCTCTTGTTAAGGCGCTGGCGGAAAATGAGTTTAACATCTATAAAATCTCTTCCGGGAATAAGACATTGGAGGAAAAATTCCTGGAAATGACGGAGGGGAATAAATGAGTCATTTTTTCAGGTTAGTTCATAATGAGAATATAAAGATTTATAAACGGATGGGAACATGGGTGATGGTCGGAATCCTGGTTCTCGTCGTGGCCCTTGTCGGTATACTTACAAAGTTTGTCCTGGACCCTGGCAGCAATGCCGACTGGAAGGCAGAGCTGAGCGCTGAAAATGCACAGCTTATAGAGAGTCTGGAATCTGCACCATTGCTTGAAGCGCAAAAGCGATTGTTAAAGGAAAGAATCGCTCTGAATGAATACCGGATTGAACATGATGTGGAACCAATTAAGCGAGATTCACTTTGGGGCTATATGGTGGATGCGACGACATTCACCGGGATTGCGGCTTTGTTCACGATTGTGATTGCCGCGGGGATGGTTGCGAGTGAATTTTCATGGGGGACAGTCAAGCTGCTGCTCATTCGCCCGGTCAGCAGGACGAAAATCCTTCTGGCAAAATATGCTTCAACCTTGCTTTTCGCACTATTGATGCTTCTGTTATTGTTCAGCACATCTTTTCTGTTTGGAGTCCTCTTTTTCGGCTTCGGCGGTGCGGAAACTCCGTATCTGTCCTACAGCAATGGAAGGGTCATCGAGCAGAATATGGTTACCCATATTATTGAGCTGTTCGGTTTCAGAAGCATCGACCTGATCATGATGGTGACTTTGGCTTTCATGATTTCGACTGTGTTTCGCAGCAGCTCGCTCGCGATTGGAATTTCGCTGTTCCTGATGTTCACGGGCCCGCAGCTCGTCCAGCTTTTAAGCCAGTACGACTGGGCAAAATACATCCTGTTCGCGAATACGGACTTGCAGCAATACACAACGGGTACACCGCTTGTTGAAGGAATGACGATGACTTTCTCCATTGTGATGCTGTTGGTTTACTTTGCGCTGTTCGCTTTTCTGTCACTGTACATTTTTAAAAAGCGGGACGTTGCGGCTTAAGTATAACTATGTTATGAAAGAGGAAACCGCTCTTAGTGGTTTCCTTCAATTTTTTTAAAATAGGACGGTAATGACATGGAAGAAGATTTGATCTTGATTGTGGAAGATGAACGGGAAATTGCCGAACTTGTCCGTGATTATCTGGAGGCGGAGGGGTTCCGAAGCATCTTGGCTTTTGATGGGCTTGACGGGCTGAACCAATTTAATGAACATCAGCCTGCGGTGGCAGTGCTTGATGTCATGCTGCCAAAAATGGACGGAATCGAGCTTTGCCGCAGGATCAGGGCGGAGTCGAATATTCCGATTATCATCATGAGTGCGAAAAAGAGCGATACCGACAAGATCATCGGACTCGGGATTGGTGCTGATGATTATGTGACCAAACCGTTCAGCCCGGGAGAGCTTGTTGCAAGGATCAAGGCGCAGCTAAGAAGATTCAAGCATTTATCCGTTCAAAAGGAGCCTGAAAATGTAATCAGATTCCCGGGGCTTGAGATTAATTTGAAAGAATACACGGTGTTTTCAGCAGGAAATCAGGTCGAGCTTTCGGCAAAAGAGTTCCAGCTGCTCGCGTTCATGGCCTCCAATAAAGGCCAGGTATTCACAAAGGAGCAACTTCTCGAAAATGTTTGGGGCTATCAGCATGTGGGTGATACGAACACGATCACCGTATATGTAAGAAAGCTGCGCGAGAAGATTGAACTTGACCCGTCAGAACCACAATATATCAAGACGGTCTGGGGAATCGGCTATAAATTCGATGGTGGAAGCCGATGAGATGGGGACTGAAGCCGCGGCTGATTTTCGCTTTTATCAGCATTATCGTGCTGCCGATTGTGGCATCGATTTTGTTTATAGCATTATTTTCTGCAGGTATGGACCAACAGGCAGGGAATGAGGATGAACTGGATCTTCTCTTGTCTGAGGTCAAAAGTACGATTGACGAGAATGCAGGGTATCTTGCAGAACCTGATTTTTTTTACAAAAAGGTAAGGCCCCTCCTGGAAAAATATGATATTGAGCTGAAGGTTTTCTCCGCTGATGGCGATCCTGTATTCAATTCGGCAGCCCATCAAAGAAGTGACGGAGCATCTATATGGCCGGATAGGCTCAGGAAGTTCAATGTGGACATACTGACCCAGGAACATGGCGGATTATCTGCTGAAATTCAGGCTAATTCCTTTTCTGTGCCGCCATTCAGGCAGTTTCAAGAGATTATCTATGCAGTTCTTGGCGGGGCTGCGGTCGGTTTGACCGTCCTGGCCGCTCTCATTTTATTGTGGACATGGTATATTTCGAGGACGGTCCTTCACCCTTTAAAGGAAATATACAATGCGACTGAGGAAGTCATTGAAGGGAACCTGGATTATAAAATCAGATATGCAAGACAAGATGAAATCGGCCGGTTCATCGAGGGATTCAACCTGATGCGTGACCACCTGAAAAAGTCGATTGAGCAGCGGCAGCAATATGAACGGGCACGAAAGCAGCTGATTGCCAGCATCTCGCATGATCTCAGGACACCGTTAGCCTCGATAAAGGGCTATGTAGAAGGGCTGGAAGACGGGATTGCCAGGAATGAAGAGATGCAGAAGAAGTATTATCGGGTCATCAAATCAAAGACCGACCAGCTGGACAGGCTGATCGAGGACTTGTTCGAATTCTCCAAGTTCGAGCTTGATCAGCTCTCGATTGATAAGAGTCTTGTGAACAGCTCCGAGTTTTTCGAGGAGTCCTTTCATAGTGCTCAAATGGATTATGGCGATGTAGACCTGGTTCTGGCTGGCCCGCTGCCGTCGGTCAGTCTGAATATCGACAGCGGCAGAATCAAGCAGGTATTGGCGAATTTGATTGATAATGCCGTCAAGTACGGCGGGACGAAACTCGTAATGAAAATTGAGAAAAAGGGCGGTTTTGTGGAGGTAAACATAAAGGATAACGGACAGGGGATTCATGCAGAAGATCTGCCATACATCTTCAATGCCTTCTTCCGCGGAGAAAAATCCCGATCCAGAGAATCCGGCGGGACGGGACTCGGTCTTGCGATTGTGAAATACATCATCGAAGCACATGGCGGAGAGATTTACGCTAAAAGCGAGCCAGGAAAAGGCAGCGAATTTACTTTTACATTGCCTTTGTATCTGAGACAGGGGTGAAGCATGGAAGCACGGGGACGTACCTTGTGCTTTTTTTGTGCAATTCTCGGGAGTTTTTCTTTATTTTCAGAAAATGAGGGATCCTTGATGGAATAATATGTTAAAATTCGAATGAAATCTTAAATGAATTTGGAGCGATTATATTGTCAATTGATATCATTAAACAAAACAAACAAAGCTGGGATACAGTAGCCCATCATTTTGATGGTAAGGATGCATTGCCCAGCTACGGTCCATTTGCCCAGACTGAAGAGGAGTTAGGGTTGTTTGGCGATCTCAGCAATAAAAAAGTCCTTGATATCGGCTGTGGAAGCGGCCATTCACTAAGATATATGGCCGACAAGGGTGCGAGCGAACTTTGGGGAGTTGATTTGTCTGAGGCTCAAATAAGAACTGCAGAAGAAACTCTTAAGGATGTGGAACACAAACTTTTTTGTGCACCAATGGAGTCTGATATTGGACTGGCAAAGCAATACTTTGACGTGGTTTACTCTATTTATGCAATCGGCTGGTCGACTGATCTTGCTGCCACGTTTGAATTGATCCATTCTTATTTAAAGCCTGGTGGCGCCTTTATATTCAGCTGGGATCATCCATTATATGCTCATTTGAAAAGCCGGAATAGTGAAATCTATCTTGATGGGTCCTATCAAAATGAAGGGGTCACGCAGTACGAAAATTTTAAAGGAGAGGAAGCACCGGTAATTATTCCTAACAGAAAGATGGCCACTTACATAAATGAATTAATTAAGGCGGGTTTTACGATTGACTCTGTGATAGAAAGCGAAGTTTCATCCGGATTTGATGGAGCAGATGAGGAAGTATCTGATCGTTATTATTCTTTATACAAAGCAAGAAGATTTCCGACGACTATGATTATTAAATCTATAAAAGGGTGAATTGAAACGACACCCTTATGCAGAAGGAAGAA
>NZ_JAGGQP010000024.1 GCF_018613235.1 Bacillus sp. ISL-41
GGACACCCTATGTTAATTTTGCTTATGTGAGGCTTATCTTTCCACTGGTTTTGCATCGGGAATTTCAGCATATGGGTCTTGTTTATTAATGTGATCGTAAAACATAATGCCATTTAAATGATCGATTTCATGCTGGAATACAATCGCTTGCAGGCCTTTTAGGCGAAGTTTTACTTCATTTCCTTCAAGGTCTATTCCTTTTACGGTTATCCTGGCATATCTCGGCACATATCCAGGGATCGACTCATCAACTGACAGGCATCCTTCACCGGCTGCGAGGTAGGAACGTTCCACAGAATGGCTGATGATTTTTGGGTTGAATAGAGCGTGGCTAAGTAAATTATCTTTTTCATCTGTTACATGAACAGCAATCATTCTTTTCGATACATTTATTTGCGGTGCGGCAAGACCGATTCCGGGACGGAGTCCATGTTTTTGGGCAACTTCAGGGTCCTGGCTGTTTTTAACATATTCAATCAGGCTTTCAAGCACTGCCTTATCTTCCTGTGAAGGAGGCATAGGAACCTCTTCCGCGACTTTTCGGAGCACGGGATGTCCATCACGGACGATATCATCCATCGTCAACATTAACTTCACCTCTAGTATGTAATAATGTTAAGTCTAACAAATGAACAGTAAAAAGTTAACTAGAAATGTTAAAAGAGAGAGGGACTTGCCCTCCCTCTTCATTCCTTTAAAACTTCCAGCAGGCGCAGCCAACAATGATCAGAAGGATGAATAATACGACAATCAAAGCGAATCCATTGCCATATCCTGCTCCTGCAACAGGATAACCACATCCATATCCATAACCGTACATCAGGTGACCTCCTCAATTGTGTTTTTCGCCCGTTAATCGGTCGATTGCTATAGCCTATGCATAAGAAAATTTAAGGTATAGGCTTAAGCCTAGAGCATAAACAGTCAGAGGTATGTATATATATAGGGTAAGGACAAGCATACGCCACTTCCAGTCTGGACAATTCATCGCGCGAATTTTCATATCTATTGTCAAATCTCGCCGCAATCGCTATAGTAAAATTGGTATTAATGAGGAGGTTATTATTTTGTCCATAATCAAAAAAATAAGTTTAGCTATTATTATGATGGCTGGAGTTTTCAGTCTAGCTGGGTGTCTGGACAAGCAATCACCAGAGGAAAAGATGTTTGAAGCACTTGAGAAGGTTGTTTCAATTGAAAAGGGATTTGAGGACCAGCAGGACCCACTTGTTGAGTTGGAAAAGAAGGAAAAAGAAATTTATGAGAAGATCATTTCATTAGGAATGAAGGAATACGACCAGATCGTGAAGCTGGCAGATGAGGCGCTGGCTTTAGCTGACAAACGCTCAGAGCATATTGAGAAAGAAAAAGAAAGTATAGATGAGTCCGAAAAAGAGTTCGGGAATGTAGATGAAATCATCGAGGAAATTGATGACGCAAACCTAAAGAAGCAGGCAACTGAACTGCAGGCGACTATGAAAGAAAGATATGAAACCCACGATAAGCTGTACGAGAATTATAAAAAAGGCCTTCAATATGACAAAGAGCTTTATGAAATGCTTAAAGATAAGGAATTAAGCTTTGAAAAACTCGAAGAACAAATCAATAAAGTGAATGAAGTATATGAAATTGTCTTGAATAACAATCAGGAATTCAATGAAAAGACTGATCAGTATAATCAAGAGAAGATGGATTTTTACAAAAATGCTGGAATAGAAGTTAGTTCGGATAAAGAAAAATAATGTGTGAGAAGTGAGCCGCTTTGAGATTAAGCGGCTTTTTTTGTTGCTTCGAAGAAAGTCCATGATCGGAAGTGGCAGGGTACATATCCATGCAAAATGGCGATTTAAGCCTTTTAAATACCATTTGACAGCACTAATACAGTCTGAATTAAAAGTAATTTATTATAGTACAGTAATCAATAAAAAGTAATACAGTTGCTTTTCTGAGATAATAACATAGAGATAGTGAATAAAATTAAAAAAGATGAAACATAGTATTTGACGGACTTATTTTCGTGATGTAAACTAAAAAACGAATGAGCGGATTGTATTACTATATTTTTCATTTCCACTGATACAGTATTTCTGGCGCAATAATGGAGAAATAAAAGTTTTTTTATAGTGGATCTGTGGAAAACTATAGAATGGTGTGTTCATATGGTGTTCCAGGTATGAGTTGTTTAAAAAACTTTCTTGAAACATTCTAAACGGCCAATAAAAACAATTCAGCTCTGACAGGTATTTAGAAACCCGGGGAAGTTTATCCTGATATTGGGTAACCTATTTTTGTATATTCAATTTAAAATTCATGAAGTATGAAAGGAAGAGGTGGCTCTGATGGCATCTAAAACAAAAAACAACACTGTTGATGCAATGAAGCAGCTCGAAAAGATTGAAAGCCAATTTGAGATGTTCCAGATTTTGAATGAAGAGGGCGAAGTCGTAAATGAAGCGGCTATGCCTGAGCTTTCTGATGAGCAATTACAAGAATTAATGAAGCGTATGGTTTATACAAGGATTCTGGACCAGCGTTCAATTTCATTGAACCGCCAGGGACGCCTAGGATTCTATGCTCCCACAGCAGGACAGGAAGCTTCTCAGCTTGCATCTCAATTCGCACTTGAGAAAGAAGATTTCATTCTTCCGGGATACCGTGATGTTCCGCAAATGATCTGGCATGGACTTCCGCTAACGCAAGCTTTCTTATTCTCACGCGGACACTTCAAGGGTAATCAAATTCCTGAAGGTGTAAATGTTATTTCACCACAAATCATCATTGGTGCACAATATATCCAGGCTGCAGGTGTAGCACTTGGAATGAAGAAACGCGGAACAAAAGCAGTTGCTGTTACTTACACAGGTGATGGCGGTTCTTCTCAAGGTGATTTCTACGAAGGTATCAACTTTGCAGGTGCATACAAAGCGCCGGCAATCTTCTTTGTTCAGAACAACCGTTTCGCGATTTCAACTCCAGTTGAAAAGCAGACTGCTGCAGAAACAATCGCTCAGAAAGCTGTTGCCGCAGGGATCCCTGGTATCCAGGTTGACGGAATGGACCCGCTAGCAGTTTATGCTGTAACTCTTGAAGCACGTAAGCGCGCAGTTAACGGAGAAGGTCCTACATTGATCGAAACAATGACATACCGTTATGGTCCTCATACAATGGCTGGTGATGACCCAACTCGTTACCGTACAGCAGATCTGGACAATGAGTGGGAAAAGAAAGATCCATTAGTTCGTTTCCGTAAGTTCCTGGAGAAGAAAAACCTGTGGACTGAAGACATGGAGAACGAAACAATCGAACAAGCAAAAGAAGAAATCAAAAACGCTATCAAAGAAGCGGATGATACACCTAAGCAAAAAGTAACTGACCTTATGGAAATCATGTATGAAGAAATGCCAGACCACTTAAAAGAGCAATATGAAATATATAAAGAGAAGGAGTCGAAGTAAGCCATGGCTCAAATGACAATGATTCAAGCAATTACAGACGCTCTTCGCGTTGAAATGAAGAACGATCCAAACGTACTAGTATTCGGGGAAGACGTTGGCGTAAACGGCGGTGTATTCCGTGCTACTGAAGGCCTGCAAAATGAATTTGGTGAAGACCGTGTATTTGATACACCGCTTGCAGAATCCGGTATCGGCGGATTGGCAATTGGTCTTGCGCTGCAAGGCTACCGTCCAGTTCCTGAAATCCAATTCTTCGGCTTTGTCTTCGAAGTTATGGATTCGATTGCAGGGCAAATGGCTCGTATGCGTTACCGTTCAGGCGGCCGCTACAGCTCACCGGTTACTATCCGCTCGCCATTCGGGGGAGGCGTACATACTCCAGAGATGCACGCTGACAGCCTTGAAGGAATGGTCGCACAGCAGCCTGGCCTGAAAGTCGTTATTCCTTCAACTCCTTATGACGCAAAAGGATTGTTGATTTCTTCAATCCGCGATAATGATCCAGTCATTTTCTTAGAGCACATGAAGCTTTACCGCTCTTTCCGTCAGGAAGTTCCTGAGGAAGAATACACAATCCCTCTTGGAAAAGCAGATGTTAAGCGTGAAGGAAAAGACCTGTCCATTATCACTTATGGCGCTATGGTCCATGAATCATTAAAGGCAGCAGAAGAACTTGAAAAAGAAGGATACTCTGTAGAAGTAATCGACTTAAGAACTGTAATGCCTTTCGATATTGAAACAATCATCGCCTCTGTTGAAAAAACAGGAAGAGCGATTGTCGTGCAGGAAGCTCAAAAACAAGCTGGTATGGCTGGACAAATTGTTGCAGAAATCAACGATCGTGCAATCCTTAGTCTAGAGGCGCCAGTATTGCGTGTAACAGCTCCAGATACAGTTTTCGCATTCTCTCAAGCAGAATCTGTATGGCTGCCTAACTACAAAGATGTAATTGCAACAGCTAAAAAAGTACTTACATTCTAATTAAACGCTCAAATTAATAAGGTTGAAAAACTTAGGAGGGTGAATTCCATTGGCATTCCAATTTAAGCTGCCAGACATCGGCGAAGGTATTCACGAAGGTGAAATAGTCAAGTGGTTCGTAAAGCCTGGCGATAAAGTTCAGGAAGACGATGTACTTTGCGAAGTGCAGAATGACAAAGCAGTAGTAGAAATTCCTTCACCTGTAGCTGGTACAGTCGAAGAAGTTTTAGTAGAAGAAGGAACAGTAGCAACAGTAGGACAGGTTCTTGTAACCTTCGACGCACCTGGTTACGAGCACCTAAAATTCAAAGGTGAAGAAGAAGATGCACCTGCTGAACAGCCTAAACAGGAAAAGACAGAAGCTCAGGTTCAATCTACTTTAGAATCCGGACAAAAAATTGAAAAAGAAGCAGCAGATGCTCCTGCTCCTTCAGGCCAGACTGGTGCTGGTGCAGCAGCTGCACCACAAGCAGAGGTTGACCCTAACCGCCGCATCGTCGCTATGCCATCTGTCCGTAAATATGCACGTGAAAAAGGTGTTGATATTCGTCAGGTTGCTGGTTCAGGAAAGAATGGCCGCATCGTGAAGGATGATATCGACAGCTTCCTAAGCGGAGGCGCTCCTGCAGCAGCTGCACCACAAGCAGACCAAGCACAGGCAGCAAAAGCTGATGAGGCACCTAAAGCTGCAGCGGCTCAGGCTATTCCAGAAGGGCAATACCCTGAGACACGCGAAAAGATGAGCGGAATCAGAAAAGCGATCGCTAAGGCAATGGTTAATTCCAAGCATACAGCTCCACACGTTACATTAATGGACGAAGTGGATGTAGCAAAGCTCGTTGCGCATCGCAAGAAGTTCAAAGAAGTGGCTGCAGAAAAAGGAATCAAGCTTACATTCCTTCCTTATGTGGTAAAAGCATTAACAAGTGCATTGCGTGAATACCCAGCATTGAACACATCATTAGATGATGCGACAAGCGAAATCGTTCACAAGCACTATTACAATATCGGTATTGCTGCAGACACAGATAAAGGCTTGCTTGTACCAGTTGTAAAGGACGCTGACCGCAAATCCGTATTCTCAATTTCTAATGAAATCAATGAGTTAGCTGGTAAAGCTCGTGACGGTAAACTTGCACCAGATGAAATGAAAGGTGCTTCTTGCACAATCACGAATATCGGTTCTGCTGGCGGACAATGGTTCACTCCAGTCATCAACCATCCGGAAGTAGCGATTCTTGGTATCGGACGAATTGCGGAGAAGCCAGTAGTTAAAGATGGTGAGATTGTTGCTGCTCCTGTACTGGCGCTTTCCTTAAGCTTCGATCATCGAATGATTGACGGCGCTACTGCACAGCACGCATTGAATCACATCAAGCGCCTGTTGAACGATCCAGAACTATTGTTAATGGAGGGGTAATAAATGGTAGTAGGAGATTTTCCAATCGAAACTGATACTCTTGTCATTGGTGCCGGACCTGGCGGATATGTGGCAGCGATTCGCGCTGCCCAGCTAGGCCAAAAAGTAACAATCGTAGAAAAAGCAACTCTTGGCGGAGTGTGCCTGAACGTCGGATGTATTCCTTCAAAAGCGTTAATTTCTGCAGGCCACAGATATGAAAATGCTAAGCATTCTGAAGACATGGGGATCAAAGCTGAAAACGTCACGCTTGATTTCTCAAAAGTTCAGGAATTTAAGGCTGGAGTAGTTAAAAAACTTACAGGCGGCGTAGAAGGTCTTTTGAAAGGTAACAAAATCGATATCGTAAGCGGAGAAGCGTATTTTGTCGATTCCAATACGATTCGTGTTATGGATGAAAATTCAGCACAAACATATACTTTCAAAAATGCAATCATTGCGACTGGATCGCGTCCTATCGAAATCCCAGCTTTCAAGTACACCAAGCGTGTCCTTGATTCAACAGGTGCACTTAACCTCCAGGAGCTTCCAAAGAGCATTGTTGTTATTGGCGGAGGGTACATTGGTACTGAGCTTGGCGGAGCATACGCAAGCTTTGGCACTAAGGTAACGATTCTTGAAGGTGCGGACGAAATTCTTAATGGATTCGAAAAGCAGATGTCAGCACTAGTAAAACGCAACCTTAAAAAGAAGGGTGCAGAGATCATTACTAAGGCACTTGCAAAAGGTGTCGACGAGACTGACTCTGGCGTAACAGTTAAGTATGAAGCAAACGGTGAAGAAAAGAGCATCGAAGCAGACTATGTGTTTGTCATGGTAGGAAGAAAGCCTAACACGGACGAACTAGGCCTTGAGCAGGTAGGCATCGAGATGTCTGATCGCGGCGTTATTAAAATCGACAAACAGTGCCGTACAAGTGTAAGCAACATCTATGCGATCGGTGACATTGTCGAAGGGCCGCCACTAGCCCATAAAGCTTCTTACGAAGGTAAAATTGCTGCTGAAGCAATCGCAGGACATCCTTCAGAAATCGACTACCTGGCTATTCCAGCAGTTGTCTTCTCTGATCCGGAATTAGCATCAGTAGGCTACTCTGAAAAGGAAGCTAAAGATGCAGGCATTGATATTACAGCATCTAAGTTCCCATTCGCTGCAAATGGCCGTGCACTATCACTTAACCAGACAGACGGCTTCTTGAAGCTGATCACACGTAAAGAAGATGACATTGTCATCGGTGCGCAAATTGCTGGTCCGAATGCTTCTGACATGATCGCAGAGCTAGGTCTTGCAATCGAAGCTGGCATGACTGCTGAAGACCTTGCAATGACAATCCACGCTCACCCAACTCTCGGTGAGATTACGATGGAAGCTGCAGAAGTAGCACTTGGTAACCCGATTCATATCGTTAAGTAACATAAAAAAGTCCTTTCCATCAGGAAAGGACTTTTTTTATTCATTATTCAAAACTGCTGATAAGGGTTCGATGATCTGATCCTTTGTTACATTGCCATTCACATTGGCAAGGACCTGGTCCTGATGGACAATCAGGATGGCAGGAAACTGTTTTACCTTAAAAAGGTCATAGTATTTATTGGCATTGGCAGCAGAAATGACAACAATATCATCAAATGCAGAAGGGTATTCTTTCTTTAATTCTATAATAGCATCATAATAGGATGCTTCCTGTTTATAATTCTCATCATCAGAAAAGAAAACGACTTGTTTAATATCTCCATTGAGCTCCAATTCATCTGAATCGTTGACTGGGTTGCAAGAAGCCGTGAGAAATAGGAACGTAGCGACAAAAACAAAAGACAAACTTTTCATTTATCTTTGCCTCACTTTTTTTCGGAATGTTGTTTCACCATATGTAACTGTTTGTCCATATTCTATCATAGCAATTTCCAAAAGAATGGAATGTTATTGATTTGTTACATAATTGAAAAATATCCTAACCATCAGGACATATACTAGTAAAAAGATCTAAATGTTTAACCTGACGTGACTTGGGAATAAGATAATTTAGACATGGTGGTGGAGGATTTGAAAGTGTATGCAGTTATGCTGCTTCAATTCATTATCTGGAGTGGATATACCTTAATAGAATGGCTATCCAAACACGATCATCCGATTTATAATGGTATTATGTTCTTGGTATTTTTCTATTTAGCCATAATAATAGGCAATCATATCATGAAATCCACAAGAAAAACCTTTTTTATAACGGTCTTGAGCCTGGCTATTTATGGGTCGATCCATATGACAATGTCTTTTATTTCATGAAGTACTGAGCGTGTAAAAAATTGTAATCCATCAGCTTTGTCAGCAAAGATATACCACCGGGAGGGAAAAGTTTTGATAAAAACAGTAGTATCTGCGATTGCTGCTTCGTTGATTTTAGCCGGATGCGGGGCTTCAGAAGAAGCGCAGAAACCAACAAGCACCAGTGAAGAGCAACAAGAACAAGTCATAAATGATGAAAAAGCCACAGAGGAAATGCCGGAAACAGAAGCTGCAGAACCAGCAGAGAACCCAGCAGAAGATGAAAGTAAGAGCGAAGAAGTAGTACAGGCATCACCACAATATAGGATGAAAAGCGATTTTTCTATCCAAAATATCGATAATCCTGATGAAAAAATTGTTTTATTGACAATTGACGACGCTCCAGACAAAAATGCTCTTGAAATGGCCAAAACTTTAAAAGAATTAAATGTAAGAGCCATCTTTTTTGTAAATGGCCACTTCCTTGATACTCCCGAAGAAGGAGAAGTACTCAAGCAAATTCATCAAATGGGCTTTCCAATAGGGAACCATACATATAATCACAAATCGTTAAGGGAATTATCCGAGGAGCAACAAAGGAAAGAAATTGTAGATCTTAATGACAGGGTCGAGGAATTGATTGGTGAAAGGCCGGAATTCTTCAGGGCTCCATTTGGAATGAATACTGACTACAGCAAGCAGCTGGCCGCAGATGAGAAAATGCTGCTAATGAATTGGACCTATGGTTATGATTGGGAAAAGGATTATCAATCAAAGGAAGCTCTTGCGGATATTATGGTGAATACGCCTTTACTCCGGAATGGAGCGAATTTGCTGATGCATGACAGGCAGTGGACAAGCGAAGCACTGGAGGATATCGTAAAAGGCCTGCAAGAAAAAGGATATAAAATCGTCGATCCCGAACTTATCGAAACTCCTGCAAATAAAGAAACGGCTGCCCAGTAGCAGCCGTTTTTGATGTTTTAAAAAGCAATTAGTGCGAACTTTTAGAGTTCCGTTTGGTGCGGAACCAGGAAAGTGTTTTTAAAGCGAAAATGTCTTTATTTGCGTGGGTAGAAGTACATAATCCTTCCATTGAATAAATGGAGCTCGCCCTGCAATTTTTTACCCAGGAACTTACTGAATTCATTTGCTTTTCCTTTGTCCCCAGCTGTCGCTGTAGGAGGAAGTGTAATTTGTATGTATGATTGTTCGCGTTCTGTCCCGTCTTCGTCGACAACTGTTTCTTTATCAACGCCGATTAGTATGGCATTATAGCGGTCTTGGGATGAATGCAGATAAAACCATGTGCCTTTTCCATCCTCTTTTTCCTTCAGATCATAAGGAAATGCTGAATTTTCATAATTCCAATCAACCTGGTCACCTGTTTTAGCAGTAATTTCCTTATAGTAATTAAATAAATCCTTTAGTTCTTCAGTGGAAATGGCTTGCTGAGATGATGATGGTACAAGTTTAATATAAGCATTACTAGACATCGTCCAATCCCCTTTTCCTATCTATTCTTCACCATTTTATCACTCCTGAAAAAGCATTGACAATAGAATAAAAGCTTTTTAACTTCTTATGCACTTGCCTTTTTGGCAAAAATAAATTATAATAATATTCTAAATATTTAATTAAAAAGGAGGAGGCATATGGAACTATTCGAAAAGCTTTATGATGAGCATGAAAAGGTTCACGTCAGGTTTGTGGGGTTTACTACTAATGACACTCGTTATGACTTTGGGATTGTCTCTACCAACATGTTTTTCGGAAAACCTCTGGTAGTCTGCATGCAGACGGGGCGTTCAGCACTCCTCGACCCTAAGGACATTGAAGACGTAGAATATTTGCAGAAAGCATTCCATATTACAGAAGTCCGGCAGGCTGAGGACCTTGCATTATTTTTCAATGAAGAATTGCCGACAGCCCCGTTCCAGACTCAATACGAATAAGCGGGAGACGAGAGCAGGCCAAAAAGGCCTGTTTTTAGTTTGTTAGGAAATTATAAAATTATTTAGTTGTGGAGAACTAGATGTATTATTCTTAATCCAGCTCCAGCGCCTAGCCCCTCGAGACGCTTCGCTCCGCCCAATGAAGTCAAAGAGCGCCTTCAACGGGCGGCCCTCCAGCGCTTGTCGGGCCTGAACGAGGCGCTTGGCTTTTTGTTCTTTGTTGAAATTCCATGATGACAAGTTACCGCATGGGCAACAACAATTTAACTTTTGAGTAAATAGTGTCATACTAATTGTTTGTAAAACATATATAATGGGTACAAATAATGAAAATAACATTATAAAAATTAAAAGTGTTATACAATTTAGGCTTGAAATCTTAATAGTGTTATATTATTATATAATTAGAAATTGATGAAGCGCTTTCAAAATTCAAAACGAAAAGGAGATTGAAAAGATGGGCACAATCGTTTGTCAAACCTGCAATGCTACAATTGACCATTTCGAAGATGAGAAAGTAACGGTATTATATTCAAAAAAATGCAACTGCTGCGACCATGAAGGTGCAGAGGAAAGATAAGAATAGATAAAAGGGCATGCAAAGCTGCATGCCCTCTTTTTTTACAAGATAAGAAAGTGTAAATTTTCACTTCGGAAATTGTCTAGCTTCAGCGCCTAGCCCTCGAGTCGCTTCGGTCCGCCCGATGAAGTCAAAGAACGACTTCACTGTACGGCCTTCCGGCGCTTGTCGGGCTGAACAAGGCGCTTGCGCTTTTCTTATCTAATTGCTTTGTGTTCCTTGATCACTCTGAAGGATTTAAGTTCATCATCTTCTGGACCTTGTACAGGGAGGCCGGCCTCCATATTGGTCTTGATATATACAAGGTTTTCTTCTGTGATGATCTCTCCTGGAATGAAAATTGGAATCCCTGGTGGATACACCATTACGAATTCTGCTATTATCCGTCCCTCTGATTCCTCAACAGGCACAACTTCGGTATCGGCGTAGAACGCATCCCGAGGTGTCAACGCTAGTAACGGGATATCCGGAAGCATAACTTCTGCATGCACCTTTTCCGCAAGGTGGTGGAATTCTTTAGAAAGTTCACGTAATGCTTTCACAAGAATTTCAGCTTCTTTTTGTGTGTCTCCAGGTGTGATGATGCAAAGGATATTGTACAAATCTGAAAGTTCCACTTCGATATTGTATTTCTCGCGAAGCCATTTTTCGACCTCGTATCCAGTAATATTGAGGTCTTTTATGCTGATGAGTACTTTTGTCGGGTCAAAATCAAAGGTTGCATTCGTGCCAAGAAGGTCCTCTCCAGGGCAGTAAAGATGCTCAATTTCGTTTACCTGACCGCGAATCCATTGCGCCAGCTTGATCGTCCTGTCGATGATGTCCCTTCCCTCAATGGCAAGTCTTCTTCTCGCAGTATCCAGTGATGCGAGCAAGAGGTAAGAAGTAGAGGTAGTTGTCAGCATACTGATAATTGATTGAACACGCTTAGACGATACCAAGCCTTCTTTTACATTCAGAATCGAGCTTTGCGTCATTGATCCGCCAAGCTTATGAACGCTTGTTGCAGCCATGTCAGCTCCTGCCTGCATGGCTGAAAGCGGAAGATCTTCATGGAAGTGGATATGGACCCCATGGGCTTCATCCACCAGAACTGGAACATCGTAAGAATGAGCAATTTCAACGATTTTTTTCAAGTCAGCTGCAAAGCCGAAATACGTTGGGTTGATTACAAGAAGACCTTTTGCATCTGGATGCTGTTCCAGCGCCCTCTCGACTGAGTCAGTTGAGATCCCATGAGAAATTCCAAGCTTCTTATCAATCTCTGGATGGATGAAAATCGGAATTGCTCCGGAAAAAACAATAGCCGACATAATCGATTTATGAACGTTCCGTGGAACGATAATCTTGTCTCCAGGTCCGCAGACAGTCATGATCATGGTCATGATCGCCCCGCTTGTCCCTTGTACTGAAAAGAAAGTATGATCAGCGCCGAATGCTTCAGCGGCGAGTTCCTGAGCCTGCTTGATGATGCCTTTAGGCGAATGCAAGTCATCAAGGGGGCCGATGTTGATTAAATCAATGGACAGTGCATTATCACCAATGAACTCTCTGAACTCAGGGTCAATTCCGCTCCCTTTTTTATGGCCGGGAATATGAAACTGGATCGGATTTTTTCCTGCGTGCGTTAATAGGCTTGTAAACAACGGTGTTTCTTTTTGTGACAATTGACGATCACACCTCTTTAATGTATTGGATTTCCTTGTTTATAAGTTATGATTAGCTTTTGAAAAAATAAAACACATGCATTATAGCACTAATCAAGGTGTTTGCAAAGAAATTCAAAATATAAAGAAAAACTGCGATCCAGCATAAAGAAAACAGGAAATATGGCTCCTATAATAGAAGTATTAAAGAAACGGCATTTGGAGGAGAGGGAATATGAACTGGAATACAGATGTAACAAACCTTTTAGGGATCCAATACCCGATTGTCCAGGGAGGTCTTGCGTATCTGGCTTATTCAGAATTGGCCGCAGCTGTATCGAATGCAGGAGGACTGGGTCAAATAACAGCAATGTCACTCCCTGATCCTGAGGCATTAAGACAAGAAATACATAAAGTGAGAATGCTGACTGACAAGCCATTTGGAGTTAATTTTGCCATCGGGCAGCATGGAAGGCCGTTTTCTCATTTTCTTGCAATTGCTATAGAAGAAAATGTTCCTGTTATTTCGATGACAGGGGGAAACCCTGCACCGATTTTTGAACAGTTAAAAGGGGCTGACATTAAAAAACTCGTCCTTGTAGCAGCGAAAAGGCAGGCTCAGAAAGCGGAGGAGCTGGGTGCAGATGCAGTGATGGTTGTCGGCCAGGAAGGCGGCGGACATTTAGGGAAGAGTGACATAGGAACGATGGTGCTTATTCCATCAGTAGTAGATGCAGTGAGCATACCTGTTATCGCTTCAGGTGGAATTGGTGATGGAAGAGGCCTTATGGCAGCGTTGAGCCTGGGAGCACATGGGATAGAAATGGGTACACGCTTCATCGCTACCAAAGAATGCGTCCATGCAAACGAGCTGTACAAGCAGAAGCTTGTTGAAGGCACCGAAAATGATACCGCAGTAATAAAAAGGACGCTCGGGATGCCAGCAAGGGCGATTGCCAGCCCATTGACGGAAAAAATCCTCAAAATAGAGAAACAAGGCGGAGGTTATGAAGAATTAAAAGAGTTGATCAGCGGAAGTGCAAACCGTAAGTATATATATGAAGGTGATGATGAAAATGGCTTTGGCTGGGCTGGCCAGGTGATGGGATTGATTAAAGACTCTCCATCAGTGTCGGACCTTTTCGACAGAATCATCAAAGAAGCTGAAGAAATAAGAACTATATGGAGTAAGTGAGGTCCGATTTTCTTGCGATCCACTACAAATACCTGTACAATCGATAAACATACAAAGGATGCCCAGGAGCAGCCGGGGCATAGCACAAAAAGCAGGTGAAAGAATGGAATACCAATATCCAATAGATTACACATGGTCTACAGATGAAATTGTCGATGTTATTCATTTTTATGGATGCATTGAAAAGGCTTATGAAAAAGGAATTGAACGAGACTCTTTACTTAAAGCATACCGTCGTTTTAAAGAAATCGTCCCTGGAAAGGCCCAGGAAAAAACACTATTCAATGAATTTGAAGAAGTGAGTGGCTGCGTACCATACCAGGCAGTAAAAGCAATTAAAGAAACCGGGTCAGGTGAAAAGATAAAAGTAGTTCAGAAAAGGAAAAAATAAGAATCAGATAAGAATGGAGAAAGAGCCCATGCAAAATGGGCTCTTTCTTTTGTCCAGCTCCTGCTCCTATTTCCCGAGACGCTTGTCTAGCTGCGGCTCCTAACTCCTCGAGACGCTTGTCTAGTGTTGCCTCCTAGAAACTCCGAAACTTCAACTCCGCCGGCAGAAGCAAAAAGCGCTTCTTTGTCGGAGTCTCCAGTTTCTGCGTTTCTGGACAGTCGGCTATACTTTTCGATTTCGGTCCTGCCAATGAAGTCAAAGAACGACTTCACC
>NZ_JAGGQP010000025.1 GCF_018613235.1 Bacillus sp. ISL-41
CCAGCCCGTTAATGCTTTAAAGTGCGCCATTTTTACTGTTTTAATATAAGAACAACATAAGTACGGTTGTCAGTGCTCCAACCCAGATGGCAAGCAGGAAGCAGTAGCCCATGATGTGACGGATATGAAGGCCAACGACGCTTAGAATTGGCAGTGCCCAGAAAGGCTGTATTAAGTTGGTCCATGCATCTCCCCAACCAACAGCCATCGCAATTGTCGCTGGATCCACGCCTAATGCCATACCTGCCGGAACTTGAAGCGGACCTTGTAATGCCCATTGCCCGCCGCCTGAAGGAGCTAGAATATTGACTAAGCCTGCTGCCCAATAGGTGAAGATATCAAAGGTTTCTTTAGTAGCAATTGAAGCCATTCCATCAATGATCGCTTGACCAAGGCCCGAACTGCCAAGTACTGCGATGATCCCGGCATAAAACGGAAATTGCAAAATAATCGGAGAGGTGGAACCTGCTGCCTCTTTAAAAGCCTCGCCGAACTGTCCCAGTGACCTATGGAAGAATAAACCTAATGATAAAAACATGATATTAATAATATTTAAATCCAAGTCACGGCCGTTTACGAACTCCATGACTACATATAAGAGACCAATTAGTCCTATGAGCATTCCCAAAACAGGGGTTCTTTCTAATTTAAGTGCAGGCGTATTTTCCTCAATATCCCCTGCCACTTTCTTCTTCGCCGGAACTTCCTTAGCAATATAAGGCTTTATATTTGTTTTTGGAGCCATTAGACATATGAGAATAGGCATCGTGACGAACAAGGCAAGAAAGATAATGATCGTAGACAAGCTAAAAATTGTTTCTGAAGTTGGTATAACTCCCATTACTTCTGCCAGAAAATGATCCGGGGTAGCGACCGTCAAACCAATTGAACTTGATAGTCCTGCAGTGTACAAGACTGTAGGTGAATATGCAGCCGCAACCAATAGCGGGAAGTGAGCCTGTTGATTTCGCTTACCCACCTCTCTTACAAATATTGCTCCCACTACAACCGCCAGACCCCAGTTGATATAATACGCACAAGCTGAAATCGCAAATGTTAAAACATATGCTTTATTCGGGGTGCTTGCAAAGGAGGCAAGATATTCAAGCCCTCTTTTCACAAAAGGAACTGAAGCCAATACCATACCTGTCAACAAAAGAAGCACCATTTGCATGGTAAAAGCTAGATACACCCAGAAACCATCACCGAATGACTTGATTAGATCAACTGGTTCTGTAGGGTTGGTAAAAAAGCCTATGACAAAAACGAATAATGTAAGAAGGACTGCAATGACAAACGCATCTGGCAAATAACGCTGGACTCCCCTGGACAGACGATCTGCAACCGAAGATAACATCCTATCAATCACTCCTTTCTTTTTATAAAGTATATTTTCATTTAGGCAAAAGATGTCCAAGTGTATAAGTAATTTCCCTTTAACGCATTAACCCGCCGGGGGTCAGACCCCCGGCGGGTTAATGCGTTAGTGTTTTAAAACACGTTTGGCGCCTACGTATTTTGTTTTCCAGTATTTTGAGTCCATTGATTGGATGGAGACTCCTTTTGATACGGTTACGGCAATGAATTTGCCTTTTTCCAGATAGATTCCTGCGAAGGAAACTCCTTTGCCACTTGTGTTAAAGAAGACCAAGTCGCCTTCCTTCAGTTCTTTTTTGCTGACGGCCTTGCCTGTTTTGTATTGGGCCAATGCAGTTCGAGGTAATTTAATGTCTGCGGCTGAGTGGTCAAAAACATATTGTGTGAAGCCTGACGCATCGAATCCTTTTTTAGGATCCACACCACCCCATTTATATTTTACCCCCTGGTATTGTTTCGCTACTTCCGTTACCTCCTGGCCCCATGAAACGCTTGCACTTGCGTTTTGCCCCATTGTTCCTAAGAAAGCCAGAGAAGCAATTGCAAATATGACCAACCCAATAAAAAATCTTTTTGTTACTGCGCCCATCTTTTCATTCCCCCGATTTGTATGTTTTGGTTTACACACTGTTAGTCGGAGAATTTTCCGGCTTCGTTTCAGTGAATCGCGCGACAATAAACTCAACTTCTTTTTACAATATCAGCCTTTTATTCAATACTTTCCTCTATTCAATAAGGCGATTTCACCCGAATAGGTGTTAAATTCGACAAATTTCTATTTTACTCAAACTCCTACATGGAAATTTGTAGAAACTTGTTTTGTTTATTTTTTTGAAAAAGGCGGTATAAGAGGAATACAAAAATGAAATCCCAAAAAAATACATTAATAAAGGAGTGTTTTACATGAAGGTCAAAGCAGGAAGCTGGAGTATGTTAAGTCAGGAACAGAAGCTAATATTATTAGAGGAAATCAGCAAGAAGGGACGAAAGCGGAAAGACAATGAGGAATAATTATCAATATAAACAGGTGCCTGACCCCATGAACTAGCAGCTTCTCAATATGGATGTCAGGCACTAATATTTTTATTAATCAAATTCTGCTTCATTACAGGATACACTTTCACTTTAATCCAGAGCACAAACAGGACAAATGGAATATTAAACAGCAGGCCCGCCAGCAGGATCGGTCCATAGAATACTGCCCCGATTACGATGACAAATGTATACAGAAGCGGGATTAGGTAGACTGGCATAAATAATATATTCATATAGACGAGTGACATATACGTTGCTTTAGCGCGATTTGTATCCGCACCTTTAGCAAGCCCCCAGCACTCCCTGATCTCCTCCAAAGTCCGTTTAACCACATCAAAGAAAATCCTCAACACACTCACCCCTCATAAAACATTCGAATTTGAAATCCATTGTTAGGAAATAGATCTCTTTCACACACTAAAGCAGTGGGGGTCTGACCCCCACTGCTTTAGTGTGTTGAAGTTCTCTTTTATCTTTTAAAGAAGCCTACCATGATGGATTTAAATATTTCTTTACCTGGCTCTTTACTGAATGTTTTTTTGTTCAGGATGCCTGGTTTTAGTTTGCTGAAGAATGGGTCGCCTGCTTTTTGGATTGCTTCTGGATTTTTGACGACGAGTTCTCCTGGTTTGGCGCCTTTTTTCACTTCGACATTGCCGTCGAGCTCCAGGCCTTTGGTGATTTTACGTTTTTCTACTATACCAAGCTCGTTCAGCACATAGACAAAGCTTGCTTTTTTCGTCTTTACCACTGCTTCTTCTGGGACCGTTGCTGCGTTCACGACCTGATCAGTAACGACGGCAACCTCGACGTGCGTCCCTTTTATGAGGACCGCCTGTTCATCCGTCAGCTCGACTTCATACGGGAAGCGGCTTTCTGTTTTGACCGATGGATCCTGCTCAGGATAGCTGGCGATGCTTGTCAAGGTTCCCTTTACATTTCCCTTGACCAGGTCCGACTTTACGAAGACCTCCATCCCCTCCTGGACTTCCTTCAAATCTTTTTCGGTAAAAGTACCCTCGACTTTAGGGCTGTCGGAAATAATGGTCAGAATGGGATTGTTCAAATCATAGTTAATCTTCTTCACGGTGCCGGCCACTTCGCTGTTAATGCCAAGCTGGTCACCGCTGTCCTGGGAGTTTAATGTATTGTCATATTCATCGATTTCAGCAGAAATCCTCGTTTTTTCACTCTTCTTATCATAGATTTCTTTTTCAATAGAAACGTTCATAAGTTCGCTTGATGACCTGCCTGTATCGGATGTCCCATCACCTGTCACAGGAATGCTGTTGTCTGTTGCTGATTCAGATACGGATAACAAGTACTCCAGCTGCTGGATCTGTTCGTCGATCAAAGCTACTTCCCTTACAAGCTGCTGCTTCTCCATCTCCAGCTTCTCACGCTCTGCTTCATTGCTGTCACCAGCATATTCGTACAGAGGACTGCCGACGTCAACCGGGTCGCCCTCTTTTACCAGGAAGTTCTTAAAGCCGCCTGGGGTGTCATTATAATAGACATGGTGTTCCTCGACAGGGGTAACGACTCCCTCCGCCTGCAAGGTTTTGGTTAAGCTCTCTTTTCCGGTCGCTGTCCACTTGTTTATATAAGAAGAGCGCACCGCTTTGCTGTCATCTTTCAACGCCAGGTACAGATTTCCCGATATAAATAGAATGCCTGCAGACATCAAGATCAGTGATTTCTTTTTCATCAGTGCACCCCCTTATAGAATTTTTTCGAATTGAATGAACGAAAACAGCGCCGAGAACAGCCAGAATATCAGATTGATTCCAATTACCAGTAACAGGACAATCCCCGGACGTTTCCCGGTAAGCATTTTGATATACTTGTATTCTATAAAAATAGCCCAAATTTTGAATAGTGTAATAGCTGCCAGAAAATAGATGATGAAGTCATTATTCGTTATGTATTGTGCAATTACGCCCAATGAAAACGGTGAGGACGTTTTAATCAGCCCAAGCTCCGTTGCCAGCGGGATGTTGATCACTTTTTCCAAAAGAAGAACAGGCATAACGTATAGCTGGACAGTCACAAACTTTTTCAGCTCAATATCTGAAAAGGTCCAGAAAAACAATGCCGGAATGAAAATCATCGCAATTCCATAAAACAGGCCCCAAATCAACTGCCCGATCATGAACAGCAGCTTGTGAAGCTCATAGTTTTCCCTTGAAACTGCAGTCAGATTTTTCGACAGATATTCAGAACCGATGCCAAAATAAGCACTAATGCCAAAAATCAGACCGCTAAGCAGGACCAGCATCGCCGTATTCTTCCAAACTCCAGGAACATACTCTGAATCTCGTAATTTATATGTATATAAATCAGGATAAAAAAGGCCGCGAAGCACATGTATTCGGTTCATCTTATGTCCCCCAGATTTTACTTGTATAGTTCATTTTATATGAAAAAAACCAAAAACCAAAATGAAAACCGCCGTATTTTTGAAGAATTACTAAAAAATTGTCAAAACAGGACGATGGTATGTACTCTATTCAACATATCCCGAGTAATCCCTTCATTTTTTAAATTCTATATCCCCCTCCTCTAACCACCTTTTTTTGGGTATAATAAGAGAATATGTTTTTTTTGAATGAATTTAGAGATGCTGCATGAACGGAGGAATACCTGTGGCTGTCATACCTGATCACCAGGCACCGATTTTTAAAGAAGCTGCCGCAAAACTGAATACGATGCTGAAATCCGAGGTCGAGGAGGATGCGCGCCTTGTGCAGAAAGGGCTGATGCTCTACCGCCAGGGGACGGTCCACCATCTGAAGTATATGGTGAAGTCGATCTGGGCGACGGTCCAGGACGTGACCCCGGTTCGTGTGTACATAAATGTTTCAGATCCTGAAGAGAGCAGCTGTACCTGCCCTGCTAATTCCTTCTGCCGCCATCGTTTGGCTGCGTTTTTTCAGGCATACGGTGATGTCTCGAGTGTTTCAGACTGGGTCGAAGCCTGGCGCAAGCCTGCAAAGGAGCAGCTGGACGCGGAAAAATGGGGGCTGCAGCGCGCGAAGGATCTGGTAAAAAAGGATACCAGGGCTGGACATGATTACGACATCTGGGCTGCTTCCTTTCGGGAGAGCTTCGAGGAGATTGTTAAGGGACAGGGAGAACCGAAAGCCTATGTTGTGCCCGGATTGTTCCGCTCCTATATTCGCCGCGTTGAAGTATCCGCTCCGCTGGAGGCCGTTTGGAAAAACCTTTATTTGATCGCCGCGTCGGTCCATTCCTTCAATTTGCTAACAGAACTGGCAGGCGAACTTGGGCACGATGAAGAGTCGACAATGGACCGCTATTACCGGCCGCTGTTCGAGGATTTGTTCAATGATGCCGAGGAATACGTCGAGCGTCTCGCATATGGAACGATGCCGTTTTCATTTGATGGCTTTCTGGAAAAACTGAAGGAAGAAACAATCGGATTGACGGTGCCCGATGCTTCCGTTGGCTATGACCGAATTGATTTATACCGTTTGTTGTGGGAGAAACTTTTTAAAAATGGGAGCTGGCGTGATTCCGAGCGGACGCGACTTGAAAACTTTGGCGATGACAAGCGGGACCTGATCGAGGAAATTGCTTTGATCCATCAGCTTGTTTTAGCGAAGCAGGACGGAGACGCATTGAAGCGATTCACTGCTCTCCCTGTCGGTTCTCTTCCATATATGTTTTATTGGCTCGACGGTTTCCGCGTCCAGCGCGAATGGAACCGGATGGGGCCTTTCATCGAATACCTCGTCCAGCAGCTGCGGAATTACCTGAAGCTCCTGGGTGATTATTATGCTTGTAAAAAATTCACTCGTTATGCGCTGAAGCTCGTTGGTACGTATACGCGTGAAATTGGCCGCGGCGAGCTGTACGACCGGGCGCTGGCACAGGCGATGCCATACAGCTTTTACGAATATGAAGATTCCTTATTTGAAAAAGAACAATACGAACAGTGGGGCGAATTGCAGTCTTACTTCGGCTTTGAATATAATTCCATTTCAAGCGAGCGGATTAAAGTTTTACAAAAAGCAGCTCCTGAGGTATTGGTTCCGCTGTATCACCAGATGATCGGCGATCTAATCGAGATGAAAAACCGCAGCAGCTATAAGCAGGCCGCACGCTTGCTGAAAAAACTTCGTACGGTTTATAAAAAACTGAAGCGTGTGCCCGAATGGGAAGAATTTTTCGGGAAGCTGCTTGTGCGGACGAAACGACTGAGGGCTTTTCATGAGGAGTGCACACGGAGCAAGCTGATTGAGGTGGAGGAAGCATAGGGACGTACCTTTTGCTCCTTTAGTTTAGTGAAACGAAGGAAGCACAGTGTGGTTCATCCCACTGCTCCTATCGTATTTAGTTTATCGAGACAAAAGAGACAGGAGAACCGTCCCCACGTCTCGCCAAGGAGGTGCTTTTAATGCTTGAGATTAAGCAGATTCATATAGATGTGATGCCTGTTGCGGGCGGGCGGTATTTTTTGAGTGCAGAGGATTTTGATGGTTTTGACTTAAAGATCTCTGAATGGAAGAAGCTGCTCTTTTTCCGCCATAAGGAGAGTTACTTCGGGACGATGCTGGACTCGGAAAAATGGGGTCCTGCCGAGGGAGTGACTTTGAGCGCCTGGCAGCTGGTGACGTTGTTCGGTGAGGAGAGCTTCAACCGGCTTGTCGAGTGGGAATGGGATGACCTCGGCGATATCTGCCTGTCGACGGCCCATGCGATTTATGATGCGATCCTCGCGAAGGAATGGCATCCCGATTTTACCCAGCTTGATGGCGAGGACTTCCGCTGGAAGCTCCCGGTGAGTGTGCTCGATGAATTCCATGAGCCATTCTGGGAGGAAACGCTGAAAATCAATGACGGGGAGCTTCTCGTGCGCGATTTCGTGACGGACCTGTTCCATCATGCGCTCGAGTCCTACTTCCATGAGAATGAGACGATGAAGTATCTGCTTGGTGACAAGCTTGATGTGCTGCGGAAAAAGCAGCTTTCAGCTTCGCAGCTGGCTGCCTACTTTGATGAGGACCGCTGGCTTGAATGGATCGGCCTGAAGGAAAATCCGGCGCCATTCTCGATTGGGATGCGTCTCGAAGAGCCAATTGATGACCTTGGGGATTGGAAACTCGGGTTATTTTTGCGGAGTAAAGAAGAGCATATGCTGATTGAAGCCCGCGATTATGAAAGCTATCCTGCTGGCTGGGACTTTTTTAGCGATAAAATTGAAGATGAAGAAAAGCGGCTTGCATCGATTTTTCCATGGATTGAGGATGACGGCCTCCTTAAGTCCACTCTCTCCGAGGATGAAGCGTGGATGTTTTTGACCGAGGCGAGCGAGACGCTGATCGCGCTCGGCATTGAGATCCTCCTTCCATCCTGGTGGGAAGCGATCAAGAACGCGAACCTCAAGGTAAAGGCGCTTTTGAAGGGCCAGACTGGCTACCGCCGCTCATTTGTCGGCTTGAATGCGATGCTCGATTATGACTGGCGTTTTTCGATGAACGGTGTTGATTTAAGTGAGGATGATTTCCAGCGCCTGGTGAATGAAAAGCGCCGGCTTGTCTATCTGAAGGGCCGCTGGATCAAGCTCGACCATGGCTTCATCCGCCAGATCCAGGAAATGATGAAAAAAGCCGATAAGGAAGGTCTCCACATCCGAGACCTGCTGCAGCAGGAGCTGTCTGATGAGGAAGAAGACGGCGAAGGCCTCGAGGATCCAAGGGCGTTTGCAAAAATCCAGATCGAGCTGAACCGCCACTGGAAGCAGATGATGAAGCAGCTGTCGGAAACGAAGGAAATTCCGGATATGCCGGTGCCTGCCGGCTTGCATGGTGAGCTGCGTCCATATCAGAAGCTCGGCATGAACTGGCTGCTGTTCCTGCGAAAGTATGGATTTGGCGCCTTGCTTGCCGACGATATGGGCCTCGGGAAAACGATTCAGCTGATCTCTTATATCCTGTCGGTAAAAGAGCAGGAAAACGACGATCACTCTGCATTGATCATCTGCCCGACTTCTGTTCTCGGAAACTGGCAGAAAGAGATCGAACGCTTCGCTCCGGACTTGCGCGTCCACCTGCATTACGGGCCAAACCGCCTGAAGGGCAGCGCTTTTACCGAAGAAGCCACAGGCTCTGATATTGTACTGACCTCCTATGGGCTGACGCACCTTGATTTCGATGAGCTTGAAAGTATTGAATGGAGCAGCATCGCGATTGACGAGGCGCAGAATATCAAGAATGCCGATACGAAGCAGTCGCGTGCGGTGAGGAAGCTGAAGGGCAAGCACCATATCGCCTTGACCGGTACGCCGATGGAAAACCGCCTGTCTGAGCTGTGGTCGATTTTCGATTTCACCAATCGCGGCTATCTTGGCAGCGCCGGCCAGTTCCAGAAGCAGTTCATCCTGCCGATTGAAAAAGAAGACAAGAAGGAAAAAATCAGCCAGCTTCAGTCGCTGATCAAGCCGTTCCTGTTGAGACGGACGAAGAAGGATGAAGAAGTGGCATTGAACCTGCCTGATAAGGTAGAGCAGAAGGAATACTGTCCGCTGTCTGCCGAGCAGGCTTCGTTATACGAGCAGCTTGTGAAGGACACCTTTGCGCAGATCGAAACACTATCGAGCTTCGAGCGCAAGGGCTTGATTTTACAGCTGCTAAGCAGGCTGAAGCAGCTGTGCAACCACCCTGCTTTGTATTTGAAAGAGGAAAATCCGAAGCATTTGGTTGATCGTTCCGCGAAGATGGAGAAGATGATCGAGCTAGTGAGCGCTGTCCTCGAACAGGAAGAAAGCTGCATCATTTTTACCCAGTATATCGGAATGGGCGAAATGATTCAGGCCGCGCTGAAAAAGAAATTCGGCATTGATGTACCGTTCCTGAACGGCAGCCTGCCGAAGACGAAGCGTGATGATTTGATCACAAAATTCCAGAACCGCGAGTTCCCTGTGTTCCTGCTGTCGTTGAAGGCCGGTGGTACCGGGCTGAACCTGACGGCGGCAAACCACGTTGTCCACTACGACCGCTGGTGGAATCCGGCCGTCGAGAACCAGGCGACCGACCGCGCCTACCGCATCGGCCAAAGCCGATTCGTGCACGTGCACAAACTGATCAGCACCGGTACGCTGGAGGAAAAAATCGATGCTATGCTCGAGAAGAAGCAGTCGCTGAACGACCAGATCATCCAGAGCGACAGCTGGATCACCGAGCTCTCGACCGATGAATTGCATGAGCTCGTGTTTTTATCATAGCAGCATCAGCAGGCCACGAAGCTTTTGCTTTGTGGCTTTTTTTACCGGAAAGGTAAACTAAAAATATAGCCGATATAGAAAAATAACTCTCGCAGGAAAAACGGAAT
Organism: Bacillus sp. ISL-41; assembly: GCF_018613235.1. Taxonomy (GTDB): domain Bacteria; phylum Bacillota; class Bacilli; order Bacillales; family Cytobacillaceae; genus Mesobacillus. The sequence continues at coordinate 9,766 of NZ_JAGGQP010000025.1, forward strand.
TTTACTATCCAGTGACTTATACACAGAAGTTAGTGTCGGGGATGAGTAGGCTTCCTCCATTCCAGTGTTTTTGGCCATTAGCATGGCTCTTTTCATATGAAGAGGGTCGCTGACAATCGTAAATGTCCTGAAGTTTTGCTGTACTGCGATTTCATAAGCGTAGGAAAAATTCTCTTCTGTAATTTTTGATTTTGTTTCAATCAGAATATCCTCAGGGTTAACATTGTTTTTAATAGCATACTCCCTGGCAACCTCGGACTCTGCGTACATTGCCCCTTCACCCTTGCCGCCGGTAAAAATAATCTTATCCACGTAACCATTTTCATAAAGCCAGATCGAATGATTAATCCGCTCGCGCAAAACCGGAGATGGCTCATCACCCCAGGCAGCAGCACCAAGTACCACAGCCGCATCCGTTTTCACATGTTGAACCTTATTACTGAAAGACCAAATGCTGAACGCCGAATAGCTGATAAAGATAAATAGGACTAGTATTATGGCAAGCATTAATCTGACCACGAATTTTTTGGTCATTGAAATCAATCCTTTGACAGGGTGTTTTAGCTTCATTTTAGAAGCATTATCCAGTTTATTCAATTAAATAAAAAAACCGGCTATAAAAGCCGGAAGCAAATATTGAGGGTATATTGGAGATCGGGTTATTGAATTTCTCTCTTAAAGATCCTTTTTGAGGCTATTATGAGGAAAATTCACAAGTGATGTTAAAAATAAGCATTTCATTATTTTCTTGCATATTCTTTTCTGCTGGGATTAGGTCGTGGCGGTTCGGCAATGAAGGAGTAGACGCGATTGATCTGCTGTTCTGTGGAGGCAGTTTCGAGCTGGCGGACACGCTTGGTGAGTTCGTCGATCTTCTCATTGTTTTTTCCAACCATTTTAATCAGGCTGACTAGCAGCTTTTCGATTGAGTCGGTTTCATTATGCAAATGGAAGCTCCTCTCTTTGCGGTGCTGCTGGTACAGTCTGCGGTTGTTGAGGTGGATGTGAAGCTTGCGGCGCTTCCCTCGAACTGGCCGGTTTTGTGCTTAAAAACCTTACACCCTCAGCAACGACTTCAGTGACGTAGACACGTTTGCCTTCCTGGTTATCATAGTTGCGCGTCTGAATGCGGCCGGTGACTCCAAGGACGGAGCCCTTTTTACAATAATTCGATGTGTTTTCAGCTGTTTTACCCCAAAGGATGCAGTGGACAAAATCGGCCTCAATTTCACCGCTGGCATTTTTGTAATGCCGGTTCACCGCAAGCGTTATATTCGATACTGCCTTGCCATCAGGAGTGTACCTGAGGTCCGGATCCCTGGTGAGCCTGCCGACTAACGTTACTTGATTGATCACTTTTTCATCTCCTTTCTCCTTGATACATCGATGATATTCCTTTTCAGGCCGACGGTAAAATGGCGAAAATCGTGATTTTGCCTGTAAAAACTGCGTCAAACAATCATGGGAACTCCGGATAATTGAGTTTTCCAACCAACTCACACAGCCAAAAATGATTTTTACCAATTCTGAAATTTTTCTTTCGACAAAATGGCTTTTTTTCGTTTTCGATTCATACTGTGTTATAATTTGGACAAGAATTACGGGAGGTGGTTGACATGAAGACGTTTAAGTTGATTTCAATGCAGCTTGCTGATGATGATGCTTTAGTGGATATCGAAATGGAAGACGGCCTGATTATCAACAAAGAGGATGAAAAAGGCACCTGGCTCGTCGAGGTTTTTGCTGATCATAAATACATTCCTTATTTCCAGGATGCATGCGACAATGACAAAGAAATCATCGTCCAAGTCGTCATCACCAAACGGGAGAACGACCCGGCAGCCTTTTTGACCAAAGTTTGCTGCGTGAAGAAGCTTAAGACTCATGCCAGCATCCTTTTAACAGGCAAGCTCACTAAACCGAAGAGCGATTATCCTGAAAAACTGCTGGAGTATCTGCTTGATAAAGGATACAAGGGCGAAGAACTGCTTACAGAATTCAAGGAAAAAATCATAACAAGGCCGCAGATTTTGCAGCCGAAAAAAGTGTAATGAAACTCCCGCTGATTTGCTGGAGTTTTTTTGTTGCGAAAAAAGGGTGGCTAATTACACTGGCAGAAATGACTGTGGGTTTCCCTATGCAAAGTAATTGGACAGAACCGATTGGTGCCCTCCCTTATCCAAATAAATAAACAGATCTGGTCCGTGCTTCCCCAGACAAAATAAATGGGCAGGAATTTTCACACCTGCCCTTTTTTCATTATTGATCGTTATTGTTCTCGTCGTTCATATCAAGTTGATCTTCAACCGCATCTTCGCCAGGCTCGTTGTTGTCTTCCATCATGTCGCCATCGTTCTCTGTGTTGATGTCGTTGTTTCCGCCATTGTTGCCGTTGTTGTCATCCATCATGCCGTCATCGTCGACATTGCCGTTGTCATCAGCCGGATTCTCGATATTTACATCTTCTTCCGCAGGAGGATCCTGGTCATTCGCACAGCCAGCAAGGAACATAGCCGATAGCAATGATCCGCCGATTAGCATTAATAGCTTTTTCTTCATAAGTAAAAGCCCCTTTCATTAATAGGTATTTTGAGACCTGTTGCACGGGTCTGCTGTTATATTGCCCACCAATGAAAAAAACTTGCATGTTTTTTTGTAAAAATTACCCGTTTTTTCATGCGGAAAGAATTTTTCGTGGCAAAAGACGTAAAAGAGCTATTGTAACTAAGATTTTTCTTGTTTTTTAATGATAAAAAGACTTCAAAATCTAATTGGAAAAATTATTCTCTTAATAACAGCCGTTAATCTCTCGAACATGCATGATATTCTCTCAAAACTTCTCGTTAATCTCTCACTCATCCTCCATATTCTCCAAAACATCGCTCGGAATCGCGCCGTCTTCCTAATTATGTAAAAAAAGAACCCAACCATTCAGTTCGGGTTCCCTACAACATTTATTTAATCGCAAATGTAATCTCGGCTTCACAAGCCAACTCGCCGTCTACTGTTGCGACAGCTTTTCCTTTTCCGATCGGACCGCGGAGCTTGATCATTTCTACCTCAAGGCGAAGCTGGTCGCCTGGTTTAACCTGCCTTTTAAAACGGCAGTTGTCGATGCCGGCGAAGAAGCCAATTTTGCCGCGGTTTTCTTCGAGCTTTAAAACGGCAACTGCCCCAACCTGCGCCAATGCTTCCACGATCAGCACACCGGGCATGACCGGGTAATCAGGGAAATGGCCGTTGAAGAATTCTTCGTTTGCAGACACATTCTTTATGCCTACTGCTCTTTTGCCTTCTTCGATTTCAATAATTTTATCAACAAGCAAAAATGGATAGCGGTGCGGGATGATTTCTTTGATTTGAGTAATGTCCATCATATTATTTAGTACCTCCTACTAATACTTACTAACTATTGTACTAAATAAACCAATTAAAAAGGAAGGGAAATCTCCCTTCCTTCCGAAAAATTATTCTCTATTAACCAAATCCATAATATGAGTCCAAGTTGACTTTTCAAAAACATCCTTCGCTTTGCCGCTGCCCATCACGGCATAACCGAACATGGCGCCTAGCACGACACTTGCGGCTAACAGGAGGATCACAATCATAATCCGAAGCCAGATCGGAATAAGGCGAACCCGGATTCTTTTCTTTTTTTCGCGTGTCTTCTTGTTCTTTTTCACTTCTTCACGCGTTATTGCTTCTTGATTATTCTCGTTCAAAGCCATTTCGATTGTTCTTCCCCTCTTAACGGATTCCATTCACTAGCCCGAGCATTTGATCGGCAAGTGTTATCGATTTTGAGTGGAACTGATAGCTCCGCTGTACATTGATTAAATCCGCCATTTCTTTACTCATATCTACATTCGACTGTTCCAGGACACCTTGCTGGATGGCGATTTGATTCCTCAGAGGGCCTGTCAGGTTCGTCATGACCTCTTCCTCGGTTACGCCAAGCTCAGCCAAATTGTCTGGCAGCCCAAGCAGATTCGCCCCTTTTTGCTCTAAAAATTGAGGCTTATTCATCAATACTACACCAAGATTCACTTCTTGGCTTGTCCCATTGTACATTTCGGCTGTTAAAAGGCCTGATTTATTGATACTAAAGTTTTTTACATTTCCTGTAATGGTGATTGGCTGGTTGTTCTCGTCAAGGATTGCATGCCCGTCGCTATTGACAAGCATTGACTCATTATCAGAAAGCGGCGACAGGTAAAGTGCACCGTTACGTGTCAATCGCATCGCTGAGCTGCCATCCTCATTCTGGACCATCGCCCGGTAAAATTGGCCTTCTGCCGTAAAAGCAGTATCCAACGGTCTGTCCGTCGTCTTGATATTGCCTTGCGTCAGATTCATCTGTATCTGGCCTAATCTTGCCCCATTACCCTGGCGAATATTAAATGGTGTCATCCGGTTCTGCGGCTCAAGCGCATTATTAGGCTGATTGCGATATTCCTGTACAAGCAGGTCGGTAAAGGAAGCTTCCCGGCGCTTGTACCCGGCAGTATCGATATTTGCCAGATTGTTGCTGATCATGTCCATCTGCTTCTGCAGCTGGGATAATGTATTGGTTGCGGTAAACATTGTTCTGTTCATATTTTATACCTCAATGCGCTTCCAGTATAGGAGAGCGATTCCTTTTAAAATTAGATCCAGAATTCTATAGCCTTCCGATTTCGTTCGCAGCCTTTTCCATGCTTTTATCATAAGCCTGGAGAATCTTCTGATTCGCTTCGAAAGCTCGATAGGCTGACATCATGTCGGTCATCGTCCTGCTGATATCGACGTTGGATTGTTCAAGGAAACCCTGCTGTGTCCTGAACTGGACGCCAGCGGTGCCAGCAGCAAACGGCAATGCACCGCCATCTTCTGTGCGGAACAGGCCGTCGCCTTCTTTTACCATCCGCAGCGGATTGTTCGAATAGGCAACACCAAGAGTTGCACTCTCGCCATTTTCACCTGTCAGGATCCCACCTTCAGATACGGTAAAACGGTCACTTGAGAGCTGGATTTGCTGGCCAGCTGAATCAAGCACATAGTGGCCGCTGCCTGTCGTCAAATACCCCTGAGCATCAATCGTGAAATTTCCATTCCTAGTATAACGAACTGTGCCATCATTGTTGCTTACTGTAAAAAACACTGAGCCATTTTCAGGCATATTTATATCGAGCAATGCTACATCCGTCTTTCGTCCGGTTTCGCGCAAGTCACCCTGGATGAATTTCGGGATCGCTTCCTGCATGTATACACCTGTGTTGATTGTGCCAATCTCCCTGTTGAACGGCAGATTCAGGCCATTCTCTGTCGGGATTTGCTGCTTGTCAAAGCGCTGAAGCAGCATTTCCGGGAATGCCCGCATTCCCGCCTGGTCGGCTTTGTACCCCGGTGTATTGGCATTTGACATATTATTCGTCAGCATTTCCGTCCTGCGCTGCTGCGCAAGCATACCGGAAGCTACTGTATAAAAACCTTTGAACATAGTTCCACCTCAATTGGAAAAACACCTATTTATCAGGAAATTTTTTCACTACTCTCTATTATAAGAAATATATCGGCAAGAAACATTAAAAATTTGCAGGAAAATGTAGGATTTTGGGTTTTATTCCAGAAAACTTGGGTGAAAATGAAAAAAATCTGGAATCCTTCAGTAATTTTACCGAAGCAATTCCAGATTTTATTTTAGACGATTCTGCGGCGACCTGCGATGCGGTCGATATTATCAAGCATGATGCCTGTGCCGATAGCGACACAATCCATCGGGTTATCCGCAATCAATACCGGCACCTTCAGTTCTTCCTGCATCAGCTGGTCGATGCCATGAAGCAAGGCACCGCCACCCGTCAGAATGACGCCTCGGTCAATGATGTCTGCGGACAATTCAGGTGGAGTTTTCTCCAGTACCGTTTTTGCCGCTTGAACGATAACTGCAACTGACTCCCTTAAAGCCTTTTCGATCTCTTCGGAACGAACCGTAATTGTGCGCGGAAGTCCGGAAACCATGTCACGGCCACGGATTTCCATTTCCTCACTGCGGCTGCCCGGGAAGACAGTACCGATTTGAATTTTGATATTTTCAGCTGTTCTCTCACCGATCAACAGCTTATATTCACGTTTAATGTAATTTAAAATTTCAGCGTCGAATTTGTCGCCGGCCATTTTAATCGATTGAGACGTAACGATGTCTCCCATTGAGAGGACAGCTACATCCGTCGTGCCGCCGCCGATATCGACAACCATGTTCCCGCTAGGCTGGAAGATATCCATGCCAGCGCCGATTGCCGCAACCTTTGGCTCTTCTTCAAGGTAAACCTTCTTGCCGCCGCTCTTTTCAGCTGCTTCCTTGATCGCTTTCTGCTCCACGCTCGTAATGTTCGTCGGGCAGCAAATCAGGATGCGCGGCTTGGAAAGGAAGCCTTTTACGTTCAATTTATTGATAAAATGTTTAAGCATAGACTCCGTTACATCGAAGTCCGCAATAACCCCATCCTTCAACGGGCGAATCGCTACGATATTGCCAGGTGTACGCCCAACCATCTTGCGCGCCTCTTCCCCAACAGCCAAAACCTTGTTCGTGTTCTTATCAATCGCCACAACAGACGGTTCATTCAAGACAATTCCTCGACCTTTAACATGGATCAACACATTGGCTGTACCAAGGTCAATCCCTATATCCCTTGCAAACATTTTGCTTTTTCCTCCTTGACAAATGGCTGGCTGCGGCTGATTAAGCCTCGTGATCTCAGCTGACGAAAAGCCTCATCTATGTAAAAATAGATCGCGATGTCCGAGATTACACAGACGCTGCCGCAATCTGCGAACCATATTCTACCCTAATTGTTTATTTTATCACAACAATATTAAATAAGTAACTTCCAGGTGAAAAATTTGAAACATTTTGTTTAAATTTGTCACAATTAAAAGGTTGTGTATTTCAGAAGCACTTGTCCAGCATATAAGGAGGGCTTGTCCCGTTTTTTCCATAATAAAAAGGCGGCAGCCTCCGCTATGTAGAAAAGCAGAATCATACACGCCTTTTGTGGCGATGCCCGGCTTTTCTGGATCTAAGCTGGGCATTTTTCATTCTTATGTCGGCAATGTTCACAATGCTGAATTACGGTCCCTCCCATCTGTCTGTTTCAAACTTTCTTCATTTAACCGGCTCTTCTTCCCTTTCCTCTTTGCGGTATTTCATTTTCGTGGCTTCGCCGCCTCTCAGGTGACGAATTGATTTATGATAATCAAGGATTTCTTTTACTTCATTGGCAAGGTCAGGGTTGATCTCAGGCAATCTTTCTGTCAGGTCTTTATGGACTGTACTTTTGGATACGCCAAACTCCTTCGCTATGACGCGAACTGTTTTTCTCGTCTCCACGATATACTTTCCAATCTTGATTGTTCTCTCTTTGATGTAATCGTGCACACCACTCGCCCTCCCTAAATTGGATGTGAGAAGTGTGAAATGAGACTCGCTTTTATCGGCTAATATTGCATTCCGCAAAAATTCCGCTGCGGCAGAAGGTTGGTCCTTCTGGATATTACTAAGATTAATCATGTCCCCGGCTGAATCCTCATATTGTTCAAACGATTCCTCACCTCAAACACTCTCTTTGTCAGGTTTGTAACATTTTATTAGCTTGGTTGAGGATATATGCACGAAAAAAGCAATAGGGACAAGGTATTGTGAAGTTTTTTGAAAAATTCAACTATTTTAAGCAGAAAAACTTTCCTATATACCCAATTTTATGTACATAAAAACCTGTTTCTTCCCGAATTTCTGTTGAGGAGTGAATTTTTATTGGGGGAGAAGAGACTTGATTACCTACAGACAGACTAGAAAACAGAGAATCAGAGAGCAAAAACGCAATGTGACCTTGAAGCGGAACAGAAAGCTGATCGGTGCAGCTGTAGCCGGTTCGGTGGCTGCTGGGTTGCTGCTTGGTTTCGGCCAAAAGAAGACGGATGCGGTCGGATCCTTTTATACCGTTAAGAAAGGCGATACACTATACAGCCTGGCTAAGGAATTCGATACATCGGTTGAAATGCTTCAGGAAGTGAACTCACTATCAACAGATTTCATAAGAGCCGGACAGCAGCTGGAGGTACCTCTCGAGGCTGAAGCGGGTGTTTATATTGTGAAAAAAGGAGACACTTTGTTCTCCCTGGCAAAAAAATACGGAGTAACCGTTAAGGATTTAAAAAGGGAAAATAAATTAGTCAGTGATTCTATTTATGTTGGACAAGCCTTTTCAGTACCGACTCATGGCTTCGAAACTGCTGAAGGAATTTACATCGTCAATCCTGGCGATACGCTGTTCAATATCTCCCAGCGATTCGATGTCAGCTTGAAAGAATTAAAGCAGGCTAACGGGTTGAAGGAAGACATGGTGCTGATCGGCCAGCAACTGGTCATTCCGGGCGAGATCGAATTCATGGAAGCAACCGTCACCGGGGCAGCTGATAATTTCACCGTTGAGTTCGAGTCCGACGGGGATGCATTTCCATTGAAGGTTTCCTATAAAACAGCACGGAATTATGAGGAACTGGCAGGACAGCGGGTTTTCGCTGCTTATAAAAATGGTGCGTTGATTGATATGCAATTAAACTGAAATGGTTAGTAAAAGATGCTTGGAGTACAGAGAACTCTAAGCATTTTTTGTTTTTAAAAATGCCATTCAGTCATTATTCTCCCATATAATTATTTAAGAAAAGATAAATAGTGTAGTATACAAATGTGAAAAAAGTCACCAGATACAAGTTGGAGAAATCTATATAACCATAGACCAAGTATGTAAAACCCAACCAGCCCAATATTCCACTTAGGATCATAAAAGAAATATGCTTAAGATAATCGAACATTTTTCCAGCTGCAGGAACAGGATTTATTATTATTGAATATATAACTCCTCCTATAAAAATAAAAGGAATTACAAAGAATACGACCGATATCAAACCCGTTAGTAACGTAGAGAAAACTATCTTTTTAAGCCTATTTCCTATCATTTTCATTTTGCCTCCATGCTAGTTTTACGTATCCTATTTTGATTAATAGCGGCCAGACCCCTCAGAGTTTTTTAACTATATCCATTTTAAAATATTCATCTTAACAAATCGAACATTGAGTTATGAAACTCTCAATTAATGTCTCAGTATAGGAATTTCAACCAAAGAAAAGAGCAGTTCCATTCATATTCGAATGAACTGCCCTGTCGTATTTTATATAACAATTTATCTAAACAAAGAGGAAATTTGCTATTACCTATAAAAACTGCTTCGACCTCTTATCGCTGACCGGAATACCTTGTTTCCATTAAAACTGCATTGACCTCGTATCGCTAACCGATATACCTTACTTCTATTAAAACTGCATCGCACCATATCGCCGGACGATATGCCTCGTTTTCAGTAAAGCTCATTAACCGTGTACGCTGACCGATATACCTAGTTTTCATCAAATCTTCATCGAATGCGTATCGCTGGCCGATACGCGTTGTTTCCAGTAAAGTACAGCCTTATCTCCACTAAAACTGCATCGACCTCGCCTGGCTTTCTGTGGCTTTAACCAGCTCGCCCCATGTGGAATGTCCACGGTCTTTGAACTGTTGCAGCAATTCGGTGAACAGATAGGCTGTGGTCAATGCATCGCCTACCGCGCTATGGCGGTCATAAATACGTGTGCCAAATGCCATCGCATATCGCTCCAGGTCACGCATATCGTAGGAAGGCGCTATGAAGCCGATCAGGTCGAGCGTATCGATGGTGAACAGTTTTTTCAGCGCCAGCTTTTCACGTTTCAGTTCGCTCTTCAGCACAAGGTGATCGAAGCCGACATAGTGGCCGACAAGGCATACTGCCTCGTGTGACCCAACGTAGTCAAAGAAGTCATGTATCGCCTCTAAAGCCACCGGTGCTTCGGCAACTTTTTCATTCGTAATTGATGTCAATTCAATTATTTCCCGAGAAATTTGTCGCTCGGGGTTCACATATGTCTGAAACCGGTCATTTTCCATCACTTTCATCCCACTTACCGGAACGGCGCCAATTTCAATCAGCCGGTCTGTGGTCGCCACCTGGAATCCCGTCGTCTCTGTGTCGAAAACAATAAAAGTCAAATCATCGATTCTAGTCGATAAAGGGATTTTTTCGTACGTAAGCGGGCAGGAAATATTCTTTCGTTGAAAAAACATGCGAGCCTCCTCTCAAAGTGCCTGTCTTCGCCCCAGATTCACTGGATCTCTTTCTAGTGACCGGTGTGGTGCCTGTGTCCACCCAGATTTCCCCTAATCTTTCTAGTGGTGCTGTCACCACCCGGGTTTGCTAGATTCCCTAGTGCCCCTCATTCCCACCTCTTGTATTCCCGGAACACATCACACCGAGAATCTAGCAAAAACCATTCCCTGAAGTTCGCGAAGTGTTCGCAGGCTCAGGATGAGTTCATCTTTTTGCCTGGTAGACATGGTGGTGAATGATAGGAGGGAGCTTCCGCCTTTATTTCCCCATCTTTGCCTGATATAAAGGTCCAGCACATGGTTGAAGGCCTCTTGTAAATCTTCCGCGAACCCTTCGGTGAAAATCCCCTTCTCTTTTATACTAGCGATTTTCTCCAGTGGTGTTCCTGGGATTCCTCCGTAATAGAGCGATAGGATTTGCAGGCTGTGGTGGAAGGGAAACAAGATTTCTTTTTTCATATCGATGTTTTTCCGGCCGAGCTTGAACAGTGCACGGATCGGTTCGTCCAGCGTCGGTATTTCCTGCTCCTTTTCGACCTGGACCATCCGGTAAAGGAAGATTTTCGAACGGTCGAGCAGTTCGGTGATTTTTGCTCCGAACTCCGCGTCTAACGCTTCACTTCCTGCCACAAAACGGTAGGAAAAGAAGTTATGCGCCAGCAGCAAGTTTTCATTTGTGGACTGCAGCATCCATTTGCGCACTCGATCCTGCCACTGCAGCACTGTTCCCCTCCACTGCTCCTCACTCGACATCATTAAGCCCTTGCAGCGCGCGTAGCCGGCTGCCTCCAGCTTTACAGTGATTTCTGCACCCAGTTTTTCAAAATAGCCATGCTCGCTGCTTTCTCCATATACAAGGAAATGATCCTGGTCCGTCAGCATGAATTGTTCTCCGCGGCCGGCAGAACCCATTAAATAAAACGCAAATGGAGCAGGCGGCTCAAGCCCTTTTTTGCGGAGTGCCGCAAGAGACAGCTCGACTGCTCTGCCGATCAAACGGTCGTATAGCTTCGTGATGATATCCAGCAATGCCATAGCAGGAACACGGTCTCGCAGCAGCGTTTCGGTCATTTCATAGATTGCTGCCTTTACCTCAGGCAAATTGTTTTCATCGGCCTCGTCAATCTTCTTTATCGTCCTCATTACACTGTCATTCTTTTTCCGGAGCAAATCTGTCAGTGTGACTACTCCGGAAATTTCCCCGTCATCGACCACGGGCAGATGCTTGATTCCGTTCAGCAAAATTTTAGATAAGGCATCGTAATAGTAAGCGAACCTGGATATCATCACAGGATTTTCCGTCATCACCAGCCTGGATGGGCTGTCAAAAGGGATGCCCTTTGAAACGACCCGGCCTACGATATCCCGTTCCGTTATGATTCCTTTCAGCTCACCATCCTCGATCACCAGTACAGAACTGGTTTTACATCCAGCCATTCTTCGCGCGGCTTCCTGAATGCTCGTGTCAGGAGTAACGGACGCGATATTATCACTCATCAGATCCTGGACTCTAGCTAAAATCGTTTCACCCTCGCCGATACCCCTGGCCATTTTGACCTGCTCGGCAAGGGAGCCGTACACATCTCTCAGCCTGATTGCGACCTGGGCCAGAAGGTAATCATGGACATCCTGGTCTTCCCACCTCTTTGCCAGTACGGAAAAAGGGATTAGCAGTGCCTGGACTTCATCTGCAGCCCTTACTCCTACATTGGCCTGAGTTTTATCGGCACTCGTCAACCCAAGGAACTCTGCCAGACTCGAAAACCCTACAATTTCACCTTTCCGGATGACTTCAAGAACTTCCTCCTGTCCGGAAGCATTTTTCACGAACACCTCGGCATTTCCCTGTAAAATCAACAAAAGCCCCTGACGAGTCGTGTCCGCCTTGAGCATCATTTCGCTTTTTCCATAGGTAAGAGTTTCACATTCTTCGACAAGGGAAAGGGCCGTGCGTTCATCCACCCCCTGGAACAGGGGATGGAACTGCACAGCCTTCCAAATTTTCTTATACTGATTTTGTTGCATCGTCATTCATCCAAACTTCGCCGTTCTTATAGGTCATCTGTTCAGGATAGCGAAGGTCGAGTACTTCCTCCTGAATTTTTTGCGAAGGTGCCGGTGTCGCAAGCGATACAATGACGTTGGCAAGGATTGCAGCTGTAGCGCCGAATACGCCGGCACCTGTGTCAATAATGCCAAGGATTGTGAAGCCGCCGTATTTTGCCGCGAAAATGTATCCCAATGTCACGGCAAGACCGACAAGCATCCCTGCGATTACACCCTGTGAATTCGAACGCTTCCACCATACACCCAGGATCAGAGCCGGGAAGAAGGTTCCGCTGGCAAGCGCGAAGGCCCAGGCAACGATTTGAGTGATCGCTCCAGGAGGGTTAAGGGCGATCAGTCCTGCAAACAATGTAGCGACAACAATCGAAATACGCGCGACATTCAGGCGAGTTTTTTCCGTAGCGTTCGGCTTCATGACACGGTAGTATATATCGTGAGCGAAAGCTGACGAAATCGCGATCATCAAGCCGCCGGCAGTTGAAAGAGCCGCGGCCATAGCGCCTGCCGCTACAAGGCCGATGACGAAGACGCCAAGGTTTGCAATCTCTGGTGTCGCCATAACGACGATATCGTTGGAGATGATCAACTCGCTCCACTGAAGGACTCCGTCGCCATTTCCATCGGCAACTTGAAGCTTTCCTGTATCGACCCATGTTTTCGTCCAGGCAGGAAGCTCACTGATTTTGCTGCCGGCAACCTTTGTCATCAGGATGAAGCGTGAGAACGCCGCATAAGCAGGTGCTGACAGATAAAGCAAGCCGATGAAAAGAAGTGCCCATGCACCTGACCAGCGTGCAGCCTTCATCGTAGATACCGTATAGAAACGGACGATGACGTGCGGAAGTCCCGCTGTACCGGCCATCAATGTAAACATAAGAGCAAGGAACTGCCATTTCGTGCCGTTCGTGAATGGCGCGAAGTACTCGGAGATCCCAAGTTCACGGTCGAGCTCACCCATTTTGCCGACCAGTTCACCGTAGGAAAGCCATGGAAGTGCACTGCTTGTTATCTGGAGAGACATAAAAATGACCGGAATCAAATAGGCAATGATCAAAATGATATATTGCGCAACCTGTGTCCACGTGATCCCCTTCATACCGCCGAAGGCAGCATAAGTAGCGATCAGGACCACACCAATCATCGTACCAAGCTTCGCATCGATTTCGAACAGTCGCCCGATTACCACACCGGAACCGGAAAGCTGCCCGATCGAGTAGGTGAAGCTGATGATGATCGTTGAAATGGCCGCAATGACGCGTGCCGTGTGGCTGTTGTATCGGTCACCGATAAATTCTGGAACCGTGTAGCGGCCGTACTTCCTGAGCTGTGGCGCAAGCAGGAAGGTCAACAGCAAATATCCGCCCGTCCAGCCCATGATATACGCAAGGCCGTCATAGCCGAGCAGCATGATTGTACCGGCCATCCCAATGAAGGAAGCAGCACTCATCCAGTCAGCGCCGATCGCCATCCCATTAAAAATTGGCGGGACGCCGCGGCTGGCAACATAGAAATCAGATGTCTGTTTGGCTGTATTGAAAACCGCAATTCCAATATACAAACCAAATGTAGCTAAAATAATAGATAATGAGACCAAGAATTGTGTATCCAAAGTTCTCCCCCTTATTCAAACGCTCTTTTTTACTTTCTCCGTGGTTTAGTGATCCAGGCTCTTTCCTTCGCTCAGCTTGACATTCTTCTCCTCATCGATTCCATACTTCCTGTCGATGCCATCGCTAAGCTTGGCGTTGACAAACAGCAAGATGATGAACGTGACCACTGCCCCCTGCGCTCCCATGAAATAGTGGAACGGGAAGCCGCCGATCGAAATCTCGCTCAGTGGTTCGGCAATCATGACCGCGCCGAACGAAACGAGGAACCAGATGATGAAATAAATGATCATGTTACGGGTTTTTTCACGGAAATACGCGTCAGCAACTGACTTATCAATTTTCTTCACATTTACACCCCTTTGGTTTTGCTAATCCCCTTTGTATAATCCTTCATGAATGACAGACACAGCCTTACATTGAAAGCTTTCTTCACTCCTTTATTTTTATAAATTTTAATTATATGAACCTTGCGCCAGGCAAAGTTGATACCTATTTTCAGGTGAAAATGATTGGAATCTGGATGGATTAACTTAAGCTGAAGATGAATTTCACTGTTTCAAAAAATGGAGCCGGGACCATGATAATCTGGATGAGGAAGTAGAGAAAGATGCTCAGGAACGGGACTGCCAGGTAAATTAACTTGTTTTTTCTTAAGCCCATGAAAAGGCTGATGCCGGTAATCACCATCAGGCCGATTAGAATGATCACGTTGATTCCTCCTGCGTAAAAGTTTTTTGTATATATATGAATAATTATTTATTTAACTAAATCTTTAGAAAATTTAATTTAATTATCCATATAATGTCCAGGCAGGTCAATACGTTATTTTTAAAAAATGTAATCGCTTTCTATGTCGATATTTTTCAGACCGTGGGAAATTCGTTAGTCACAGTAAGGTTTTGACGGGGTCTAAGGCATAGGAGTTTGTCGAAAAAATTTTTTTAGCTTGTTTCCATGGAATTGCTCTGTTTGTAATGATTTTACAGAATAGTAAAAGGAACACTCGCCTTTGAGTGTTCCTTCATTGAAATATAATTTACCAACAGGCAATGGCGCCGTCGGTCCGCATTTCGGTACCGCCCGTCAGGACGCCGGTTTCCGGATTGCGGACGATGACCTGGCCTCGGCCAAAGCCTCCGCCATCATATGCCACCTTCATCTGATGCCCGCGTGCGGCGAGCTCCTTGACGATATGATTCGGGAAGGTGTGCTCGACTTCGATTTGCTTGCCGCTGATCCACTGCCAGCGCGGTGCATCAAGCGCAGCCTGCGGATTCAAGCCAAAGTCAATCATATTCATCGCCACCTGGACATGCCCCTGCGGCTGCATATAGCCGCCCATCACGCCAAATGGTCCGACAGCCTGGCCATCCTTTGTGATGAAGCCGGGAATGATCGTGTGATATGTCTTTTTGCCCGGAGCTAGCGCATTCGCATGATTTGGGTCAAGCGAGAAGTCATGCCCGCGGTTTTGCAAGCCGATTCCGGTGCCAGGCACGACAACGCCTGATCCGAAGCCCATATAGTTGCTCTGAATGAATGAAACCATATTGCCTTCACTATCAGCAGTCGACAGATACACCGTTCCGCCCTTTGGGAGCTGGCCAGGTTCAGGCATTCTCGCTTCATCGGAAATTTTTTCGCGCGCATCCTTACCATACTGCTCTGATAGGAGGTCGGCTACCTTAGCCTGCATCGTTTTAGGGTCGGTTACATATTCCTTGCCATCCGTGAACGCCTGCTTCATCGCTTCCAGCTGAAGATGGACTCCCTGGACGTCATCGCGATGGGTAAACTCGTACCCTTTTAATATATTCAATGCCATCAAGGCAACGATTCCCTGGCCGTTCGGCGGGATTTCCCAGACCTCATGGCCGCGGTAGGAAACAGAAATCGGCTCCACCCATTCCGGATGGTAGTTTTCTAGGTCTGATTTACTCAGGAATGCTCCTGCTTTTTCAGAAGCTTTGGCGATTCTATCAGCCAGCGCGCCCCTGTAAAAGCTTTCCCCATTCGTTTCGGCGATTTCCTGGAGTGTGTTCGCATGGTCCTCCGATTTCCACATCTCCCCTGCCTCAGGAACCTTGCCGCCAGGAGCGAAGACGCGGAACCACTCATCATACTCCTCACCCTGGAAGCGTGTCTTGTAGGCATTGTAAGCACCCTTCCAATATTTTGCGAGAATAGGAGTCAGCGGGTACCCGTTGCGTGCATAATCAATCGCCTGCTGCAGCACTTCCGTAAGCGGCAAGCGACCGAATTTTTTCGATAACTCCGCCCATGCTGACGGCGCTCCAGGAACCGTGACCGGAATCCATCCATTTGAAGGCATTTTGTCATGGCCAAGCTCTTTTATTTTCTCAATCGAAATGGATTGCGGCGCTGGACCGCTCGCATTCAAGCCATACAGCTTATCTTTCACCCAGACAAGCGCGAACGCGTCGCCGCCAATCCCATTGGACGTCGGCTCAACAACCGTCAGGCATGCTGCTGTCGCGATCGCCGCATCAATCGCGTTTCCGCCCTTTTTTAAAATATCAAGCCCAGCCTGCGCAGCAAGCGGCTGAGACGTAGCGACCATCCCATTGCGCGCCACCGATGCCATCCGCTGGGAAGGATAAGGATATGTATGCAAAGACATTATGATTCCCCCTAGTAATTTTCGTCTTACGAAATATTATATCAAAATAATTGAAAATTCTAAACAAAAAATATCCCTTCCGGTTGTGAAAGGGACTTCTTTGAAAATACAGGATGGGCGCCAACAAAACAAATTAAACTTCCTCAAGACCTTTTAAATTAACAAAGGCCAGCCATGTTAGCAATAAGCTTCCTGCATAGAATAACGTAGAGAAAATCACCTGAGCCTCATTAAGGGCAAATAACCGTGACATGACCGATTGATCTCCATCTCTCAATAAGAATGCAAAGAAAACTAGAAGCAGGACACTTATTAGTACTAAGCCAGAAGGAAGCTTTAATTTCCCGGACATGTTCAGCGTCCGGGAAATCGCCCTATTATTCAATGCTGATCCGGCCATAATCAGCAGCAGTGCCAGTAAAAATGCCCAAAAAGTCAAAGTACCAGCCGTTAATCTTAAGAGTGGAATGGCAAGGAAAACGCCGATTAAAAAAAGCATCATGAACCCAGTCAAGGTTTGATATTTCGTTTCATTTGAAACATGTTTGTACCAGTAATACATCACCATACCTGTAATTGCTGTAACGAGTATTTCAATTGCGAATGTACTGAATGACCAGCTTGGTATGGACGCTCCTAACAGAGCCATAAATACCGGTAAGCCTAATTTTATTGTGATATCTGATATAAAACCCTTCTTTCTATCCGCCAAATAGCTCACCTAATCCTTTACCAATTCCTTTGAATACCTTTCAGTACTCTTGCATCATCTTACTATTAAATGTCTTAAATTCTTTATTTAGTGCATCTTTTCTTTTCCTGCTTCATGACGTTCCGTTAAATAAGATTAACAACTAACCCAACATCTACTTAAGCCGGACTCTCCTACAAACCACTTTGCAGTCTTAATTCATAAAATCCCTTCACCCGGGTCACGACATCCTTTGACCCAGAATCCTCAATCATCATTGCGACAATCATATCGGTGGACTGCGGGTTATAGGCGACGAACCATCCGAGTTCCCTACCCTTATCGCCCTGCTTTTCCTTGATTTCCGCTGTTCCTGTTTTACCGGCGAGCGGATAATTGGCTATCAGGCCATTGTGCGCTGTTCCTTTTGGGTCGGTGATGACCTTTGTCAGCATGTTGCTTAGCGCCGCTGCATTGGCGGGGCTGACCAGGCCTTCCTGCCACAGCTGTCCCTGCTCATCCTCCATATTCAGGATTGGCTTGATCAGGTTGCCCTCGTTGACGAATGGTGAATACGTCGCTGCAAGATGCAGGATATTCATTTCAACCTGCCCCTGGCCATAAGCAGAGTCTGCCAGGCTGATTTCACTGTCAATTTTTCCGATTTGCGACGGCTCGATTGGATAGAGATATTCTGGCTGATCTTCAAAGCCAAATTTCTTCAGACCTTCTGTAAAAGTATCCTGACCCATTCCGAGCGCTGCCCTCGCGAAGTAAATATTATCCGAATAGATCAGCGCTTTTTCGAGGTTAATGCTGCCGACCACATTGGAGTATCTCGTCACTTTATAGCCGCCCCATGATGCGTCCTTATTCCACTGCTTCCCGGTGATTTCATAAGCGGTATCCAACTGGAGCTTGCCGCTCTCAAGGCCGATAGCCGCCGTGATTGGCTTGATCACAGAACCCGGAACATAAGTCATCTTAAATCTATTAAGCATCGGCTTGAGCGGATTGTCTTCTAGCATTTTGCGTTTGTTTTGCGAGATTCCAAGCGCCATTTCATTCGGGTCGAAGCCCGGCGAGCTGACCAATGCCAGGGTCTCACCTGTGGTCGGATTGATGGCCGATGCCGTGCCTGCTTTTCCTTTTAGCTGATCGTATAGTTGCTGCTGGGCGACAACATCGATCGTCAGCTGAACATCCTTCCCGTTTTCCACCGGTTTTTCAGCAAGCGTCTTGACGGTGCCGTCCTCTTTTACAATTGAAATCCTGACACCGTTTGTTCCTTTTAACTTTTCTTCAAGAACCTCTTCTAGACCGCGGCGGCCAATTAGGTCGGTAGCGGTGTAGCCTTTGCCCTCCAGTTTTTCCAGGTCATCGGCGAGGATCGGGCCAACGTACCCGATCAAATGGGACAATGCCTCTCCGTATGGATACTCGCGGGCACCGACCATCTGGCTTGTCACTCCATCGAGCGAAAATAATTTTTCATGAAGCCCTTTATCTGTCTTCGAAACTTTTTTCAGCGGCACGAACAAGTCAGGTTTTACCCAACCCGCGTTCATCGACTTGTTGATTTGCTCCTCCGACATGTCGAGCAGCTCCGCAAGCTTCATGATTGTCTGCTCTTTTGGCTCGCCCAACTTGCCTGGAACCACTCCGACCTGGACAGCCGTCCCATTGATCGCAAGGCCGTTCCCCGCGCGGTCAAGAATGCTGCCGCGTTCTGCCTGAACATTTTTGAAGCTGATTTTATCCCCTGCTTCAAGTTCCGGAAAAATGTACGTCGTATTCCAGTCGACATACCAATTTGTTTCTTCTTCACGTTCTTCTTTTACAAGAACAGCATTATGATCGAACTCGATCGGACCAGCAGCGCTGTTCATTTTAGCCGAAAAAGGAAGTTCTGCATTTTCTTCATGCTCCTGCTCTTCCTCAGGCTGATTGTAGCTGACCTTCAGCTCGTCGATCTCTAAATCTTTGTAAATTTTATTATAGCGGGAGACGAAATCCTCCTTGGAAATGGAATCCTTCGCTTTCTCTGATAAAAATCCATACATCTCATCAAACTTCTGATCATTCCAGAGCTTTACGTATTGGGAAAACCGTTCTTCGGGAGTCGGTTCCTTGCTGCAGCCGGAAATGATGGCGGCAATCACGACCGACAAAAGTATAAATAGTACCCGTTTCATATGTATCCCTCCTCTTGTCTGATTTTACCATAGAATTTCCATTTAGATAAACTTCGTGCTCTTCCTTAGATTAATAAAATACAGCCTCTACTTTTTCCATAAAAGGTTTCCATCCGTGAATCTTTTCCTATTAATCCAATAAAAAAACCCGCCTTTATAGCAAGGCAGGTTCGAGAATTTTAGATTTTATTATGAGTTTGTTGAAGTGTCAGAGTCAGTTGAAGAGTCTTTGTCTTTATCTTCTCCTGCATCTTTATCTTCTTTTTTATCAGAGCCGCCTTCAGCAGGCTTGTCTTCCGCTGGAGTTGTGCCTTTAGCGTCTTCCTCTGAGTTTCCTTCCATATCTTCTTCAGCAGCATCTTCAGACTTGCCTGCATCTGCATCAGAAGAAGCTTTTTCTTCTGCAACATTTGCATCCTGCAATGCGCTTAGAGGCTTATTGAAGTACTCATGCGGATTGACCGGTACATTGTCCTTGCGGATCTCAAAGTGTACGTGGTTGCCAGCCTTCTCATTGATCAGGCTTGTTCCGGATTTCGCAATGACTTGTCCTTGCTCAACCTGGTCGCCAACCTTAACTTGGTAGTCTTTCACTGACTGATATTGTGTTACAATACCTTTGTCATGCTCGATTTCAATGACATTTCCAAGCACTGCATCTTCCATGACATTTGTGACAGTACCGCTTAGTGATGCGATTACATCAAATTCCTTGCCATCTTTTGTAGCAATGTCTAACCCAGTGTTCGGATGGTACGTATTATCATAGAACACTAGAGCTGCTTCTTGCTCAGCCGCGTCGCCGTCATTGTCATAGAATTGCATTTGGACGACTGCATCATCTTCATTCACCACTGGCATTACAAAGTTCTCCATCGCGCGGTTCACTTCAACTGCTGGCTGGTCATTCATCTTTTTGCCAGGCATGTCAGTCGCTTTGTATTCCGACTGATCCAGCTGATCGGTTCCGCTGTTTTGATACCATAGGACACCAGTTAGAATGATTGCGGCACTAGCAATATAAACTGTTGGATACACCCACCGCTTCTTGAAAAAGCTGTTCTTGCTTTTGTCTTGAGAAGATCTTTTTTCTTCCTCTCTCATTTTCATCACCTCAGCAATCAGTTTGAACAGAAGCGAAAAAATATATACATAGAGTTGAAAAAATTTTTACTGCTTATTTTTCGACAAAGGTGCGAGTTTTATGCAAAAAAGTTTTATGGATGCGTTTTGGGGATTGAGATAAAGTTTATTCGGGGTTTACTGTAAACAACTCAATTGGCCCTGTTCGGGTTACTGCTATATAAAGTCGGGATTCCGCAGTGCGGGTGTTACTCTATATCAAGCCGGTTTTCTGCAATGTACGAGTTACTACTATATCAAATCGGTTTTCTGCAATGTACGAGGTACTACTATATATCAAGTAGTTTTTCTGCAATGAACGTGTTACTACTATATATCAAGTAGTTTTTCTGCAATGAACGAGGTACTACTATTATCAAGCCGGTTTTCTGCAATGTACGAGTTACTACTATAAAGTGAGGTATTACCATGAAAAAGTTATTAGTATGGTTTCTACGCATTCTTCCGCTGTTCTATATGGCGGCGATCTGGATCATGTCCAGCAATCCTGCTGATGCATTGGTTGAGCTGCCCAATCAGGGGGTTGACCGTTTTATAAAAGAATCACTCCATCTCGTTGAATTTGGAATCTTGTATGTACTGCTTGTCCTGGCTGCGTTAACGACCGGGCGCTTCATCCCGGTGCTCAGCTTTGCTTTCATGGGCGTGGCAATCCTGTACGGCCTGCTTGACGAGATTCACCAGAGCTTCGTCCCGTACCGATCAGCAACTGTGATTGATTTTATAAAAGACGTAATTGGGGTTTTAGCGGCATCACACTTCATCCATCATGCCTACTTCAGCGGCAAGTTTGTGAGGCTGGGGAAGGTTTTGCGCAGGATTGAGGAGAGAGTTCGGGCATTCTAGCTGGATTTATTTTTTAGATTGTAGTTAGTTACGGTTTTTAAGGGGCTGGCCTTGTTATGTGGGCTGGCTTTTTGTTTTTTAGTAGTGGCTTTGGGCCAACCGTTAAAAAAAGTACTGCAATCGTTAAATTTTTTGTCTCAACCGTTTAATTATTGGCTCTAACCGTTTAATTATTGCTTCCAACCGTATAATTTTAATTCCACTGGTTAATAGGGACACAGAAAATTCATAATAAAACAGTTATATCGGTAGGTATTTGGACTGAAGTAAAGAATTCATATAAAAACTAATAAGGAAGTGACCAATTTGATAGAAAAAGAACGGGCATATCCCATACGTCTTCTTATGTATGAGGCTTTAATGGAAAGAATCTTACCGAATCACCCTAAAACCTCATTAATCGAACAAGATTACAAAGCCTGGCGGGCTGGTTATAAGGGTGAGCTGCAAACGGATTACCGATTAAGCTTTCTGCCGGAAAAAGGTTTCCATATCTTTCGGGATTTACGCCTTCAAGATGAAAAATGGCATTTTCAGATTGATACCCTCATCTTAACTCTTCGTTATATCCTTCTAATTGAAACAAAAGCCTATTCTGGAACCCTTTTCTTCGACAAGCATTCCGAACAAATGATTCAAACAAAAAACGATCAGGAGAAATCATACGATAATCCTATTAACCAGGTTCGTATGCAAGCTTGGCATTTGAAAAGATGGTTGAAGAACCATAAGTTCAGTGTGCCGCCCATATACCACCTCGTAGCCATCAGCAACCCCTCTACAATTATCAAGGTAAGTGACCGCTCCCTGAATAATATAATAGTGAAAGGTGATGTATTACTAAGCCGTGTTCTTCAAATCGATGAGAGCACTACAAACCTGACTTTTACTGATAAAGAAGTAAAAAAGTTATCAAGGTCACTTCTTAAGAATCATTCTCCACACCACCCTGACATCCTGAAACAATATTCACTTACCCCGGATGATCTCCAAAAAGGCGTTCAATGTCCGTCTTGTTTATCATATGGCATGCATCGCGAAAAATGGGTTTGGCGCTGTCCTATATGTGGACATAAATCTAAAACGGTCCACCACAAGACTATAAAAGAGTTTTTCCTCCTTATTAGTCCAACAATTAAGAATCAGATGTGCAGAGAATTTTGCAGCGGTATTTCATCAAAAACAGCCAGTGACCTTTTAATTTCATTGAACCTCCCCTTCACTGGCACCACTAATGGCCGCATCTACCACATGCCACCAGACATCGAGACATTCTTCAATCCCGCGAAAAAGTAAAAGTGACAAAAGCACATCCCTAATCGCGCTAAAAAGCCAGGGTGCTCTTCACCCTGGCCTCGTCATTATTCTTTTCATTGCTGCAGAAGCTGCAAGCTAATTTTATTTCTTCGCGGTCACCTTCGTCAGCATGCTGTCGGCTTCGCTGATCTCAACGCCTTTGTAGTAGTGCTTGACGATGTCTTGATAGTTCTTTCCTTCGGTGGCCATGCCGTTGGCTCCGTATTGGCTCATGCCGACGCCGTGGCCGAAGCCTTCGGTAGTGATGACGACGTTACCACCTTTGAGCTCCCAGGAGAAGTCGCTGGAGCGGAGGCCTAGCTTATCACGCACTTCTTTTCCCGTCAGGACCTTGCCTCCTATATCGATTTTGGCGACCCGGTTGCCTGTGGTCCTGGAGATGACCTTGCCGATCTCCGGACTGTTCGGCAGCTTGACGCCAAGCTTAGACTCCACCTCGGCTACAGTCAACACAGACTGGCTCCGGAACTTCGGTGATTGCAGATCCCATGGACTTTCTACACTCCGCAAATACGGCAGTGAATTTGACCAGTATTCTTCTGAGTTCTCCGTGAAGCCATTAGAGGTTGAGAAGAAGGTCGCATCAATCGGCGAGCCGTCATAGGTGAGCACCTGGCCGTCAGTGGCTTTCACAGCCTCAGCTATCTTCTTCATTTTCCATTTGTAGTCGACGCCCCACTGCTTTTTCAACTCTTCTTTATTTTTAAAAACCTGGTGGATTTCTGTATCATTCAACTGAGCGCCTTCAGGTACGCCTACTTTATTGGGGCTCAGCATTTGTTTTACATAATAAGTCCTTGCCGACAGTGCTTGTGCCTTCAATGCCTCAAGTTCGAACTCGGCGGGCATTTCAGCAGCTACGACACCAATCAAGTATTCATCAAGCGGAAGCTTTTCGGTTTTTGATAGAGCTGTCCTGTAAACGGCTACCTCAACCGCGGAATCTGCGGTCGGGACAGCAGCAGCATCCTTCGCTTCGCTTTGCAGCTCTTCCCCCAGCTTTCCGCCAGCCTTTTCTTCCATAAAAGGGAGGACGAGCAACGATGGGATCAGGAGTGTGACGGCGAATAGAATTGCAGCTAGTACGATGAGTGGTTTGAATTTTAACATAGAAAAAGCCTCCATTATGAAATTTCACGGTCGTTAACCGTCTCATTCCATTCATATGGAGGCCGACAAGCTTTTATGACAGATTTCGAAAAAGCTCTGTATTTGTATATTTTCTTTTAAAACGTTCATAATAAGTCGGTCGAAATTGGACAGATATTTTCAAAAAAACCCAGTCAAAAATCAAAAAACCGCAGAACTATACGTTAAAAGCACAATTCTCCGGTTCATTGAGTAGTATTCTTTATTGGTTCATGTCTGAGACTATATTATCTTATGCGTTCATGTCTGAGACTAATTTATCAGTTACTGGCTGTTCTTCTACTTCGCTTACGCGTTCGATGTCGGCGCCAAGTGCTGCAAGCTTATGATGGAAGTTCACATAGCCGCGATCCAGGTGGTAAAGCTCTGTCACGCGAGTTACTCCATCTGCTACAAGGCCAGTCAGGATCAGTGATGCTGCGGCACGCAGGTCAGTTGCTGCCACTTCTGCTCCCTGAAGGTTTGATGGTCCGTTCATGATAACAGAACGTCCGTCGATTTTGATGTTTGCGTTCATGCGGCGGAATTCTTCCACGTGCATGAAGCGGTTTTCGAAAACAGTTTCCGTGATCATGCTTGTGCCCTGAGCGCGCAATAGCAATGCCATCATCTGGGATTGCATATCAGTCGGGAAGCCAGGGTGCGGCATTGTCTTGATGTCGACTGCTTTCAATTTTTCAGGCCCGATGACACGAAGACCCTCTTCTTCTTCAATGATCGTAACGCCCATTTCTTCCATCTTCGCTACCAATGAAGAAAGATGTTCTGGTACAGCGCCTTTTACAAGGACGTTGCCGCCAGTGATGGCAGACGCAACCATGAAGGTTCCTGCTTCAATTCGGTCAGGAATGATGTTGTGGTCAGCACCGAACAGTACTTCAACACCCTCGATCTTGATTGTGCCAGTGCCGGCCCCTTTTACCTTCGCTCCCATTTTGTTCAGGAAGTTGGCAAGGTCGACGATTTCTGGTTCTTTTGCGACGTTTTCGATGATCGTTGTGCCTTTTGCAAGGACAGCCGCCATCATAATGTTTTCCGTAGCTCCTACGCTAGGGAAATCAAGGTATATTTTAGCTCCGTGCAGACCATTGACTGCTTCGGCTTCGATAAAACCGTTGCCTACTTTGACTGTCGCACCCATTGCTTCAAAGCCTTTAAGGTGCTGGTCGATAGGACGGGAACCGATTGCGCAGCCGCCTGGCAGCGCTACGCGAGCACGGCCATTCCTGGCAAGCAGGGATCCCATTACTAATACAGAAGCACGCATCTTACGTACATACTCAAAAGGTGCTTCTATTTTTAACTCTCTGGATGCATCTACTGTAATCGTGTTATTTTCAAACTCCACTACGGCGTTTAAAGAACGTAATACTTCGTTGATGGTATATACATCGGAGAGAGTTGGCACATCACGAATTACGCTTTTTCCGTCACTTGCTAATAATGTTGCAGCGATAACAGGCAAGACGGCATTCTTAGCTCCTTCAACCTTTACAGAACCGCTTAGCCTTTGTCCGCCGCGGACGATGATTTTTTCCAAGTGTATTCCCCTCCGCGTCCAATTTCTCTATATTAATATTCAATCGTTATGATGGGTGTGCCAACTACGAGGGTAGTCTTTGCGCCCAATCGTTCAGTTTTCCGTAATCCAAGCTGCATATTCATCTCATGTTCATTGCTTAGTGACTTGTCGAATAGAGGCGAAACGGCGGATGTGGAAATGAATGACTCCTCTTCCAATCCTTCGACTTCCTCAGCTTTAAAAGCCTTTAGCAATTTACTTTTATAAACAGGTAAAGCCGATTTTATCTTATCATTGAACTCGCCTTCAATACAAGAGAAAGTTGTGGCATTCCCTCGAAAAATGTCAAATATTCTGCCTGGTAAATTTTTATTTAAAAAGGTTTCTGTATTTTTATTCCAGTAGTGACCTCTGACCTCATACATGACATACGTATGTATCGGCCCGTTTGTGTCCGTAGAAACAATTTTAATTTTTTCCTGAAGCTCTGCAGACTTCGAAACGGCTGTAATTTCTCCATTGCTGCCTTCCCATGTCCAATTTGGAAGCTGAGCCTTCAAGTCCCTTACCAGTTTGTCGACATTTTCTTCTTCCAGGGTTTCCCTTGCATATACCGACCACCCAGTGATCAAAATATTTTCGTCCTGCAAAACTGAGGCCAGAGTTTTTATTTCGTGATTAGCGTCAGCTACAGTCGTCTTATTCCCAGCTTGAAGCACAATAAAACCAATAATGCCAAAAATTGATAAAATAAATGGTATCTTCTTCATATGTCTTTCACTCTCCCCTTATTACCATTCTTACCAGGAGAGCAAATCGCATACTTGGGAATTCTCGTCACTTTTTGACATCATTCTATGTATCAACTTGGCCGGGTGTTCATTGTTTGTGAAAAAATAAACATGCCATTGCAAAAAAACAAGCACAAAGCCAATTTTACTCAAAATAAATTGTTTTGAAAACATGTATGAAGACCTAATTTTTTACCAATTTGTTTAGACTTTACAGCAATGTATGACAAAAAGTCCAAAATGTTTGCAGTAATTGCTGGTTCCTCTCCAGAATGTTCTACTTTTAAAAGGCATAATGCCACTGCTGAAATGGAAAGCACAGTAAAGTTTATGAAAAGTGACTTACTGAAAAATCATTGGAAGCTGCTGTGACCATTGGAGGTAATCAAGGAAGAAATTACTTACTGTGGATCCCAGTGCGATGGAAAGTAGGATGTATAGAACGCGAGCTTGAAGAACATGATTAGCTCTGAGCAATTTATCAAACTGCAGTGCCTGAAGAGCCCACCATGCAAGCGCAATAAAAATCAGATGTGTAAGAATGCTGGTCAGCGCAAAACCGCCAAAACCTGTTATCATAAATCGTTCCCCCCTTATCATGTTTATTTTAACATAAACGTGATGAATACCTGTTATTTAGACGTATCAGAATCCGGAAAGTTTCATGTTCTTGACTTCCTCTTACGACGGGCACAAATTAAAAAAACTGGCCTGCTATGAAAGCAAGGCCAGCTAAATTTACCCCTTTATTTCCATGAATTGATTTTCCCCAAAATCCAAACATGATTTACTTTTTCGAGCTTAATGCCAAATTAGAAGATCCTATCTCATGAAATCAACAAACTGGTTGAAGTTACTGTGCATGAAGTCAATTGCCAGGTTTGGCATAACTCCGAATAGGATTGTTCCGACTACTGTAATCAGGATGACGGCAATTGTTCCTGCTGGCAGCTGGATTTTTTCGTCGCTTGCTGCCGGGCGGAAGAACATTTGCGTCATGACTCCGAAGTAGTAGAAGTAAGATACGACTGTTGTCGCGATCATGATCGATACAAGGACGTAGTGTGCCTGGTCGACCATCAATGCTCCCATGAAGATATTCAGCTTACCGATGAAGCCAGCTGTACCCGGGATTCCTGGGAGTGACAGGATGAAGATTCCCATTCCGACCGCCAATAAAGGCGAACGGCGGTAAAGACCGGCAAAGTGGCTGATATCTTCTGAGCCAGTTTTCATTGTGATCACCTGAATCACAGCGAATGCACCGAGATTCATTAGCACGTAAGCCAGCATGTAGAACCAGATCGCATCGAATGTCACGAATGACATGGCAGTCAGAGCGACAAGGATGTAACCGGCATGCGCGATACTTGAGTAGGCGAACATGCGCTTGATGTTGCGCTGTCTTAAGGCGACGACGTTACCAATGATCATCGTTGCCCCAGCCAGGAATGCGATATAATCCTGAACTGCGAACAGCAGCGGAATTGGCTGTGTGTCTTCCTGTGCGACAGGAATGTAACCGAAAATCGATAACAGAATGCGAAGGATGATCACGAATCCAGCTGTTTTCGAGACGACGCTCAGGAACGCAGTCACTGGAGTTGGTGCTCCTTCGTATACATCTGGTGCCCACATATGGAATGGAGCGGATGCCAGCTTGAATGACAGGCCGACGAAAATCATGAAGAATGCCAGTCCAAGAATGTAAATGTGCTGAGGGTCATTCAGTCCTCCAAAGACTTGGGCGATTTCTTTTAAATTAGTTGTTCCGGCGATTCCATACACATAGCTCATACCGAACAATGTAATGGCAGTGGAAATTCCGCCGTTCAGGACGTATTTCATAGCCGATTCATTCGATTTCAGGTTACGTTTGCGCATCCCTGCAAGGACATAAGACGGAATGGACAGCAATTCAAGGCCGACGAACAATGTGATCAAGTCGCCGCTTGATGCCATGAACATCGTACCAAGCAGTGCAGTGAGGAACAGGTAGAAAAATTCTCCCTTGTATTCCTCAAGTCCGTCATTCGTCCTGTAGTCGATCGCCAACAGCATGACAAGTGCCGCTCCGAGAAGGAGGATCAGCTTGAAGGCGATGGCGAATGAATCCAATCTGAATGTATCGTATAAAATTGATGTTGTTTCGGTACCAATCAAGGTAACCAGTGAAACCAGCGCCAGTACCACACCTGCAAAACCGACCCAGCCAAGGACTTTTCGGTCGACATGCTTTGGCATGAATAAATCAGCGACTGATAAAAGTGCGATAAAACCAAGGATGATGAATTCCGGAGTCATCGTCCCCCAATCAAATGATAGAAGTGTATCTAGATCCATCCTTCATCACCCCCCTATTCCCATCATGATAGTCTCTAATGTTGCCTGAAGCGGTTCACTTAGAACAGCTGGATATACACCGATCAGAACAATCAAGCCGATAAGCACTAACACAGGTGCCCACTCAAATGAGCGGATGTCTGTCACTCCGGTAAATTCACGCTCTGCATTGCCATACGTGATGGCGAGGACTGCGCGCAGCAGGTAAACGGCTGTCATGATGATGCCGATTGTACCGACTGCTGCAAGGATTGGCATTTCTTCGAATAGTCCAAGGAAGGCCATGAATTCGCTGACGAATCCTGACATGCCAGGCAATCCAAGTGATGCCATCGCGCCTGCAAGCAGGAAGCCTGAGGCAAGCGGCATTCCTTTTGCCATGCCGCCAAGGTTGGCAAGCGTTGTCGTGTGAGTGCGTTCATACAACACACCGACAAGGAAGAACAGTAATGCTGAAATCAAGCCGTGTGACACGACCTGGAAAATAGCACCTTGAATTCCTGCTTCATTTAATGCTCCAAGTCCGATTAAAACGATCCCCATATGGGAAATAGAAGAGTAAGCAAGGACCATTTTGAAATCTGTCTGGATAAAAGCAAGGAATGCTCCGTAAAGCAGGTTGATGACACCCAGTACTGCAAGCAGCACGGCTAGTTCCGCGAACTGTTCAGGGAAAATCCCCATCCCGAAGCGGATCAAACCGAATGCACCAATCTTCAGCAGGATCCCTGAGTGGATCATGACAATGGATGGCGGTGCTTCAACGTGGACGCGCAGCATCCAGCTGTGCAGCGGGAAGATTGGAAGCTTGACACCGAACGCGACAAGCAATGCGATCAATAATCCCATTTTCAATGAATCGGAAACCGGCGCGAACAAAGGCGCGTTTTCTGTGTTCATCATGACTGACAGCATTTCGATATTTGATGTGCCTGTTCTTGCAAATAGCACCATGATGACGATTAGCAAAATTGCTGAGCCAAGTCCGTTATAAATCAAGAAGCTGTATGCAGCCTTTTCTCTTTCGTAATAGCCCCATTTTCCAATCAGGAAGAACATTGGGATCAAGGTGATTTCGAAGAAAAGGAAGAACAGGATCAAGTTTTGTGATGTGAATACTCCCAGCATCCCGATTTCGAGAAGCAGGAACAGCATGTAGTAGCCTTTCCATTCTTTTTTAATATGGAAGGATGCGATTGCCGCAAGCGTCGCGATTACTGCTGTGAGAACCACCATGATCAAACCGAATCCATCGATGCCCAGTTCGTAATTCACTGTGAACATGCCGGATTGCTCGGCACCCTGGCCTCCGAATTGGATCCAGCGGAATTTTTCTGCAAAATTAGCCAGATCATTGCCGCCGCGATAAGAAAAGTATGCGATCAGCGCAAGGATCAATGATGGCAGTGTTGCCAGTACGCCAAGCATTTTGATGCCTGATTCATTCGCCTTTGGCATGAAAGCCAAAAGCAGGATTCCTAGTAAAGGGGAGAATACCAGCAAGGTAAGAAAATAGTTGAAATCCATTATAAATACCCCCCTGTCAGCGCATAGATGACAATCAGGACTGCAAGGCCGACAAAGGCGATTGTGCCGTACGTCTGTACCTGGCCGTTCTGGATTTTTGCACCGGTTTTGCCAAGTCCCTGGACCACTGCTGTTGTCAGCTTGACGAGTCCTTCAACAAGGAAGACCTCGATGAACCGCAGGAATAAGCTGATCGCTTCCGCTCCAAACACGATGCTCTGATTGTAAATTTCATCGATATAGTACTTGTTTTTCACGATGCCATAGGCAAGTGGCGCTCTGCTGGACAGCCAGTCGCGTGAAATTGACTTCTTGCTGTACATCATCCAGGCAAGCAGGATGCCGAGCAAGGAGACAGCTGTCGCGACAAACATGATCCAGCCTGGGCCTTCGATATGGCCGTGGCCAAGCGCTTCGTTTCCTTCAACGAGCCAGTCGCCAAGGAATGTGCCGAACCAAGGTGTATTGACATAACCAGCAACGACTGCCAGTACAGCAAGAACCACCATAGGCAAAGTCATGACGGATGGCGATTCATGGACATTCTTCATTTCGCTGCGTGCTTCACCGGAGAAGACCATGAAGAACAAGCGGAACATATAGAATGCTGTGAAGAACGCCGCGATCACTGCCAGCCAGAACAGAATGTAATTCTCATGTGCCCATGCAGCGATCAAAATTTCATCTTTACTGAAAAAGCCTGAGAACAATGGGACACCACTGATTGCCAGTGTTCCGATCAGGAACAGAGGTCCTGTGAACGAAAGCCTTTTCCAAAGCCCGCCCATTTTTTCAATATCCTGAGTATGTACAGCATGGATGACGCTTCCTGCTGCAAGGAATAACAATGCTTTAAAGAAAGCGTGAGTCATCAAATGGAATACACCGGCAACATAACCGGCAGAACCCAGTGCAAGCATCATATAGCCAAGCTGGCTGACAGTCGAGAATGCAAGAACACGCTTGATGTCAGTCTGGACAAGGCCTATTGTTGCCGCAAAAATCGCTGTGAAAGCACCGATGATTGCAACAGTCAGCATAGCTGTCTCACTCGCATTAAACAGCGGGAACAGCGATGCGACTAAGTAAACACCGGCCGCTACCATCGTTGCTGCGTGGATTAACGCAGAAACTGGCGTCGGACCTTCCATCGCGTCTGGAAGCCATGTATGAAGCGGGAACTGACCTGATTTACCAACTGCGCCGATGAAGATCAGAATCGCAGTCAGGGTAATCATTGTTCCGGAAATCGCGCCTTCTTCTACCGCAGCGAAAATTTCATCATATTCGAAGCTGCCAGTTTGCCAGAATAAGAGAATCATCCCGATCAGCAGCCCGACATCCCCGATACGGGTCATGATGAAGGCTTTCTTTGCAGCCGCTTTGGCGCTTTCTTTGTAAAAATAGAATCCAATCAACAGGAATGAACCTACACCGACCAATTCCCAGAAAATATAGGTCTGCAAAAGATTCGGCGAGATTACAAGACCAAGCATTGCAAAAGTAAATAGTCCGAGATAAGCATAGAAAACCGGGAAGCGCTCATCACCATGCATATATCCTTTTGAATAGGTATGCACAAGGAAGCTGACAAGAGACACGATCACCAGCATCAATGCGTTTAATTGATTTACTTCAAAGCCCGCAGTAAGTTCCAGATTCCCTATTGTCAGCCATACGGCTTCAGCTTTGAATGTAGACTCCGAGAAGCGCTCGATCAGCACAAGGATGGAGTATACAAGAGAGGCAAGCGTCGCAAGAATCCCAACGAATGCGCTCGCTTCTTTAAGCTTTTTACCGAACAGCAGCAGGAATAGAAAGGATACAAGCGGGAACAGCGGAATGAGCCAAGCATTCTCCATTAATATCACAATCCCCTTTTTTGAACGCGCGCTATCTATCATATATACGCCCGTCAGATTGAGGCCCGTCTTTCACGGGGCAGTCCAGCTACAGAAATCTTCTGATTTTAGCGGCAAATGCCGTCTATGAAAATCCATCAATCTTAATTTTTCAGCTGATTCATTTCATCAATATTGACCGTCCCGCGGTTGCGGTAAAGCGAAATCAGAATCGCCAGTCCTACCGCTACTTCAGCTGCTGCTACCGCAATGGAGAACAGCGCGAAAACCTGGCCAGTAATCGAAGGATTCACTCCGTATTTACTGAAGGTTACCAGATTGATATTGACCGCATTCAGCATCAATTCGATGGAAATCAGCACAATAACTGTGTTCTTTTTTGTCAGCGCACCGTAAAGTCCGATGCAAAAAAGAATAAGTGCAAGAGCCAGATAGGCTGAAACCGGAACAGAACTCATTCCTGATCACCCTCCTTTTCGTCATCCTTGCGCGCCAGTACAATGGCACCGACGAGCGCGGCAAGCAGAATCACGGATGTCAGTTCAAACGGGATGATGTAATGTGAGAACAGTGATACCCCGATTTGTTCTGTGTTATTTTCATGCAGTGTATTTGGTACTGCTTCGAAATTCAAATCGTAAATTCCGAAATATACAGCTGCGCCAAAGCCTAGAACGCCCAGCAGCAATGCAAGCCTGCGCAGCAACCCGCCTTTTGGTTCAGCTTCGTCCCCATGGTGGCGGGTAAGCATGATACCGAACAGCATCATGATCGTGATGGCGCCGGAATAGATCATTACTTGGATGACCGCCAGGAATTCAGCGGACAGCAACACATAAATACCTGCAATACTGACGAATGTAAAGACGAGCGCTACGACCATGTGGATGACCTTGGTGAGGTTCAATAAAAGCACGCCGCCGATTACCGCCACTAAAGCAAGTGACATAAACGCAAAAAATTCGCCTGTTAACGTCATGCTTTATTCACCTTCCGTATATTCTCATCATTTTCGTCAAGCCATTCCAGGTTCTTGAATAAATCATCCCGGCTGTACTCAGCAAGCTCAAAGTTGTTCGTCATGATGATCGCTTCAGTCGGGCAAACTTCTGTGCACAGGTCACAGAGGATGCAAAGTTCGAAGTTGATATCATACGTATCAATGATTTTGCCTTTTTTCGTTGGATCAGGATGCTTTTTACCAGTCAAGTTAATGCAATCGGTCGGGCAAATATTAGCACACTGGTTGCAGACGATGCATTTTTCAGGATAAAACTTCTGGATCCCGCGGAATCTGTCAGGAAGCGGAATCGGTTCGTTTGGATAATCGTAAGTCAGCTTTTCGCGAGTCAATTGTTTAAGGGTATAAGCTAATCCTTTAGTCCATCCTAGCACGTAATTCACCCCTTTAATGCAGGAAGCAATGCTGCTTCCGTTCCTATTTTAGAAAAAATTCTTTAATTAAAGCCGTTAGGAAGATGTTTGCCAGCGCAACCGGCAAAAGCACTTTCCATGCGAATTCCATCAATTGGTCGGCGCGGATACGCGGGAACGTAGCACGGAACCAAATGAGGATATAGACCACTAAGCTGAACTTGAGCGCGAACCATACAGCTCCTGGAATGAAGCCAAGGAACGGCAGTGGCAGCCAGCCTCCAAGGAATAATACAGTGATCAACGCAGACATTGCGAACATATACACATATTCAGCAAGCATGAACATCGCCCAGCGGAAGCCAGAATACTCTGTGTGGAAACCGGCAACAAGCTCGTTTTCCGCTTCTGCAAGGTCAAATGGAACCCTGTTCAGTTCGGCTGTAGCAGCGATGAAGAACACGATGAATGCGATTGGCTGCCATAGGATGAACCAGCCATTGTCACCTTGTGCTGCAACAATTTCATTAAGATTAAGGCTGCCTGTCAACAGGACGATTCCAAGCACGCTCATGACAAGCGGGATTTCATAGGAAATCATCTGTGCTGCGGCACGCATACCGCCAAGCAATGAGTACTTGTTGTTGGATGCCCAGCCTGCCATCAGCATGCCGACGATTGTCAGCCCTGATATGGCAATGTAATAAAGGAATCCGACATTCAAGTCAGCGAATTGCAGTTCGTCAGTCAAAGGAATCGTCGCCATGACCATGAAGGACGGCGCGAACGCGATGACCGGTGCGATTATGAACAGCGGCTTATCCGCGGCTTTTGGAATTAAGTCTTCTTTTACAAGAAGCTTTACAACGTCGGCAACGGATTGCAACAGCCCCCATTTACCGCCGACATGGGATGGACCGTAACGGCCCTGCATGAAACCAAGCACTTTCCGCTCTGCCAGAATCGCC
The DNA here is from genome assembly GCF_018613235.1 of Bacillus sp. ISL-41. Taxonomy (GTDB): domain Bacteria; phylum Bacillota; class Bacilli; order Bacillales; family Cytobacillaceae; genus Mesobacillus. The sequence continues at coordinate 44,038 of NZ_JAGGQP010000025.1, forward strand.
ATCGTTACGAATCCAAGGATTACGAACAGCAGGACGACAGCCAGGACGAAGAAGATGCTGAAATTCATAAGGCCCGGGCTAGATTCGAGAAAGTTCTGAACCATTATCCGTCTACCTCCCCAAGAACGATATCAACCGCTCCTAAAATAGCAATCAGATTTGAGATGCTTTCACCTTCAAGCAGTTTAGGGAGGATTTGCAGATTATAGAAGCTCGGTCGTCTGAACTTGAGACGGTACGGCTCTTTTTTGCCATCGCTGGAAATATAGCAGCCGATTTCGCCCCTGGAGCCTTCGATCCGGACAAACGCTTCCCCTTTTGGAGCCTTGATGATTTTTGGAACCTTGGCTATGATTTCTCCGTCTTTCGGGAATTGCTGCACAGCCTGTTCGATGATTTTTAGAGATTCTTCGATTTCACCCATCCTTACATGGTAACGGGCAAGCGCGTCGCCTTCTTCACGGGTAACAACGTCAAAGTCGAAGCGGTCATAGATTGAATACGGCTCATCCTTGCGCAGATCCCACTTCACGCCTGTTGAGCGCAGGTTCGGTCCGCTTAATGAGTAATTGATTGCGTCTTCCTTTGTATATGTACCGATGTTTTTTGTACGGTTAAGGAAGATTTCGTTTCCTGATACTAATTGGTGGTAGCCTTTCAGCTGTCCTCTCAGATAAGGGACAAACTCTGCCACCTTTTCAATCCAGCCTTCCGGAGCATCCCATTTAACGCCGCCTACACGCATGTAGTTGAACGTCAGACGAGCACCTGACAATTCATTCAGCAGGTTCAGGATCATCTCGCGGTCACGGAATGCGTATAGCAATGGGCTCGTCGCACCGAAGTCGAGGATGAATGTTCCCCACCACAGCAAGTGGCTGGCAACCCTGTTCAATTCCATCGCCAGTATCCTTAGATACTCAGCACGTTCAGGCACCTGTAATCCCATCATCGTTTCGACTGCATGGACGATTACATAGTTATTTGTCATTGCCGAAACGTAGTCCATCCTGTCTGTATACGGAATGATCTGTGTATATTGCAGGTCTTCGGCAAGCTTTTCTGTCCCGCGATGCAAATAACCGATAACCGGCTTTGCTTCAACGATAATTTCACCGTCAATTTTCAGAACGAGGCGGAATACACCGTGTGTACTAGGGTGCTGCGGGCCCACGTTCAAGAGCATTTCTTCTGTGCGTATCACGGGCTACACCTCCACATCATACGGTTCATAGTCTTTTCTCAATGGGTGGCCTACCCAGTCTTCACCAAGCATGATGCGATGGAGGTTTGGATGGCCTTCGAATTTGATGCCAAGCAGGTCGTACGCTTCACACTCCGGCCAATCGGCTCCTGCCCATAAAGGCTGGACGGACTGGGTAACAGGTGCATCGCGGTCAAGCTTGACCTTCAACGCAACGGACTGCCTGTTTTTGTATGAGTACAAGTGAACATACACTTCCATATGTGTCTGGAAATCAGTGCCGTGAATCTCTGACAGGTAATCGAAACCTAATAGTTCGTTGTACTTCAGGAATTCAGCCAGTCGGTAATAGGATTCTTTCTTTGCGACAAGTGTCGGGACATCTTTTGAAAGAGGGTTAATATACGAATCTTCCAGAATATCATCACCAAGGTTGTCGGTAATTGCTTTTACATATTTATCTAAGTAAGGCTGGTTTGGAGATGGCTTTTTCTCTTCAACAGGTTCTTCTGCTCCTGCCTTTGCGCCAGCTGCTGACTTCGCCTTTGCTGCTGCGGCTGCTTTTGCCTTCGCTGCTGCAATCGCTTTCGCTTTTTCGTCGTCAGCTGATCCTCCGCCCGCTGCGGCTTTGGCTTTCGCTGCTGCGGCCGCCTTTGCTTTTGCTACGGCTGCGGCTTTCTTTTTCGCCAGATCATCATCGTCGCCTGCTGAAGCGTCTGCTTCTCCGCCTGCCTCTTGAGCTTTCCTTTTTGCTGCCGCTGCTGCCTTTGCCTTCGCTACGGCCGCGGCTTTCTTTTTCGCCAGGTCATCGTCGCCTGCTGGAGCAACTGTCTCTCCTCCTGCGCCTGTCTCCTGAGCTTTCCTTTTCGCTGCTGCTGCTGCCTTTGCTTTTGCTACGGCTGCGGCTTTCTTTTTCGCCAGATCATCGTCGTCGCCCGCTGTAGCTTCAGGCGCTGCAGATTCTTCCGTGCTTTCCTCTGCCTGTCCGGATGCCTTCATTTTTGCAAGAGCGGCCGCTTTCGCTTTTGCTGCGGCTGCGGCTTTTTTCTTGGCTAATTCAGCATCTTGACCTTCTACCGGAGCCGATTCATCTTCTTTGGCTCCCGGTGCTTCGTCAGCCTGGCCGTTTTCAACAGCCTGGCCATTGGCTTTCATTTTTGCCAGTGCAGCTGCTTTCGCTTTCGCTGCTGCGGCGGCTTTCCTCTTCGCAAGCTCGGCGTCATCACCTGCTGGTGCTTCTGCCTTTGCCTCGGTTTCCTTCACTTCAGGTTCTGCGACTTTGTCGGCAACCTCTTTCGGGTCGTTTCCTTCCCCTGCCTGTTTAGCGGCCTGGCGCTGCTTCGCAAGCTCTTTTGCCTTTTGGGCTGCTTCTCTCTTTATCTGCTCTAAATCCTTTTCCCCGCTCATCGGTTAGATCACCTTCTTCCCGGTTTTCGCCTCATAACGGATTTTCTCTTTCAATTTATTAATCCCGTAAATCAATGCTGCTGGATTCGGCGGGCAACCCGGTATGTAAACATCGACCGGCACAATCTGATCGACACCTTTTACAACTGAGTATGATTTTACATATGGACCGCCTGCTGTCGCGCATGAACCCATGGCGATTACCCATTTTGGTTCTGCCAGCTGGTCGTACAGCCTGCGGACAGTCGGAGCCATTTTCTTCGTAACAGTACCTGAAACAATCATGACATCGGACTGACGAGGCGAGTTCCGGTAAAATGTCCCGAAACGGTCCAGGTCATAGTGAGCCGAACTTGATGCCATCATTTCAATCGCGCAGCACGCAAGACCAAAAGTCATTGGCCACATCGAGTTGCTGCGGGCCCAGCCTTTTACCTGCTCAAGAGTTGTCACGAATACATTCCTTTGGAGTTCTGCTACTTCTTCAGGTGAGAAATCATCCAACTTTAAATCCATTTTAGCACCTTCTTTTTCCATGCGTAGATGAGTCCGATCAGAAGCATTACGACGAAAATCAGCATTTCGATCAATGCGAAGATTCCCAGCTTCTCATAGGCGACAGCCCATGGATACAAAAACGCTGTTTCTACATCAAAAATAACGAACATAAGAGCAAAAACATAATAACGGACATTAAACTGGACCCGCGCATCGCTGAACGGTTCCATCCCGCTCTCGTAGGTGGTATATTTTCGCTCGTCTTCCTTGTATTTCGGCCGCAGAAGCTTAGCCGCAAACAAGGCTACGATCGGAAGCAATACCCCGAGACATAGGAACACAAAGACTATCAAATAGTTATTTTGATATAGATTCAACTGCTCCATGCCCATCCCTCCAATGTTGTGAAATTTTCATACTTTTTAATCTTGTAACCGATAACAATTATACCATTGTTGCAATAGTGTGTCGACAAGCCTTTGAACAATCTGGCAACCTTCTTCCAAGCCTTTTTCAATAGAAAAATAGTTTCTTAATTGAGCTTGTATAGACTGTCAGAAAGAGGGTTCCCCTTTCATACTTAGTTGCTTTGAAGTCAATATATTCTTACTCTTTTGCCCAGGCCCTTTACGAGAGCTGCCTGGTTGGAGGGTGCAGCCTCCGGAACATGCGCTTTTAACGGTAAAACGCAGCAGACAATCGGTTACATTCTATATTAAATACAATTTGGATTAAGTTGTCAGTGACGTTTGTCAACATTGTTAAGTTCTGAGATAGGGTTGATTATGGCGGAATTATGGAATTTTGGTTAAGGAGAGTTTTTGCGGGTATTAATTTATGAGTTGAGTGATGAATTGAACGCTAAAATTGAATATTAAGCGAGGGATCGAGTGAAGAATTGAGAATTATGCGATGATTCGATTACTGAACACGAGTTTATTCGATAAGTCAGCGGAAATATGAGCTCAAACCTGATTTATCAGCATAATTTCTAGGCTAAACAATGATAACAAACCATTTTATAGCGAAAAATTAAATTTTATAGCGACTTTTCTTTTTTTATAGCGATTTTTAAATTTATATAGCGAATTAGTAATTTTTATAGCGAATTTGCTATTTATATAGCGAAACGGAATCTGCTCCTATATTTGTAAATCATCTGGCAGCAACAAAGCGAACAACCGACCGGCTCCCAATCTCTACATAATAAAAACACCCCCCGTCATCGCCGGAGGGTGTTTATCTTAAAATTAGATTCTGCGTTCTGCAACTGAAATACGGTTGATCGCACGCTGCAAGGCAAGTTCTGCACGCTTGAAGTCGATGTTCTCCTGCTTTCTTTCATGCAGGCGCTGCTCAGCGCGTTCTTTTGCTTTTAGTGCACGTTCAAGATCGATTTCAGATGATTGTTCTGCAGATTGAGCAAGGATGGTGACCTGCTCAGGACGGACCTCGAGGAAGCCGCCGCTGACTGCAATGAACTCGTTATTGCTGCCATTTTTCAAACGGACAGCGCCAATTTGTAGCGGTGCAACCATAGGAATGTGGCCTGGCAAGATTCCAAGCTCGCCTGTGCTCGCTTTTGTGCTTACCATTTCAACATCTGATTCATACACCGGCCCATCGGGAGTAACAACACTGACTTTAATCGTCTTCATTTTTTACCCTCCTGGTCCGTTATTAGACCTCTACACCCATACGTTTTGCATTCTCGATAACTTCTTCGATTCGGCCAACTAGGCGGAATGCATCTTCTGGAAGGTGGTCATATTTGCCGTCAAGGATTTCAGCGAATCCTTTAACTGTTTCTTTAACTGGCACGTAAGAACCTTTTTGTCCTGTGAACTGTTCGGCTACGTGGAAGTTTTGTGACAGGTAGAACTGGATGCGGCGAGCGCGGTGTACAGTCAGCTTATCTTCGTCAGAAAGCTCATCCATACCAAGGATCGCGATGATATCCTGAAGTTCTCTGTAACGCTGCAATGTTTGCTGTACGCGACGAGCTACTGAATAGTGGTCTTCGCCAACGATTTCAGGTGTCAATGCACGTGAAGTCGAAGCAAGTGGATCCACCGCAGGGTAGATACCCATTTCAGAAAGCTTACGCTCAAGGTTAGTTGTTGCATCCAAGTGAGCGAAAGTTGTAGCCGGAGCCGGGTCAGTGTAGTCATCGGCTGGTACATAGATCGCCTGGATGGAAGTAACAGAACCTACGTTAGTAGATGTGATACGTTCCTGCAATTTACCCATTTCAGTTGCAAGAGTCGGCTGGTAACCTACCGCAGATGGCATACGGCCAAGTAGGGCAGAAACCTCAGAACCTGCTTGCGTGAAACGGAAGATGTTATCCATGAAGAAAAGAACGTCCTGTCCTTGCTCATCACGGAAGTATTCTGCCATTGTAAGACCAGTCAGGGCAACACGCATACGTGCTCCTGGCGGCTCGTTCATCTGGCCGAATACCATCGCAGTTTGCTTGATAACGCCAGAATCTGTCATTTCGTGGTAAAGGTCGTTACCTTCACGTGTACGCTCACCAACACCAGCGAATACGGAGATACCGCTGTGCTCTTGAGCGATGTTGTTGATCAATTCCTGGATTAGTACGGTTTTACCTACACCGGCACCACCGAACAATCCGATCTTACCGCCCTTGATATATGGAGCAAGAAGGTCAACTACCTTAATACCTGTCTCAAGGATTTCTACCTCAGTTGAAAGCTGTTCAAATGTTGGAGCTTCCCTGTGGATTGAATCACGGCGTGAATCAGCAGCGATTGGAGCGTCAAGGTCGATTGACTCACCCAATACGTTGAATACACGTCCTAGTGTTACGTCCCCAACCGGAACGGAGATTGGAGCACCTGTATCTAATACTTCGACGCCACGCTTAAGGCCGTCTGTGGAAGACATCGCGATTGTACGAACTGTGTCATCACCTAAGTGAAGGGCTACCTCAAGAGTTAGCTCGATGGTCACATCCGCATCGCTGGTTACAATTTTCAAAGCGTTATAGATCTCTGGAAGATTGCCGCTTTCAAACTTAACGTCAACAACCGGACCCATAACCTGGAGAACGCGTCCTTTGTTCATCTTGTTCCCTCCTATCGTACTAGTTGAAATATATACATCATGATGGGATGCGGCATCAAGCCACATCCCCGATTGTCATTGAAAAATCTATTCGAGTGCTGCGGCTCCACCGACGATTTCGGTGATTTCCTGGGTAATAGCAGCCTGACGCGCGCGGTTGTAGCTCAAGCTGAGGGAATTGATCAGCTCTTTCGCATTGTCCGTTGCGTTTCTCATGGCTGTCATACGAGCAGCATGTTCACTTGCTTTGCTGTCAAGCAGTGCTCCGTAAATCAAGCTTTCTGCGTATTGCGGCAAGAGAACTTCCAGGATCTCCTCAGCGTTCGGCTCAAATTCATAAGAAGTAAGCTTTGTTGAAGCTGCACCAATATCCGTTAACGGAAGCAACTTCTTCTCAGTTACGTCTTGAGCGATCGCACTGACGTAATGACTGTAGTAAATATATAATTCATCAAATGATCCATCGGAGAACATGCCAACTGTGTTGCTGGCGATATCCTGGATTTCCGCGAAGGACGGCTGGTCTGCAATGCCGACGATGTCAAGGACAACGTTCATGCCACGGCTTTGGAAAAAGTCACGGCCGACACGCCCGATCGCGATGATCGCAAACTCATCATTTGATTTATGGCGTTGCTGGATCGTCTGGTAAACCTGGCGAAGGACGTTACTGTTGTATGCCCCTGCAAGTCCACGGTCAGATGTGATTACTAGATATCCCGTCTTCTTGACTGGACGGCTGTTCAGCATTGGGTGGTTGGAATCCTTGCTGCCCATTGCGATTGAGGCAGTCACTTCCTGGATTTTTTCCATGTAAGGAACGAATGCTTTCGCGTTCATGACTCCACGGTTCCATTTAGCTGCGGATACCATCTCCATTGCCTTGGTGATCTGGCTCGTCTTTTTAGTCGAAGTAATACGGTTTTTTATATCGCGTAAAGATGCCATTTCGGTTCTCACCACCCTTTTACATAGATTGTTAGTCCAAGGTCAGGCAGGACCAGCCAGCGGCCGGCTCTGCATCACATGTCCAGCTCCAGTGCCTAGCCCCTCGAGTCGCTTCGGTCCGCCCAATGAAGTCAAAGAGCGACTTCACAGGTCGGCCCTCCAGCGCTTGTCGGGGCTGATCGAGGCACTTCCGCTTTTCAAATTACTCAGAAACTGCAAACGTCTTTTTGAAAGCGTTGATTGCAGCACTCATATCGTCGTCTGAAGGAAGTTCCTTCGTTGAACGGATATGATCTAACACTTCTGTATGGTTGTGGTCTAACCATGAAAGGAATTCACCTTCGAAGCGGCGGATATCCTGCAATGGAATATCATCAAGGAAGCCGCGAGTCAGTGCATATAGGATCGCAACTTGCTTTTCAACAGCAAGCGGCTTGTTAAGATCTTGTTTAAGAACCTCTACCGTACGGGCACCGCGGTTAAGTTTTGCCTGAGTCGCTTTGTCAAGGTCAGAACCGAACTGAGCGAATGCTTCCAATTCACGGTATGAAGCGAGGTCCAGACGCAGTGTACCAGATACCTTCTTCATCGCTTTGATTTGAGCGGATCCACCTACACGGGATACAGAAAGACCTGCGTTGATCGCTGGACGTACGCCAGAGAAGAATAGGTCAGACTGCAAGAAGATCTGTCCGTCTGTGATCGAGATAACGTTCGTTGGAATGTAAGCAGAAACGTCGCCTGCCTGTGTTTCAATGAACGGAAGTGCTGTGATTGAACCTGCGCCTTTAGCGTCGCTCAACTTAGCAGCACGCTCTAGTAAGCGTGAGTGCAAGTAGAATACATCCCCTGGGTAAGCTTCACGACCTGGAGGACGGCGAAGAAGCAAGGAAAGTTCACGGTATGCTGCCGCTTGTTTTGTTAGGTCATCATATACGACAAGAACGTGCTTGCCATTGTACATGAATTCTTCACCCATCGTTACACCAGCGTAAGGAGCAAGGTATAAGAGTGGTGCCGGCTGTGATGCAGATGCTGTAACAACGATAGAGTAATCTAACGCGCCGTGCTTACGGAGAGTTTCAACCGCGTTACGTACAGTTGATTCCTTCTGTCCGATTGCAACGTAGATACAGACCATATCCTGGCCTTTTTGGTTAAGAATTGTATCGATCGCTACAGATGTTTTACCAGTCTGGCGGTCACCGATGATCAATTCACGCTGTCCGCGGCCGATTGGCACAAGAGCGTCGATCGCCTTGATACCAGTCTGCAATGGCTCATGAACTGATTTACGGTCCATAACGCCCGGTGCAGCGTACTCGATTGGACGAGTTTTTGTTGTGTTGATTGGACCCATGCCATCTACTGGCTGTCCAAGAGGGTTTACGACGCGGCCGATAAGCTGTTCCCCAACAGGAACCTCCATGATGCGGCCCGTACGGCGTACCTCGTCACCTTCGCGGATTTCCGTGAAAGGTCCAAGGATGATGATACCGACGTTATTTTCTTCCAGGTTTTGTGCCATACCCATAACGCCGTTTGAAAATTCAACAAGTTCTCCAGCCATGACATTGTCGAGGCCATGAGCACGGGCGATACCGTCACCAACACTGATAACTGTACCCACATCACTCACTTGAATTTCCGACTGATAATTTTCGATTTGCGATTTTATCAGCGCACTGATTTCTTCAGCTTTGATGCTCATGAGTTTCACCCCTATCTACGAATCTTAGCCTAGCAATTTACGTTCTAAGCGGTCTAGCTTGCCGCGCAAGCTGCCGTCAAAAATGCGGTTTCCAATGCGAAGCTTTACGCCTCCAAGCAAATTGGAATCTACAATGTTTTCAATATAAAGAGACTGTTTGCCAACCTGCGGCGCGAACGAAGCTGAAAGTGCTTCAGCCTGCTCAGCCGTCAAAGGCTGGACACTATAGACTTTTGCTTCAGCCACGCCTTTTGCGTCATTCGCAAGGGCGATGAACTGGTCAGCAACGTCTGCGATCTGGTCTTCGCGGTGGCGGTCAACCAAGATCATCAGTGTATTAAGGACATATGTGCTTACAGATCCGAAAGCTGTCTTTAAAACCTCTTTCTTCTTCTCGTTCGGAAGCTTTGGAGACTTTAAAAAGGCAGTCAATTCCGGATTGTTCACAACAACTTCTTTTACAGTGCGAAGCTCTTCCTCAACCTGTGGTAGAGCCTGCTTTTCAGAAGCGAGTTGAAAAAGTGCCAGGGCATAGCGCTTTGCTACTGTCGAGTTGCTCATCGGGCATTACCCGCCTCTTGAATGTATTCATTGATGAGCTTTTCCTGGTCAGCTGCAGAGATTTCCTTCTCGATCACTTTAGAAGCAATCAAGACAGATAGTGAAGCAACTTGCTCGCGGATTGCCGCAACAGCCTGCTCCTTCTGCTGTTCAATTTCAAGCTTCGCAGATTCTTTGATTCTTTCAGATTCAGTGCGTGCCAGTGCAATGATTTCATCACGCTGAACGTCGCCCTGTTTCTTTGCGTTTTCAATTAGGCCCTGTGCTTCTGTACGTGCCTGCTTAAGCATTTCACGCTGTTCTTCCATAAGTTTCTGTGCTTCAGCACGGCTTTTTTCAGCCGCTCCGATTTCGCCAGCAATATGCTCTTCACGTTCCTTCATGATGCCCATCAATGGACCCCAAGCGAACTTCTTAAGCAATGCTAACAAAACAAGGAACATAACAAGCTGGAACAAGATATCTCCAGTGTTAAGGCCGGCAGCCGCTCCCAATACAAAATTCATTGTTAACACCCTCGATTCACTCCCTTCAAGAGTTGTACCATGATTAAAAAAGGTCCAACATGCGCTATCTGGCTCAAAAGCCTGCGGCTGATAGCCAGTGGCTCATAACCAACGCATAAGGCTTCCCGTTCCAAACTCCGGGCTTGCCCGATTTTATTTCAAACGATTGCTTACATTCAAATTCAGGTATGCTCAGCGCCGGATTGGACCGGCACAAAGCCTACATAATAGAATGGCGAAGGTTCGCGCGGAATGATCTTCGCCATCTTTAATTCTTATTTATTAACCACCAATAACCATGAACGCGATAACTACAGCGATGATTGGAATCGCTTCAACCAATGCAACCCCGATGAACATTGTAGTTTGAAGCATACCGCGAGCTTCTGGCTGACGAGCGATACCTTCTACTGTACGTGATACGATCAAACCGTTACCAATACCTGCACCAAGTGCTGCCAAACCGATTGCGATTGCTGCTGCTAAAAGACCCATTATAAAGTTCCTCCTTTAATGTATGAAAAAATGTTTTTTTAAGTTTTGTTCATTAAATGAACAGGTATATATTAATGGTCATGACTCACTTTATGAGAGAGATAAACCATCGTTAACATTGTGAAGATAAATGCCTGGATTGCTCCGACGAAAACGGAGAAACCTTGCCATACAAGCATCGGTAAGGCTGCGGCCAAGTGCCCGCCTACCCCGGTTGCGAGGCTGGCTGCAAGCAGACCCAACAGGATCTCACCTGCGTAAATGTTACCGTAAAGACGAAGACCAAGAGTGAGCGTATTTGCGAACTCTTCAATGATCTTGATCGGGAACATGAACCAAAACGGCTTAAAGAATTCCTTGCCATATTCGGCAGTCCCTTTAAGCTTGACGCCATAATAATGGGATAGTCCTACCACCAAGACTGCAAGAGTCAGTGTGATGACTGGGTCAGCTGTCGGTGATTTCCACCATAGGTAATTGTCGTATACGACAGAGAACGGCAGTCCCAGCATGTTGGAAACAAACACATACATAAGCAATGTGATTCCAAGGACGTGAAATCTTCCCCCATCCTTCCAGTCCATCGTGCTGTTGATGATCCCTTTTACGAAATCCATAATCCATTCCATGAAATTCTGTATTCCTGTCGGTTTCATCGCAAGCTTACGAGTGGAAAGAACTGCAATGATGAAAACAACAGCAGATGCCACTGTGATCATCAGCATGTTTGCTAAGTTAAAAGTAAGCCCAAATAAATCTAATAATGGAGCTTCATGATGCATCAGTTAATTCACCTCTCTTCCCCGCTATTTACGTAAAAAAGACTGGACAAAAAAATCTATCATAATGACAATATAAGCTGTCATTAATCCCAAAATCGTAAATACAAGGTCAATGCGATCAGGGTATTCCATCGCAACGATTACTGCAAGCGCACCTGTCGCAAGCCTCGACAGCGAGCCGAGCGAGCGCACCTTCTTCCCCTGTACCACCGAATCCCCGAAGTTGTTCATTTTCCTCGCAAGCAGCCATAAATTAAAAAGGCTCAGGCTTGTACCAAAGATCAATCCGGCAAAAACAGATTGATAGCTTGTAAAGCCGTACCCGAGTACGTATAAAGACAACAAGGTGAATATGTATTTGCGCTGACGAATAAACAAGTCCTGTATTTCCATAGATGGCTAGTCTCCCGAAAAGAAGTGTTGGATGAGGCGGAGCATGGCATAAACACCTGCCGCCAATCCGATCAGCAATCCGAATATTAAGAAAAGTGGCTCTGTACCAATGGTACGGTCAAGCCATCTTCCGGAGAAAATGCCAATTAAAATGGAGCCTACCAATTGAGATAGTATAGCGGACATGAGTGCCATCGCTTGAAAAGGGTGGCGGTTGTTTCGGCGCATAAAAAACGCATCCTCACTTTTGAGAATGGGAGCTTCAGGGGGTGAAAAATCATTTTTCGAAAAAACAATATTTTCACTAAAAAAAGCTTGCATATCAACGTTGAAAACCTTATCATTTTATGCCCTTTGTAAGCATACAATAGGCTATTGTCAATGTCAATCCATTGGGGTGAAAAAATTCACAAAGTTTTCACTGTGAATATATACCATTAACCCTATTTTAGTATTATATTATTAAAGCATTTTTTTCACTTTGATTTTTTCTGGATTTTTACCAAAATTGTGGCTCTATTTTAAAATGCCCATAAAAATAGTAAGTGGCCGGAAAGGAATCACCTTTGTCCGGCCGCTGGATTTTTACTTATGAAAATCATTGCGTCAATCGTGCTCTCCCGCCCTTTCTTTCTTGCAAAAACCTTTGCCAGGTACATTCCTTCATCCGGCAGTTTATCCAATGGTATTTCTTTTCCGACCATTCCCTTTTCAAGCTTTCTTCCCCAGTCAAGGAATCCGACGAAGCGGTATTGGTCTGGATCAAATAGAGCGATCCCAAATTCTTCAGCTCCACCAGGCAAATAGACTTCATAGCGATACGCTTCCCCATTGTCCGCCGGCGCGAAGTCGAAGCCCATCACCCGCGGGTAGTCCGGTTCTTCTACAACGTATATATATGGAATCCTGATTTTATTTTTTCCATCATCTATAAAAAGGCCCCCGTCATGGATTTTATCTTTCAGCAGAGCAGGATTGGCTATCATCGCGAGCTCCACCTCTTCCGCTTCGTTCGGTTTCAGCGAAAAGCTCATTGGCAGCTCCCACTCTATCCCCTGTTCTTTTTGGGGAATGGAAAATGAATAGGTTTTTATGGCTGGACCTGTATTTTTCACTGTCAGCTTCGCACTATGACGGTGCATGTTATCGGCAAGCTGGAATTTTCCAAATTGCAGTGACCCCGGAACGATCAGGCTTTCAGTGTTGATTGCTGCCTCCAGCTGGATTCTTCCTGCTCCTTGCTCAAATGTCCGGTATCTCTTGCCGTCACGATCGGTAATATCCTTGGCCGTGTTCATGATGGCTGCCTTGATGTCCGCCGGTGTCCATTCTGGATGGGCCTGCTTGATCAGGGCTGCCGCTCCTGCAATATGCGGCGCGGCCATGCTCGTTCCCTGAAGCGGGAGGTAACCTCCGGGGATCGTGCTGTTGATCGCCACCCCGGGCGCAACGATATCCGGCTTGATTTCCCATGTGACCGTCACCGGACCGCGGGAGCTGAAGTCAGCAAGAATATCTTTTTCTTCTATTAAATTCATGCGGATCAGCATCGAATTTTTATTAAGCTGTTCTTTAAGTGCCAGTCCTTCTTCATTGCTGATTGCGGCAATGGGGATTGGCAGCCGCTCTTCCAGGTTGCCAAAGAACGTTCCCTTCGTATTGTTATAGATGATCACACCGATTGCGCCAGCTTCCAATGCGTTCTTCGCTTTTTCGGTAAAAGTAAGCGTCCCCCGTTCGACAAGGACAATCTTATCTCTTACACCTTTCATTTCCTCTTTCGTGCCCAGTCCTGCAAAAACAAGATTTTCACTTTGGGTAATATTCCAATTATCCGAACCCTGTAATAGTTCGAGCCTTATTTCCCTAGATATGCCTGGGGCGTTGAGATACGGTACGTTCATCGGAGGAGTTGACGCGCCAACCGAGATAGCCTTTGAAGCGGTGCCAGGCGATCCTACAGTCCACCGATTAGGACCCGAGTTCCCGGATGAAGTTACCGCGACGATTCCTTCGTCCACCGCCTTGTTAAGCGCTAGGCTGATGGGCAGGTCCGGACCGTTGACATCATTTCCGAGCGATAGATTGAGGATATCGACCTTATCCTTTATCGCCTCATCAATAGCGGCGATAACTTGCTCTGTCGTGCCGCTTCCTCCTGGGCCAAGTGCCCGGTAGGCAACCAATTTCGCATCGGGAGCGATTCCCCTCATCCTGCCATTTGCCGCGATGACGCCTGCTACATGTGTGCCGTGCAGAGTGCTCCGAAATCCAGCGCCCTTCGTTTCCATCGGGTCATCATCACCATCAACCAAGTCATGACCACCGCCAAAACTCCTTCGCAAGTCAGGATGCTCATAATCGATCCCCGTATCAATTACCCCGATTGTTATGCCCTTGCCTGTCAGGCGATTGCCTTTTTCATCAAGAATTCCATGGACCGCTTCCGTTCCAATCAATTCAAAATGATCGATAAAGCTATCGCTACGTTTATAGGGCGTTGGCAGATGGACTGAGTTCTCCACCTTGTACGTATTCACTTCGGATAAAAGTTGGATGTCATGGGCCATTTCAAGCTGCTGAAGCTCGGAGATAGGCCCTTTAACAGAGTAACCATTGACCGCATGCGTGAAGATGCGGCGGAGTTTTGTATTTTTGAGGTTTTTAAGCTGATTTTTGATTTGCTGTTCTTCCACCGGCTGCTCCGTCAGCACGATAGCAACTTTTTCAGTTTGGGGATCTTCTTGAGGAATCGGCGGAAGCTGCAGCTTTTGCGGCTGCTCGAATGCAGCGAGTATCAGCAATATCGGTAAAATAATTAAGGTCGTACGCTTCAGCAAGACGGAATCCCCCTTTTTCCGTTTAGCGTTTCAATTAGTGGGTGCTAATATACAGGGGGGTTTTTCCAAAAATCGGGTGAGCGTGCAATTCTCACTAATGACGGTGCAATTATTTGAGCAGGGTGTGCAATTATTAGTGAGCTTGGAGTAATTAATGCTTTTAATTGATTTGAAAAATTTTTCAGCTGACGTTTGGGTTATGTTCTTTTACCAAATATAGGATGACGGCACGATTATCATCAAGTTTCAGGCAATTAATCCGGTTTTTCAGGAGATTAATATGATTAATCAGGAGATTATCGGTGAGTTTCGGGCAAATAACTCGCGGAAGGGATTTAAAATATTTTCCAGCTGTCGTTTTGGCCTTTGTCCAGCTAGAGCTTTACTTCTTTCAGCAAGCACTTTTGTATTTTCGGCAGAGTCTTTATTCTCCCAGATAAAATTTGCTTATTTCTAATGGAATTTTCGCTTCTAACATCTAAAATTTTGCCTTTCCCTCTAAAGTTATCAGCCATTTACTGCTGTTTTTACCTGTTAATCACGCTCCAGCCTTCCGCTACGAACAAAAACACCCCTTTTTAAAAAAGAGGTGTCTTAAAGGTTCTTATTTATATTGTTCAGGACGATTTTCGGTGCGCTTGAAGTAGTATCGAATCGCTTCGCAAATACGTTCTGATGCGCGTCCATCGCCGTATGGGTTTGAGGCTTTGGCCATTTTTTCATATGCTTCCTGGTCTGTCAGCAATTCTGTTGCCATTTGGTAAATTGGCTGCTCTTCGTTTCCAGCCAGCTTCAATGTTCCTGCCTCGATGCCTTCCGGACGCTCTGTTGTGTCGCGAAGAACAAGTACTGGCACACCTAATGACGGTGCTTCTTCCTGCACGCCGCCTGAATCAGTCAGGATGAGATGCGCGCGTGAAGCGAAGTTATGGAAATCAATGACGTCAAGCGGCTCGATCAGATGGATGCGCGGGTCATTGCCCAGCACTTCGTCAGCCAGTTCACGGACCACAGGATTCAAGTGAACAGGATAAACAACTTGTACATCACGCTGTTCGTCGACAATTCGCTTGATGGCACGGAACATATTGCGCATTGGCTCACCAAGGTTTTCGCGGCGGTGTGCCGTCATCAGGATCAGGCGGTCATTGCCCAGCTTATCGAGAACTTCATGCTGATAGGTTTCTTTTACCGTCGTGGTCAGTGCATCGATGGCCGTGTTGCCAGTTACGAAGATATTTTCTTCAGATTTGTTTTCCTGCAGCAAATTAGCCGCTGATTTGGAAGTCGGCGCGAAGTGAAGATCTGCCATAACTCCTGTCAGCTGGCGGTTCATTTCCTCAGGGAATGGAGAATATTTATTCCATGTCCTCAAACCTGCCTCGACATGGCCGACCACAATCTGATTGTAATAAGCCGCAAGACTCGCCACAAATGTAGTTGTCGTATCTCCATGCACAAGCACGATATCAGGCTTGACTTCCTTCATTACTTTATCCAGGCCTTCCAACCCTCTTGTCGTTACATCAATCAATGTTTGGCGATCTTTCATGATGTTGAGGTCATGGTCTGGCGTGATATTGAAAATGTTCAGTACCTGGTCCAGCATTTGGCGATGCTGGGCGGTTACCGTTACGATTGATTCAAAGTGTTCAGGGTGCTTCTGTAATTCAAGGACAAGCGGAGCCATTTTGATTGCTTCCGGGCGCGTCCCAAAAATTGTCATTACTTTAATTGGCTTGGTCAATTCAAACACTCCTTATTTTGTCCCGAATAAACGGTCTCCTGCATCTCCTAGTCCAGGTACGATGTATCCGTGGTCATTCAGCTTTTCATCAAGGGCAGCGATGTAAATGTCAACATCAGGGTGCGCTTCTTTTACCGTTTCTACCCCTTCTGGAGCTGCAATCAAACACATGAATTTGATATGCTTCGCGCCGCGCTTTTTAAGAGAGTTGATCGCTTCTACTGCAGATCCGCCTGTCGCAAGCATTGGATCGACGACGATAAAATCGCGCTCCTCAACATCGCTTGGAAGTTTCACATAGTACTCAACCGGCATCAATGTTTCCGGATCGCGGTAAAGTCCGATATGTCCTACCTTCGCTGCCGGAATCAATTTAAGGATGCCGTCAACCATTCCGATGCCTGCGCGAAGGATCGGGATGATGCCAAGCTTCTTGCCTGATAATACTTTAGATTTTGTCTTTTCGACTGGTGTTTCAATTTCAATTTCCTCAAGCGGCATGTCACGCGTGATTTCGAACGCCATCAGCGTTGCTACTTCATCTACAAGCTCGCGGAATTCCTTTGTGCCTGTGCTTTTTTCGCGGATATAAGTAAGTTTATGCTGGATCAATGGATGGTCAAATACGTATACTTTTGCCATGTGTATCGCTCCTTTTAAAGGTAAATGAGTTGTGAACACCTGTCTGTTATATGTAAGATCTGTTGAATCACACTTCGTCTAATTTTACAGAAAAACCTCTGGACAAGCAACCGGTACACCGTAATGATTTTTCCCTGAAAAAGCGGCCCTCATTCATGGAGGGCCGCCGGGTAAAATCTTATCTCTCAGGATATAGTTCGAACTTGCTGGTTAGTTCTTCGACGCGATTCTTCGCTTCTTTCAACTTCGCTTCGTCTTCGTGATTTTTCAATGTGAAGGCGATCAGTGATGCGATTTCGTCCATTTCAGCATGTCCGAATCCGCGGCTTGTGACGGCAGCTGTGCCGATACGGATCCCGCTTGTAACGAATGGGCTTTCTGGATCGAATGGAATCGTGTTTTTATTGACGGTGATGCCGATATCATCAAGCACCTTTTCCGCTACTTTTCCAGTCAGGCCAAGCGAACGCAGGTCAACCAATAGCAAATGGTTGTCTGTACCGCCCGATACAAGGTCGATGCCTTCCTTTTTCAAGCCTTCTGCAAGGCGGTTGGCATTGGAAATGATATTTTGCGCGTATTCTTTAAAAGAATCCTGCAGCGCTTCACCGAATGCTACTGCTTTAGCAGCGATGACATGCATCAGCGGGCCGCCCTGGATGCCAGGGAAGATGGATTTATCGATTTTCTTCGCGAATTCTTCTTTGCAGAGAATCATTCCGCCGCGCGGGCCGCGAAGTGTCTTATGAGTAGTCGTTGTAACAAAATCAGCATATGGCACCGGATTCTGGTGCAGGCCTGCAGCGACCAAACCAGCGATATGCGCCATATCGACCATCAAGTATGCGCCTACTTCATCAGCAATTTCACGGAATCGCTTGAAGTCGATTGCTCTCGGGTAAGCACTTGCGCCGGCAACGATCAGCTTTGGCTTGTGCTCGCGCGCTTTTTCAAGGACGACATCATAGTTGATTTTATGAGTATCTTCATCGACACCGTACTCAACGAAATTATACTGGACGCCGCTGAAGTTTACCGGACTTCCGTGCGTCAAGTGCCCGCCGTGTGACAGGTTCATCCCAAGGACAGTGTCTCCATGCTCAAGAATCGTGAAATAAACCGCCATATTGGCCTGCGCGCCTGAGTGCGGCTGGACATTGACATGTTCTGCGCCGAAAATTTCCTTCGCGCGGTCACGGGCAATGTTTTCGGCAACATCGACATATTCGCACCCGCCATAATAGCGGCGGCCCGGATAGCCTTCTGCATACTTATTCGTAAGTACAGACCCCTGTGCCTCCATTACGGCTTCGCTGACAAAGTTCTCTGATGCAATCAATTCGATTTTCGTGCGCTGACGCTTCAATTCATCCTGCATTGCAGCGTATAACTGGCTGTCCTGCTGTGACAAGTGCTTCACTAAAGTTCCCCCTCTTATATGTAATGCTTGTTCCGTTATTAGAAAATTCATTCTTATTTTAGCTGATATTATAATGAAAGGAAAGGATGAAGGTAAAAGTAGATCTGATTATCAGGCCTGTGTTTTTCCTCCATTGCCTATCCCCTGTCAGCAAGATTCGTTTTCTTTTGTTTGCTCGTAAACCGCCCGTGCGCCGCCGATCAGCTTCGGCCTCGTCTTCGCCAGGGTCACATGGGCATGGCCGATGCTTTTTCGCTTCACTCTCACGGGTACAGCCACATGCTTCATTTGCATGCCAATCAGCGTATCGCCGATATCGATGCCAGCGTCAGCCTTGATGAACTCGACAACTACAGCATCCTTTAGGTTTTTATGCGCGAAAGCTGCCATTGCGCCGCCCGCGCTCCTGACTGGAATGACCGTCACTTCTTCCAGCTGTTTCTGTTCAGCTGTTTCCCGCTCGACGACAATCGCCCGGTTCAAATGCTCACAGCACTGAAACGCCAGCTGAATTCCCGTTTTCTCCTGCAGTTCGCGCAGCTGGCTGAAGACCATTTCCGCAACCTCATCTGTTCCCGCAGTGCCAATCCGCTTGCCAATGATTTCACTCGTGCTGCAGCCGACGACCAGCACCTGGCCTTTTTTCAGCTGCACCTGCTCATTAAATTCAGTAAGGATGGAGTTCAATTCTGCTTTCCATTGTTGTATAGACAGTTGTAACGCCTCCATTACATTGGATTTGAAATTTCCTGCAAATAGGCTGGAAGTTATTTATTTTCATACTCCTTAATTTTACCGACGCGGTTTTCGTGGCGGCCGCCTTCGTATTCTTCAGAAAGCCAAACGGCTGCGATTTCACGCGCCAGTCCTGGTCCAATTACACGTTCGCCCATCGCCAGGACATTGCTGTCATTGTGCTGGCGTGTCGCTTTTGCGCTGAATACGTCATGCACGAGCGCGCAGCGAATTCCTTTTACCTTGTTTGCGGCAATGCTCATGCCGATCCCTGTTCCGCAAATCAGGATCCCTTTGTCAAACTCACCGTTCGCCACTTTCTCGGCAACCGGAAGCGCATAGTCTGGATAATCAACAGATGTACCGCATTCGCAGCCGAAATCTTCATACTGGATATTCATTTCGTCCATCAAATTCTTAATTTCTTCGCGGATATTCACTCCGCCATGGTCTGAAGCAATAGCAACTTTCATTGTAAAATCCTCCTATGTATTCCCGGCTTGCGGGGCGATCAAATCTATCGTTATTTTCTCATATTCGCTTCGATTTATAAAGAAAACGGGTCATGTTTAGCCATCCCGCCACTAATGTCCCATAAATTCTAGCAAGTAATCAGTTTTTATAGCGAAAAATCATTTTTTATAGCGAATTTTTCATTTTAATAGCGAAATTCTGTTTTTTATAGCGAACTGGAAATTCCGCTTCATTTTTTCCAGTTAAAAAAATATAAAACCACAGCCTCATCCAGCTGTGGTCCAACAATTATAACGAAAACTTCGTAATCGTGCCTTTTAATTTTTCCGCCTGATTTTTCAGGTCTACCGCTAACTCCTCGACATTGGCGATAACTTCTGCCTGCTGTTCGGCTGCTGAAGCTACGCTGAGTGCTCCGGCTGATGTTTCTTCTGCGATTGCCGCCATTTCCTGTGATTGGGTAGATGTGTGCTGTATGGTTTCCATTTGGGTCTCGACCAGCGCGGCGATTGCGTGGATGACATCTGCCATCTCATGAATCGTGGATGTCATCGCGTCGATCACCTGGTTCGTTCTCTCGCCTTTTTTCGCTTCTCCGTTCGCGGTTTCAACCTGTCTGCCGATCTGGCCGACAACGTTCTGAACTTCAGATTGGATGTTCTGGATTAGTTCAGATATTCCCTGAACTGCGCCCGCGCTCTGGTCAGCAAGCTTCCTGACTTCTTCGGCGACGACAGCAAATCCTTTTCCGTGCTCGCCTGCACGAGCTGCTTCAATCGATGCGTTCAAGGCAAGCAAGTTTGTTTGAGCAGCAATATCGCCAACAAGCTGGATGATTTGCTCCACTTTCGTCGCGTTCTCTTCCAATCGTTTTACCGTGCCAAGCGATTCACGGTTGTCATTTGCCAGTGTCTCGATGCCGGAAATCAGTGAATGGATTGCATTTTTCGATTCCTGCAGGTCTTTGACCATTTCCACGGAAATGGATTCAGATGTCCGCGCTTTTTCCTGGACATCCTCGGCGATGCGGATGACTTCATCCACAGACTCAGCAGTTGTCTGTGTCGACAATGCTGAAGAATCAGCTCCCGCGGCAATTTCTTTGATCGTTGTCGAGATGATTGACGCCTGCTCAGATGCTGCCGCAGATTGTCCGGATATCTGGATGACTTTTTCATTAGTTTCCTTAAAGTTGCTATCAATCTGACTGACCATTTCACGCAGGTTTGCGAGCATATTGTTGAAGGCCAGTCCCAAAGAGCGGATTTCGTCATCCGATTTCGAGACTTCCGCATCCTCGCCAATTTCACCCTGTGCTGCTTTTAATGCAGACTGCTCAAGCTTTTGCAAAGGCTTGATGATCAGGCCAGCAGCCATATACGCAAGCACTCCTGTCCAGAAAATCCCCATTCCTAGAACCGCTACGTTAAAAACGACTGAATTGACATCAATAAATTTTTGAACATAAGGGTGCAGGAAATAAATAAAAAATGCGCTTGTTGAATAAGTGATGATCGCCAACACAGTCGTCAGCATGACCATTTTCTTTCTTAATCCCATTTTGTAGCTGCGTTTAGACCCCACTAGTAATCCCCCTGAAAAAATAATAAAAACTCCTCAAGGGTTTTATCGGATTTTATCCAGGATTCTTTCGATACTTTTGTGAATTTCTTTAAAAGCTTGACGATAAATTTGTTCATTTCCGCCAAACGGGTCTGCCACATCCAGGTTTCCCGTTTCCTCAGCAAATTCTTTCAAGGTGAAAATTTTGTCCGCAGCGTATGGATATTGGCTCATGACCAGCCCTTTATGACTCTGCGTCATCGTCAGAATGAGGGTCGCCCAGTCGATTTCATCCCTTGTTAACATCGAGGAACGATGATCATGGCTGATATTGTTCTCCTCGAGCACGGTCTTCGCGTTCGCAGAAGCATCAGCACCATTAGGGGCATATACTCCTGCCGATTTCACCTCAACTCCAGGCAGCTGTTTGCTTTTTAAAATCGCTTCCGCCATCGGGCTGCGGCATGTATTTCCGGTACAGACAAATAAAATGCGCGCCATGCTTGTCCCTCCTATGAATAACTTTCCTCTATTATATGATAATCGTTCAGCAATTTCATTTTCGAAAAAGGCTGTTTTCGTAAAGATTGTTGTTAAAATCCTAAAGCCGATTTTAACGTAATATAAGGCCAATTTGCAGTTCGGTATTAAGTTTGAAAGTCAACTTTGCGAAGAAAAATAGTTTATCAATCCTATTTTGCTGTCAATAGCAAAATAAAGATTGTAAAAAGATCATCGCAAAAAAAATACACCTGACGAGCAGGTGCGTTAAAAGTTTTATAGCGGAAGAAGCAATTTAAGCCCGAAAGCGAGCAGAATGCTGCCTCCCAATGCTTCACTGTATGTACCAAGCCATCCCTGCACTCTTTTTCCAATCAGTAGGCCCGCCCACGTAAGGACCATTGCCGCAACTCCAAAACAAATCAGAACAAGCAGCGTCCTTGCGCCGTAGATTCCAAGGGTCAACCCTACTGAAAAACTATCAAGGCTGACGCTGAGGGCAAAAATAAATAAACCCTTGCCAACCGGAGTGATCACGCTTGTCTCATCCTCCTTGAAGCTCGCCCAGATCATCTGGACTCCTAGCACAATCAGGAGCAGGCCGCCAATATATCCTGCTATGGCCCCGAACTGCTCGGACAAAAATCGCCCGGCCACCATTCCCAGCAGCGGCATCCACACATGGAACAAACCAATCGTGACGCCAATTTTAAATATATGCCTTTTCGTCAGTCTGAACATGCCCATTCCGAGACCTACGGAAAATGCATCCATTCCCAACGCGAATGCCATTAACATAAGTGTGAATAATTCGCCGGCTATTGCTGTCATTTCTTCGCCCCCTCGGACTTGCTAATTCAGCATATGCACGTCCAAAAGGATTTAGAAGTATGGAATTTTCAGGTTTCGAAATGATTATGAGTCTGGTTCATAAGGAGGGCAGTGGCTTCAACTGGTATCATGACAAAAAGCGCCCCAAAACCTGAAGCGCTTCTCAGTAAAGTGTTATTTTTTAATGATCGGCAGTCCGGATGCCTTTGACAGTCTGTTCATGATGGCCTGGCCGACGCCATGTTCCGGGAAAATCTCGCCGAAAATGATATCGAGATTTTCCTGGTTGAAGGCGCGAAGTGTGTCATAAAGGGCTTCTGCCACTGTTTCCAGTTTTGCTCTTTCACCGCAGGGGATCACTTTATCAGAATCATAAAACTCCTTGTTTTCCTTCGTTGTCATCACGCCGACTTTCAGGCCTTCGCTCCGCTTTTCATTCACGAGCTGCTGGATTTTTTCTCTTGTTCCGTCAACAAGATAGAATGGAGCGTTCGGTGCATAGTGGCGGTATTTCATCCCGGGGGATTTTGGCGCCTGGTCTGAATCCTTCAGGGCCGGATCTACCGAGACTTCGCCGACTACTTCTTCCAGCTGTTCCTTTGTTACGCCGCCCGGCCTTAAAATTGCAGGTATCTCACCGGTGCAATCGACAACTGTGGATTCAAGGCCTACGCCTGTCGCTCCGCCATTGACAATTCCGGCAATTCGGCTAGTCAAATCATCGGCAACATGATCAGCAGTCGTGGGGCTTGGCTTGCCTGACAGGTTTGCGCTTGGGGCAGCAAGCGGCAAACCTGATGCTTCGATAAGCGCCAGGGCAACCGGATGGTCAGGCATCCTGACGGCGACTGTGGATAACCCGGCCGTTGCTTTTTCTGAAAGCACACCATCCTTCTTTTCCAGGATAATCGTCAACGGACCAGGCCAAAAAGCATCCATCAGCACTTCTGCCTGATCGGGGATTTCTTTTACAAAGGAATGAATTTGCTCACGATTGGCAATATGGATTATCAACGGGTTATCCCCAGGTCTTCCTTTTGCTTCGAATATTTTCAAGACAGCTTCATCGCTTTTGGCATTGCCGCCGAGACCGTAAACCGTTTCTGTCGGAAAAGCGACGACTTCATCTTGCTTCAGTTTTTGGGCAGCTTCGATGATTTGTGGATATGTTTTTAAATTATCCACATTCTTATCCACTGTCCACATTTGTGTTTGCATGTACATCCACCTTTTACTTCTCGCTATACTAGTCTATTTCTATGAAAGTATAAAAGAAGAATAAGCAGAACTCAAGTTTTTATCCACAAATTGTGTACAGTTTTAACGAATCCGTGGATAACTTTGTGGATTAATCCACAATTCACAGAATTATTTTCATAATTGCGGAGTTATCCACAGTTAGAACTTGTTTTAAATGGCTTTTTTCCAGAAGAGAATCGGGAAGCTCTGACTGATTCACCATCTCAAATCCCAGACTGCTGAAGAAAGAAACCGCGCTCATCTTGTTTGTAACCAGATAAAGCTCTTCAAGCTCCTGATTTTTCGCTGTCAGGAAGGCCCGTTTAAACAGAAGCATTAAATCCGGCTGGCCGATTTGCGGGGACACGACAAATGAGCGAAGCAAGCCTGCTTGATCCACTGGTTCAACCCCAAGGCATGCCTTAAGCTCTCCTTCCTGGTTTTCCATAAGCGAAAAGTTTTGGATTGAGTCACTCAATCCTTCCGGGCTTACTCCTGCCTCTGTTAAAAAAGCCTCCAACTTCGGTAAATCCTCTTGATTCGCACTCCTGATTTTCCACGTCATAACTATCACCTCAAAAATAAGATTCTAGTAAATAGATATGAGAGACATGAAAAAGTAGAACCTAAAGAGGACAAAAAGAAAACACGGCAGCTTTCTAAGCTGCCGTGCATTCTTAATTTCCAGGCTTTCTAAGCCAATTGATTAGTTATTGTTGTTGTTATTGCGGGCATTGCCGCCTTTTTCACCGATTTCTTCATAGAAGCTTCGGTCGTGGTTTTCAGAAGTCGCTTCGCCGCCTTTACGACCAATCTCCTGATAGAAGTCCTTGTCGTGGCTTTCGGATGTTGCTTCGCCGCCTTTTTTACCTATTTCCTGGTAGAAGTCGCTATCATGACTTTCGGCAGTAGCTTCTCCACCTTTTTTACCGATTTCTTGGTAGAATTCTTTATCGTGACTTTCAGCTGTCGCCTCGCCGCCTTTTCTACCTATTTCCTGGTAGAATTCGCTGCCATGGTTCTCTGCTGTTGCTTCGCCACCCATGCGACCTCTTTCTTCTCGAGACATCTTATCATCATTATTGTTTCGATTATTTTTAGCCATTTTAAATCATCCTCCTTGAAATCTAAGTTTTGATGTTACACTACTTTAAATATCCGGATTCTCCCATCATGAAACTAGTATCTCGGGAATGTAATATGCCTGTTCAAATAATGTAATATTTTTGGAAATTCTGACAGTCATTTTTCCTCTTTTACCATGTTTTTCTTGAGAGAAGCTAGCTACTGTTACCTAGCTTCTCATAGTGAAAAATTCATAAGTGAGTGATTTAAGTCACTATGGGAGTCATTTTGTATGGTTATAATAAAGTTAATCAATTGAAAACCTTTCTCAAAAAGGGGGTACGAGATGGAAATCAAAACAATATATGAACGAATTGGCGGAGATGAATCGATCCGAAAAATTGTCGATACTTTTTATCCAAAGGTTTACGAAAATGAGGAACTTAGCCCCTTGTTCGAGGGTGATATGGAGGAAATCAAACGGAAGCAGTGGATGTTCCTCACACAGCTGACCGGAGGCGGCGCCCTTTACAGCGAGGAATTCGGGCCGCCTAATATGAGAGTGCGGCATATGCCATTCGAAATTACACCGCCGCGCGCCCAGGCATGGCTTAAGCTGATGCACGAAACACTTACGGAAACAAGCTTGATTGAAACCGACGGCGGGAGAGCCCTGTTCGAGCGTCTGAGTCAGATTGCACCTATTATGATCAACAGACAATAAGGAGGAAATTTACCATGGAAAAACAGTCACTGAAACAATACCAGGAATTCAGCGAAGAACGTTTTACTAAGAGAATCGTTTTCAAAAAAGGCGACAGCACCGTTTTTCTTCTGAACTTCATGCCAGGGCAGGAGCTCCCTAAGCATAAGCATCCAGGTACAGAAGTGTTCATTTTAACCATGCAGGGCGAAGGCACTTTCATTGTCGACGGCGAAGAGGTCGTGGCAGCAGCAATCGAAACCGTCCACCTCGGCGGCACCGAAGAACTTGCCTATAAAAACACCGGATCCGAGCCAGTCTCACTTTATGTGATGCTCAATAAGATTCCGGATGAGAGGTTTGCGCAGAATATTTAAGAAAGATTGGACCACCTGGTTTATGCTAGTTGGTCGATATATCCTAGAATGTGGTCGATATAATTGAAAAACCGCTGATATAATTTAAAAAGTGGTCGATATAATTAAAAATTCTTTACGACCCCCTAATT
>NZ_JAGGQP010000026.1 GCF_018613235.1 Bacillus sp. ISL-41
GCCCAATGAAGTCAAAGAACGACTTCACTGGTCGGCCCTCCAACGCTTGTCGGGGCTGAACGAGGCGCTTGCGCTTTTCTATGTCCAGCTCCAGCGCCTAGCCCCTCGAGACGAGTTCGGTCCGCCCAATGAAGTCAAAGAACGACTTCACCGGTCGGCCCTCCAGCGCTTGTTGGGGCTGAACGAGGCGCTTGCGCTTTTTGTTCTTTTTTAGATGAAATACTATGGTAAAATGGCTTGAGAAAGAAAGAGGTGTAATCGTGAAAATTTTGATTACTGGAGGAGCAGGATTCATCGGAAGCCATCTTGCCTTAAAAATGCTGAAGGAGCAGCATGAGGTGGCGATCATTGATAACTTGCACCCTTACTACTCTGTTGAGAGAAAAAAACAGCATCTGGATGTCATAAAAAAAGCTGGCGATTTTCAATTTTATCAAGCAGATCTGCTGGACCGTGAAAAGACCATTGACATCATCAAAAGAATATCACCGGAAGCGATTGTGCACCTTGCGGCATTGCCGGGAGTTGCCTATTCCATTCTTCGTCCACTTGAATACATAGATTATGATGTGAAGGCTACCGTTAACGTACTTGAAGGAGCCGGAAAAGCTGGTGTGAAGCAGGTCATTTTTGCTTCTTCATCATCCGTATATGGAATGATGAAAAATATACCGTTCAAAGAAGAGATGGCAGCTGGCAAACCTATTTCTCCTTACGCGGCCTCAAAATACGGAGCTGAATCTTTTTGTCATGTGTATGGCCATCTATATGGGATGGATGTTAAAATTCTAAGATTTTTCACTGTTTACGGTCCATGGGGAAGGCCGGATATGGCCATCGCTAATTTCATAAAAAAATTGAAAAACAGTGAAGAAATCACGATTTTTGGCGAGGGCGGATCTCGTGATTATACATATGTAGGTGACATTGTGAACGGCATGAGCCTTGCTCTAAAAAATTTGGAGCAAAGTGCCATTATCAATATTGGATCTGGCAGACCGGTTTCGATGAATCAGCTTTTGGACGAGCTACGGATTTACTATCCTGATATGAAAATCAGGCGTGAAGAAAACCGTGCCGGAGACGTAGACAGGACCTGGGCTGATATTTCCCTGGCGCGTGAATTGCTTGGTTATGAACCAGAGGTGGACTTCAGAAAAGGAATCGCAGAGACAGTGGCATGGGCTGAGCAGTATGAAAACTACCTTTAAGAAACTAATTTCCATTCTGCTGATTACCGCATTTCTAATTATGACGTTTTACTATCTTGATGCGGGCATGATGATAGAGGAAATAAAGGTAATCGCAACAAAGCCTGGAATCCTGTTGCTTATTTTCTCTAGTTATTTCCTTGCTTTTTTGGCAAGGGGGGCAGCCTGGAAGCTTTATCTGAACAATAGAGTACGACTTACAACCTGCATGTACGGCCTGTTTTACAGCTTGCTGCTGAATCATCTACTTCCAGTCAAAGCGGGAGACTTTGCGAGGATTGGTGTCTTGAAAGCGAGGGAGCCGGTTATTACGGGGGTAGAAGCATTTAATTCAGTGATCGTCCTGCGGGTTATGGATACGCTAATTCTATTTGGAATGGCTTCGGCAGGTTTGGCTTTTCTTGAGCTGCCTTTGAATGGAAAGGTTCTCGTATGGCTGGGAGCAAGCGGTGTTGTAGTCACGATCATTCTTTACTATAAATTCCGTTCTTTCTTTGACAGACAATTAACTATAATGAAAAATGCTTTCATTGGCTGGCGAGGAGTCTGGATCATTATGCTGACCCTGATAAGCTGGATTCTTGAAGCAGCAGTAATTTATGGCGTCGTATTGAATGGAGGAAGCATCATCAGCTTTCTGCAGGCCATTTGGGTAAACAGCATTACGGTTGCCGGGCAGATCTTCCAGATCACGCCAGGAGGAATTGCCAGCTATGAGGCCATTATGGTTTTTGCATTAGGAGCAAATGGAATAGCTCCCGAAAATGCCTATACAGCTGCGGTCATTACCCATGGATTGAAGTATTTATTTTCCTTCATAGTCGGAGGGATTGCATTGGCTGCTTATCCTGTACCGGCGCACTTACTGAAAAAATGGACTAGGGAAAGGGGCAACGAATCATGAAAAGTGCTTCAAAGTTTGAAAAATTCGCGGCCCGAAGCTGGAATTTGCTTAATGAGGGGAAGCCCTTTACGCCAATTTTTACAGTTGGCACAATGGTATTATTTCATCTCGGAGATTTAGGAAGTACAGGCAGTATAGTGGATTTTTTACTCGCCTTCCTGGTTATGCTTCCACTGTTCATCATCTATTTTATCTATGATTTTCCACTTTTTTTGAGAAACTATTTGTGGATACCATTCGTTGTTTTTATGATAGTTTGGCCTGAACCTGATATTAATCTTCTGCTTTTCGCAGCTGGACTGTACTTTTTCTTTACTGTGTTTTTCTGGGGAACGCTTTACTATCACCTGAGGATTGGTACTTCATGGCTTAACTTCACGAGATTTTGGAAGCTTGTGTTGAAGAATAGTGACTCGACCAGCGGGAATGCCCAGGAACAGCTTCCGAAAGTTTTTCTGCTGCTTTCTCTCTGGGAACTGTCATTCAGTACCTTAACCGCTGGTACTGATATACCGTTTTTTGATATTGCTATTTTTTATGGCTTTGTTCTCCTATTTGCCTTTATTCTCCACCGATATTTATTTGACTGGAAGCCGAAGGCCTATGAAAGCTACACGAAGGATGATGGACCGGAAGTACCGGAGAATGGCCTGTCCGATAAGGTCATTGTCATCGTCATTGATGGAATGCGCAAAGAGCGCTTTTATGAAGCAAATACACCGTTCCTCGATCAGTTAAAAGAGAACGGAACTGAATATTTGAATATGGAAACACTGTATCCTGCAAGGACCGTTGTTTGCTTTAGTTCGATGTTCACTGGGACTTATCCGTTTGAGCATGGCATCAAATCGAATATGGTCTATAAACTTGGAGTTAACACAGAAACAATATTTGACTCGCTTCGCAAAGTGGGCAAGAGAGGGCGGCTCCTTGGCATTGCTCACCTCGTTGATGCAATGGGCAGTGATGTCGAGACCGTTACAGCTGTCATGCATAAGGACAAAGCGGATACAAACATGCTTGCGAGGGCAAGAAAAATCATGGATGAACAGGACCCGGATCTGTTTATCGTCCAGATGATCGGAACGGATCAGGTTGGCCACAGCCGCGGCGTTCTCTATGATGATTATATTGAAAAGATTGAAGAAGCAGACGCGCTGATCCAGGAGTTTGTTCAATGGCTGGAAACCGAAGGGAAGATGGAGAACACCACACTTGTAGTCTGTGCGGACCACGGACAGGCTGATGGCATCGGCGGTCACGGACACCTGGATGAAGGAGAACGGTTTGTTCCATTTTTCATGCATGGACCACATATCGCCAAGGGGGTTAAAGTGCAAGAAAAACACAGCCTTGTATCCCTGGCACCGACGATTTCCTATCTGATGGGTGCCCCTTATCCGGGGAGCAGCAGAGGAAAAGTTTTAATGGATGCAATAAAAGCAGAGAAGGATGAGAATTTAATTGAGTAAAGTTATCGTATTTTTGCCGGCTTTTAACGAAGAAGAGTCCATTGCGGAAGTGATTGAAAATATACCTCGTACCTTTGCCGGAGCGGATCAAGTGGAGGTTTTAATCATTGATGATGGTTCGACAGATGGAACTGTAGCTGAAGCGAAAAAAGCAGGCGCCGACCATATTATAAGCTTTGAGAAAAACCGCGGCCTTGGTGCCGCGGTCCGACAAGGAATAGAAGAATGCTTCCGGATGGGTGCTGATGTCGGTGTGATGATTGATGCAGATGGGGAGTATCCGGCATGGCAGATTCCTGATATAGTCAAACCGATTCTAAATGGGGAAGCGGATTATACAATGGGTTCCCGATTTATGGGCACAATAAAAGGGATGAAGTTTCATCGGAGGATGGGGAATTATTGTTTCACCTTCCTGCAAACATTATTGTTGAGAAAATGGTTGTATGACGGCCAGTCCGGGATGAGGGCTTTTTCGCGGAAAGTGCTTAAGCATGCGGAAATCATCCATGATTACAATTATGCGCAAGTGTTGACGCTCAATCTTGTCAGGAAGGGATTCAGGGTCCTTGAAATCCCGATTAAATACCGCGTCAGGACAACGGGGACATCCTTCATTTCATTCAAAAAATATATGACGAATGTTGTGCCGGCAGTCTATCGCGAAATGTCCAGGCCTGTCTCAAAGGTAACTGGAGCGGAAGAATCCCCATCTAAAAACAGTAAAAATAGTGACAATAAAGTGACGATTATCAAATATGATTGACATTCATAATGATAATCATTATCATTATCATTGTAGGAGGGAACAGTAAATGAAAAGAGCTATATTTTTTTGTTTTTCACTGATATTAATTCTCATTAACGGCATTCCTCAGACTGCCAGCGCTTATTCATATGGTGATCCAAATGAAGAAAAAGTCGCAGAAGTCTATAAGGAAATGCAGTTGAAGCTGGATGAGGACCCTCCAAACTTCTCGGCTGCGACATCCCTGTTTGAAACGGTTAAAGAAGAAATCGATATGCACATGGGAACCGAGCCAGGAGAAGTGATCATGGAAAGCCTGGAAGCAGAAGATAAAGAAGCTACAATTGAAAATATGGAGAAACTCCTCGTGTTGAATGTTGCGAGAAGGCTTGAAAGCATTGAAAAAAGCTTTGAGGAGTATGACACTTCAAAGAAGCTGCTGGCAAAGGGATATGCTACATATCAAGCGCTATCGCCAAAGGTAGAGGGTAATAATCCTGAACTGGACAAAGAAATAAAAGCTGACTTTGATGCTGCACTTGAGGCACTAGGAAATCCCGGGCTCTTTGGAGTAGGGAAGAAGCCTTCTGACATAGAAGTTTTTAAAGAGAAAAAAGAAGAGATACTGAATGCACTGCAAGACGAATTTGATCTTCCGAGCTTGGAAGTCGGGCACTTTACAGATACTGAGGAAGAAGAGGGCCCAGGCAAAAAGGACTGGACAGATCGTTCAAATATCCGTAACTGGATTCCTTTGATCTTGATAGTCGCGGTTATTGGTGCGATAGTTGTTATTGGCATTAAACGAAGAAAGTAATATAGATAGATGACACCTTGGAGAGGGGAGAATCAGCAATGGAAGTTCAAGCGTTATTGATTACATTTCGTGAAGTATTGGAAGCGTTATTAATCATCGGAATCATCACAACCTATTTAAAGAGAACTGGTAATCCAAAGTATACAAAGTATGTATGGCTCGGTGCCGGACTTGCTGTTTTGGCTAGTATCGGAGTTGCGATTTTGTTCCAGGTTGTGTTCACAGGCTTCGCTGCTATGGGCAGTGAGATTTATTTGAAAATAGGAATCATGATTGTGTCCACTGTACTCTTGACCCAGATGGTATTCTGGATGGCGAGCCACAGTAAGGACCTTAAAGGGAACATGGAAGGCAAAATGAAGAAATTCATCACGACAGGCAACATTGTCGGTATGGTCATCCATTCATTCCTCGTCGTCTTACGTGAAGGTATTGAAACGGTCTTCTTCTTTGCTGCAATTACAGGTGGTAACATCGGTGCTGCCATGCAGGGATGGGGAGCGATCACAGGTACATTGATTGCCGTTGCCGTCTCTTACATGTTCTTCAAAGGTACGATGAAGGTTAAGCTTAAGACGTTTTTCCAGATCACTGGAGCTTTTATCATCCTGATTTCTGCCGGATTGCTCGTACAGGCGATTTCGATGATGCAGGATGTAAACATAATCGGAAGCGTTATGTACCATGTTTATGATATAACGTGGCTATTGCCAGAACACCCGATTGATTATGCGCATTATCTTCGTGATACTGGTGTCGCACCGCTGATCTCTGGCGATGTAGGCATCTTCCTGAAGGCTCTGTTTGGATACTCTTCGATGCCTTCAATTGAAGAAGTCATTGCCTATATCGGATACTTTGCTGCGATCTTCCTGCTGACTTCATCACGCAGTCCCAAGAAAGAAAAGGCTGCTGACAATAAAGTAGCTGAGAACAAGCAAGTAGTATTGAACCCACAAGTTAAATAATTAATTTGATTTGAGGCTGAATGATCCTCTCTCCAGAAAAGTACAGGGAATTTCCTTGTACTTTTTTCATACGTAAAAACGTCCCCTGTGGAAGTTAGTTGGTGTAATATGATGAATTTAGAAAAACTGAACAGAATAATCTTTCCTGGACTATGTTTGCTTACGGTTCTTTACATTTTCGCCGTCCAGTTGAATTCACTTAATCCCTTCGTCGCTTCTTGGGATCAAGTTGATTTTACCCTGGCGATGGACAGGTATGACCTTCGTGCGATGCAGCCGCATTTTCCCGGATATCCGTATTTTATTCTGGGTGGTATGCTGCTGAAGTTTTTCGTAGATTTTCCAAATCAGGCACTGGTCCTATTTAATGTTTTAGTGTATGCAAGCACCATTCTGCCTGTGTATTTACTTGCATCAAGAGTTTTGAGCAGGACGAATGCATTTCTCATTGCAGCTGCCATTTATACTGCCAGTTATCCTTTGATTATCGTAAACCAGCCAATGTCGGAGGGTGCCGCGCTTGCTGCCTTTTGGTGGTTCTTTTGGAGTATCGCGGCCGCAGAGTCCAGGCCAGCAGGCAAGTGGATGCTGCTTCCCCTGATTTTATTCGGTATCCTGTTGGGAATCAGGCTGAGCTATATTCCGATGGGAATCGGGCTGATTTATCTGCTGTACAGGAAATGGGCAAAACGGGAGATTACATTGGGTGGAATTATCAAATATGTGGTCCTCGCTGGATTGTTTCAGTTGATCTGGGTTGCTGGCCTGATTATTTCTGAAGGTGGTCTCTCTAATTTTCTGGAGCTTGCTTTTGGTTTCACAGGCGGGCATTTTCAGGAATGGGGCGGCACCTCGGCGTCGAATGAACTTTCTTTTTGGGCAAGGCTGAAAGCACTCCTGTTTACCAACATTTTATGGTGGGGAATCTTTTCACGAACAACTGTTTTGATGGTATTATATATAGTTATTGGCATAGTTATTTTTTTGCCGGCATCTACAAGGAAAGTTTTAAAGGAAAACAGCGTTTATCTCGGCGTATTGCTACTCCTCGCTTATGCTGTCTGGGCGCTTTTTGCCCAGAATATCGAAAAGCCGAGGCATATACTTCCGCTGGCACTATTGTTAATGTTTCTTGGCCTTATTGTCTTTTTTAAAAAAAGGGCAGAGATGTATGCCAGTCTGTTAGTAGTTGTTGTCATCATTGCCCAGGCAATTATTTCTTCAAGTTATATACAGAAACAGGCAGTAATCGAACCGGCAGTCTATCAGCTTGCGCATTATTTGGAGGAGCAGCCAGAGGACTTCGTTTTGTATACATGGGAAGAAACCAGGGTGCTTCAGTATCTCGAAATGTCTTACCCGCATAAGCGAATCTATACTTATAGAAATTTCATCCATGACCAGGGGTTATATAAAGGAAAGACGGTTTATCTAACCAACAGTGTAGTCGACGGTTTTCGTTCGCAGGGCTTTGATCCTGACGGGACGCTCGAGAAGGTAGAAACTTTTACTTCGGGTGAAATTTTTGACCCAGTCTATCATAAGATCATTTTATATAAATGGACACCGTAACAGGAGGTGAACGGCATGAATGAACAGATCAGGAATAAGCTTGCTCTTCTCCCTGCTCAGCCAGGTTGTTATTTGATGAAGGACAGGCAGGGGACCATCATTTATGTAGGGAAAGCCAAAGTATTGAAGAACAGGGTGCGTTCTTATTTCACAGGATCGCATGACGGTAAAACTCTTCGTCTGGTCAATGAAATTGAGGATTTTGAGTATATCGTCACCTCCTCCGATATGGAAGCGCTGCTTCTCGAAATCAATTTGATCAAGAAATATGATCCAAAATACAATATCATGCTCAAGGATGATAAATCATATCCGTTCATCAAGCTGACCGCGGAACGGCATCCAAAGCTGATCATTACGAGAAAAGTAAAGAAGGACAGCGGCAAATATTTTGGGCCATATCCAAATGTACAGGCGGCCAATGAGACGAAAAAACTGCTGGACAGGATTTATCCGCTCCGAAAGTGCTCGACGCTGCCAGACCGTGTCTGTCTCTATTACCATATGGGCCAATGTCTGGCACCCTGCATCAAGGACGTCAGCAGGGACGAGTATAAGCAGATTACGGATGAAATCACTCGCTTCCTCAATGGGGGCTATAAGGAAATCAAGGAAGATTTGACGGCTAAAATGGCTGCCGCTGCCGAGGAATTGGATTTTGAACGTGCGAAGGAATTTCGTGACAAAATCGCCCATATAGAGGCAACGATGGAAAAACAGAAGATGACGACGACGGATTTTACCGACCGTGATGTGTTTGGCTATGCTGTCGACAAGGGCTGGATGTGTGTTCAGGTCTTCTTTATCCGTCAGGGGAAGTTGATTGAAAGGGAAGTTTCGATGTTCCCGATTCACAATGAACCTGAAGAAGATATCCTCACATACCTGGGGCAATTTTATTCGAAAAATGAACATTTCAAGCCGAAGGAAGTATTGGTGCCTGAGGGTGTGGACCTGGAATTGGCAGAGGGTCTGCTTGAAGTGAAAGTCCTAAAACCGCAGCGTGGAAAGAAGAAGGAGCTTGTCCACCTGGCGTCCAAGAATGCGGGTATTGCCCTGAAAGAAAAGTTTTCATTAATCGATCGCGATGAGGAACGGACCATCAAGGCTGTTGAAAACCTTGGCAAGCAAATGGGCATTTACACTCCTCATCGGATCGAGTCCTTCGATAACTCGAACATCCAGGGGACCGATCCGGTATCAGCGATGATTGTTTTTATCGACGGCAAGCCTGAAAAAAGGGAATACCGTAAATACAAAATTAAATCAGTCAAAGGTCCGGATGACTATGAATCCATGAGGGAAGTTGTCAGGCGCAGGTATACACGTGTCCTGAAAGAGGGCTTGCCGCTGCCGGATTTGATTATCATCGACGGCGGAAAAGGACATATCGAGTCCGCGCGTGATGTACTTGAAAATGAATTGGGACTTGATATCCCGATTGCCGGCCTGGCGAAGGATGACAAGCACAGGACCTCCCAGCTGCTCTACGGCAATCCACTGCAGGTGATCGAACTGGCACGTAACAGCCAGGAGTTTTACCTGCTGCAAAGAATCCAGGATGAGGTCCACCGGTTCGCGATTACCTTCCACCGCCAGCTAAGAGGCAAGAGCGTCTTTCAGTCACTGCTCGATGATATTCCAGGCATTGGCGAAAAGCGCAAGAAGGCTCTGTTGAAGCATTTCGGTTCGGTGAAAAAAATGAGGGAAGCCTCATTGGAAGAGTTAAACGCTGCCGGCCTGCCGGCAAATGTGGCAGAGGAACTATTTCAGAAATTACAGGAATAATGTAGCATTCTATTTTTGGGTGTGCTATAATGATTAAAATTTCATATAGCTATCACTTTAGAGCATTAAAGTGAAGATAGAGGTGCGAGCTTCAAGAGTAAAAGTCAGGAGAATTGTAGGATTCGAGGATGGACTTTGAAAGGGGATGTTCGCCGAAGTGGGGAAATTCCTATTGATTTTCTCGCTGGTCCTTCGTTGAATAAACGCTGGATTGTCAAGATTGCCATCTTGGAGTGCTATCTCATGTTGCAGCGTATATACACGTTTATCAAGCAATGGGAGCCACTTCCATTGCTTTTTCTGTTTTCAAAGGGCTATTTTTGACAGAATTACATATGCGGCTTGGCCATGAAACTCTATTAGAGGCAAAATACAGAATGAAGAGGCAGGGGAAACTTATGGGATTGATTGTACAGAAATTTGGCGGAACATCAGTTGGCAATGTCGAAAGGATCAGGAACGCTGCCAGCAGGACAGCGGAAGAACTGCAGAATGGCAATAATGTGGTCGTTGTCGTATCAGCAATGGGCAAGACGACAGACCATCTGGTCGACATGGCGAATGATATATCCAGCGCGCCATCAAAAAGAGAGATGGATATGCTGTTGACAACAGGCGAGCAAATTACGATCGCACTTTTTTCAATGGCATTAGCGCAAAATGGCATTGATGCCGTTTCCTATACAGGTTGGCAGGCAGGGATCAAAACTGAACCTGTCCATGGGAACGCCAGGATTGTTGATATCGAGACGGATAGGATTGCCAGAGATTTAGAGAGTGGCAAGGTGGTCATTGTCGCGGGATTCCAGGGAGTTACGGATGAAGGTGAAATCACTACACTTGGCCGCGGCGGCTCGGATACCACGGCAGTCGCCCTTGCAGCGGCTCTGAAGGCTGATAAATGCGATATCTATACCGATGTGACCGGAGTATTCACGACCGATCCAAGATATGTGAAAAGCGCGAGGAAATTGCTGAGCGTTTCCTATGATGAAATGTTAGAGCTGGCCAATCTGGGGGCAGGCGTGCTCCACCCGCGTGCGGTGGAATTCGCGAAAAACTATGGATTGCCGCTTGAAGTAAGATCCAGCATGGAAAAAGAAAGAGGCACGATCATCGAGGAGGAGAATGAAATGGAACAGAATTTAATCGTACGCGGAGTCGCGTTTGAAGATCAAATCACTAGAGTATCAGTCCTAGGAGTAAGCACTTCATTAAAAGGACTTTCAACTATATTCACAACACTTGCACAGAACCACATCAATGTCGACATTATCGTCCAGAGCCGTACAGAAGCAGGGTTAGCGAATATTTCGTTCTCCATTAAGAGTAACGACCTCCCGGAGGCACTGGACGTATTGGAACGTAATAAAGAAACATTGAACTATCAGGCGGTCGAATCCGAAACCGGCCTTGCCAAGGTATCAATTGTAGGTTCGGGAATGGTTTCAAATCCAGGTGTAGCTGCCAAAATGTTTGAAGTCCTTGAAGGACACGGTATCCAGGTGAAGATGGTAAGCACATCCGAAATTAAAGTTTCTACCGTAGTGGATGAAAAACAAATGGTGAACGCAGTAGAATCACTGCACGAAGCATTTGAGCTATACTCCGAAGCTGTTAAGACGAATTAAGAGAATCGCTGAAGAAGCTTTCCTGGTGTACCGGGAAAGCTTTTTTTACAGGTGCTGGGGCTGCCTGGTGTCCAGGGGGGAAGAAGATGACACCTAATTTATCGGTATGTGCCCGTGAAAAGGGAAAACGAGAGTTGACGGTCACAAGAAAGGGGAACTTGTGCCCGTGAAAGTGAAAAACGAGAGTTGACGGTCACAAGAAAGGGGAACTTGTGCCCGGTTTAGGCTGAAGAGAGAGAAACGGGGAATAAGCGATAACTACCCTAGTTTCCGTCGAATTTAAAGAGGCTTTGAGTTTAAATACGCCGGACCGCTCAATTTCAGATCATAATAAAAGGGTTACTGCGCCAGGGGCAAATTCTGGCGCAGTAACCCATCCTATCATGTTAAAAGACGATGCTGATTTCCTACCTCATACAATCGGGTCACTCTTATCCCACTTGACCGTAAACAGGATTTTCGATGATTTTTTATTTGGGTGTTCGAAGGCTTCAGCTGTTACTTTTTTCTGTTGTTCCATTTGCTGGGCAATGAAACCTGCTTCTAGCTGGAAAGTGGTATTGGGGTTATTTTTCAATCGGGAGGAAATTAGCTCGCTGCTAAGTTCAAGCATCATTTCTCTTCGGGATTCTTCTTTAATGGTTAATGCACCCCAGCCGGCATCCTGAAAGAAGCGGAAGGTTTCGTCAAGGGTTGATAATGGATATTTCCGGGCGAGGCGTTTTCCGGCCCAATACAGGATTTCTGGTGTATCTTTGCCGAGTAATTCCGGCAGGAGGATTTCCCTGATCAATTCATATCCAAACGCAGTAACGGCCATTGGCTCGCTCTCTGTTTTTTGCTCTGAAGTAGTTATTTCACTCATGTTCTCCCCTCTTTCTATCACTCTATTATAAACAATTTGCCGCGAAAACAACCTATATTCAATAAATTAAAAACTTGTTAAATTTTGCATGGCATAAGAAATTCTATAAAATTTTTCCATGTTTATACCATACCCGAAACTTCGTTATTCAAAAATTATTGGATCGGGAAAATTTTATCAGTCATATCCAACAGGCAATAGTATTATTTTAATATACTCTTTCACGCCTTGGAATAATTAGAAAGTGGGATTTTTACAATATCAATATATTTTAAAAATTTTCTTTATATAAGCATTTTTATGTATCCGTTTTCTTGACGCTCTATTATGATGGGAGTAAAATGAACATGTCACATAATTGTAAGAAATGCTTATTTTTTTGATGTTAGGTTGGATCAATCTGTTAGATTAATAGGGATGGGGAGAGAAGCCTGAACATCACGGCCAAATTTCAGGGGGGTATACTTATGGCAGGTAGACAAGAGTTTTATTGGCGGAGGCTGCATTCATTGCTGGGTGTCATTCCAGTAGGTCTTTTCCTTATGCAGCACCTTGTAGTCAACCATTTCGCTACAGGGGGAGAAGAATCATTCAATAACGCAGCACATTTTATGGAGCAGTTGCCTTTCAGGTACTTTTTAGAAATCTTCATTATCTTCTTACCGTTATTATTCCATGCAATTTACGGTCTTTATATTGCTTTTACTGCTAAAAACAATATAGGCCAATATGGCTATTTCAGAAACTGGATGTTCATGCTTCAGCGTGTGTCCGGTGTGATTACTTTGATTTTCGTAGCTTGGCATGTATGGGAAACTCGTATTGCTGCAGCATTTGGCGCAGAAGTTAACTTCCAGATGATGGAGACAATTCTTTCTTCTCCTTTCATGCTTTGGTTCTATTTGATTGGTGTCATCTCAACTACTTTCCACTTTGCGAACGGATTATGGTCATTCTTCGTAAGCTGGGGAATCACGGTAACACCACGTTCACAAGTGATTTCCACTTACGTAACTATCGGAGTTTTCATTGCGCTTTCCATCGTAGGTGTCCGCGCAATCCTGGCATTTGTATAAGCCCTTTTCGAGGACTATATGCTAAAAAAGATTTACTTTTGATCGGATATGAAAGACAGATATGGATTTAAGGGAGTGAGTCACGATGAGTAAAGGTAAGGTGATCGTAGTCGGCGGCGGTTTGGCTGGCTTAATGGCTACAATAAAAGTTGCAGAAACAGGAACTCCTGTTGAACTGTTTTCTCTTGTGCCGGTAAAACGTTCCCACTCTGTATGTGCACAGGGCGGAATAAACGGTGCAGTTAATACTAAAGGTGAAGGTGACTCTCCATGGGAGCACTTTGATGATACAGTTTACGGCGGTGACTTCCTTGCGAACCAGCCGCCAGTTAAGGCGATGGCTGAAGCAGCGCCTGGAATCATCCACCTTCTTGACCGTATGGGTGTCATGTTCAACCGTACACCGGAAGGCTTGCTTGATTTCCGCCGCTTTGGTGGAACGCAGCACCACCGTACTGCATTTGCGGGTGCGACAACTGGACAGCAGCTTCTATACGCTTTGGATGAGCAGGTTCGCCGCCATGAAGTGGCTGGTTTGGTCACAAAGTATGAAGGATGGGAATTCCTGGGAATAGTTAAGGATGAGGAAGGTGTGTGCCGCGGAGTCGTAGCACAGAACCTGACTTCAATGGAAATCAAATCATTTGCTGCTGATGCAGTCATTATGGCAACTGGTGGTCCTGGCATCATTTTCGGTAAGACAACTAACTCAGTTATCAATACTGGTTCAGCTGCTGCGATCGTTTATCAGCAGGGTGGTTATTACGCTAACGGGGAATTCATCCAGATTCACCCTACTGCAATCCCGGGAGACGACAAACTCCGCTTGATGAGTGAATCTGCCCGTGGTGAAGGTGGACGAGTTTGGACGTACAAGGATGGCAAGCCATGGTACTTCCTGGAAGAGAAGTATCCTGCATATGGAAACCTTGTGCCACGTGACATTGCTACACGTGAAATCTTTGACGTATGCGTAAGCCAGAAGCTTGGCATCAACGGCGAGAACATGGTTTACCTCGATCTATCACACAAGGATCCAAAAGAGCTTGATATCAAGCTTGGCGGTATCATCGAAATCTATGAGAAATTCATGGGCGATGACCCAAGAAAAGTTCCTATGAAAATATTCCCTGCCGTTCACTATTCTATGGGCGGACTTTGGGTTGACTATGATCAAATGACTAATATTCCAGGTCTGTTTGCAGCAGGTGAGGTTGATTATTCACAGCACGGTGCGAACCGTCTTGGTGCCAACTCATTATTGTCAGCAATCTACGGCGGTATGGTTGCAGGTCCAAACGCAATCCGTTACATCAACGGCCTTGAAAAGAGCTCAGATGCTATTTCTTCAGTACTTTTCGATGATGCTGTCAAGATGGAGCAGGAGAAGTGGGACAATGTCATGTCACTGGATGGAACAGAGAATGCATATGTCCTTCACAAAGAGCTTGGCGAGTGGATGACGGACAATGTAACCGTTGTTCGCTACAATGATAGACTTCAGAAAACAGACGAAAAGATCGTCGAGTTGATGGAGCGCTATAAGAATATCAATATTAACGATACGGCAAAATGGAGCAACCAGGGTGCTGTGTTCACACGCCAGCTTCAAAACATGCTTCAGCTTGCACGTGTTATCACAATCGGTGCTTATAACCGTAATGAAAGCCGTGGGGCTCACTATAAACCTGAATTCCCTGATCGTAATGACGAGGACTTCTTGAAAACAACTATGGCGAAGTTTGTTGATGCAAACTCTGCGCCAGCTTTCCATTATGAAGAAGTTGATACTTCATTAATCCAACCGCGTAAGCGCGATTATTCTAAGAAGAAAGGGGAGTAATAGAGCATGTCAGAGAAAAAAACTGTCCGTTTTATCATCAGCCGCCAGGATACTCCTGATTCAGCCCCTTATCAGGAAGAGTTCGAACTTGATTACCGTCCAAATATGAACGTGATTTCTGCACTAATGGAAATTCGTCGTAATCCTGTAAATACAAAAGGTGAAGCCACTACCCCAATTTCCTGGGATATGAACTGCCTTGAAGAGGTTTGTGGTGCGTGTTCAATGGTCATCAATGGCCGCCCGCGCCAGTCATGTTCTGCACTCGTTGACCAGCTTGAGCAGCCAATCAGGCTAGAGCCTATGAGAACATTCCCGGTTGTCCGTGACCTACAGGTTGACCGCAGCCGCATGTTCGATTCTTTAAAGCGTGTTAAGGCATGGGTTCCAATTGATGGTACTTATGACCTTGGACCAGGACCACGTATGCCAGAGAAAAAGCGTCAATGGGCCTATGAACTTTCCAAGTGTATGACTTGCGGTGTTTGCCTTGAGGCTTGCCCTAACGTAAACGACAAGTCAGATTTCATTGGGCCTCAGCCATTATCACAGGTTCGTCTCTTCAACGCACACCCAACTGGTGCCTTGAACAAAGGCGAGCGTCTTGAAACAATCATGGGAGACGGCGGACTTGCGAACTGCGGTAACTCACAGAACTGCGTTCAGTCTTGCCCTAAAGGAATT
Organism: Bacillus sp. ISL-41; assembly: GCF_018613235.1. Classification (GTDB taxonomy): domain Bacteria; phylum Bacillota; class Bacilli; order Bacillales; family Cytobacillaceae; genus Mesobacillus. The sequence continues at coordinate 15,580 of NZ_JAGGQP010000026.1, forward strand.
CCATTGACTACATCAATCGCTGCCCTGAATCGTGATACAACATTCCAGTCATTCAAGAACTTCTTCGGAAGCGACCAAGTTTAACAAAAAGCCTCCTTTTCCAGACGGAAAAGGAGGTTATTCTTTTTTTACAGTGCGGTTCTGTGGGTATACTAAAATAAAAGAGTTGTATGAGCTAGTTTATCCAGCATGGATCAATTCTGTGCTGGTTTTTGTTAGCCTTTTTTATTCCCAAAATGATTAAATATATTTATAATAAAGAAAAGAATGAATGTTCATTCAGTTTCGGGAGGTTTCAGCATGAAAAAGATGGAATATATTAACGAGATTGTAGGTTGGGAAGAGGAATTTGAATTTTTTTATCAGGTGAAGGTTCGGTTTTCGGAAACTGACATGTTTGGACATTTAAACAACACAGTTCCGTTTACATATTTCGAACAGGCGAGAATTGAATATTTCAAGAGCCAGGGATTCATGCAGGATTGGGTCAAACCAGAGAACGAGACGATTCCGGTCGTGGCCGATCTTCAATGTGATTATTTAAGCCAGATTTTCTTTGATGAAGACCTGAGAATATTTGTGAAAGCCAACTCCATTGGGAATTCCTCGGTTGACCTTCACTATATGGTCAAAAAAGCGGATGGCTCGATTTGCTTGACTGGCAGGGGCACAATCGTACAAATTTCCAAGAGAACAGGCAAGGGAGTATCCTGGACAGAGGAAATGAGGCAATTGTTTTCAGAAAGCAAAAAATCTGCGGTTAAATAAGTTTTGCATTTAAAAATAAAATTGGCATGAAGTCCCTTAAATGTTGTCACTACACCTCTTTCCTTCACATATGATATTTTGACTAAATTTATACCCACCCCGCAGTTCACAGCTGGCGAAGGCAAGGAGGGTTACAATACTTGAAGGAAAATGAATATACTCACAAGCCATTACTCACAAAACGCGAAAGAGAAGTTTTCGAACTGTTAGTACAAGACAAAACAACAAAAGAGATCGCTAGTGAATTATTTATCAGCGAAAAAACGGTTCGGAACCATATTTCAAACGCCATGCAAAAGCTTGGTGTAAAGGGGCGTTCCCAAGCTGTTGTAGAGCTCCTGCGTATGGGAGAGCTAGAACTTTAATCATGACCGGCCAACCCGAATGGGGGGCCGGTTAAGATGTTTAATAGGGTAAAACAGGCTCTTATTGGAATTCTGTCTTGAAATTTGCGCGAAAAAAGTAGAAAATAAGGGCAATAGTAAAAATCATCTCGGCTTGGAAAACAAGTTTTATGGATAAAGGAAATAGATTTTTAGGAGTTGTTACGGATGAAAGTTGAAGGGGTAGAAAAGAATCAGGGACTGGAGACGGTTGCTGATATCGAAAAGGATCTGCGGTACATATCAGGTATTATTAAGCAAAAGGGACGAGAGCTCCTCAGCAATTACACGATCACTCCTCCCCAGTTCATTGCGCTGCAATGGCTATTTGAGGATGGAGATATGACAATTGGGGAGCTGTCGAATAAAATGTTCCTGGCTTGCAGCACGACCACGGATCTAGTAGACAGAATGGAGAAAAATGAGCTTGTTGTCAGGGTGAAGGATCCTAATGACAGGCGTGTAGTCCGCATTCATCTTCTTGACGAAGGCGAAAGGATCATCGATGAAGTGATCAAGAAACGCCAGCTGTACCTTCAAGAGGTATTGAAGGACTTTTCAGGTGAGGAAATATTATCCCTTAAAGAGGGCTTAGCGAAATTACATCAAGAAATGCGTGGAGAATGAGGCGAGTTTTTTGAATCGACCAATCGGAATCATTGATTCAGGAGTAGGCGGGTTAACCGTTGCCAAGGAAGTCATGAGACAGCTGCCATATGAGCAGATTATCTATGTTGGTGATACGGCACGTTGTCCATATGGCCCTCGACCCGTTGAGGAAGTGAAGAGATTCACCTGGCAAATGACCCGTTTTCTTTTAGGAAAAAATATTAAAATGCTGGTTATTGCGTGCAATACAGCGACTGCTGTGGTCCTTGACGAGATAAGGAATGAACTCCCGATTCCTGTGTTAGGTGTCATCCAGCCTGGTGCGAGGACAGCGATCAAGGTAACGGACAATTATAAAATTGGCATTATTGGAACTGAGGGCACGGTAAAAAGCCGTGCGTATGAGCATGCGCTGAAATCCATCAATCGTAAGACTGCCATTGAAGCACTCGCCTGCCCAAAATTTGTGCCGCTTGTAGAAAGCGGAGAATATGATGGACGTGTCGCAAAGAAAGTGGTGACTGAAACCCTTCAGCCACTGCAGGGACAGGGGCTTGATACATTGATCCTTGGCTGCACCCACTACCCTTTGCTCGAGCCGCTCATTAAGGAAGTGATGGGGCCTGAGGTCAAGGTGATTAGTTCAGGCGAGGAAACAGCGCGAGAAGTAAGCACGATTCTCGGCCATAACGACATGTTTGCGGACAGGGAAGAACTTCCGGAGCATTTCTATTACATGACAGGCTCCAGAACCATTTTTTCTGCCATAGCATCCCAGTGGCTGGAGAGGCCGATTGAACATGTTGAAAAAATTAAATTAGGTTAGTAAGGCTTCCGGAGACGGAGGTCTTTTTTATTTGCTTTAATTCGATTTTAATTCAAAAAACTTCTCAAAGGCGGTCTAAAATATCCAGAGGCTCGTATACATATTAGTACAAACTGTCTTTGGAGGGATTTATATGTCAAAAAATAAAAAGGCTGTGGTCGTTACAGCTGCTACATTGGCAACTACGGTATTCCTATCAGGCTGCGGGCTGTTCGGGGGCGAGGAAAAGAAAAAGATCGATCCTCCCCAGGATGTCACGTTCATGGAAGAGGGGGAAGCTCTTGATGAAAATGTTTCTACAGAAACAACGGAGGATGGTAAAGAAGCGGTTGAAACATCCATCCAGACAGAATTGTATTTGATCGATAAAAATGGCTATGTAGTCTCACAGACAATGGATCTTCCGAAAACAGAAAGTGTCGCCAAGCAGGCACTGGAATACCTTGTTGCAAATGGGCCAGTCGAGCAAATGCTTCCAAATGGCTTTAGGGCCGTCCTTCCAGCTGATACACAAATGACAGTGAACATTAAAGATGGGACGGCAACTGTTGATTTTTCAAAGGAATTCGGATCCTATAAAAAAGAGGATGAGAAAAGAATTCTTCAGGCTGTGACATGGACGCTCACACAGTTTGATACCGTTGATGAAGTGAAGCTTCAGATGAATGGCACCCCTCTTGAAGCGATGCCTGTAGGCGGCACTCCTATCGGGGGAGAGTTGAGCCGTGCGGATGGCATCAATACTGACAATACCGATGTAGTGGATATCACAAACACGAAAGCGGTCACTGTATATTATATTGGCGGCGAGGAAGGCGCATATTATTATGTTCCAGTAACAAAACGCGTCAGCAATGATATGAAAGATAACATTACTGCAATCGTCAACGAGCTTGTTGAAGGGCCGGCGTATGCATCCAATCTACTGTCGGATTTCCAGTCGGGTGTAAAGCTGCTTGACGCACCTAAGGTTGAGGATGGCAAGGTGACATTGAACTTCAATGAATCCATTTACGGCAGCTTTGAAGAAAAAATGGTGTCTGAACACCTGCTGAATTCCCTTGTGCTGTCACTGACAGAACAGACAGGTGTTGAGAGTGTGGCCCTTACGGTTAACGGAAAGGCAGATATCCTTACAGAATCCGGGGAAAAACTGGCTGAGCCGGTTACAAGGCCTGAAAAAGTAAACACAGGTAGTTTTTAATAGCCAGATTTTGATATACTAATTAAAGACATTCAAAGAGGCAGGCGTATTTCCTGCCTCTTATTTATATTGTGGTTACCGGGCAGGCTGCCTGCTTTTTATCATGCTAAGGAGGATATTTATCATGCGATTTGATGGGCGTGAACCATTGCAATTAAGACCAATACATATTGAAACGGATTACCTTAAGCATCCAGAAGGCTCTGTGCTGATCTCTGTTGGAGATACGAAAGTGATTTGTACTGCCAGCATCGAGGACCGCGTTCCTCCGTTCATGAGGGGCGAAGGAAAAGGATGGATTACGGCAGAATACTCTATGCTGCCGCGCGCTACAGAGCAGAGAAATATTCGTGAGGCTGCAAAAGGGAAGATATCCGGAAGAACGATGGAAATCCAGCGTTTGATCGGGAGAGCTTTGCGTGCAGTAGTCAATCTTGAGGCTATTGGCGAGCGTACTGTTTGGGTTGATTGCGATGTCATCCAGGCGGATGGGGGCACTCGTACTGCTTCAATCACAGGAGCATTTGTTGCGATGGCTATGGCCCTTGAGAAGCTGAGCAAGCAAAAGAAGCTGTCTGCTTTTCCTGTGACTGACTTTCTTGCTGCGACGAGTGTCGGCGTCCTGAAGAACGGTGAGGTAGTTGTTGATTTGAATTATGTCGAGGATTCTGCTGCCCATGTCGACATGAATGTTGTCATGACAGGAAATGGAGAATTCGTTGAGCTGCAGGGTACTGGAGAAGAAGCTACTTTTTCATACAGCCAGCTGCAAGACCTTTTAAAGGCCGCACAAGATGGAATCACAGAACTGTTCGAAAAACAAAAGGAAGCTCTGGGAGTAGAATTGACGGCCAAAATTGCGGACGGAAAACAGAGATAGGGGAGTTCTCAAAATGGATTCAGTCATTATCGCGACAAAAAATAAAGGAAAAGCGAAGGAATTCGAGAAACTTTTTTTGCCAAAAGGGCTGGCGGTTAAAACTTTGCTCGATTACCCAGAGCTTGATGATGTAGAGGAAACAGGGACAACTTTTGAAGAGAACGCGATTTTAAAAGCTGAGGCAATCGCTAATATTCTTGGAGGCAAAGTGATTGCAGACGATTCAGGGCTTGAGATCGACGCATTGGAGGGACGGCCGGGTGTGTATTCGGCACGTTACGCAGGTCCTGAGAAAAATGATGAAAACAACATCGACAAAGTTCTCGATGAACTTCAGGATGTGCCAGAAAGTGAGCGCACCGCAAGATTCTGCTGTGCACTCGCAATGGCGGAGCCAGGGAAGGAAACAGTGACTGTATTCGGTACATGTGAAGGCAGAATCCTTAATGAACGACGCGGTACCAACGGTTTTGGCTATGATCCCATTTTCTTCGCAGAAACAAAGGGGAAAGCTATGGCCGAATTGGCATCAGACGAAAAAAACAAAATCAGCCACCGGGCTAATGCGATCAGAAAACTGGACGATCTTCTTAAAGAGCGAGAGGAACGCCATGAGTAGGGTGCTGATTGTCAGTGACAGCCACGGGTCAACAGAGGTGCTAGAGGGAATTGAAAAGCTGCATGGCAATGATGTGGAATTGATGATCCACTGCGGTGACTCAGAGCTATCTGAAGATGATGCTGCTATTAAGAATTTCAAATCGGTGAAGGGAAATTGCGATTTTTATGGCCATTTTCCTGATGATGAAATCCATGTGATTAAGGGCGTGAAAATTTTTGTGACACATGGGCACCTATACTCAGTGAAGTCTACACTCGTAAATTTGTACTATAAGGCAAAAGAACTAGAGGCTGATGTCGTGTGCTTTGGGCATTCCCATTTGCTGGGAGCAGAAATGGTAGACGATGTACTGTTCATTAATCCGGGAAGCATCAGGCTTCCACGCGGCAGGTCTGAAAAGAGCTATGCCCTCCTGGAGCTGATAGACAAAAAAGCGGTAGTGCGGATCTATGACTATGGAAATGGTGAGGTGTCAGAGTTAAGGCAGGAGTTTTCACTTCACAAAACAAGTTAAAACTACTATAATGATTTTCTGAGGGGAGTCAGCTGGTTTCCCTCAGAAAAAAGTTTTGATTTTTTATTGACATTTAGTTATTTGGCTAATATAATAAATCTTGTCTTTAAAAAACAACCAAGTCCCAGTAGCTCAGTTGGATAGAGCATACGCCTTCTAAGCGTACGGTCGGGAGTTCGAATCTCTCCTGGGACGCCATTTAAACTACATACCTTAACTCACCTTATTGAAGGTGAGTTTTTTTTATGTCCTATAGTTCTTACTCGCTCTCGAAAATTGAAGTCCATTATAGGGGCTAGCTAAAAAAAAATAAATTTATTTAAATGTGAATATATCAACAATGTAAGCGTATACAAATAAATTAACTAATCTAAATTATCAAATAATTTAGAAAAAGGGTGTTGACGAGTGTGAAAATTGGGCGTAAGATAATCCTCAAATAAAAAAAACAAGTTGAATGCAACTAAAGCGAGTCATAGTTTTATATTAATTTTTGAATAATGTAAAACTGTATTTTTTTAACCTGTAAATTTAATAATTTAAAGCGTCTATTCGTTAAAGGAGTGTTTATTGTGCCCGATCAGTGGATCTACTTAAACGGTGAATTTGTCACCAAGGAAAATGCTAAGGTTTCGGTATATGATCATGGATTTCTATACGGAGACGGTATTTTTGAAGGGATACGGGTATACAGCGGCAATATTTTCAGGATGGAAGAACACATGGACCGCCTTTACCGGTCAGCCAAGTCCATTATGCTGAACATGCCACACTCTAAGGAGGAGTTCACCGGACTGGTTGTTGAAACGGTCGAACGGAATCAATTGAGAGATGCTTATATCCGCATTGTCGTTTCCAGAGGTGTAGGGGACCTTGGGTTGGATCCCTATAAGTGTCCGAAAGTGAATGTCGTCATCATTGTGGAGCCCCTGGCTATTTTTCCAAAGGAATTGTATGAACGGGGACTGGAAATTGTAACTGTCGCGACAAGAAGAAATCGTCCCGATGTGTTAAGTCCTAAAGTAAAATCTCTGAATTATTTGAATAATGTTCTTGTGAAAATCGAAGCTCATCTGGCAAATGTAAGTGAAGCACTTATGCTGAATGACCAGGGCTATGTTGCCGAAGGCTCCGCGGATAATATTTTTATCGTGAGAGGAAACACCTTCCTCACACCGCCAGGGTATGTAGGAGCGCTAGAAGGAATCACCAGAAATGCGGTAATTGATATCGCCAAAAATCTGGGCTATGAGATTAAGGAGGAACCATTCACCCGCCATGATGTATACACGGCTGACGAGGTATTCCTTACCGGGACTGCAGCAGAAGTCATAGCAGTCGTCAAAGTAGATGGAAGAGTCATCGGCGATGGAGTACCAGGTGAGCATACACAAAACATCCTGCGTGAGTTCAGGGCAAGAGTGGTTGAAGAAGGAATCCAGGTCTATCCGGAAAAAGCCCATCAAGTCAGTTGATATGAATAATAGTCTAATTGAATATGGATAAAGCGAAGACAGGGACAAGTAATTTATTGCGATCAGCATGCACAGAGAGCCGGGATTGCTGGGAAACGGCGATGCCGCGATAAATGAACTCACCCTGGAGCGCCAGTTCGAAAGGAAACCTAGTAAAACTGGTCGAGTGCCCTGCACTTGTTATCAAAACCGGCAGCTGAAGCTGTCACGAGTGCACGCATCATGCGTGAATAAGGGTGGTACCGTGGAATAAGGAGATAAAGCCTATTCCATCCCTTTGCCTGGCATACCTGGCATATGGAGATGGAGTGGGCTTTTTTATTTTGAAAAAAACTGTGAGTTCACAATGGGAGGTTCGATAAATGGAAGCTGCCTTGAAGGAAACAAAGGCTAAAACGAGTGAAGTAAGCGGTGCGGATATGCTGCTTAAAGCCCTGGAAAAGGAAAACGTCGAAGTCATTTTCGGCTACCCGGGAGGGGCTGTCCTTCCGATTTACGACAAACTCTATGATTCTAACATTCTTCATGTTTTGCCAAGGCATGAACAGGGAGGGATCCACGCGGCGGAAGGATACGCGAGAATCAGCGGGAAACCTGGAGTAGTAATCGCGACTTCCGGTCCCGGAGCGACCAATATTATTACCGGCATTGCTGATGCCATGATGGACTCATTGCCGCTGGTCGTCTTTACGGGCCAGGTTGCGACAGGAGTGATTGGTACAGACGCCTTCCAGGAAGCAGACATCCTTGGTATCACGACTCCTATTACGAAATACAATTATCAGATTCGGGATATCAAAGATATCCCCAGAATCATCAAGGAAGCATTTTATATAGCGACAAGCGGAAGGCCCGGACCAGTCGTCATAGATTTTCCAAAAGACATGGCAGCAGGCGTATCGGCAGTACCAGCTGAGGAGGAAATCCACCTTCCAGGCTATCAGCCGACAGTGGAGCCGAATTTCCTTCAAGTAAGAAAACTGTCCGAAGCTGTCAGCAAGGCAAAAAGGCCGGTCATTCTCGCTGGGGCAGGTGTCCTTCACGCGAAGGCTTCGAATCTTTTAAAAGAATACGCAGAACAGCAGAACCTTCATGTTGTCCACACGTTACTGGGGTTAGGAGGCTTTCCGGCAGCACATGACTTATTCCTTGGGATGGCTGGGATGCATGGCTGTTATACAGCAAATATGGCGCTATATAATTGTGACCTGCTGATCAATATTGGAGCAAGATTCGATGACCGGCTGACTGGAAATTTGAAGCATTTCGCTCCGAAAGCAGCTGTTGCCCATATCGATATCGACCCGGCAGAAATCGGCAAAAATGTGCCAACGCAAATCCCTGTTGTCGGTGATGCAGGAGAGGCGTTAAGACAGTTGTTAAAGCTGGAAGGCAGGCCTCCACTCCAGGAAGAATGGGTGGAAACACTCGCAGCCTGGAAGGAGGATCATCCTTATCATTACGAAGATAGTGAAGTGCTAAAACCGCAAAAGGTTATGGAACTCCTATATGAAAAAACGGCGGGTGAAGCGATTGTCGTAACCGATGTTGGCCAGCATCAAATGTGGGCAGCACAATATTATCAGCTCCAGCAAGCGGATCGATGGGTGACCTCCGGAGGACTCGGAACAATGGGATTTGGCCTGCCTGCAAGCATTGGAGCCCAACTGGCAGATCCATCTGCCTGTGTTGTCGCCGTTCTCGGAGATGGCGGCTTCCAGATGTCAACACAGGAGCTGGCCGTCATTGCTGAATTCCAGCTGCCGATCAAAATAGCGATTTTCAATAATAAGGCGCTTGGGATGGTCAGACAATGGCAGGAAATTTTCTATAAAGAAAGATATTCCCACAGTAAAAATCCGGTACAGCCATCTTTTGTAAAACTGGCTGAGGCCTATGGCATTAAAGGGTTTGAAATCCACTCGGAGGAAGAAGCACATTTAATTCTGGATCAGGTCCTGCATGACAAAGAGCCGGTGCTGCTCGATTTCAGGGTCGATGGAGCTGAAAATGTCTACCCGATGATTGCGCCCGGGAAAGGAATCCACGAAATGGTGGGAGTGAAGAAATGAAAAGAATCATAACGATGACGGTATTGAACCGGCCAGGAGTACTGAACAGGATCACGAATTTATTCTCGAAGAGGAACTACAATATTGAAAGCATCTCGGTAGGCCTTACCGAGCAGGAGGGAGTTTCGAGGATTACCTGTGTTGTCCATGTGGAGAATGACGGGATGGTCGAACAAATCACGAAACAGCTTAATAAACAGATTGATGTCCTTAAGGTGGCAGATATCAGTGACCAGGCAATTGTCGCCCGCGAGCTGATTCTCATGAAGGTCCCAGTTCTGCCGCACAACCGGGCAGAAATCTACTCGATCATTGAACCATTCCGGGCGTCGGTGATCGACGTCAGCAAGGATAGCATCATCATCCAACTGACAGGCGAAACAGAAAAAATTGAGGCATTTATCGATTTGATTAAACCATACGGAATCAGAGAATTGGCCCGTACCGGAACGACAGCATTCCCTAGGGGGAACCAGCGGACCGGGCAGCAAAAAACATTTTCATTTGTTTGATAGGGATCTTTCGTTAGCTTGTTGTTCACTCAATCAAGCGATAAACAGAAGTTATTTCATTCAAGAATTGATTCGAAAAGCAACACTCAAGAAGAAACCGATTAAAAATACACTAATTTTTTATCCGGAAAGGGAGAGTAAATATGGCGAAAATGTACTATAACGGTGATGCAAATGAGGCTTATTTTAATGGGAAAACAGTGGCAGTAGTTGGTTATGGATCACAGGGGCATGCCCATGCACAGAATCTTCGAGACAGTGGTGTTGAGGTTGTCATTGGTTTAAGACAAGGGAAGTCATGGGAGAAGGCGGAGCAGGATGGCTTTGAAGTTAAAACAGTTGCTGAAGCTGTAGCATCATCAGATGTGGTCATGATTCTTCTGCCGGATGAGCGGCAGACTGCGGTGTACAAAAATGAGATCGAACCTCAGCTGACAGGCCAGGCGCTTATGTTTGCCCACGGCTTTAACGTCCATTTTAACCAGATTGTCCCGCCGGAAAGCTGTGATGTTTTGCTAGTAGCTCCAAAGGGTCCTGGGCATTTGGTCAGAAGGACTTATCAAGAAGGAGCGGGTGTGCCGGCACTGTTCGCGATCCATCAGGATGTATCGGGGACTGCAAGGGAACTTGCGCTTGCTTACGCGAAAGCGATCGGTGCATTGAGGGCCGGGGCGCTTGAAACAACCTTCAAGGAAGAAACCGAAACGGATCTATTTGGAGAACAGGCAGTGTTATGCGGCGGTTTGACCTCGCTCGTGAAATCAGGCTTCGAAACACTTGTCGAAGCAGGATATCAGCCGGAACTGGCTTATTTCGAAACGATGCATGAGCTGAAGCTGATCGTGGACTTGATGTATGAAGGCGGACTCGAAGGAATGCGTTATTCGATTTCGGACACAGCTCAATGGGGCGACTTTGTCAGCGGGCCGAGAGTGGTCAACGACCAGGTTAAAGAGGAAATGAAAAGAGTTCTGAAAGACATCCAGGAAGGAACTTTCGCAAAAGGCTGGATTGAGGAAAATGAAAACGACAGACCGGTCTTCAACGCCATCAATGAAAAAGAAAACCGTCACCAGATCGAAGAGGTAGGAAGAGAATTAAGAAAGATGATGCCGTTTGTCAACAAACAAAAGCAGAGAGAAGTGGCTGCCAGTGCGAAGAATTAAAATATTTGATACGACTTTGAGGGACGGGGAACAGTCAGCAGGGGTCAATCTGAATTTTTCCGAAAAGCTGGAGATTGCCAGGCAATTAGAGAGGTTGAATGTTGACATTATTGAAGCGGGATTCCCAGCCGCATCTAAAGGAGACTTTGCTTCCGTAGCTGAAATAGCCCGCCAGATCAAAGGATGTTCGGTTACAGGGCTGGCAAGGTCGGTTACAACAGATATCGACGCTGCCTGGGAAGCATTGAAGCATGGAGCCGAACCAAGGCTACACCTGTTCATCGCCACTTCGCCGATCCACAGGATCCATAAGCTGAAGCAGACAAAAGCTGAGGTCATCGAAACGGCAGTAAGAACCGTAAAGTATGCGGCAGCCAAGTTTCCTGTCATTCAATGGTCTGCTGAGGATGCCTGTCGGACCGAGCTTGATTTCCTTGCTGAAATTGTAGAAGAGGTGATTAAAGCCGGTGCAAAGGTCATCAATATTCCTGACACTGTCGGTTATATTTCGCCGCAGGAGTATGGCCGAATTTTCACTTACTTGCGAGAGCATGTTCCTTCTATTAGTAAGGTCGAACTATCAGCACATTGTCATGATGACCTTGGAATGTCGATCGCCAACTCACTTGCAGCTGTATCCGCAGGAGCCACACAGGTTGAAGGAACGATCAATGGGATAGGGGAGCGGGCAGGAAATGCAGCACTCGAAGAATTTGCGGTTGCCCTTCATATCCGCAAAGACTTTTACCAGGCGGAAACTGGATTGAATCTTAAGGAAATCAGCAGAACGAGCAGCCTTGTCAGTAAGTTGACCGGTATGGCGGTACCAGCCAATAAAGCCGTGGTCGGAAGGAATGCCTTTGCCCATGAATCGGGAATCCACCAGGATGGGGTTTTAAAGGAGAAAACGACCTACGAAATCATATCTCCGGAACTTGTTGGATTACAGAATAACTCGATGGTCCTCGGAAAGCATTCCGGCCGCCACGCGTTCCGCAATAGATTGAATGAGATCGGGCTTACGGTTCCTGAGCAGGACATCAATAAGTTATTTTCTGTTTTCAAGGAACTTGCGGACAGGAAAAAGGAAATGACAGATGATGATCTCGTGGCCATCATCCTGGAAGAGAACCTGTCAAAAGAACAGCAATATTACCGTCTTGATTCCATTCAGGTCCAATATGGGACCAACCAGGTGCCAACTGCGACAGTCACCCTTTATGGCTGCCAAAATGAAAAGATCCAGGAAGCGTCCACAGGCTCTGGCAGTATTGAAGCTTTATATAATACGCTTGAAAATTGCATGGAAGAAAAGGCTAGCTTGCTAGATTACAGGATTCAATCTGTTGGAGCTGGCAGGGATGCCCTGGCGCAGGTATATGTAAAGCTGGAATTTGGCGGTGTCGAGACAAGTGGAAGAGGCCTCGCACAGGATGTCCTTGAAGCTTCGGCAAAGGCCTACTTAAATGCAGTCAATAGAGTTCTATATATGGAAGAAACGAAGAAAGTCGCAGTCAGCGGTTAAAAAATATGATTAAGAAATCGGAGGCGAAGGTAATGGAAAAAAGGATCGCAATCCTGCCAGGAGATGGCGTCGGGAAAGAAGTAAGCAGGGGGGCGGTTACGATCCTCCAGGCAGTTGCTGAGCTATTTAACCATAAGTTCCATTTTACTTATGGAGAAATCGGCGGGGCAGCAATCGATGAATTTGGAACGCCGCTGCCGGAGCATACACTAGACCTCTGCAAGTCCAGTGATGCTGTCCTGTTAGGTGCAGTGGGCGGGCCTAAATGGGATCGGATGCCTGGCCATATTCGCCCGGAAAAAGGACTGTTGAAAATCCGGAAAGAGCTCGGTTTGTATGCGAATGTCCGTCCGGTTCAATATTACTCCAGTATTTCCGGGATCTCGCCACTGCGCAAGGATGTTGTTGAAGGGGTTGACATGGTCGTGGTCAGGGAGTTGACGGGCGGGCTCTATTTTGGGAAGCCAAGTGAGAGATCTGTCCAGAAAGGCGAGGCCTCTGTAGTTGATACATTGTTTTACCAGAAAAACGAGATGGAGAGAGTCATCCGCTACGCATTTGAACTGGCTGCCATGAGAAAAGGCAAAGTCACTTCTGTGGATAAAGCGAATGTTCTGGAATCGAGCCGAATGTGGCGTGAAACAGCGGAAGAGGTTGCCAGGGATTTTCCAGATGTCCAGCTTGACCATATGCTGGTCGATAATGCGGCGATGCAGCTGATCAAGAATCCGCGCCAGTTCGATGTACTTGTCACAGAGAATATGTTTGGGGATATTTTAAGCGATGAAGCCTCCGTACTGACCGGATCGCTGGGCATGCTGCCGTCAGCAAGTGTTTCGGCTGCAGGGCCATATCTATATGAGCCAATCCACGGTTCTGCACCGGATATTGCTGGTATGAACGCGGCCAATCCGATCGCGATGATCCTGTCTGCCGCGATGATGCTGCGGCTGTCCTTTGGCCTTGAAGAAGAAGCGGAGGCAATCGAGAATGCGGTAGAGCAGGTGCTTGATGCTGGCAGCAGAACCCGGGATATTGCCGTATTTGGCACACCTTTTTTAACAACTGAAGGGATGGTCGAGGAAATCAAAGCCGCATTGCTGGACAATGAAGCGATCCTGAATATCATGGGTGCTTACGCATAAAGCAGGAATTTAAAGAATCAGGCAGTTTGCATAGAAGAGATGAAAAGTGATTTGAAAAAGGGGAGGGTATTTTTGGGGAAAACGATTATCGAAAAAATTTGGGAGAAGCATATAGTGCGTCGGGAGGAAGGCAAACCAGACCTTATGTATATTGACCTCCATCTTGTTCACGAGGTAACCTCCCCGCAGGCTTTTTCGGGACTAAGGCAGAAAAAACGGTCTGTCCGACGGCCGGATTTGACGTTTGCGACCATGGACCATAATGTACCAACAGTTAACCGGCGTGAGATCACTGACCCTGTTGCGAAAACCCAGATGGATACCTTAAGGGAGAATTGCCTTGAATTCGGCATAGCACTGGCTGACCTTGACAGTCCTGAGCAGGGCATCGTCCATGTCATCGGGCCTGAATTGGGATTGACACAGCCTGGGATGACAATTGTTTGCGGGGACAGCCATACTTCTACGCATGGTGCGTTCGGAGCCCTCGCATTCGGAATTGGCACCAGTGAGGTTGAACATGTGCTGGCAACTCAAACACTATGGCAGACGAAGCCTAAGACACTGAAAGTTGAGGTGTCCGGTACTCTTGCACCGGGAGTGAGCGCAAAGGATCTCATCCTGTTCATTATCAGCAAGCATGGAGTCAATTTCGGTACCGGTTACGTGATCGAATTTTGCGGCGAGTCCATTAAGATGATGTCCATGGAGGAAAGGATGACTATCTGCAATATGTCCATTGAAGGAGGAGCCAAGGCTTCCCTCGTGGCACCTGATGAAAAAACCTTCGCTTATCTGAATGGAAGGAAATATGTAGCACAGGGAGATGCCTTCCTAGATAAGATCCTTGAATGGCAGCAGCTCAGCTCAGATGATGATGCAGAGTATGACCATACCATCACGATAGATGGCGATGCCATATCACCAATGGTCAGTTGGGGTACAAACCCGTCAATGACTGCTCCGGTAACAGACAGAGTGCCTTATCTGGCAGAATGTGAGACTGAGGCAGAAAGGAAGTCCGTGCAAAGAGCGTTTGATTATATGGGGTTGGCGGAAGGCCAGTTAATTACAGATATTAATGTAACGAAAGTCTTTATCGGCTCCTGCACCAATTCAAGGCTAGAGGATCTCAGGGCAGCGGCTGACATCGTCAAAGGTAAAAAAGTGGCCGTTGGAGTTGAAGCGATTGTCGTCCCTGGTTCGCAGCAGGTCAAGAAGGCGGCAGAAGCAGAAGGTATCGCCCAGGTTTTTATCGAAGCAGGATTTGAATGGCGGGAATCCGGGTGCAGCATGTGCCTGAGTATGAACGCAGATATTGTACCGGCAGGCGAGCACTGTGCTTCCACTTCAAACCGGAATTTTGAGGGCAGACAGGGAGCCGGAGCGCGCACCCATTTAGTCAGTCCCGCAATGGCAGCAGCTGCCGCACTTCATGGGCATTTTGTCGATGTCAGGTCGATGGCTGGCATTACCGTTTAACTTCATCTTTTACCAAAATAAGGACGAAGGGGCAATTACTCGTATTGAATGGGCAATTAATGTGATTCTTGGATTAATTAATGTTTTGAATGGGGTAATTATCAGTTAGTTTGGGGCGAATATCTTCGTTGATTAAGAGAATAATTTTTCCAGTTAAAAATACAGACGTAAAACTGACCCGAAAACGTAAATTTCGGGTCATTTCACTACCTATTTGCTGGAGTTTGCTACGCAAAACATATATTTAACTACCACTTTGCTGAATATTGTGTTTTAAAAACATATTTTTCAATGAAAGGAGCTTAAAATGACCAGATTTACAGAAATGAAGGGAAAAGTCGCTGCGATGGACCGGACAAATGTTGACACTGACCAGATCATTCCGAAGCAATTCCTTAAGAAAATCGAAAAGACGGGGTTTGGGCAGTATTTGTTTTACGATTGGCGCTATAAAACAAACGGTGAGCTCAATGAAGACTTTGAGCTCAATCATCTGGATAACGAAGGAACATCCATTTTAATTGCCAATGAGAATTTCGGCTGCGGTTCATCCAGGGAGCATGCGCCATGGGCATTGCTGGATTACGGATTTAAGGTTTTGATCGCTCCATCATTTGCGGATATTTTTAAACAGAATTGCCTGAAAAACGGAATTCTCCCAATCGAACTGCCAGATAAAGACGTTACCTATTTGCTTACGAAAGCAAGCGGGCAGCAATATGAACTGAATGTTTCGCTGGAACAGAAAGTGGTTTATGACAACGAGGGGTTCAAAGCAGGATTTGATATCTCTCCCTATTGGTATAACATGCTCCTCAATGGCTGGGATGAAATCGAACTAACGCTCCAGCTTGAAGACAGTATCAGAGAATATGAGAATAAGCATATAGAAAAAGTAATCTAACTTATAAAAAATGGTTGATTCACAGGCATAGCTTGTGAATCTTTTTGTTTTTTCAAGGATTCGTGCTAAACTTTCTAAAAAAGCTGAACTCAAATAAAAAAATGGAATTAATAGAGTGAACTATTAAAAAGTAAGGCGGTATGTGTATGAAAAAACGGGAATCAAATGAGGATAATGTGATCCTGTTTCCCGGTCTGGAAAAGCGTCTGTTGGAGAAGGGCCTCGATTATTTAAAACAGCGAAAGTACAGGGATGCGATTCAGTTTCTTGAGCAGGCTTTGGAGCATGACCCTGAGAACAGTGATGTATACGTTGGCCTTGCTCTTTCTAATTATGAAGCAGGCAATACCCATCAGGCCAAGGAAATTGTGGCGGAGATGCTCCGGAGCGGAATGGGTGATTACATACAAGTGATTGACATGTATCTAATGATCCTTGTCCAGTTGAATCAATACAAAGAAGTTGTTGCGACTATCGAAGCCCTTCTTGAGGAACGGGAAATCCCGGCGGACAAGCATGAACATTTCATCACTATGCTTGAATTTGGGAAGCGGATGCTGAATGGCGAAACAGAAATGGAGCCCATTGAGAGTTTTGAAGAAGAGCCTGAAGAGGAAGAGCTTAATCTGTTTGACTATAAGAGTCCGAACGATCAGGTAATGGTTGCTGCTGAACTTGCGAAGGTAAACATACGACCCTATATTGAAAAAATCAAGGAATATGTCGTATCAGGAGAAGGCCATCCCTTTTTAAAAACGATGCTTCTTAATATATTGAAAGAACAAGAGTATGTAGAAGAAACTCTGGTGCGTAAATTCGATTGGGAAGAATCGTTCAATCCAGCAGGTATACCCGAACTTAAGGAATACATCGAGAACAGCGGTGTCATCCAACTTTTAAGCCGCGAGATTGAAAGTGATGATCCTGTTTTATTTGAAAATGTTCAAAGGCTGGTCGAACGATACCTCTTTTTGGTTTATCCTTTCGAACTGCCAATCGGACAGGCTTCAGCCTGGGCTGCTGCCTGCCATTTCATCGCGAATGAGTACTATGGATTTGAAGATCCGCTCGAGTCATTTGCTGAAATATACCATAGCGAGGCCGAGGCGGCAGAACAGGTTTTGGACTTTATCCGGAAGCTAGAAGAAATTTCTTACCCGATAATATAGTCCAGGCTGTTGAAACGAAATAATCCTGTGTTATAATGTAGTGGTTGTATTATGTAAAAATCATTCTATTTTACATTTAATCTGGAATATTGCTTGGTAAACAAGAGTATTCATCGTCGAATGAAAATGACAATAGATTATTGTTGGAGGGAACTATATGTCTGCAAAGGTAGAAAAAAGAGAAGGGAACCAAACGGTTCTAACAATTGAAGTAGATGCAGAAAAGGTCAATAAAGGTCTTGACGCTGCATTCCAGAAAGTCGTTAAGCAAATTAACGTACCAGGATTCCGTAAAGGGAAAATGCCTCGCCAAATGTTCGAAAAGCGTTTCGGCGTAGAGTCTTTATATCAGGATGCAATTGATATCCTTCTTCCAGAAGCATATGCAAATGCAATCGACGAAACTGGTATCGAGCCAGTTGACCGCCCGGAAATCGATGTAGAACAAATCGAAAAGGGCAAGAGCTTGATCATCAAGGCAACTGTAACAGTTAAGCCTGAAGTTAAGCTTGGCGAGTACAAAGGACTTGAAGTAGAAGCATTCGACACAAACGTAACAGATGAAGAAGTTGAAAATGAATTAAAAGCAATGCAGGAAAAGCAGGCTGAGCTTGTTGTTAAAGAAGAAGGCACTGCTGAAAATGGCGACAATGTTGTCATCGATTTTGAAGGATTCGTTGATGGCGAAGCTTTTGAAGGCGGCAAAGCTGAAAACTATGCACTTGAACTTGGTTCAGGTTCATTCATCCCTGGCTTCGAAGAACAGCTAGTTGGAACAGCTACTGGCGAAGAAAAAGATGTAGAGGTTACTTTCCCTGAAGAGTACCATGCAGCTGAACTTGCTGGTAAGCCTGCAACTTTCAAAGTGAAAGTTCACGAAATCAAAGGAAAAGAACTTCCAGCTTTAGATGATGAGTTCGCTAAAGATGCTGACGAAGAAGTTGAAACTTTGGAAGAGCTTAAGACAAAGATCAAAGATCGTCTGGCTCACGACAAAGCACACCAGAAGGAACACTTCGAACGTGACACTGTTGTAGAAAAAGCAGCAGCTAACGCAGAAATCGATGTTCCTCAATCAATGATTGATACTGAAATCGACCGCATGGTTAACGAATTCGAACAGCGCCTTCAAATGCAAGGCATGAACCTTGACCTGTACTACCAGTTCTCTGGACAGGACGAAGCTGCTCTTCGCGAACAAATGAAAGAAGAAGCTGCTACACGCGTACGTGTGAACCTGACTCTTGAAGCAATTGCAAAAGCTGAAAACATCGAAGTTACTGATGAAGAAGTAAGTGCAGAGCTTCAAAAGATGTCTGAAATGTACAATATGACTGCTGACCAAATCCAAGCAGCACTAGGCGGAAGCCTTGACGGAATCAAAGGCGACCTTCAATTGAAAAAAGCAGTTGATTTCCTTGTAGAAAACAGCAAAACTGTTGCATAATAGAATCAGGATATAATATAGAAACAAGGCGCGAGTAAATCGTGCCTTGTTTTCTACAATTAGCACCATATACATACATAATTTTTTAAGCAATTTGCTCTAAGTCGATTTAATGGCTTGATTTATGGTTAAGATGAGTTAGTACATATTTTTTTCGATTCATAAGCGCGAAACTGAAATGGCCGAGGGTTATTATTTCCTGTACCCTGGCAAAATGTGATACAATGCAATACATACCTGCTCGACAGCAGCAGAAAAACTGTTACTTAACTGATCGTTTGCTTATGAATCGCAGCTTTATATATGTTTAGAAGTTCTCAAGGGGTGAAGGCATTGTTCAAATTTAATGATGAAAAAGGACAGCTCAAATGTTCTTTCTGCGGTAAGACGCAGGATCAAGTCCGCAAATTGGTAGCAGGGCCAGGCGTCTATATCTGTGACGAGTGTATAGAATTATGCACGGAAATCGTTGAAGAAGAACTTGGCACTGAAGAAGAAGTTGAGTTTAAGGATGTTCCAAAACCACTGGAAATCCGCGATATTCTTAATGAGTATGTAATTGGGCAGGACCAGGCGAAGAAGAATCTGTCTGTAGCCGTTTACAATCACTATAAGCGTATCAACTCAAACAGCAAAATCGATGATGTTGAACTTTCAAAGAGTAATATTGCGATGATCGGGCCTACAGGAAGCGGTAAAACTTTACTTGCCCAGACTCTGGCGCGAATTCTCAATGTACCGTTCGCAATCGCTGATGCAACATCACTGACAGAAGCAGGTTATGTTGGTGAGGACGTTGAAAACATCCTCCTAAAATTGATCCAATCAGCTGATTATGATGTAGAAAAGGCTGAAAAAGGGATCATTTACATCGATGAAATCGATAAAATCGCCAGAAAATCCGAAAACCCTTCTATTACTAGAGATGTTTCCGGTGAAGGTGTACAGCAGGCACTTCTGAAAATTCTTGAAGGTACAGTTGCAAGCGTACCGCCACAAGGTGGACGAAAGCACCCTCATCAGGAATTCATCCAGATCGATACGACGAATATCCTGTTCATTTGCGGCGGAGCATTCGACGGTATCGAGCAAATCATCAAACGCCGCCTTGGCCAAAAAGTAATTGGCTTTGGCTCTGAAAAGAAAGAGGAAGATCTAGACAAGAAGGAACTGCTTTCAAAAGTGCTTCCTGAAGATTTGCTGAAATTCGGTTTGATCCCTGAATTCATCGGCCGTCTTCCGGTAATTGCCAGCTTGACTCCGCTTGATGAAGAAGCGCTAGTCGAAATCCTGACAAAACCGAAGAACGCACTAGTAAAACAGTATCAAAAGATGCTTGAACTGGATGATGTCGAGCTTGATTTCGAAGACGACGCACTGATTGAAATTGCCAAAAAAGCAATTGAGCGCAAGACAGGTGCCCGCGGACTTCGTTCAATCATCGAAGGCATCATGCTGGATGTCATGTTCGACCTTCCTTCACGTGATGACATTGTTAAATGCATCATCACAAAGGAAACAATCGAAAACAACATGCCGCCAAAGCTCGTGTTAGAGGACGGTACAGTCCTTAAAGACGAAAGAAATTCAGCTTAATACGCATAAATCCCGGTGAATTTTTCACCGGGATTTTTTATTAGACTCTGAAATTGAGATTGGTGTGGGAAAACAGGGAGAACTTAAGACAGGTTTGATGTTAAAAGAGGAAAAGCTGTCAGAAGTAAGAGTAACTTAAGACAGGTTTGGTGTTGAAAGAGAAAAAGCTGTCAAAAGAAAGGGCAACTTAAGACAGGTTTGATGTTAAAAGAGGAAAAGCTGTCAAAAGAAAGGTCAACTCAAGACAGGTTTGGTATTAAATGAGGATAAGCTGTCAGAACCAGGTCAAATCTTTGTTCATGTTGGCAGAAAGTTCATTAATTCCTTATCAAAATATAGTCTTTACAGGTGGGAAAATTCACTTGAAAATATTGTTTATTCCAACACTGTCAGGGGGATACTAGGTTAAAGCCAATAGTATCAACTTACGGGAGGGAATATAATTGAGTTGGACCGGAATCGCCTTGTTCATACAGCTGTTTTTCGGAATCATCATCGGGCTGTATTTCTGGAATTTACTTAAGAATCAGCGGACTCAAAAAGTGTCAATCGATCGGGAATCACGAAAGGAAATGGAACAGTTAAGGAAGATGAGATCGGTCTCCCTGAGTGAACCGCTAGCTGAAAAAGTCAGACCATCAAGCTTCAAGGACATTGTCGGACAAGAAGATGGAATCAAGGCACTAAAAGCTGCCTTATGTGGACCTAATCCGCAGCATGTCATCATCTATGGTCCGCCGGGAGTAGG
Organism: Bacillus sp. ISL-41; assembly: GCF_018613235.1. Lineage (GTDB taxonomy): Bacteria > Bacillota > Bacilli > Bacillales > Cytobacillaceae > Mesobacillus. Next base: position 36,627 of record NZ_JAGGQP010000026.1, read on the forward strand.
GAAAACCGCTGCGGCCAGGCTCGTGTTGGAGGAAGCAAAGCAAAACCAAAAATCCCCCTTCAAGAAATCTTCAGTATTCGTTGAGCTGGATGCTACGACGGCGAGGTTTGATGAGAGAGGAATCGCTGACCCACTGATTGGTTCCGTTCATGACCCGATTTATCAAGGGGCCGGAGCGATGGGCCAGGCAGGTATTCCTCAGCCAAAACAAGGAGCTGTTACCAATGCTCATGGCGGAGTATTGTTCATTGATGAAATTGGAGAGTTACATTCAATCCAAATGAACAAACTATTGAAAGTATTAGAAGACAGGAAAGTGTTCTTAGAGAGTGCATATTATAATGAAGAAAACACGCAAATCCCGAGCCATATCCACGACATCTTCAAAAATGGGCTCCCGGCAGACTTCCGCCTTGTAGGAGCGACGACAAGAACTCCAAGTGAGATCCCTCCGGCAATCAGGTCGAGATGCATGGAAGTATTTTTCCGTGAGCTAACCCAAGAGGAAATTTCTGAAGTAGCCAGGAATGCTGCTGAAAAAGTAGAACTGACTATGAGTGATAAAGCGATTGAAATCTTGTCAAACTATGCACGGAATGGGCGCGAAGCCGTTAATATGGTACAGATTGCCGCAGGATTGGCCATAACAGATGAACGTACCTACATTAAAGAGGAAGAAATCGAATGGGTGGTGCATTCAAGCCAGCTGACACCAAGGATGGAAAGAAGGATCAATGAAAAGTCAGCAGTTGGTCTTGTCAATGGGCTGGCTGTCTATGGACCAAATACAGGTGCACTTCTTGAAATCGAAGTGACGGTCATTAAAGCAAAAGAAAAAGGCTCCATCAATATCACTGGCATCGTCGATGAAGAAAGCATCGGCGGACAGGGGAAATCAATACGCAGAAAAAGTATGGCACGAGGGTCAATTGAAAATGTCATCACAGTTCTCCGGTCTATGGGTGTTCCAGCTGATGAATTCGACATCCATGTCAACTTCCCTGGCGGTACCCCAATCGACGGCCCATCTGCCGGGATTGCAATGGCGACGGGAATTTATTCAGCCATCTATAAAATCCCAATGGACAATACTGTCGCAATGACAGGAGAAATCAGCATCCATGGGAATGTGAAGCCGATTGGCGGTGTTTATCCAAAAGTGAAAGCAGCGAAAAAGGCGGGTGCCAAGAAGGTAATTATTCCGCAGGAAAATGTTCAGACCATCCTAAATGAAATCACTGATATAGAGATTATTCCAGTCACCCACCTGAACGAAGTCTTTGAAATTGCTCTTGTAAAAGATCATCCGAGAGAGCAGATTATTAAGGCAGCCGATGAACTGACGCAAAAAGAGACGAGCTAATAACGCGAAAAAGAACGCTTGCCGGCGTTCTTTTTTTAGGCTTTTTTCGAAACAGTGTTTACATGCATCAATGAGCCTTTTTGAATTATCCCGGTAGCAGCTATGAATCAATTCAGCAAGAGCCTTCATAACTTCCATCAATAGTTCAAATAGCAACTTACGAAGAAAAGCGGGTTTATTTTTCCCTGGAAAAGGAAAGAGGGTGTAATAGAGGTTACCATGTTGAAGTTGCTGCTACCACAAATGAGATACCGTTTGCTTTTAAAAGTAACTTCAGATGTAGACATATTTTCGCATAAATATCAGGATACTAATCAATGACACAAAACGATGCTAAGTGCTCTTGTTATTAGACACCTGAAAATAAATACGATAGAATTGAACAACAAAGTATTTTATACTTATGGTTTGATACAATGCATGTTGGAGGTGCAATGTCATGGCGAATAAGAATGAGCACACTGTCCCACTCCTGCCGCTGCGCGGTTTGCTTGTGTACCCGACGATGGTTCTGCATTTGGATGTAGGACGAGAAAAATCGGTACAGGCATTGGAAAAGGCAATGGTGGATGACCATTTGATCTATCTTACAACCCAAAAGGATATATCCATAGATGAACCAGGCGAAGAGGATTTGTACCAGATGGGTACATTGACTCGCGTCAAACAAATGCTGAAGCTCCCGAACGGAACGATCCGCGTGCTGGTTGAAGGGTTGTCCAGAGCTGAAATCATTGAACTTTTTGACGAGAATGACCATTTTTCCTGCAAAGTAAGAACCTTCGAGGATGATGAGTCAAAAGATGTCGAAGATGAAGCATTGATGAGGACAATGCTTGAGTATTTCGAACAATACATAAAGATGTCCAAGAAGATTTCTGCGGAAACGTATGCATCTGTTTCTGATATTGAGGAGCCTGGAAGGATGGCGGACATCATTGCCTCCCATCTGCCTCTTAAGCTCAAAGAGAAACAGGAGATTCTTGAGACGATTGACATCAAGGAACGGATGAATCGTGTCATCGAAATCATCCACAATGAAAAAGAAGTGCTGGGTCTCGAGAAAAAGATTGGCCAGCGTGTAAAGCGTTCGATGGAACGTACCCAAAAGGAATATTATTTGCGTGAGCAGATGAAGGCCATCCAGAAGGAACTTGGTGAAAAGGAAGGAAAGACAGGAGAAATTGCTGAGCTTACCGAAAAAATCGAGCTTGCCGGAATGCCTGAGAATGTGAAGGAAACTGCTTTGAAGGAACTCGACCGTTACGAGAAAGTTCCGACGACTTCTGCTGAAAGCGCAGTAATCCGGAATTATATTGAATGGCTTATTGCATTGCCGTGGTCAAAGTCGACAGAGGATGACCTGGATATCGGCAAGGCGGAAAAGATCCTTGATAAGGATCATTATGGATTAGAAAAGGTAAAGGAAAGGGTACTTGAGTATCTAGCAGTCCAGAAGTTGACGAACTCATTAAAAGGACCAATCCTGTGTCTAGCTGGACCTCCGGGAGTCGGTAAAACAAGCCTGGCCAGGTCGATCGCTAAATCACTTAACCGCAACTTTGTAAGGGTGTCTTTAGGCGGTGTCCGTGATGAGTCAGAAATTCGCGGCCACAGAAGGACTTATGTCGGTGCGATGCCGGGCAGGGTCATCCAGGGGATGAAAAAGGCAGGAACGATTAATCCTGTGTTCCTTCTTGATGAAATCGATAAAATGTCCAATGATTTCCGCGGCGATCCTTCATCTGCAATGCTAGAGGTACTGGATCCGGAACAAAACCATAATTTCAGCGACCATTACATTGAAGAGGCATATGACCTTTCAAAAGTAATGTTCATCGCTACTGCCAATAATCTTTCAACTGTACCTGGACCGCTGCTCGACAGAATGGAGATCATCAATATTGCAGGCTATACCGAGCAGGAAAAGCTGCACATTGCCAAGGATCATCTCCTTCCAAGACAAATCAAGGACCATGGTCTGTCAAAATCACAGCTTCAGATGAAAGATGAAGCGATTACGAAGGTAATTCGTTATTATACACGTGAATCTGGTGTGCGCTCCCTTGAGAGGCAGCTCGCATCCATCTGCAGAAAAACAGCGAAAATCGTTGTTTCCGGTGAGAAAAAACGTGTGATCGTCAGTGAAAAGAACGTCGAGGACTTCCTCGGAAAGACTAAGTTCAGGTATGGACAGGCTGAGTTGGAGGATCAGATAGGCGTTGCAACTGGTCTCGCTTATACAACAGTCGGTGGAGATACCCTCCAAATTGAAGTGTCCCTGTCACCAGGAAAAGGCAAGCTGGTCCTTACTGGTAAGCTAGGGGATGTTATGAAGGAATCTGCTCAGGCAGCCTTCAGCTATGTGCGTTCAAAAGCGAAGGATCTGGACATTGATCCGGACTTCCATGAAAAGAATGATATTCATATCCATGTTCCTGAAGGTGCTGTTCCAAAAGATGGTCCTTCTGCGGGTATTACGATTGCTACTGCGCTAGTATCTGCTTTGTCAGGAAGGCCGATCCGCAGGGAAGTGGGAATGACAGGAGAAATAACGCTTAGAGGACGGGTATTGCCAATTGGCGGTCTAAAGGAAAAGTCGTTGAGCGCTCACAGAGCAGGCTTAACCAAGGTTATTTGTCCAAAGGATAACGAAAAAGATATTGATGATATTCCAGAAAGTGTACGTAAGGAGCTCGAATTTGTGTTAGTTTCTCATTTAGATGAAGTATTGAAGCACGCTCTTGCCAGCGGTGATTCTCAATGAAAGTAAATAGTGCAGAAATCGTGATCAGTGCTGTAAGGCCGAATCAATATCCGGAAGGCAATCTTCCGGAGTTCGCCCTTGCAGGCCGGTCGAATGTTGGAAAGTCTTCTTTTATCAATAAAATGCTTAATAGAAAAGCCCTGGCCAGGACTTCGTCAAAGCCGGGAAAAACACAAACGCTGAATTTTTATTTGATCAATGAAATACTTCATTTTGTTGATGTTCCAGGATACGGGTATGCCAAGGTTTCGAAGTCAGAGCGTGAAGCCTGGGGCAAGATGATTGAAACGTATATAACGTCACGAGAACAATTGAAAGCGATGCTATTGATCGTTGACTTGAGGCATCCGCCTTCAAAGGATGATGTCATGATGTATGATTTCCTTAAGCATTATGATATCCCCGTCATTATCATCGCGACCAAAGCGGATAAAATTCCAAAATCAAAGTGGCAAAAGCACTTAAAGATTACAAAAGAGACACTTGATCTCGACCCGGATGATACAATCATTCTTTTCTCATCAGAAACCGGGGAAGGGAAAGACAAAGCCTGGTCAGTATTAGGAAGTTTCATGAAATGATTTTTTCATAGAAGCACAAAGAAACCCGCACCGTATCGACTACGGTGCGGGTCTTCTTATTTCTTTTTCATAAATAACAGATAAACACCAATAAGGATCAATGCTGCCGGCCAAAATCTCCATGCTGTCGAAACTCCATTTTCCAATAAACCAAGCCATCCACTGACTTTGTCATAAAACAGCAGCAGTCCTGCTAAAATGAGAAAGAGGACGCCGTGGAACAAGCCGTTGCCTGTTTTCTGATATCGCAGCAAAAAGCCAAGGGCGATGATTAAAATGAAAGCTCCGAGGTGATCGGGCCAGAGTGTGAATTGATTGACCACATGGAAGTGAACACCGAAGCCGACGAGTATCACGCCCGGAAAGATTGATTCATAATCCCTGCCCCAATAGGCCTGAACTAAAAAGGCGGCTCCGACGATGATCAAAAGTGTCGGCCACGTATAAAATTCATTGAACAACGATGCATTTTCTTGCTGAAGATAAAAGTAGATTCCAAATCCGATTAATATAATTGCTGGTATAATTCTCTGATTTTTCATTCTTTCACCGCTTCCAGAAAGGCTCACTTGAATTAAAGGACAAACTTTGATAAGGTACATTAGGGAGTATGTTTATTTGCTTTTGATATAGTATAAAAGTATAACAAACAGACAGAAAAAATAGTCCAATTTAATCAATGCATTTATATATATGTTTTTTCAACAGTTGTTCACATTTACAACGTAAGAAGTAAAAAAACGTCATGTATAATTGCCTTAGCCAATTATGCAATTTCTATTGTGGGGGTGTCAATTAATAATGCATATTATCGTTGTTGGTCTTAACTATAAAACTGCCCCTGTCGAAATCCGCGAAAGATTGACATTTAACGAGGCGAATCTTGGGGAAGCCATGAGTGCCCTTCAGGAAAAGAAGAGCATCCTTGAGAATGTCATCGTATCAACTTGCAACCGTACAGAAATATATGCTGTCGTGGATCAGCTTCACACAGGCAGATATTATATCAAAGAGTTTCTATCTGAATGGTTCGGGATCCCTCAGGCAGAATTTACGCCGTTCCTGTTCATCTATGAACAAGACGGGGCTATTGAGCATTTATTCAAGGTTTCCTGCGGATTGAATTCCATGGTGTTGGGTGAAACCCAAATCCTTGGGCAGGTGCGTTCAAGCTTCATGCTTGGCCTTGAAAATAACACGACTGGAACGGTATTCAACCAGCTATTCAAACAGGCAGTCACTATTGCCAAGCGCGGCCATTCCGAAACAGATATCGGCGCGAATGCTGTTTCTGTAAGTTACGCGGCTGTTGAGCTTGCCAAGAAGATTTTCGGCACTCTGGACCAGAAGCATGTCCTGATTCTTGGTGCTGGGAAGATGGGTGAACTTGCGATCCAGAACCTTCATGCAAATGGTGCGAAGAAGGTAACGGTCATCAACCGTACTTACCAGAAAGCTGAGGATTTGGCGAACCGTTTCTCAGGCAAGGCAAAAACACTGGATGAACTTCAAACTGCGCTAGTGGATGCGGATATCCTGATCAGTTCAACAGGTGCGAAGAACTTTGTTGTCACGAAGGATATGATGGCAAAGGTCGAGCAAAAGCGAAAAGGAAAACCATTATTTATGGTGGATATTGCGGTGCCGCGTGATCTTGATCCGGAAATCGCTACGCTTGAAAATGTCTTCCTTTATGATATCGATGATCTAGAGGGCATCGTTGAAGCGAATCTGCAGGAACGTCATAAGGCAGCAGAGAAAATTCTGATCATGATTGAAAGTGAGATTGTCCAATTCAAACAGTGGCTTAATACGCTTGGCGTCGTTCCTGTCATCTCAGCATTGAGAGTTAAAGCCCTTTCAATCCAGCAAGAAACAATGGATAGCATCGAGCGTAAACTGCCGCATCTATCTGATCGTGATATTAAGGTTCTTAACAAGCATACAAAAAGCATCATCAATCAGCTCCTTAAAGATCCAATCCTGCAGGCGAAAGAGCTTGCGGCTGGTCCGGATGCTGATGAAGCACTTGATCTATTCGTGAAGATTTTCAATATTGAACAGCTCGTCGCTGAACAAGAAGGAATGAAAACAGCTGAAACCAAGCAGGTAAAAGTTCCTTCGCCTCAGGCTTCTTTTCAGCCGTAAGAGAGGTGGTGCCCATGGGTGATCTTTATATTACGCGTCTCCATGAAATAACCATTGTGATTTATGCGGCCAGCGTGCTCTTATACTTTATCGATTTTCTTAATAGTAACCGGAGGGCAAACCAAATTGCCTTCTGGTTACTTGCATTTGTTTGGGGTTTCCAGACGATTTTCCTGTTGTATTACATGATCGACCAAGGCCGGTTCCCAGTTCTGACCCTTTTTGAAGGGCTTTACTTTTATGCATGGGTGCTGGTAACGCTGTCGCTGGCAATCAATAAGCTTTTAAAAGTAGATTTTATTGTCTTTTTTACAAATATCCTTGGATTCATCATCATGGCGATCCATACATTCGCACCAGTTCAATATGATTCAAATGTTATGTCCGAACAGCTCGTATCGGAACTTTTGCTCATCCATATCACGATGGCGATCCTGTCATATGGAGCATTTTCGATCTCAGTGGTCTTTTCGCTGCTATATCTCATTCAATATGACCTTTTAAAGCGAAAAAAGTGGGGTAAGCTGTTATGGAGGATAACAGATTTAACAAAACTGGATTATTGGTCATACATATTGAATGTCATCGGAGTGCCGATGCTGATCCTGAGCTTGATCCTCGGGCTCCAATGGGCGTGGATCAAGGTGCCTGACCTTGCCTGGTATGATGCCAAGCTGATAGGATCATTCATCGTACTCGCTGTCTATAGCATCTACCTCTATTTAAGGGTTGGCAAAGAAATGTATGGAAAATCGCTTGCCCTTTGGAATGTCGCATCGTTCCTGATTGTATTAATCAACTTTTTCCTTTTCGGAAAATTATCATCTTTCCATTTTTGGTACCAATAATAGGAGGCTGTCATGAGAAAAATTATCGTTGGCTCCAGACGGAGTAAGCTAGCATTGACACAAACAAATTGGGTAATTGAGCAGCTGAAAAAACTAGGTGCTCCTTTTGAGTTCGAAGTAAAAGAAATCGTCACAAAAGGAGACAAAATTCTTGATGTGACTCTATCAAAGGTTGGCGGTAAAGGCCTTTTTGTAAAAGAAATCGAACAGGCTATGCTTGATAAAGAAATTGACATGGCTGTCCACAGCATGAAGGATATGCCTGCCGTACTTCCTGATGGACTTGTCATCGGATCAATTCCTGAAAGGGAAGACCACCGCGATGTCCTGATTTCCAATGGCCATGTTGCTTTTAAAGATCTGAAACCAGGTTCAGTCATCGGAACAAGCAGCCTGCGCAGAAGTGCCCAGCTGCTGGCTCAGCGGCCTGATCTTGAAATGAAGTGGATTCGCGGAAATATCGATACAAGGATCGCTAAGCTTGAAACAGAAGACTATGATGGTATTATCCTTGCTGCTGCCGGTTTGAAGCGCATGGGATGGGCCAGTGATACAGTAACTGAGTTCATCAATGAGGATATTTGTGTACCAGCTGTCGGCCAGGGCGCGCTTTCGATCGAGTGCCGCGGCGATGATGAAGAGCTTCTTCAATTGCTGGAGAAATTCACTTCTGCTGAAACAAGAGCGACAGTCAGGGCTGAAAGATCGTTCCTTCACAAGATGGAGGGTGGCTGCCAGGTGCCGATTGCCGGATATGCATATCTTAACGACAAGGAAGAAATTGTCCTTACAGCACTTGTTGGTTCTCCGGATGGAAAGACCATTTTCAAGGAACAGGTTACAGGAACAAACCCAGAGGAGCTGGGAGAGCTTGCAGCTGACAAGCTGATCAGCCAGGGAGCGAAAGACCTGATCGACCAGGTAAAACAGGAGCTTGATAGTGAATGATTCCAGCGCATTCGCTGCAAAATAAAACGGTCATGATTCCAAGGGGAAAGGCTCACGCGAAGTCTTTCTCCGAATTGGTTGCAAGCAATGGAGGGATTCCGGTGGAGATCCCTCTTATTGCCTTTCAGCCGGTTTCAGCATCTGAAAAACTACTTAAAACACTTGCGAAATTACATACCTACGATTGGATCATTTTTACGAGTAATGTGACGGTTGAAACCTTTTATTCTTTTTTGAAAAAGGGACAGGCTCTTCTGCCAAGAATAGCCGTAATCGGCGAAAAAACAAAAGAAGTCCTCGTGGACATGGGTGAAATGGTAGACTTTGTTCCAGAAGAATTTGTTGCAGAAGGCTTTGTCGATGAGTTTTTACCACATGTCAATCAGGGTGATAAAATCCTGATTCCAAAAGGGAACCTGGCCAGGGATTATATCTCTGCTGCATTGAAAGATAAGGGCGCAATTGTCGATGAAATCATCATCTATGAAACATTCATGCCTGATGAAAGCAGAGGCAAGCTCGTTAAGATGCTATCTGAAAAAAGTCTTGATATACTTACATTTACAAGCCCTTCTACGATTGACCACTTTATGAAAATCGTTGAGGAAAATCAATTAAGAGACAAATTGGAGCACTGTATCGTTGCCTGCATCGGCCCTGTATCCAAAAGGAAAGCAGAGCAGCGGGGATTGAAGGTGCATGCCATGCCGGAAAAATACACCGTTGAAGAGATGCTGAAAAGCGTTGCCAAGTTTATAAATATTGGAGGGTAATCCATGAAACATATTGAATTCAGTCGTCACCGCCGTCTTCGCCAATCAGCGAATATGCGCGCACTAGTACGTGAAAACTATCTTCGCACTGAAGACCTGATCTACCCGCTTTTTGTCGTTGAAGGAGAAAATGTGAAAAAAGAAGTTTCTTCAATGCCGGGAGTCTATCAACTATCCCTTGATAACCTGAAAGAAGAAATGACTGAAGTGGATTCTTTGGGCATTAAATCCGTGCTGCTTTTCGGCGTTCCTGACGAAAAAGATGAAGTAGGCTGTCAGGCATATCATGACCACGGAGTGCTGCAGGAAGCAATTCGAGTCATAAAAAAAGATTTTCCTGATATGGTTGTCATCGCCGATACATGCCTGTGTGAATACACTAGCCATGGCCATTGCGGCGTCATCGAGGATGGCAAGGTTCTCAATGATCCATCTCTTGAGCTGCTCGGAAAGACAGCGGTCAGCCAGGCTAAGGCTGGAGCGGACATCATCGCACCATCGAATATGATGGATGGTTTTGTTACAGCGATTCGTTTTGCTTTGGATGAAGCAGGATTCCATGATGTGCCGATCATGTCTTACGCTGTAAAATATTCTTCTGCATTTTACGGTCCATTCCGTGAAGCGGCAGAAAGCACACCGCAGTTCGGTGATCGCAAATCATACCAGATGGATCCGGCAAACCGGATCGAAGCGATGCGCGAAGCTGAATCAGATGTCATGGAAGGTGCAGACTTCCTGATCGTCAAGCCGGGCATGCCTTACCTGGATATTGTCCGTGACGTAAAAAACAATTTCAACCTGCCTGTTGTCATTTATAATGTCAGCGGTGAATATTCAATGGTCAAAGCAGCCGCTCAAAATGGCTGGGTCGACGAAAAGAGCATCGTGATGGAAATGCTGACAGGTATGAAGCGCGCAGGGTCAGACCTGATCATTACCTATCACGCGAAGGATGCAGCACGCTGGTTGAAGGAACAATAAGGATATAAGGCTTTGCTGATGTCTCTGGCAGTCATAATGGCTGGAACTGAATCGCCGGAGTCAATTAAATAGAAATGAGGGGTAATATGCGCTCATATGATAAATCGATAGAAGCTTTCAAGGAAGCGACAGAACTTTTGCCAGGAGGAGTTAACAGTCCAGTCCGCGCATTCAAGTCTGTCGATATGGATCCTATCTTCATGGAAAAAGGAAAAGGTTCTAAAATCTATGACATTGATGGCAATGAGTATATTGACTATGTATTGTCATGGGGACCACTAATCCTTGGACACACCAACGACAAGGTCGTAGAGGGAATCAAGAGAGTGGCGGAGCTTGGGACAAGCTTCGGTGCACCGACAGTTGTTGAGAATGAGCTTGCACAATTAGTCATTGACCGAGTACCATCGATCGAGATGGTAAGGATGGTATCTTCGGGAACTGAGGCAACGATGAGTGCATTGCGCCTGGCCCGCGGGTATACAGGCCGGAATAAAATCCTGAAATTTGAAGGCTGCTACCATGGACATGGAGACTCATTGCTTATTAAAGCTGGCTCAGGCGTCGCTACACTAGGCTTGCCAGACAGCCCGGGTGTTCCAGAAGGAGTTGCCAAGAACACGATTACAGTACCTTACAATGACCTAGAGAGCGTCCGTTACGCATTTGAGCAGTTTGGTGATGATATCGCTGGTGTGATTGTGGAACCAGTAGCCGGAAACATGGGTGTTGTTCCCCCAGTTGAAGGCTTCCTGGAAGGTTTGCGCGAAATCACCACTCAGTATGGCACAGTTCTTATTTTTGATGAAGTTATGACAGGCTTCCGTGTAGGCTATAACTGTGCGCAGGGCTATTATAATGTAACACCAGACCTTACATGCCTTGGAAAAGTAATCGGCGGCGGACTTCCTGTAGGTGCATACGGCGGCAAGAGAGAGATAATGGAGCAAATCGCTCCAAGCGGTCCGATTTACCAGGCGGGAACACTTTCAGGCAACCCGCTCGCGATGACAGCCGGCCTCGAAACGTTGAAGCAGCTGACACCGGAGTCCTACAAAGAATTTGAACGCAAAGCTGACATTCTTGAAAAAGGCCTAAAGGCAGCGGCTGAGCAATACGGGATTCCGCATACAATCAACCGCGCAGGCTCAATGATCGGCATCTTTTTCACAAATGAAAATGTCATTAATTATGAAGTAGCCAAACAATCGAACCTGGATTTCTTTGCAGCCTACTACCGTGAAATGGCGAACGAAGGAGTCTTCCTGCCGCCATCACAGTTCGAAGGCTTATTCCTGTCAACAGCACACACAGACGAAGACCTGCAAAAAACAATCGAAGCAGCAGAGAAAGCATTTGCAAAGCTGCAGAATAAATAAGCTAATTAGACACTCTTCAATTGAAGAGTGTCTTTTTCAATTTCAAGGAAAGTGAGGAGTTAGGAATAAAATTGGATTTTAAGGGATATATCAATTTTTTAAAAAATGGCTCTGTTAAAGCTAAAATCTGTTATTACATCCTGTTGATTGTAGTGGAAGGCGCGAAGACTCCTCCGAAAATGCTAACGCATTTCCATCGTGCGTGGGCAGTTTCGAGGAAGCTCAATCAATGTCCTGCGGGATCAGCTGGACAGGTGAGACCCCACAGACGCCAACGGCGGCGAGGAGGCTCACCGCCAGCCCCAAGGAAGAATTGCTTATGAAAAAGACGGCAGTTGGTCTTTTTCATATTCTTCCCGCGGAAAGCGAAGCGCCTGGAACGAAAATCAACAGCCTTGATTAACAGAGCAAAGAATACTTAATTTTAAGGAATTTTAATGACTTTTATAGAATATATCATTCTATGTGTCAAACACAGGACACACCACATCCTTTTTATGTTCTAAATTATCATAAAACTAAATACAGACTCATAAAGTGTTAATGACATAGTGATTTTACGTTTAAGGAATGAAAGGAGGAGTCGCTTTGTCTCAGGGGAATCAATCGTGCCTGCGATTTTCATTAGAAGAGTCTGTGTGGTTTCAAAGAGGACAGGAAGTCGCGGAGCTTGTCTCGATTTCACTCGATCCGAATATAACCATCCAGGAAAATGAACAATACGTATCCATTCGCGGATCGCTGGAGTTGACTGGGGAATATACATGTCATGAACAGCAGCAAGAGGACGAAAGTCAAATCGCAGCTCTTAAGTACGTGCATTCTGTCATGGAAAGGGAAGAAGGAGTCTATGAATTCCTTCATCGTTTCCCGGTAGATATCACAATTCCAAAAAACCGGATTGAAAGTATCTATGACATCGATATTCAGGTGGAAGGATTTGATTATGTTTTTCCGGAAAAAGACCGCCTGAAGCTGAATGCTGATCTTGCCATCACTGGCCTGTACGGCGAACAGCAGCATGAAGCCGATCAGGATGCTGACAGTGAAGAGGCGGAGGAACTGGAAGTCAGCTACCGCCAGGAGGCAACTGCAGAGGTTGATGTTGACGTTGAAACAGAAGCCGAAGCAGAGGAGGAAAACCATAGCCTGGAAGATCGAGATGAACAAGACTTCCCGGAAGCTCCTGCCTATTCTTTCGTCCAGCAAAATGAAACATTAAATGAACAGGAGGAGCAGGACTCCTACGAAGAAGAATTGTATGCGCCATTTAGGGCAGAAGCAAAGAAATCGCTAGATGCAGAAGAAGCATCTGAACCTGAATTGCAAGAGCAAAGAGAGCACCAACAAGTTCCTGAGTATGCTTTCAGTGACTTCAGAGGTGAGCCGGAGCCAGTTGCGGAGGTCGAATTAGAGCAAGAGGAAGTGGAAGTCGAAGTCGAACTGGAGGCAGAGGAGCAGCCACAAGCGGAAAATCAGCCTGCTGAAATGGAAGAGTCTCCCGAAAGCTCATCCTCTCCAATATTGAAAAAGAAGAAGCCGAATATGAAACAAGGCATTTCAATTGCTGAATTCTTAGCGCGTAAGGAAGAAGAAACTGAGGTTGCTAAAATAAGAGTGTGCATTGTCCAGCAAGGCGATTCACTTCAATCGATTTCCGAACGATATGATGTGCCAGTCCAGCAGCTTCTCCGGGTAAATCATCTGAGCATCGACCATGAGGTACATGAAGGCCAGGTACTATATGTTCCAGGAGTCGCGGTTCACAATACTTAACACTTTTCACTTTATAAGTATTAAAATTTTACACTGCGATTTGTGTCTAGCTTCAGTGCCTAGCCCCTCGAGACGTTTCGATCCTGCCAATGAAGTCAAAGAACGACTTCACTGTCAGGCCCTCTATGGCGCAGGACGTGCAGACCTGCCAGCCACACGATGTGGCGTTTTAGGCGGGCAACACTTGTCGGGGCTGACCAAGGCGCTTACGCTTTTCTTTGTAGCAACGCCTTGTCCAAAAGGAGGCTGGTTGTCAGGGCTGGCTTGGCTGCTGGCTGGGATTGCTATAGCTTTTAGTATGGGCAGGTGTCTAACACCTGCCCAGATTTATTTATTCGAGAATAAAAAGGTATATTGCTCAATTCGAGTATTGTCCAGCTCTTGCGCTTGTCGGGGCTGACCAAGGCGCTTACGCTTTTCTAAATATGATGTCCAGAAAGTAGGCGAGATTCGATGGATGATCGCAATTTTTTAAAAGAAGAATCTGCAGTGTTAAAGCAATATCCTATCGATCCGTATTTTGCAGAGGATTTTGGCAAAGTGAAAAAAGTTTACACGAAATCGGGGACATTCGCTTTGAAAAAAATCCACCCGTATGAGGGGACAGATTTTATCAAACATATCCAGCACCTTTATCAAAAAGGCTATAACAGGATTGTGCCAGTTTATCCGGCAAATGATGGACGATATGCTGTGCTGCATAAACAGTCCCTGTATTATTTAATGCCGTGGATTCCGAATGAGACAAGAGAGGACCAGTCTCAAAGACACCAGCAGCTGTTCAGGGAATTGGCGAGGATGCATACATTGTCAGTCAAGGAACTGGAAATCAGTGCGGAAGTGAAGCAGGAGCATTATGAAAAGACGTTAAAAGAATGGGAAAAGGAAGAAGAATTCATTAATGGATTCCTTGAAAGCTGTGAGAACAGAATATATATGTCCCCGTTTGAACTGACATTCTGCCTGTATTATATTCAGATTCGCCAGGCAATCCAGTTCGCCAAGCATAAGCTGGAGACATGGAATGAAAAAACGAAGGAGCAAAAGAAAACGAGGACGGTCACGCTTCACGGTAAGGTCTCTCCTGAACATTTCCTGTTTGATGAAAGAGGATACGGGTATTTCATCAATTTTGAGCAGGCGAGGCAAGGGTCGCCAATCCAGGATTTACTCCCATTCCTGGCAAGGTCGCTGAAGACCCAGCCAAAGTATGGGGATGAAGTCATCGACTGGATTTATCTATATCTGAAATACTTTCCTTTCCGAGAGGATGAAATGCAGCTATTCATGAGTTATCTTGCCTTTCCGTCAGGCATTATCCGGGTTGCGGAGATGTACCATCAGCGCAAGACAGAAGTGGATGAAAGGAAGTTTGTCCAAAAACTGCAGCGACAATACTGGCTCTTGAGCAATACCGGTTATGTAGTGACCAAAATCGACGAAATGGAAAAACAAAAGGAGCAGGCAAAACAAGAAGGAGCCCAGAGCTAAATGATGCTCTCAGGCTCCTTAAATAATTTCGAATTTAATTGCAAGAGCAATTATGATGAATATCGATAACAGGAAGACATCAAATGTCGTCGGAAAAAACAGGGTTCGGATTCCCTGGAAAACACAAAAAGGAATAATGAGCTGAGCGCATACTGCTCGTGCCGTCCTCGCCCACCTCGGGAGTGTATAAGGATTATATCGTCGTCTCTTCATCGCTATCCCTCCAAACATCAGGTATCCCTTTTTTTATTCTATGAGTGACAGACCCAAAAAGTGCTTATTGTTCGCACATCAAGGTGCAAAAAGTATAAAATAATAAAAAATAGGAAATGATGATTGACGTCAATCCACTTTTTTGGGTAGTATATCTATTATACAAAACACATAATAAAGCAAAGCTTTGACAGGGAAGAGTACATGAGCAGCCAGCTTAAAGAGAGGGAGTCCATTAGCTGCGAGGACTTCTAAGCGGAACCATGGAAGGTCGCCCTTGAGCATCGCCTGGGAACGGAATATTCTCACTAACAGGCGACGGTGAAGAACCGTTATCCATATTTGAGCCAGCAACCAAACTGTTTTTACCGTTGCTGGGAAAAAAGGTGGTACCGCGAACAAACTCCATTCGTCCTTTTATGGCGAATGGAGTTTTTTATTTTTCAAGGAAATGCATTGAATGGAGGAAAAACTGATGGAAGAGAATTTATCTATGCCGACTAAATACGATCCGTCTTCAATTGAGCAGGGACGTTATGAATGGTGGATCAATGGTAAGTTTTTTGAAGCGAAGGATGACGAAACGAAAAAGCCTTATACAATCGTGATTCCGCCGCCAAACGTAACTGGAAAGCTGCACCTAGGCCATGCGTGGGACACAGCGCTTCAGGATATCCTGACACGAATGAAGCGGATGCAGGGCTATGACGTACTATGGCTGCCGGGAATGGACCATGCGGGCATCGCGACACAGGCGAAGGTTGACGAGAAGCTGCGCAGCCAGGGCATCAATCGATACGAACTGGGCCGTGAAAAATTCCTTGAGGAAGCATGGAAGTGGAAAGAGGAATACGCACAGCATATCCGTACACAATGGTCAAAGCTCGGATTGGGGCTAGATTACAGCCGCGAGCGCTTCACATTGGATGAAGGTCTATCTAAGGCAGTAAAAGAAGTTTTCGTTTCTTTATACCGTAAAGGCCTGATCTACCGCGGCGAATACATCATTAACTGGGACCCTGCAGCGAAAACGGCCTTATCTGATATTGAGGTTATCCATAAAGATATCCAGGGTGCTTTCTACCACATGAGATATCCTCTGGCAGATGGCAGCGGCCACATCGAAATCGCAACAACAAGACCGGAAACAATGCTTGGCGATACTGCGGTTGCCGTTCATCCGGAAGATGACCGCTACAAGCATTTGATCGGCAAAAGTGTTATTCTGCCAATCGTCGGCCGTGAAATTCCGATTGTAGGCGACGACTATGTTGATATGGAGTTCGGTTCAGGTGCTGTTAAAATCACTCCTGCACATGACCCTAACGACTTTGAAATTGGCAACCGTCATAACCTTGAAAGAGTCCTTGTCATGAACGAAGATGGCTCGATGAACGCAAAAGCCGGCAAGTATCAGGGTATGGACCGTTTCGAATGCCGCAAGCAAATCGTCAAGGATCTTCAGGATGCTGGCGTACTGTTTAAAATTGAAGAGCACATGCACTCAGTAGGACACTCTGAGCGCAGCGGAGCAGTAGTTGAGCCATATCTGTCAACTCAATGGTTCGTTAAAATGCAGCCGCTTGCTGACGAAGCAATCGCCCTTCAGAGTAAAGAAGAGAAGGTTAACTTCGTACCTGAGCGCTTCGAAAACACCTATATGCGATGGATGGAAAATATCCGTGACTGGTGTATTTCTCGTCAGCTTTGGTGGGGCCACCGGATTCCTGCCTGGTACCATAAAGAAACAGGCGAGGTATACGTTGACCACGAGCCGCCAGCAGACCCTGAAAATTGGGAACAGGATAATGACGTTCTTGATACATGGTTCAGTTCAGCACTTTGGCCATTCTCAACAATGGGCTGGCCGAATGAAGATGCAGCTGACTTCAAGCGTTACTATCCAACAGACGCCCTTGTAACTGGATATGATATTATCGCTTTCTGGGTATCACGGATGATTTTCCAGGGACTTGAGTTCACAGGCCAAAGACCATTCAAAGATGTTCTGATCCACGGACTCGTTCGTGCAGAAGATGGCCGTAAGATGAGTAAGTCACTAGGGAATGGTGTTGATCCGATGGATGTCATCGACCAGTACGGCGCTGATTCACTCCGCTACTTCCTGACAACAGGGGGCTCACCGGGGCAGGACCTTCGCTACAGCACAGAAAAGGTTGAAGCGACCTGGAACTTCGCAAATAAAATCTGGAACGCATCACGTTTTGCCTTGATGAACATGAACGGCCTAAAGTATGAAGAAATTGATTTGAGCGGCGAGAAATCTGTTGCGGATAAGTGGATTTTGACAAGGCTGAATGAAACAATCGAAACTGTTACAAGACTTTCAGACCGTTATGAGTTTGGTGAGGTTGGCCGAGCGCTATACAACTTCATCTGGGATGATTTCTGTGATTGGTATATTGAAATGGCAAAACTTCCGCTATACGGCGAAGATGAAGCGGCCAAAAAGACGACAAGATCGATTCTTGCATACGTTCTTGATAACACAATGCGCCTGCTTCACCCATTCATGCCATTCATTACGGAAGAAATCTGGCAGAACCTTCCGCACGAAGGGGAATCCATCACAGTTGCAAGCTGGCCGCAGGTTGACCCGACTCTGACTGATAAGGAAGCAGCAGATGATATGAAGCTGCTGGTTGAAGTCATCCGTGCAGTAAGGAACATCCGCTCTGAGGTAAATACTCCGCTCAGCAAGAAGGTTGATATGTTCCTGAAGGCGAAGGATGAAAAGACATTAAGCATGCTTGAGAATAACCGCGGCTATATCGTCCGTTTCTGTAATCCAGAGAACCTGGAAATCGGGCTTGAAGTCAATGCTCCTGAAAAAGCGATGACAGCAGTTGCTACTGGACTTGAAATCATCATGCCGCTTGAAGGCCTGATCAACATCGACGAGGAAATCGCCCGTCTTCAGAAGGAAAAAGAGAAGCTCGATAAAGAAGTAGAACGTGTACAGAAGAAGCTTGCCAACGAAGGCTTCGTTAAAAAAGCTCCTGAGAAAGTCATTGAAGAGGAACGCGCAAAGGAAAAAGACTATCTGGAAAAACGTGCAGCAGTCGAAGCGCGCATTAATGAACTGAGAAGCTAATTATTATAGATAAAAATTTGAAGGCGAACCAGAGGTGGTTCGTCTTCATCTTGAATTGAGGTGTGTTTTATGTTTAATACATATGAACAGGCAATTGATTGGATCCATGCAAGGCTGCGTCTAGGAATAAAGCCAGGACTTTCAAGGATGGAATGGATGCTTGAAAGGCTGGATCATCCTGAAAGAAGGATCAAAACCATCCATGTCGGCGGCACGAATGGGAAAGGTTCGACAGTCACATTCCTGCGATCCATCCTGCAGACAGCAGGATACAGGGTCGGTACGTTTACTTCGCCATATTTTGAACAATTCAATGAACGGATCAGCATCAATGGCCAGCCGATCAGTGACCAAGAATTGGTAGAATTGACGAATGCGATTAAGCCGCTTGCTGACGAACTGGATCATACGGAGTTGGGCGGACCGACTGAATTCGAAGTGATTACTGCGATGTCGCTCTATTATTTTGCAAAGATGTCACCTGTAGATGTTGTCATTTATGAGGTAGGACTTGGCGGCCGCTTCGATTCGACCAATGTCATTCACCCGCTGCTATCGATCATCACTAGTATCGGTCTCGATCACACGGCAATCCTGGGGGATACATATGAACAAATAGCTTTTGAAAAAGCAGGAATCATCAAAAACGGTGTAAGCGTCATTACTGGAGTCAAGCAGCCTGAAGCACTGGATGTCATCAGAACAAAAGCACTTGAAGGAAAGTCCCCCATGTACCATCTTGGAGATGAATTCACAGCAGGCTCAAGAGAGTCCTTAGAGCGAGGAGAAGAATTTTCGTTTTCAAGCATGTTCGGCCAGCTTCAGAACCTAAAAACTTCAATGATCGGTTCCTATCAGGTAGACAATGCCGCCTGTGCTGTAATGGCCAGCCAGGTCCTTGCAAACTACTATTCATTTATGATCGAGGAAGAGCACATCAGGGAAGGGCTGCTTCAAGCCTACTGGCCCGGTCGGCTTGAAGTATTAAGTGAAAATCCTTTAGTCCTGATTGATGGTGCTCATAATGAAGAAGGAATAAATGCATTGGCAGGTGAAATAAGTTCGCGATTTGCCGATAAAAGGATTAGTATCCTATTTGCAGCTCTGAAGGATAAGAAGTTAGACAAGATGATTGCAACTCTTGAAGAAGCTGCCGACCAGCTGACTTTCACAACATTCGACTTCCCTCGGGCAGCTTCTGCGGAAGAACTATTGGAAGTTGGAAGCAATAAGGTAAATAACAATCTCGCAGTCGATTATCAAGACTTTCTCTCTGTGAAAATAAATGAATTAAAAGTAGATGAAATTCTAATTGTCACGGGCTCTCTTTACTTTTTATCAGAAGCAAAGCCTTTTATTGTAAACGTGTTGAAAAATAAATAAGAAAATTATGACATTCGACAAAAAGTTTGCTAAACTATAAAAAAAGTGTGACTTTTTACCTAGTAAGGAGGTGGATAGATAAAGATGACTCCAATGATCAAAAAATCAATATGGTTCAGCTGGCTCCTGATCGTTCCGGTTGGACTCTGGCTGACCTATCAAGTCTATCCGCCTCCCAATAATATTTCTCTATTGGAAGTATTCACCTTTCTGGTCTTAATGTCTGTTGTGGCTTCCATGCCTATGGTCGTCAATAATACGCCGATTTTCCTCATCCAGTGGGTTTCGCTCGCTGTATTCCTGTCATACGGGATTTTCGTAGAAATGGTTTTAATGCAAATTTCGGTCCTAATCCTTTTAATGAGGCTCAGGGTACAAAAATCTGATATCTACAGGTTTCCTCTGAATTCATTAATGTTCTTCATCGTTTCATTAGTGAGCGGATTGTTATTTTACGCACTGGGCGGAGCGCATGGCGCGCATTTGGCTGACGATCCATATACTTATATTTTGGGAACGGTATATGGCATCAGCAATTATAGTGTGAATACTTTATTCCTGATATTGCTGCAAGCAGTCGTCCTAAAACTGAAGGGACCTTACTTCGGTAAAGATTTCATTTGGGAAACCGTTACGACATTGATTACATTCCCTATAGGCTTCATACTATATGAACTATACCATAGTGGGATGGGGCTCTATTCCTTACTGTTTGTCGGGATTCCTTTCGCGAGTCTGTCTATCATACTCAGTCTCTATTACTCAAGCGGAAAGGTGAACCATTTTTTACAAAGTGCCGCAGAGATTGGCCATCAGCTGGCTGAGAGACTGAAGCCCAATGATGTTCTTGATCTATTTGTTCAAAAAGTGATTGAGATGCTTCCGGTTGACTATGCCTACATTTTGGATGTGGTGGATGACAGGGAACTGAAACTGATCCATAAGGTGGAATTTGGGGAAGTAATGGATCCTGTAGCCGAGCCGCTTGGAAAAGGTAAAGGAATTAGCGGTCTTGTATGGGCTGAGAAAAAGCCTGTACTTTTCCATTCGAAAAAACAATGGAAACATATAAATTCAGGCTATATTCCAGCAGGTGCCGAAAGTATCCTCGGTGTGCCGATCGTCAGGAACAACCAGGTGATCGGTGTCCTTGTCCTGGCCGCAAACAAAAAGAGGGCATTCGAAAAATCACAGCTGATGATCATCGATATCCTGTGTTCCCACTTTGCAATTGCCGTGGAGAATGCAAGGCACCATGAAAAGACGAAGGAATACAGCGAACGCTGCGCATTGACCGGGCTATATAATTATCGTTACTTTGAAAACATGCTGAGCTTAGAATTCGGAAAATTACAAAAAGGCGAAAGACACCTTTTGTCCCTGATCCTGCTCGATATCGACCACTTCAAATCCGTCAACGATACATATGGTCACCAAAGCGGAAATGAAATTTTAATCGAGCTTGCTGAACGGCTCAGGGAAAGAATCGGCCATATTGGCACAGTTGCCAGATACGGCGGGGAAGAGTTTGTGATCCTGCTGCCTGACATGATGAAAGGCGATGCCCTTAAACTGGCAGAACAAATCAGGCTGTTGATCGCCGAAAATCCCTTCACACTGCTGCAATCAATGGATGAAGAAGGAAAGCAGCTCCTGGTCCATATCACCGCGTCAATCGGTGTGGCAGCTGCCCCGCAGGACGCCGATGACTCACTCGCATTGATCAGGCATGCTGACAGGGCTTTGTATGTGGGTGCGAAAAGATCCGGACGGAATCGGGTTGCGGAATATGTGAAATAAACAAGGCTGACCCAGTTTGGGTCAGCCTTGTTGTTTTAATATTTAACTTCTATACCATTGTCAGGGTCAATGGACCATTCATTGTCTAGTATTGGCTTAGGGCAGCTATCGGTATCGCCACCATCGAATGAAGGGTATTCAACAATATTTTGATTCACTATTCTGTACGGTGTACCTAAAATACAGATTTTTGCCTTATTTGCTTTTAAATCTTTTACCTCTCCGGTGAATATGGCATCACCATACACGATGATGGTATCTCCCCCTTTTAGCGTAACACTTGAATGAAAGAAGGCATCTCCTCTGATGATTAAGGAAGAAGTACCTCTTAGAGTGACTGTTTTTTTGAAAAAAGTGGAGCCAGGGAAAGTCTCAGTATGTTTTTTTCCGCCATGGAAGTCAAAATCTTCCCATACAACATAATCATATTCATCCTCATTTGTGGCTAAATCACCATCGAGAGAATCTTTGTTTTTGAAAATCGTAAGTGTACCTTGGAGTTCCTTTTCCTCATTATCTGTTAATCCTTTGCTGTCGAAAGTTAATGAAATCTTCCCATTATGTGTAGTGATGACTGGATTCGAGATTTCATACGAATTGGCTCCATCAACAGCCAGTGGCAAGTAGGCATTCTTTCCAACTTCATCCGACAATACCTTAATGAACACATCGTCATAATCAGGAACATTAAGATTTGGATTCTCACTCAATAAATCGAGAGCTTTTTGTACTGCCTGATCCGCTTCAGCATTTGCGTTTTTTACAATCCTGGTCAGCAGCGCCTCATAATGTGCTACACCCATTTCGGCAAGGTCAGTGGCTCGATTGATTTCGTCAGTCTTGTTGAACTGCTTTCTGGCAGAAAGGGCCATTCCACTCAAGGATAGGGCGAAGGTGAAGGTGATGGTGATAATCAGCAAAACCAGGACTAGCGCATAGCCTTTTTCATTTTTCATCACATTCCCTCCTAATATCTTTTAATCATTGTTTCTATTTCATAGGTTTGTCCGGTGTTGTCTTTGAGAATTAACTGGATCGATAAAGGACTGTTTGAATAGATTACTTTTTCACCAGTAAAAGCCTCAGGGTTTGAAGAACCCGCCATGATTTGCAGTGAATATCTGTCATCGCCCAGGATTTGCTCGCTGGCATTCACCCCAATTTTTGCAGTTTGCTCCGCTGCATTGTAGTCGATCATATACTCATCGTACTTCAAATGATATTGCTTGATAGTAGAGATAATCAGGTTTGCTGCCTGATCCATATTATTTTTTTCCGAAATCTGATTATAGTTTTTATTGAATCCGAAGAAAACTCCATAAATAAGAGCAGAGGCGACAAAAAGGATCGAAATCGCAGCAAGCAGTTCATATAATGTGAATCCACGTTGATCTTTCAAGATATCACCTTCTTATATATGTAAAAGTCCTTGAAGTACTGTCTGGGTTGTTTCGATCTTGCACAGATACTTCCACGCGAACTAACCCTTCTTCACCATTATTGAAACTGACGGAAATGTTATGTGTGCCATCAAATGTACGATCCAATAGTCCCGCCAAGTTATCCTCATTGAGGGTGCATGGAAGACTCGGACATTCAGTGCTAGTGCTCAGTTTATCCCTGGTCAGCTTCACTTCTATTAAATTCACTATTTGCTGGACTGTCTGGGTTGTACTGATTTTGTCTTCATTTTTTTTCACAAACATTGCTGATTGTGTAAAAAAGCCAGCAAAAGATGTAAGAACTATTACAAGCAGTACAATTGACAGCAAAACTTCCAGCAAGGTGATTCCGCTTTGGTCATCCAACTTTTTGCCCAAGTCATTGCTCCTCCGTCTATTAAATCTATTGGTTTTATTATACAATATAAGAGAGTGAAATTTGTCAAAATATAAGATGATAGACTGATATATTGCGGAATTTTGTAAAAAGCAACAAATACCAACAGCGTGGAGTGAGACAATGGTAATCCTGATCCTTTTAATCCTATCCTCAGTTTTGAGTTTTATTCTCATTCACCTCATTCCATTTGGCTTAGAAAACAGACAGAAAAAGTTAATTTCTATCGCCGCGCCTGTTATTGGCTCTCTTGGAATCGCTTTTAGTTTAATCGCCACTCCATGGCAATCTATGCTGGTCATAACATTATTGGCTGCTTCGGTTGGTTATGGAATGATTACAAGATTGACTGAAATACCTGACATTGAAGAAGGCAGACCAAGGGCGATGGATTCGGGTGATCTATCGAAATCAGAAGTTGATAATCATCTGCAAGAAACGGGTGACCATGCCGAAAACTTTGACTTGAATGAAATACCAGTCTCAAATACTCTCAACTCAAAAGAAATACATATAGCTGAGGATATCTCGTTTTTGGAAGTCAGAAATAATACGAAATTTGAATTGAATGACTTAGAGGTAATTCCTGTCCTGAATTTTGAAGGTCCCAAAGACGAAGAAATAATTGCCTACGATAGCAAGACTTCTTAAATACAATCTTTTTACCAGAGGGGAATATATGTGAATACGCGCCAAATAGTAAAAGTCTCTTTGATCATCATTGTTTTTTCACTATTTACCTACAGTTTCACTTATTTTGGTGCTTCTGCTATAAGCTCCCCAAAAAGTGTGGAACCGTTATACTCTGAACATACTTTCATTGGGCCAATCGATGTATCAAACAAAACAAAAGATGAAGCAAGGGTTTTATTGGAAGAAAAGTGGACCGAATGGGCTCCTAATGCAAAGGTTGCACTGATGTATAAAGAGCATTCATATCCTATTACAGCAGAAAATCTAACTCTTTTAACAGATCTGTCAGTCAGCTCTGCGAGTAGTGGACAAAAGAACGGACTTTTCATTCAACTGGAATCCATAAATGGAATATTGCCTGACGCAATCATTAAACAATTGAACCAGGAAATGCTGAAAAATGATTTAACCGAAGCTATCCAAAGCTTCAATGAGCATATTGTCATTGATTTGGCCGGGTATCTCCCAAAAGAGGAACCAATTGAAGTTGCTTCGGCTTCTTACCTCCTGAAGGATAAAAATGAGGAAGTTTTTGCATTTATTGACTCTTTCCCGGCTATTGAGCTGGAAGCAGAGTCACAGTTCTCGCTTGCCGCTTTTGTGGCGGAAAGTGGAATGCCAGAGCTGTCGGATCATACTTACAGCCAAATAGCGACTGCCATTTATCAGGCCGTCATGGCCACGAACTTTCTTATATCAGAAAGGCATATAAGCAGGCAGCTTCCAGAGGGTATTGATCCGGGTTTTGAAGCAAAAGTTCAATTTGAGAAAAAAATGGATTTTAGTATTTATAACCCCAACGCCTCGACTTATACAATCGAATTCGACTGGAAAAGCCCTAACCTGGAAGTGTCGGTTAAGGGAGCGTCATTCTTATACACTTACAGTATTCACACTTTGGACAAGCAGGAATTCCAACCGAGGATGATCAAGCAGTTTTCGCCACTTTTAAGTACTGGCCAAAAGTCTGTAAAAGTGGAGGGAAGTCCTGGTCTGGTCGTAAAGGTCGTTCGCGAAACCCATTCTAAAAAGGGTGAACTGATGAAAACAGAGGTATTGTCTGAAGATTTTTATCCTCCAGTCCACCGAATAGAAGTTCATCCTTTAGGAACAGCTGCCAATGAAACTGGATCTGGAACTGCTGATGGGGAAGATTCAATCGTTTTGCCTAGTGAGGGTACTTCGGCCGTGCAGCCAGACCAATCGGCAGGAGAACCGCAACCTGTTGAAGATGAAAAGGACGATAAAGAAGCTTTCACCGAAAACGATGGACTATTCGGAAATCCGAATGAAGAACCAAAGTAAGCCAAAACACAGGAGTGATCAATGTGAGGCAAATGAGAAAACGGCTTGGCGACTTATTAGTCGAAACAGGGCTGCTTTCAGAAGCTCAGCTGCAAGCAACCCTTGCTGATAAAGCAGCTGGGCAAAAATTGGGAGATGCACTCCTGCAAAGAGGGCTGATAACAGAACAGCAGTTGATTGAAGTTCTCGAGTTCCAGCTGGGAATTCCACATATCAGTTTATACCGCTATCCATTTGATACAAAGCTTTTTACGCTCATTCCTAAAGAGATGGCAAAGCGAAACTTAGTGATACCTCTGAAAAAAGAAGGGGAAAAGCTGTTCGTTGCGATGGCGGATCCGATGGATTTTTTCACGGTCGATGATCTCAGACTGTCAACAGGCTTCCATATTGAAACCGCGATCGCAACCAAGGACGATATCATCCGCGCGATTAATAAATACTACGATAACAACGATGGACTAGATGATTTGATTGGCATCAGCAGCCCGGCAATGGAAACTGTTCAGGAAGAAAATCTGACAGAAGCCGATTCTCCTGTCATCAGGCTGGTGAATCAATTGCTGTCAAATGCGTCTGCCAACAAGGCAAGTGATATCCATATAGACCCGCAGGAAACGAAGGTTGTCATTCGCTATCGGATAGATGGAATTCTTAGAGTGGAACGGGTGTTGCCGAAGCATATGCAAAATGTGCTGATCGCAAGGATCAAGATTATGTCAAATCTCGATATCACAGAGAACAGGACTCCTCAGGATGGAAGAATCAAAGTCAATCTTGATTTTCATCCTATCGACCTTCGTGTTTCCACTTTGCCAACCGTTTTTGGCGAAAAGGTGGTCATGCGGATTCTTGATATGGGCAGCACATTGAATGACATTGAGAAGCTAGGGTTCAACACGCATAATCTCAACCGGTTTACGAAGATGATCTCGAAACCGAATGGAATTGTCCTGATTACTGGTCCTACTGGTTCCGGGAAATCTTCTACCCTGTATGCCGCTTTGAACAAGCTGAATAGTGAAGAGGTCAACATCATTACGATAGAGGATCCGGTTGAATACCAAATTGAGGGCATTAATCAAATCCAGGTCAACCCGAATGTCGGCATGACCTTCGGGGCCGGTCTGAGGTCAATCCTCCGCCAGGATCCGAACATCATCATGGTAGGTGAAATACGGGATAAAGAGACAGTGGAAGTCGCAGTAAGAGCCTCTTTGACCGGACATCTGGTACTGAGCACGATGCATACGAATGATGCTCTGAGCTCAGTTACGAGGATGCTGGATATGGGAGTCGAGCCTTTCCTTGTCGCATCTTCGTTAAGTGGAGTTGTCGCCCAGCGGCTTGTCCGGAGGGTGTGCCGTGATTGTGCAGAAGCTCAGGAGCCGACAAAGCGTGAAATAGACATTTTTTCTAAACGAGGAATGTCGATTGAGACTGTCTGGAAGGGAAGAGGATGTTCTTCCTGCAATATGACTGGTTATCGAGGCCGGCTGGCAATCCATGAGGTGCTGTCAGTGGATGACGAACTTCGCAGAGCGATCATGAATGAAGAGTCTGTTACGGCTCTGAGGGAAATAGCAGTAAGGAATAAAACAATCTTCCTGATCGACGATGGATTGCTGAAAATTAAACAGGGACTCACCACGACCGAAGAAGTTTTAAGGGTAGCCATAACAGAATAAGCGGGGAGTTAGCATGAAAGAAAAAATAGAGCATTTGCTGAGGTCTGGTTTCGAGCTTAAGGCATCAGATATTCACATCACTGTCGGCATCCCCCCAGTAATGAGAATCAATGGGGATTTAAGAAGATATGGAACGGATACGATTACTCCGGATGAAGTTGAAGAAATGGCAAAAGCCATCATCCCGGAAAATTCCTGGAATGTATTCAAATCGAAAGGTGAACTAGACTTTTCGTACGGAATACCAGGCATCTCCAGGTTCAGGGTTAATGCCTACCATCAAAGAGGCTGCGTTTCGCTTGCAGTCAGGATTGTTCCTACAAGAATCCCGACATTGGAGGAGCTGGAACTGCCAGATATCCTTAAAAGGATTGCCGAAAAGCCACAGGGACTGGTTCTCGTGACAGGACCAACCGGAAGCGGCAAATCTACGACACTGGCATCACTGATCCAGCATATGAACATGACCATGCGGAAGCATATCGTCACATTAGAGGACCCGATTGAATATTTGCATAAGCATGGCAACAGCATCATTGACCAGCGTGAAATCGGACTGGATACAAATAATTTTGCCAACGGACTGCGCGCAGCCCTTCGACAGGATCCGGATGTCATCCTGGTAGGGGAAATGCGTGACCTAGATACAATACAGACTGCGATTACCGCTGCTGAAACCGGGCATCTTGTCCTTGGCACTCTCCATACTTCAAGTGCACCAGCCACAATCAATAGAATAATAGATGTTTTTCCGCCGGGACAACAGGCACAGATACGAATTCAGCTCGCTTCGGTCCTGGTCTCCGTCATTTCCCAGCGGCTCTTTCCTACTGTGGATAAAAAGGGGCGAAGAAGCGCAACGGAGATTTTGATCAATAATGCGGCAGTGGCGAATTTGATCAGGAACGAGAAAATCCATCAAATCATCAGTATCATGCAGACATCCAGAATTCATGGAATGCATACCCTTGAGATGGATATTAAGGAGCTTGTCCAGAGAGGAATTGTCTCCAAGGAAATTGCTGAACCATTTTTACTGGAGAAGATGATTTAATATGGCTCGCTTTAAATATTCCGGACGCGACCGGACAAAAAAACGCTCTGGCACAATTACGGCTGGTTCCAAGCGTGAAGCATTAGAGAAGCTTCGCGAAGACGGAATCAGGACTACCGAGATTATCGAAGTGCCTGAAACTTGGCTTACAAAAGATATCACGATTGGAAATCCTGTTAAGCTGCAGCATCTGGTCATCTATTTAAGGCAGTTTGCTACTTTGTTAAAAGCCGGAGTCTCGGTTGTGGAGTCCACTAAGATTTTAGCAAAACAAACGGACAGTAAAGCATTGAAGAAGGCACTGATGGACATCGAAGCAAATCTGAGGGAAGGGGTCCAGCTATCAGAAGCAACCTCCAAGCACAGTAAAATCTTTTCTCCCATGTATATCAACATGGTGAAGGCAGGAGAAGCAGGCGGAAATATGGATGAGACGCTGGAACGGCTTGCTGAACATTATGAAAAGCAGCATAACACCCGGCAAAAGGTAATCGCCGCAGTCAGTTATCCAGCCGTCATCGCGGTACTGGCGATCCTGGTCGTCATCTTTTTGCTGGTATCCATTGTCCCTACATTTGTTGGCATGTTCGAGGATTTTGGCGGTGAATTGCCGGTCATCACCAAATTTGTTCTTGGGGCAAGCGAATTCATGCAATCGTTTTGGTGGCTGATCCTGCTATTGCTTTTAGGAGTAGTTGCGGGTCTGTCGGCAATGAAGAAAAATAAGCAGACCAAGTATTATCTGGATTTCGCTATTTTACGGATGCCGATTTTTGGAAAAATGATGCAAAAAGCAGTCCTGGCCAGAATGACAAGAACCCTTAGTTCCTTATTTTCGAGTTCAGTCCCGATCCTGCAGGCGTTATCGATTGTCGAAAATGTGGTGGAGAATGAAGTGGTTGGTAGAGTCGTACGGGAGTCACGTGACGCGCTTGAAATCGGGCAATCGATGACCGGACCGATGAAAAAACACTGGGCATTCCCCCCATTAGTCACACAGATGATTGCAATCGGTGAAGAAACAGGCTCATTGGACGCCATGCTGGGAAAAGTAGCCGACTTCTACGAAAAAGAAGTAGAGACGAGTACAGACCAGTTAAAGTCATTGATCGAACCAATCATGATCGTCATACTTGCCGGACTCGTCGGAACAATTGTTACTTCCATCATGATTCCAATGTTCGACATATTCAATCACGTAAATTGATGTTAAACATAAAGAGACAAATCTCTACACATTCTTTATAGGAAATTCATAATCTATCATTTATAATATGATTAGATATATATTCCAATGGTCATAGGTAAAATTAACTAAAAGGAGAAGATTATTATGTTGAAAGCAATCAAGAAAAAAATGAAAGATCAAAGAGGTTTGACCCTGGTTGAACTTTTGGCTGTAGTTGTTATTTTGGGGATTATTAGTGCGATTGCCGTGCCGAGTATTTCAGGGATTATACAAAAATCAAAGATTGATGCAGTGCGAGCTGAGGCTATACAAGTTTTAAATGCAGGTAAAATGCACCTGACAGCAGTTGAAACTAATACTACCTTAACTGAAGATCAACTTGAATCATACTTAGAAAATATTAATTTAGAAGATTATACAGTAACTAAAAATGGAAAAGTTTTAACCGTTTCAGCTACTGCTAAAGTTGGAGAGATAGATATAACGATCCAGAACGCAACTCTTAAAACGTTAAATGAAGGAGATTGGAATCCGGATGATGATGACAATATAACAATTGGCACAGCTACAAATCCTACAGATCCTACTAAAGATGATGGTGATGAATAGTAATTAAAAAGTGAGGTAGTTGACAATTTTGGAATTTGTTTTATTTATTTACGGCCTAGTCCTAGGCTCCTTCTACAACGTAGTAGGTCTTAGGGTCCCAGAAGGAAAATCAATCGTGTCACCTCGTTCTTCGTGTCCGAAATGCGGGCATCAGCTGCGCGCGATTGAATTGATTCCGGTCGTTTCATATTTATTTCAAAGGGGGAAGTGCCGCCAGTGCAAGGTCGGCATTTCGCCCGTTTATCCTTTTTTTGAGCTTTTGACAGGTCTGCTGTTTGCGGGTGCCTATCTTTTGTTTGGTTGGAGCGGTGAATTGGTCATCGCGCTGACTTTAATTTCATTGTTCATCATCATTACGGTGTCCGACCTTGCGTACATGATTATCCCTGATAAGGTGCTGCTTGTATTTGCGGGTATTTTTATTATCGAGCGTATAATTCTTCCTCTATCACCCTGGTGGGACTCATTCGCTGGGGCTGTTGCGGGATTCATGATCCTCTTGTTTATTGCCCTCATCAGCAAAGGGGGAATGGGTGGCGGCGATATCAAGCTCTTTGCGTTGATTGGGTTCGTGGTTGGTTTTAAGACGATGCTTCTATCCTTCTTCTTTGCTACCTTTTATGGCGCTTTCTTTGGCATTGCTGCCATGCTGCTTGGATTTGTAAAAAGAAAGCAAGCAATTCCATTCGGCCCGTTCATTGCCCTTGGTACTCTAACAGCCTATTTCTATGGTGCAGAAATCTTAGGATGGTATCTTCAACTTTTCGTGATTGCCTTGTAATTAAGCAATTAATTTAAGTTAAAGATTCTCACCATTAAAAGTACAGTCATACATTAAGGAGTTTCAATCATGGCATTTTCCTTATTTTCCAGCAGAAACAAGATAGTCAATATCGTTCTCAATGACCATTCCATTCGTTTTGTGGAGCTAAAACAGAAGAACCCCGTCATAGTGAATCATTATGGACAGAGGTACTTACCGCCAGGAATTATTTCGGATGGAAAAATCCTCGATTTTGCGACCTTATCCAATATATTGGATGAATGCATAGCTGAATGGAAAATAGCCAAAAGGGAGATTCGCTTCATCGTACCAGATTCCCTTGTCATTATCAGGAAGGTAAGTATCCCTGGGGATGTCAAAGATGATGAAATTGATGGCTACTTATATTTGGAGCTCGGTTCAACCATCCATTTGCCTTTTGAAGATCCTGTATTTGATACAATTAAACTGGGTACAGAAAATAATAAACAAGAGATTCTCTTATTCGCTGCCCCGGAAAAATACATACTTGAGTATGAAGACTTATTTAAAAGTGTCAGACTTAAGCCGGTGGCAGCTGACATTTCACCGCTGGCCATTTACCGACTCTATCATCATCATGACATGGCAGTGAGAAATGAGGTATTGCTTACTGTTCAATTCGACCTTGATGTTGTCAGTCTGTGTATTTTTGAAGAGCAAATCCCTGTTTTTATGCGTCATATCCCAGGTGATTTGAAGGATCACTGGAAGCTTTCACTTCGGAGAGAGGATCATTCTAATCCTGAACTCGTTTATGATGGTGAAGTATCCGA
The DNA here is from genome assembly GCF_018613235.1 of Bacillus sp. ISL-41. Lineage (GTDB taxonomy): Bacteria > Bacillota > Bacilli > Bacillales > Cytobacillaceae > Mesobacillus. The sequence continues at coordinate 68,151 of NZ_JAGGQP010000026.1, forward strand.
TATTATTTTCCAGCTTGAAGAAATCTACAGGGATATTGCGAAATTAATGGATTTTTATCGATTTTCGCTGACACAGGGAAAAAAAGAGGTAACAAGACTTTTAGTAAATGGTGACCATCCCATGCTTGACCGGGCTATTTCCGATATGAGTGATCGGTTTGGAATGTCTGTATCAACAATCAATATGAAAGCAACTGGTTCGAAATCAGAAGAATTGCCAGTTGCGTTTAATCTTGCTCTTGGGCTTGGATTGAAAGAGGTGTAATAATGCTGGTTGAGATCAATCTTTTACCGAAAAAAGAGCATAGAAAGTCATCACAGCTTATTATTGCCGCGGTTACCCTTATGTTGATAGCGATAACGATATCTATTATTTATCTTCAGGGAAGTAGCTATGAAAATGAAATGAAACAAGTCGACCAGAAAATCTCTAATCTGCAAAAATTGAATAATCTCCAGCAGGAAAAATTGGCTGAAGAAAATGCCGGGAATTCAGTCGTTAAACTGCAGGAAGCGGTCAAATGGGCAGAGAAACACCCGGTGCAAACAGTACCTATTGTGCGGAACATCATTACCTTGCTGCCTGAACGCGGATTTATCCAGAACTTTGAATATAGCATGGATTCTATTCTCGTCACGATTCAATATGATGCTTCAAGGGACGCTGCCTTTTACCTGAGCTCCCTGAAACAATCGGAATGGGTCAAAGAAGCTGAATTGTTGAATGTGGTAGCACTTGAGATTTCAGATGGTGCTGAAGGAAACAATGCTGCTGATGGAGTAACACTTCCGCGATATAGTGCGGATTACAAAATTGTATATCGTCCGGAATTTTTTAAACCGGAAGCTGGCGAAGGGGGAGATGGCTCATGAACCTTCGACTTGAAAAAAAGCATTATATGATTCTTCTTGCAGCAGCAGGCGTCTCTATTTTCGTTTATCTAATTGCTTATTATTTATATTTGAATCCCTTGAACACTAGCTTGGCGTTAAAGGAAAGCCAATTGAAAATGGAGCAAGAGCTGAATACCACCTTGGAAGCGAGACTAGCTGCAGTAAATGAAACAGACTTTAGCAGCACAGCTGAGTTGCAAAAAAGGCTCCCGGTTGACCCAATGGTAGAGCAGTTAGTTCTAGACATTGAGAAAGCAGAAGTGATTTCCAACAGCTTTGTCTCTTCGATAGAATTCAATGCTAAGCAGCAGGCTGGAGTTCCATTGGAACAGGAAACAACATCTGTAGAACAGGCTGACCAACAAAATAATAAGTCTGAGGATCAGGTTGAAAACACCATATCAGAGGTACCAGTATCGAATTCGCAAACAATGTTTCCCGATGGCCTATTGAAAACATCTGTTCAAATCAATGTTAAAGCAGAGAATTACTTTAGCCTTGAGAAATTCATAGAAACGTTAGAATCCTTAAGGCGCATTGTGGTCGTAGAATCTATTTCCTTTAGTGGACCGCAAGAAAGCTTCGCTGTATCAGATGAAGATGTGCCGATTGAAATGTCACTATCCATTAATTCGTTTTATTTTCCGGAACTTGCAGACTTGATGGACTATAATCCGAAAATCCAGGCACCAGAACCTGCCAACAAACGCAATCCATTCCCGACTTTCGGCGATTATTCTGAGGATAATCTTATTGAACAAGAGCAATCCAAAGGTGATGAAACCGTGGAAACAGACGAAAACTAGTCTAGTAAAAAAATTGACGAAAGCATTCTATAACAAGACGACAAAAGTCTTGTTATTTTTTTTTGCCGCTATGATAGGATGGAGCCAAACACGAACGGGCAGGGGGAGGTACAAGCATTGGACAAGCAAGGAAAGACCATCACAATCAAGATTAATGGCAAGGACCGTCCGATTCAGGCAGACAAAAAGATGCAGGATAATGGAATCAGAAAGAAACATAAACAAGAAGGACCCAATGAGAATGGTCCATATGATCAAAAAAAGAGCAGCAATTACCCAATTAATGGTATTCGCGAAGACCGAAGCAAGGTCTATCCGCTGGAAAATGATGCAGCGCTGAATGAAAGTGCTGCTGCCCAGGAACAAACTGAGGAAAGCTTTGACTGGATTTTGCCTGATCCCGTCGACGAGGAAATCATAAAGGAATACAAGATCGCCCCGAAACAGGCAAAAAAGCAAAAAAAGAACGGCATCGGCATTTCGGTTTGGAATACTAAATCAAAACGCAGCAATCGCCTTTATACGACGATTATCATGAATGTTCTTTTTGCCGTGCTGCTTGGAACAGCATTTGGCGTGACATTCCTTAAATTCCTCCCATCAGAACCTGATACAGCTGCGCCAGCAGTGACGCAGCCAAAAGCCGGCCAAACTGCAGAGAGCCCGGCAGGCGGGAAGGAACAGCTTGAGTTAAAATCGATCCAGACCTTTATCGTCCAGAATGGCATTTTCACAACAGAAGCTGGAGCGAAGGAAAGGGTGCAATTACTTGCCGGACAGGGAGTCACGGCTGAGCTATTTCCTGTGAATGGCCAGTTCGCCGTCTTTTTAGGAACTGCCGGAAGCATTGAGGCTGCCAAACAACAGTCAGAAGCACTCAAGGCCAAGGGTGTTGAAGTGTTCGCAAAACCTTTTGAAATTGCTGGCGGAACGGCTGCCGGATTAGCAGCAGCTGAATCGGAATTCCTCAAGCAGGTACCAGAAATCTATACCATCCTGATGAATGGATCAGCAGCAGCGCCAGAGGAAGTAAAAAAAGTTGAGAATTACCAGGCAATGCTTACGAAAATTGAAGACAAGAGTGTAGAGGATCAGACTGTCCTCAAGGCTAAGGTTAGCATGGAAAGAGCAAGTGCTGCTTTTACAAGCTACCAGAAAACGAAGGATGCCAATCAGCTGGCGGAAATGGAGAAAAGCCTTCTGGCATTCCTGTCTGCGTATCAAGCGATTGGCAAGTAATATACCAGAATATTTTCCGGGAAATTGTACAAATTAACAGAGCCTTCGGCAAAATGCGCCAGGCTCTGATTTTTTTTGCCAAACCGACGACTAAAGATTGTTACTAAAGGTGAACTTTGATAGTATTAGCTTGTATCTCCCTTTGATGCAAAAAGAAAAGAAAGGTGATTTTATGCAACGCCTCATTTTAGCCTCTTCTTCTCCACGGCGAAAAGAACTTCTTGAAAACCTCCGCTTGAATTTTGAAATCTCGAGCAGTGATGCAGACGAAAGTTTCAGTGAGACACTCAGCCCTGCCGACGCGGTAATGGAGCTTGCTTCAAGAAAGTCGGGAACTGTGGCTAAGGATTATCCTGATTGCTTCGTGATTGGCTCGGATACTGTCGTCGTCCATGATGGAACGATCCTTGGGAAGCCTGAAAGCGGACAAGAAGCCTTGAAGATGCTCAAAAAGCTGTCTGGGGACACTCATTCAGTCTACACAGGAGTATCCATTATCTCCCCTGAGAAGGAAACGCGTTTCTATGAAAAAACAGATGTGACGTTCTGGGAACTGTCAGATGAAGAAATCGACACCTATATAAAGAGCGGTGAACCATTCGATAAGGCTGGCGGCTATGGAATCCAGGGATTCGGCAGCATGCTTGTCAAAGAGATCAGTGGGGATTATTACACAGTTGTTGGACTGCCTGTATCCAGGGTGATCAGGGAGTTAAGAAAAATCGGGTACAACCTTCCTTATTAAGAGAAAACCACAGAAACTTCTTCTACACTTCCCTCGTCATAATCAATGACTGGGAGGAAAATCTATTGTCTACACATTCATTAATGATCAGAGATTATCCGCAAAATGAGCGGCCGCGGGAGCGATTTGTCCAAAATGGCCCCCAGAGCCTTTCCAATCATGAATTGCTTGCCCTGCTGTTAGGTACGGGGTCGCGGGAAGAATCAGTCCTTCAGCTTGCAAACAGAATGCTTTCCCAGTTTGAGGGCCTCCGGCTTCTTAAAGATGCAACACTGGAAGAACTGACACAAATTAAAGGAATCGGGACAGCAAAAGCGATCCATGTCCTTGCGGCTGTGGAAATCGGCAGGCGCATTGCCAACCATACCCTTGATGAACGCTATGTGATCCGCTCACCGGAAGACGGGGCGAAATATTTAATGAACGATATGCGCTTTCTGACCCAGGAGCATTTTGTCTGCCTGTACTTGAATACGAAAAATCAGGTGATCCACAAGCAGACGATTTTCATCGGCAGCCTTAATGCTTCGATTGTCCATCCGCGAGAGGTCTTCAAAGAAGCGGTCCGCAGATCGGCAGCATCAGTCATTTGCGTGCACAATCATCCCTCGGGTGATCCGACCCCGAGCAGGGAGGATATCGAAGTCACCAAGCGGCTTGCCGAGTCCGGGAAAATTGTCGGAATTGAATTGTTAGATCATTTGATCATTGGGGAAAATAAATATGTTAGTTTGAAGGAAAAAGGGTATGTATGATACTAGGATTTTGATTGACGTTACGATATAATATAATTTATGATTTTTGCGGACAAGTTAAAAATTTGTCAGGAAATCTGCCTATGAACAATCAACTGATTTTGTTATAGATTGCCTGTTCTTTTATTGCATTTTTTGTTAAGAAAGGGAGATACAAATATGTTTGGGATTGGTACAAGAGACCTAGGAATCGACCTTGGTACTGCTAATACACTTGTTTATGTTAAAGGAAAAGGAATCGTTTTAAGAGAGCCATCGGTTGTGGCACTTCAAACGGATACAAAAAATATCGTCGCTGTCGGTAATGATGCAAAGAATATGATCGGACGTACGCCTGGAAATGTCGTCGCCTTAAGGCCGATGAAGGATGGCGTCATTGCTGATTATGAGACAACAGCGACAATGATGAAGTACTATATCAAACAGGCAACGAAGAATAAGGGCTGGTTTGCCGGCAAGCCGTATGTCATGATATGTGTTCCATCTGGCATTACAGCTGTTGAAGAACGAGCGGTTATTGACGCGACTCGCCAGGCTGGCGCCAGGGATGCTTTTACGATTGAGGAACCGTTTGCAGCAGCGATTGGAGCAAACCTTCCTGTATGGGAACCAACTGGAAGCATGGTTGTCGACATCGGCGGCGGTACGACAGAAGTTGCGATTATCTCTCTGGGAGGAATCGTTACATCTCAATCTGTCCGCATTGCAGGTGATGAAATGGATGACGCTATCATCAATTATATCCGTAAAACTTATAACCTGATGATTGGTGAGAGAACAGCGGAAGCGATTAAAATGGAAGTCGGTTCAGCAGGAGATGCGGATGGCATTGAAAATATGGAAATCCGCGGCCGTGACTTGCTGACAGGTCTGCCGAAAACAATTGAAATCACAGCAGAAGAAATTGCCAAAGCATTGCGTGACACTGTTTACGCCATTGTCGATGCCGTGAAGCTGACCCTGGAAAAAACACCACCAGAACTTGCTTCTGACATCATGGATCGTGGAATTGTCCTTACAGGCGGAGGCGCTTTGCTCCGTAATTTGGACAAGGTCATCAGTGAAGAAACAAAGATGCCAGTCTTGATTGCCGAAGATCCGCTGGACTGTGTTGCAATCGGTACCGGGAAGGCATTGGACCATATCGATTTATTCAAGACTAAAGCAAAAGAATCAAGGTAATAGGGAAGGGAAGCGGGGATTATCCACTTCCCTCCCTTTCTGTCATCCATTTTTATAGATTAGAGGTGTAAATCATGCCACAGTTCTTTTTTAATAAACGCCTGATAATGCTGCTTGTGAGCATTATAGTCCTCGTGGCATTGATTGGATTTTCTTTAAGGGAAAGAGAAGAATTGACATGGCCCGAGCAGTTTATCAAAGACTCGACCAGCTGGGTGCAATCCGTTGTTTCCAGGCCGGCCAATTATATCGCTGGTTTAATTGAGAACCTTCAAGACTTGCAAAATACATATCAGGAAAACAAAGAGTTGAAGAAACGCGTTGATGATATGGCCCGCCTTGAAGCGAAAGTATACTCCCTTGAAAAAGAAAACGAGGAGCTTCAGGAAATTTTAAATAAGAAAGAATCACTAGCAGACTATGAGCCAATCCAGGCTGTAAGGATTGCCAGAAGTCCAGAACGATGGAATGAACTGATCATCATCAATAAAGGCGCTTCCAATGGAATTGAAAAAAATATGGCCGTTATCACGTCAAAAGGTTTAATTGGCAAAATCAAAAGCACAACACCATTCTCGGCAACTGTGCAGCTCATCAGTTCCATTGACCCGACCAACAGGATTTCTGCCATCCTGCAGGCTGATAAGCCGCTTTATGGCACGATCGAAGGATATGATAAGAAAAATGAGCTTCTTTTATTAAAAGGACTGCCATATAATGCGGAAATTGAAAAAGGACAAAATGTCGTCACCACTGGTATGGGCGGCATCTTTCCAAAAGATCTTCCAATCGGAAAGGTTGTCAAAGTTGTCCCGGATCAATTTGGTTTGAACCAAACAGCATATATTAAGCCCGAAGCAAATCTCTATGACCTGGAACATGTCATGGTTGTTAAAAAATCAATGATTTCAGTAGACATTGAAGAAAGCTTGGAAGATAGCGAAGGCGAGGAGGAAGGCAATTGATCCGTTTCTTGCTCCCTGCTCTTTTCGCTTTTTTATTCATTCTGGAAAGTCTGTTTGTCGAATTGCTGCCTGCCGAGTTATTCAACAGCGACCGGATTCTTGTACCGCATTTCCTCATGGCAGGGATTTTATTTCTGACGGCATACCTGAGCCCAAAACATGGAATCATTTATGGATTAATTTTCGGACTCCTTTTTGATATCGTCTACACGGAAATCATCGGGATCTATCTTTTCATGTTTCCGTTCATTGCTTATTTGGCCGCAAACATGATGAGGATCCTGCAGACCAATATTTTAATTGTATCCATTCTATCCCTGCTTGGCATTGCGCTTCTGGAGGTAGGAGTTTACGAGTTGATGCTGCTGATAAAAATTACTGACCTGGACTTTTCGACCTATGTTAAAATAAGACTAGTCCCTACATTGATTCTGAATCTTGCTTTTATCATATTAGCGGCCTATCCATTTAAAAAACAGTTCGAGAATGCCGCAGACCGGTTACGAAATGATTAGAATTATTTTATCGGAGCTATAAAAATATTGTACATGTATCCCGAATAAAGGAATTTGGCGGAGGGATGTCGAATTTCTTTCAGGTGAAATAATTTTATTACGGCAGATAAATGTCCAGCTCCAGCGCCAAGCCACCATTGTTGCAATGAGATGACTTAATGCAGTCAAAGAAACTGTAGTGCGGTCCCAGGCAATTGTTCTGGCTGCCAGGCGTTTGCGCTTTTCTTATGATTAATGTTTAGACATTTACACTTAGATTAGTGTCTAGCTCCAGCGCCAAGCCCCTCGAGACGTTTCGGTCCTGCCAATGAAGTCCAAGAACGACTTCACTGTCAGGCTCTCCAACGCTGGTCGGGGCTGACCAAGGCGCTTGCGCTTTTCGTATGAGGTGAACATCCAGTATGAAGAAAACACAAAATGTGACAATAAAAGGAACAAAAGATGGACTTACGCTCCATTTGGATGATACTTGCTCCTACGATGAACTGAAGAAGGAGCTTGACAGGAAGCTTTCCAATTCTTCACGTGTCCAAGAAGAGGAGCAGTTGCTTTCGGTTAAGGTGAAAGTAGGAAATAGGTACCTTTCAAAAGCTCAGGAAGAAGAGCTGAAAGACCTGATCCGCCAGAAGAGGAACTTAATCGTCGAGGATCTGGAGACAAATGTGATCACCAGGGAGGAAGCCGACAAGCTTCGTCAGGAAACAGAAATCGTGCCTGTTGCCAAAGTGATCCGTTCAGGACAGGTTCTTGAGATAACTGGGGACTTGCTCCTCATTGGAGATGTCAATCCCGGAGGAACAGTCAAGGCGACAGGAAATATATTCATCATGGGTGCTTTAAAAGGGGTTGCGCATGCTGGTTCGGAAGGCAATAACGAAGCAGTCATTGCAGCTTCTGTCATGAAGCCGTCACAACTCAGGATCAGTGATTGCATAAACCGGGCTCCAGACCATGTTCCCGATGAAGAAAACCGCGTGATGGAATGTGCTTACATATCGGACAGTCAACAGATTGTAGTTGATAGATTGCAAGTTTTAATGAAAAAAAGACCTAGTTTAACTAGGTTTGAAGGAGGCCTCTAAAGTGGGAGAAGCGATAGTAGTTACATCCGGAAAAGGCGGAGTTGGCAAAACGACAACTTCTGCTAATATAGGTACAGCTTTGGCCCTTCAAGGCAAAAGAGTCTGCCTTGTCGATACAGATATCGGCTTGCGCAACCTGGACGTTGTCATGGGGCTTGAAAACCGCATCATATATGATCTCGTCGATGTAATTGAAGGAAGATGCAAGATCCATCAGGCCCTTGTAAAGGATAAGCGCTTCGATGACCACCTATATTTGCTTCCAGCGGCACAGACTAGCGATAAAACGGCGGTCCAGCCGGAACAAATGAGAAAATTGGTGAATGAACTAAAGCAGGACTATGATTATATCATCATCGATTGCCCGGCAGGAATCGAGCAGGGCTATAAAAACGCTGTTGCTGGTGCTGACAAGGCTATTGTCGTCACAACCCCAGAGGTTTCAGCGGTCAGGGATGCTGACAGGATTATCGGCCTGCTTGAAAAAGAGGAAAATGTTGAATCACCAAAACTTGTCATCAATCGGATCCGCACCCATATGATGAAAAATGGCGACATGCTGGATGTGGATGAAATCACGACACATCTCTCGATCGATTTAATCGGGATTGTGGCCGATGATGATGAAGTCATCAAAGCATCAAACCACGGCGAGCCAATCGCGTTGAACCCAAATAGCAAAGCATCCATTGCGTACAGGAACATTGCCAGGAGGATTCTTGGTGAGTCTGTTCCATTGCAGCAATTGGATAATGATAATAAAGGCGTATTTTCGAAGATTAAAAAGTTCTTCGGTGTCCGCTGATCAAAAGGCATCTGCCCTCGTTTTTTTGAGGGTTGATGTCTTTTTTTATCTATTTCTAATACTTGAACTTGTCATACTCTTATTGGACAGGTCATAGACTTGTACTAACTTAGAGTACAAGGGGAATGGTGGGGATTGGATGAACTCGAGAGCTGATGATATACGCAGAAGGATGATGAAGAGGAAAAGAGAGCGGGAAAGAATGGAGAAAATGAGCCATAACCGCTTATTTTCAACGGAGGAAGAACGGCATGGTTTTGACAGAATTCCATCTTATGACATGGGGCCGGGGGAAGGGGGACATCCTCTATTCAAGAAGGAAGTTTTTTTATTCAAAGTGCTCGCTTCGGCATGCCTCGTTTTGATCATTGCGATCATTTTCCGGAGCCCATCAGAAAAAGCAGAAACATTTCAGCAATATGTGAAGCATACGATGGACCAGGAATTCCAGTTTGCTGCCGTTTCAGACTGGTATGAAAATCAATTTGGCAAGCCGCTCGCTTTGCTTCCTGCCAAAAGTGCAGATGAAGAAACCAATCAGGAACTGAACCCAGGCGCTCAATATGCACTCCCTGCTTCCGGGAAAATCCTTGAAGATTTTGGCGACAATGGCCAGAGGATCCAGATTGAAACCGGCAAGGGTGCTGATGTGGAAGCGATGGATGAAGGGCTTGTCCACTTTGTCGGCATGAAAGAAGGATTCGGTAAAACGGTTATTGTGCAGCATGCAGACAAGAGCGAAACATGGTATGGAAACCTCGATAAAATCGATGTAAGCCTCTACGAGTATATCTCTAAAGGAGCGAAGGTAGGTACGGCGATGGACAGTACGGATGGAATAAAGGGTTCATTTTATTTCGCCATTAAAAAAGGGGATGACTTCGTAGATCCCGTCCAGGTGATCAAGTTTGAATAAAGCCATTGCGTTAATGCGAAAAATACACATCCATCCTTTGCTGTGGGTGATCATCGCCCTTGCGGTTGCGACCGCGCATTTTATAGAGTTGATGATGGTGCTGCTGATTATTTTTGTTCATGAAATGGGACATGGTGCTGCAGCTTCTTTTTTTTCGTGGAGAATCAAGAAAATCGCCCTGCTTCCATTTGGTGGGGTAGCTGAAATGGATGAGCACGGGAACAGGCCGTTAAAAGAAGAATTGATTGTTGTTCTGGCAGGACCTCTGCAGCATGTTTGGATGGTGGCGCTCTCTTATTTGCTGTTTGCTGCCGGGGTTTTTCCGGAAAAGTGGCATCTGCTGTTCATTGAATATAATATGATGATCCTCCTGTTCAATCTGATTCCAATCTGGCCCTTGGATGGAGGCAAGCTGGTATTCATTTTGTTATCAATGAACAAATCCTTTCAGGAAGCCCATCTGCGTACTTTGTATATTTCAGCAGGTTCACTCGTTATTTTTTCGGTGATTCTAAGCATTATCGCACCTCTGACATTGAATGTCTGGGTCATCATCGGTTTCCTGGCCTTTTCTATTTATTATGAATGGAAGCAGCGGCGTTTTATCTTTATGCGTTTTTTGATGGAGCGGCATTATGGAAAGCAGCTGGACTTGAGAGAGCTAAAGCCGATCAGCGCAACAGAGAATGAAATGGTCGGCCATGTATTGGAAAAGTTCCAGCGCGGCTGCAAGCATCCCATCATCGTCAAGCAGCAGGACGGCAAGGAAATGGTCATGGATGAGAATGAATTGCTCCATGCTTTTTTCAATGAGAAGTTATTATCAGCGAAAATTGGAGATTTGCTTTACACCTTCTAAAATAGGATAATGAATGCAGCGCAGATACCTCTAGCGCTGCATTTTTTTACGATTAGGAGAATCAATGAACCAGTTAATTATCAATGCAAATTCAAGAGAAAAGCGCTTCGCAACGGTCAAGAATGGCGAAGTTGAAAAAATATACATCGAACAGCCGGGCCAGCTATCGCTGGTCGGGAATATCTACCTTGGCATCGTCGAAAAAGTCATACCAGGGATGAACGCGGCATTCGTCAATTTTGGCGAAGAAATGAGCGGCTTCCTGCAGAAAGATAAGCTCCCATCTTACGTACTGTCAGATGACGAAAATAAGACGAATCGGTCCATCTCTTCATATGTCCATCAAGGTGAAAAACTGCTGGTCCAGGTTGAAAAAGATGCGGCCGGGACAAAAGGGGCAAGGCTGACAGGAATCATCGAATTACAAGGTGAGAACCTTGTCTATATGCCTCAGGGTAAATACATAGCTGTGTCCAAAAAGGCGGATTCAGCAGACACCAGGAATAAATGGAGAGAATTCGCCAGCCAGGTCAAAACACCTGAAGAAGGCCTTATTTTCAGGACCGAAAGCCTGAACCAGACTGAGGAAGCAATCATGAGTGAGCTTGAGCGCCACCGCGCTGAATACTCTCAAATGAAAAACGCCATGTCAGCAATGAAGAAGCCCGGAATCATCCATAGCCGTGATTATTTTTTTGAGCAGGCTGTGGCAGCACTTCTGTCGTTTGAAAATGGAGAAGTGATTACGGATAGTCTCGATTTTAAGAAAAGAATTCAGGACCATATCACTGAAGGTATAGAGATTGAGTTTTATAATGGAAATGATCATATCTTTTCTTTTTATAAAATTGAACAGGAAATCGAGCGGCTGCTTAAAAGGATTGTCTGGCTGGATAAAGGAGCTTACATGGTCATAGACCAGGGTGAGGCACTTACAATGATCGATGTGAACACAGGAAAGTTTTCCGGCAAAACGGATTTGCGCGATACTGTTACGAAAACGAATCTGAATGCTGCAGTCGAAGCGGCAAGGCAAATCAGGCTCAGGGATCTTGCAGGCATCATCCTGATTGATTTTATTGATATGAAGAATGATAGTGAACGGAACAAGGTGCAGAAGCTCATTCAAAAAGAGCTGCTTCAGGATGAACGGCGGACAAGGATCATCGGCTTTACCGAGCTGGGAATCCTCCAGCTGACAAGAAAGAAAACGAAGCAGTCGCTGGCCGAGACGCTGACTGAAAAATGCTGGACATGCGGAGGTACGGGGCAGGTGCTGAGCGCGGAAACCGTCGCATACAGACTCGAGCGCGCGTTGTGGGAATATAAAAACTCAGATTATGAAGAAGTCCTCATAGCCGCAACGAATGAGGTCATCAACCGTTTTTCCGGTGAGGCCGATATCCATAAATTGAGGCTTGAAAAAGCACTGGGCCTTAAGATAAAATTCTCTTTGTCAGACGCGGCGAAACCTTTTTATGAAATTCTTAAGGTTGGTGCTTCGACAGAATCAGGTTAAGCCAAGCTGGCCATTAAAAGAACATCGATAATTATGTTGACACTTTCGTTAAACATATGATAGTATTTTAATGTTATTGTTTGTAGCACCCGTGCTACAACCGCACACTTCAGGTATCTAAGCTTTGCAAATTTGCAAACGCCTGCGGTTGGCGAGTCTGAGTCTAATGAGGAGGTGCACTGGAATGTACGCAATTATCGAAACTGGCGGCAAGCAAGTAAAGGTAGAAGAAGGACAAGCAATCTACATTGAAAAGCTAAACGCTGCTGAAGGCGAAACTGTAACTTTTGACAAGGTTCTTTTTGTAGGTGGCGATAACGTTAAAGTTGGTAGCCCAGTAGTTGAAGGCGCAACTGTAACTGCTAAAGTTGAAAAGAACGGCCGTCAAAAGAAAATCATCGTTTTCAAGTACAAAGCGAAAAAGAACAATCGTAAGAAGCAAGGTCATCGTCAGCCTTACACTAAAGTTGTTATCGAAAAGATCAACGCTTAATTAAGGCGGATTACCATGATTCGTGCAACGATTAATCGTACAAAATCCGGAAGCATCCAATCGTTTACGATTAGCGGCCACGCTGGATATGCTGCCCATGGCAGTGACATTGTCTGTGCAGGTGTTTCGACCATCTCGATCGGAACTGTCAATTCCATCATAGGTTTGACAGGTATCACCCCTGACATTGAGCAAGGCGCCGACGGTTTTCTCCGCTGTGAAATCCCCGACAATTTGCCGGCGAATACACAGGAGAAAATCCAACTGCTCCTCGAAAGCATGGTCATTACATTGCAATCGATGGAAAAAGAGTACGGAAAGCATATAAAATTAACCTTCAAACAGTAGGAGGTGGAACAAAATGTTAAGATTAGATCTTCAATTCTTCGCTTCTAAGAAGGGTGTAGGTTCAACTAAGAACGGACGTGACTCAATCTCTAAGCGCCTTGGCGCTAAGCGTGCAGACGGTCAATTCGTATCTGGTGGTTCTATCCTTTACCGTCAGCGCGGAACTAAAATCTACCCAGGTGTAAACGTGGGTAAAGGTGGAGATGACACTCTATTCGCTAAGGTTGACGGCGTCGTTAAATTCGAACGTCTTGGCCGTGACCGCAAGCAAGTAAGTGTTTATCCAGCAGCTCAAGAAGCGTAAGCTAAAGAGAAGCCCTAACCACTGCGGTTAGGGTTTTCTTGTATTTTAAAGCTTATTGATGGCATTATGGAGTTCTTATGTATTGAATGCTCCATAAATGTGATCTGCTGAATGGAGCAAAGAATTTATTAATGCCCGAATAGGGTGTTATGATAGTGATTCCGGTTAAAATAAATCACGATTTTATAGGTCCAACCGACATTTAAATACATAATTAGCTTACGCAGAATGGCTTTTTTGTTATACTTACACCAAGCAGTCTTATGAGTAGGAGTATGTGTATGAAGAAAGAGTGGGATACAATCGAGGTTTTGCGCCATGCACGCCATGATTGGATGAATAAGCTTCAATTAATTAAAGGGAATTTATCACTGAATAAAGTGGACCGGGCTAAAGAGATCATTGAAGAAATTATCATGGAAGCCAGGCAGGATGCAAAGCTATCTAATTTACATCTTCCTCAGTTTGCCTCTACATTGTTAACCTGCAATTGGGAGAATCATCATTTCCAATTGGAATATGAAGTAATGGACTCCCAGAACTTCCACAGATTAGATGACCAGCTGTTGACTGGCTGGACAGAGCAGCTTTTTGATACATTGAATTCTTCGATTGAACAATATCAGGAAAATCATCTCTCCGTCACAATTGAGCCGCAGGAGAAAGGAATTGGGTTCTTTTTTGATTTTAGCGGAATAATAAATGATAAAAATCGCTTAAAAAGCTTCCTCGACAAGCAGCCGGGTAAAAATATGAAAGTTATCTCGGATGGCGTGGTCGATGGGGAATTGACGATAGAAGTTTTTATGGAATCAGTCTAGGGAAACATAGAAGCGATAACAAATTTCAGACAGGTGGTAATGACATAATGTTTGTCGATCAGGTTAAGATTTATGTAAAAGGCGGGGACGGCGGCGATGGAATGGTCGCGTTCCGACGTGAAAAGTATGTGCCGAAAGGCGGCCCGGCTGGCGGCGACGGCGGTAATGGTGCGAATGTAGTCTTCCAGGTAGAGGAAGGACTGCGCACGCTGATGGATTTCAGGTACCAGCGCCATTTCAAGGCACCGCGCGGCGAGCACGGAATGTCTAAAAACCAACATGGTAAAAATTCAAAGGATATGATCGTAAAGGTTCCACCAGGGACAATCGTGTCCGATGCCGAGACCGGCGCAATCATTGCTGACCTTGTAGAGCATGGGCAGAAAGCTGTAATCGCTAAGGGAGGACGCGGCGGACGCGGTAACTCGCGTTTCGCAACACCGGCCAACCCGGCACCAGAGCTTTCCGAAAAAGGTGAACCAGGACAAGAAAGAGAAATCATCATGGAGTTGAAGCTCCTTGCGGATGTGGGACTAGTGGGCTTCCCGAGCGTCGGGAAATCGACGTTATTGTCTGTTGTTTCAGCTGCTAGGCCAAAGATTGCAGAGTACCACTTCACGACCATTGCACCGAACTTGGGTATGGTCGAAACAGAAGACGGCAGAAGCTTCGTGCTTGCAGACTTGCCTGGGCTTATTGAAGGAGCACATTCAGGGGTGGGCCTTGGGCATCAGTTCCTGCGCCATATCGAACGTACACGGGTTATCATCCACGTTATTGACATGGCTGCAACGGAAGGCCGCGATCCTTATGAGGATTATCTGACGATCAATAATGAATTGAAGGAATATAACTTGAGGCTGACGGAGAGACCGCAGGTAATCGTGGCCAATAAAATGGACATGCCAGATGCGGAAGAAAACCTGAAAGTGTTCAAGGAAAAATTGGGAGATGAGCATCCTGTTTTCCCAATTTCGGCTGTAACAAGAGAAGGTCTGCGTGAATTATTATTCGCGGTAGCTGACCTGATTGAAAAGACTCCTGAGTTCCCTCTCATTGATGAAGAGGAATTAGAAAAAGATGAAACCCGAGTCATGTACAAGCATGAAAAAGCGGAGCAGGAATTCCAGATTACCCGTGAATCGGATGGAGCATTTGTTATTTCCGGGGACAGTATTGAAAGGTTGTTCAAGATGACCGATTTTTCTAGGGATGAATCTGTCCAAAGATTCGCCCGCCAGATGCGCGGTATGGGCATTGATGATGCCCTTCGTGAAAGAGGCGCGAAAGATGGAGATACAGTGAAGCTGCTTGAATATGAATTTGAATTCGTGGAATAGGCTTAAATGATTTTAGAAGGTCGATTAGCCGGAAACAGGCTAATCGGCTTTCCTCTTTAAAAAACGAATCGTGGCAGCAAGAAGAATAAAAAAGCCAGCAAACGGATGGGGTGGTGGAGATGAAGCAAAATCAAGATAGGAAGTTTTACCTTGTTCGTGAAGATGTCCTGCCTGAGGCAATGAAGAAAACGCTCGAGGCAAAGGAAATGATCGAGCGTGGTAAAGCAGAGTCAGTCTGGGATGCAGTTCAACGTGTCGATTTGAGCCGAAGTGCATTTTATAAATACCGTGATACCGTTTTTCCTTTCCATACAATTGTGAAGGAACGGATCATTACGCTGTTTTTTCAGCTTGAAGATCGGTCTGGGACGCTTTCTGAACTGCTGAGCACGGTTGCTGCAACTGGCTGCAATGTTTTGACCATCCATCAGACCATTCCTCTGCAAAGCAGGGCAAATGTAACGCTGAGCTTGAATGTCACCGAAATGAGAGTCGAAATGGATGAATTGCTCGCGAGACTGAAAAGACTGGAATTTGTAGAAAAAGTTGAAGTTCTGGGGTCAGGAGCTTAACAAGAAAGGGTACTGTAGCAGGGGGGATAGACTTGATTATTGGATATCTTGGACCGGAAGCAACATTTACGGATTATGCTGCCCGGCAATTGTTTAAAGAGGCTAAGAGGATACCATTTGTGAGTATACCAGAATGCATGGATGCGGCTTCTGCAGGAGAAATTGACGCAGCCATCGTTCCGCTGGAAAATTCAATCGAGGGTTCTGTTAATCTTACCATCGATTATTTGGTCCATGAAACAGACCTTCAGATTGTTGGTGAAGCGGTGGTGCCAATCAGGCAGCATTTGCTGGTTCATCGAGACAATATCGAAAAGTGGATGGAAGCTGAATTAATTTGCAGTCACCCACACGCACTTGCACAGTGCCATAAATTTTTACATAAAGAATTCAAAGGAATTCCTCTTGAAGATATGTCTTCTACAGCAGCAGCAGCCAAATATGTAAAAAACCATCCAGAGCAAAATATTGCCGCCATCGCGAATAGCCTCGCTGCAGAGGAATACGAATTGGTGACGGCTAAGCAAAATATCCATGATTACAGCTATAATCATACCGTCTTCGCTGTGCTTGCAAAGGAAGATCATGATATTCACATGGATCAAACCGAAGAGTCCAAGACAAGCCTGATGATTACACTGCCTTCAGATCGCGCAGGAGCGCTGCATCAAGTTTTATCTGCTTTCTCCTGGCGGAAGCTCAATCTGTCCAAGATTGAATCACGTCCGATGAAAACGGGCTTAGGAAGATACTTTTTCATAATTGATATCAATTTGAAAATGGATGATGTATTGGTTCCTGGAGCGATTGCGGAATTAGAGGCACTGGGGTGCGCTGTTAAGGTGCTTGGGAGCTATTCAAGCCATAAGCTATAAAAAAATCCATCGATTGATGGATTTTTTTATATCCTTATTCGAAATTAATAAGTAATCCTTCTTTTCTTAGCGTTTCTTCTGCTTCATCCAGCGCTTTTTCCGTTGGAGCGGAGATTGTGTGCAGGTGGATTCCGCCTGTTAATTCCGATAGGTAAGAAGCGTTAGTAGCCATGATTTTTTTCATGAACTGTTTTACTTCGTTCCGGTTTGAGACCATGATGGATGCAGTTAGATCCCCATACACAGGATGCTCAATTTTTACGTCCTTAACAGTTACTCCGTGATCGACAAGAAGCAGGAGTTCTTCTTCTGTCCTTTCAGGGCCGTGGGAGACAGCAATGGTCCTTTCCGCTGCTGAAGGACGAGAGGCATGCATATATAGATATCCCTGGCTGGTAGCAATGATTGGTTCGTTTTTGGCTTTAAGCAAGGTAATATCGCCAACAATGACCTGCCTGCTTACATTCGTTATTGCCGAAAGTTCGCCTCCGGTGATGGGTTCACTGCTTTCCTGCAGACGTTTCAGGATGTATGCCCGGCGTTCATCTCCGAGGATTTTCGTAGGTTCCTTCATAATCCGATCTCTCCTTCGACTTCTTCATTCGAGAATTTTACCATAAAATCAGCTTGAAGTTAAACGGCCGACATCTGTGCAGTGATTGCTGCAAGCATTTTCCCAAGATCGCCTGCATCTTCCTGACTAGTCTCCCTCCCGAAAGAAATTCTGAAAAACTCCTTTGCCTGTTTCCCGTTAATTCCCATTGCAGACATCGTCTTCGCAGGTGACAGCATGCCTGTATGACAAGCGGTTCCGGTGGAAATCGCAAATCCACTGCGGTTGCATTCAAGCAGGACATATTGTCCCTCCAATCCCTTTATCGCCATTCCCATGATACCTGGAAGCTGTTCATCGCCCTCTGCACCAAAAATCTCAATTGAATCCCTGACATCTGAAAGGGATTCAGTTAGAGCCTCTCTCAATTTAGTAACTCTTTTCGTTTCTTTATCCATGATGGAATGTGCTTTTTGCGCTGCTGCAGTCATTGCTGCGATTCCCGGGACATTTACCGTGCCAGGCCTGAAGCCTTTTTCATGTACAGTTCCATCAATGTAAGGCTTCCATGCAAGCTTCGGATTGACATAGGCCGCTCCGGTTCCTTTTGGCCCGTAAAACTTATGGCCTGAAATCGAAAGGGCATCTACGCAGCCGGCCAGGGTGTTAAGTGGTATTTTTCCAAATGTTTGCACACAGTCAGTGTGAAACAATATGTCTTTTGAATGGCAATAATCAGCAAACGTGATGACCGGCTGGATTGTGCCGATCTCAGGGTTTCCATGCTGAATCGAAACGAGTACAGTTTTCGGCCGGACAGCTTCTGTAAAACTGGCAAAGTCTATTTTTCCATTTATGTCCAAGGGGAGGTATGTGATTTCCCATCCCTCTCCTTCAAGCTTTTTCATCAGATTGTAGACAGATGAATGCTCAGCTGCCCCGGTAATAATGTGATTGCCGGATTTTCTTTTGGCAGAGAGGAGCGCCATAATGCCAAGGTAATTCGCTTCAGAACCACCGCTTGTAAAATAAATCCCTGCTTCATCGACATCAAGCAGGTGCGAAAACTCCTTTCTGCAGTTCTCGAGGAGGTTGGCAGATGCACTCCCGGCTTCGTGCAGGCTCTGGCTATTTCCAAAGTACTTTGTTGACGCTTCAAGGAAAATATTAGCTGCGTCCCGGTCAAGCGGGCATGTTGCCGCGTAATCAAAATATTTCATAGGTTTTCGCTCCTGTCCACTCTTACTGTTTGCTTATGCCTGTAAAGCTGATTCTTCTGAAATCTCGATTACTAGAAGGGCCAGCATGTGCCCGAAGTCAGGCTTTGTAACGAATTTCGGTCACAAGAAGAGCCAACATGTGCCCAAAGTTAGGTTTTGTAACGAATTTCGGTCACAAGAAGAGTCAACATGTGCCCGAAGTCAGGCTTTGCAACGAATTTCGGTCACAAGAAGAGTCAACATGTGCCCGAAGTCAGGCTTTGTAACGAATCTCGGTCACAAGAAGAGCCGACATGTGCCCGAAGTGAAGCTTTCTAACGAATTTCGGTCACAAGAAGGGCTAACTTGTGCCCGAAGTCAGGCTTTGTAATGAATCTCGGTCACAAGAAGAGCCGACATGTGCCCGAAGTGAGGCTTTCAAACGAATCTCGGTCACAAGAAGAGTCAACATGTGCCCGAAGTGAGGCTTTCAAATGAATCTCGGTCACAAGAAGAGCCAATATGTGCCCGAAGTCAGGCTTTGTAACGAATTTCGGTCACAAGAAGAGCCAACATGTGCCCGAAGTCAGGCTTTGTAACGAATTTCGGTCACAAGAAGAGTCAACATGTGCCCGAAGTCAGGCTTTGCAACGAATCTCGGTCACAAGAAGAGCCAGCATGTGCCCGAAGTCAGGCTTTTAAACAAATCTCGGTCACAAGAAGAGCCAGCATGTGCCCGAAGTCAGGCTTTAAAATGAATTTCGGTCACAAGAAGAGCCAGCATGTGCCCGAAGTCAGGCTTTGTAACGAATTTCGGTCACAAGAAGAGCCAGCATGTGCCCGAAGTCAGGCTTTGCAACGAATCTCGGTCACAAGAAGAGCCAACATGTGCCCGAAGTGAGGCTTTCAAACGAATCTCGGTCACAAGAAGAGCTAACATGTGCCCGAAGTCAGGCTTTTAAACAAATCTCGGTCACAAGAAGAGCCGACATGTGCCCGAAGTGAGGCTTTCAAATGAATTTCGGTCACAAGAAGAGCCAATATGAGACGGAAATCTAGCTTTCGGTTTCCTCTCGGTCACATATCGTATCTTGCATTCTCCAATGTAAAAATAAAAGCTCTTGTCAACAGTGTAAAACTGTGTAAACATAGATGTCAAGACACCTGTTAATCCAGGAGGCTATCAATATATGAAACAATCAGATGTAATCATTGTTGGCAGTGGGATTGCCGCATTGCAATTGGCCAATAAATTATCAAAGGATTTAAATGTGATTATTCTCACAAAAAGGGAATTGACAGCGGGCAATTCATATCTTGCCCAGGGTGGGGTTGCGGCTGCGGTTTCCACGAGTGATGATCCTTATTTCCATTATCTCGACACAATGGAGGCGGGAGCTCATCATAGTAACCCTGAAGCTGTACTTGAAATGACCAGAAAAGCACCGCAGCTGATTAAGGGTTTATGGAAATCTGGATGTCGCTTTGATGAAGATGGAAACGGAAAATTGCTTCTTGGGATGGAAGGAGCTCATAGTGAAAAAAGGATTATCCACAGCGGCGGTGATGCGACTGGTAAGCATATGGTCGACTTTTTGCTAACGGGTCTGAATGCCAATGTTTCAGTTCAACAATCCACATTTGTTTATGAACTTATTTTAAACAGTGATGAAACACGCTGTACCGGAGTGAAATCGAAGCTGCCGGATGGAACGATTGAAGTATATTGTGCTCCCCATGTTGTGCTTGCTACGGGCGGCTGCGGGCAAGTATTCGCCCTCACCTCGAATGCTGAGACTGCAACCGGGGATGGAATGGCGCTGGCCTACAGAGCAGGTGCGGAGCTGGCCGATATGGAATTTATCCAGTTTCATCCTACACTTCTTTACGTAGATGGAAAGACGAAGGGGCTCATTTCAGAAGCAGTAAGGGGTGAAGGGGCAGTTCTAGTCACTGCAGAGGGAAAGCGGATCATGGAAGAAGTTCATCCGTTGAAGGACCTGGCACCACGGCACATTGTTTCCCAGACTATTTATGATTACTCGCGGAGAGGAATTCAAATCTATTTAGACATTGCCAACATCCAGGATTTCAACAGCAGGTTCCCGACGATCAGCACGCTATGTGCACAGCATGGAATAGATATTGAAAAAGGCTTGATCCCTGTTGTTCCCGGGAGCCATTTTATCATGGGCGGGGTAAAAACAGACTTGCATGGCAGAACCAGTATCCCCGGATTGTATGCAATTGGTGAAACTGCATGCACTGGAATCCACGGAGCAAACAGGCTGGCGAGCAATTCCTTATTAGAAGGCATGTTTGTTGGCGAAAACCTTGCTGAATGGATCAACAGCCATCAAGCTGCCAAAAAAGAGGCAGTAAGTTTCATGGAAATTCATTATCAAACTGCCAAAAGAGAATCCAACATGAATCAAGTTGTATTCGAAGGTGAGCTTCCAGACGTGGATTCACTAAAACAAACAATGATGGACCGTACAGGCATTGTCCGGACAAAAGAATTGCTGATCATACAGAATGAGTGGCTTGAACAGTTCAAACTGGGACAATGGCTTGAGGCTCGTCTGGACCACTTGGATCCATCTGAATTGAACAGACTGTTCATGTACATCACCGCAACCTTAATCACACAGTCGGCTTTGGAAAGGACTGAAAGCAGGGGCGGTCACTACCGAAAAGATTTTCCGCATGAAGATAACGCCAATTGGATGAAAAAACAAATCATCCATCAACGAAAAAACGTAAAGGATGGTAAGCATGAATTCAATCAAACTGCGCTTGCTACTTGAGCAATTTTTTATTGAAGATATAGGTGAACGTGATGTCACCAGTGAACTGATTTTCGGAAAAGAAAACAAAGGAAGCCTTGTTTTAATCTCGAAGGATGAAGGGATTTTCTGCGGGGAGCAAATCATCCAAACAGGCTTCAGGCTGCTTGATGAGGGCTGTCAGATTATCCTGCATGTTAAAGATGGGGATAAAGTAGTCAAGGGTCAAGAATTAGCCTTGATCACTGGCAGAGTTTCCGGTTTGCTTAAAGCAGAAAGAGTCGTCCTTAATCTTGTACAGCGGATGAGCGGGATTGCGACGAAAACCAGTGAAGCTGTCAGAGTTTTGGACAGCGCAAAAACGAGAATCTGTGATACGCGTAAAACCACCCCGGGTCTCAGAATGCTTGAGAAGTATGCGGTTCGCTGCGGCGGCGGCTTCAACCATCGTTATGGATTGTATGATGCCGTGATGATCAAGGATAATCACATCTCATTCGCAGGATCAATCAGCAGTGCAGTTGAAGCAGTGAGATCAAATCTTGGGCATATGGTGAAGGTCGAAGTGGAGATTGAAACAAAAGACCAGCTTCTTGAAGCGATTGATTCAAAAGCTGACTGCATCATGTTCGATAACAGGCCGCCGGAACAAATCAAGGAATGGATTGGCAATGTCCCAACAGGGATTTTAACAGAGGCATCCGGAGGGATTACGATCGATAACCTCCATAGCTATAGAGATTGCGGAGTGGATTATATTTCTCTTGGATTCCTTACACATTCTGTAAAATCATTGGATATTAGCGCAAAAGTGATGGCTGAAACGAAAGGGGCTGCAGAATATGAATTTTTTGGAGGCGCTCGAAGCGAAATCTAGGATGCTTCCTGATAAGTACAAAAATATGGCTGTCCAGGAACTTGAGGACATGATCAAGGGAATTAAAGAGAAAATGGGCAAGAAACTTTTTATCCCTGGTCATCATTATCAAAAAGATGAAGTGATTCAATTCGCTGATGCGACTGGGGATTCATTGAAATTAGCCCAGCTGTCGGCAGAGAACAGGGAAGCAGAACATATTGTGTTTTGCGGAGTTCATTTCATGGCCGAAACGGCAGACATATTAACGACCGAAAGCCAGAAGGTCTACCTGCCAGATATGAGGGCAGGCTGCTCGATGGCGGATATGGCGGATATTTACCAGACGGAAAGAGCCTGGGAATTCCTTCAGGTCTTGTTTGGTGACACTATTCTGCCGTTGACGTATGTGAACTCAACAGCAGCGATTAAATCATTTGTCGGAGCGAATGGCGGTGCGACTGTGACATCCTCTAACGCTGAGAAGATGGTACGATGGGCTTTTTCAAAAAAAGAACGTCTGCTATTCCTTCCGGATCAGCACTTGGGAAGGAATACTGCTTTTAATATCGGCGTCAATCTGGACGAAATGGCCGTTTACAACCCGATTGAGAATATCCTTGAATTTGACGGCCCGCTTGAAAAAGTGAAGGTCATTCTTTGGAAGGGACATTGCTCTGTCCACGAGAATTTTACAGTGGAAAATGTTGCCCATGTGCGAGAAGTATACCCGGACATGAAAATCATTGTCCATCCTGAATGCTCACGTGAAGTTGTTGCGTTGTCAGATATGGCAGGCTCTACAAATTATATTATTGAAGCGATCGAAGGTTCACCTGCCGGCTCATCCTGGGCGGTTGGGACAGAAATGAATCTGGTCAAACGCCTGATTTCACATTATCCTGATAAGCAGATTATTTCCTTGAATCCTCATATGTGTCCATGCCTGACAATGAACAGGATCGACCTGCAGCATCTTGCCTGGAGTCTCGATAGTGTTTTTCAGGGGCAAGAAATTAATGTTATAAAAGTAGATGAAAAGACAGCATTAAACGCGAAGCTTGCCCTAAACCGCATGCTCGAGCAATCATAAATAGGAATCCTCCCGGACCGGGGAGGATTTTTTTTATGGGAAAAGCTTAATCTCCTGTGGAAAAACATATTTATTTAGATAGAAGCATAAGTTTTTTTGAAGATTGTTAGCAATTTTCCCACACCAACATAGAATATATGGACTTATGCCATAGGAGGGAATCAGAGTGAAAATCCATATCGTACAGAAAGGGGATACTCTTTGGAAGATCGCCAAGAAGTACGGCGTGAACTTTGAAGAGCTGAAAAAGATGAACGCGCAGCTCAGCAACCCTGATATGATTATGCCCGGTATGAAAATAAAAGTTCCAACTGCTGGAGGAACAGTAAAAAAAGAAGCTCCAATCGCAGGTGGAACGCCTCAAGCAAAAATCAATATGGGTGGCAAAAAGGAAATGCCGATTGCCAAAGAGAAACCAATGCCAATGCCAGAAGTGAAGAAAGAAGTTCCAAAAGAGGCTCCAGTTAAGGAACAGCCGAAGATGGAGATGCCTAAACCTGTTCCAAAGGAAGAGCCAGTTAAACCATATAAACCGAAGATGCCAGTGCAAATTAAGCCTGAGATTGACATCAACAATTACTATATGATGAATATGGCTAATATGCAGATGCCGCCGCAGCCAAAACCGCAGCCAAAACCACAGCCGAAGCCGCAGCCAAAACCACAACCCAAGCCGCAGCTACCGCCGAAACCAGACAATATCTTTCCAGAAGTCAAGCCAGAGGTAAAGCCAGAAGTCAAGGCTCCAGTCAAGCAGCAGATCAAACCACAGGTTAAGCCAGAGGTAAAACCTCAGCTGCCAAAAGCTGAGATGAAACCAAATGTGAAGTCAGAAATAAAGCCCGATATAAAAATTGAAAAGAATGATTTCATGGATGAATCTCCATCAATGATGCCATTCGTTCAAGGAGGTTACCAGCAGCCGATGATCCCTTATCCTTATAACTGTTATCCAGGATCACCTTCCATGACAGGTCCCGCATATGGCCATCAAGGACAGCAAATGCCATATCCTCAAGGACAGCAAATGCCATACCCTCAGGTACAGGGGATGTCCCAATACCCAGGGATGATGCCAAACATGGCATTGCCAGCGGAGGATATGGAATCATCATCTTTTGCCCAGATGCAGATGCCATTGAGCCCGACTATGGGGGGGAATATGCCTCATCATACAGCACCGCAAATGACAGGTCCTGTTTTCCACGGTGTTCCTATTTCACCTGTAATGCCTGGACCAGGCTGCATTCCAGAACAAGGGTATCCTCAACAGATGCCATATATGCCGCAAGTTGCAGGTGCGATGGATGAGCAAATGCCTTTACAGCCACAAGTAGGCGGAATGATGGATAATCAAATGCCGCAGGTTGGCGGAATGATGGATGATGAATCTTCGGATATGCCAATGCCTCAGATGCCGCAAGTAGGCGGAATGATGGATAA
>NZ_JAGGQP010000027.1 GCF_018613235.1 Bacillus sp. ISL-41
TGTTTAGTTTTCAAAGAGCAAGTTGTTCAGTTCGTCGCCCAGAAGCGACTTTATTAATATAACACGTTGATTTGTTATTGTCAACATCGTTTTTTGTTTTTCTTTTTCGTAAAAACCGATGTTTGATTTTCAATTCAACGTTGTTTTCCTGAAGCGAGATTAAATATACCATGGATAAAATATGTTTGCAATATAATTTTAAAAGAATTTTTCACAAGAAGAGAATTCTTTTCAGGTTTTCCGAGTTTCTTCTTATTAAAGTGTTTTATAATAATTTCTTACAAAGTCCTCATATAATTTAAAGGTTTTTATAATAATTTCTTATAAGTCCTCATATAATGCTTTGGAAAAACTATTTTACAGAGGTGATCCTACTTGCTGCAATCAATCGCACTATATCTATCATTATCTATGGCAATTCTTTTATTTAGCATTGCCTATATTGAAGCCATTAAAATTGCAAACACTGAAGGAAAGGTTCACGGTGGAACTCTTATTTTAAGCTCTGTCTGTGCATTATTATTTTCAAGGTTCACTTACCTATTCATTTAAAAACATTTAAAAAAATCCCCTCTTAATGAAGGGGATTTTTTTGTCTACCCCTTAAGGTCTCGCATCTATACTCTTACAGTTTTTCTCTAGCAGCCTGGCGCAGCAGTTTTAAATCTCTCCACATATATGCTACTTCGATAAATTCTCTGCCTGCAATTTTCACAACTTCTTCCCCAGCTTTTTGCGGCTGAAGGCTTTCATAAAATTTCCGGCTTTCATTATCTGCTAACACCCACACGAGGATGGATTCGTAATTTTGATTCAGCAAATCATCCACACCGGCTTGCAGCAGCCTCAGGCCCAGTTTTCCTCTTTGATACTCTTTAAGGATATAGATCGCGTACAATTCTCCGTCGGCTTTAAAATTCCCTGATCTTTCTTTTCCAAAGGATGCAAAGCCTACTATTTCCCCTTCTGGATTAACAGCGACAAAAACCGGAGAGATATTAGCACTTTCTGATAAGCTTTTTTCCCATAAAGGTTTCCGGTCCTCCACCTTTAAAGTATCCAAGTAATCCTGGCTTATAATCCCCTGATAAGTTTCTTGCCAGCTTCTGACGTGAACCCTGGCAATTCCGCTTGCATCATCTTTTGTAGCCTTTCTAATCTGCACATACATCCCCTACCCCGATATTGATTTGATTTCGGCTTGATTTTTCAGCTTCATCTTTCTTTCATCTACTAAAAACAATGTTATGCCTGCAATAACAACTAGTCCTCCGATAATCTGAGTCCAAATGACTTTTTCACCGAGCAGATAGAAGGCAAGTACGGTTGCGCCAACTGGTTCGAAAAGTATCGCCATCGAAATAACTGAGGCGCTGATCCATTTTATTGACCAGTTGAACAGTGTATGGCCAAGCAGAGTTGGAATCAGAGCTAGAAGGATAAAGTAAACCCAATCACTCGTAGGATATGGATAGAACGAGTCACCAACAGCTACTACATAGAAGAACAATGTAATTGAACTGATGCTATAGACGATAAAGGTATAGGTTATTAAAGACATCCTTTTCCTGACTGTTTGGCCAAATAAAAGGTATACGGTTACTAATGCACAAGCTACAATCGCCAAAAAATCTCCAAACAGAGCGCTTCCACTGATTTTAAAATCACCCCAGCTGATGATGACACTGCCGCCAATCGCAATTACACCACTTAAAATCGCTTTAGCTGAAACACGCTCTTTAAAGAACAGATAAGCACCCACAAATGCAAATAGAGGCTGAAGAGTGACCAGCACGGTTGAGCTCGCTACCGAGGTATAGTTTAGTGATTCAAACCAGAGGATAAAATGGAAGGCCAGAAATATCCCGGCTATTCCGGTGAATACCCAATCCCGTTTCGTAATAAGACGAAGTTCCGAAACATACTTTATAAGAAACACCGGCAGCATTAATAGTACAGAAAAGAATAATCGATAAAAGGCTATGACTCCAGACGGCGCGGATGAGACCTTTACCAGGATCGCAGAAGTTGAGACTGCCACGACACCGATTGCTACCGCCATATACGGATTTACTTTAGGTGATTGCATTTCTATTCTCCTTTAAGTTATACAATGTGAATTAAATGTATTTTACAATGAATTCGAGGTTTTATCTTGAATTATATTTTATTTTTTCTATAAAAAGTTTAGTCCGTGGTTTTTAGGGAAAGTAAATACATCTTATTTAGGGGCAGGAGAAACGATATGTTCTATTCAATTGATATGGAAATATTGCTAAAGTTGGGGATTTCCGCATTCTTGGGCCTGGTGATCGGGCTCGAACGGGAGATTAAAAGAAAACCGGTAGGACTTAAAACAAGCCTTGTTATATCAATCGTCAGCTGTCTTTTAACGATTGTATCAAGTGAGTCGGCTTATATGTTCCCTGGGGATGAAGATGTGAATATCACGATGGACCCGCTCCGTTTGGCAGCGCAAATCGTCTCAGGGATAGGTTTCCTAGGTGCCGGAGTTATTTTACGAAGAGGGAATGACACAATTTCTGGTCTGACCACGGCAGCGATGATTTGGGGTGCCGCTGGAATTGGCATCACGGTTGGCGCCGGGTTTTACTGGGAAGCCATTGCTGGTGTTGCTCTACTCATTGTGAGTGTGGAATTCATACCGTTCCTGATGACTTTCATAGGTCCAAGACAATTAAGGGAAAAAGAGATCCGGCTGCAGTTTAATGTCAATAGTCGGGAAAGTATAGCCGATATTATTACCAGGATCAAAGAGGAAAAAATCGCCTTGAAAAACGTCCGAATTAAGGATCTTGCAGAGGGAAACCAGCTGGTGCAATTGATTGTAACCGTGGACTTCCGCAGAAAGACGACGGATGTGTATGAAACGGTGTCGGAAATCGATGGGATCAACAGGGTTGAAATCGAAGGTTTGTAGGAAAAGCCGCTTATTGCGGCTTTTTTGCGTGCACGTGAAATTTTGTCTTGCATGTCCGGCGAGATGGTTATATAATCTTTCTTGTACCTTATCTATTAGATACGGGGGATTAGCTCAGCTGGGAGAGCGCAACGCTGGCAGCGTTGAGGTCAGGGGTTCGAGCCCCCTATTCTCCACTTCCTAAAAAAGCCGTCAAACCAATTGGTTTGACGGCTTTTTTCATTATTGATTATCTTCCTTCATTAAACGAAATACTCTCCATATCCTTTATCTCTTTAGCTTACCCAGGAAATACGCATTTTTTATAATAAAGTAAGGGAAAATATCATTGAGTGCTTCAGTAAACTTTGTAAGACGGTCTAAACCCTTCCTGATCAGACAATTTTGTTCAAGAATTTAATATTCAATTAGTAATTGAGGTGTCAAATACATGCCCATGCTGAATATGAAAAGTACCAGTCTGTTTTATACTGTAAAAGGAAGTGGAACTCCGATTGTTTTTATACATCCTCCTGTATTGACTTCAGTGAACTTCCAATATCAATTAGAAAAACTCTCAAAAAATTTTCAGATTATTACCTTCGATATTAGAGGACACGGAAAAAGCCCATACTCCACAGAACCCATAACCTATCCACTGATTATCAAGGATATCATTTCAATATTGGACCATCTTAATATAACCAAAGCGTTTATATGCGGATATTCGACGGGCGGTTCTATTGTTTTGGAATTCATGCTGACGTTTCCTGAGAGAGCTTTGGGGGGAATTTCGGTTGGGGCAATGCCCGATGTGAATGACGATTACTTGAGAAAGAAGATCTCTTTAGGAATCAAGCTTTCAAGCAAAGGAGCCATAAACTTATTAGCCTGGTCCATCTCCTGGAGTAATTCAAATAATATAAAGCTGTTTAAAAATATGTTTTCAGAAGCTAAAAAAGGAGATTACCGCAACATTGAGCAGTATTACCGCTATAGTCTAAAATACAATTGTGTCAATCAGCTGCATGAAATTACTCTGCCTATCCTACTGGTTTATGGCAAGAAGGATAAGCCCTTTCACTCTTATGCAAAGCAATTGCATGAAAAATTGCCCCAAAACGAATTGCATTTTATCGAGAATGTCGACCACCGTGTCCCTACTAAGGGTGCGAAAGAACTTAACCAGCTAATTTCTCAATTTATAAATACAAAATGACAGGTATCTATAGGTACCTGTCACCGTTCTTGTAAAAAGCAACTTTAAGTCAATCTCTATTCTGAAGTTCATTTACCGTGATGAATGAATATCCTTCTGCACTCAATGCCTTCAAGATTCCCTCCAGTGTTTGAAGCTCTTCGCCTGTCTTATCATACATAGGATGCAATAAAATGATGGATCCCGGTTTTACATTGTTCTTGATGTAATTTATTTTCTCGGATGACTTGGTGAAATAGGAATCGGGCTCAAGATTCCAGGTGATTGTATCAATATTTTGCTGATCCAGGTAATAAGGAAGAGCGAGCAGTTTTTTCCCATTAGGCGGCCGGAAGTCAATTTCACCGGTAAAGCCGGCCTTTACTATCAGCGTATTAGTTTTCTGGATTTCCTCTTTGATAAAGGAAGGGGATTTCAACACCATTCTATTATGGGAGTATGTGTGATTCCCAATTTGATGGCCTGCCCTGGCGATGAATTGTGCCGCTTCTGGATTTTTTTCGATTTCATTGCCAATCAGGAAGAATGTTGCCTTGGCATCGTACTTCTCTAATATTGGCAAAATGTCTTCCACTTGTTGTGTAGGGCCATCATCAAAGGTTATAGCCACTATTTTTTCGTCGGTATTTACTTGGGCTGTCAGTCCGCCGAACAATTGAAAAGTCCTGGAATTCATCAATTTATAAGTTCCTAGTAAAAGGAGGATTATTACTATAGTTAAAGTTCCAAAATAGATGATTCTTTTCTTCATAAGTTACCTCTTATTTCTCCCGTCATTTATCTGTGTATTAAAACTTCTCCTTGAACAATCCAATCCGCTTTATTTCCTCAAGGTGAATCGCAGACAGGCCCTCGAGAATCTCCATTCCTTTATCCGTTACATCTATCAATACGCTTCTCCCGTCTTCCGGGTTTTTCCTGCGTGAGACCAGTTCTGACTTTTCGCAGCGGTCAATCAGTCCGACGCATGAATGATGGGTGATTTGCAATCGTTCTGCCAGCTCGCTCGGTGTAGCATAATCCCTTTCCGGGTACCCTTTGATGGCTAGCATCAATTGGTGCTGCTGAGCTGTGATGCCCATATTTTCAGCTGCTGTTTCACTGAACTTCTGGAACTTCCTCAATTGGTACCGAAACTCCGCGAGGTACTCATATACGTCTTTACTAAGCAAAAATTCCACCTTACTTTCTTATTGATAATTATATCTTAACACGATATAATTAAAATACAAAATATCGTAATACGATATTTACATCTAAATAAAGGGGTGCTTTTTATGGATCTTTTACATTATCTTTCTCCAAACTCAATTTCGGGCGTCATTTTTTTCATTGTTGGAAGTTTGTTTACTATTTATTTGCACTTAAAAGTTTATAAACTTTAATACGGGATTAAATCTATATATAAGAATCTATCTTTTTTAGTGAAATAGTCCTTTGTCACTTTTTCCTCGCCTAATCTATATTTGATGGGGAATGTAAAGTTAGGTCCATCGAACACAAATGAATGGAATTCTCCATTCTCTCCGCAAATATCATGGTCTTTCGGATATTCCATGATAAATTTTCTATCATATACTTTTCCTGCATAGGACGGCTCCAGACTTTCTAAATCAACACATGTTAAAACCGTTTTGAATCCAAGATCAACAAACTCACGACTTACTTCCTCAACAGGTAAACCCCAGAGAGGGAATATTGGGATTATTCCCGATGCTGATAACATTTTTTCTCGATATTCCCGAACATCCTGAAGATGTATATCGCCAAAAGCGATATGGGTAACTCCGTCTTCTGTCATGCCGGCCATTGCTTTTCCCATAATGTCTTGATATTTTTCATCCGGACAGTCCTTTGGAAGCCAGACCTCTCTTAATGGAATTCCCAATGACTCAGATTGAAGCTTCAACAGCTCGTAGCGGACTCCATGAATCGATACGCGATCGAATCCTTCCGTCAGCGTCACGAGCAATGAATCAACCTCAAAATCAGGATTGTTTTGTATTTTGTATAATGCTAGCGTAGAGTCTTTTCCGCCACTGAATGAGACTGCTATTTTCATATTTGGCCCTCCTTCGCCAGGTTATGTCTATGCAACAATTACCGCTTCTAATAAAATCCCTTCAACTTATTATACCTGATAACGCACCTCACTGTGACTTCTCGTCAAAATGGATCATTTCTTACTCATATAATGAAGGATCCACTAACGCTGTATACGCTAAGTAAATCACCATACAGATGGCCATTGTGATGAATCCCCACCCGAGGATTATCTGATCAACTACCAAATAATTGTTGCATAGCTGATCGTTTGCTTGAATATATAACCAGCCCATACCCAGGAAAATCACTGTGAAAAATCCAATGGTAAAATTTTTCCGGTTCTTGCTGAGTTTTTTCCAGGAATCTCTCAGAGGCACTCCCGCCAATAATGGCAGACTGATAAACTTGAATAATTCCACACTATTTCCCGTCAAGGCTTCATCCATTGTGCGCGGCAGCATCCAATAACCCATGATGATGATAAAAAGAAGGGTTCCTGGAATGCCCTCTTGATTATATTTTAAAAAGAAATGAGGAAAGCGCTGCTGAAAAAACTGTCCCATGAAAAATCCGGCGATCACCAGCATCGGCATCTGCATATGCATGTGAATGATCATGACGGATTCCATTAAGTTTGCAACAGGAGGAAGCATTAAACCGATTAAAAGTGCGAGCCCAAACAGAAACTGATTCATCTTTATTTCCTCCTGTCTGCTTCTAGAGTCTCTTTCAACTTATCTGCAGCCTCATTTACCTTTGTAAAATCCATTACGTTCACTAGTTCTCCCTGCCGGTCCACTAAATAAAACGCTGAATTATGAGCGAAGTTCCCATTTCCATCTGGGATCACAATGACGCCAAACTTCTCCAGCAATGTGTCTAACTGATCCTGGTCCGGGATCCTGGCCATTCTCCATGTCTCCCCATCACTTCCGAATAAATTCTTATACTTATTCAAAGTAGCTGGGTCATCTTTGCCCGGGTCAAAGCTTATGCTTAAAAAGACAATCTCCTTGCCTATATATTCACTGGGAAGCAAGTCGTACACCTGCGACATATTTTCTTCTAATTTAATGCATATCGTAGTGCAGCCTGTATAAATAAAAGTGATAAATACATACTTACCTTCAAATTCAGATATAGAATAGGACCGCCCCTCACTATCCTCAAAGGTTACTTGTGGAAACTGGGGCTGTTCCTCAACCAGCTTTGTCACTCTTGCTGTCTCTGCTGTATAAGCAGTGAATCCGTCTGTTCCTGTATAAAATAAAAGCAGTCCAAACACCAATACAACTATACAGGAAATGAGCGTTTGCCGATTTTTGATCAAATTGATCACATCCCATTTTTTCAGTTGTGATTCTTTTAAGGATTAAGATTTCACATATCGTGCTGATTTGAAAGAGATAGCCCTGAATCAGGAGCTATCCCTTTGTTTACATTACAAGAAAGTTAAAAGGTTTTTGCAATAATGTTAGCTCCAGCGCCTAGCCAGTTTTCATCCTGAAAGTGCTCCCCGACTATCTTGCGATAAGCGTCAGCCTTGAGCAGTTCGAGTCGTTTCGGCTGACTAAGGCGCTTGCGCTTTTCTTTTTACCAAGTTTTAAATGGCGGCGATCCTGGAGGTGCATTCATGATCATGTCTGCGATTGGCAGGACGTAAGCCATTGAAACAACCAACAGCATGAGTACAACCCAGATTCCCCAGCGTTCTGTCCAGTATGGAGTTTTCGCTGCCCCTGCTACCTCTTCGGCAATTGGGAATTCTGTTACTCCCTTAGGTGCGAAGAACATGAGGTTGAACACCGCATAAACTTGAAGGATGACGGCAATCAGCAATAAGCTTGCTCCTATTCCTACCGCTGCCATAAGAGGGTTCCATCCAAGTTTTTCCGCAAAGTCTCCATAGGTGGTGAAGGATGTTCTCCTTGGTGAACCGAAGAGACCTGCAGCATGCATGGAAATCGACATGATCACCATGCCTACAGTCCAAATGACGGTTTGAATCACGCCCAATCTATTTATGGCAGGAGTCAACACCCGTTTTGATAAATATGGAACCAGCCAGTAACTGATGCCGAAGAATGTCATGATGACAGACATTCCAAGCGTCAAATGGAAATGGCCTACCACCCACATCGTATTGTGTACAACCTGGTCCAATTGGTTTGTGCTTTGAGCAATTCCGCCGGCTCCAGCTGGAATGAATGCTACCATGGCGATAAATGGCGACAGGAATCGTACATCTCCCCATGGCATCTTTTTATACCAGCCAACCAAACCCTTTCCGCCTTTCGCTCTTGCTGTACGTTCAAATACCCTGAACATCGCGTATGCGGTCATTAAAGAAGGAAATCCAATAGCAAGGCTCATGAATACGTGCATATATTTGATGGACTCCGAAATACCAGGGTCAATGATCTGATGGTGGAATCCGCCGGTAATGTTCATGATCACTAACGGTATGACAACCATACGAGTCAAAAGATCATTCCAACGGTGTCCGCCGATTATTTTTGGTACGATTACATACCATGCTGATACAGCTGTCAGATACCAAATGTTCACGGCAGTATGTCCGAATGCCCAGAAAAGTGTACGCGCCAGCAATACGTTTATGCCGTCAGTCCAGCCAAGTGTCCATGGAATGATCATGAAAAGGACTTCTACTGCAACAAAAGCTGTTGCGCCGACTAACAGGACAAAGACACCAGTTGCAAAGAAGGCGAGAATCGGGAGATGTTGTCCTTTGTGATTCCTTCTCCAGTTTGCAACCTGAGTAAACGCTCCCAATGAAAGCATCCAGATTCCCAATACAATGAACACTAAGCCAAAGTAAAACATTGGCGATGCAGCCATTGGCGGGTAGAAGGTGTACATGACAGAGGCTTCATTCTTTAAAATCGGAATGACGACCAAAACAAATCCAAAGATTTTCATCCAAAAACCGATCCATGCCATTTTCCTTACTTTAGGCAGCAATCCACCCAGCGTGTGAGAGAGTCCGGCATAAAAATATCCAATGGTGAAAAACGCGGATAGTACAACAACTAACAGGATTCCGTGGGCCGTCAGCACCTGATAATAGTTAAGCCACGGAGGCAATTGCAGGACACCGGCGCGGTTGAGACCTTGCAGCAAGCCCAGAAAGCCGCCGAGCAGCATAGCGATAAACGCGATAGATAAGTATGATTTCGAAATTCTTGCATCTTCGTTGCTGATTCCTAATACTTGATTAGTTTTTTGTTTAAATGAAGTTGATTTTAATGCAGACTGCACATTCTTTCCCCCCTTTTAATTAACGATGATTTTCGTGCTCATTGCCTGGTGTCCTGCACCGCAATATTCATTGCATAACACCAAATATTCACCTGGTTCATCAAACTTCTGTGATATTTTTTGGATATGCCCCGGCATAACCATTGCGTTCAAATTTGTATTTGCCACCTGGAACCCATGAACAACATCTTTTGACGTTAAAGTGAAGTGGACAGTTGATCCAGCAGGAACTTCGATTTCCATCGGTGTAAAACTAAATACCTGAAGCGTCATGACAACTTCATACTCATTTTCACCAATTTGTTTGATTCCCGGCTCATCAAACGGAGCTGTCTGATCGACCTTTTGGGGATCGATCGTTTCTTTATGGCTTGGGGGCCCCATTCCCAAAGCCACTGCCTGGTACCCAGTAAATATCATGAAACCCATGATCATGCCAAAACTTAAAAACAGCCAGATTTTTTCATCTAAATGCATTTCTCTCTCCCCCTTCTAAACTCTTGCCATATAAAGTCCAAATAGAATAAAGTACGTAGCAAGAATCACTGCTCCCACTACTCCAACCGATATCCAGGTCCCTACCTTTGTTTTCTCGTGACTGGTAACCTCCACGATTTCACCCTGAACTTCTGTCTGGGCCTTCCTGTCTGTCGCTTTCAACCAAATCCCCTCCTTTGATTTCTTACCTTCATCTTAATTGCGAATGATTATCAATGTAGTGAGTCAAATCACATATAAAACCCCTGGGAGTACTAGAAATTTATCTTTTTTTAGAAATGTTTTAAACTTTGGCAAACAACAAAAACCCTCGCTTCATTCATCGAGGGTTTTAAAAAACAACTTGTAATTTTCAATACGCTTGGGGGCGAACCCCTTAAGTAGTTCAGAATGAGTTTATTAGTTTTTAAAAGAGGGTAAACATTCATCTACCAAGAAAGCCAACTATGGTTTTTCCATCATGGATTTTTATATTTCCCAACAATAGTTCAACAGGAGGATTTTATATGTTTAAGGATATTTTGACTACAGAAGAACATAATTTAGTGAAAGAATTAAAATATAAGGTTATAGATGTGGCTAATAAAAATGAAAGAGAATCGATTCATGGCGAAATCAATGCCATTTTTGAACAGGCCAAAACTCGCTTTCTATCGAGTATAAATAACTAGTCTGTATTAATTCTTCACTGACAAAGAGGCAGAAAAACCAATTGGTTTTTCTGCCTCTTGTCATTATCCTGATACTCTTCTTAACATTTGTTCCTGAATTATTTATTCCAATAATCCAGCTTCTCTTAAATACTTCCGTGCTGTCTCTTCAGCCGACTCCCCTTCTACATTCACCTGATAATTCATTTTCCGCATTTCGTCATCGGTGATTTTACCGGCCAGCTTGTTGAGCGCCTTGACGATTTCGGGATACTTCTCTGCTGTTTCAGCTCTCATGAGCGGGGCTCCCTGATATGGAGGGAACAAGTTTTTATCATCTTCAAGTACGACGAGATTGTATCGCTGGAGCTCGCTGTCGGTTGAGTAGGCATCCACAAGGTTTATTTCGTCATTTTTGATTGCCCTGTACCTGAGTTTCGGTTCCATCGTGATCAGGCTTGGCAGGTTTAGTCCATAGAGTTTTTGGATTCCTTTATATCCATCTTCCCTGTCTGAAAATTCAAGTGTAAACCCTGCTTTTAGCGAGGATTCAATTGACTTCAAGTCAGAGATAGTTTTCAAGTCATTCTCTTCAGCCAGCTGTTTAGGAACTGCTAGAGCATACGTATTGTTATAGTGCATTGGCTGAAGCATTTCCATACCAAACTCTTTTTTCATCCCATCCCTTGCCTGCTGGTATACTTCTTCCCTGTTTGTGCTGCTGGCTGTTTCTTTTAAAAATTCCGAAATGGCCGTGCCGGTGAATTCGGGATAAATGTCAATATTGCCGTTTTCCAATGCTGCAAAAACAAATGGAGTCTTTCCCAGTCCAGGTTTCAACTGGACAGAATGGTCCGTTTCTTCTTCAATAAGAAGTTTATACATATTGATCAAGAGCTCTGGTTCGGCACCCAGTTTTCCTCCAATAACAATCTCTTCTTCATTTTTTCCGCCTAAAAATGGAATGACCATTATGAAAAGGACTGCTAAGGATAAGGCACCAATGGTGATAAGGGATTTTTTAAAGGAAACCGTTTCAAACCTTCTGAGCACAAGGTCGAACAGGATGGCAAGCAAGGCAGCGGGTATTGCGCCAAGAACGATTAATGTCGTGTTATTCCTGTCGATACCAAGAAGGATCAGGTCACCTAAGCCGCCCGCTCCTATCAGCGCGGCAATCGTCGCTGTTCCGACAATCAAGACCATTGCCGTCCGGATTCCAGCCATAATGACTGGCATCGCCAATGGGAGTTCAACTTTGAGCAAACGGCGCTTGCTGTTCATTCCCATGCCCCGGGCGGCTTCAATTAATGATGGATCAACCTCATTGATTCCTGTATATGTATTTCTTAAAATCGGCAGCAGCGCGTATGCCACAAGGGCAATGATTGCAGGGACTTTGCCAATCCCGAATAAAGGGATCAACAATCCAAGGAGCGCAAGGGATGGGATTGTCTGGAGGATCGCAGTAATCCCAATGATTCCTTCTGAAATCCGCTTCCTTCTAGTCAGGAAAATCCCAAGAGGAATGGCGATTAAGACTGCAAAAAACAGCGCAATAAAGGAAATTTGTATATGTTCAAGCAGAGCACTTAACAGCTCGTCTTTTCTATCTGTAAAAGTGGAAATCCAGCTGTTCATTTAATACCCTCCATCTGCCGGGATAAGATCCGGATCATTCCCTGTCTATCTATCGTGCCGATTATTTCATCTTTTACTTCAACTGCTAGCTGTTCATGCTCGCTCAATAAGGCGAGGATTTCATTTATCGGTATTCGGGAGGATATGACAGGTAGATTGTCCGCTTCTCTTGGATTTACAGGCTTGACACCTTCACGAATATCCACGATTTCTGCCTGAGCCTGGTCAATCCCGACAAATTCACGGACAAAGTCATTCGCCGGCTGTTGGAGCAGCTCTTCCGGAGTTCCGGTCTGGACAACTTCTCCATTCTTCATCAGACAAATCCGTTCTCCGAGCTTAAGCGCTTCACTCATATCATGGGTCACAAATACAATGGTTTTCTTTATGTTCTTTTGCAGTTCGATAAGATCATCCTGAAGCTTCTCTCTGCTTAGGGGATCCAGGGCGCTGAATGGCTCGTCCATTAAAATAATCGGCGGGTTTGCCGCAAGCGCCCGAGCCACGCCAATTCTTTGCTGCTGTCCTCCGGATAGTTCATGAGGAAGTCTTTTACGATACGTTTCCGGTTCAAGTCCGACCATATGCAGCAATTCATCTATGCGCTGATTGATTTCTTTCTGTTCCCATTTCTTCATTTCCGGAACAACCGCAATATTTTCTTCAATCGTCATATGCGGAAATAAGGCAATTTGCTGAAGGACATATCCAATGTCCCAGCGAAGCTCGTGAATATCATAGTCACTGATTTTCTTATCCTTGATTTTAATGTAGCCCTCCGTAAGAGGAATCAACCGATTGATCATTTTTAAAGTTGTCGTTTTTCCGGAGCCGCTTGGACCAATCAGGACAAGCAATTCCCCTTCCTTGATATGTAAATTAAAATTCTTTACCGCGAAGGTTCCATCGTCATATCTTTTCGATACATTTTCAAAGCTGATCACTTTTTCACCCCTAAGTCTTCTTGTCTTTTAACTATTGTTGGCACTTTGGTGATTTCTTATTTTAAGTGCCAAAATGATGCTAAATAAATACTACCAAAGGAAACACCTTTGGTAAAAGAGGCGCATCCTAATCTGATGTAAGACAAAAATACCTTTACCCTAAATACAAGAAAATCATTCCAATACAAAAAAAGCTGTAAAACCAATTGGCTTTACAGCTTTGTTTGGACTACTTATTTTAAAATTTCATCAATCATGTTCAATTCTGATTCGCTGAAATTAAGATTGTTCAGTGCAGCGACGTTTTCTTCAATTTGGCTGACCTTGCTTGCACCGATAAGTGCTGAGGTGATTTTTTGTTCCCTGAGCACCCAGGCAAGTGCCATCTGGGCAAGTGACTGGTCGCGTTCCTGGGCTATTTCATTTAATTGTCTAACCTTAGTAAGGACTTCTTCCGAAACATCTCCTTCGTTCAGGAAGCTGTTTGGCTTCAAGGCCCTGGAATCTGTGGGAATTCCATTGATGTACCTGTTGGTCAGCAATCCTTGTGCCAGCGGAACAAATGCAATCGAACCGACTCCTTCTTCTTGAAGCAGATCGGTAAGTCCATTTTCTACCCAGCGGTTAAACATCGAATAAGCAGGCTGGTGAATCAGCAAAGGAGTACCCAGCTCTTTTAAAATTCCGATGGCCTGTTTCGTCTCCTCGACGCAATAATTGGACAGTCCTACATACAAGGCTTTTCCTTGTCTGACGACATGGTCAAGCGCCATCATTGTTTCCTCTAAAGGCGTTTCTGGATCTGGTCTGTGATGGTAAAAGATATCGACATAATTAAGGCCCATCCTTTTTAAACTCTGGTCGAGGCTGGACACGAGGTATTTTCTTGAACCCCAGTCGCCATAAGGTCCCTGCCACATTCCATATCCTGCTTTTGTTGAGATGACCATCTCATCACGGTAGCCTGAAAAGTCCTTACGCAGGATGCTGCCGAAGTTTTCTTCTGCTGATCCAGGTGGCGGACCATAGTTATTCGCAAGATCAAAATGGGTAATACCAAGGTCAAAAGCTCTTCTGATTAACGAACGGCCATTCTCAAAAGGATCCTGGCCGCCGAAATTATGCCATAACCCCAGTGAAATAGCTGGCAATTTAAGTCCTGATTTGCCGCATCTGTTATAAGT
Source organism: Bacillus sp. ISL-41 (assembly GCF_018613235.1). Taxonomy (GTDB): domain Bacteria; phylum Bacillota; class Bacilli; order Bacillales; family Cytobacillaceae; genus Mesobacillus. The sequence continues at coordinate 14,382 of NZ_JAGGQP010000027.1, forward strand.
CATTGTTTCATAGCGATTGCTGTCTGGTTGATATGCCATTAATTGAAACCTCCATTAAATAGTCTGTTTTAGTTACCAACCCAATGGGTCAGCTTGAAGCTTTTGTTCCCATATCTCCTCTATCTTTTCTGCTTTTTCAACAGAGATACTTTTATCTGAAGCAGACAGATTTTCTATCAGCTGCTCGAGATTTTTGTTTCCAGGAATGACGGTAGAGACTTCCTGATAATTAAGAATATACCTTAAAGCCAACTGGACCAACGATTCACCAGGTTCCAGCATTTCCTTAAGGACAGGCAGGAGTTCTGCTCTTTTCTTAAGCTGTTCACGGCTCCAGCGACTCCGGATGTCTGTAAAAATATTGTTTTCACCATATTTGCCTGACAGCCACCCAGAATCAAGCGGAACTTTTACAATCAGTCCGACATTTTTTTCTGCTGCCTTCTTGAAGGCTTTTCTTGGTTCCTGATGAAAAATGTTGAACATCACCTCAATAACCTGGCTTCCGGTATTCCGAATCAGCTCATCCATTTCTCTCGCAGAGTCCACTGAAGCACCATAAGCCCGGATCTTGCCTTCCTGTTTGAGGGATTCCAACACATCAAAGTGATCCGTAACCCCGGTCAGGATTTCAAACGGTGGGTTATGAAGCAAAATCGAATCAAGATAATCCGTTTTAAGCCGGCGTAGGCTATTTTCAACCGAACTGCGGATCTTCTGTGAATCGAAATTCAGGGTGTTATCTGGATGATGACCGAACTTGCTGTTAATCACCGCCTCGCTCCTTCTTCCAGTAAGAGCTTTCCCAAGCAATGACTCACTATTGCCCCCGCCATAATTAGGGGCGGTATCAAAGAAATTGCAGCCCTGCTCAAGCGCTTCATGCACCAGCTTGATTGCCTGATTGTTCTCCATACCTTCCCAGTCCCTGGCGTTCCCGAGCTGCCAGGCACCAAAACCAACTTCCGACACCTTTATCCCTGTGCTTCCAAGCTGCCTGTATTTCATCTCACTCCTCCTTTCAAAAATAACGATTACGCTGTCTGTACCCTGTCTTCAACCAGGACCTTCTTCTCCCAGACTCGGCTTCTCCATCTGATATACATAATGATTCCTCTGAACCATTCATCAATGATAAAGGCTATCCAAATGCCAGAAAGTCCGAAGCCCATTGTAATCCCTAAAAAATAGGCGAGCGGGACACTGATTCCCCACATCGAGACAAGAGCCATCTTCACCGGGAATACAGCATCTCCGGCTGCTCGGAGAGAGCTGATCACAACTATATTAAAGGTTCTCCCAGGTTCAAGGATCAGACACAAGAGCAGAACCTTGCTTCCTTCCCTGATGATTTCCTTATTATCGGTAAAGACCCCAAGTATAGGTTCTCTGATTGCAACGATTACTACGGTAATCGCCATTGTGATGATAATACTTAGTTTCAAGCTTTTTAATAGTTGATGGTAGGCTTTATCAAACTCTCTTGCCCCTACTTTGTATCCAATCAGTATTTGCGTGCCCTGGCCTATCGCGATTCCGAATAGCATCATAAATGACATGATGTTAAAGGTGTATACCCTTGTTGTCAGTGCCATAGCCCCCAGCAAACCTATAATGACGGTAATCGCCATCTGGCTGGTGTTATACACAACATTTTCGCCAGCGGAAGGAACACCGATTTTCAAAATCTTTTTGATAAAAGATTTATTGAAGTTCAGATAGTCTTCTAAAGCAATTCTCATAGGGAGCCTGCGGTATAGTAATCGGAATATCAGAATCACTGCGATTGCCCGGGATATGGCTGTCGAAATAGCCACACCCTGAACACCCATTTCCGGGACGCCGAATAGTCCGTAAATAAATAAACTATTACCCGCTAGGTGAATGATATTCATGACAACCGAAATGACCATTGCCTCTTTTGTTAACCCATTTGCCCTCAGGATTGCCGACGCAGTGACAAGCAGCGCCTGTGTAAAAAGTGTTCCACCAACTATCGTTAAATACTGTTGAGCAAGACGGTGTATTTCGGGCGTCAGATTGAACATTTGTAAAAATAAATCGTTGAAAACAACCACAATGATACTGACGATCACTCCAAATATGAGATTCAAAGAGAGTGAGAGACCTGAAATCTTTCTTGCATCAACCTGAAGTCCTGCTCCAAGGTTTTGTGATACCAAAACTGCAGTTCCTGTGGCTACAAAACCAAATACGAGGATCATGAAAAATACGAGCTGATTGGCCACCCCTACAGCCGCAACAGCTTCATCCGAAATATGGGACAGCATGAAAGTATCCGTGCTGCCCATTAACATGTGCAAGAACATTTCTATAAAAATAGGCCAGGTAAGTGCTAATAAGCCAATCTGTTTAGGCAGACTGTTGTTTTTCTGTATAGTCATCTTGCATTTCCACCTTTTAAAGTTCACTATGATGGTCAGTATTACGCTGGCCTCCGCTCATTCAACTGTGATAGTTAATAAATTTTTAAGCAACGCAATGGAATAGAAGGAAAAAGGCAGAAAAGACTTGCTGTTCTGCCTCTTGATTCCGACCTATTTGAATTTTATTGGCGAATTTCATAATAATTCGACCACATTTTGAGTTTTATTGGCGAATTTTTAAATAATTCGACCACATTCCCAATTATTTCGACCAAGTCGCCCCATCCGCTAATTAACTTAGTTTTTTATGATGCTTACATTGTCCAGATAGACATTCGTTGCCGCATTGCCGTCTAAAATATTGCCGAGTTCGAAAACGATTTTGCCATCGTTAAAGGTTTCTTCAGTCATGACAAAGATATAGCTATGTCGTTTCATTTCAGTCGTTAAATCCACTGTTTTTGTTGGCATATAGCTAATGAACCAAGGATCGTATGACAACTCTTTCCCTATATTGACATTCATTTTCCTTGGCACATCTGCTCTTGCATCAAACGTTACTGTATAGCTGCTGCCATTTTCAAAAAGCAGGTCCTTCTGAAAGACTTGAGGGGAATATGAAGCATCGCCAACCTGTGAAATCGCAACCTTCAGTTCTCCATTTTCAGCAACCATCTCTCCAACAGCATAACCGCCCCACTGGTCGCCCCACCATGCTGTCCAACCTGCTGTGCCTTCACCGAATGTTCCGTTGTCAATCCCAGGTGTGGAAACAGGCTCTTCTTCGGCCGTAGCGTCTCTAACCTTTAACACCACGTTATCGATAAATACATCATGTGCGCCGACTGGTGAAAGAGCGTTTTTACCAAGAAGCATTTTGAAAGACGCAATGTCATCATCGGGCATGGTGAATTCATATGTGAATTGCTGCATTTCGTCACTAAGAGGGATCACTTTTTCGAAATACCTGTGGTACTGTGCGTTTTCTATCGTAACCTCTGCCTTCCTCTCCTTCGTAGAGCGAGCGGCAAAGCTAAGCTCATAGACTACTCCCTTAGCAAGGCTTAAATTCGGCTGTTCCAAAAGGACACTCCAGGTTTCATTGCCTTCATGGCCGATACTAACTTTTGCCTCGCCATTTTCTACTGTAACTTGGCCACCTGCATCGTAATGCACATAACTTCCCCATGATGAAAAACCGTCTGAAAAATCACCATTCTTCAAAGGATATAAGTCGATATCTCCATAATCTGGAGTATTTGAAGTCTTCAACAGGACAACATCATCCAAATAGACATCGCCGGCTTCGTTTCCAAAACTAAAGACAAGTTGAGCTTCTGGATTGGATACATCCTCTGGCATTGTAAATTCCAATGTGTACTCTTCCATATTGGAAGTGAGTTCGATTGTGTCCATTCCAGAGTAATTAACCGTGTCGTCCACGTTCATAAGACTGACTTGAATTTTTCTTGGTTCGTCTGATCTTGCTTTAAAGCTAAGCTTATAATCATTTCCCGCAACCAGGTTCATCCCCTTTTGGTCAAGCTGGACTGCTTCCGGATGGCTGCCACCATCTTCAATTGCCACATCTAGTTCTCGTGTGTTTTCAGAAACAGATGCCGTTGCAGATGCCTCGCCGACTGAGAAATTCCAATACATCATTCTATCCATGCCGCCCTGGTCAAATGTACCATTATAAACGTGATTCCCATTCGGCAGCGGCTGCTTAGTCGCATCTTCGTCTACCGGAGTCCCAGTAATATCTTCTACTTTCACGTTACCAATCCAAACTGGGTTGGTCCCGTTCCCGCCAAGATTGAATTCAAGTCTGGCTGCGATATCGGTTTCATTTAGCATATCAAAAGTGAAGTCATAGGTTTTCAGTTCATCAGATAGCTGGAAGGATTCCTCATTAGAATACTTTACCCAGTCTCCTTCAGCGCCCGCACCAACTTTTACCATCATGTTTCTGGCAGCTGTCGATTTGGCGTCAAAGCTAACCTTATACTTCCCGCCATTTCCTAGCGAGATGTTCTGAATCATTTGCAGGGAATAAAGCGCTGATCCGGGATTTGAAATTTCCGTCTTGGCAAAATTTGTGCCATCCAGATTTTGAACTGAAATGCTGCCAACTCCGTCAAAATCCGGTAAGTGGACAAAGTTCCAATACTTTAAATTCAGCTCATCACCAGGCATACTCACATCAGTAATTGCTTCCTCAAAATTCTGGTCATAAACTAAATTGCCATCCTCCATCGGCTGTTTCGCATCTGCAGGCAATACAACAGGCCCTGCCACTGGCTCAATCGGCTCGCGGTAATCCCGTTTCTTCAAATCGTATACCCTGACATAGTCGACTTCCATCTGGCTTGGAAATATCGTCGTCTCGTCAACTTCCCCGTCAAACCAGCCGCCAACTGCGAGGTTCATAACTAAATAGAATTCCTGGTCGAAAGGTGCAGGATAGGAAAAGTTTGCTGCATTATCCGTACCTTTTGAGTACCATTTATTCTGAGTTTGATAGAGTTCTCCGTCTACATACCAGCGCAGCTCGCCAGGCTCCCATTCAAGGGCATATGTATGCCAGCTGTCGATGCCTCTGTTTTTAGGAAGCTCGAATTCCTTGCCGGTATACTTATTATTCGGCCAGCCTTCGCCATAGTGGATCGTTCCTGCCACTTTATGCGGACTGCTTCCCCACGCCTCCATAATATCGATTTCACCTGAAGCTGCCCATGTACCATATTTATCTTCTTCAGGAAGCATCCAGATCGCGGGCCAAAGTCCTTTGCCTGTCGGCAGTTTCGCCTTGATTTCGTATCTGCCATATTTCTTGCTGAACAAGCCCTTTGTCTTTAACTTGGCAGAAGTATAATCATAGGTGCCGAATTGATCCGTAACCTTTTCTTTTTTCGCTTTTATCACAAGCTTGCCATCATCGATGAAGGCGTTTTCACTAGAATCCGTATAATACTCTTTCTCGTTGTTGCCCCAGCCAGGTGTTATCCCATTTCCATCCTCGTCCACGATCCAGTTCCCAATATCATAGGTCCATTTGCTGCGGTCGATTTCGGAGCCGCTGAACTCATCAGACCAGACAAGCGACCACTCGGATTTATTCTGTTTTGTTTTCAGCATTTCATTTTCCGGCTTATCTTTAGGAGCCGCGTTACTTGCTGCAGGTAAAATCATCATGGCACTCAATAAAAGAGCCAAGGTCTTCTTCATACCAATTCCTCCTTCATTATTTTACAAGAGTTAAGATCGGTTTCTAAAACAAACCACCCCCTTTTCATGTAAATCACTTAGCATAAAGCACATTTTGTCATGACAAGGAGGTGGCAGAACTTAACTTTCTATAATGAATGTTGTAATCGAATGACCAGGCAGCTCGGCTTTGGCAGTCTTGCCTCCGACTGATAGTGAGAATGACTCAGTGGTGTCTGCATCGTTCATGACAACCGCGACAATCGAGCCATCTTCATTTTCGAATGAAACTGCTTTTAAAGATTCATGATTTAGTTCATGACCGATTCTAACTGCGTTCGGCTTAATGTATTTGCTGAAGTGTCCAATATAATAAAAGGAGCTGTTATAGTGAACCTCTCCGGTTTTAGTATCGACGATGACCGGTGCGTCGCAATAATTGCCTACATGGTTCGGCCCGCCCTGTTCGTTCAGGACGATATTCCAGTCAATCCAGCCTTCAAGCCAGTTGTTGATATCACCCATGATGTTCCTTGCGTAGCGTTCTCCAGTATGCCATGCGCCGAGCTGTACTCCGCCTTCTATGCAGCCTTCGGTAAAAATCAGGTGCTTATCAGGGAAGTCTTCATGAATCTTGCTCAAATTCTCGAATTCTTCTGATACATACCAGTGGAGCCCTGTGCCCCAAATATATTTTGCAGCCTCGGAATCTGATAAAATCGTTTTTGCCCGCTCATAGGCAATATCCCTGTTATGATCCCAGATGATGATTTCCTTATCACCCAGTCCTTCCTGTTCCATGACAGGTCCTAAATGATTTTTAACGAAATCGCGTTCTTCTTCGGCACTATATCGGCAGGAGTCCCACACTTGAGTTGCCTCCGGCTCATTTTGTACGGTGATGCCCCAGATTGGAATCCCTTCTGATTCCATTGCCTTGATGTATTTCGTGTAGTACAAAGCCCATGTATCATAAAATTCAGCCTTCAGCTTCCCGCCGTTGTTCATTTCATTATTCGTTTTCATCCAGGCTGGAGGGCTCCAGGGAGAAGAAAGAATCGTTAATCCTTCCCCCCTGGCCTCTACAGCATCCTTTATGAGCGGCAGTACGTATTTCTGTTCCCGCTCTATCGAAAATGTTTTTAGTTCGACGTCATTTTCCTCGACATAGGTGTAATTCTCCAAGGCAAAATCACAGCTGTGGATATGGGTCCTGCCAAGGCTGTAACCTAGACCTGTCTCCTGGTTAAAATAGCTGTCGATTATTTTTGCGCGTTCTTCCACGGAGATTTGTGCCAATGTGTAAGCAGCTGCCTCTGTAAAAGCTCCGCCGAATCCCATGAAGTTTTGATATTTCTTTTCTGGATCAAGCTTCATCACAAGATTTTGGCCAGGCTCATCTGTAAAAGAAAGATTGCCCTTGTCCGCAAAGCGTTCTCCTGTATTCTTGACTGTCTGGATCATTTTTAATTCCATGTGTCAACACCTCAGTTCTATTAATCTAGATAAACATCTATCTTTGATACTTTTCCTTCCCGAACAGCTTTTGCATATGATTCTTGCAGCTGCTCGCCATGAATCTCAACCTCTTCGCCCTTGATATGGAGGACATATTTTACTGTCTTGGCACCATTGTCTCCGAAAGTATCTCTCTTTGAAGGGTTATGGTAGGTTACCTGAATTTTGCCCAGCATTGTAAATTGCACCTTGCCCTCTGAATCGAAAAGCCATGAAGGAAGAATCGGCTCGAGCTTCAGTGTCAATCCTTCTTCATTTACCTCGAAAAGTTTTTTCCCCATCATCATCAACTGCCAGATGCTTAAGAACTCTGCCGTTGTTCCACTCAGCCTCGCAACAAATCCTTGTCCATGGAGGCTGGAATCAGGGTTAACACTGCTCGCGATAAAGGAGGAATTCTCCAGTACGCTTCTGCCGTATACTTCCGCATCCATGAATGGAGGCATCGCATAGTTGATATCTTCATAGAACTCATCATACAATCCGGACTTCAGGACACTGAGCAGGTACTTGAATTCCATATGCATGAAGATGGATTCGCGCTCAAGCCATCCAGGAGTGAATGCCCTCGCTCGGCCAATATCAAAGGTTTGGTCTTCAAGAGACCCAGAAGTTTTGTACATTTTCAGCTTAGTGTCGTAAATTTCCGAGTTCCTTACATGCTGATATGTCGACATTGCTGTTTGGTGATCGGCAGTCTTCAGGGCCCTTGCAGGACCTTCAAGGAAATGCGGCAGGACAGACACTTCAAAGCTATTGACCTTGATTAACGGCAAGCCTTTTTTATTCAGTTTTTCATTTCCGCTTTCATCCATAATTTTTTCCCAGTCAACAGCTTCGAAGGAAAAATAGGTTGGGATAAGCCCATTGCCAAGATCTGTCGCTTTTTCGATTCCTGCTTTTGTTTTAAGAAGCATTTGCTTTGCATAAGCAGTTAGCTTTTGTAACTCGATGTTCTTTTCCGTACCTTCAAAGCCATTTTTCACTAACTCGCGATATTTTTCACGGGCCGCCGCAGTTTGATCCCAATAGCTGTAATCATTCAGCTCGCCATTTTCAAATTGATTCAGGAATTCTACAACTGTCTCAGTCAGATCGACTACTTCTGCAGGGAGTGTAACCTCCAACTTACCAGCATCTCCAGAAGCGATGACAAATTCGAGCAGGCGTTTCAGCTCTAATGTCTCACTCATGGCTGATCCGAAAATTCCTGGCAGGCCATTCATGGAATCATTCCAGCCTGGCTTATTCGCTTCCATTTCCACACCCATACCATAAGGATCCAATGTAGAAAATTTCAGCAGTGCAAGCGAGAATAGTTTGCTGTAAAGATTGGATGCAAAGAACTCACCTTCAGGCTTCCTCACCCAATTTGACTCTTTCTGATGCCCAAATTCAGTAATGGCATCGTATTGACGGACCTTGCCATTTGCCAGGACATATTTTTCAGAACGCGGGTTCACAAATACTGGGCTAAGGAAGTATTTGTAGCCATAATCATCAAACAAAAGCTGCGTTTTTTTTTCCGGATACACCTTCAAATAGTTTTCAACCAGGTCAAGATTGTACGTCCAGTGGTCCATCCAGTAGCCTTCTCCAAACTCAGCTTCAATGTTCTGGGAGCTCCTTGAAAGGACTTTTTTCAGGAAATCCGGAAGTGACGAGGCAAGCTGAATATCGCTATCCGAGATCGTTTGAAGTAAATCGCCTGGTGTATAGGTTCCGCTCAGCTTCTTTTTAATGAATTCAGCATCCTTTTGCAGAGGAACCAGATCATCCAGCCATCCCCAATCAGACTGATCTTTTAATTCAAAGCTTGCTCCTTTTACAACGAGCGGATTATAGCCATCCGCCTGGATCAGGCTCATGAACAGCTTGATATTGTAGTCTCTCGTCTCAGGATGGAAAAAGACATCATTCCTGCGGTTCTGGTTCACATCACGGAAGTTTCCGTTCCCCTGCGAGAAGAATTCAGGCGCAAGCGAGAAAAAGTTATAATCCCGCTCTAAATCCCCGTGCTTGCGGGAAAAAACATAATAAGTAAATGCTGAATCATCAGTCTCCAATTCAATTGGAAAGCCGCCGCGCAGCACATTATCAAGGTAGCTTTGGTTTACATAGGCATCGAATAGCGGTGAAGCTGTCTTTGTTTCAATATCCTTCGTTATCTCTGTAACAAGACTTTGAGCTTCTTCGTATTTTCTTTGCATATATCCAGCAGCTAGAATGTCACCTGCTTTTTCATTGATAATTTCGATGTCCTTGACATGACCGATTAGAGTATGGAAGCTCAGCTTTCCACCCTGTTCAAGTACTCTGCCCATACCGGAGAAACCGGAAGGAACCTTATTTGAGGTTACGGGCTCAGCTGCTATTAACTCATCAATAGACGATTTTTCAAACTCATCCGGATAAGACAGTGAACTGTTCGAACCAAAAATCAGTTCCGCGTCAACGATTGGCTTGATCAGCTGACCTTCATCATCAAAGCTTAAATAAAAGTGTCCCTTGGAAACCTCTTCTACTTCCGCGGAATCATTCGTAGATGAACGTACTCGATAGTATGGGATACTATTTTCAAGATTGAATACATCCATCCAGCTCTTCAGCGTATTCCCAACTGCTTTATAGGCAGCGTCATCAATTCCGAACGGGATAATCGCAGGCAGCCCATCAATGATCTCAAATTCAAGTGGACCCTCAGAAAGGTTTTCAACTTCCACCTTTCTTGCGAGAGCACCAAAGTTCTCATTCGGAAGCGTGAAATACGTTACAACTGTTTTCACGCCATATTGATGGTTGATTTCTTCCAGCTTCATTTCATTTTCTTTTATATACATCGTTCTCTTTCGGTCTTTCTTGCTTCCATATGAAGAAAACGGCTCAAAAACGGTATTTCCATTCAGCTTGATGAATGTGCGGAAACCATTTGTTCCTACTCGCTGATATGCCTGGTTTGCCGGGGAAAATTCAGTTATAGCATGATTTTTATCCTGCACACCGAAGCTGACAATTCCCTGCCCACGGTTAACGTAAAACGCCCATATTGGTATACCGTATAAACCTGCCAGTCCAGGAAGGAAGCTTGAGAATGTTTTTGCCTGGTCGAATTCCTGTATTACAAGATATTGATTATCATCAAAGCGGTATCTTTCCATTATTGATCACTCCGAAGTCATTGGATTTAGATAGAACGGTTCCTGATAATTTCTGCATAACGGTAACCGCTATCTTTAAGGATTCTTTCCTGAGTTTCAAAATCAACATAAGTAATTCCAAAACGTTTGTCGTAGCCAAATGCCCATTCGAAATTATCGAGCAATGACCATAGATAATATCCAGCGATGTTCATGCCCTCTTCATTAAGCTCGGCAACTGCCTGAATATGCTTTTCTACATAATCCTGTCTGTCAGAATCATGGACACGATGGTCATCTGATACGTGATCATCAAACGCCGAACCATTTTCGGTAATATAGATTGGCAGATTCGTATATTCCTTGCGCAAGCGGTGTATCAGCTCTTTAAATTCAGCCGGTGATATATCCCAGCCCATTCCGGTCTTCGGATAATCCGAGTATGCACTCTTGAACAGGAAGTCCGATGCTGCATTGAATTCAACAAGACTTCGATTATAATAGTTGATTCCAAAGAAATCACATTCTACTGAAATCTTCTCCAAGTCGCCTTCCTGGATAAAATCAAAAGAATGAACATATTTGGAGAACAAATTCATCATGTCAACCGGATAATGACCCTTAAGCACAGGATCCAGGAACCACCTGTTTGTGTAGCCATCCGCATTATTGGCAGCCAGCTGGTCATTTGCAGAATTGCTTGCCGCGTACATCGGTGACAGGTTCAGCGTGATTCCGATCGGAGTTGTGGAAGCAAATTTCCCTTTAAGCAAGGAAACCGCCTCACCATGGGACAGAAGCATATGGTGGACAGCTTTCAGCGCCTCTTCCATATTGGTATGGCCTGGCGCATGGACTCCCTGATGGTAACCGAGGAAACCGGCGCACCATGGCTCATTATGAGTGATCCACATCTCGACATGCTCATCAAGTTCCTCAAAGCATTTCTCTGCATACTCGATAAACCAATTGACGGATTCTCTGTTTGTCCAGCCGCCTTTTTCATGTGCCCACATTGGCAAATCCCAATGATAAAGAGTCACCGCTGGCTTTATTCCGTTTTCGATCAGGCCTGTTATAAGCTTCTTATAAAAATTCATCCCTGCTTCGTTATACTTGCCCTGCTCTGGGAAAATCCTTGGCCAGGCAATCGAGAAACGATAGGAGTCCACACCAAGTGTCTTTAAAATTTCAATATCCTTCTCATATAAATGGTAATGGTCACACGCGACATCCCCGTTATCCATATTGAAGACCTTGCCGGGAGTGCGTGAAAATGTATCCCAAATGGAAAGGCTCCTGCCGTCTTCTTTATACGCCCCTTCAATCTGGTAGGAGGATGTAGCCGTTCCGAAAATAAAATCTCTTGAAAATCTAGTCATCTATTTCTCACCTCAAATGTTATTGGTTTTCTCTCTTGTAAACTTTGATGTAATCAACTGCCATCCTCTGAGGAAACTGGGTTGTTTCATCAGGGTACCCCGGCCACTTTCCCCCAACAGCAAGATTCAGCTGGAGGTAAAATTCTCGGTCAAAAGGTGCAAAACCAGGCTGCTGTTCCTCTGATTCCGAAGCCTTGCTGAACCATTCAGTCTGCCTTGCATACAGGACATCGTCCAAATACCATCTGAATTCGCCTGGTTCCCAATCAAGGGTGAAGACATGGAAATCATCAGAGAATTTTTTACTGTCAGGAAGCGTATAATTTTCACCTGTATATGTGTGAGGCATGCCGTAATGCAGCGTTCCATAAACCGTACCAGGCTGATGGCCGATCAGCTCCATGATGTCAATTTCCCCGCAGGCAGGCCATCCAGTATACTTTTCCATATCCTCTGGCATCATCCAGATTGCTGGCCAGATTCCCTGGCCTTCAGGCAATTTCGCCCGAATCGAAAATCTTCCGTATGTCCAGGCCGCCTTGCCTCTGGTCGTCAATTTAGCGGATGTATAATCCATCCCGTTGTAATCTTCATTCCTGGCCTCAAGAACGAGCATGCCATTTTCGATTCGCGCGTTTTCTTTCCGTCTTGTATAGTACTGGGATTCTTCATTCCCGAACCCAGTGCCGGCCTCAACAAAATTCCATTGGTTTTCATCTATTTCAGGAAGACTAAAGTTCTCTTCCCAAACTAACTTCCATTCTGCTTCAGATTTTGAAAGCGTCATCATTTCTTTGTGTAATTTCCCATGATTCTTTGAATCCACCTAAACTCCCCCTTCTGAAAAACTGAATGCTTTGAACAAAACATATCTCAATTCCTATTCTACCTTTGACAGCCAGGCATCTTGAGATAGAGAATTTTGTTTAGGGTGTCAATATTTTAGAAGAGCGTAAAATCCTATGAAAACACTTCCAAAAAAAACCTTAAAATAAAAAAAGAGAGCCAATTCAGCTCTCTTCATCCATTCATTTCCCGATATTCTTTTGGGGAAATACCTTCGACTTCCCGGAACACTCTTGCAAACTGTTTTGGGTTCTTGTAGCCGACCATCTCACTGATTTCCAGTATTTTAAAATCTGTCTCCTTCAACAGCCGCTTTGCACTGTCTACTCTGACCATTTTCAGATAGTCAACGAAGTTTTGTCCAATATACTCCTTGAACATATGGCTGAAATAGGAGTAATTCAATGAAATGTAATTGGCAACTACGGCTAAATTCAAATCCTTATGGTAATTTTCCCTTATATACGCAATCGCCCTGTCCATGTACTTTTGCTCTGAATACACTGCTTTTACCTGTTTATTGTATTCATGGATTCTCATCAGCAAATCCTCGAGGGCATGGAAGTATTCATGGAAATTGTCAAAGTTGTAGATATTGTCGATCTTATTTAAAAGCTCAAACGTGACAAGAGATTCTTCCCCCAACCTCTTGAAAAAGCCTTTGAAAATCGTCTCATTGATTTCCTCGTTAAGGTTTTCAAGATAATCGATGCTACTGTGGGCAATGACATCAAAATCCATAACCTGTCTAAGGTTATCTTTAATTTCCTTTTCACGTTCAGTCCCCAGCATATTGGAAATTTTATTGATCAGGTCTGCCGGAAGAGAGGCTACTTCTGGTTTCTCTTTAACATTCTCATATAAAATGATCTGGCGACGCGGATAAAGGAAATGATACTTGATCGCTGTGGCTGCCTGACCATAAGTTTGTTTAAACTCTCTTATATCCTGTGCCTTTTCGCTAATTCCAATGGTGAAAATCGAATGCCTGTCTCGGCCAAGCTGTTCTTTCAGAATGGAGAATTGCTCAAAATCTGCTGAAATGATGGTCACCCGGCCGTCTTTATCAAGGAAGGGAATACTGCCACTGCTGGAATAGAGCAGCTGATTAATCTTATTAAGAAAGTCCTCTCCATCGATATCTCCATCCACCTGGATGATTCCAACGTAGTATCCATCCGGATAAGATTCTATTTTCATTTTCTTATAAAGATCTTCTACAACTTCCTGTTGAATATTAGGATTGAGCAAAATGTAATTCAGTTGGCTGGCACGATAGTCATCCATATGCTGGTAGGTCATTTTCTGGCTGTTTTCCAGTTCTTCTATGATGGTATTCAAAGTTTTGAATAGCTCTGTGCGGTTTACCGGCTTCAATAAGTAATCTTTTACCTTATGTTTGATCGCTTCCTTGGCATACGTGAAATCATCGTATCCGCTGAGGATTACAATCGATGGTTTTATTTCTTCCTGCTGTTGGAGTTCCCTGATTAATTGAATACCATCCATCCTTGGCATTTTAATATCAGTGATCACGATATCCGGTTTATTCTCGAATATACCGTCAAGAGCTTCCTGTCCATCTGAAGCGATGAATGTTTCAAAATCTGGATATTCCCGCTTGATCATTGCCTGTATACCCAACCTGATATTTTTCTCATCATCTGCTATAAGAACTTTATACACTTCGGCTGCCTCCTTTCATGATTTTACTAGGCAGTTTTACCGTCACCATTGTGAATGCACCTTTCTCACTTGCAACAAACACTCCATACTCCGGCCCATAGTAAAGCTGGATTCTTTCATTCACATTATGGATACCTATTCCATTTCCACCTTTAGAACCAGAATTTTGATATTCCGCGCCTGTTTGAATGGATAAGTTGAGCGATTCACACTCTTCATTTGTCATCCCCACACCATTATCTTTTATCTCAATGATGATATGGTCCTCTGAACATCTAGCATTCACCTGCAGGTTACCTTCATTTTTCTGGTCGTTAGGAATAATCCCATGTTTAATTGCATTCTCAACGATCGGCTGCAGTGACATCTTCAGAACTTCCTGGTCATACAGTTCATGGGGGACATCAATGTTCAAGGTTAGCAAGCCATCCAAACGCAGATTCATAATCTCCACATAGTTCTTTATATAATTCAGCTCTTCATCAAGTACTACAAAGTCATTCTTCCATTTAAGATTGTAGCGCATCATTTCGCCAAGGGAGGTCACGGCATCAGAAATAGGATACTGTCCTTCTATTTCTGCCATCATCTTGATGTTTTCCAATGTGTTGTAAAGGAAGTGAGAATCAATTTGGGTTTTCAACGCCTTTAATTCAGTTTCTTTTGCTGTTGCCTGCTTGTTGACAGCTTCAGCGATCAATCCATTCATTTTACCAAGGAGACTTTTAAAATGAAATGCCAGCTCCGAAATCTCATCTTGCCCACCAATTTCAACATCAACAGAAAAGTCGCCCTGTTCTACCCGCTTCATTGAATCTTTCAATTTGTACATTTTTTTCAGGAGCAATAAAACAAGTACATAGGTGACAAAAGAAAGAATAATAACAAGAAAGATAATTCCGCTAAAAATGACATTCCTCGTCTTCGCCGTTTCCGCATATAGACCTTCAAGCGAAATGACATTCAGCAGATAGGCATCCAAATCATCAATATAAGCAGTGATGACAAGATAAGGTGTTTCATTGTTTTCGAATTGAAAACTGCCGGTGCCTTCGTGTTTTGATTTGTTGAATTTAAGTTTGAGTTCTTCAGTATCAATTCCCTCATCTTCAAAATAGGTGTGATGGAAATTCCTGATCATGTTGTTATCCTTATCAATGACGACATAGACCGAATCAGGATCCTGCACCGTTCCGAACATCTTAGGGAAAAAGTTTTTAAGGAACATATTGATTTCGATGATGCCTAAATGTTCATCCTTAGGGTAATCCAATTCCCGCAACAATGAGATTTTCGCTGTGTTTTGCGATGGCAGTCTCTCAAGAACATCCTCTGTCTGCTGATCGAACCACCAAACTTCCATCCCGTTCCTGTTGATGACCTCTTCTCTCCATGGCTTATCCATGATTCGATCTTCTTTAAAGAGAATCGGCCACATTTCGGTTATATATGGATTGGTGGTATACAGGCGAATATTTTCAATCGCTGGGTTATTGGCCTGCAGCCTGGTCACATTCGACAGCTCATTCATTCTGAAATCAATCAACTGATCAATATTTGCTTCGTTTCTGCTTTTCACAAAATCAATGAATTCTATGTCCGAAACGACCATTTGGGCCGTTCGTCTCATTGATTCAATATTGTTTTTTATATGGATTTTCTCGATTTCAAGAGCATTTTCACTTTTAATCCTGATTTCATTGATCGCTCTGTCATACACGTTACTGGAATAAATAGAAATGAAAATAATAATAGGAATAATGATAATAATGATATATAAGGCAATCAGCTTTTGCTGCAAGGAAAGTCGATTTAACCATGATGCAGCTTCGTTAATTGTTTTTTGAAAATTCATATTTTCACATCCATTTTTTCCGCATAAAAAAATTATAAATTATATTCAATATTAATATTGTGGTAAAGTGTTTCAATTTGATGAAATTATGTTGTGTAATCCATCGCAGTGATACGTGCCTGTATGCAAAAAGAGGAATAGACTGCCCCCTCAAGAAATTTAATTCTAGAAGGAACAGTCTTTCCATAGTTATTTATTTTGCTGCATCAAGTTTCTCTTTGTTCTTTTCATAAATTCCTTGCTGATACTTTTCAACTTTTTCATAGCCATAAGAATCACGTTTCTTCAGGAATCCTTCAAAGATTTTATCGAACTCTTTATCGGATTTTGCTAAAAGAAGCTTAGGAAGAGTTTTGCCCCATTCCTGTGCAATTTTGCTTGCTGCTACACCTTCTGCAGAAGTTCCAGTCGGGCTGATGCCGTCGAATTCAGCATAGCTGACTGTCTTTCCTTTTGTCCAATCTTCCATTTGCTTGAAAGGTTCAGAAGCAGGAGGTGCCCACGCAAGGCTCATGTTTGTATCCATCAGCATCCAATATTTGAATGATGCGCCATACTGCTGGTCAAAAGCTGCACGGTCTTTGTTCAATAGATCAAGTACTTCTGGCTTGAATTCTGGCTTACCGTTCACCATATCATACGTTTCGCCTTCTTTACCCATGTAAAGGTCCATTTGTCCTTCTTCACTGATCATGTAAGTCAGGAATTGAATCGCTCTTTCTTTATCTTTTACATCTTTAGAAATCAAAGTAACTGTCCAGCCTGAGATGCTGTCACCTGCTAGTGCTGGCCCATCTCCATTTGAGTTCGCTGGTCCGTCAACTGCGATATACACGGAATTAGGATCTTTTGCATACAATGCGTGCTGTTGTGCTGCAAGGTCACTGCGCTGGTAAAGCATTGCGAAGTAACGGCCTTGTGAAATTTTCTCTTCCATTTGTGGACGCTTATCGATAAAGATATCTTTTGCAAGAAGTCCTTTGTCATTTGCTTCTCTGAAGGTCTTTAACCATGCAAGATACTCAGGATCCTGGCTGCGGTCATAAACCTTTCCGTCTTTTTCCATAGGGATGTTCAGGAAGTTTTGAAGATAGCCTTCAAGAGAAGTATTACCTACATCAGTGAACTCATTCAAACCGAATGGAATCAATGGTGCACCGTTCACTTCTGGGAATTCCTTCTTAGCAGCTTCAAGAGCCTTCAAGAATCCTTCTGGAGTGCTCATATCAGGGCTGCCGATCGCTTCATACATATCCTTTCTTACAAGGAATGTCTGGTTAGATGGCTTAAGGTCTTTATACTTGTCAAAATCCTTTGGTGAAGAAGAAGCATTCGGGTAACCATACGTATTGCCATCTTCTTGCTTATACCATTCGATTTTTGCTCCATCTGCTACTTTATAAAAATATGGATCATATTGATCTGCAAGTTCATTTAATGGAAGGACAAGCTCGCCTTCGATCATCTTCTTAACTGCATCTTCCCACCAGCCGATTGTGATGAAATCAGGAAGCTTTCCAGATGCGATCATTGTGTTCATTTTTTCTGCTTCGTTACCTGCTGGTGAGATGAAGTTAACTGACACACCAGTTTTATCGGTTACATATTTGGAAACAGCATCGTCACCCCATTTATGCGCGAACCAAGAAAAGTTAACATACCAATCAAACGTAATAGGTTCTTTATTGGATTGCCAGCCAGGAGCATCAGCTGTTGCCTTTGGTTTGTCTGCGTCCTTTTCATCGGAAGCGTTTTCATTTGTCTTGCTGGAACAGCCTGAAAATAGTGCTAAAACCAATGACAGAACAAGCAATAGTGAAAAGCCTTTGGAAAAGAATTTTCTCCTCATTTTTTGACCCTCTCTCTTTTGTGTTATTTTGGGCCACATTACTAAATGTACACTGCTTTAAAAGAGCGGGAAAGGCTTTTTTCCTAAGTACCAGCCTTTCCCAAGGTCAGAAGGGGGTATCCTTCATGTATAAAGCAGGACATATCAATAATGAAGCCAGGATTATTTAAATTTCTTCTATGAAGAAAAATTTAAATCGAAGTTTAGTAGATCAACCTTTTACTGATCCAATCAGCATTCCTTTTACAAAGTACTTTTGCAGGAATGGATACACTAGCATGATTGGAAGTGTTGTAACAACCATCGTAGCCAATTTGATAGACTGGGATGTTACTGTCTTCGTGGCAATCGATCCTGCTGCATTCGTCATCATCTGGTTTGAGCTTGACTCAGCAACTACTTTGTATAAATAGGTCTGGATCGGCTGCAGGTCTGGATTATTCACAAAGATGACCCCGGCAAAGTAGTCGTTCCACTGATAGACTCCCTGGAACAATGCAATGGTTGCAATAACCGGCATTGAAAGCGGGATGATTACTCTGATAAAAATCATAAAGTCATTTGCGCCGTCAATTTTTGCTGCTTCTTCCAGAGACGTTGGCAGTTCCCTGAAGAATGATACAAAAATGATTAAGTGGAAGAAGTTAAACATTGTCGGAATGATATATACAAGGAAGTTATCAAACAATCCTAGATCTCTGATTAACAGGAAGTAAGGAATCAATCCGCCGCTGAAAAACATTGTGATGACACCGACCAGCATGTAGAAGTTCCTGCCGTAAAGGTCACGTCTTGAAATCGCATACGCAACCATGGCGGTGAAAAATACATGGGTGATAGTCCCGATAACCGTTTTGGCAATTGTCACGCCAAATGATGTGACAATACCCGGAGTCTCAAAAACAGCCTTGTAGTTTTCTAAAGTAAACTCTCGCGGCCACCAGTAAATCCCGCCTCTCATGGCGTCCACACCATCATTCAATGAATTGACGAGTACATACCAGATTGGGTAGATCGTAATGGCACAGATAAAGAGCATGATCAGAATGTTAATGTTGTCAAAGATGTATTCGCTTGTTGTTCGCCGGTTCCGTTTAAAAAGCTTAAACACAACCTCACCCCCTTAGAATAAAGATGTTCCATTCAGTTTCTTCACAATCTTGTTAGCAGACAGGAGCAGGATAAAGGCAATGATCGCTTTTAATAAACCGACTGCTGTTGCGTAAGAGTAGCGTGCATTCTGAAGTCCCATTTGGTAAACGTAAATGTCAATTACATTACTTGCGCTTTCATTCAATGAGTTACGCAAAATCAAGATTTGGTCGAAGTTTGAATTCAAGACACCGCTTACAGCAAGGATGAAAAGAATTGTGATTGTCGGGCGAATCGACGGCAATGTGACATGCCACATCTTTTGGAAACGATTTGCTCCGTCAATTGTTGATGACTCGTACAGCTCTGGTGATACGCCAGCGATTGCTGCAAGATAAATGATTGCTGACCAACCAAGTTCTTTCCATATATCCGAGAGAATGACGATTGCCCAGAAGTTATCAGGTGAAGCAAGGAAATTCGTACGTTCACTGATTAACCCTAAACCTAGCAGGATATCATTTAAGACACCGATATCTGCCAGCCATGTTGTCAAAATCCCTCCAAGTACAACCCATGAAATGAAGTGAGGCAAGTAAGAGATCGTTTGAACCGCTTTCTTGAGCTTCATTGATGTAAGTTCATTCAGCAAAAGAGCAAAAATGATTGGAAGCGGGAACCCGATAATTAATTTAATCAAGCTGATTCCCAGTGTATTTTTCAGGACGATCCAGAAGTTCTCATCCTGCAGGAATTCCTTAAACTGCATCAATCCTACCCAAGGTGCTTCTGAGATAGTTTTGATAATGCTGTATTCCTTGAATGCGATGATCAACCCGTACATCGGGATATAGTTGAAGATGAACATCCACACTACACCGAGAAGCGCCATCGTCTGCAAATACTTTTGAGAAATGATTGTCTTTTTGATTTTTTTGTATTTTTCTTTTTTTGTAGGCTCTACCATTATGGTGTCACTGACTTGTTGTTCGACTGGCTGTTGAATCTTGACTTCCATTTCTTCACCACCTTAGTTGCTTTGTCTTTCTTGTACCTTAATCATAAAAAAAAGGGCTTACATTTATAAGCCATGGAATTTTGCTTATGGTACCAATTTTTTAGTTTTAGGTTTATTGAACAAAATATTGATACCATCGTGTTGGTATCGTTTACATTATAAGAAGGAATTCGTGGAAGCCAGATACCAGTTGAGCTTTTGCATAATCCGAAATGTTAAGTTGTCTCCTATGTAGTGGACATTTTTGTAAAGCTTCTTTTCAAGCTTTCCAGCTTATACTTTCGAATAAAAAAAACCTGCGTAATAGACTTTTATATGTGTCTACTACACAGGATTTGCAGCTTTATCATATTTATCAACCCTCAAAACTTAGAGCATTCGGAAGGATCGGCTGTATAAACATGACAGCCCGCTGCCACTCGTTCCACCATGCCAGAGAATTGGCCGTAAAGGAAGCTATTCTTCCTCGCCATTCCTACCGTTCTTAATGGTATGGAAACTGTAACACCTTCAGGGAAGTTCTGAATTCCTATCCCGATCTCAAGTGCGATTGCCCCCCATCAACGATTCTGAAAGAAAGCCGGCAACCATAAAAATTTTCAATACGGTCACTCTACATGGCTCAATGTAAATCCTAGATTCTGAACTTACTCACAGTGTCTTGTAACCCTTCAGCCATGGTTGATAAATTGTTTGCTGCTGCTGATATTTCTTCCATTGATGCTAGTTGCTCTTCTGCTGAAGCTGCTACGCTTTGGCTATGCATGGAAGATTCTTTGGAAATCGTTGTTATACCTGTAACAGTTGCAGCCACCTCTTGGGTACTTGCGGACATTTGTTGTGTAGTCGCTGCCATTTCATCAATTTGTTCTCCCATTTCCGACATTGACTGCAGAATTTCTTTGAAATTATCTTGGGTCTTCGTTACAATTCCTAAGCCATTTTGGACCTCTTGTTTTACTAGTTCCATTGAGCCATTAGAACGTTCCATATGGCTTTGGATTTGCTTGATTAAATCTGATATTTCAGAGGAAGAGTCCTGGGATTGCTCTGCAAGTTTTCGAACTTCGTCTGCAACGACCGCGAACCCTTTGCCATGCTCGCCAGCTCTGGCAGCTTCAATGGCTGCGTTCAACGCTAAAAGATTCGTCTGGTTAGCAATCTCTGTTATCACTTTGGATATATCTCCAATTTGCTTGGATTTTTCATTCAATAATTTAATCACATCACTCGTTTCATTGACAGTGGAATGAATCATATTCATTTGTTGGGAGGTTTCGCTAACAAAATCTCCTCCCTGTTTGGCGCGGTCACTTGCTATTGATCCAGATTCAGAAATGGATGATGACGTTTCAGCAATATTTGAAATACCTAATGCCAACTCTTCTAATGCTCTTGCAGTCTCTTCAACACTTTGCGTCTGGTTATCTGAACCATTGGCAATTTGCTGTATGGCTTCTGTTATTTGTTCCGTGGCCTTACTCGTTTGTTCGGCTCCGGCCGTCAGCTCTTCAGATGAGGATGCGACTTGTTCCGAAGTTTCCATTACTATCTTAATCATACTGCTTAAGTTTGCTTTCATATTGTTATAACTTGATGCAAGATCACTTAATTCGTCGCCTGCATTATCGACAACGACCGCCGTAAAATTACCCTCGCCCGCATTTTCCAACGCATTGCTGATGTCTTCCAAACGTTTCTTCAATTTTCTAGTGAAAATTAAAACAACTAAAGAAGCAATGATCATTACTGAAACGATGACAATGATAAATACAGTTAAAAATGAAGACATGATTTTGTCAATAATTTCTTGAGATGCTCCTACATAAAGAATACCAACCTTCTCTCCACTGTTATTCTTAATCGGCATGTAGGCAGTTTGATAATTCTTACCAGCGACCACGGCTTCTCCATAAAAATTTTTGCCCTCTTTGAGAACTACATCAGCTACTTTTTGCGATACTTTCGTCCCTACTGCTCTCTCTCCATTAACTATTACATTTGTTGCGATTCTTGTATCACCCTGAAAGATGGTTACCGTATCACCTGTTTCAGCGCCAATCAAATCTACTAATTCATAATTTTCGTTAAGCAATTGATTTCCTTTATATAATTTACCGCTTTTGATCTCCCAATCACCTGTGAATTTGCTGTCAATGAGTTGATTGCTCATTGCCAAGTCACCTTTCGCTTTTTCAATTGCAAATGACTTGATTCCATCAGTTACTTTACTTATAACCACAGTTCCTATAATGAGAGAAAGTAATATGACAATACTTATAACGATTAAATTGATTTTTGTCCCTAATTTTAGCCTTAAATTTTTCTTGCTAGTTCTCATCTGTTGCCTCTCCCTTGAAGTTCATTATTAATATGTACAGATATACAGAGTTTCCTTATTGGTTTCCATTTGATATGTATCGTTCCTTAAAATTTTCAATATCTTTCAAGGACAAAAGCATTTCCTCAATATTTAGAATTGATATGATCCGGTCTCCTTCTAGCACAACCCCATCGACAAAATTGCTTTCATTTACGATTTTAACTGGGCTGACTGTGCCAATATGTAGATCAATGATTTCATTTGTGTTCTCAACCATCAGTGCAATCGTTACCCCCTCAATATCCAGTAAAATGTATCGAGCCTCTTCATCTACATTTATCTTCTGGTTGTAGAGAACTTGATTACTGTCTATTACCGGGATAATTTCCCCTCTAATATTGGCAATGCCAACTATATATTCAGATGACTTAGGGATACTGGTTGTCTCACGTTTCTTTTCAATCGATATTACTTTCCGAAGGTCCACTCCGAATACTGCATCATTTGCTTTAAATAGTATGAATGTTTTTTTCATGATTTCTCTCCCTTAGGTGCATATATCATCCATTATGTTTATCCAGATTAATATTTGATGGAAAAGCTCATCGAAGGTTGGTCACAACCTGTGTGGCTTCGAAATATAATAACCTTGCACAGCAGGTATGCCTAACCGGCAAGCAGCGATTAAATCTTCCTTTTTTTCAATTCCTTCGAGAACAACTACCGAATCTT
The DNA here is from genome assembly GCF_018613235.1 of Bacillus sp. ISL-41. Classification (GTDB taxonomy): domain Bacteria; phylum Bacillota; class Bacilli; order Bacillales; family Cytobacillaceae; genus Mesobacillus. Next base: position 37,414 of record NZ_JAGGQP010000027.1, read on the forward strand.
CAGTTGAGTCAGCAAGGAAGGCTTCGATATTTTTTTGTTTTTCTTTGGACTTTGACAAATTTTCGGAACAAGATCGGTCTAGTTTCGTAAAATGCGGTTTAATCTTCCTAATCTTGCTCAATGAAATGGGAGTAAGTGGTAAATCATCCAGGGCAATCAGCAACCCCGTATTTTTTAATAACAATATTCCGTTCACAAATTCTTTTTTATCCCAATACTTGTCTTCAAATGAATCCTCATTGATTTCAAAAACCACTCTTCCCTTTAACATAGGGAACTTCTTGACTAACCCCTCTATAAATTCAGGAAACATAGGGTGAATGATAGTCGAAGGAAAAATATTAACAAAAAGCAAATACTCTTCCCAGTAATAAAGAGGATATTCTCTTATTGAGTTCAGGATAGAAGCTGTATCTAATTCATACAGCAGCCCTTCTTCTCTTCCATGTTTAAAAACTAGGAGAGGATTAATACTTGGTTCGGTTCGCAACAAGGCTTCATAAGCAAAAATGGCTTCAGTTTCTGTGTTCCATAGAGGCTGGTACTCATTGTACAATGAACCTGTTGTTATGAGGCTTGAAATATCCATTACGCACTCCATCAATTCATGCTCCTTACTTTTTGTATGATGCCAAAATACTACCAAGTCGAAAATGGGCATAAAAAAAAACACTTCTATTGAATTTGTATTCAATGAAAGGAGTGTTTTAGCTTTTAGCAGGATCGCTGCTCAAATTCTAAGATTCCTAAGGTAACAGCTAAAAGAAATGTTAGCAAGCAACAGGTGCCCTGTTCTCCACCATACATAATCTTTTAGAATATGAAACTTTCGAACTATCAATAACTGAAGTATATACAGGATAATTTAAACTTTCAATGATTTTTTTTGAAAAAATGTAAAAAACTTTCACTTTAGAGTATTATAATTACCAATAATTACACTTTGGTAGTACAATTTAACTATTCTTTATTTCAGGAGTAAATATGAAAACACAAATACCTAGGCATAATAATATTGGAGAAAAGATCAGAGAGAAAAGAAAAGAACTGAGAATGACATTAGGTGAATTGGCCAACGGAATATGCTCAGTAGGCAAATTAAGTAATATTGAAAATGGACATACACCAGTTTCAACTATCGACCTAAAAAAATTCAGCGATAAACTCGAAACACCAATTAGTTATTTTTCTGATCCCTTCATCAGTGACAAAATCCAGGATCTTGACTACCAGAAGCAAAAAATAAAAGATTTAATATATTTTAAGCAATGGGATATAGTCGTTATTGAACTTGAGGCATTTAAAAGAAAAATAGATTCTTATCAAATTACAAGCAGAGAGATTGACTATGATTTTCTTTCCGGAATTTATTATCTGGAGACAAACCAATTGTATCTATCAGAAAAATTTTTGACTCATGTTATGGAATTAAAAGAAACCAACAATTATTCATTACGCCTGAAGCTAAAAGCCTATAATGCAGCTGCTAATCTTTTTTTTACTCAAAAAAAGATAACGAAAAGCATACAAATGCTTGAAAAGGCTTTGGAACTTTCTAGAGAAAGCCCTACCATTACGAAGGAGGAGAGAGACAATATTTATTTCAACCTTTCAATCCTTAATCTGTGTGCAGGAGCGTATTTTAAAGCATTACAAAGTGTAAATAATGTGAGCCATTATTTAATTGATAACCATGAAACAGAATACATCCAAATCCTGATCAGATTACTTGAAAACTCACCATTAAGTGATGTTAGAAAAGATTTACTCAAGCTTAGGGAAAAATTACAGCAAAAGAAGGACAAGGAAGGTATAATCCGTGGATGGGCTTTAACACTCTATACAAGTATGACTTATTATCCTTCTTCGGATCTATTTGATACACTAAAACAGCAATTTTGGGAGGACATGGGAGTCATCAGCCAAATGGATGAATATAAAGAAACAGCATTACCTCTATTTCAACTGGCACTTTTCGTTTCCATTACAAATAATTACAATTTATATTTTTCACAGGATTTAGTCAATAAAACAAAGGAGCTGCTCTTAAATACAGCGCACAAACTAAACACAGCCAGAAATTATTATCTTGAAGGAAAATTCCATACTGAATACCTATCCAGCAAAGATACGGCGTTAAATCTATTTCAGCAGGCGCTGGATGCATTAGATAACGAATACAATGGCCTATTAAAAGCTGATATCCTTTTCGAAATTTCTAAATTAAAATCGATAAAAAATGATGCAATGCTCGCTTTGGAATTGTACCATGGCCATTTTAAAAACCAGTTTTTATTTACTCATTTTGATGAGTTAATCTTGCCAACCTTTAAATATTAAAAAGCAATACCTCATCCGAAGTTTTCTGAATGGATTTTCACAGCAAAAAGGGATACTCTAATAAAATAATTCAAATGATTTGGGAAGGGATAAACATGATTGCAAAAACAGAGGAAGATTTTAACGGCTTGAAAGAAATAGGCAGGATTGTCGGCTTGATACGTGATGAATTGGTCCAAAAGACCGTGCCTGGGATCACCACCATGGAACTTGATGAAATCGCGGGTGCCATGTTTGAGCAGCATGGTGCGATTTCTGCGCCAAAGGGTGAGTACAATTTCCCGGGGTACACATGCATCAGTGTGAATGAAGAGGTGGCCCATGGAATTCCGGGGAGCCGCGTCATCAAAGAAGGCGATATTGTGAATATCGACGTTTCCGGTTCGAAAAATGGATATTTCGCTGATACTGGAATCTCATTTGTTGTTGGCGAAGCTGATCCGATTTTAACAAAGATTTGCGAAACAGCTGTCGAGGCCTTTGAAGCAGGATTGAAAAAAGCGAAACCAGGTTCGAAGAAAAGCGGACTAGGAAAGGCCGTTATCGCCACTGCGAGAAAGAATGACCTGACAGTGATCAAGAATTTGACCGGACACGGGATTGGCCGGACAATCCATGAAGCACCCGATCATATCTACAACTATAATGAGCCATGGGATGACGAGCTTTTAAAAGAAGGAATGGTCATCGCTTTCGAGCCATTCATTTCAACTCGCGAGGAAGAAGTCTTCCAAAATGAAAACGACGAATGGACATATGTAACTGAAAACAGCTTTGTCGCTCAATGTGAGCATACGATTATCCTTACGAAAACTGGGCCGATTGTCATTACCAGATAGAGCTTTTTCTCGATAGAAACCCTTGCTGCTGCAGGGGTTTCTATTTTGTTGCATGTTCCCTGTCACCTTTCATACTATATTCCTATTTTTCGTATTGCTAAAAAAATTAAGCGAAAATGATTGACACTTTTTCTATGACGAAGTAAAGTAATAAACAAGATTTACAACTCAATATTCGTTACTTCTTATCAAGAGAGGTTGAGGGACTGGCCCTATGACACCTCGGCAGCGGACTCCTTTGGAGGACTGTGCCAAATCCAGCAAGCATGAGCTTGACAGATAAGAAGAGGCTGACTTTTAATTTGATGTCCTCTTCTTTCTGAAGGGGACTTTTTGCTTTTCCAAATATCCCCACTCATAATTTCATAACGATACTTTCTTATCAAGAGAGGCGGAGGGACTGGCCCTATGAAGCCTCGGCAGCGGACTCACATTGAGGACTGTGCCAAATCCAGCAAGCAAGAGCTTGGGAGATAAGAAGAGATATTGTCCAGCAATCGTTGCGGCATGACCTCTTCCTGTTTCCGGGAAGAGGTTTTTTTATGCATCTAAAAGGAGGAGAACAATTGATTAGGTTTGAGAAAGTTGAAAAAGTTTATGAAAGCCGCGGGAATAAGGTAGCGGCACTGAATGGAATTGACCTGGAAATCAAAGAAGGAGAGATATTCGGAGTCATTGGTTTTAGCGGTGCAGGAAAAAGCTCTCTGATACGCTGTGTGAATCTGTTGGAACGGCCAACAACCGGACGGGTGATTGTGGATGGCTGCGATATGACCTCCCTTTCAGTAAAAGAAGTCAGGGAGGTAAAAAAGAATATCGGCATGGTATTCCAGCATTTCAATCTTTTAAACTCGAAAACTGTTTTTGATAATGTCGCAATGCCGCTCATTCTCGCAAAACTTCCAAAAGCCAAAATTAAAGAGCGGGTCCATGAGCTCCTCGACTTTGTCGGCCTGGCGGATAAAGCAGACAATTATCCAGACCAGCTTTCGGGCGGCCAGAAGCAGCGAATCGGAATTGCCCGGGCTCTGGCAACCCAGCCGAAAATCCTGCTCTGTGACGAAGCGACATCTGCCCTTGATCCGCAGACGACCAGTTCGATCTTGCAGCTTTTGAAAAAAATCAACAAGGAGTACAATATTACGATTTTAATCATTACCCATGAAATGTCCGTCATCAGGGAAATTTGCGACAGAGTTGCTGTCATCGAGGATGGCAGAATCATCGAAGAAGACACTGTCTTTAGTGTTTTTTCAGCTCCTAAAACAGAAACAGCAAGAAATTTCGTCAGCACCATCATGAATGACAGCATTCCCGATTCCGTGTACAGGATTATTGAAGGAAATTCAGGGCTGCATAAGGTTTTCCGGATCAACTTTGTCGGTGAGTCAGCCGGTCAGCCACTTCTTTCCCAGCTTTCTAAGAAATACGATATCAATGTCAATGTTCTCTTCGGCAATATCACAGAGCTTCAGGGTATACCTTTCGGAAACCTGATTGTCGAGTTCCAGGGCAGTGATAAAGAAATTTTGAGGGCTCTTAATTTTATCGATCAACAAAAAGTAAGCATAAAGGAAGTGACAGCACATGCTAGTTAACTCAGAGCAAATCATTCAGGCCTTAATTGAAACACTGCAAATGGTTGCGTTCTCGCTCCTATTTTCGGCAATCCTCGGAGTGCCGCTGGGAATTGCGCTTGTGGTCACAAGGAAAGGCCATTTACTAGAGAACGCACCTGTTTTCAATGTACTCAACAGCGTCATCAACGTATTTCGGTCAGTGCCATTCATCATCCTGCTGGTCGCAATCATCCCGCTGACCCGGCTGATTGTTGGCACGTCAATTGGTACAGCCGCAGCTGTCGTCCCGCTCGTCTTCTATGCAGGTCCATATATTGCCAGATTGGTAGAGAATTCCCTGCTAGAAGTAGATCCCGGCGTGATTGAGGCAGCCGAAGCAATGGGAGCCACTCCCTGGCAGATTGTTTTCAAATTCATTCTTCCCGAAGCGATGAGCTCGCTGATCCTTGCTTTTACGATTGCAACTGTTGGATTGATCGGCGCTTCAGCAATGGCCGGGGCAATCGGCGGCGGCGGACTGGGCGACCTGGCAATTACATATGGCTATCAGCGTTTTGATACCCAGACAATGTTCATCACAGTTGGCATCTTGATTGTAATGGTACAGGGACTTCAATCCCTTGGAAATATATCAGCTAAAAAAATCAGAAGAAGATAACCAGGAGGAAACCAAAATGAAAAAACTTTTATTAGCATTGATTGTACTTAGTCTAGCAGTAATCAGCACGGCGTGTGCAAGCTCTTCATCATCCGCGAAAGGCGGAGAAACTGCCAAAGTGAAACTTGGAGTTAGCGGCACCGATCATCGAGTATGGGATTTTGTCGCCAAAAAGGCAGAAAAAGAAGGAATTGAAGTCGAAATCGTCACTTTCTCTGATTATGTCCAGCCGAACCTGGCCCTTGCTGAAGGTGAATTGGATGCCAACTCATTTCAGACCGTTTCCTATTTTGACGCTTTTATCAAGGAACATAATCTTGACCTTGTTCCAATCGCAACCACACAGATTGCACCAATGGGTATTTATTCAGACAAATACAAAGACGTGAAAGATATCCCTGAAGGCGGGAAGATTGCCCTTGCAAATGAAGCTACGAACATGGGCAGAGGACTTCTTTTACTTCAGGAAGCTGGGTTGATCAAGCTTGAGGACGGCTTCGATGGAATTGGCTCCCTCGATAAAATCGTTGAGAATCCAAAGAATCTTGAACTTGTTACGCTTGTTGCCGGCCAGACTCCAAGGGTAATGCCGGATGTAGCAGCATCCATTATCAACAACGGAATCGCAGTCGATGCAGGACTTACACCAAAGAAGGATGCGATCTTCCTTGAGAGTGCAACTGCCACTCCATATATCAACATCATCGCTGTCCGGGAAGAAGATAAAGACAATGAAACTTTGAAAAGATTGGCTGAACTTTACCAGCAGGATGACACAAAGGAGTTCATCGAGAAAGAGTACAAAGGAAATACGCTTCCTACCTTTGTGCCGCTTAGTGAGATTGGGTGGTAATAAGACATCTGCCAAACTGTGACCGTAATTACGGGAACTTCCCTTTTACGGTCACAGTCCCCTCCTTTCTGCGACCGAATACTCTTTTAGAACACATCATCGAGCGTGCAGCAGTAACAAGAAGCTTATTTCCAGCCCTAAAAAAATGCATAAGTTAGATAAGTATCATCCATTTAAATAGAACTCAAGGAGGAATCAGGATGACAACACCAGTAAAAGCACTTAAAGAGTTAAAGGAAATTATTACAGGTAACGTTGAGCTTAATAAGGAGCTGTACTTAGTAACCAGCCATGAAATCCATGAAAGACCGGAAATCGGTAATGAAGAATTTTTCGCCTCTGCCAGGCTTATCAAGATTTTAGAGGATGAGGGTTTTGAGATTGAAAGAGCGGTAGCTGGACACGAAACCTCCTTTGTTGCACGGAAAAAGTCTGAAAAAGATGGACCATCAATCGCCTTTCTGGCAGAATATGATGCTCTTCCGGGGTTAGGCCATGCTTGCGGCCATAACATCATTGGCACGACAAGTGTTGCCGCAGCCATTGCGTTAAGCAAAGTGCTGGATGAAACTGGCGGTGAAGCAGTCGTTTTTGGAACACCTGCCGAGGAGGGCGGACCAAACGGAAGCGCTAAAGGAAGTTTTGTAAAGCATGGCCTAGTTGAGGGAATCGATGCGGCATTGATGCTGCACCCCTCAGGACAAACAAGGTTGACTACGTCTTCCCTTGCTGTTGATCCACTCGACTTTGAATTTATCGGCAAACCAGCCCATGCAGCCGCATCGCCTCATGAAGGAATCAATGCATTGGATGCGGTCATCCAGCTATTCAATGGCATCAATGCATTGAGACAGCAGTTGACAGATGACGTCCGAATCCACGGAATCATCACCCATGGAGGTGATGCACCGAACATCATTCCTGAATACGCAAAAGCACGATTCTTCATCCGAGCTGCAACACGAAGTGGTTTAAATGAAGTGACCAGCCGCGTTAAAGCAGTCGCTGAGGGAGCAGCCCTGGCAACTGGTGCTGAACTGAATATTATTGCCTTCCAAAATGAAGTTGACAATCTTCTATTGAATGATCGATATAATGAGGTTTTTAAAAGTGTTATCGAAGACCTTGGGGAGACAGTTGCAACTGATGAAAGGGATGGAATTGGCTCAACCGATGCCGGCAATATCAGCCAGGTCGTGCCAACCATTCACCCTTATATCAAAATTGGACCGGATAATCTCGTTGCCCATACTGTTCCGTTCCGGGAAGCAGCCGCTTCTCATCAGGGGGATGAAGCTTTGCTTAAAGGGGCAAAAGCACTCGCTTTGACAGCTTTTCAATTAATTACAGACCAGGAGTTATTAAAAGATATAAAAGCAGAGTTCGAGGTTAGAAAAGCTGCGGAAAATAATTAGTATTCATTTACTTCATATAAGAACCCTTGCACCAACGCAAGGGTTCTTATTTAATGCTCGAAGTCAGCTATCCTAATTGAGAGTCAGACTGGCACTGAGTTTAAACAAATAAACAGAACCAAGTCTACTTCTGTTCTTTTGATAATGCCATACTGATTAAGAAGTCAATTGCTTCCATTTCTTCTCTTGTCAAATAACGTCCCAATTCCGGATTCTTCAAAATGGCTTCTGCTTGTTCGATCGTCATATGATTCTCTCCTGAACTAAAATTTTCCCTTCTATACTATCGGATGAGAAGAGCAGTTTTTTAACAGCCAGTAACATTTCAAATTTACGGTGTGAATAACCAAATTCCCTGAAGAAAGCCCTCGATGGATTTGGAAGCCAAACTGCTTTCCTTCTATTCGAAAAATACTAAAAACTTAATTGACTTGTGAAGAGTTAGTATATATAGTAGTGTGTATTATTCTTCTTTTGAGAAAGATTTCAATCTCTTGTGATAGATTGAACAAGTCTTAACTATCTTTCCAATGCTTGGGATTTCCTTCCCTGCTTCAAAGGATTTATGGAATTTCTCCTGATCCACCTGAAGAAGTGCTTAACCAGAATTCACAACATCAAGAAGAGGAGACAAGTGTATATGCAGCAAAAAATTTCGTTTTCAACTTATGCCCTGATTGGGACCATGCTATTCGGAATGTACTTTGGAGCGGGGAATTTGATTTTCCCTATTCAACTAGGACAGCTGGCAGGCACGAACTTCTGGCCTGCATTGATTGGCTTCCTTGTAACAGCCATCGGCCTCCCCTTTTTAGGCATATTGGCGATTGGACTTTCGGGAAGCACTGGCCTGCGTGATTTAGCCAGCAGAGTGCATCCTGTTTTCGGCATTGGCTTTGCCGCCGTCCTTTATTTGACGATCGGACCCTTTTTCGCGATTCCACGGACTGCGACTGTCCCGTTCGTTGTGGGTTTTGAACCCTACATTGCTCCAGGACAAGCAGGTTTGTGGCTGGGGATTTTCAGTTTCTTTTTCTTTGCCATCGTTTACTTTTTCTCACTGCATCCTGCGAAGGTGATGGACTACATTGGAAAATATCTGACCCCTGCTTTTCTCGTTTTTTTATTTATATTAATTGGGATCTCAGTAATGAAGCCAATGGGCAGCTTTGGGGACCCGAGCGGTGCTTATGAAAATTTAGCTTTTATCACAGGATTCAAAGAGGGCTATAATACAATGGATGCCCTCGCTTCCCTGGCATTCGGGATTGTTGTCATCAATGCCATTAAAGGGCAAGGAATTACCACCACGAAGGAAATTGCCAGCGCTACATTGAAATCCGGCATCTTCGCAATGTCCTTGATGATGCTGATATATGGACTTATAACGTATATGGGGGCATCCAGCGTATTAACGATCGGAACATTCGAGAATGGCGGACAAATTTTTTCTGCAGTCGCCAAACACTATTTCGGGCCCTACGGTGCAATCTTGCTAGCTATCATTATTGTACTGGCATGTTTAAAAACAAGCATTGGGTTAATCACAGCATGCAGCGAGTTTTTTCATGATCTATTGCCAAAGGTTTCATATCAAAGGTTTGTGCTTCTTCTTTGCATCGTTTCTTTCACAATCGCAAACTTTGGTCTGAATAATATCATCCAATTTGCTGTACCAGTTTTAATGTTCCTGTACCCATTAGCGATCATTCTTATCTTATTAACTCTGATATCGCCGCTTTTCGGAAATAAGCAAAGCGTATACGCTGCTTCAATGGCGATGACATTCTTTGTGAGTTTCATTGATGGCTATAGCGCTTTGGTCGCGAATCTGCCAATTATCGATATTTCATTATTCAACTCTGTCACGTCACTATACATGGACCATCTTCCTCTATACGATATCGGGCTTGGATGGCTCATTCCCGCATTCATCGGGGCTATAATGGGCTATATTTTACCTAAATTGCATTTACCAGTGAAAAAATACCAAAAAGAACTGTAGATTACTCTGCAGTTCTTTTTTTCGTGGTTTTTAATAAACAAATTTTTAAAAAATCTTCAATTGGCTGACCTGTAAAATCCAGAAGCAGATCATTTATTTTGTTTCCTTTGAGCTTTTAATGCTACCTTTTCAAAACCATTTCCTCTTTCCTCCGCAAATTCAATATCCGCTTTCGGAAGAGCTTTATTATGCTTCGGTTTCTTTTTCGCCATATGATCACCCCCTTTGTATATTACAGGCTAACTTTCCTATAACCTTTTCGCGGGTTCTCTCCCTTTTAGACTCTGTCAGTGGTAGAGGCTGCTCACTATGGATAGCGCTTTTTTCGCTGTTTGCCTCTTTACGTGTCTCCATAGGACCGATGGATAGCGCTTTTTCCTATGATTGCTGCTTTTCGCGTCTCCATCGGAAAAAACACCCTGGCTTTAGTTTTTGTTCTTTTTAGTCAGGTATGCTTTTTTTCACTAAGTAACTTCTAACGTTTATAAGGATTATGACCGGGTATGTTTTAGATAATAATAATCCTACCCAAACTAGGTTGTTTGGATGAAAGGAGACTTATCATGAAAAAGAAACTTTTTTATGGAATTCCAATGGCGCTTGCGATTTTTATTGGTGGTTGTTCTGCAGAGACGGACCAGGAGAATGAACCGCCTGTGGAGGATACTGAAAATGATGTGGAAGATGAGGACTTCAAACTGGATGATGATAAATCAGACAGTGATGGAGAGTAATCCCATGGTGTCCGAAAGAAATGCTGCTCCTTCATTTCGGAAGAAGCAGCATTTTTCATTTTATGGTTTGTAAGTGATTGCCTGTTTTCCAAACTGTTCCCATCCTGCAACGAACTCTTCTTTTGAGAGCTTATCATTTTTGCCGCCTAGCGGATCGTTGACATAAACGTTTTTATCGTCAAAGCCTGTGACCAGGACTGAATGCCATTTGTACGTAATCTTTTCTTTGCCTTTTTTCGTATTCCATGTTTCCCAGTGCTTGTCTGGTACGACGGCAAAGGTACTTGGTACCAGCACCCATACTGGACGGCCATCTTTTACATGCTTCTCCACTTCGTTAAATCCTTCTCCCGTCAGGTCTAATATTTTTCCGGGAAGGTAAGCTTCTCCCAGTTCCGCAACGGGACCATGATAGACACCTAGCCCCGGCTTGTCCAATGTCTTCATATTGCCGACAAATCCCTCACCCGGATGCCCCCTCATACCGCCTTTTTCAAATGGAACACGTGCAATTTCCTTTGACAACTCCATCTTGCCAACATCCTTGCCCGCATGCTGTAAGATCATAGCAAGGGTTGTGACCTCGCAGCCTCTTTCTAATTCAGGCAATTGCGATATATGGGGAGCGTCAAGTTCCACCTTTGTCTCACTGTCTTGTTCTGAGTTATTTTTTTTATTTGAGTTCTCCGTCTCAGTTTGTTGCTGCTTATCAGGGGCCGGACCTGACTCTGGAGGAGGACTATCAGCGCCCGTACACCCCGCAAGCAGGATGATCAACGGTAAAATAGCTTTTCTCAACCTTTTTCGCTCCTTTTGATAAATGTAGGATTTTCTAATGAAAAAACCTTAGTACCAAGACGGTTCTAAGGTTTTTCGTCATACATTATTCTTCAACCGATTCCTCGATTGTTTCCTGTTCCTCTTCGGTTAACTCTTCATCATTTTCGGTTGTACCTTCTTCAGGTTCATCAGGCAATTCGTGGGTTCCATCTGGTGCCGGAGGAGCTTGTTCATCCTGTTCCATCACCGGATCTTCTTCTGGGGGCGGCTCTTCTGTGGCTCCGCAGCCGGCAAGCAGTAGGCCTGTCCCAAACGTGAATGAAAGCAGTAGATTTCTTTTCTTCATGTTGCCACTCCTTCCTTTTCTGTCTTATTTTACATTTAGCCCAAATGGAGGCAGATAAACATGGACAGAGAGAATAGGGAAGGTAATATATGGTTTGTTCGGAGATTTTTAATTTTGATAAGGGATTTGAACTAATACTGCTAAAAGGATCGAAGCCACGGCGGCTATCCTGGTGCTAGTTTGTATGTACACGACCGGGGAATACTGTTAAAAGGCTCTATCGGAGAAATCCATCGAGCTTTTCTCGATTTGTGTCCATTAGAAGGGCTCTATCGGACAAATCGAAAGGACTTTTCTCGATTTGTGTTCGTTAGAAGGGCTCTATCGGACAAATCGAAAGGACTTTTCTCGATTTGTGTCCGTTAGAAGGGCTCTATCGGACAAATCCATCGAGCTTTTCTCGATTTCTGTCCGTTAGAAGGGCTCTATCGGACAAATCCATCATACTTTTCTCAATTTGTGTCCATTAGAAGGGCTCTATCGGACAAATCCATCGAGCTTTTCTCGATTTGTGTCCATTAGAAGGACTCTATCGGACAAATCCATCGAGCTTTTCTCAATTTCTGTCCGTTAGAAGGGCTCTTATGTTCATTTGATAATAAGTGGTCAATAAAAATGTAGGCCTGCTCTTTTCACAATTTGTTTCCATAGTGGAAGAAGCAATCATATAGCGGGGTGTTAAAATGAAATTAAGTGTTCTTGACCAGTCCGTCATCAGCAAGGGGGATTCAGCTGCCCAGGCGTTAACAAAGACGGTTGAGTTGGCACAGATGGCTGAAGAACTTGGTTACACCAGGTTCTGGGTGGCTGAACATCATAATACCAATGGCATCGCTGGTTCTTCGCCAGAAGTATTGATCTCCCATATAGCTTCCAGAACGAAGAAAATCAGGGTAGGTTCCGGCGGTGTTTTGCTCCCGCAATACAGCCCCTACAAAATCGCGGAAAACTTCAAAGTTCTGGAGACTTTGTTCCCTAACCGCATCGATGCTGGAATAGGCCGCTCTCCGGGCGGATCAGCCACGACAAGGCTTGCATTGACGGATGGGATGAGGAAAAGCTTAAACGAATTTCCGAGACAGGTTGAAGACCTCCAAGGATTTTTAAGAAATGATCTACCCGGGGAACACCCATATCATCAGGTAAAAGCATACCCTGAGGGATCTGGATCTCCTGAATTATGGATATTAGGAATCACTCACCGAGGTGCGAGACTTGCTGCAGAACTTGGAACTGCTTTTACATACGGCCATTTCATTACACCAGTTAATGGCAAACGGGCGCTGGAACAATATTACCGGGAATTTCAACCCTCAGCATTACTTAAAACGCCTAAAGCAAATGTTTGTGTATTTGTTATTTGCGCGGAAACACAGGATAGAGCTGAAGAATTAGCTTTAAGCCAGGATTTATGGCTTTTGCGAGTTGAAAAGGGATTGGACACAAGAATCCCATCGTTGGAAGAGGCAAGGCATGCTCCACTTACTTCTAGCGATCGCTCCAGGATCAAGGAAAATCGAAAACGGATGATCATTGGTACACCAGAAAAAGTTAGAGATGGACTTTTAAGGCTTGGCGAGGTTTACAGAACGGATGAATTTATGATCATTAACAATCTGTTTAGCTTTGAGGATAAGGTGAAGACATACACTTTGTTGGCTGACTTCCTTCTTTAATTTGTCCTTGCTGGAAGGGGGAAAGTCCCCCTCCTACTATTCCTTTAAATCTTTTTTGGTCATTTCGCTTCGGATATTAACATCTTTGGAGATATTCCGTTCTTTATTGTTAGGGTATTTGTTTTTACGTTCGCGGTTATCGTTACGATTTGTCATGGCTATCCCTCTTTCTTATTTATTGCGGCTTTTACCGGAGTTGATGTCCCGGTCATTACCTAACTGACCGTTCGTGCGGCCTTTTTCCTTAGCGATTTTCCCGCCAAGTCTTACATTAGGCTGGCTGATTTCTTTTTCCCTCATATTTGTCACCCCCAGATTTAAGATGCTCCATTTTTCAAAATAAAATTTCAGTAATTAAATCTTTAATCATTGCACATTCATTCTGTTATGTAATATAATTTATATTAAAATATCTGTTATATAACAATAGACGGTAAATTTATGAAAAGAGAGGTAGAATGGATGACTAAAACGGATGCAATTGCACGCAGGATTTTGGGTTGGAAGCTTAACAGATGGGATCGCTGGTTTGATTATGAAAAAGGCGTTTTCATCAATGACTCTGAATTCCAGCCGGAACAGAACCTTGTCCATGCGATGCTGGTTGTCGAGAGGTTGGAGAAATTGGGCTACAGATTCTCATCCAATGGAGTTTCAGAGGCCGCTTTTAACCAGTTCAAAGGTACGGGGGAAAATTTGCCTGAAGCAATCACAAATGCTGCCTATGCGATCATTGAAAATGACTCAGTCGTCTCTAGTTCATCTTTGTGGCGCAAGCTTTCGTAATACTAACAAAAAGAGCTGTCATCCGGACAACAAGGATGACAGCTCTTTTGAATTTATTCCACCTTTTCATCCTTCCCTGCCAGCCAGAATGACGCGGCAATCGATGCGATGATGACAATGAAAGGAGCGTAAAACATCGTGAATTCAGCCATTTTCAAACCCCCTATGCGTGGTCGTTCCTCTTCCCCTGAACATAGTCCTTATTAAATAAAAACAACCTCAGAAGCAGGTACAGTGATGGCAGAAGCAGCCCAAGCCCTGCAATGAACGCAATGATAAGTGCAATGGCCATCGCTTCATTTGTAAAGCTGTCGTATATGCTGAGAAACGGATATAGCAGATACGGGTAGTGCGAAATACCATAGGCAAAAAAGGCGATAAAGAATTGGCCGGTCAAAAGTCCGAACGCCACGCCATATGCCTTGCGTTTTCCAATCAGGTACACGGTTCCCACAAACAGGATGAAGGAGATGGCAAACAGCCACCATAAATCAACCAGTCTGCTGTAATGCTCAGGGTTATGGCCCCTAAGTTCCACGATGATGCCTGTTGCCGTAACGATTGCCGGCACAGACCAAATCAAGGCATACTTCCTTAGCAGTTCCGTAGCCGGTTCATCCTGTGCCTTATTCGCATACCAAGTTAAAAAAATGGCTGAGATATAAAGAACTGCAGTCAGACTCAGGACAACAATGCTCCATGTCAATGGACTGGTGAAAAGAGCCCAGTAGTCCAACGCGATCCCCGAAGCCGTCTCCTCCACAAAGCCTCCCTCTGAAATCGTCAGCACGATCGATAGTGAGGCAGGGATGAACAAGCCAGTGAGTCCATATAAATACGTGTATCTCTTATGCTTCAATCCGCCGTAAGTCGTGAACGCATAATATGCTCCGCGAATCGCGAGCAAAACAACTCCAATGCTGGCCGGTACCAGCAGGATAGTTCCATAATAATAAGCCGTTTTAGGAAAGAAGCCGACAATTCCTACGAAGAAAAACACAAGAAATACATTGGTGACCTCCCAGACAGGCGATAAGTATCGCTGGATGATTCCTGTGAGGATATGCTGCTTTCCTCTGAATAGGCTGTATGCATTGAAAAAACCTGCACCGAAATCGATGGAAGCGACGATGACATAACCAAATAGAAAGAGCCAAAGAACTGAAATCCCTACTATCTCAAGCGTCATCGAAACTCACCTTCCTTCTCCAGTTCCCTGTCTGCCAGTTCCTGTTCAACTGTATTTTTCCGAAACATTCTTGTTAATACTACGGTGCTGCCAACTGCCAGGATCAAGTATAAACCAGCAAACAGAAGCAGCATCAAATCGACCTGTCCGCTTGTCGTTGCCGCATCCTCAACTTTCATGATTCCTCGGAGGATCCATGGCTGCCTTCCAACTTCGGCGAACCACCAGCCGAGTTCAATCGCCACCATCGATAACGGTCCGCCGAAGACAATCAGCCAGCGGTACCATCTTGTCCTGATAAAACTCCATTTCATCCACACGCCCACAACATAGACAAGCGAAAGGGCCATCATCCACATCCCAATTGTCACCATTCCATCAAACAGATAATGGATGTACAATGGCGGGATCTCGTCTTCAGGGAATTCATTCAGGCCAATCACTTCAGCGTTAGGGTCGCTATGAGCCAAGATACTCAGTGCATAAGGAATTTCAAGCGCATATTTTACTTCGCCGTCATCAAGAACACCATACAACATCAACGGTGCCCCCTCATGCGTCTCAAAGTGCCACTCTGCTGCTGCCAACTTTTCTGGCTGGTATTCTGCGAGGTATTTACCCGAGAAATCGCCGATGACCGCAGCGGCAATCGAAAAGATAAGGCCAATTTTCATCGTTAAAAATAATGCTTTTTTATGGTAGACATGATCGGATCCTTTTAAAAGCCGGAATGCGCCAATCGACGCGAGTACAAATGCTGATGTCATATAAGCTGTCGCCAGCACATGGGCGACCTTTGTCGGCATCGCCGGATTAAACATCGCCAGAACCGGGTTGATATTGACCAGCTGGCCGTTCACAAGGTCAAAGCCTTGCGGCGCATTCATGAATGCATTAACAATCGTGATGAACACGGCTGAAAAAGAAGCCCCAACCGCAACTGGGATCAGCAGCAGCAAATGTTTCTTCTGGTTTTCAAACCGGTCCCATGTATATAAGTAAATTCCCAGGAAAATTGCTTCAAAGAAAAACGCGAATGTCTCCATGAACAGCGGCAGAGCGATGACATTGCCCGCCAGTTCCATAAAATTGGGCCACAGCAAGCTCAGCTGCAAGCCAATCGCCGTCCCGGTCACAACTCCGACCGCAACAGTGATGACAAAGCCGCGCGTCCATCTCCTTGCCAGCAGGATATAATGCTCATCTTGTTTTTTGATTCCCAGCCACTGAGCGATCATAATCATCAGCGGTATTCCCACCCCGATGGTGGCATAAATAATATGGAAGGATAATGTAAGCTCCGTCAACACACGGCTGAAAAAAACTGATTCTTCATTCCCCATTTTTCAATACCCCTTTTCTATCCAGCAAAAATTCGGCCGATAAAAGACAATCCCATGATTGCCGCTACAATAAAAGCAAGCCACATAAGCATTCTTTCTTGTTTTTTATACATAAAGTCACCTCTGGAGTTTGTTCACTAAATCACATTTTTACGCAGCCTTTGACCTAATCTTTTATACAGTATAAATGTGAGAGAAATATGTTATGTAATCCATTTTGGCGTCTTTCATTTCATTCCCGTTCTCCGGCCTGTTAAAACGAAAAAAAACAGTATATTGTCAGTGTGAACGTTTAGGTATTTCAAGCTTTTCTTTATATCTTTGGAAAAACCAAATAACAGCTGCCACCCACAGACCGCTGGCAAGAAAACCGCCTATGATATCGCTTGGATAATGGACACCTAGATAAACCCTGCTCAACCCAATCGCCAAGATCATAAAAGTGCTGAGGATGATGACAGTGACTCTCCCCATCCGGGTTGGAACGTGGCGCCAGAGCAGAAAAGCAAGGATGCTGTAAAACGAAAAAGCATTCATCGCATGGCCGCTCGGAAAACTGTATCCCCCTATTTCAATCAGCCTGTGGAAATCCGGTCGTTCTCGATGAAAATACAGTTTCAGCAACCTGTTCAGAATCGGTGTAATATAAACTACAGACAGAAAAACAAGGATTTCCAGCCTGTGTCTTAACACATAAAAAAGGAATAGAAAAATGGGAATCGTCAAGATTACGATGAATTTTAAAGAGCCAATATAGGTAAAGAATTTCATCGCCACAGTCAGACCGTCTGCTTCGAGCCCCTGCACAGCATCAATGACAAGCTGATCGAATACAACTAGATGTTCAGCCTGTACCAGATAAGACATAATGATAAAGCAGAATAACGAACCAAAAAAGGCGATTAATAGCTGAAGATTGAACTTCATGAACCTTGTTCCCTCCCATGAATTCTAAATCCTCCTTACTATTCCCAAATCCGTTATTTTAAAAAGACTTTTGGATGATTACCTCATTAGCAAGTTAGCAACATTCACAAGCCAAACAAAAAAAGGGATGAGTTCACTCATTCCCTTTTAAAATAACCGCCGGCCTCCCGACTGGATAATATTCAATTGTTCCGCATGCCTTAAGGGCAGTTTCATCCAGACAGTTCCTGCCGTCAAAGATGATTGGCTGCTTCATGACAGCCACTAATGCTTCGAGTTCTAGCTGCCTGAACTCCTTCCACTCTGTGACGATGAACAGCGCATCTGCACCTTTTGCAGCCTCCATTGCTGAGTCCATATATGTGATGGCATCGCCGATGACTTTCCTTGCATTGTTTGCTGCAACTGGATCGCAGGCTGCAACCTCAGCTCCAGATGCGGTTAAGGCCTGTGCAATTTTGATCGATGGTGCTTCCCTCATGTCATCCGTTTCCGGCTTGAATGAAAGGCCGAGCATGGCGATTTTCTTTCCCTTTAGCTCTCCTAAACGTTTCATCGCCTTATCAACAAGCAGCTTTTGCTGCTGGTCATTGATAGCAATCGTCTCTTCCAATAATGTAAACGGAATCCCCAGCTCCCTGGATGTATGAAGCAGCGCTTTTACATCCTTTGGAAAACAGGATCCGCCGTACCCTATTCCGGCCTTTAAAAAGGCTGATCCAATCCGTTTGTCAAAGCCCATTCCTCTCGCAACATCTTCCACGTCTGCTCCGACAGCTTCGCACAAATTGGCAATTCCATTGATAAAGCTGATCTTCGTTGCCAAAAAAGCATTGGAAGCGTATTTAATCATTTCAGCGCTTCTCACATCCGTCAATAAAAATGGCACATTCAGCGGCCGGTACATCTCCTCGATTTTTTCAGAGGCTCCCTCATCGTCAGAGCCTATGATAATCCTGTCCGCTTTCAAGGTATCCTGGATGGCTGATCCCTGCCGCAGGAACTCAGGGTTGGAGACCATCTTGATCTCAATGTTATTTTTCAACTGCCCTAGTAACAGTTGTTTCAAATATTCATTCGTGCCCACTGGCACCGTACTTTTAACCACGATAATACAATCCCGGACGATATGCTGGGCGAGATCCTTTGCCGCTTGCTCAAGAAAGCTCAAGTCCGCCTGCCCGTCATCACTCTGGGGTGTACCGACAGCAATGATGATGACTTCCGCTTCCCTTAATCCATGCTGATGGGAAGCAGTGAAGGCCAGTCTTCCTTCGGAGGAATTTTTGACCAGAAGCTCTTCAAGTCCTGGTTCATAAATCGGGGACTTCCCTTCTTTCAGGAGGTCTATTTTCCTTTCATCAACGTCTATGCAAACGACTTCGTGGCCGATTTCAGCGAGGCAGACTCCGGTGGATAACCCTACATAGCCTGTTCCAAGTACAGCGACCTTCATGTCAGTCACACTCTCTCTTCATGCCCGTCATCTCGTACACGTCATTTAAATACTGAATGACATCATCCCTGGTATCTTCTCTTTCCAGAGCAAAATCCATCGTTGCCTTTATAAAACCGATTTTATCCCCGATATCATATCGCTTGCCCTCAAAGTTGTAGGCCAATACTGCCTGCCGCCTATTCAGCTCATTAATGGCATCGGTCAATTGTATTTCTCCGCCGTGGCCGGTGGGAAGCTGTGCCAGGACTTCAAAAATTTCCGGCCTCAATACATAGCGTCCCATAATCGCATAATTGGAAGGAGCCTTATCTTTTGACGGCTTTTCTACCAGAGAATCGATATAGAATAAGTTCGGTTCCAGGTTCGCTCCCTTTGGCTTTACGATTCCATACTTACTTACATCGGTATCTGGTACGCTTTGAATAGCAATGACAGAGCTATTGCAGTATTCAAATACGTTGATGATTTGCTTTAAGCATGGGACCTCTGACTTTACTATGTCATCGCCAAGCAAAACAGCAAAAGGTTCATTGCCGATGAAACTCCTGGCGCAGAGGATAGCGTGCCCCAGGCCAAGTGCTTCCTTTTGCCTGACATAATAGATCTTTGCCAGGCTTGATATATTTTGGACTTCTTCTAAAATAGCAAGCTTATTCTTTCTTAGTAACGCATCTTCCAGCTCATAGGATTTATCGAAATGATCCTCTATCGATCTCTTTCCCCTGCCGATGATGATAATGATTTCCTCAATCCCCGAGGCTACTGCTTCCTCTACAATATATTGGATTGTCGGCTTATCAACGATCGGCAGCATTTCCTTTGGCTGCGCTTTTGTTGCCGGTAAAAATCGTGTCCCGAGCCCGGCTGCCGGGATAATCGCTTTGCGGATTTTCATATGCTGCCTCCCTTTTGAATTCCATAGTCTTGTATATTCAAAAGGCCAAGCTCCCGGCACGTTAAAGGCCTACCAATTCGAAAATAGACTATTAACGCATGAGTTAGCTAGATTTCTGTCTATTCATGAAGAGGCCTGAAAACTTTTTTAATAAAACGGGGCAGCAGCTTCGGAAGGATCTTCTTGCGCCTTTTCAACAGCACAGTCACCATCGCCTTTTTCTCTTCTTTAGTCATCATCCAATCGTCAGGGATGGTAGAAACAATTTCCTCTATTAAAAAAATCGGGATCGTCTGGATTAACTCGAGGTATTCAGTGAATGCCTCTTCTTTTTCAATAAAAGCTGCCATCATTCGCTGAGCTGAGCTCTTCCTCAACCCTGTCGGCAAATTTCCGATGCTTTGAATCTCCCAATTATAAGACCCGAGAATCTCGGCGTGGTCAATGATCCATAAATGATAAACATCCTTTGTATCTTCCTGTAATAGAATATTTTTGCGAGTCCGATCCCTGTTGCCAAGCCAATAATCAAGCAGGATGATTCCCGCCAGCGTCTCTGCATTCACAATCCCGGAGACATCTGTTACTTGGTGGCCGTCAAGGCAGTTCGGCACATACAGAGAGGCAAATTGAAACTGCGCAGGAGTAAATTGAACGTAATCAGGAATCATTGCAGCAAATTCCTCGGGAATTTCGACCAGCGTGGCAAAAGGAACAGGCAAACCGAGGTATCTTGCGAGGCAATAGGCCACCCATTCATTTGGCAAGGTTTTCCCAAAACCAGGCTGGAAAAATTTCACGACATAATCTCTGCCATCATCGAAAGCGATGAGATGGGCATTCGATTTCCCTTCTAATTTCCTTCGGTAGGCAACAGGTTTAATCATGGCTCTCCTCCTCTGCATTTCCATGGATGATTTCGTACAATAGATCGATATACTGGTCCGCAACGACTTCAATGGCAAAATGCTGCTCGACATGCTGGATAGCTGCTTTGGACATTTGCTGCTGCCAATCAGGGGAGTCAATGATGGAGTACAGCTTTTGGACGGCATCCTCGACATTTTGTCCGTAGTAGAGCATGCCGGTTTTCTCCTGGAGCACCAGCTCTGTTACAGGCATCATGTTCGACGCCACTACAGGTACACCGCATGCCATTGATTCAATAAAGGTATTGCCGAAGGATTCAGACTTGGTCGTCGCCAGCGTGCAGCCCCCGGATTTACGGATTTTCGCATAGACGTGAGGCATTTGCTGATAAGGAATGACAGGGTGCCATTTAAGGATATCTGTCAGGTTTTCCTCCTGCCATTTGGCTGCGAACTGTTCCCGTTGGACGCTTTGCGCACCGCCGATCAGCCAAATTTCAATATCCTTTCGTTCAGCTTTGATTCTTTTGGCTATTTCCAGAAGCATCGGCCAGTTTTTCCGTTTATCGACTCGGCCAATCCAACCGATGATTTTCTTTTCTTCCGGCAGCACCGGGGCTTGATGATAATCGATTTCCCTTTCCCTCAAAGGGCGGAAGAAAGATGTATCCACTCCGTTATAAATCACCTGGACTGGCTCAGTTTCAGTTAATATGGAAACGACTCGCTTTTGATAATTGGAAGGGACAATGATGGTTTCAGGTTCAATTCCCCTGAAAGTTCTTAAATGAGGCTGAAGCTTGATAATTTCTGGGGTACGGGCCTCTATAATCACCGGGCCTGTATAGTTCGCTTTCCGGATCCATTTATAGGCATCCTTCGTATCGATAACGATAATCGCATCAAAATTATTGGCTTTGATGATCCCTACTATTTCGTTTTCATCTTTCGTCAGGTAGACTGGAGCAATATCCTCCATGATATGAAGCCCGCCATGATCGGTCGTATACAAAAACTCGGTATCAATTCCATGCTTTTTAAAATAGATGGAACGATTCCTCCACCCGGCGTTCACTCCGCCAACAGTCAGCAGCCGCCAGATTACTAGTACTTTCATTTTGCAATCTCCTCTCTATGGATTGGGCATCCTCCTGGACTTATTTACTTTTTCCGTTTCTTTTTCTTCTTTTTCTTATCCAGGCTCTTCATGATTTTATCCCACGATGGGTCTCCAGCAAGGCTGTTCGTTTTTTCAGCATTTTTATTAAAAAATGATGATAAATCGATTTGTCGCTGCTTCTTGTTTTTGCCTTTAAGCTTTCTGGCCTTTTTAGGTTCCAATCCCATTTCTCTTCCCTCCCAGTATTCATCGATTTTATCCATGACCGCTTCAGGGTCTTCCCCACGGGCAAGCATCGTCTTCACCCATTCCTCCTTGAACACCTTGTGCATCATGTTTTCCAGCTGGCGCAGATGGACCTTTTTATCAGAAGTCGTTAACAGACGGTCACTTAATTCGCGTAACTTTTCCTTATCCGGTTCCTCTTCAAGCAAGAGATAATAGATTTCGCGGGAGATGTCTTCCATCTCGATATAGTACTTCCATTCCTCATACAGCTCTGGCTTCAGGGATTGAACATGCTCCAAAAAGATCTTCTTATTCTTTTCACCAAGTGAAGTCATCAGCTTCCTGGGATAAGGATATACCCTGTCACGCCAAACGGCCCTGGCAACATCAATCACCTTCAGAGTGCCATCAGGCTGAAGGTAGATTTGCCTTTTATGATGATCAATCCGGTCATAGCCAATCTCCTTGAAGGTGATCAGCATGTGGATTAATTTCAGCGACAGCTCCTCACTCAAAGGCTGGGACTGCAAATACTCCCTAACATCCACCCCTTTGATGATCTCCATGGCAATGTACAAATCTCCCTTCGCATACAGGCGTGGAAAAAGATCTGATTGCTGGCCGAGAGAAAGAGCGTAATACTCTCGCTCACAGTCCTCCTCATTGCCAAACACCTTCACACAAATATCATCGCTCAATTTAAAAACAGCCCCCTGGCGGCCCTTTCCGATCATCACAAGAGGGGAATCATTCACAACGTCTACATCCTCATTCTCCAGGTTCGTAACCCTGATCTCCTTCATGCACTTTTTCAAATACTTCGTATCCACAATGCTCCTCCTTGCTATCCTCAAGTTTCAGTTCTTAATTAATAAATTCAAGGTTGGCCAAAAACGTAAGGGCATGAATCTAGTAAAAGCAAAATGTGTGCAAGTAGAGATGTTAGTGGAGATGGATGACGGACAATAATTGCTTTGTTTAAATCTTTTCTGTCCGTCATGACCCTGATGACCGACAATAATTGCTTTGCTTGCTTCTTTTCTGTCCGTCATAGCTGGTTGATGGACAGAAATTGCTGAGTTCCCACCCTTGTTGTCCATCATGACCAGATTGGCGGTTATATCTCGGTTCGGCTTTGGTTCAATGTCATCCACCAATGGCTGGCGCTTTTTTTCTTTGTCCTGTAGAGGTAAAATAAATCTGAAAGGAAGTGGAAAGATGGCAAACTCAACTGCAGGCACCAGTCAGTCGCATTTAACTCAATATATCCCGCCTAAGGGCATGTACGAACAATTTGAGGATGAACCTCATTATCTCGAGAAGGTCAAAGAATGGGGTTTGAGCACGAAGAAAGAGTTTTGGTATAAAGATAGATACCAGCATTGTCTTGTTACGATAAAGGGGTATGAAATCTTCGGTGAAACAGCTGAATTTAATACTCTGGTGGTTGAATTTCCGGATGGCACCTTAACTTGTATCCACCCGGCGTACCTAAAGGAGATGCAATCTTCCGGCTTTGGGAAGGAAATCATCACTCCAGCTTCCGGAGATGGAAGTGAAGCAGCAGAGGTGAAGATAGAGAAGCCTAAAGCAGCGGCACCAGCGGCGACAGAAGCTAAAGAAAAAACTCCTGTAAAAAGGGAAAAAGCTAAAAAGGAAAAGGCTCCTAAATTAGTGCTGCCAGAGGAAAAGGTCCATTTTACAGCGACGGTAAAGCAGTTTGCGCTTAGCTGGAACCATTTCAATGAAGATAATGACGAAGTAGTCGTGTTCGAGAATGTCAGGATCGAGCAGGAAGAACCAATCGAGGTTGGCCTGGCATGGGGCTCACACAGCAAAACACTGAAAAAGCACGAACTCGAGCCTGGACAGCAGCTTGAATTCGACGGCAAAATCGTCAAAAAAAGCCTTCCAAAAGGCAAGGACGTCGAAGATGAATCTATGCTTCTCGATGTTTCGGTCTCTTACAAAATCAATAACCCTTCAAAAATCACTAAAAAATAAAGATGGACTGGCGTCATAAAAGCCAGTCCGTTTGTTTATTTATAAGAAAATATATACTTTTGGCATTAAGATAATTGTCCAGCTCCAGCGCCTAGCCCCTCGAGACGCTTCGGTCCTGTCAATGAAGTCAAATGACGACTTCACTGTCAGGCCCTCCAGCGCTTTTCGGGGCTTACCAAGGCGCTTACGCTTTTCTTATTTTGAAAAGGTTTGGAGAAATTGGATCAGTGCCGGGCCCAGCAAAACGATGAACAAGCTTGGAAAAATAAACAGGACAAGAGGAAACAGCATCTTCACTGGGGCCTTCATAGCTTCTTCCTCGGCGCGCTGCCTCCGTCGTTCCCGAACCTCATTCGACTGGACACGGAGAACCTGAACCATACCTATTCCCAGCTTTTCAGCCTGCAGGATGCTGCTGATGAAAGCTCGTACTTCCTCGACTTCGATCCTATTTTTGATTCCGGAAAGCGCTTCTCTCCTCGTCCGGCCAAGTCTCAGCTCTTCAAGGCTCCGATGGAACTCGGCAGACAGGACGCCATTCTTTTTCGCTACGACCTTGCTGACTGCCGAATCAAATCCAAGTCCAGCTTCCAGGCTGACCGTCAATAGATCGAGGATATCGGGAAGTTCTTTCAAGGCGCTTTTATTCCTTGCCTTTTTCTTGATGCTTAAATAATAGTGTGGCAGGAAAATGCCGGCTGCGAGACCTATGATCAGGAACAGGAATATCCCCGCATAGCCTGCCTGGAGGAGGGCCCCATATCCGCCTGCCAAAAGCGGGAGCAGAAGCACGAGGGAGATTTGCAGCAGCCTGAAATCAACAGGTGACATTCCAAAAGGACTTCCGGCCAGCTGAAGCTTCGTCTCGATTTTCGCTTCCTTTTCGCCTGGCATCCTCCGCTTAAAGCTTCTTTTGAAATCATTCATCAATGGCTTTCCGATTCGCTCAAATAGGGAAGCATTGCTGGCTTTTTCAGTGATATCCGGATTCTCTTCCTTCACGCCGCTGACGAAGGTTGACATACGCTTTTTCAGGTGGGTGGCCTTCTCTGCCCGCATTAAGTACAGTCCATAGATGGCTAATGAAATCGTTAAGAAAAATGTAAAATATAGCATCCCTACACCTCGACTGCCGTAATTTTGCGAATCAGAACGAAACCAATGATGCCGGAGAAAATGCCGGCGACCGTCAATGCAATTCCTATTGGATGACGGAAAAGCGTTCCGATATATTCAGGTTCGATTAAATAAAGGACGAAAGCCAAAATGATCGGGAGCAAACCAATGACAATTCCCGATAGTCTCCCTTGAGCTGTCAGGGAAGATATCTGCCTGTGGATTTTCGTCCGCTCCCTGATAGTCTGGACAATTTTATCAAGCACTGTCGCGAGATTCCCGCCTACCTGACGCTGAATCAAAATTGCCTGGATCATTAAATCCAAATCTTCGCTGGGCATTCTTTCTTTAAGCTCATTCAAGGAATCCTCCAGGCTGGCTCCATATTGCATCTCTTTGATGACACTGTCCATTTCTTCCTTTATCGGTGAACCCGCTTCTTCTATCACTGTTTTCAAAGCCTGCTGAAAACTAAACCCGGCTCTTAAAGAACCGACAATCGTGGAAATCATGTCTGGAAGCCCCTCGTTGAATTTCACGATTCGTTCCTTGATTTTCTTTTTTACATACCAGCCCGGCAACAAGAATCCTATGAAAAAGCCGACAACCATCAGGAGCATGTTTCCGGAAACAAGGAGCATTAAAAATCCCGTGACTCCTGCTGCCAGCCATTTGAATAGGATATATTCCTCAGGCTTAAGTGGAAGCCCTGACCTTCTGAGCATGGTCTCGAGCTTCGAATTCTTCTCCTTGGTCAGCATGTTTTTCCTGACCTTTTGCTTTGTCATTTGGTAGTAAACCATCAAATCATATTGCTTCCGGTCAAGCTTCGTCCCTGAACTGGACAGGTATTTTTCAATTCGCTTCTCCAGACGCTTGTCCGAAAGAAAAATCCGATGGAAAATCGAATAGAACAGTAAAAATACTGTCATCATGAACAGGGCGGAAAGGATATAGATCATGCTCCCCACTCCTCGCCTTCGATAAAGACATTTGCTGGAATGTGGATGCCTGATGCTTCAAGGCGCTCATAGAACTTAGGGCGGACACCAGTAGGAACAAGATGCCCGATGATTTTTCCATCCTCATTTACTCCCTGTTGCTTATATGTAAAAATATCCTGGAGGACGATGACATCGCCTTCCATTCCCTGCACCTCGGTAATGCTGGTGATTTTCCTGGTGCCATCCTTCAAACGCGATTGCTGAATGATGACGTCAAGCGCACCGGCGATTTGTTCACGGATTGCTTTTACCGGAAGCTCAACACCTGCAAGCAGTACCATCGTTTCCAGACGGGCAATCATATCCCTTGCGCTATTGGAGTGACCGGTTGCCAGAGAACCATCATGTCCGGTATTCATAGCCTGAAGCATATCCAGGGCTTCGGCACCGCGGACCTCACCAATTACGACCCGATCCGGCCTCATCCGAAGCGAATTCCTCACAAGATCCCTTATTGTGATTGAACCCTTCCCCTCGATATTGGGCGGCCTTGATTCCAGTGAGACGACATGGTCCTGCCCCAGCTGAAGCTCAGCCGCATCCTCGATTGTGATAATCCTCTCATCATGAGGGATAAAGTTGGACAATACATTGAGTGTGGTCGTTTTTCCGGAGCCCGTTCCGCCGGAGACGAAAATATTAAGCCTTGCTTTTACACAGGCCTCCAGGAAAATCGCCATTTCATTGCTGAGTGTCCCGAAGTTGACCAAATCTTCAATTTGAAAGGGGTCCTTCGAGAACTTCCTGATCGTAACTGTCGGCCCATTCAATGCCAGCGGAGGAATGATCGCGTTGACACGTGAACCATCCGGCAGCCGCGCATCTACCATCGGCGAGCTTTCATCGATTCTCCTGCCAAGAGGTGCAACGATTTTATCGATGATGCTCATGACATGCTCTTCGTCTCTGAACATGATTGAAGTCAGCTCAATCTTCCCTTTTCGTTCACAATAGACCTGAGCCGGTCCATTTACCATAACTTCGCTGACATCTTCATCAATCAAAAGCGGATTGATTGGTCCAAACCCCGTCAAATCATTTCTCAGTTCATCGACGACCTTTTTCCGGTCAATGCTGCCCCTGAATTGTTCATCCTCTTTCATGATTTCGATCGCCATTCCATCTAGTTGAGGAATGATGTCTTCTACAGGTGCATCTTTAAAATCCTGAAGAATCTTTTTATGAATGAGGTTTTTAAGCTCCTGATGTTTATCCTGTTTCCTTTTGACTTCCGGACTGACAGCCTCTTTTTTATGTGGTTCCCTGAACACAGACCGGATATCTACCTTCGGTTGCGAGTCAGCCTGGGCAAAAAATTCGTCCTGCTGGCTCTCGATTGCTTCGACTTGCTGTGTCCTTTCCTGGATGCGGTTCAGAAGGCTCATTATGCTGTTCCTCCCTTCATGCGTTTTCTGCCAATTAATTTTGATAGGAAAGAAGGTCCTTTCGCTTCCTTGAACAAGGTAATTTCCCGCCTGCTCGAGATTCTTTCAGCCATTTTAAAAATGGCTTTGGCTACATCGGTCTTGCCCTGGTTGATGACAAAAGGAATTCCAATATTAAGTGATTGTGAACATGTTTGAAAGTCATTCGGGATATATACAGGATCCTCGTAGCCAAGAATCCTTGCCGCATCTGCTGCCTGGATGACGCTCTCCATGTTTGCCCGATTCACTACGAGTGTGACTTTATTTTTCAGTTCGAGGATATCGAAGGTCTCGAGCATCAGCTTCGTATTTTTCAACGCTGTCATCTCGAGATTGGCCATAACCATGATTTGGTCTGCTTTTTCAGCGATATGGACTGTATGATCATTAAGGCCTACAGACGTATCAACGACCACATAATCATAATTCAGCAGCATAAAGTCGAGGATTTTATCGACGGCTTCTTTCGTGACAAGATCTGCATACTCAGGCCGGTCCGGAGCCGCCATGACCTTCACACCGCTTTCATGCTTCGACATATAGCCTTCCATAGAATGTTCATCGAGAGTGCTCATCCCCTCAATCACTTCTTTAATGGTAAAAGCAGACTTCAAATCCATGGCTAGCCCGATATCACCAAATTGAAAATCCCCATCCAATATCGCTACAGATATATTTTTCTTCACTAAAGCTCCAGCCAGATTGACCGTGAGGACCGTGCGACCAATCCCGCCTTTTGCACTGCAAACGGCAATAAGCTCGCCACGTTTCATCTTAGCCGGCTTCTTTTCATGTATTTGCAGTTCATCCGTGTTTTCCATGATTGGTCACCCTCCATCTTCTTCAATCTTGGTCGCTGTCGCCCGCTTCTTTTTCTGTTATGACTGGCCGCTTATGCAGCATGAAATGGATATTGCCTTGTTCAGCCGAATTGACAAGTTTTAAAGCATCCGCCGGCTTAAGTTCTACCGTAACTGAAGTATATTCGGCATATGGCTCTTGTGTATCCTCAGGAAGGACCATTTTCCGCCCAACCGCCAGTACCCTTGCTTTTTCCAAGATGATTTTAGACTCAACTTTCCCTTCCTGCCCCGGCAGCTTTTTAGAGAACATAATGTCGACTTCATCTTCAGGTTCAATCAGGTTTGCAGTTGATTGATTTAAATTTACTCCCACAGAAACAGCACGATAACCATCCCTGACTTTTCTTGAAACATAGATATTTTCTGCAGTCTGGGATCCCAGCCGGTGGGAAAGGATTGGCTCGCCTTGTTCAATCTCAGCGTTCGCCAGCTTCCCCTCAACATCGCCAAAGCTTTTAATGGAGTTGGCGTGCAATGCCTTTTCAGGAACCATGGCAGTTTCCAGTTTTGCAGAAGTGATTTGCTCATTTTTCTCGATTTTTTCTTTGGCGACAACAATCTCCACCAAATTGCTGTTCATCGCCTTTTCAGCTTTCACTTGATTCATATATTGAAAGAATAAAAACGTCGTTACTATACCCATTACTAATGCGAGGACCAAAACAAGCTTTGACCGCATATTTGATCACCTACTCCGTTATTCGAATGCTGTATGCGCCCTTAAAGGCGGCTGTTTCACCTTCAAAACCCGTTCCTGCGCGTTTGATGAAAATCCCCTTGATTGAAGTGTCATGGCTGTCCATTGGGTCGGTAATATAGAAATAAGCGAAACCAGTGATTTTCACTTCTTTTACCTGGTTGACATCCGTGCTGTATGGTTTATAGACAGGGACAAGCAGGATCCTTGAACAGTTCCTTGAATTTATATCCCTTGGGAGTTCTGGACAAGAATTCACTTTCTCCTTGACCACTTCCCTTGTTTTACCGGCAATATTACCTGTTTGTGTGATGACGATATCCCCTACAGAAAGCTCGTTTTGATAGCCATTACGGAGGTTTTCTTCATATGGACGGGCTCCTGTATCACCCAGTGCAAGGACTCCAAAGTTGCCATATTCTACTCCGCCAGTATCCACTTTCAGCTGGTATTCCTTATTAAACTCCAATGGAATGCTGTCATCGATGCCAAGCGGTGCTGCACCTTCTGCCCGTCCCATCGTTCTTAACTCAGCAGCAGAATGCGCTTGGACATTGACAGTTTCAAAGCCAAGTAGTTTTGAGAATGCGAGGTCTACCTTTTTGGACAAATCAATACCGACTTTCTTCTCCATATCTATTGAAATATCATCTACATTCGAGCCGTCTTTATGGGCTGCAACGATGCTTCGTACCACCTCTTCAACCTTCGCTTCATTGTTTGTCAGCTCCTGGGCTCCAGAAAGGACCGCCGCATTAGCTGTTTTCTGAAGCTCCGCCTTCGTCATATATACCATCCCGCCATCAATTGCGAGACCGGCCATACTAAGGATGACAAACATCGAAAGGGCAGCCAATAGAATGGTGTTTCCTGATTCCTCCGCTAACCATCTTCGTGCCATATTTTCCTCCTCACTCCACTCTGATCGTTGACTCCGCCTTAATCGTCAAGGATGAAGAAAACAGGCTGGATATAAACGGAGTGAAAAATTGATAAGGATATTCCAACTTCACAGTTATATAGTCACCAGCAACACGTCCCGCTTCTCCAGGAGAAATAGAGATGGCCAGTTTATCAATTTCATTCAGCTGTACATAATCCCTGGCAAAAGCAGTGACTTCGGAATCACTTTTACCGAGACCTCCCACCCTGACGGTTTCCTGGGCTGCCATATGAAGATGGGCATATGAATACATAATCCTTCCGAAATCCAAAATCCCTACCAACAGCAATAAAAGAACCGGCAGAACGAGGGCCGTCTCAACCAGTGATTGCCCCCTCTCATCACGTCTCAAAGCAATCCTCCTCCAGCTGGAAACACAATGGCAGCCAAAGCTCCAATCGCGATGGCCACTCCATATGGATAGGTCGTGTTCAAGGCTTCCTTATCCAGTCCAAGCGGGACTTTCATACCGCTGCGCAACCCGCCCAGGAACATGCCAATCTGCTTCAGCCTATTCAAGGCACCCTTTCTGAAAAACAGGATGATCATCGCCATAATCCCTCCAGCAAGCGCCATATAAACAGCCGCCGTCAATACAAATACAACTCCCTTTAAGCCCCCCACCACCGCAAGCAGTTTCACATCCCCAGCTCCCATCCCTCCGAGCAAATAGGGGATCAGCAAAATAGAGAAACCAACTGCTGTCCCTGCAAGGGCAAAGCCCAGCCCCTGGACTCCATCAATGGCCGAATTCAAAACCAGACCCACCAGTAAAAAAGGAAATAAAACCTTGTTATAAATCTTCCGTTCTCTCAAATCGGTTATGACACAGATAACTATTAAAGTTATCAATAAAAAATCAACAAACATGAATTTACCTCATTTCAGTGAGGAGTTTTAAAAAAGCCTCACGTTTCTCAACGCGAGGCTGTTTATTGGTGTACCTCTGACTACAATTTATAAATAAATGAATAAATGCCTTAGTTAATAGTAAGATTATGGTGTAGTAGGAGTATCATTTCTGCCGGTTACTGCTTTAGTTACCTCTCTAAACATTTCAAGAATCTGTTCACGCAATAAAGCCAACACACCAACAACCGCTACCGCAATAACTCCAAGTACCAAACCGTACTCAGTCATACCTTGTCCTTGTTCTTCTGTGAATAGTGCTTTCATTTTTGCTTTCATTGTTTAAAACCCCTTTTCATTTTATTAGTTTGATAGAATGACCGACTTTCGTTCCGCTATTCCGGATCGTGCCTTCTGGAAGCTCGAAGACGGAATATGCACCTTTGCAGCGCTTTCCCATTTTCGCAGGCTCAAGTTGTTCGTCCGCGCCTACAATTTCATCGTTCTCGTTGATGTAAAGAACATCGATGGAATAGTTCATAAAAAAGGTATGGATGGACCGGCAGGGTTTTATATAGAGACTGTGTCCTTCTGGCAAGCTTTCTGTCAGCATCAACCCTTTGAATCTGCTGAAAAAGGTATCTGCTATTTTTACATCCGCTGCCAATTCTTTGCCGTTCGATTCGTTCACAAGTCTCATTCCGCTTTTCACCTCCGACTGTACAAAAATAACCCCGCCTTTACCGAAAGGGGGGTTCGCTGAATACATATTTCATGTAATTCACCCTGATCTTTCGGTAGCTGGCTGGCTTAGCAATGGTTTGCCGTAGCCCCTTTAGCTTTGCGTCGCTGGTTTTCACCAGGTTTGCCTTTATCGAGAATCAGTGTATATCCGACTGATCTCTTACCCACATCATAATTTGATTCATTCTTCAACAAAATCCATCAAAAATCCTGATTTTTCTAAAAATTTAACCAGGTCTTTTTGCTCAGGAAAAAGAAACTACTTTTCCGATAGATAGGGCTTAAATCATGATTCAGGTGGTTAACAATTTTCAGATGTGAGTAACTAAGCTGAACAGAGCTTTTATTGTGGATAATTAGGCATGTATCGCGACATGTTTTATAGGTATATTGTTTTATTTTCTGTGGATTTTTATGTCTTAGCTAGGTCATAAACCACTGGATTTCTTAAAATAAATATGGATTTTATAATAAATTTGCATTTCTTTTAAAAAACCGTCATGCTAAAAGAGGAAGCAACAACAATGTAATAGAGCGAGCAGGTGAAAAAAATGATTGAAGTTAAAACTTCTGAAATTAGCGATGGTGAATTCAATAGAGGTGTATTCGCAAAGCGTGATATTGCAAAAGGCGAATTGATCCATGAAGCTCCCGTGCTATCCTATCCGAACGACCAGCATGTCCATATCGAGAAAACGGCGCTGGCGGATTATGCCTTTGAATATGGCATTAATCATTCTGCCATCCTTCTCGGATATGGAATGTTATTCAACCACTCATACGAGCCTAACGCAACGTATGAAATCAATTTCGACAATCACACATTTGATTTCTATGCCTATCGTGATATCAGCGCAGGGGAAGAAATTTTCATTAACTATAATGGAGAAGAAGATAATAACGATCCATTATGGTTCAACAAAGAAGAGGATTAACAAGAAAGCGGCTTCCGATTCAGGAAGCCGCTTTTTTTATGTTTCTCTCTCTGCCCTATGTCTCCAAACAATCTAGTTCAACAATCACTGTGGTCCCCTTACCCTCTTCACTTATGATCTTCATTGTTCCATCATGCTCCTGGATGATTTTATTGCTGACCGTCAATCCAAGTCCAATCCCTTTATCTTTTGTCGTATAAAAAGGCGTTCCAAGGTATCGCAGCCGGTCTGATTCGATGCCTGTTCCTTCATCTGAAATGCTTATCTGCACCTTACCCGAACCTTTCATCTGAAGGTCAATATGAATTTTTCCGCCTTCGGGCATGGATTCAATCGCATTTTTCAGGAAGTTTAAAAATACCTGTTTTAGCTGGTGCGGATTGCATGACAGCATCAGATTCTTTTCTGGATAATGAGTGATGATTAGGACATTATGCAACAATGCTTGCGGGTGAATTATTTTGATAGTGCTGTCCAGGATTGACTTCAGGTCTCCCTTTACAAACTTTACCGCCTGCGGCTTTGCAAGTGACATGAACTCATTGACAATCGTATCAATCCTGTCGAGTTCATTCATCATGATAGCCAGGTAATCCTCCTGCTTCTCCTTATCGAGACATGTCTGTAATAATTTCGAGAAACCTTTCAATGAAGTAAGCGGATTGCGGATTTCATGAGCCACTCCTGCTGCCAGCTGTCCGGTGACCGAAAGCCTGTCCAGATTCCGGATGGTGGCGTCCTGTTTGACACGGTCGGTAATATTCCGGCCTACACTGACAAAGGACTCTATCTCTTTTTTCTCATTGTAGATCGGTGAAAAATTATATTCTGTATAGACCGTATTTTGATCACAAGTCGTAAACTTTTTCCGCAATATCTGCGGCTCACCTGTTTCGAGAATTTCCTGGAGTTTTTTATCAAGAATGACATCCTCTTCAGCCGTCAAAAATTCACACAAGCTTTTGCCTACAATTTGCTCTGGCTTCAGACTGATTACTTTTTCATGCGATGGTGAAGCGTACACAATCACTTTATCTTTATTAATCACCTTGATCATGTCAGTCGTATTCTCTGTGATCAATTCGTACAATTCACGTGTTCTATTCAATTCACGCTCCATGTTCACGATTTTGGTGATGTCACGGTAAATCGCTATGATTGCAATGATTTTTCCATGCTTATTCCGGAATGGAGAGTAGGAGACCGCAATATCCAGCATTGATCCGTCTTTATGGAATCGCTGGGTTATCATATTTGTAAAAGCTTCTCCATTCTTAACTTGGGCTATGATTCCTGGAACAAAATCAGGGTTCGAGAACTCATAAAAAGTTCTTCCAATCAAGTCTTCTTCTGTATAGCCGAATATTTCGGTGTACTTTTGGTTGATTCTTAAAAATCGATTCTCCATATCGACAATAGCAAATCCGTCAGCTGTGCAATCCAAAAATAAACTTAGCAGTTCATTAGGATTATAGATTGTTTCATCATCAGTTCCAAATATTGGAAAACTATTACGCATAGAGATCTCTCCAAACTTTTTATGCTTATAGTTCCATTTTACAGAAGATTTAGATATTAAAAAAGAAATATTTGGCTATCATACTATTAAAACTAAAAAACCGCTACCTTTTGAAAGATAGCGGCAGATATTACTTTGAAGTCAGATGGCCGATTGCTTTTGCCACTGCTGATTCCGCCTGGTCGATACAGCCAGGGATGCCCACGCCCTCGAATGACCCGCCGGCAAGGAAGACACCAGGAAGTTCCCGGCTAAGCTGCTTTTTAACCCGACCAATCCTTTCAAGATGCCCGACCGTATATTGCGGCATCGCTTTTCTCCACCTCGTGACGACATGGAAGAGGGGTTTTGCGGTAATATTCATTGTCTTATTCAAATCATTTAATACCAGCTCAACAATCTCCTCATCTGACAAATCAACTGCTTCCTGGTCATCCGGTTTACCGACATAACAGCGGAGTAATGCCATATCATCAGGAGATGTGCCAGGCCATTTCTTGTGCGTCCAGGTACATGCCGTTATCCTAAAATCACTGTTCCTTGAAACGAGGAAGCCCGTTCCATCGATATCTTTCTCGATTGCTGATTTTGGAATGGCCATCGCGACATTTGCCACGGAATTGGACGGCATATCTTTAAACTGTTCCATAAATGCGTATTCGGAAAGCATCCGCTGGGCATGGAAATGATCAGTGGTAATGACGACACTGTCCGCTGCTTCTGCATCTCCAGTTTCGAGCTGGACCTGGTAGGTATCGCCTGTTTTCACTACCTTATTTACAGCTGTACCTTTCATGACCGTGCCCTCTTCCAGTCGGCTTTCAACCCGGTGGATCAACTCTTCAAGGCCCGTTGACAATGAGATGAACATTCCCTTTTTAGAACCAGGCTTTTGGGCCGTTTTCGGAGGCTTTGGCATCGATTTATTCAATCCTATTACCAGGCTGCGATGATTCTGCTCAATTTCATAGAAGTTTGGGAACAAGGACATCAGGCTCAGTTCATCAATATCGCCCGCATAAATACCTGACAATAGCGGATCGATCAAATTGTCGACCACCTCATCACCCAGCCGATGGCGGAAGAAAGCACCAAGTGACTGGTCTGCTTTGGGCGCTCCTTTTGGTAAAATAAAATCCCCCGCTGCACGAAGCTTTCCCAGCGGTGAGAATAATCCTGATAACGCAAACGGAGTTACCTTCGTCGGAATGCCCATGAAGGAACCCTCGGGCATTGTGTGAAGCTTGCCTCTAGCGTAAATATACGACTTCCCGGCTGTGTTGGAAATGATTTTATCCTTGAGGCCAACTTCTTCTATCAATCTCATAGCACTCTTCTTTCTCGCTATGATCGAATCCGGACCTCTTTCAATAACGAATCCATCCCGCTTCTGAGTGCTGATGACACCGCCAAGGCGTTCGCTTGCCTCAATCAATTTCACTTTAATGGGTAATTGCTTTTCCTTGGCTTCCTTTTGGAGATAATAGGCTGTCGCGAGCCCAGTGATCCCGCCGCCAACAACAATGACCTTCTTTTCTTCCATTCCGCTCACCTATTCTTTAGTAATATATTGATTATCCTATAGTTGAATTAACTAGGTATGTGCAGTTTTTAACATATTTAAAGTATAGCACCGGAAATTAAAAGGAAGATGGGAGTTTTTTTACTAAAATGTGAACGAAGAATTGGAAAAAACCATCGATAATTTCCAGTTCGCGGAATTAGGGGTGGATTTCGCGGAATCAAGTGTGTTTTTCGCGGAATTAAGTGGGAGTTTCGCGGAATCAGGTGGGTTTTTCGCAGAAATAAGTTTCTCATTCCCAAAATTTGTATGATTTTACTCTTACTCAAGTCATAAAAGTGCAGAATTTATTGTCTTGACGGTTAAACACCCGTTTAAAATCTACTCCTCCATAAAAAAATCCCGGATTCACCGGGATTTTAAACATTCATGTCTCTTTTTCGATAAAAAAGGTAGGTCACAATTGTGAGGCCGGCCAGCAGCAAGAAGGACAACCCAAGATACACTGACTCGAACCCGCCCTTCTCCAATACCAGCTTCGCATCATAATACTTGAATGGAGTAAGGAATTTCAATCCATCCAGCTTTTCAGTCAAATCAATTGCGATTGACAGAATGAAGAGGATGAGCAGGATTCCTGTTGCCAATGATGTGGCTTTTTTAGCATTTTTCAAAACAGCGGCAATCGCTGTACCGATGACGAGGAAAATCAATTGAAGGATGAGCATTCCAGCCATCAGCAAGGAAATATCCCCGGTCGCGTTCTCACCTTCTGCATATTTCTGGACCATTCCTACAGAGGAAGCGAAGGTCACCGCATTTAAAATCAGAACATTGACCAAAGCTGCCAATAGCTTGGATGTAATCATCCTCATTCTTGAAAGTGGTTTGACCAGCAGGAACTCTACCGTCTTATCCCGTTCTTCCTTGGCGATGATATTCGATCCGAGCATCGCTGCATGAATGGCTCCCATCACGGCTAGATACAAGAAAAGGACTCCATAATAACCGATGGGTGTCGACAAATCGAGCGAACCTGTACCCATGATTGCCTGGAGCGATTTAGGCATGTCGGCCATCAGTGCATTCATTGATTGCCCGGTCCCTTCCAGGCTGGAAAACTTGGCCATGCCCGAAGCGACCATAAAGATGACACCGATGCTCCAAATGATGAGCGACTTGAGATTTGCTTTCATTTCCCTTTTAAAAAGATTCACGATTTTCCCTCCTCCCTAAACGGAATGAACATCCTTTTTACTGTACAAATAATAGCTGGCAATGACCGCAGCTATGATAACCAGCGCCCCGGTTACCAGAAAAGAAGTTTCATAGCCTGCATGCTCCGTGATGTAAGTCGAGTCGAAATAATTGAAGGGTGTTAAGTAACGCAAGGCTTCATCCTCCGTTGTCGAACTAATCATTCCGAGCATAAAGAACCCGAACACAGTACCGAGTGACACCGAGATCACCGATTTTATTTTAGGAAAAATCACTGAAATCACAATTCCCAACGCCATGAATATGAGCTGAAGAAAGAATAGGGATATCGCAATCAGGAATAAGGATTCATTGTTAAAATCGTCCCCAGCCACGATCGATGCCATCATAAATGTTGCCACGATAAAAACGATATTGGTAGTGACGAGGGAAACCAGTGCGGCCAGCAGCTTTGAAGTAACGACCTGCGACCTTGTAACTGGTTTTGTCAGCAGGAAGTCCGCTGTCTTTTCCCGGGATTCCTTGGATAAAATCGTGGTTCCAAGATTCATAGCCTGAATGGCGCCTGCCAGCTTCAGGTACAGGAACGCATACGAGAAAAAACCAATCAATGTCGCAATACTGTCCACCGACAATCCGATCGCTTTTCGCAACTCAACCGGGAAACCTTCGAGCAGCTTCTTGAACTCTTCGGCATCCTTCGAAAAGGAAGGAAACATTGATAAAAACAGCACCACCAGCGCCACCAATGACAGGGTCCATATCAGCGTCGATTTCCGGTATGCCTTCAGTTCATGAAGGAATATATTCATGTTCTATTCCTCCTTTTCATAGTAATGCATGAAGATCTCTTCAAGGTCAGGCTCCTCCACCCAGAGGTTGGCGATCTCGATTTCCGCGATTTTTTTCATGATGGAGTTGATATTACCTTTGAAAAGGAAGCTGATCGTTCCGCTGTCCTGCTCAAGCTGGTTCACACCTTCGATATCAAAAAGACTTTTATCAATTCCGGAATTGGATTCGATTTTGAATTTCTTATATGTGTTTTCTTTTAACGTGCTGATTTTCTCGACAGTGACAATCCGCCCGTGCTTTATGATGGCGACCCTGTCACACAGCCTCTGCACCTCGCTGAGAATATGGGACGAAAACAGGATTGTCGCACCTTTCTTGTTTTCTTTTTCAAGAAGATCAAAGAACTTCTGCTGCATGAGCGGATCAAGCCCGCTCGTCGGTTCGTCAAGGATGATCAGCTTCGGCTCGTGCAGCAGACCCTGGACAATGCCGACTTTTTTCTTGTTTCCAAGTGAAAGGTCATCGATTTTCTTCGTCAGGTCCAGCTCCATGATGTCAGCAAGCTCCTTGATTCGTTTGGTGCAATCCTTTTTGTAAAAGCTTGCCGAATACTTGAGCAGCTCCATGACCTTCATATTGTCATAGTAAAACACTTCAGATGGCAGATAGCCGATATCCTTTTTAATTTCCGGCGCGGCCGTAATGATGTCCTTGCCGAAGATCGTCGCGCTGCCGCTCGTCGGATAAATCAGCGACAGCAGTG
This sequence comes from Bacillus sp. ISL-41, assembly GCF_018613235.1. Lineage (GTDB taxonomy): Bacteria > Bacillota > Bacilli > Bacillales > Cytobacillaceae > Mesobacillus. The sequence continues at coordinate 75,855 of NZ_JAGGQP010000027.1, forward strand.
TTCGGATCGTCGTCGATTTCCCCGCGCCATTCGGTCCTATGAACCCGAAAATCTCTCCCTCTTTTACATCGAAGCTGACATCCTCAATTCCCCTGGCCTTGCCGTACATTTTCGTCAGATTGTTAATCTCAATCACGTTCATGCCAGACCCTCCCAGATACTTTTCTATTTTATAAACTTTTGTAAAATGCCTTCTTCATCATATCGATATACACTTCTGCTTCTTTGAATGCTTCATCGAAGTTAGGCTTTACAATGTTCAGTCTTTTAGCTTTTTCCAACTCCTGATTACTGAAGCCCTGGAGCGTCCACATGATGATGTTGATCGCTCTTTGGATGTCGACACCGTCCCTGAACCTAGTGATGTCAATATTCTCGAATAGCCGGCTGTAGCTTGCCTGGATTAGTTCGGTATTTGTGTTATTCAATATTTCCTTTACTTCTTCCGCGGTTTCCATTGAAGCTGCAACCGTGAAGTCGAATACTTCCGGATGCTTCGCCATCAGTTTATTTTTCAGGATCATCAGCGTTTTCATCCGTTCAAAAATGTCGGTTTCACTTAGGTTCATTTCATTAAAGAACTCTTCTACCATCACATGTGTAAAGTGATTATAAAGGAACAGATATAATTCTTTCTTGTTTTTAAAATAATGGAATAGCAGGCCTTTTGATATTCCTGCTGATTTAACAATTTCATTCGTAGAGGCATTTTCGTACCCTTTTTGGGCAAACTCCTTGAGAGCAGCGTTGAGAATACGTTTTTGTTTTTCAGGATTCAAGCTTAAGAATTTCGAAGACATCATGACCTCCTTAAAAACTTCTTTATTGACCGAACTGGTCAATATCATTATATTCCTCATTGACCAACCCGGTCAATAGCAATCATGGTATATTTTTCGACAAAAAAAGAGCTGCCCAAATCTCGGCAGCCCCTTCATCCTATCCGATTTTTCGAACCACAGCTCTCACTGGACTGCCGTCACCCTGTTCTAGCGGCAAAGGCAATGCAGCGAGCTCATATTTTCCTGGTTCAATTTTATCTAGTACCAGTCCTTCAAGAATATGAATGCCCTGGTTGTTCAATTCATGATGCGCATTCAGTTCCTTGCTGTCCAATGGATCGACCGATGGCAAATCAAGACCAAGCAATTGCACACCATGTCCAGCAAGATAAGCAGCCAGTTCCGGCTCGATATGTGGAATTGACTCCGGGAAAAATGTCTTATCCTGCCAAGAGTCGGTCCTGATCAACAGACGTTTCACTCCGTTCAGATCCACACCTTGCAGTTCTTTAACTCCGATACTTTCAGGCTTCTCCACATGGATCACAAGAGCAGGTCCAATGTATAAGTTGAAATCCAGCTCGATTACCTTTTTGCCATCGTTTTCGAAATGAAATGGCGCATCGATGTGTGTGCCGGTATGCGTACTCATTTTCACCTGACCGACATTCACGGAGCCGCTTTCTTCCATTCCCCAGCTCACTTCATATTGAAATGGCGTGTCACCCGGCCAAACGGGAATGTTATTATTCAAAACCTGCGAAATATCAATCCAATTTCCCATGCGGTTACCTTCTTTCTTTTTATAACTTCGTGCTAAGCTCAGGGGATTCCCTTATTATAGCTTCGTCCTCAGGCTCCATAGCTCAGGGAAGAATCGGTGGTCGACGACCTTTTTCAAATAGGATACACCGGCAGAGCCGCCTGTTCCGGTTTTGTGGCCGATGATCCGTTCAACTGTACTCATATGATTGAAGCGCCACAACTGCTGCTGGCTGCCGATATCGACAAGCTTTTCAGCAAGCTCATACAGATCCCAATATTGATCCACGTTACGATACACCGTAAGCCATGCTTCCTCAACACTGGCATTTGGTTCGTACGGAGCAGACCAATCACGATTCAGGGCCGCATCATCTATCGGCAAGCCACGCATCGCCATCGCACTGATCGCTGCATCATATATCGACCGTTCATGCAGCGCATCCTCCATTTGTTTATACAGTTGTGGATCATGTTGGTAAACGGACAGTACATGTGCGCTTTTTTGACCAAGAGCAAATTCAATCAATCGGTTCTGATAGGATTGGAATCCTGATGAATGGCCAAGCTTGTCTCGGAACTCCATATATTCAGCCGGAGTCAGCGTCGACAAGACACTCCATGACTGGATCAGCTGCTGCTGGATCCTCGACACCCTTGAGAGCATCTTGAAGCTCGGCTCCAGGTCATTTTTACGAATGCAGTCAATCGCCGCGCTCACTTCATGTAAAATCAGCTTCATCCACAGTTCGCTGGCTTGGTGGATGATGATGAACAGCATTTCATCATGGTGATCCGACAGGCGCTGCTGGCTGGATAAAATTTTATCTAATTGCAAGTAACTGCCATAAGAAAGCTCTTTTGAAAAATCAGTATGAATTTGATGTGTTTTTTGCTCTTCCTTCATTCCCAGTCTCCTCCCCTACGCCACAACTCCGCGCTCATTGCTGAATTTCTCGTATAATTTACTATCCATGATTTCTTTTAAAATCTGGACAGCATTCCAGACGTCAGTGTAAGAAGTATAAAGCGCTACAGGTGCAAGGCGGACGATGTTCGGAGCGCGGAAATCAGGAATAATCCCATTTTCCTTCAAAGCCTTGCAAATCCTTGCTGCTTCTTCATGCTCGAGACTGACATGGCCGCCCCGTCTGTAATCTTCTATTGGACTGCCGATTTTGAAGCCGGCAACGCCAAGCTCCTGCTCAATCAGGTCCATTAGATATTGATTGATCCTCAATGATTTTTCGCGGATATTTTGAATTCCCGCCTCGGCGAACATTTCCAAGGAGCCAAGCAAAGGGGCAAGACTCAATACATGAGGAGTTCCAATCTGGTAGGCCCCCGCATTCTCAGCAGGAGTCAGCACATGCTCCATATCAAACTGTTTGTCTTTTCTCGAACCGAACCAGCCGGCAAGTCCCGGCTTCGCGCCAAAATGCTTAGAATTCACATAAAGACCTGCTACTGCTCCAGGTCCGCCATTCAGATGCTTATAATTGCACCAGTAGGCAAAGTCGACTCCCCAATCAGAGAAGGCATGCGGAATCGCTCCAATGGAATGACAGCCATCGAAACCGATCAGGATACCACGTTCATGAGCAGCTCTTGTCAACCGCTCCATATCAAGTATTTGCCCGCTGCGGTACAGAACAGTCGGCAATACGACAAGTGCAATTTCATCCGTCATCGCCTCAATGATATCGTCCTCATCAAGAAACCTTCCGTCCCTGCTCTTCACCCTGACCAAATGCGTATCCGGATCGTAGCCATGGATTCGCAGCTGGCTTTGCAGTGCATAGATATCGGAAGGAAAATTCAATTCGTCGGCGAGGATCTTTGTTCTCTTGCCTTCCGGCTTGTAAAAGGTGGTGACCAGCTGATGCAGGTTGACTGTTGTGGATCCGCTTACAATAACCTCCTCAGGGGCAGCACCAACAAGCGGAGCAGTCAATTCTCCAAGTTTTTCAGATAAATAGAACCAAGGGTGGCTGCCATCCATCCAGCCATCGATGCCAAGCTCACGCCAGTCAGCCAATGATTCAAGCATTGTCTGTTCCGCCCTCTTTGAAAGAAGACCAAGCGAGTTTCCATCAAGATAAATACGATCAGGTTTCAGGTAAAATTCATCCCGGTAACGGGCCAGTATATCTTCACGGTCAAGCTGTGCGGCAAATTCCGCATCAGGTTCAAAAGAATAAGGCTTCATCATCATCTCTCCCATCCCATTTGCAACTAGAGAAATCGTAACAAAGAACAGAAGCAAGCGTCAACAAAAGGTCTGATAATTCCAAGAAATGTGGAAACGCCGTGGCCAGTTGTTTTATCTGAAAAGAAAAAACAGCCTCCATTAAAGGCTGTTTAAGCAAAACGATAATAAATCAGCACAAAGGTCGACAGAACGAAAATGAAGTTCAAAAAGATAAACACGAACTGGTCGACTCTCGTTTTGTGCAGCTTGATGGGCGGGTTATAGAAGGAAACGCCTTCGATAATGAAGATGATCAGGACGATATGGATCATGAAATGGCCGATGATTTCTGTAAAGCCGAATAACATGGTCGTTAAGATAAAGATGACCGTGACAACAGCCCCTAATACGCGGTTCAAAATACCAACCACCAGCAAGTAGCCGACAACAAATTCAACAAAAGCTGCCATCACGATAAAGGCTGCTGGATCAAACCCGAAAGTAGGTACCTGATGGTTAGCGACGATATCAAGCGCCATCGTAGGGTATACCCATTTTTCAACAGCGACCCAGCATAGGGAAAGCCCCGTCCCCAAATACAAAAACGGAAAGCCGACCTTCTCCAGATTCGTTTTGCCAACAAGCAGCACGCCGATGATTGCAACATAAAAACCGTAATCAAGCATATAGAAAATTCCGTGCTTTACAGTCACCATAACGAATAATATCAATAATATGGCCGCCCCTATTTTTGTTGCAATATGATGCGGCACAAGAAGCAGGCCAATCGTAACCCACGCTAAAATTGTCATCAAGGTGCTGTCCAGGTGGAACTCGGGTGCAAATAAGGTACCGTTTGTAACCTGTATGATCAATGCCAGGGCTGTTCCGTATTTTAATAAGTATCTGGAATATTTACGGAAACTTGAAAGGAAATCATCCCACTTTTTGATTAGCGGCCATTGGGCCATTTTGGGGATGATTAACGTCAGTGACGCGAGAACCACAGCCGCGAGAAGCGCTAGCCCCATAAATAACGGCGATAAAATGTTTTCAATACTTTCTTTCTTAGGCGCCACTTCGGTAAACCATTTCACATTGCATTTGTATAAAAAGGTGTCAGAATAAGTCCGATTATAATAATGATTTGTAATAGTTTTTTCAAGATAAGACCTCCTGGTAATATAAACACTATTGAGATAGTAATAATACTACTGATCCATAAGAATTTAGCATAAGAGTTATGAACATTATGTGAAAAGTTTCACAACTGATGAACTTGGATAGTTTTACATACAAAGTTTGCCCTGCCGCCAAGCTAGTATGCTTTTTTAATCAAGTATTAATGGGTATATTGGTGATAAGGAATAAAAGGATGGTGAAAAAACCTTGGGACGATTGTTTTCACTTCTGATTTTAGGGGGCCTGCTTTATTTTGCATGGCCATTTTTGACGAATGAAAAAGATCTTCAAAATTTAAATAATGAAATAAACAAAATAAAAGAAAGCCCTGAGCTCAGTAAAGCATTGGAAGCGGTCAACAGCGGAATCAATCAGTTATTATGGAAGCTTGATGAGAAGAAGGAAGAATTAACAAAGGATGAACAAAATCTTTTGCCGAAAGTGGCTAAACCGGAGCTGGAGACTCCTTCTGAGAAAACCTTTACCATCCATAATATTGGAATTGGCGAAGCGAAGGGTGAAGTTGAAAAACAGCTTGGCTCTCCTAAAAGGGTTTCCGTGAACGAGTATGGAACCGAGTGGCATGCCTATCACGAGAATTTCCAGAACTTCCTCATGATTTCCTACAACAAAGATGGGGTTGTAAATGCTTTGTATACAAACCAGGATTTAATCGCCGCCAAAAACGGCATCAAGTATGGCGCTTCGAAGGAAACAGTGCGTCAGACGCTTGGTGAACCACTTGGCGAAATCAGGAAGGGGCTTGTCTATTACCAGTTCCAACAGGACCAGGACTATGATGTCTATCATTTGGACGACAGTTATGTGACGGTGTTTTATGATAAACATAGAAATAATAGTGTCGCTGCAATCCAGATTGTCAGCGAAAAATTGGAACAAAGCAAGGCAGGCTTTTATACTGAAGCAAGTGAGTCATTGAAGGAGGGTTTTGAATATCAGCTCTTCGATTTGACTAATGCTTCGAGGCGTGCTCACGGGTTGGGTGTTCTTGAGTGGGACGATCAGGTTCGGGTAACTGCCCGCAAGCACAGCGCCGATATGGCGGAAAACTCGTTTTTCAGCCACACGAACCCTGAAGGACAATCGCCTTTTGACAGAATGGAAGAGGATGATATTGCGTTTTCCGTCGCCGGAGAGAATCTCGCGTATGGACAATTCAGCAGCATTTTCGCCCACGAAGGCTTGATGAACTCGCTTGGCCACCGCGAAAATATCCTTAAGTCGGACTTCAAACTGCTCGGAGTCGGTGTCGCTTTCGGCCCGAAGCATGAGCCTTATTTTACCGAGAATTTTTATTCGAAGCGGATCTTTTAAACCGAGTCAGATTGGCTCGGTTTTCTTTTTTATTTCCGGAAAAAAATTGGGGATTATTTCCAGTTCGCTATAAAAAGTTTGAAAGTCGCTATATAAATTATACACTCGCTTTAAAAATAGAAAAGTCGCTATAAAATCAGAAAATCTCTATCCCAAAGAGAAATTTCACTATATAAAATCAGTATTTTCTCTCTATAACTAAAAGTTATGCTATAAAATCGGCTGCCCCCTTGTTAACAGCATGATTTTTTCAAAAAATGCATCTCATTTCATGCCTTTTTCTTCATAGAAAAATTTTATTGGCATTTTCACAACTTTATTGGCGATTTCCACTAACTTATTGGCGAAAATCAAATTTTATTGGCGAGTTGGAAATTTCGGACGTTTTTTTCCAGTTCGTGCAAGGGCGGACGCAGCTCAATCCTACCGCAGCTGCAGCATCAGACAAGATCAAGTCATGAAAAAACCGCTCAATCGTCATCAGACGATCAAGCGGATTTCCACTATTATTTACTTCACACGAGGGAACCCAAAGCCTGATGCATAGTCATCACCAGAAGCTGCTCCTGATCCGCCAAGGATATCATTCGCTTTTGCGCGGTTTTGAAGTTCCGCACGAAGTTGGGTATGGCTCATGCCTGGATTTTCAGCCCAAATCTTTGCTGCCAATCCGGATACGTGCGGAGTGGCCATAGATGTTCCGCTGATTGTGTTATAAGAACCGTCATACCATGTGGATTCAATCGCTCTCCCTGGTGCGGATACTTCCACATCGAGCTCACCGATCACATAGTCACCGTCAGTTAGCGGGTTACCGCGGGATGAGAAGTCTGCGACACGGTATGTACCGTTTTGCTGAACATCCTCTAAAGCGGCAACAGCTACTGCATTTGTTAAGGCACCTGGATAACCAATTGTATTGGCATTCGGTCCGCTGTTACCAGCAGCTGCAACCACGAGGACACCTTTTCCATAAGCATAGTCAACTGCATCAGCAATCATTGCGCTCTTGCTGCTTGATCCCAGTGACATAGAAATGACTACCTTCGAGCCTGTACGCGCCGCTTCGTCTGCAGCATGCCTGATTGCTCCGGCGATATCATCCGAATAGCCTGAGCCTCTGTCATTCAAAACTTTATATGCCCAAAGGTCGGCTTCCGGTGCCACTCCGTAAATTCCCAAACCTGTGCCTCCATGAGCAAGGACTGTTCCGGCAACATGGGTTCCGTGGCCATTTTTATCGGAACATGAATTATTGACAATCGGTGATTTACGCTGTGTGAAATCCTTACATTGTTCATCGCTGCCAGCTAAATCAGCATGGTTAACATTGACGCCGGTATCGAGGACGGCTACCTTGACGCCAGCTCCGCCAGAAGTGGCCTGAAGATTGTTATCGTTATAGATTGCTTCCATTCCCCATGGAGTTTGATCAGTTGGTGCTGCCTGTGCGCCAGAACCCGGCTTGGCTTCCAGCTGTACCTGGGAAACTGTTTCTACTTGTAGATTCTTATTTTTCAATAGTGCCTGGTATTGCTTGGCAGTGACTGTTGTTGTAAAACCTTTCGCTCCAAAATCCCATCTCTTGCCGTACTGATCTTTTGCCTTAGCCTTTTCAGCTGCAGGACCCTGGACCAAAACCCGATATGTATCCTGTGCCTCTGGTGCCTGGCCAAATGCCCCAGCCGTAAACATAGATAGACCCATTGTCATGCTTAGTAGTGCTGCTCCTAGTGCTTTTCTTTTTTTCATTCAACCACTCCTCTGCATTTTATGGTGTTGCTGGTTTTACAAAATCTATTATATTTAAAATATTCTGATAACAGCAATATGCTAATCTGTTCATTTTTAAGTCTTTTGAATCAGGTAATTCTGCACGTTTACACAAAAGTCACATGTATATGGATCTATTTTTAAATTTTCCCAATATCGAAAGCACCAAAAAGAGTGACCATTTTTTTACAGGTCACTCTTGTTGATGGAAAATAATAGTATTTTAAGCACTTGTTTTTTAAATGAACAGAAGCAAGCTAACTGCCATGACGGCCATACCGGCAACCAATCCATAAATGGCGAGGTGGGATTCGTCATATTTTTTTGCAGCCGGCAATAATTCATCGAGTGAGATGAACACCATGATACCCGCTACAGCTGCAAATATGACGCCAAACATAATATCATTCAGGAACGGCATCAAGAAAAGGTATGCCACAAGTGCGCCAATTGGTTCGGAAAGACCTGAAAGAAATGATAGTTTAAAAGCTTTCTTCCTATCGCCAGTCGCAAAATAAACTGGTACGGAAACAGCGATTCCCTCTGGAATGTTATGAATGGCGATCGCGATGGCAATTGCCACACCCAAAGCAGGATCCTGAATTGCAGAGGTGAAGGTGGCGATCCCTTCCGGAAAGTTGTGGATTCCAATCGCCAAGGCAGTAAAGGTGCCCATTTTCAGAAGGGCCGCATCATTGGCAGCTTTTGAAGGTGTATTCATGTCCTCGACCTTTTTCAGTTCATGTGGATTTCCTTGCTTTGGTATGAACTTATCGATCAATGCAATCAACACGATTCCGGCGAAAAAACCACCCACGGTTGCCCAGTTTCCTGATTGCACTCCCAGCGCCGTTACAAGGGAATCCTTCGCTTTTACGAAGATCTCGATCATCGATACATAAATCATGACTCCGGCTGAAAAACCAAGCGCGAGCGACAGGAACTTTGTATTGGTCCGCGATGTAAAAAAGGCGAGAATACTTCCGATCCCGGTGGCAAGACCTGCGAATAAAGTCAAACCGAAAGCAAATAAAATCTCCTCTGTCATTTTTATTCTCCTTTGAATATGAATATTTGACCTGACCCGTGTAATTTTCAAGAAGGAAAACAATAATTCTTAGTCTATGCAACTGCTTGAAAAAGTTTCACATACAGGGATAATCTCCATTTGATGGACTTACTCTAAAATGTTTCCTTAAGTCAACTTTTTGGGTACAGGAGTCCTTTGTAAAAATAATATATGCGTCTGGGTCAAAAAGTTTCCTATGGTAAACATTTTATCGCATAGGAAACTTGACCTGCAACTAAATTGTTTAAGAATTTTTATAATTTGCTGATAGATACTGCACTTATACATAAAATCATCACTTAGATATATACAATGGAATTCTACATGCCCGGATTGAATGCATTCCATTGACAGAGGAAGGCACGAGAAAACCCCTGCAAACACTGCAGGGGCTTAGGACAACTATAGATAACTTTTAATTTCATATTCTGCTTTTTTTTCCTCCAGCCAGTTTGTATACTCTGCCTGGATTTTCTGGTCAAATAACAAGTCTTTAATTTCATCCTTATGATCATCAAACTTTGCGGCCTTCGCAGCTTTTTTATCCACAAGCTTGATGATATGATAGCCAAACTCTGTTTTTACCGGTTCACTAATCGCACCGGTTTCCAACGCGAATGCTGCCTTTTCAAATTCCTCAGCCATTTCTCCTTTTCCGAAATACCCGAGGTCCCCGCCGTTGTCGGCATTGCTTGTATCCGTTGAATGCTCTTTTGCCAGTTCAGCAAAGTCCTTACCATGATCAAGCTCTTCCTTGATTTTCTTGGCAGTTGCTTCATCTTCCACTAAGATATGGCTCGCTTTCACCTGCTCCTTTTGGTCAAAAGAGTCTTTATTTTCCTCAAAATACGACTTCATTTCTTCTTCGCTCACATCAATGGAAGCACCGATCATTTTTTCCGCAAGCAGATATACTTCGATGTCCTCCCTGATTTTGTCCATTGACACCTGGTTCTGTTCAAGTGCAGCCGCAAAGGCTTCTTCACCGCCATATGATTCCTGAAGCTTCGTCAACTCTTCATCTATCTCATTGCCGGTCACCTTCACCTTTGCCTTCGCCGCTTCCATTTCAATCACTTTATTTGTGATCAGCGAATCCAAAATATCAGGGCCATACATTTCGGTCAGTTTAGTATCCAGTTCTTCCTTGGTGATTTTTTCGCCATTAACGCTTGCCGCTGTTTCTGTTTTTGTAAAAGCTGTCGCAAACATTAAGAGAAGACCTAAAACGATCACTCCAAATATAATCGGCAGTTTATTATTTTTCATAAAAGCACTCATCATTTTCCTCCATTATTCAGCGCTTGAAGCAGACAAATCAACCTTTAAGGTTTGCTGCTTGCCGTCACGGTATATTTTCAATTCGACATTGTCGCTACTTTGAAGTTTCGTATACATGTATCTTCTCAGGTCACTCGCCTGTTCCACGTTTTCATCATTGATCCCAACGATGATATCCTGCTCCTGAAGGCCCGCTCTGGCTGCCGCCGAATTAGGGTCTACGTAGGTAACCATCGTACCTGACTCGACACTGTCAGGAAGATTCTCAAGATACATATCTGGAATTTGCGCCAGATCAGCAAGGCTTACACCTAAATATGGACGTTCTACTTTTCCCTTTTCTATCAGCTGGTTGACGATCGGCAAAGCCTCGTTGCTTGGAATCGCAAAGCCTAGGCCTTCCACGCCGTTTTGAGAAATTTTCAAGCTGTTGATTCCTATCACCTTGCCATTCGTATCGATTAACGCACCGCCGCTGTTGCCCGGGTTGATTGCTGCGTCCGTCTGAATGACGTTCATTTCCCATTCCCCAGCAGAAGTCGGTACTGAGATGGAGCGGTCTACCGCACTGACTATTCCCTGAGTTACCGTCCTCGATAAATCAAGGCCAAGCGGGTTTCCAATCGCGAGCACCTGGTCTCCAGCCCTTAAGACAGATGAATCACCAAATTCGATGATATCCGCTGCTTTGGCTGCATCGATTTTGACAACCGCTAAATCAGTTAATGCGTCTGCTCCTACAACCTCTGCCGCAACCTTTTCCCCATTATATAAGCTGACTTCCACCTTGGATGCTCCTTCAATGACATGGTTGTTCGTCACAATGAAAGCACTATTGCCTTCCTTTTTAAAAATTACACCTGACCCAGATCCGCTTTCTACATTGCCCTGGCTTTGGGAAAAAGGATTGTTTTCTGACTGGATATTGGTAATGCCCACAATTGATTTTGAAGAAGTTTCGATAATATCAGCAATTGATCCAGAACTCTTTGTGGAAGTTGGTGTCGTAACGATATTTGAGTTACTTTCTGCGGCTGATTCAGTTTGAGGCTGCTGTTGATTTCCTGCATCCGCTTCTGTAAAATTCACCGCGGCAAGTGTAATTGCCGAGCCTACTACCCCTGCCATCACAGTCGACATGATACTTTTGAATCTATATGATTTTTTGACTGGCTCCTGTTCTTGATAACGGGAACGCTGTTCAAATTCATTCATGTTTTTTTCCTCCTCGCTTCTAACTTGTCTTCATCTTAACCAGAAATTATGAACAAATTATTAACAAACTGCGGCGAGGATTTTAAAAGATTGGGAAGATTTTGCGTAAAGGGGGAATGTATTTGGGCATCCTTTTTTTTGGGGTACCCGAGGGTCCATGCGGCGGAGCATTTACCACCAATAAAAAACTGCAGACAATTTTGCCTGCAGCTTCAATATAAGCTCTTACATTTCAATATTCTTCATCAAATTAGCCATTTCAATTGCGGACATTGCAGCGTCCCAGCCTTTGTTGCCTGCTTTTGTGCCTGCGCGTTCGATTGCCTGCTCGATTGTATCGGTAGTCAGTACTCCGAAGATGACAGGGACTCCTGAATTCATCGCAGCGGCTGATACACCTTTTGCTGTTTCATTGGAAACATAATCGAAGTGTGGCGTGGATCCGCGGATGACTGTGCCTAATGTGATGACCGCGTCATACTTATTGCTTTTCGCCATCTTTTGAGCAACCAATGGGATTTCGAAAGCACCTGGAACCCAGGCAACATCGACATTGCTTTCCTCGACACCGTGCCTTTTCAAAGCGTCCTGTGCGCCGCCCAAAAGCTTGCTTGTGATGAACTCATTAAAGCGCCCGACTACGATTCCGACTTTAAGACCCGTACCTACTAAATTACCTTCAAACGTTCTGTTCATGTCCTATTCCTCCAATTAGATGATTTCATTTAAAAATTAAGTAAATGCCCCAATTTGCTGTGCTTTGTTTTTAAATAATTTTCGTTTTCTTCTCTTGTTGGCATCTGGATTGGCACCCGGTCGACTACTTCCAGGTCATACCCCTTAAGACCTTTGATTTTCCTTGGGTTGTTGGTCAGCAATTTAATTTGCTTGATGCCAAGGTCTTTTAAAATCTGGGCTCCAATTCCGTATTCACGCAGATCGGCTCCGAAGCCGAGTTTTTCGTTGGCCTCAACGGTGTCATAGCCCTCTTCCTGCAGTTTATACGCACGCAGCTTGTTCATCAGGCCGATGCCTCTGCCTTCCTGGCGCATATAAAGAAGGACACCGCGCCCTTCCTTGTTGATTTGGCTCAATGCTGCATGAAGCTGCGGGCCGCAATCACAGCGGAAGGAACCAAATACATCGCCAGTCAAACATTCAGAGTGGACCCTTACAAGAACCGGTTCATCAGGGTCGATTTCTCCTTTTACAAGAGCGATGTGTTCTTTGTCATCTACTACATTTGAATAACCGACTGCCTTAAAGATTCCAAACTCAGTAGGAAGATTGATCTCAACCTCTCTTTTAACCAACTGGTCCTTCCGATTGCGGTATTGAATGAGATCCTTGATTGTAATCATTTTCAGCTCAAACTGGTCGGCAATCTTGCGCAGCTCCGGAACCCTGGCCATGGTGCCATCTTCATTCATGATTTCGCAGATGACCCCGGCAGGCTTGGCGCCGCTCATTTTAGCCAGATCGACAGCCGCCTCTGTATGGCCAGCTCTCCTTAATACTCCGCCTTTTTTGGCTACGAGAGGAAAGACGTGGCCAGGCCTTTTAAAATCAGCGGCCTTTGACTCTGGGTCCAGCATGCTTAATACAGTGGCCGAACGCTCGAAAGCCGAAATCCCGGTTGTTGAATACTTATGGTCAATGCTCACGGTAAAAGCTGTGCCATGAGGGTCGGTATTTCGTGAAACCATCGGCAATAAATCCAGCCTCTGGGCTAATTCCTGTTCAATCGGTACACAAATCAATCCCCGGCCGTGTGTTGCCATGAAATTGATGACATCCGGTGTCGCCTTTTCTGCCAGAGCGATGAAGTCTCCTTCATTCTCACGGTCTTCATCGTCACAAACAATGACTACATTTCCTTGCATTAGTTCATATATAGCATCTTCAATTGGATCAAACATTTACATCACCCTCACATAAACCCGTTTTCCTCTAAGAATTGGGCTGTAATATTGTTGCCACGTTTTGGTGCTGACGGAAGCTGGTTGCTCAAAAAGTGCCCTACATACTTGCCAATCATGTCACATTCGATGTTGACGATATCCCCTTTTTCCTTGAACCCTAAGACTGTATCTTGTAAAGTGAGCGGAATGAGCGATAGAGTCAAACTGTCTTCTGATACTCCAAAAACAGTCAGGCTCGTTCCATCAACAGCGACAGAGCCTTTCATGATGACATATTTCAACAATTCAGGATCCACTTGAATTTCATAGTAAACCGCGTTCTCAATTTGCTTTTTCCCTTTGATGGTTCCGACACCATCCACGTGGCCGGCGACAAAGTGCCCACCGAACCGGCCTCCCGCTGCCATTGCTCTTTCCAGGTTCACCTTTGAACCTCGTTTGACGGATTTCAAGCTGGATGCTTTGACCGTTTCAGGCATGACATCTACTGTAAATCTGTTCTCTGTAAAGGAGGTGACGGTCAGGCAGACCCCGTTAACAGCAATACTGTCTCCAAGGTGGACATCTGTCAGGACTTTCCTTGCGTCAATCGTCAGTACAAATGACTCGCCGCTATGCTGAATATTGGCGACAGTCCCTATCTCTTCAATTATTCCCGTAAACATATAAACCTCCTTTTAAACCGGCTCAGCGATGATCCTGATATCCTGGCCAATTTGTTTAACATCTTTAATTTCCAAAGCAACAGTATCCTCGAGCCTGGCAATGCCTGCGCCTCCGTATGCAGCCGGGGCGTTTTTCCCGCCGAGCAGCTTTGGAGCGATATACGCTATGACTTGCTGAAAGGCCTTCTCCTTTAAAAAGCTGCCATGAACCTCGGCTCCGCCTTCTACGTAAACAGAAGTGAAACCCCGTTTCCCCAATTTTTTCAGCATGTCATCAATCCCGATTTTCTCGGTTTCCAGCTTGATAACCTCAATGCCCAGCTCAGTAAACTGCTTTATCCTTTCAGGCTCTGCCCTTGCTCCTGTCACGATAATGGTTTCGGCAGCCCTGTCATTCACGATCCTTGAATCCCGAGGGGTGCGAAGAGTGTTGTCCAGCACGACCCTCACCGGATTCCTCCCTCCAGCCTCAAGTCTTGTCGTCAGGCTCGGATTGTCTTTTATGACAGTGTTGACGCCAACTAAAATAGCATCATGTGAATGGCGGAACCGGTGGACATCCTTTCTTGCCTCTTCTCCTGTAATCCACTTGCTCTCTCCGGTCACAGTAGCTATTTTTCCATCAAGGCTGGTGGCTGACTTCAACGTAACATAGGGCAAGCCAGTGCTTATGTAATGAAAAAACACTTTATTCAGTACTTTTGCTTCTGCCTCCATCAAACCAACCTGGACATCTATGCCCGCCTCAAGCATCTTTTTCACTCCTGCTCCGCCGACAAGCGGATTCGGATCGACCGAAGCAACAAATACTTTCTTGATGCCTGACTCTATCACCAGATTAGAGCATGGCGGCGTCTTTCCGAAATGGCTGCATGGCTCAAGGGTCACATACAGCGTTGCGCCTTTGGCCTTCTCACCTGCCATGGCGATTGCGTGCACTTCAGCATGGGGCTCACCCGCCTTCAAATGAGCGCCCATACCAATGATTTGGCCGTTTTTCACAAGAACAGCACCAACCTGGGGGTTCGGTGATGTCTGGCCTTCAGTCGCACTGGCCAGATTGATGGCCAATGCCATATAGTCCTGGTCGTTCACTTCTATCCCTCCTTTCTAATTTTTCCCTCGGGCAATGTAAAAATAAAAAGCTGTTTTCGTAAAAATTGTTGTTAAAATCCTAAAACCGCTTTTAACGAAATAAAAGGCCATTTTTAGGTCGGTATTAAGTTTGCATGCTCTTTTCTCACAAAAGAGTCAACTTTTCGAAGGTAAATAGGTCCTATTTTGTAATCAATAGCAACAAAGTTTGAGAAAAGAGCCAAATAAAAAGACCCCGAAACAAAATTGCTTCGGGGTCCTAAAAAAGGCAATGCTAAACTAGAGGGTTAAAAAAGGGTACACTGCTCCCGTCTTTTTAATCCTCGTTTTTTTCCTTCTCCCATCCAGACTTTAACTGTCGGCCCTGGAGTTTCACCAGATCCACCGTTTAACAAGTGTTAACCGGGTCACGGACTAAGAAGCACATGCTTCATCACCGCCGGTTGGGAATTTCACCCGACCCCGAAGGAATGTATTAAGTTAGTGTCATTATACAGAACTATTAGATAAATGAAAAACAAAACAACCTTTTACTTTTTCATCAGTTTCTCAATCGTGGTCAGCAGCTCATCAACGACTTCATCGTCGCCTTCTTGAATTCGTTCGACGATGCATGATTTCATATGGCCTTCGAGCAGAAGTTTGGCCACACTGTTCAGGGCCGCCTGTGTTGCGGAAATTTGCGTGATGACATCATCACAATACGTATCTCTCTCAATCAGGCCTTTAATGCCGCGAATTTGTCCTTCTATCCGATTCAATCTCGTCACGAGATTCTTTTTCGTTTTTTCAGAGTGATGGCTCTTTCTTTCTGATGAGCAACAGCTGTCACCACAATCAGATGGGTTCACTTTGGGTTCCAATATGTCCATCAAAAAACCCCCTTTATCTTTTAAGCTTATTTTATCATACCCCCATGATTTACTTAATCGCAAATGCCAGATGTCCCTTGCTTTGTTCTCGTCCCCTGCTTTGTATATTTTGATATGTCATTTGGAATAACTACTTCTAACAATTAAGGCTTCCATACTTCAATAAAAAAGTGGTGTAGTTATGAAAAAGTTCAGGCTGCCGAAGAGCTTCCAACAGGCTGCTAAAGACGAAACTATTAACAATAGCATCTACCAAAGTCTTAAATCTGTGTTCGAACATACAGCAGATTTTAAAGAATTGAAATTTACCAAAGGTGACAAATCCTTTATCTTTTGCTTTCTTGAAACCTTAGTCTCAAAAGAAAATTTCAATGAATATTTATTGGTACCGTTGTTCGAACATGGGTCTGATGTCAGCAGGGAAAGTTTAAAATCTTTAAATGGCACGGAAAATCCCGAGTACAAAGAACTTATAGAAGGTATCCTTGATGGTGGATATGTGTTGTTTCTATGTGGCAGTAGTGAATCCTGGCTATTCCAATTCCCTAAAAGTAATCAGAGGTCGATACAAGAGCCTCAGAATGAAAATGTTGTCCGCGGCTCTCATGATGGTTTCATTGAAAATCTCGAAGTGAATATCAGCCTATTAAGACAAAAAATTAAAGATCCTGATTTTACTGTTAAATATCATGTGTTAGGTGAAAAAACTAGAACAAAGCTTGCAGTTGTATATATTAGAGGAATCGCTGACGAGGAGGTTGTCGCCGAAGTAGAAAGAAGACTATCCTACATCTCAACTGATATGGTAATAAGCCCAGGTTATATTGAAGAATTCATTGAAGACGATCCCTTCTCTTTGTTCCCACAAATTATTAATACCGAACGGCCTGACAGAACTATGGCAAATTTACTGGAAGGGAGGTTAGCATTGATTGGTGAGGGTAGTCCCACTGCTTTGATTCTTCCAGTCACGTTTTTTTCATTTTACCAATCATCCGATGATTACAACGGCAGGTGGATACCCGCGACCTTCATCAGGATGCTGCGATATGTAAGCTTTATTATTGCGATTACTTTTCCGGCATTTTATATCTCAATTATTGCATACCATCTAGAAGTCATTCCTCATGAATTGATTTTGTCATTGAAAGGATCAGTAGAAGGAATACCTTATCCGCCATTGTTGGAGGCCTTCTTCATGGAGATTACGATTGAACTGATCAGAGAGGCAGGGGTCAGGCTTCCAAAGCCTGTTGGCCAGACAATTGGCATCGTCGGCGGTCTTGTTATCGGAGATGCTGTAGTCAGTGCAGGGCTCATCTCTAACATAATGATCGTCATTGTGGCTGTAACGGCTATTTCTGCCTTCGTCGTTCCCTCCAATGAAATGAGTACGACAGTTCGCCTGATCAGGTTTCCTCTTATGGTTGCTGCATCATTCATGGGGTTTGTCGGTTTGATTTTTGGGTTGATTATCATTTTTATCAAGCTTTGTAAACTAGAGTCATTTGGTGTCCCTTTTTTTTCACCGCTGGCCCCATTGCACCTAAAGGACTTAAAAGATACATTCATCAGGCTGCCGCTTTGGAAAATGGATGAACGACCAAAAAACTCCCGTGCAAAAAACACTAAAAGACAGCGGGATACAAGAGGTTGGAAGATAGATGGCCAATAATAAAGATATGATCACCTATCAGCAGTATTTCTTCCTGCTTATCCATACCCAATCAGGGGTTGGCGTACTTTCACTACCCTATGATATGCATAATTCTGTCCAATCAGATGGATGGCTTTCCATTCTCATTGCAGGAGTGGTGGTACAGTGTATACTATTTGCTTACTTGCTTCTTTTTAAGAGATTTGACTCACAAAACCTTCTCGAAATATCATATTTACTGCTTGGCAAAAAAATAGGGAAAGTAATCTCTCTATTTTACTCTCTCTATTTCATAAGTGTCGGGAGCTTAATTTTAGTTCTTTATATTGGGATTATCGACCGGTGGATACTTCCTTACACACCTAACTGGATTATTGGTGCATTATTAGTACTGACTGGGATTTATTTATGCGTAGACGGATTAAATATATTAGCTCGTTTTTTCACGTTAGTTACACCCCTAATGGTCATTCTCTTTTTGCTGATTTCGTACACATTGAAAGATGCAAACATATACTACATCCTCCCGATCGGCCAGAGTGGTATAAAAGATATATTTTTTGGCAGCAAAGATGCATTCCTGTCCATGCTCGGGTTTGAAGCGGTTTTGATGATTTTCCCGTTAGTAATGGGATCAAACAGAACCAAATTCAAGGTAATGACTTTTGCGAATTTGTTTATTACGCTTTTATATGCCTATCTAATCCTTGTCAGTTTCATGTATTTCAGTCCGGATGAATTGAAGATTATACCAGAACCTCTATTATATATGCTGAAATCTTATACCTTTAAGGTCATAGAGCGTACTGACTTGTTGTTCCTTTCAATATGGATAATAATGGTTTTCACATCTTTTAGTACTTATCTGTTTTTGGCAGCAAAGTGTGGCAAAAGTTTATTTAAAAAGGCACAACATAAAAAGCTTATTTATTCTGTTGGTTTAATTTGTTTTGGAGTATCGTTGATTGCAGAATCAAATATTCTTTTTGCTGAATCGATGAGTGGATATATTACAAAAGCCAGCTTCACCTTTCTTCTTTTCCCTGTTCTCTTACTGCTTGTCTCATACCTGTTTAAAAAAACAGTGAAAGGAAAGATTCACCATGATCAGGGCAAGTAATTTCTTATGCATCGCATTCTTGACAATTTTTTTAAGCGCATGTTGGGACCAAAATTTATTGAAGGATGTAAGATTATACTTGGCTGCCAGTTTTGACCTGGATACAGATGGAAAAATAATCGATACAGTTTCTTTTCCGATTATAAAAAAGGAGAACCAGGGAGAGGGATCATCAGAAACCTACCAGATTATCACTGGGATTGGAGATACACCTAGAGGAGCAAGGGGAGCTATAGACAAAAGAGTTTCAAAAACATTTGATGCCTCGAAACTCAGAGTTCTCATTATTGGAAATAAACTAGCAAAAGAAGATATATATCCAGTTCTTGATTTATTTTATCGAGATCCAAAAAGCTCCCTTAGCGCTAAAGTGGTTATTGCTGAAGGGATGGGGAAGGAAATTCTTCAGCTTAATATTAAGGATCAAAAAATTAGTGAATATCTATTTGAGTTATTAGAAAGCAAGGAGGATTCATTACTAATACCAGAGGAAAACATCCAATCGATCTGTGCTGAAATGTTTGACCCTGGTGAAGACTTTAGTCTCCCTTATATAAGCCAGGATAAAGGTGGGAAATTAGCAAATTTGGTAGGAATCGCATTATTTAATGAGCGAAAATTCACAGGACATATTTTATCAGGCGATGAGGCGGAAATATTTTTATTGATGGACGGCCAAAATGGGAAGACGCCTTCCTTCACAAAGGAAATCGCAAAGTACAATGATTCTGACCTTCGTGACTTTGTTTCTTTCAATGTGAAAAAAGCAAAGCAAAAGTTGGAAGTGAAAATTGAGAATGAAGAAGTAAAAGTTAACATCAATCTTAACTTAAAAATTACACTTACTGAGTATGCAAGAAATCAGTTGTATAAAGAACAAGAAATCAAGTATCTGAATGATGAGCTTTCTGAGTTAATCTCAAAAGATGCAGAAACTGCCATAAAGAAACTTCAAGAAGCGAACAGCGACAGTTTAGGCATTGGCCGCCGGCTTATTGCGCTCCATAATGATTATTGGCAGCAAGTGAATTGGAAAGAAGAATACCCAAACATTTCGATCACACCGAACGTGACTGTAGAAATTATCGGACATGGCATAATAGAATAAGCATACCATTCGCAGGTATTCTCCAATTTTGCAATGGTTCAATATTAATTCAAAAATACTCCCATTGAGCTTCCCATAATTAAAGGAAGTTCAAAAGGAGTATTTTTTATTTCAGAGTTAAATTTGTCTATTCTCACTCCTGGATTGTGAAACTAACAGAAGCTCTCTTGAAATCCCTGCCGTAAACAGGCAGCCCGCGAGAATTGCCAATGCACCGTACAGAGGATCTGTCACCTTTGAAAAAATCAGTTGGGCATAGAAGTAAAATCCTGCTCCGATGGCTAGAATGAGTAAAGTATTCGAAAAGTATCGGTACATTTTTTTCCCTCCTGAACCTTATATTATTTAAAACATTATCATAGACTCTACTAGTTGGTAATTGGGAAATTTCCTGTCGAATACAGTTGAGGTATGAAAGGGATGAACCAAAAATTGAAACAAAAAACTACATTAATCACCATATTTTCATTAGTCATCATCTTAGCCATCATTCCGTTTTTTCATACAGAAGAACCTCCAGCTGAGGCAGTCCAGCCTAGCGGGGAGCTGTCAGCAGAAATCAACAAACTTTTAACAAGTGAGCCAGTTCTCGATGGAGCTTTGGCTGGTGTCAGCATCAGGTCTGCGGAAGATGGAGGGCTGTTATACGAGCATATTGGAAATACCCGGCTGCAGCCAGCTTCGGTATTGAAGATGTTTACTGCTGCAGCGGCGCTTTCAGTTTTGGGCGAAGATTATCGCTTTACAACGGAAGTTTTGGCACATGGAAGAATTAACGGCGGAACGCTTGAGGGTGACCTATTTTTAAGAGGAATGGGCGATCCAACCTTGCTTCCGGCAGACTTTGATGAGATGGCTAAGAGACTTAAGAGTAAAGGAATCAATAAGGTCACAGGCGATTTAGTGGCTGATGACAGCTGGTATGATGATGTCCGTTATTCTGAAGACTTGACCTGGAATGACGAGCATAAATATTACGGTTCCCAGGTTTCCGCCTTAACCGCTTCGCCGAATGAGGATTATGATGCCGGCACTGTCATTGTCAATATTTTACCACGCAAGAAAGGTAATGGAGCGAATATTTCAGTAGAACCCGATACCGATTTCGTAAAAATTATAAATGACACAAAAACGGTAGATTCCGAGGGAGAACATGACATAAAAATTGAACGTGAGCATGGGTCGAATAGCATTATGGTAAGCGGAACGATCCCGGCCGATGCCCAGAAGGCCAGGGAATGGATTGCCGTTTGGGAACCTGCCCTTTATGCAGGAAGTCTTTTTAAAAAGTCACTAGAAGAACAGGGAATAAAAGTAGTTGGGAAAATTAAAACGGGCAATGCCTCAGTCACAATGACCAGTCTAATTTCCCATAAATCAATGCCACTTTCCGAGCTGATGATCCCCTTCAAGAAGCTGAGCAATAATGGGCACGCCGAAGTGCTTGTTAAGGAAATGGGCAGGGTCGTTCATGGTGAAGGCAGCTGGGAAAAGGGACTTGAGGTCATGGATGCAGAGCTTTCTCGGCTTAGTATTGACACCAACCGGCTTGTATTGCGTGACGGCTCCGGAATCTCTCATGCTAACCTCATACCAGCAAACGAGATTACAAAGCTTCTTTATATGGCACAAAAGGAGGAATGGTTTCCTGTTTTCCAGCGTTCGCTTCCAGTTGCCGGAGCAAAGGACAGGATGATTGGCGGGACGATGCGGAACAGGCTGAAGGAAGAGAACCTGAAGGATCGGGTGGCAGCTAAAACGGGCACACTGACAGGCGTAAGCACCCTCGCAGGATACGTTGAAACAAGCAGCGGGGAAATTCTTATTTTTTCGATTATGCTGAATAACCTGCTGGATGATCGAGAAGGAAGGGAATTTGAGGATCAAATCGTCAGGATCCTTGCAAGATACTGAAGTAAGCCCGAAATTTTCCATTATATAAGTGAAATGCGATTCATAAGGGTACATTAAACATCTAAACGCGCCCTTATGCCGGTGAAATGCCTTTTATAAGGGTGCATTTAAACACGAAACGCGCCCTTATGAAGGTGAAATGCCTTTTATAAGGGTACATTTAAACACGAAACGCTCCCTTATGAAGGTGAAATGCCTTTTATAAGGGTACATTTAAACACGAAACGCTCCCTTATGAAGGTGAAATGACCTGCATAAGGGTGCATTTAAACACGAAACGCTCCCTTATGAAGGTGAAATGACCTGCATAAGGGTGCATTTAACATCTAAACGCGCCCTTATGAAGGTGAAATGCCTTTTATAAGGGTGCATTTAAACACGAAACGTGCCCTTATGAAGGTGAAATGACCTGTATAAGGGTGCATTTAAACACGAAACGTGCCCTTATGCCGGTGAAATGTCTTTTATAAGGGTACATTTAAACACGAAACGTGCCCTTATGCCGGTGAAATGACCTGTATAAGGGTACATTTAAACACGAAACGTGCCCTTATGAAGGTGAAATGCCTTTTATAAGGGTGCATTTAAACACGAAACGCGCCCTTATGAAGGTGAAATGACCTGCATAAGGGTGCATTTAACCTCTAAACGCGCCCTTATGCCGGTGAAATGCCTTTATAAGGGTACATTTAAACACGAAACGCGCCCTTATGAAGGCGAAATGACCTGCATAAGGGTGCATTTAACCTCTAAACGCGCCCTTATGAAGGTGAAATGCCTTTTATAAGGGTACATTTAAACACGAAACGTGCCCTTATGAAGGTGAAATGACCTGCATAAGGGTGCATTTAAACACGAAACGTGCCCTTATGCCGGTGAAATGCCCTGTATGAGGGTGCATTTAACCTCGAAACGCGCCCTTATGAAGGTGAAATGACCTGCATAAGGGTGCATTTAACCTCTAAACGTGCCCTTATGCCGGCGAAATGACCTGCATAAGGGTACATTTAAACACCAAACGTGCCCTTATGCCGGTGAAATGACTTTTATAAGGGTACATTTAAACACGAAACGCGCCCTTATGAAGGTGAAATGACCTGCATAAGGGTGCATTTAACCTCTATAGAGACCTTCAAAAGCTAGAATTGTCTTAAGGGAACATTTCTCATGTACTTTACTCTATTAGTAGGAAGCCTTCATCATTCTCTTTAATTGTATAGTGAGCACCACGGCCACAGCCGCTTAATGTATAGTTATCGAAAATCATATTTCTGATGGCTTTTTTTGTTTTGATTGATTTACACCATTCTTGAATTCGGCTGACTGTTAATGCTTCTTCCGGTAAAAGTAATTGGAGTTCTCTAATACTTCTCAGTACTGCGTCATGAATATTCTCCCGTTTCCCGCAGCTATTGCATATTAATGTTTTTCTGGTAACTATAGTATTCAAAGTATGACAATGGGAACATGATATTCCCTTTTTAAGCACGTCGAAACTATATCCAGGGAGCCTCTCATACGGTGAATCATGGGAATGCAGGGAAAGAAGCTTGTCCGATAGGTTTGTATGGGTATTTTTTATTGGAGTGATTTGTTTTTGCAGGTTATGAAGAAGTCTTGGAATCTGGTTGGGAAAGATGATTGGTAAATTTCGCGGAGCTTGATAGAGGTAAAAGTTTGGGTTCACGAAGACTAGAGTTGATTCGATATTAATGTTGAATCCAAGGTCTCGTACCATCCTTCGCAGGAGTGACTCTGCTCTTTCCATTTGTTGCAGTGGATTTTTGATTTCTACTCCATTATTGGTATACCACCGATTACCTTCGATAAAATAATCGCCTTCGAAATACTTCACTTCGAACAAATGGATGATCTTTGAAATGAATAGAGAATCGATTTGAAATTTGGTATTTCCATATTCAAGGAGCAGATCATTCATCACCAGGAAACCTTTTTCAACCTCCTCCATTCATCGGTCAAATATCACTTCTCCTTCATAACCTTTTTCCAGGTATAGATAATTACTGTACTCTTTCGGAGATAAGTTCATTCGAGCATTCAGCATTCTCAGAATCTGAAGCTCCATTGATTCTACACGAGATTTAACTATCAAAAAACATTCCTCCATTCATTATGTATTGCAATTAAATAGTATGATTTATATGAATATTTAACAAGCTTTTTCGCTTGATAGTTGTAAGTTTTATAAAATCCCACCGTAATTGAGAAAAAGCCGCGCAGAATGAGAATACGCACGGCTTTTTCCAGGTTATTTAGCGATTACCGGTTATTACGGTTTACTTCGCGAATCTATGGTTTCCAGTTGTTACGGTTACTTCGCAAATCTATGATTTCCAATTGTCACGGTCACTTCTCTTGAGAATACCCATTTGCTTACTGCTGTTTTCGGGTTAAAGAAGAACAGTGAGCCACTGCCTTGTCCTCTGAAAGCAAGAGCTTCTTTTACAGCTTTCTTTGCTTCTGCATCAGTTGGCCTATTGATTGCTCCATTTTTTACAGGAGTGAAGGCATAGTACCCGTTTGCCTTTTCATAGACGACTCCTCTTACTGTGTTAGGGAAATCCGGGCTTGCTACTCTATTCAAGACAACAGTTGCTACTGCTACTTTCCCTGCATATGGCTCGCCTTTTGCTTCAGCATGAACAAGCCTTGCAAGCAAGTCCTGATCCGCTGCAGACACTGATACAGCCGGGATTGTCAACTTTTGGCCTGGATATAGTAGAGTGCTAGTTCTATTGTTCACTTTCTTCAATTCTGTCACTGGAACACCATACTTGCTGGCGATTCCCCACATCGTATCTCCTGTTTTCACTTGATAAGTTGCCGCTTCAGCAGCTGCGCCCATTGAAAATAAAGATAAAGATACAACTGCTGTTAGCGCTGCCAATGTTTTTTTCATGTTTCTCATTTTCCATACCTCCCAGTATTGCTGCTCTCTATTTCTACTTATAAGGCTAGCAGTTGTAACATAGTTATTCATTGTCCAATAAGTACCAATAAGAAGATACCTCTTCTATCCATTGAAACCGCTTGATTCTTTTTAAACCTGGAAATTTATTTCACTCCTGTCCACTTTCCTACTATAACCAGACTTGTAAGTTAACGGCTCAAATTTTACATAGTGTTACAGCTTTGTAACTTAAAACTATCAACTAAACTCAGGAAGTGTATTGGGAGTTTTATAACTTATATTAATTACTTATTTAAAATTATTATAATTAAGTATTGATTTTTAATTGAAAAGTGTTATCATTTAGCTATAAACCAAATTCATTAAAAAAGGCGGGTTGAATAAATGAGCATTGATCAAAAGAATCATCTAACTACAAGCTGGGGAGCGCCGGTTGGGGACAACCAGAACTCCATGACTGCGGGACAAAGAGGACCTACTTTAATTCAGGACGTCCATTTACTTGAAAAATTGGCGCACTTTAACCGTGAGCGTGTGCCAGAGCGTGTGGTACACGCAAAAGGCGCCGGAGCACATGGATATTTTGAAGTGACAAATGATGTGACAAAGTATACGAAGGCAGCTTTCCTTTCAGAGGTTGGCAAGAAGACACCTCTTTTTATTCGTTTTTCTACTGTTGCAGGAGAACTGGGATCAGCAGACACAGTCCGTGACCCGCGCGGTTTCGCGGTGAAGTTTTATACAGAGGAAGGAAACTATGATATCGTCGGGAATAATACTCCGGTATTCTTCATTCGTGACGCGATCAAGTTCCCTGATTTTATCCATACACAAAAGAGAAACCCACAAACACACTTGAAGGATCCCAATGCAGTATGGGATTTCTGGTCACTTTCTCCTGAATCGCTGCACCAGGTAACCATCCTGATGTCCGACCGCGGCATTCCGGCTACCCTCCGCCATATGCATGGCTTTGGCAGCCATACGTTCAAATGGACAAACGCTGAAGGTGACGGTGTCTGGATCAAGTACCACTTCAAGACAGAGCAAGGAGTCAAAAATCTTGCAGCAGATGCAGCAGCTAAAATTGCAGGAGAAAATCCTGACTACCATACAGAAGATTTGTTCAATGCAATCGAAGCTGGGGACTTCCCTGCATGGAAGCTTTATGTGCAAATCATGCCTCTAGAGGATGCCAACACATATCGTTTTGATCCATTCGATGTCACAAAGGTTTGGTCACAAAAAGACTATCCACTGATTGAAGTCGGACGCATGGTATTGGACCGCAATCCTGAAAATTACTTCGCGGAAGTTGAGCAGGCTACATTCTCTCCTGGAAACCTCGTCCCTGGTGTCGATGTTTCTCCAGATAAAATGCTTCAGGGCCGCCTGTTTGCTTATTCTGACGCACACCGCTACCGTGTGGGGGCGAACCATAATCACCTGCCGATCAATAGGCCGAAATCAGAAATGAACTCTTACCAGCGTGACGGCCAGATGCGCTTCGACGGAAATGGCGGCAAAACAGTAAACTATGAGCCTAATAGTTTCGGAGGACCAACAGAGGTAAATGAACACAAGCAGGCAAGCTTCCCTGTCAGCGGTGTTGCTGAAAATGTGGGCTATGATCACCACGACCATTACACACAAGCTGGTGACCTGTACCGCCTGATGAGTGAGG
This sequence comes from Bacillus sp. ISL-41, assembly GCF_018613235.1. GTDB lineage: Bacteria > Bacillota > Bacilli > Bacillales > Cytobacillaceae > Mesobacillus. The sequence goes on from NZ_JAGGQP010000027.1 coordinate 102,414, forward strand.
AAGAACGCGAGCGCCTTGTCGCTAACATTGTCGCTGCTATGAAGCCAGTTCAGCGCGACGACATCAAACTCCGCCAGATCGGCCATTTCTACAAGGCAGATCCTGAATACGGAACACGCATTGCTCAGGGATTAGGGCTGCAGGTGCCGCAGGAAGTTTAAACAACACAAAAATCGGATGCCAAAATTGGCATCCGATTTTTTAACATATAAACGAAAGTCCACTAGACAGCTCTATCGGACAATCTCAGGACGATTCCCTGTAAGAGTGTCCGTTAGAAGTGTTCTAACAAAAGAAGCAGACCTATACCGGCCTGCTTTCATCCATTATTCATTAGAATGTGTGCGCCAAATCCTTAGCACGTGCAATTCCGTTTTCTTTAATTTCCTGTGCTTTTTCAGGGTTTGCATTGTGGCCTTCCAGGTATAGGCACTCCATTGAAGGTACACCGAAGAAGTTCATCATTGTTTCGATATAGCGATTTCCCATCTCCATGTTTGCTGCCGGTCCTTCTGAATAGTAACCGCCGCGAGCCTGGATATGAAGAGCTTTTTTGTCTGTCATTAAACCGACAGGTCCTTCCTGTGTATATCTGAATGTTTTGCCTGCTACTGCAACTGCATCCAGATATGCCTTCATGACTGGCGGGAATGAGAAGTTCCAAAGCGGTGTCACGAAGATGAATTTGTCTGCTGCTGTGAACTGTTCAACCAGTTCAGCTAGACGGCCTACTTTTGACTGTTCGTCTGCGGATAGAGCAGAGAACTCAGTTCCTTTTTGCAGCTTGCCCCAACCGCCTAATACGTCGGCATCGATGTGAGGAATATTTTCCTTAAATAGATCCAAATGAATGATTTCATCATTCTGGTTCTGATTTTTGTACGTATCAATGAATGCTTTTCCTGCTGCCAAACTGAAGGATTGTTCTTCTGTCAGCGGGTGTGCTGTGATGTATAAAACTTTAGCCATGATGTAATTCCACCTATTCCTTGTTGATTTTAAAACTATTTCATGAAAATAAATCTCGAATTTAAAATAGCTTACTTCGAGATATTAATCCGTTTTTCATCAAAGGTCAAACGAAATGCTCGTCTGCCTATCTCAATGATTTCAGTGCGCCGCTTAAGGTCTCGACCTCGTCCAGCATCATATTGACATTGTCGAGGTGCAGAGCCTGCGGCTTGAAATCTGTATCGTACTCAAAGTCAGTAAAAAGGATAATGACCGATGTTTGTGGACGTCGGCAATCTTCAATTCTCCAAAGATTCCTCTTTCATGCTCTTTTAATTTTACTTAGCTGTTTCCAGCTTGATGCGGTTTCCAGAAGGATCTTGCGTAATATAGATGCCATTTTCCTCTTCGACAGCAGTCCCGATTTCTTTCAGGCGGTCTGCTGTGTCTTTCATGCTCGCTTCGTCGGGCAGAATGAGAGTATAAGATTCAAGTCCCACGCTATTAGCAGGCGGTTGAGGAGCCCCCACCCCATTCCATGTATTCAGTCCGATGTGGTGATGGTACTTTCCTGAAGAAATAAAGAGAGCCTGCGGTCCGTATCGGCTTACCACGTCAAAACCAAGTCCTTTTGTATAAAACTCTTCTGTTTTTGCTAGTTCTGCGACGTGTAAATGAATATGCCCCATCACAGTGCCTGCAGGAAGCCCGTTCCAGCTTTGCTCCATTCCTTCCGCAAGTAAGTTTTCTGCATCCAGAGCCTGAGTGGCCATCACCACATGTTGCTCATTCCATTCCCATTCTGACGCTGATCTGTCTGTATAGATCTCAATTCCATTTCCATCCGGATCTGCTAAATATAAAGCCTCACTTACAAGATGGTCTGATGCTCCCTGCAATGGATATCCAGTCTGAACGAAATGCTTCAGTACTCTTGCCAGATCAGCCCGATTAGGCAGCAAAAGGGCGTAATGATACAATCCAGTAGTTCTTCCCTTCTTAGGAATCACATCGGATGGCTGCTCAATGCTTAATAGCACCGTTTTTCCATCGGCAGTTAACTTGGCGGTTTTATCCGTTTTTTCATATACCTTAAAACCGATTACCTCCTGATAAAAGGCAAGGGAACGTTCCAAACTTTGTACCTTTATATTTACTTGGCCTACAAAAGTGACCGGCGGTTGATGAAAACTCATAATCTTCCTCCTTTAAGCATTCTTTGATTGAAAAATAACATTATCCAGGGCAAAAAGCGATTTGTTTGTAATGTAAATACGGAGTAACTAACTTACTTTATGTAAGTAACTATATTACTGTAAATAAGTTACGTCAAGTATACATTTTATAAAAAGTAATTTATTTTTCAGTTGTTATGTTTATAATGTTAGTAAGGAGTGATTGATATGGATAAGTCGATTTGTCCCAGATTTGAAAAAGCCATGACAATCCTAAGCCAGCGTTGGACTGGAATGATCATATATCAGCTGTTGTCTGGACCGCAGCGTTTTTGTACGATTGAATCCTCTGTAGGAGTCAGTGGTAGAGTGCTTTCAGAGCGATTGAAGGATTTGGAAAGCGAAGGGATAGTGAGACGCGAAGTTCATCCTGAAACGCCAGTCCGGATCGAATATTCTTTGACCGAAAAAGGCAAGGCACTGGAACCTCTTATGAAAGAAATTGAAAAATGGTCACAGAGCTGGCTGGAGGCATAATAATAGATTCCAAGATGGAATTTTTCATTTAAAGCACCCGTTGAATGGGTGCTTTTTGCTTTTTGAACCTATTACGATTTTTCAACACCCCCCTCGCGTAAAACCCAAACAAGACTTGATAAGGAACCTTTATTAGACCTTTCGCCTCGGCTTCTTGCTTGAAATATCCATTAAACATCTGCTTCTGCTGATTGCTTGAAATGTGTGTCGTAAAATAGATCTAAAAAAGACGTATGCCGCTGCATACGTCTCATTTCTTTCACTTTTTATCTCCCAAGGAAAGAGTTCAGCATCCATACATGTTTTTCTAAGCCTGCGTGAATGGACAGCAGCAGGTCGCTTGTTGTTTCATCATTGACTTCCTCTGCCAGTTCCATGCCCTTCTTTAGCTCTTGGATCATTGTTGAATAGTCTTCTACTATGCTTGCGACCATATCAGTTGCGCCTTCATTTCCTGATGCTTCTTTTACAGATGCGAGTTCTAGCGCACCGGACATGGTTGCGACTGGTTTGTCACCCATTGCCAGCAATCTTTCTGCAAGTTCATCGATATGTAAGGCAGCTTCGTTGTAAAGCTCTTCGAATTTTGCATGAAGAGTGAAAAATTCTGGACCTGTCACATACCAGTGATAGTTATGCAGCTTAATGTAGAGTACAGTCCAGTTTGCGATTTGCTTGTTGACTGTTTGTGTTAATTCATTTTTCATCTTGAATCCCTCCTGTTTTTATGTACGGATTCATTATAGTCCAAGATTATCCAATAAAGAGTTTGAGCGTGGATTGTTCACAGGAATGTCAACTTTTTAGACAAGTTATGTGCTAGTACCGGGGCAAAAACCAAAATTCTCCATAAACTATACATAATAAAGCAATTATTTCTCCAAACTATGCATAGAACTGGAGGTGTTCATGAATGGGTTTATTTAATGCGCTCAACCAATGGAGAAATGCCAGATACGAAAACCATCTTTCGAATATGAAGGACCAGAATAAATGCCCGGACTGCCATGGCAGAGGATATTACGCTTTTTCCGCGAATGAGTTTGTCTACTATGCAGCTCCATACGAATGTCCTGGCTGCAGCGGCAGTGGATTATATACAGATTGGAATAACAGTACAATATAAAATGGCCACTGCTTTTGCAGAGGCCATTTTTCTTTCACTGAATGGAGAAGGTATCGTACAATCCTTCATCCCATATGGACTTGATTTCATTCCTGAAATCCCGCCTATTTCCATTTAGTAGGTTAATCCGTGACCGAACTCGTATAGCACGCCGCCATTGTAATCTGGAATCGTAACTGGCAGCTTCCCTGCTGGTGCGAATTCACCAAATAGCACTCCCGCCGCTGCTTCAAACGCCGATGGATGGAAACCGTATTGGGTCATATAAGCGTCAATTTCAGGGTATGCCATAATGTCGTATGGATTTTGGATGCCGACACCGATGACAGGAGCATCTGACATTTCAATGATTTGTTTGACCAAGGTCATTTGCGTGCTCGATGGCTTCCTTCCTGACACATTGTAAGTATATGTGCTGACTATTACCGCGCTGGCGCTCTTAATTTGTTTCAGCTGATTCTCTGTAAGCTTAAAAGTGGAAGCTGCAATGACGATTGTATTTCTGTGACGCTTTTTGATCTCATCACCCAGCTGCCTGATAAAAGTGTTTCCCACAACGACGACTTTCTCACTACTATTCATCTTTAAAGGCATTCCTGCATCTTTTTTTACCAATGTGATTGATTTCTCAGCCGCTTCTTTTTCAATTTGCTTATGCTCGTCAGAACCGACCACCTTCACGGCATTCGCTATCTTGTCTTGAACTGTAATAGAAGCTTCTTTCTTGATCACGCCTCTTTTTACCTTCAAAGTTAAAATACGTCTGACTGATTCCTCAACCCGTTGCTCGGAAATCTCTCCAGTTTTCACAGCCTTAAGCAGTCCGGCTGCTACTTTTTCAAGTCCGACCGGCATCAAAACGATATCCGTGCCTGCTTTTACCGCTGAGATGGCTGCATCGACAGGACCGAAATGGTCAGCTATCGCTTTCATGTTCATCGCATCTGTTGTGATGACACCTTCATAGCCCATCTCCTCACGCATAAGCTCTGTCAGGACCTTGTATGAAAGAGTTGCCGGAATCGCGATTTCTTCTCCTGTTTTCTGCGAGACGGCTTTGGTTCCGTCGATTTCAGGGAAAGTGACGTGCGCCGTCATGATCGCGTCAAGCCCCTCTTCCATTCCTTTTTGGAACGGATACAATTCGACTTCCTTCAAACGTTCTTTATCATGTGGAACTTTAGGCAGTCCAAGGTGGGAATCGACTGCTGTGTCCCCATGGCCGGGGAAGTGTTTGGCTGTCGCCGCGACACCAGCTGCCTGAAGTCCTTTTGTATAAGCTATACCCATGTCTGCCACAAGTTCTGGGTCTTCACCAAATGAACGTACGCCGATGACCGGGTTGTCCGGATTGTTATTTACGTCCATAACCGGTGCCAGGTTCATGTTGATACCCAGTGACGCCAATTCCTCGCCGATTGCGTTGCCTGCGTTATAAGCGACTTCTGGTGACCGTGTTGCTCCTATTGCCATACTTCCTGGCATATCCGTGCCTGATTGTAGTCTAGTAATAATTCCGCCTTCCTGGTCAATCGTCAGCAACAGTCCGAATTTTTCAGCCGCCTCCTGGTAATCAGATACTAAGCGTGCACTCTGTTCTGTTGTAACGACATTCTCACGGAAAAGGATGACTCCACCCAAATGGTATTTTTTCACGAGCCGCTGGATTCCCGGCAGCATTTCCGTTACATTTTTACCCTTCCAGGTTTTGAAATCCGGCATCAGCATTTGACCTGTTTTTTCCTGAATGGTCATTTTGCTGATCGCTTTGCCAATCAAATCATATCGCTGGCCCTCCTGTTTGATGACCACCACTTCAGCTTCAGGCTTTCCCTCCGATTTGGAGGATGGCTTCACTTTATAATGTAGTGCAATCTTGTCCTCAAAAGCACCATCTGTCACTGTAATGAACGCCTTTCCATTCAGCCCTGTGAAATCCACATTTCCATCATGGTCAACTTTTGCGACATTTTCATTTGCCGATTCCCACACAAGGTTTTCAGCTGTCAGCATAAAATGCCCTTCTGAATACACATGGAGTGCTTTCAATTGTATTTTTCCATCTTTCACTGCTGCTTCCGCTTCAGGCATATTTTCGTAAATCACCAGATCCTCCACTATGCTCCTTTCCTCGGCACTAGCCTTCTCCAATGTAATGCCAGGCAGCATTTGTGAAAGTGATAGCACGAACACTATAAAATAGAGCATAAGCTTCCTTATTTTCCTCATGAAATCTCCTCCACTTTGCCTATTTTATCCAATCCATTGAAAATTACCAAAGTCAGTCACCCGAACAAAGAAAAATCCCGTGACTGTTCTTCACGGGATTTTGGAATCTCATATAGTAAAATTATTTAAAAAACTTCACGAAAAATTCCCTACATGGAACTTTCTGAACTATTTCCGCTTGTTCTCCTTTTGTTTAATCCAATACCTTATTCCCTTGCCTGCAAGAGGCTCATCCTTGAATCGCGGAATCACATGCAAATGAGCATGGAAAATCGATTGCCCTCCAGCTTTTCCTGTATTCCAGCCCACACTGTAACCGTCTGGAGCATACTTATCGTCAAGAATCTTCTTCGCCCCAAGCAGTAACTCCCTGGAATCCTTCCACTCCTGTTCTGATAACTCAAAAACATTTTGTTTATGGAGCTTCGGGATAATCAGCCCGCTTCCCTGCAGGACGTGCTGCTCTGACTCCTTCTGGATAAAATAACAGGTTTCATTCTCCAAGACGATTTGCTGCTCGTCATCTGCGTTCACATTGCAATATGGGCAATTCTCCTGGTACATATTTTAGTGCTCCATTTCCATCACTTTATTAATTAGAAAAAAACACGGATATTTTCCAGTTCGCGGAATCCTGATGAAATTCACGGAATAAGCTGCAGTTTTCGCGGAATACCAAGTTGAATAAGATGGTGCAACTTCAATTTACGATAGCACTCTTTATCTCTTATCACTTTTTTTATCCAACTTATTTAACCAACTCTCATAAAACTCATATACCGAGCCTGCAGCGACAAAACCAATCAACAGCATGATGACCGAAAGGGTCTTTTTGATCCACGTGATGTCAATGAAAAGGAATAATGCTCCAGCTGCCGCAAAAGAAACTAATATAATGATCCATCTTCTGAGAAGCCTTGAATCCTTATCCGTGCTCATTTCACACACCTGCCTTCCTTATTTAGTAATACGTAATAATGGATAACAGGTTTCAAAAAACAGGGCCCAAAATAGGACCCTGCAAATTTATTACTAGACTAATTTTCTCATCGCATGGATCTGGCCTAGATGGTAGGCTTCATGAAATAGGGCCATGTTCGTAAGCTCTCCGAAAGTTTCCAGCCCAAGGAAAGGCTTTTTGAGCTTTTCATCCAGCATTGAAACTGGTACTTCCTTGATCCTTCCCAGCTGCGCTTTCAATTGGTCCCGCAAAACATCAACGGAAGGAACATCTCCAGTCCATTCGGATGGTCGGGTACCGTTTCCGAATAACTCTATGTAGCTTGCAGGAAGATGACTCGATTTTTTCGGGAACCCCATCATGAATTGTTCTGTAACTGTCAGCACATGTCCGATGTGCCAGTGAATGTTATTATTGAAGCCCTCTGGCTGGACACTTGCCTGTTCCGCAGTGATGCCTTCAATCGTCTTCAAAAAAGACCCTCTTGTTAATTCAAACTGCTTGAATAATAGCTCACTCATCATTACCTTCCCCTTTCCAGCTTGTACTTCTCACTATATTTATTCTATATATTTCCAACATATGCGACAAGGAAAAAGGAAAAATCATATAAATACCCCTATATGTATTATATTCCATAAAAGGAAATCAACTGACAAAATTTGTTCAAAACATTATGGCTGATATGTGTCTTCACACTTTTTTCACAGATTTCCATAAATTGCTTTGATATCTTATAAATGTAATCATTATAAATTTTGAAGGGAAGCGATTTAGATGTTCGCTAAATGGTTAAGAGAAAACAATATTGCTGCTGGCCTGTTGACTGTGATTCGTGTTTGGCTGGGTTACAACTGGATGACTGCTGGATGGGGAAAATTAACTGGTGAAGGATTTGACGCAACTGGATATTTGAAAAATGCAGTGGCCAATCCAGTAAAAGGTCCAGACGGAAACGCAGTATATGGTTGGTATGTAAACTTCCTTGAAAGCTTTGCGATCCCGAATATCGAACTTTTCAACTTCATTGTCCCGCTTGGAGAATTCCTTGTTGGTCTTGGTTTGATCCTTGGAACACTGACAACTGCGGCCATGTTCTTCGGCCTTGTGATGAACTTCAGCTTCTTCCTTGCCGGAACAGTTTCTCACAACCCAACAGACATCTTCTTCGGCTTCATCATCCTGTTTGCTGGTTACAACGCTGGTAAATACGGCTTGGACCGCTGGGTGGTTCCTTTCATCCGCAAGACTGTTTTCAAACAAACACCAGAAGCTGCACATAAATCTGCTTAACGATATAGCAAAAGCCCTCCGCCGACAAGGCAGAGGGCTTTTTTATCAGGATTTTTCCTCAATTGTTTTAAGCATGATTTTTTTCCTGAAGCCGCCGCTGCGATTCTTCTTGAGCTGGCGCATAAACTCTACTTCCGATTCAGTGATTCCCCTGTGCTCGGCAATCGCATAGACCACCTCAAGCAAATCAACGATTTCACTCAGCAGCCTGTCCGTTCCAGCATTACGGAACTTCTCGACTTCGTCATTGAACTTCTCCATCAGTTTTTCACTATATTGACTTCCATTCAAAATTTCAAATTCAACATTCTTGCCTTTTTCCTTCATTAAATCCGGAAAATAGTCTCTAACAAGCTTGTTATATTCCTTTTTCTCCATGTCGATTCCCCTTTAGCTGTCCTATTGATAAACATATCCTTTATTCGATATGTTCAAACACTTTTTTGAAATATGCTGTAGTACATAGGGTTGTTGTTTGCCGATCAGGCCACTATAAAGCAGAATACATACCAACCAGGTATTATCCCTCTTCCTAAAATAGAGCAATAGAAAAAGCCTGTGGATCGGTCCACAGGCTTTCATATTTTAATAGTTTCTAAACCACATAATCTTCTGTTAACTTACTGCAGGCATTCGATAGATTCTGCAAGCATTCCATCCTAAGCTTTTCGTCGCAGATAAAGTCATTAAGCAGCTCTTCTTCAAGCTTAAATTGAATTTGATTGATTTCTTCCCGTAACCTCTCTCTTTTTTCAACTTCAGATAAATGAAACTCTATCTCCCGTTCAAAGTACTCTACCGTCCCAAATAAAACCGTCAACGTTTCCTCCACCTTTCATAAAAAATTGAATATCCTATGTGCTGAAACCAAATCTGCCAAAAGGATCATTTTATTTTGTCCTGTCAAGTAACTTAAGTATTATTTATCCTATATCGCAAAATACAAACGTGAAATTCGTTTCTTTTTGCAATATGGTGCAGAAAGAGACATTCCAAAAAAAAATCCCCCAAAAGGACGGCGGATTTAATGTGGCAAACAGTCTTCAAAACCATCCGCCTGTACCTGGTGTTCTCATCCGTTCTTTTTTGGCAACCCGACGATCATAGCAGTCATGCCTTAGACTCGTGGCTTTGCGTCCTCATCTTTCAATGAGTTTGCCTTTTTCAGTTCTAATTAAAATATAAAACTTTAGTACTGTTATTTCAACAATTTTCGCCATTTTCTTACAAGGATGAGTCTTTTTTCCTACAACTTTGTGAATGCCAGGTGCCATCTCTTGCTTTTGAAGAAAAGAGAGACCGTCTCCAGATGAGACAGTCTCCTGATTTTGCTATGGCAATAGACTCTTCAATGGTTTTGCGTAGACATTATGATCCTGGCTGCCGATGAACAATGTCTCATTAATGATCACAGGTCCTCCAGGCGATAAAGGCCCCCCTAATTTAACTTTATTCAGCAGTTTGCCATTGCTTGCTTGCAGGACATAAAGATTTCCTTTTACATCCCCTGCATAAACCAAGCCATCCTTTACAGCGGGTGCTCCTTTGATGCCTTCACCTGCTTCATGCTCCCAAACCTTTTTTCCAGTCGGAACATGGTAAGCCATGAGTGACTTGGTATATGGGCTTCCTACAAACGCATACTCCCCTTCAATCGTGACTGCTCCAGATGTATTCGTATGCGGAATTGGCACCTTCTGGTCAGGCCCTGTTCCCATTAAGTCCTTCCATAGCAGCTTTCCGGTCTTATTATCAAATGCGTAGATAAAATGATAATTTTCTGCATCATCACCATATAGCCTTGTTTCTTTTTGAGTTATTTCAAATGCCATATTGGGCATGTTCTCGCCATATTTTTCCCATAGCTGCTTCTTATTCAGCTGTAAATTCATTTTCGCTCCGGTCACAATCACTGTATTCCCCGCTACAGCAGGCGGTACATCTGTTACAGATCCAAGCTTTCCCTGTTTCCAAATAATCTTCTGTCTTTTTAAATCAACGGCAACGAGCTTATCCAGTGCGCCGACATATAAAATATCGTCTTTAATATGTGGAGATGACATGCTTGCCCAGCCAGGGAGCTTCAATTTCCATTTCAGCTTTCCGATTTTTGCATCCAGGGCATAGAGGTGGCTATCCCCTGAGGCAATGTAAACCTCTCCCTTGTAATAAGCAGGTGCCGGCATAACCTCACCCTCTGTCTTATACTCCCACACTTTTTCTCCAGTCTGTGCCTGAAATGCTGCTACTCCACTTTCTCCTGTTCCTCTTACTTTTTGCTTGAATGGATCTTTGAATTTTCGATTGCCATATCCGACATACAAAAGCCCGTCATGATAAACCGTATCGGCATGGATCCAATTTGGCACAGACGACTTCCAATTGATCTCACCTGAAAACAAATCGAATGAGTAAAGGTCCCCGCTATTGTGGTTGCCGACATACAGACTGTCTCTGACAATCACCGGATTTGACCTTACCTCATCCCCTGTAGAATAGATTTGCTCAATCGAGCGAGGATCACCATTGGAATAAACGGCGTTATTGGACGTATGGAACCGATATTGCTCCCAGTCATCGGGACCATAATTCAAATCACTTGCATAAGCAAAAGACCCAAAACTTAAAACCATCAAGAAACTGATCATTACCTTCATCCTCTTCCTCCTTTGAAAAAATACCCCAGCGGCCATATATGCTTATAATTCCCAAAAGGTTTTTAATGAAACCGCTTTCAAGTTATTGCCAATTTAGGTCCGCTCTCTTTATTATTGTTTTCACAATGTAATATCCCAGCAATCTCTATGTAAAATTCACTTGCTAGAATAAAAGGAAGAAGCTTTATTACAGGCGAATGGCAGGGGGATCCTTATGGAACAGCATGTTAAGAAGTCGCTAGATGAGTGGAAAGCAGAAATTGAAGAGATTCTTCAAGAGATTGATGCGGAGTATGAAGAAGTTAAAAACGAGTTAAAAGTGTATACATATAAATTCAACATCACAAAGCAAGTCGTCCAGTCGACAGTGAATCCAGACTTAAACAGGAAAATCCGCGAACTGTATCATCAGCCATTCGAGGAGAAATTCAATGATTTAAAGGAATATATCAAGGAATTGGAAGAGAAAAAGCGAGTCTTTCAAATGTTCACCGATAAAATCGACAAAGTGACGGAAAAAGAAGATACGCCGCAACTCGCAATCGCGCAAACTGAATAAGAACAAAAAGCGCAAACGACTCGATCAGCCCCGACAAGCGTTGGAGGGCCGACCGGTGAAGTCGTTCTTTGACTTCATTGAAGCGACTCGAGGGGCTAGGCGCTGGAGCTGGATTATGAAAATCACAAGTAGTTATCCAACAACTAAATAATTTTATAATTTCCTAAGAAACAAGAAAAGCCTGGCTGATTGATCGAAATCTCAGCCAGGCTTTTTTATGCTTATCTCTTCCACCATGAATCAAACATCGATGCGGGCATATGACGTTTATGCTCTGAAGCAAGGTATCTGCCTTCAATTTTGGCAGCGTCTCCTTCGTCAATCTGCTTTCCTTCAAGATAGTCATCGATTGCTTCATAGCTGACTCCAAGCTCGGTTTCGTCTGACTGTAGCGGCTTGTTGTCAAGAAGGTCGGCAGTAGGTTCCTTCAGGTACAGTCTCGGTTCTGCGTTCAATGCCTTAAGCAGCTCCCTGCCCTGACGCTTGTTCAGTCCGGATAGAGGCAGCAAATCGGCACCGCCGTCTCCGTATTTTGTAAAGAATCCGGTTACAGCCTCGGCAGCATGGTCTGTCCCGATTACCAGCAAGCCTTCCTGTCCAGCGATGGCATACTGTGTGATCATCCTCATCCTTGCCTTTGCATTTCCTTTATTGAAGTCCGTCATATTATCGCCAATACCTTCCTCGAACTGTGTATTGAACGTATCGACAGCCGGCTGGATATTGAAGGTGATCATCTGGTCAGCCTTAATGAAGTCCAATGCTTTCTGCGCATCTTCCTCATCTTTTTGCACAGCGTACGGAAGTCTGACTGCCACGAATTTAGCCTCCTTGCCTTCTGACCGCAATTCCTCCGCTGCCATCTGCGCCAGCCTGCCAGCGAGGGTGGAATCCTGGCCGCCGCTGATTCCAAGCACGAACCCTTTCGCCCTTGAGGCGAGCAAATATTCTTTTAAAAAATCGATTCTCTTCCTGATTTCCTGCTGGGGATCAATTTGCGGCTGTACATTCAATGCGTCAATTATCTGCTTTTGCAAGCTCATAATAAACCTCCTAAACACTTTAAACTGATATTTTTAAGTTGAGAAAGCCTTTGCTAGAATCTCATTATAAAAGAGCATATCCCTTAAAAAGTTTAAAGTCCAGATTTTGGTCAGGTTATCTAACATTCATTTTACAAACGAAGTTCTCCTGTACTATTTTACCCATTCACCTGTTGTTCGTAACATTTTGTACCCCAGGATTTTTTTGCTAGACTATAACTTAGACTATTCATGCTAGATCAAATTGGAGGCATTCATAATGGCAACCCATGAAAAATTCAAAGGCTATTTCGGTACATATACAAAAGGAGACAGCGAGGGCATCTACTCTTTCACCCTTGACACGGTAAATGGAAAAATCCTCGACGTGGAACCAGCGGCAGCCCTGGAAAACCCTACATACCTGACAATCAGTCATGACAATCGCTTTCTTTATGCCGTCGCAAAGGAAGGCGGTACCGGAGGCGTGGCAGGCTTTGGTATCTTGGAATCCGGAAAGCTGTCATTCATCAATTCCGAGCTTGCTCCAGGAGCGTCACCATGCCATGTGAGCGTGAACATGGAAAACAACCTTCTTTTATCTGCCAATTACCACAAAGGGTCTGCTGATTCCTATCTGCTGAACTCTGATACAGGCAATATTGAGTCAGCCTTATCAAGCGCGGTCCATGAAGGCTCAGGACCGGATGAGCGCCAGGAAAAAGCGCACACCCATTATGCAGGATTCACCCCAGACGGAAATTATGCGGCAGTTGTCGACCTTGGCATCGACCAGTTGATTACCTATACTCTCGATAACGGCCAGCTAATCGAGAAGAGTGTGCTCCATATTGTACCAGGCAGCGGCCCAAGACATCTTGTTTTCCATCCAAACAATACCACCGCTTATTTAATGACCGAATTCAGCTCTGAAGTTCTGGTTTTAAAATACAATTCACAGGACGGCAGCTTTGAACAGCTCCAGGCACTCTCCACCCTGCCTGCAGATTTTAGCGAAAACAATCAGGGAAGCGCCATCCATATTTCATCTGATGGAAAATACGTCTACGCTGCCAATCGCGGCCATGACAGTATCGCGATTTTCAGGGTGGATCCAGAAAGCTTCCAGCTCGCATTTATCGAGCATACGGCTACGGAAGGAAATTGGCCAAGGGATTTTGTGTTAGACCCAAGCCAGAAATTCCTGATTGCGACGAACCAGAATTCCAGCAATGTCGCGCTTTATGCCCGTGACGCAGAAACAGGAAAATTGACTCTGCTGCAGTCTGATGTGAAGGTTCCGGATCCGGTCTGTGTGAAATTTTTGAATTACTAAAGGTTGTAAAACAGGGCAGGTGCCGTTAAGCGCACCTGCCCTTTCTTTTATCTGTCACTTGGGAACCTGACACCCATTTGCAATCTTGCTTCATCAAGAATCCTCATCGTGATTCTCGAGTTTTCAAGCGAGTTGTTCGTCGATTCCAATTTACCTTGCTGAATCACTGAAATGAACTCCTCTGCTTCGTAAAACATATTATCTTCCAATTGTTCTCTCGAAATGTCTTCATTTTTCCCATCGCGATAGATGATTTCCACTTTTTCCGGTGTACTGATTTTATCAATCCTGATGTTTCCATTCTCGCCGTGTATTTCAGAAGGAAGTGATGAATCAGTGATTTTCGAAAACATGATGACCGCATCCATTTCCTCATATTTCATAATCAGGCTGCCTTCCCCATCCACACCTGATTCAAGCAAATAGCCGGTTGCCTGAATAGACTTTGGCTCTCCAAACAGGACAACGAGAGGATAGAGGCAATAGATGCCGATGTCCATCAGTGAACCTGCCGAAAATTTCGGGTTGAAGGCGTTCAATACGGTACCTTCTTTATACTTGTCATAGCGGGACGAATACTGGCAATAGCTGGCGAAGTACCTTCTGATCGTGCCGATTTTATCCAGATTCTCCTGGACGGCCTTGAAGTTCGGCATCAGGGTCGATTTTAGCGCCTCCATCAAAACAACCTGATGATCCTTTGCCGTCCTGATCATATCGTCCAGCTCGCGGCTGTTAGACGCAATTGCTTTTTCGCAGAGAACATGCTTGCCATTTTCCATGAGAGTCTTCGCCTGGCTGGCATGCAGAGAATTGGGACTTGCAATATAGACGGCATCAATTAAATTGCTTTTTGCCATCTCTTCCAGGTCTGTAAAAATAGTATCCACTCCGAATTTGCCGGCAAACTCCGCGGCACGGTCCTCAGTACGCGAATAAACGGCATTAAGCTGAAAATCCTGATGGTGGCTTGCCCCCTTGATAAATGCTTCTGTAATCCAATTTGTACCTACTACTCCGAAACGCACCATGTTGTTTCACCCTTTCAAATAGGAAAAGCCGGGGACCATGCCCGCAGCTTCTTTTTTCATCTTATCGAAAAGGGAGTTCGATCACAAACTTTGTCCCTTTTCCATGCTCGCTTTCCACTGAAATTTTTCCATCATGCATCTGTACCAGCTGTTTGACTATGGACAAACCGAGGCCGAACTCTCCAAACGGGTTGCTCGTTCTCGAGATATCGGCTTTGTAAAAGCGATGCCAGATTTTTTCGATTTCAGCCGGTTCGATGCCAATGCCTGTGTCCTCGATTTCAATCACCGTCTTCGCCCCAGCCATCCTGCCGCGAAGCCAGATGGTCCCATTTTCTGTGAACTGGATGCTGTTTTTCGTAATATTGATCAAAATCTGGACAAGACGGTCATAATCAGCATGGACCATGGCTGATTCTTCCGTTTGGATCTCAATTGAGTTATTTCGTTCCTCCGCCTGCAGCCCTAGTTGGTCCTGGATGATTTCGAATACCTCAATCAGTTCAATATCTTCTTTTAAAAGCAGTACTTGATTCGAGCGGATTTTATCATAATCCAGGTTCTCATTAACCAGCCTGATCAGCCGCTTCGTTTCCTGGCTGACCAGGTTGATGCCCCGCTCTTTCTCCGCCTCGGGAATCATATTATTCCTGAGCCCCTCAATAATTCCGCTAATGGTCGTAAGCGGCGTCCTCAATTCATGGGAAACATCTGACATGAACTGGCGGCGCCGGTTTTCCAGGCTTTCGATTTCTGATTTCGAATCGTTCAGTTTGCTTACCATGCTGTTAAAATCATTCGCCAATTCACCGATTTCATCGAAGTCAGAGGATGGAACTTTTACGGTATAATCCCCTGCAGACACGAGCGATGTGGCTTCCTGCAGCTTTTTGATCCTGTTCACATGGATGCGTGACAGCACCCAGCTCAGCAGGAACGAAACAGCAAGCGCAATCAGCACAGTATAAAATAAATATTTATTGATTTCTGTAATCATTTCCCGTGTCCCGCTGATTGGCGAGGTCAGGAGAATGCCGCCGATGAAATTTCCACGATCCACATATGGCAAAACAACCAGGGTCACAGCACGGTCATACCGTTCTAGATCAAAATTTTTCACAATCGGATTTCCGTTTGTGAGCTGGCTCCACTCTTCTTCCGATAACTCGATCGCCGGCCCTCTCCATCTGATTGGATTCAGCAGCTGGATATTCTCATCAAATACACTGAACTGGATATCCCGGCCAAAAAGAACCCGGGCATACTGATTGATCACCTGATCAGGACGTTCACTGCCTCGATCAAGATCTCGGAGGATATTTTCCCCGTAGGAAATCAGCTCCTCCGTTTTATTTTTATAAACCAGCGTTTCCACATACTGTGTGAATACGAGGCTCAGGATGAGGAAGGCAACGATGATAATGCTGATATGGCTCAGAAATTGCTGGTATATATATTTAACCTTCATGCCCATCAACCAGTTCATCGAATTTATAGCCTACGCCCCAAACCGTATGGAAGAATGGCTGTTCAGCACTGCCAATCTTTTTCCTTAGTCTCTTGATATGGACATCCACCGTACGTTCATCACCGTAAAATTGGTATCCCCAGACACGCTCAAGAAGCTGCTCCCTCGTGAATACCTGGCGCGGATGCTGGGCGAACAATAGAAGCAGGTCGAATTCTTTTGGCGTCAAATTTGTCACTGGGCTGCCGTCCAGGCTCACTTCACGAGTTTCTTTGTTGATTTTCAGACGGCTCGTCCCAACCTCGCTGTGCTCACCGGGTTTCTGTTTTTGATATCGCCGGGCCACAGCCTTGATCCTCGCCATCAAAGCCAGCGGACTGAACGGCTTCGTCACATAATCATCCGCTCCCATCTCCAGTCCAAGAACCTGATCAGATTCACTGTCCTTGGCCGTCAGCATGATGATCGGCACATCACTGCCATCCTGCCTGATCTTCCTGCAAAGTGTGACACCATCCATACCCGGAAGCATCCAGTCGACAATCAGCAAATCCCACTCTGCGCTTTTGTAAGCCTCATAGCCCTGGAGGCCATCATTCACAAACCTGCCTTCTATGCCCTCTTTTAAAAAGAACATCTCAATCATCGCACAGACACTTTCATTATCCTCAATCACTAATATTTTCACGGCAATCCCCTCTGTTCCGACATCTGTTATATATAAATTATAGCGCAATGGCGAGAGAATCAACTGTTTCACCTGCTGTTACAGATTATTTAACATGTTGGTCATAGTTTGTTCATGATTGCAGATGGGGGAATCGTTTAACTGGCTTATTTTTTTGGGATTAATACACCTTTCAGGGATAGACCGCTCTATTGGTGACCTCTTTTCTCATATTCTTACAATTTAGGGCACCAATACGCTTTATTGGTGACCTCTTTTCTCAGATTCTTACAATTCAGGGCACCAATACGCTTTATTGGTGACCTCTTTTCTCAGATTCTTACAATTCAGGGCGCCAATACGCTTTATTGGTGACCTCTTTTCTCAGATTCTTACAATTCAGGGCGCCAATACGCTTCATTGGTGACCTCTTTTCTCGGATTCTGGCATATTAGGTCACCAATACGCTCTATTGGTGACCTCTTTTCTATGATTCCGGCATATTAGGTCACCAATACACTCCATTTGCGGTCTAATAAGTGCCTATATCCTACTAAATAAAGCCAGCTCAAAAACTGAGCTGGCTCTGATATTAATCCTTTTTAACAGGCAATCCTTCTTCTTCCCAGGCGGAGTAGCCGCCTTCGAGGTTGACTACATCCTTGTAGCCATTTTTCAAAAGCAGGCTTGTTCCGATTGCGGAACGCGCGCCTGATTGGCAATGGGCGATGATTTTCTTGTCTTTTGGCACTTCGTCAAGCTTATCGGTCAGGTTTCCGAGCATCATGTGATGGGCACCTGGGATATGGCCGCTGTCCCATTCACTCTGATTACGGACGTCGATGACAAAGTAGTTGTCGTCTTCCATCATTTCTTTTGCCTCGCCGGCGGTGACGGTCTTGTATTCTTCCAGGCTCCCGCCTAGCTCTTTCGGGTCAACATAACCTGTAACCTGGTCAAGTCCGATTGACTGCAGGGATTTTTCAACGTCAGGCAGTTTTTCCGGATCAGCAATCAATACGATATCCTGGTCATAGCTTAACAACCAGCCTGCCCAGTTCGTGAAGGATTTATTATATGGG
This sequence comes from Bacillus sp. ISL-41, assembly GCF_018613235.1. GTDB lineage: Bacteria > Bacillota > Bacilli > Bacillales > Cytobacillaceae > Mesobacillus. The sequence continues at coordinate 120,508 of NZ_JAGGQP010000027.1, forward strand.
ATATTGATTGTTTCTTCAGCATGCCCCTCGGCGAAGTCATCTGCCGGACGGGTGTCGACAACCACTGCATCCCTCGCGTCAGATAATGACACTTTAGGAGTTTCCTCTCGTCTGAGCAGTTCAGGGCCAACTTTATTCAGCTTTTTCATCTGAGCGAAGTATTTCGGAGGCTCCGGCTGTCCTGCAAGCAGCTCCTCAACAAATTTGTCTTCCTCATGAATTTGGAAAGCCCAGTTGAATTTTTTCTCATAGCCTAATGTGGACATTGGCACAGCGCCAAGTGATTTTCCGCATGCGCTTCCTGCTCCATGTGCTGGCCATACCTGCAGGAAGTCAGACAGCTTTTCCACTTTGCGAAGCGATTCGAACATCTGGTGTGCACCCGCTTTGGATGTATCCTTGATGCCTGCGGCTTTTTCGAGAAGGTCCGGGCGGCCGACATCGCCTACGAACAGGAAGTCTCCTGTGAAGATTCCCATCGGCTCATTGGCGCCGCCTCCCTTATCCGTCAGCAGGAATGAGATGCTTTCCGGTGTATGGCCCGGCGTGTGGATGACTTCAAAATAGATATTCCCAATATTGAACGTCGAGCCCTCTGTCAGCAATTCATGCTCATACTGGTCGACATATTGATACTTCCAGTCCTTATCCCCTTCATCGGATACATACAGCTTCGCTCCATGATGGTGGGCAAGCTCCCTTGCTCCTGACAAATAATCTGCATGAATATGGGTTTCGGTTGCAGCTGATACTTTGAGGGCTTCTTTATTGGCGATGTCCAGATAAGGCTGGACATTCCTTGCCGGGTCGATGACAATCGCTTCGCCCGTTCTCTGGCAGCCGATCAAGTACGACATATGTGCAAGCTGGTCATCAAAAAATGACTTGAAATACATATGAACTCCTCCTTCATTTTTGATAGGCTTATGAAGACTATACTCTCTTATATACCCCGCACCATATCTTTTAAAAGCCAAAAAAACATCAGTGCCGGGCGCTGCCTGAATTCCAATATACCTATATCTGTATTTTACTCTGTTAAAAAATCTTCTTCAAATAAAAAGAACCTGCTCCAAAATTGGAACAGGTCTATTTTCCAGCAGGCCGTTTCATCATCAAAATATAGAGAAGAAGCGAAACGGAAACGGAAATGGCGGAAGCGATATAGATGCTGCCATAGCCGAGCCAGTGACCGATCTGGCCAAAAGTCATCGCTCCGACACCAACGCCCAAATCGAAAAAGGAGAAGAAGGTAGCGTTAGCCATACCTTTTCGATTCATCGGTGCATCCTGGACAGCCCATGCCTGAAGTGCCGGCTGGACCGAGCCAAAACCGAATCCGTACAGGCCGGCTGCGATGAACATCACCAGGCTGTTTGGCAGCCAGGCTAAAAGGATCATGGCGATCATGATTAAAAATGTCCCGGGCAGGAAGACGGCGCCATGTCCTTTTTTGTCATAGAGTTTGCCCGCAAATGACCGGGATAGCATTAGGGTAATCGCAAAAATAAAAAAGTACCATTCTATCCCTTCAATTCCCTTCTGTGCTGAGTAGAGGGGCAGGAATGAAGCGATTCCTCCGAATGTGGTTGTAATGAACAATAATAGCAAGGATGGCTGCAGGGCGGACTTTTCGTATACATCCCATCTGCGCTTGACCGCATTCTCTTCCGCTTTTACTTCCGCTTTCTCCACCTTTTTATAGGTAATCCTTGATGCCAGCAGGAAGGCAGCAAGACCCAGGATCGCACTGATTAAAAATAACTGCTTAAAGGTGATTGCCGCAGCCAGTGCAAGACCAAGTGTCGGTCCCATCGCGAGAGCAACGTTCCCGGAGAGACCGAAATAACCCATTCCTTCTCCCCTGCGCCGCGGCGGTATTAAGTCGGTTGCGATTGTACCAGAAGCTGTCGTGGAAAATCCCCAGCCAATCCCCTGGACAATCCGCATTAAAAACAAGAAGACGATTCCTGAAGCAAATCCGAATGAGCCTACAGAGACCACGAAAATTGCCAGGCCTGTCAGATAAATGAACCCCCTGCCTTTCGTTTCCAGCATCCGTCCTGCAAATGGGCGTACAATCAATGCTGAAAATGTGAAAATCCCAACGACAAATCCGATTAACTGGTCATTTCCGCCCAGATGCTCCACAAACAGTGGAATGGTAGGCAAGGTCATTTGAAAACCAAGGAAAATGAAGAAATTCGCCAGGAATATAAACATAAAGTCCCTGCTCCAGATTTTTTCAGTGCCCTGAGGCTGTTGAGCTGCTCCTGTTGATTGATCCATCTGCTTTCATCCTTTCTGATTCCATGCTTTGCTTAGGCACTGTTGCCAATCCATCCTTTTAAAAGGATTCACGTTCAATATTCCGTCAATTTGTTGTTGCATTTGTGTGAACAACTTCACAACTAACTCATTTTTATTTCGGATTCTGATATATTGTAAGTGTAATCAATAATTACTTATTTTTGAAGGGAAGCGATTTAGATGTTCGCTAAATGGTTGAGAGAAAACAATATTGCTGCTGGCCTGTTGACTGTCATTAGGGTATGGCTCGGATATAACTGGATGACTGCTGGATGGGGCAAATTGACTGGCGAAGGCTTTGACGCAAGCGGATATTTGAAAAACGCCGTTGCAAACCCGGTAAAGGGTCCCGACGGAAATGCAGTTTATGGGTGGTATGTGAACTTCCTTGAAAGCTTTGCGATCCCGAATATTGAACTTTTCAACTTTATCGTTCCGCTTGGTGAATTCTTAGTTGGCCTTGGATTAATCCTTGGTACTTTGACAACAGCCGCCATGTTCTTCGGACTTGTGATGAACTTCAGTTTCTTCCTTGCCGGAACAGTATCTCACAACCCAACTGACATCTTCTTCGGCTTCATCATCCTGTTTGCAGGCTATAACGCTGGCAAGTACGGTTTAGACCGCTGGGTGGTTCCTTTCATCCGCAAGACTGTATTCAAAAGAGAACCTGAAGCTGCCCATAAAGCAGTTTAACTGAAATCATAACCAGAGAGCTGGGCATTTGCCTGGCTCTTTTTTTACGTTTCCCCCCAGCTAATTATTAACTTCCCATTAGTTCGTTTTCCTCCCCGAGTTTTCTCATCTCATTTTTTCCACGTCATTGCCTTTCCAAAGTGTTCAAAATCCTGACAATATGTTTTTGCTAATTTGTGAACAAAGACTTCCTGCCCGCATTTTAAAATAGAAGATTAATATATTGTAGTGTAATCAAATAATACTTCATCCTTGAAGGGAAGCGATTGATATGTTCGCAAATTGGTTAAGGGAAAACAAGGTTGCCGCTGGCCTGTTGACTGTTTTAAGATTATGGCTCGGTTATAACTGGATGATTGCTGGATGGCATAAAATGACCGGGGAAGGCTTTGATGCAACTGGATATTTGAAAAATGCCATCGCCAATCCGGTAAAAGGTCCTGATGGAAACATGGTTTATGGCTGGTATGTTTCTTTTCTGGAAAACTTCGCGCTGCCAAACATTGAGCTTTTCAACTTTATAGTACCGGTCGGTGAATTCCTCGTCGGTCTGGGTCTCATTCTTGGCTGCCTGACAACTGCCGCAATGTTCTTCGGCTTAGTAATGAATTTCAGCTTCTTCCTTGCCGGAACCGTATCCCATAATCCAACAGATATATTCTTCGGTTTCATCATCCTCTTCGCTGGTTTTAACGCAGGGAAGTATGGGTTGGACTACTGGGTGATCCCATATATCAGAAAAACAATTTTCAAACAGAAAGCAGCCACTAAATGAACTTTCGGCCTCCTGCGCTCAGGGCAGGAGGCCTTCGGTATTCCTTGTCCCAACTGGAAAACTTAGCTATAATTTTACATAGAACGCCTATTAGAATAGGAGCGATTGTTTTGTTCAACCTCGGTGCACTAGAAACCCATCAACTCTTAAATAAAATCAATGAAAATATTTTAATTGCTGATCAAGATTACAAAATCGTTTTTATCAATGATTCTGCCCTAAAACTATTGGCCAAAATCGGGCCTTATTTAGGGGTTACTGATCCAGAAGAATTCCTTGGCAGGGATTTAGGAGAGTTCCATGGCAGCCGTCAACAAAAAATCCTGGCTGAAGGAAAGTTTCCCCATTTCGCCAGCATCACTTTGTTCAATAAATTTTCAGCCGAAATTATGGTAGATCGACTTACAAATCATGAGGGCAAGGAACGCGGATTTATTCTTACGTGGAAAGATGTCACTGAATTCGAAGAGGCACTGGAGGAAAACAGGAAACAGCTGCAAGTTCTTGATATGCCTGTCATCCCGCTATCCGTCGACTCAGCTGTCCTGGTTCCGGTCATGGGAAAATTGACTGAAGACCGACTGGTGCTTCTTGGTGACAAAATCCTCTCCCACAGCGCCAGGCAGGGAAATCAATTTGTGATTTTTGACTTTACCGGTGTTTCCGATGAAATTGACGCATCCATCGCCTTTCGTCTTCAACAGGTCATCAATGCTTTGAAGCTTATGGGTGTTCAATCCATCTATGTAGGGCTCCGTCCCGAAATGGCCAAATCAATCGTGCTGAATGGTTTGCATGTTAATGTTCCAACTTTTAACACATTTGTCCATGGAATCCGCTATGTGTGGAAAGAAACAGGTTTCGAACTGGTGAAAATTGATGATTAACCATAGTAAAAGGCTTGGTCACTGACCCAGCCTTTTATCATACTTATATTGTTGGAAGATCGGAAACCGTTCTTTCATTCATTTCTTCGCCTGTATTTAAGGTTGATTTCGGTTCGAAAAAGATAACATGTGCTTCTTCTTCTGCAATAGGTAGGTGCTCAACTCCTTTAGGGACAATCATGAATTCCCCTTCTTTCAGGTGTACATCTCGATCCCTGAATTTAAGCAAAATCTCACCTTTTACAACAAGGAACATCTCATCCTCATGTTCATGCATATGCCAGATGAACTCACCTTTTAGCTTGGCGAACTTTACATGCATATCATTTATTTCTCCTGCGATTTTCGGACTCCAATAATCACTAAAAAGCGAGAACTTTTCGTTGATATTTACCTTCTCCATAATTGCCAATCCCCCTATTGCCCAAATGGAAACTCCGTATGAATTTCCCAATATTTTGTTATCGTATTTCCGGTTGATAAAATAAATCCTATTTGCACTTTTTCCGTTTCATTTTCAAAAGTCAAGATACCGACGGGTAAGTAGTCGTATGTAAGTCCGTCATTATACTGGAAGGTCCTCGGGCTTTCATTTATGTCTGAAATGATTTTAGCAATCTCGTCCTGGTCTTTTATGACCAGGATTGTTGAGCCTTCCATGCCGCTGACTGTCAATTTGTCATAATTACCTGACAGAATATTGTGATGATAAGCCCAATATGCTGTCAAAAGAACAACACTCACCAGAACAAAAATGACTGTTACAAGCTTCTTCCTTTTACCCATGCCACTCCCTCCCCTTATCATTTTACCATTTCCTTCAATAAAAAAGACCAACCCGTTGGATTGGCCTCATATTACTATTTTACATCACAATAAGCTTGAAGATCGTCAAACCAATCCCGATCAGGAAGCCGCAGACGGCTCCGTTCACCCTGATCCATTGCAGGTCTTTTCCCACGTTGTTTTCCATCATGTCAATCAGTGTTTCTGTATCGAGCTTATCAAGATTTTCTCTGACAAGCTTGCCGATTTTAGAGTGGTTTCTTTCAATCAGACCAGCTATCTTTGCATGGAGCCAGGTTTCGATTGCTTTTACCTTTTCATCATCAGCTTTGATTTCTTCAATGAACTTTTTCACCACTGGTGTAACCGTATCATCTACAAAGCTGTCTTTTTCGATAAGCCCAATTGCACGATCCTTCGCCTTGGCCAATACACCTTTGATTTGTTGTGTTAAGTCCATCTCTTCGACCATCTTGTTTTTCCAGGTTTGGATTTCCGACATGAGAGCTTCACGCTCATTGATGCTTCCCAGTTCTTTGCGGATTTTATCAAGAATCATATGGCGGTAGCGATTATCATCCTGCTGCAGGTTTTTCATTCTTTTTAAAATGAATGATTGCAAAATATTGCCTACTTTTTCTTCCGTGATCATATTACTGAACGATTGGATCGCGAATTTCAAAAGACCGTCAGCTTCCGTTGTATCGATCGCCTGTTTTCCCAGTTTGCCAAGAACCAGTTTCGCTTCATCCTGAGAAGCCCATTTTTCCGTCTCTTGCAATACATAGTCAAAAGCGGCCGAGTCATACTCTTTTACAAGTATATGGCTGGATGCTTTTTGTAAAAACTCGGAGGAATCTGCTGATAACAGGAATCCTTTGATTTCCTGTTCAATCGTCGGTGCAAATCTTTCTACGTCTATTTTTTTCACAACATCCAGACTGAAAGACTGGATACTTTTTTTAACAGACTCAGAATGCAATTCCTTCTCAACCGTTTCGAAAATTTTATCAAGAATATGAATCTGCTTGAACTTTTCCATGATGCTCTCTTTCGTGAGCCAGTCATTCTCAAGCATGTTGATTAACGCGCGCGTTACTTTATCACGATTTTTCGGCAAAAGTGCCGTGTGCGGAATCGGGATTCCCATCGGGTGCCTGAATAGCGCCGTTACCGCAAACCAGTCAGCAAGTCCGCCGACAAGACCAGCTTCAAAGCCGCCCATCAGCAATTTCCCGATCAATGAATCCTGAAACGGAATCGCAGCGAGGAACCCCGCTCCCATAATCGCCAGCGAAATAGCCGCTAGATGTCTAGATCTCTTATCACGTTTTTCCATATATCTCCCTCAGTTACTGTTTGATTGATGCCAAATTCCACCTTGTTCGTCAAAATCCTACTATTAAAAGAACAAAAGAGCCTTTATAAAAAGAGTCTCTTCAATATTTTAACCAATTTATAGGGGAGAAAGCTATAAAAAAGGAAAGGCTCTTTTCTCAAACACGTTGCTATTGACTAAAAAAATAGGATTCAATGACCTATTTTTCTCACATAAATACGCTTATTACTAAGAAAAGAGCTTGCACACTTATTACCGAACTACAAAACGGCTTATTATCACGTTAAAATTGGCTTTAGGATTTTAACAACAATCTTTACGAAAACAACCAAAAGAAAAGTCCCGGGAGTTTAGGCTTCCGGGACTTCAATATTATGACTCTCCTGCTTCATCCATTCTGCCTTTCTGAAGCCTTGGAATTCTTGCTTACGATAAAACAATGGCACCGTAAACAAGGGACCCTGCGATGACATAGGCAGGGTGGACTTTGAGTTTTTCCATCAGGATGAAGCTGATTCCGCCAATCAGAATGGTCTGCATCAGGCCGACCCCCTCATAGGAAGAGAAAAAGAAATCATAGGTCATGACTCCTAAAAGGACGGCAATGACAGGGCGGACGACAATTGTCAGCCTTTTGACACGGGGTGAATCTTTGAACTTCATCAACAAACCGAGCAAGCTGATCATCAGGATTAGGGATGGTGCTACCGTGGCAAATACCCCAACTATAGCACCGAGGATTCCTCCTTCTGCATATCCGATATACCCAGCCATCTTGGTGGCAATCGGTCCTGGCAGGGCGTTCCCCATCGCCAGCACTTCACTGAATTCATTGACTGACATCCATCCATAACGGTCAACGACTTCATTTTCAATTAATGGAATCGAGGCAGGACCGCCGCCATATCCTAAAATCCCGGGAATGAAAAAGGCCAGAAATATATGGAAATAAATCACTCCTCCTCCCCTCCTGTTTGTTTATTTTCAGAGGTTGCAGGGTCTTTTTTCAGCAAGGCGCCGAGCAGCAATACAAAGATTAAAATTGCGGGATGCAGATTCAAGTATTGAAGAAGAACCAGGCTGCCAATAAGCGCCACAAATGTCCACGCCCATCCGAGGTTTGATTTGCCTGACTTCTTGATAAAATCCCATGTCAGAACGGCAAGCATGACGGCAACAACTGGTACAACAGCCTCTGTCATTCCTATCACCCATGGCTCATCTTTGTATGAGTTCAGGCCCGTCAGCAGCAGGATCATCAGGATGATTGCCGGAATCATCGTTGCTGTAAGGGCATTGATCATACCAAGGTATCCGCCTACTCGATAGCCAATGTAGCCGGCCATTTTTGTGGCAATCGGACCTGGCAGCGCATTGCCCAAAGCAAGAATATCACCGAATTCATCAGAGTCCATCCATTTATATTTTTCAACTACTTCCTTATGTACAAGCGGAATCGAAGACGGGCCGCCGCCATATCCGAGGATTCCGACGCGAAAAAACGCTAAGAATAAATCTCTTTGCTTCAAAACTTCACCTTCTCTTCTGTTATTGGTACATGAAGATCCTTGAATATAACTCTTGTTTCTTTTAATTTTATTATAGACTCATATAATCGATCCTGCATGCCAAATTCAAGAAAAGAGCCTTGACTAAACAACAGAAAAAAGCAGACTGTGATTCCCCAGCCTGCCTCGATGTAGATTATTTTATTTTCGTAAACTTGTTCAAATCACCATTCTCACCTAGTACAATCAGGATATCCTCTGCCCTTAGCGTTTTCTCTGGGTCTGGAGAGATGTCGACCTTGTTGGCTGTCTTCACGCCGATAACCGTGATATTATATTTGGCACGCAGATTGATTTCAATCAGGTTCTTTCCTGCCATGCTCATCGGAAGCTTGATTTCCTCGATACTGTAGTCATCCGATAGCTCGATAAAGTTCAATACATTGGGTGATGCCATTAGCTGATGGGCAACTCTCTCCCCCATATCCCGTTCCGGGAAGATGACTTTGTCCGCCCCAACCTTGAACAATACTTGCGCATGATGTTTGTTAAGGGCTTTGGCAACAACATTGGCAACACCCATTTCTTTTAAAATAAGAACGGTAAGGATACTTGCCTGGATATCGTCCCCGATTGCCACAATGACTGTATCAAAGTTCCTGATTCCTACAGCCTTTAACGTTTGCTCGTCCGTTGAGTCGCCGATTACCGCATGGGTAACAAACTCCTTATAGTCCTCGATATGTTGTTCACTTTTATCAATCGCCAACACTTCGACTCCTTCATTATATAAAGTCGTCGCTACACTGGACCCGAAACGGCCCATGCCGATTACTGCGTATTGTTTTGCCATAAAAAACTTCCTCCTACCCAATCATCACTTTTCCAGCTGGATATCGATAATGATCCTCTTTTCTTTTTTTCGTAATTGCAAAAGCCAGTGTCAGCGGGCCAATCCTGCCCGCGAACATCGTAATCGTTATTAATATTTTTCCATACGGTGACAGCTCAGTGGTCAAGCCCATGGAAAGCCCTACAGTTGAAAAGGCAGAAACTGTCTCAAAGAATATCATCAAGAACTCTTTTCCTGGTTCAGTGATGGTCAGCACCATTGTAACCAATCCTATTGAAAAAAGTGAAATCAGTGTAATCGTCAACGACTTGGAGACAATGCTTTGATCCATTCTTCTGCCAAAGAATGTGATATCCTCCCTGCCGCGGATTTGTGACCTGACTGCACCAATTAGGACCGCAAATGTGGTTGTCTTGATTCCTCCGCCCGCAGAGCCTGGCGAAGCGCCAATGAACATCAGGAAGATGATCAAAAACAAGGTTGACTGCTTCAAGTCCGGGATATTCAAGGTATTAGATCCTGCTGTCCTCGGTGTGACAGCCTGGTAAAACGCTCCGAATATTTTACCAGTCATCGTCATTGGCTTCAAGGTGGACGGATTGCTGAATTCCAGGATAAAAAACAGAAGAGCACCTCCAAACACCAATACAGCCGATATTGCTAAAACGATTTTTGAGTGCAGGGAAAGTCTCCCTGTCCTGCGATAGTCAAATAGCTCATTCATGACAATGAAGCCAATCCCGCCCAGACTGATAAGAGTGATCATGGTAAGATTGACGACCGGATCATCAGCATATGCAGTCAGCCCTTTGAACCCGCCCATCAAATCAAATCCGGCATTATTAAAGTTCGATACGGCATGAAAAAAACCAAAATAAATCGCCTTGCCTGCAGCCATCTCCTGTGAAAATCTCAGAGACAGAATGATTCCGCCAGTAATTTCGACTACCGCTGTAAAAAGGAAGATTCGTTTGACAAGCCTGACAATCCCTTCTACAGTCGCGTTATTCAATGATTCCTGGATAATCAGCCTTTCTTTAAAAGAAATTCTTTTTCCTAAAATAAATGCAAGCAAAGTGGCGAAACTCATGAAACCCAGTCCGCCAACCTGGATCATCGACAGGATGACCATTTCACCAAAACGTGTAAAGGTATCGCCTGTGTCAACGACGACAAGACCTGTTACACAGGTTGCTGAAGTTGCCGTAAACAATGCATCCAAAATCGGAAGTCCCCTGCCATTCACTGTGGAAGCCGGCAGTGAGAGCAACACAGTCCCTAACAATATAATGGCTCCAAATCCAAAAACAAGTACTTTCGGGGGATCCATCCTAAAAAACAACTTCTTGCGCATGATTCTTCCTTCTTTCCTTAGTATGAGGAATTATGCGTCTAATATTTCTTTGCAGGGACTTTGTTCAAACTGGAATTTTAGCATAGCCGGCATATCTAAAATACAGCAAAACAAAAAAGCCCCCAGAGGCTAAAAGATAGCAGCCTTGTGGACTTTTGAACATACCTGTCACACAAGCTTCATCTTCCTCTTCTTCAACGCTTACGGAGTTAGCTGTCGGATTAGGGCTCAGAATAGCCCCGCCTATCATTCAGGCCTCACCCCAAGTGGATTTCCATCCACAAAGTTGGTTCCCCCGCTCCTATTGGATTCAGCGATTTAGAAATATGAAACTCATTTAATATCTTAAACTGCTGTAATCATACTCCTCCCTCATTCTACTTGTAAACATGAAAAGGACGCCAAAAATGACTCTTTTTATTCAATTTAACCCGATATTTATGCCAAATCACAGTCTCTCTCACTGAATCACCGTTTTGCTTCGTTTTTTACTTCGTTTATAACCTGGGCAGTTCCCACTAGTTTATAGTGATTCATTTAAAGGTAAATAATAGGGTTGATAAAATACTTATTTTTGTGAAGAGATTTTGGGGAGGTTATCCTGGATGAAAGCCATGATTATTTTGAATCCATCTTCAGGAAAAGAAAAAGCGGCTGACTACGCTGAGAAAATAGAGGAAACATTAAGAAATCAATACAATGATATAGATATTCGAAGAACCGAAAAAGAAGGCGATGCTGCTGCATTTGCTACCGAGGCCTGCGTTGCTTTATACGATGCTGTCATTGCCATGGGCGGGGACGGGACAATCAACGAGGCGATAAATGGACTGGCTGAACAAGCCCACAGGCCTGCTCTCGGCATCATCCCACTAGGTACGGTCAATGATTTTGCAAGGGCACTCAATTTACCGCTGGATCCCTATGAAGCTATTTCTGTTCTGGATGGGCAAAACCTGCAGCCAGTAGATATAGGTAAAATCAATGAGCATTATTTCGCCAATGTCATAGCAGTCGGCGCCATTGCAGAAGCTTCTTACAGCGTGAGCCCTGAACTAAAAACAAGACTAGGTTCACTAGCCTATTTTATGGAAGGTGCAAAATCGTTCCTAAATGGCGAGGCAATCGATATATGTGTCGAACACGACAACGGTAAATGGGAAGGCCAGACTTTCCTGCTGATTGCTGCGCTAACGAATTCTGTAGGCGGGTTCGAGGCCCTTGCCCCCAAAGCCAGTGTGAATGATGGAAAGTTTCATGCATTCATTATTAAAAAGATGTCTGTCCCGAAAATTGCAGCCCTGATCCCATCCCTTATGAAGGGAGAATTGCAGGAAAGTGAAGAAGTAGAATATATCCGAAGCACCTTCCTTAATGTTACTTCCGGCAAACACCATGTGGTGAATATTGACGGTGAAGAAGGCGAGCCATTGCCATTCCAGGCGAGAGTGCTTCAGAGCCATCTGGAAGTTTTTGTGCCTGAAAACGTTAAATGAGCTACTAGGAATCATCCCTTATCGAAATATAAAAAAACCTGAACAGGAACGAACCTGCTCAGGTTTTTTCAGCGTTATTTATTTTACACTAGAATTGAAGTTGTAGAAAAACTTAGCTGTGATTGATCCATCTTTGTTTTCTTTAATATCCGTTACATGGATACCAGAATCAGCAGGTGTATCGCTAAAACCTTTCCAGAAGTAGTACGAACCAGTGTGAACGTTGCCGCTTACTGGAGTGATTTTGCTGCCAGTCTTGAAGAAGTCACTAGCGTCACCGCGATTAAGGTTTCTTTCAAGGTCATAATTGCCGTCTGCCTGAAGGACAGATAGACCATAATGTGTGACAACATCGCCATTGCTTGCAGTCTGTGACTGGTTGAACTGGAAGCGCTTGTTCATCCAGTTTTCAACGTTGTTTGGACGGAAGCCAGCTGTCTGGTAAAGATTGATGACATTTTCATCGACATGCCATGCAACTAAACCATGAGCGTTTTCACCTTGGCGAACCATACCCTTGTTAAAGCCATCCTGCTGCATATTTTCGAACAGGAAGTATTCAGTTCCGTTTGATCCTGGAACTTCCATTTTAACGATTCCGTTATCAGCTTTCGCCTTGTTTGCAGCCGGCAAAGTGATTGTTTGTACTCCACTTTCTGGTGTTACTTCGATTGGTTCAGCCCATCCTAAGAAAACCTTTGAGAACGGATCGAAGTGAGTTGGAGAGTTTCCGCCGTACTCAGCCTTATTAGGATAGCGCATCCAAGATCCGCCAGCCATCATTGAGTAGTTACCTACACCTTCAGATGAGTAAACAGTGTCATAGAAATCAGGAAGTCCAAGTGCATGTCCAAACTCGTGCGCATAAACGCCAGTCTGTACTGGGAATGGACCAGTTTTTGCTTCTTCTTTATAAGTGTTTGTAGCTGTATCAAAACCAGCTACGTTACCGCCGATACCCGGCTGGATGTTGTAGTTATTTACAATTACGCCGTCATATGTCATGTCTTCTGTTTCTGTTTTTGCAATCCATTCAGATTGGCTCATGCCTGCATGAACATCCGCTGGCTTGCCAGTTTCATAGTATTTTCCATAGTAAAGGGCACTTAGCAAGCTCCACTTGTGTGACCAGAACTGTGCTGGGTCACGGCTATATTCAGCACCTGTTCCTTCGTGAACGACGAATACGTTTGGAACTTGGCCGCTTTCATCAGCATATTTAGAAAAGTCGACTTGATCGTCCGCTGCTTTTAACAGGTCACGGATGAACTCACCTGTATGGGCATCACCATTTACGTTACCAAGCTTGTAGACTCCGCCTTCAGCATAAGTGCCTTCCTGGTCAAGGTAGTAAGAGGCACCTTTCGGAAGCTCAACCCACACAAATTCTGTGTTCTCATGGCGGACCAAGTTCGTTTTTCCGTAACTTGATTCCTTATAGGCGTTTTGCATTGTGCGGTCCTTTGGAACATCTGGGCCATCATACTTTTGGAATTGTGGCAGCTCATATGGATTATATTCATCACCAAAAACTAAATCCTCATAATATTTCGCTGGAACCTGACCAGGCATGTCACCGATTGGCTCGTCTCCATCTTTGTACTTAGCTAGAATAACGAGTACCGGAATATCACCAGTTGCCTCTTTATAAGCTACATGATTATCGCCAGGCTGCTGGAATTTAGCTCCATTTTGTGCAGCCTTTTCAGCAGGATCGACCTTAGAAATATCGATTCCTAATTCCTTTGCTCTATCAACTAGCTCCGGAGCTGCACCTACATGGTGAGCAAGGCTTAGTTCATATTTACTCTGTGGTTTTACTGCTGAATCTGCTGGGCTGATTCCCGCAAACACTGCGCTCCCTGCTAAAGCAAGAGAAAGCGCTGAAGTTGAAAGGACTTTTAACACATGATCCACTCCCTATTAGAATATTTCTATTTCCTAAATAATATAAAAGATTCAGTATATTCTAAATAGGGAGAAAGTATGGTTTGATAGTTTTTTTCGTGAGTCGAAAGACTTAACTTTTAATACTTTTAATAAAAATTAACTATATTGCCATAATAAACCAAACAATAATAGTTATTACTAACAAACTCGATTGAAGGTGTTCTTTGGGCTTTTACTGTCCTTCTCTTAATCTTAGGCAAAAGTTGCATTCGGTTCTGACAACTTTTCTTGCTTTTCCTCCAAACCTGTCACAATAATCGTGTTTTCTTGACAACTTTGGGCTCTAACCCCTCAAACCTGTCACAATAATCGCGTTTTCTTGACAGCTTTGAGCTCTAACCCCTCAAACCTGTCATAATAATCGTGTTTTCTTGACAGCTTTGAGCTCTACACCCTGAAACTTGTCATAATAACGGCGTTTTCTTGACAACTTTGGGCTCCACGGCCTGAAACCTGTCATAATAACAATGTTTTCTTGACAGCTTTGAGCTCTAACCCCTCAAACCTGTCATAATAACAATGTTTTCTTGACAGCTTTGAGCTCTAACCCCTCAAACCTGTCACAATAATCGCGTTTTCTTGACAGCTTTGAGCTCTACACCCTGAAACTTGTCATAATAACGGCGTTTTCTTGACAACTTTGGGCTCCACGGCCTGAAACCTGTCATAATAACAATGTTTTCTTGACAGCTTCGGGCTCTAATCCCTCAAACCTGTCACAATAATCGCGTTTTCTTGACAGCTTTGAGCTCTACACCCTGAAACTTGTCATAATAACGGCGTTTTCTTGACAACTTCGGGCTCCACACCCTGAAACCTGTCAAAATAACAATGTTTTCTTGACAGCTTTGGTCTCCACACCCTCAAACCTGTCACAATAATCGTGTTTTCTTGACAGCTTTGAGCTCTACCCCCTCAAACCTGTCATAATAACCTCGCTTTCTTGACAGTTTTGGGGCTCTGCACAAGAAACCTGTCATCATAACGTTGCTTTCTTGAATCAAAAAAAACAAGACTCCACAGAAGCGAAGTCTTGTTTAAATAAATCCTTACAGGATATCCATCCAAATCTTGATTGCAGTACCTAAGATCAAGAATGCGAGGATATACTGAAGAATTTTAGTATTAACTTTCTTACCAGCATTTGCACCCAATGGCGATGCGATTAGACTGGCAACTACCATGATCAATGCCGGCCAAAATTCCACCTGGCCAGTGGCAAGCTTACCGACTGTCGATCCAATGGAAGAAATGAACGTAATGGCAAGTGATGTTGCAATTGTCATTCGAGTAGGAATCTTCAACACGACCAGCATGATTGGCACCAGCAAGAATGCCCCAGCTGCTCCTACAATACCCGCTCCAATCCCTACGATAAATGCGAAGAGTGCTGCCAGCCATTTATTGAAAGTAACCTGGTCTAACGGAATGTCATCTACGCCCTTTTTCGGAACAAACATCATAACAGCAGCAATCAATGCAAGAATGCCGTATACAAGGTTGATGCCGCCTTCAGACATGAAGCGGGAACCGTAGCTTCCGATCAAAGAACCGACCAGGATCGCGGAACCCATATAAATGATCAATGTTTTATTTAAGTATCCACCCTTACGGTAAGCCCACACACCGCCGATTGTCGCGAAGAAAACCTGGACCGCACTGATCCCTGAAACTTCGTGCGCGCTGAATGCGGCAATGCCGAACAATGGCGGAATGTATAATAGCATTGGGTATTTAATGATTGAACCGCCGATTCCAACCATCCCGGAAATATAAGAACCGATAAAACCAATTAGAAAGATGACAATAAGATACGTGAAATCCATCTGGCTTCCTCCTTTTTGTACATAACTGCTTCCACAAGAATGCCTCGAAGCATTCCTCATTCAAAAAACGAAAAAGAAAAGGGAGACGAGCCCCCCTTTCGTTCAATTACGCCTTCTTCATCCAGAACTTGAACACACCGTTTTCTTCTTCGTGCTTCAGAAGTTCGTTTCCAGTGGATTGTGCCCAGGCTGCTAGATCTTTTACAGCGCCTTTATCAGTTGTATGGATTTCTAGTACATCTCCAGATTGAAGGTCAGTGATAGCCTTCTTAGTTTTTACGATTGGCATTGGACAAGCTAGTCCCTTTGCGTCTAATACTTTTGCTACGTTCATGTTAAAATCCTCCTTGGTTGTATAAAAAGTTGTATTTTTCAATAGCGATCAGGGAGCAAAGCCCCCTAACCAGATTTATCTTACCGCACAGCGGTTTGGTCCAATTTCCATTTCTCTCTGCTTCTCATCGTCTGGGTTGATTTTGCCCATGTTTGTTTCACGAATTTCCTGGTATGCATTTGGCTGTGGCGGCAGGTTCTCAGTTACAAGTCTTCTGAATTCAGCCTCGTCTTCGATATTCAAACCATGGTTCTTAGCGAAAAGAGTACCTAGCTTTTCAGATACGCTGCCATCTTCGTTCAGCTCTTCAATGATCATGAAGTGCGCAGGCAGTACGACAAGCTCATCAGAAAGCTGCTTGTAGCGAGTGTATAGTGAGTTTCTTAGATCTGCTACCCAGTCTTCAGCTTTACCAGCAAGGTCCGGACGTCCAATTGAGTCAATGAATAGTATATCCCCAGAAAGAAGATATTTTTCGTCTACCACAAAAGAAGTGGATCCGATTGTGTGTCCTGGTGTGTATAGTGCATTGATGTCGATGTTTGTTTCACCGATTTTCACATTATTTCCATCTTCAAGAGGCTGGTAGTTGAATGTTACTTCATCAGCGTCTTTTGGAGGCAGCCAGTATGCTGCACCTGTTGCTTCAGCAATTTTTCTGCCGCCGGAAATATGGTCAGCGTGCAAGTGTGTATCGAATACATGCTTGATTTCAACGCCAAGCTCTTTTGCGAAGTCAAGGTATACATCTGTCATTCTTGTTGCATCGATCAATGCAGCTTCACCGTTAGAAACAACTGCGTAAGATAGGCAGCCTTTTCCGATGCGGACGAACTGGTACATTGCTCCGCCATCTTTAAGATCTCCTACCTTTACTGGCTCAAGGTGTTCACTCCATGCTTTCATACCGCCTTGAAGATAAGACACTTCACGGCCAGCTTCGTCAAGCATTTCAGCGACCATTACTGAAGAACCTTCTTTAGCACATACAACTAGAACTTCTTTATCAGTAGGTACTTTATCAAGGATTTCTTCTACTCCATCAAGAAGATCGAAGTATGGGATGTTAAGGTATTCGAAGTTTTCGCCTTCGATTTTCCAATCGTTGAAGTCGCTCTCGTTGCGGACATCAAGGATGAAAAATGGTTCTTTATTGAATACTTTTTTCGTTACCTCTTTAGACGTCATTGCTTTCATAAACTATTTTACCTCCCTGGGTATGGTTTTTTCAAAAAAATAAATTATTGTACTTTTGTTTCAGTTGGGCCGTTCCATTCAGACATGCCTGGCACTACATTCCAAACCTTCTCAAAGCCTTTGCCTGCAAGTGCCTGGGAAGCCATATCACTTCTGTTGCCTGTGCGGCAGACAACCAGGATTGTTTTGGACTTATCTAGTTCTTCGAGTCTGCTTTCAAGTTCACCAAATGGAATAGAAACTGCATTTGGAATGTGGCCAAAAGCATATTCAGCCGGCTCTCTTACATCAAGGACAACAACATCCTCTTTTGCTTCAAGCTTCTTGACAACATCATCGTTTGAAACAATGTTTGGATATTTTGTTTCTTCTTGTTCCTCACTAGAACCGCCCTTGCGGATATAGTGTTTAAGAACATCGCCTTCCTCAATCGTTCCAAGGTATTGGTTGCCAGAGCTTTTAGACCAAGCCTGTATATCCGCCTTAGAACCTTTATCCGTTGCAAGCACCTCTAAAACCTCGCCAGGTGTTAAATTGTTGATTGCTTTTTTGGTTCTGACAATCGGCATTGGGCATGCAAGCCCTTTTGCGTCGACTGTTGCATTTGTTTTAACAGTTTCCATTTGTGGACCTCCAATTAATAGTATCTATTAGATGAACAGGTTGACGTTTCCGTTTTCCGCATCAGCCAGGTAAGCTGCTACACCAGCAAACTCAACGCCTTCCATGATTTCTTCTTGCTTAAGGCCAAATAAGTCTACTGTCATTTGGCAGGCAACAAGCTTTACATCCTGCTCTTTTGCCATGTCAATCAAGTCTGGAAGCGGCATTGCATTGTGCTTCTTCATTACATCCTTGATCATTTTAGGTCCGAAACCTGCATAGTTCATTTTTGACAATCCCAATTTGTTCGCGCCTCTTGGCATCATCTTGGCAAACATCTTTTCAATGAAGCCTTTGTCAGCCTGGATCGGCTCATCTTTCCTTAGTGCGTTCAAGCCCCAAAATGTGTGGAAAATTGTCACTTCATGATCATAGGCAGCGGCACCATTAGCAATAATATAAGCAGCCATGACTTTATCATAATCCCCACTGAATAAAATAATTGTGGTTTTTTTCTGTTCTCCCATTATTTATCTCCCTCTCTTTAATTACCGTAATGGGTATTTATGACTGCAAAAAAAATATAATATCTTTTCTAACGTGATTACGTTGTTAAATACCTCACAGGGTATATATTATAAAAGATCAACACCTTTGTCAACCGTAATTATGAATTTTTTATGACTTTTTTTATCATAATTAATCATAAACTTTAAAAACACAGTTCTTTGACGCGGATATAAACATCATATGTTTCAATTTTGGATTGTTGAATGGAATAAGAGTTAAAACAATATGTTGGAAATCGGAAGGCACGCAGCTGATAAAATATATATATAGAAGAAAATAGTTTTCTGAAATAAAAAAGCTATGAAATAGCAGCTAGTCAGATAAGAGAAATTAGTGTGAATTGAGTTAGAAGAAGTAATAGTGGGATAGTAATAAGAAAATGGAAGCCTGGAGAAATAAATCTTTATAATTAGCAGATTGTAAAGATTGTGTGATCCAGGCTTGATTAGTCTTCATCAAGCATTCTATATTTTACACTTTCATCGTAAAGCCTGTTTTTCTTGCTCCAGGCCCAGACAAGCCCTGCTGAAGCAGTGAATGCGAACATAACCATGAGTAAGAGCCAAGCTCCAGGTACCATAATTGCACCTCCTCTTTGAAAATTGTCCTATACTATCGAATTACTCTAACAGAAATTTTCGAAACCGTCCAGAGTATATTTTGGGGTTGTAAAAAAAAAACTTTGGGATTACAATGTGTTCAAATTAAATTAGGAGGTAAACAAATGGAACATGAATCCCTGGGTTTTTACTTCGACTTTCTTTATTATATTGGAGTCCCTATCCTGATTATCTTCGTCCTTGATACACTGCGCAAAAAGAATAATAAAAAAGAAGAACAAAATTAATAATCCTCTGACAGAGCGAAATCTTTTCGTTCTGTTTTTTTTTGGCAAAATTGTAAATTAACACGGTTTTTTTCCATTTAGACAGCAAGTATAAAACAATTAGATAACACTATAAAAAACTTGAATAACTTTATTTCTGTATGGGATGTATCATGTAACATAGCAGATTGTGAAGAAATTGTGAAATATTTGTGTTTATTTTATGAACAAGGGAGTGTCAAAATGTTTACAGACGAAAAATGGAGTTCTTCCAAGAATTGGTTCATCGCTGCTGTCTTCTGGATCATCATCGGCATGAGCATGGGACTTCTTACTGCAACAAAACAAATTTGGCCAGAATTGTTGAACAATCGCTGGTTCACTTACGGGCACGTCCGTTCTGCCCACGTTATGCTTGTCATCTATGCATGGTTATCGATGGCATATGTAGGCTCTATGTTCTACATGATTCCAAAGCTTGCTAAAACGAAGGTTTATAGCGAGAAGATGGGGAATTTCGCTCTAGTATTTTATAACATTGTCATTTTGGAAGGTTTCTTCGCATTGCTGTTGGGCCAAACCGAGGTTATTGAATACGGTGAATTCCCATTATGGGTAGACGTTCAGCTTCTTGTCGCAATTGGACTTGTAGCTTATAACCTTTTCAAGACAGTTGGACGCCGCAAGGAAAAAATGCTATATGTCAGCCTTTGGTATTTCCTTGGATCATTGCTATGGCTCCCATTGACCTGGATTGTCGGAAACTTCCCGGCACAATGGATTCCAAGTGGGGTACAGCAAGGCTTGATGGGCTGGTTCCTGGGCCATAATGCAATCGGTCTTTGGATGACAACAGTCGGGGTTGGACAGATTTACTACCTGCTTCCTAAATTGACTGGACGTCCGTTATACAGCCACCAGTTATCCATGATTGGTTTCTGGGCAATCGCAACATTCTATGTTTGGAATGGTCCTCACCACTTGATGAATGGACCGATCCCAGGCTGGATCTCAAAAGCTGGGGTTATTCCTTCAATCGTTCTTTTGATTCCAGTTTGGGCAGTTCTAGCCAACTTCTGGGGAACAATGAAAGGATCCTGGTCACAGACAAGAACAAGTGTGCCGCTTCGTTTCACGGTGGCGGGTACGATTTTTTACCTGTTCGCATGTCTTCAGGGACCATTGCAAGCCCTTCCATCTGTAAGTTCAGTCATTAAGTTTACTCACTGGACTGTCGGGCATGCACATATGGGACCATTCGGTGCGTTCTCTTTCACATCTTTCGCAGCAATCTATTATATCCTGCCTAAGATCGTTGGACGCGAGATGTTCAGCAAAAGAGCAATGGAAGCTCACTTCTGGTTCTCTACTGTTGGTTTCTTAGTATTCGCATTCTCATTGTGGATCGCAGGTGTTGTCCAGGGATTTGCATGGATCGAAGGCATTCCATTCCTGCAGACTGTATTGATGATGGAGCCTTACGTACAAGGCCGCGCAATCGGTGGAACTATGATGTATGTAGCTCAGTTCTTCCTTGCATGGAATATGTATAAAACTATTAAACTTGCAAAACTTGAGAAAAAACAGCAAGCTCAGCAGCAAGCTGCTAGTGCTTAATGAGGAGGGAACACGTTGGAACGTAAACCATCAGCTGTATTAATCGTTGCTTTAATTCTATGGACTTTCGGTGTAGCCGGAACGGTCATCCTTCCCCTCTTCGACCAGGAAATCAACTCTGCAACTGCGAGCGGTGAGCTCCGCAACTATCAAGAGGATTCCGCCGAAGCAAGAGGAAGAGAAATATATGTACAAAATGGCTGCCAGACTTGCCATACACAATTCGTAAGAGCATTGCCTGCTGATACGAACCAAAACCTTGGTCCCGTAACTAAAGGCGGCGACTACAAATATGATTTACCCCATTTATTGGGTTCTAACCGTACAGGCCCTGACTTGATGTGGGTTGGTTTGAAATATAACGAAGATTGGCAGCGCCAGCACTTGATTGATCCCCAATCAACTAGCCCTGGAACAATCATGCCATCTTTCGATTATCTGTCGAATCAGGAACTTGATGACCTTGTCGCTTACTTGATGAGCCTCAAGCCAACAGAAGAGAGACTGGAAGAGTACAAGAAAGAACTCGAAGAAGCAAAATTGAATGACAAGAACTAAACCTCACTTTACTAACCATTACCTTAAGCCCCGTGGTTTAAGGTAATGATTTTCTATCACAGCATTTTAAAGGCAGGTGTAAAAAATGAAAAAAGAATATCAGCAACATGATAGCAAAGAGGCGGATATCGTCTCTGATATTAAAATTGAACACAATAAAGTGCCTAAGCTCCTGGTAGCTGTATTTTATGTTGTGGCCATTTGGGCGATCGGATATGCGATCTTCATGCCTGGAAAGCTTGCAGTCGAACCTGCTGCCGCTCCACAGGATAATAAAGGAGAGCTTATTTTTGAGGGCACTTGCCTGAGCTGCCACGCTACGGGTGCAGCACCTGACTTGAGAGGTGTAACCGACAGAATGCCGGAAGAGGACATCAAGAATGTCATCAAAAAAGGCCGTAACACGATGCCTGCGATCGGACACCTTTATACAGAGAAAGAAATCGACAAAGTTTATGAATACTTAGAGGACTACAGATAAGGAAAGGAGGATTCTCGTGGGTAAAACTATAACAAGATGGGCATTTTTTATCATTATTTTCACTCTTCCATTCTGGAACGGCTTCAGAATGGATATCGACAATGAAAAACTGTTCTTATTCGGCTTCGAATTATCCTATGAAGCTGGCTATCTATTTTTCGTTTTCTTATTCTTGTTCCTGATGGCTTTCCTTGCACTATCACTAATCGTGTACAGGGCGTTTTGCCAGTATGCATGCCCGCACAATACCTTCAGCATGCTTTTGAACAAGATTGAAGCAAAATCAGGTGATAAAGGCAAAGCAGTAACGTTTTTGCTTGCCCTGTTTGTAAGCATCTTCATGGCTTACGCGACAGTAAGTTACTTTTACAATCCGATCACGATTTGGGAATCACTCGTTAACTTTAAAATGAATAAATACTTCTTCCTTGTCACTTCAACTGCTGTGCTATATACAGCTTTATCGTACAAGGCAAGGAACTCTTTCTGTAAGGTTTGCCCATACGGACTTGCCCAGGGCATCTCACGTGTGGATGATAAAACTCAATGGCTTACACATCCAGGAGTATGGATTACATGGGGTACAACGACTGCCCTAGTACTAGTCCTGCTTGTTGGATGGTTCTAAGAAAAACAAAGCGAGGTGAAAACATAAATGAATAAAATCTTGAAACTGTCAGCATTCGCACTACTTTCAATTTCTCTTACTGCCTGCTCTGAAGCCGCAGTAAAAGATACATCTCTTGATGATGTAAACAAGAAGGATCTTCCACCAATCCATGAAGACTATTCATCTAACTGGTGGAAAGACCAGCCGAACGGAAACGCGGATACCAATAAGGACTGGGACGGCGAAGGCTGGATCTTGTCAGCAAACGAAGTTAGTAACGGTATTGCCATCGCTGATATTAAAACTGGCAATCCCGTAAAATACTTTCAAAGCTCTGGTACACCCCACCATGTCCACCTGAACAAAGACCAGTCATGGGCTTTTGCAACACAGCGTTACGGAACAAGCGTGTTAGCCATCAACATGGAGACACTCGAGGCACATGACATCGATTTTCCGGGCTTTGACAGCGATCCTGCACCACAGCATATGACATTCTCGAGAGATGGAAAATACGCTTTTACCTCCTTGAATGGTGTAGGAGCGGTTGGAATGATCGATGCTGAAAAAGCTGAACTTGTAAAAGTCTTCAAAGATGTTGGTAAAAAACCAAGGGATCTGAATGTCACTCCTGACGGCAAAAAGCTGTTTGTCAGCTTGCAGGCTGAATCTTTCATTACAGTCATCGACATCGAAACAGGTGACATGAGATACCTTGAAAGAACGGAAACAGACTACGGAAAGGGAACAGGTTCCGGTCTGGATATGTCAAACGATGGCAAGCTTGTGGCAGTATCCAATACTGCTGACAATGAAGTGGCGATCTATGACGCTGAATCTGAGAAGCTTTTAAAGAAAATCGGAGATATTCCTAAGCCAGTCAACGTAAGTTTCATGGGCGATACTTATGATTTGGTTTCAGGGAACCGTAATGATGGATCCATTTCCATCATTGATGCAGATAAATTAAAGTTCATTAAAA
The DNA here is from genome assembly GCF_018613235.1 of Bacillus sp. ISL-41. Taxonomy (GTDB): domain Bacteria; phylum Bacillota; class Bacilli; order Bacillales; family Cytobacillaceae; genus Mesobacillus. The sequence goes on from NZ_JAGGQP010000027.1 coordinate 144,066, forward strand.
CCATCAAAACAGGTCCGGGAACAAATATCCCATATCTTGGTCCAGATGGATACTGGTACACTTCCCAAAATGGTGCAGGGTATCTGACAGTGCTGGATCCGGAAGACAACTATAAGATCGTAAGGAAAATCTGGGGCGTCCAGAATATCCACTGGCTGACTTGGAGCCCGGATGGCAGCATGATGTTCGGTTCTAACTGGGGAGATAAAACCCTTACTAAGATCGATCTAACTAAGAAAAAGGATTTCCGACAGACCATTCCTGTAGGTTTGAATCCGAATGGAATCGCTATTAAGACAAATGTTCCTAAAGAGCAACTCCTCGCAAACCAAAAAGGCAATGAGGAAGAAGCAAACAAGATCAAAAAAGCATCCACTCTTGTATTCCCGGATGCAAGGAATATTAATGAAGAAGCATTCCTGGGCACTTGCCTGACTTGCCATGATATCGGCCGTATCATGAGGAACAACAGTAAAGGTGCTGAGGCGTGGACATCAGTTGTTGACCGCATGAAAGGAAACGGAGCGAAAATGACCGATGAAGAGCGTCAGCAAATCATCGATTACCTGGCTTCTGACGAGCATAAGTCCCTTTCAATCCAAACGGAACTCGAAATGGAATTGGCTGAACAAAACAAAGATAAAGAATAAGAACAACTAGCTCGAGCACATTTGGCTAGAACCAACCTATACGCTGTTGATGCACAAAAGAAAAATCCTAATGCTTCTTAACAGGGAGCATTAGGATTTTCATCTAATTCTTTTATATAGTCCCATAGTCTCTTATGAAGGTTCGATTTGAACTGTTTATCCTTCCTTAATAGGTAAAATGGGCGGAAACGATCCCTGTCTTTGAAAGAACTGACCATAAGCTGTCTTGTTTTGACCTCGGGGCAGATCGCCAGCTTGGAAAAGACAGCCACACCAAGTCCATTTTTCACACCTTCTTTGATGAGCGTGTTGCTATTATACACAAGGACGGATTTCGGTTTGATATTCAACCCATTCCATAGATCCAGGGTTGCCTGTCTCATCGCACAGCCTGGCTCTCTAATCAGCCAGGTCATTTCTTCGAGCTTGGCAGGGTCCTGGGCTTCCGGGTCTACCCTAAGCTGTGGAGAAACACCCAGAACGAGCAGGTCATCATAGAACTCATGAGAAATGAAGTCATATCGGCCAGCCTGTCCCTCGACAAGCGCAAGGTCAATATCAGAAGCATACAGCAAATCTGTAATGTGGACAGATGTTCCGATTGTGATTTGGATTTGATTGCTTTTAATATCAGGATTCAGCTTGATGAAATCCTGTACCATTTTTGAAATCAGGCATTCGCCGATCGTATTGCTGCAGCCAATCTTAATTGTTTGACTTGAATCTCCTTCTGCAAGGATATTTTCCAGTTTCTCATTCAATGCAATCAACTGCTGGCCATGTTCATACAATGTTTTGCCAGCCTCTGATAATTTGATTTTACGATTGGCCCTAATAAATAACTGTTTATTGTAATAAGCCTCTAACTGGCTGATTTGATGGCTGACGGCTGGTTGGGAAAGATTAAGCATCTTCCCTGCCTGGGAGAAGCTCTCATATTTCGCAGCAGCAATAAAAGTCTTTAAATGTTCCAGATTCAATATGATCGCACCCCTTTATACTATAGAATTGGAGGGAATAAAATGAAAAAAGTAGATATCATCATTACGGTTATTGTATTATCTGTTTTTATCTTCGGCTTAATGTACTTTACCAAGGATAATTCCGTCACATATCGCGACGTTAAATTCGAAATTGCTTCATTGGCCATTTTAACCACTGTTTCCCTGTTCACTTATTTCGGTATCAGAAGAAATTTAAATCATTAATTGGCATTATACCACACAGGGTTTAAGTTGTGAGAGAAATATTGTTGAGTAAAACCTAGGAGAACTCCTAGGTTTTATTTTGTTCTTTGAAGCAGTATACTAGCAATCAAAAGAATGAAAAACCGTGCCGGCAAAAATAAGAGAATAAATTTGAAACTTATCTACAGTAATTATACAATAAAAACAGTTCATACCATCAGGGGTATATTTTTAAATACTCTTAATTAATCCTTAACAAAGACATCACAATATAGATAACAGAAAAGGAGTGAAATATTTAATGACGGAAATCGGTTTATTTTTTGCTTTTACTGCTGGAATTTTATCATTCTTCTCACCATGCGTATTCCCCCTGCTCCCCGCTTACATAACACATTTGACTGGCGGAAAGATTGAGGGATCCAAAGTTGCAGTCGATCGCGCAACACTATTTACCCGTTCATTTGGTTTTATCGTAGGTTTTAGTTTGATTTTTATCGTCATGGGTGCCTCGGCATCTTTCCTTGGACAGGTTTTCGCAAATTACCGGACAATCGTCATGCAAATCGCAGGATTGCTGATCATCATTTTCGGTTTGCAGATGGCCGGCTTGCTGAATATCAAGTTCCTGATGATGGAAAAAAAGGTCCAATCTGATGCTAAACCAAAAGGTGCATTCAGTTCAGTGTTTCTAGGAATGGCGTTTGCCAGCGGATGGTCACCTTGTGTCGGACTCGCACTCTCCTCCATCCTTTTATTGGCGAGCTCTTCTGATACTTTATACCAGGGAATGTACCTGCTGACTTCTTATTCTCTTGGGATGGCAGTCCCTTTCCTTATCATCTCTTTTGTCATTTCTTATTCATTAAGGGCAATCAAGAAGATCAACAAATATCTTTCTAAGCTTGCATTTGTGAATGGTATGATTATGGTAGGAATGGGCTTCCTTGTCCTTTCCGGGCAAATGCAGAAAATCAGTGCCTGGCTGTCTGCATACAGCTTATTCGGAGTTTAAGAATCCTGCTTTAATGCTTTTTAATAAGTTGATGTAAAGCAGTATTAAGGAGTGACCTATGCAGTGAAGAAAGAACTGATTGGAAAAAGTGTACTGGTTGTCGAAGATGATCCGAAAATCCGTACACTTGTAAAGATTTATTTATCAAATGAAGGCTATGAGGTCCTTGAAGCGGACAATGGGATTGCTGCACAGGAAATGATTGAAAAATATGATCCGTGCATCCTCATCCTTGACCTTATGCTCCCTGGCAAAAACGGTGAGGAAATTTGCCGCTGGCTGCGGAATGACCTGGAAAGCATGATGCCTGTCATCATGCTGACCGCGAAAGCTTCTGAAAAGAGCAGGATCGAAGGCTTCAAGCTTGGCGCCGATGATTATGTCGTAAAACCATTCAGTCCAGCGGAGTTGATGGTCAGGATTGAAGCGGTGCTAAGAAGGACGGCAAGCAGATGCGGGAAGCTGACTTTTACAGGACTAACCATTAAACCGGCTAAAGGGCAGGCACTGGTCGATGGCGAACCGCTCGAGTTGACCAATTTTGAATTCAGGCTTCTTCATATGTTCATGCAGCATCCTGGTCAAATCCTTTCGAGGACACAAATACTCGATACCATTTATGAAAACAACGAAAAAGCCGTTACTGAGCGGACCATTGACGTCCATATAAAAAATCTTCGTGAAAAAATAAAAGAAAAGACGCCGAAGGATTATATTCAGACTGTAAGAGGAATGGGGTATAAATTTGCGGCGAATTAAAAGCATGGCGAATTTGTTGTTATCCAAGCTTGTCGCAGTCAATAGTGTCGTCATCCTGCTGGTGATCATGCTGGCCGGGATATCGGTAAAAGATTATGCCTGCTTCCTTGTCAATCATGAACAAGTGACCGGTGCGCAGCTTGTTGACACTTTAAATTCCTTCCTTATCAAAGTAAGTGTCGTGGCATTTGTCATTGCGGGTCTTTTGCATTATTTTTCAGTAAAAAGGATTGTCAATCCTGTAAAAGCAATGGCATCAGCGGCAAATCAGGTTAAAACAGGTAATATCCCGCCGAAGATCGATGTCCCTGCAAGCGGAGAACTCGGTGAACTTGTTACAAACTTTAACGCCATGACAGAAACACTATCCGTTGTCCAAACAAGGCGGGAAGAAATGTTAAGGGATATCGCCCACGAATTAAGGACCCCGCTTACGAATATCAACGGCTACCTGGAAGCCCTCCACAATGGTATTTTAAAGGGCGACGAAGAGCTTTTTGGATCGCTTCTCGATGAATCCAGGCGGATCACAAGGATTGTCGACCTGATTGCCGAGTTGGATGCCTGGAGTCAGGAGTCCCACTTCCCGGAAAAACAGTTTGAAGAAATTGACATGAAACAGGTATTGGCCGAATCCCTTGCAGCCTTCCACCTGAAGCTGTCGGGCAGGTTCGGGTCAATCAGCCAGCAGATCGATCATGCTTCAATTCTTGGCCATAAGGACGGTTTGAAACAAGTGCTGGCCAATCTGCTGCAGAATATCATTGATTATGATACCGGCAGTCACCTTGCCATCAAGGGACAGCAAGACGCTGAAGGATACAGGGTTACTTTTGCCCATGAAGGAACTTACATTGATCCAGATAAAAAAGAACTTATTTTCGAGCGCTTTTACAGGCTTGAAGAATCGCGCAGCACAAAAGCGGAGGGTGCCGGACTCGGGCTGGCCATCGCCAAAAGCATTATTGACGCCCATCATGGGACAATAGGTCTCGATACAGATGGGCACCATCACTCATTCTGGATAAGGCTCCCAATCCGTTCCATTTCTTAATCAATCCTTAACAATACGATAGCATACTGGTCTGTAAATCTAGTTTTCGTATTGAAGGAGAGATTGCCATGGAATTTACTTACTATAATGAGAAGCTGATCGGACAATTGGAATATGGATTCCTTCCAATATCCCCGAATACCGAGATGGGCTACAGGCCTATGGAACTGTTCGTATCCTCATTGACTGGATGCAGCACCTCGGTGCTCGCAAATATTCTAGCCAAGAAGAGAATAGACTATAAAAGAATTGACGTCGAAGTGACAGCAGTCCGAAATGCCAAAGAGGCCAACCGAATTGAGCAGTTGACATTCAATGTGGCCGTCCAGACTGATACAGAGGATAAGGCAAAGCAGGCTGATAAAATTGCCGGCCTTGTCCTGAAAAATTGCGGCATGATTCAATCTGTCATTGGAAGTATTAATATCCAATATCAGGTTGCTTTCACGCCAGACCAGCCAAAAAAAGGTGATGTTGCTTGAACTATATAACATTGGGCAGGTTCACGCTGCCTGCAGATTTGCTTGCAGCGTTTGCCGCCATTTTTATCGGAGCCTTGATTTACCGTATCAAGGAAAAAAAGAGTATCGACGATTGGTTTTGGAACAGCTTCTTCATTTACATAGCGATTTATAAACTCAGCTATGCAATCTTCAATTTTAAACTGTTCATCGATACCCCGTTCTCCCTTCTTTACTTTAACGGCGGTACAGAAGGCCAGATTCTAGCATTCCTGGGAATCGCAATATATTTATTTTGGCTAACAAAGAAAAAGGGCAATACCATCAAAGCTGGGGACTATCTCCCTGGATACTTTATATTCTTTTTACTGTATTGGACAGGATTATTTGCCTTTTCACAGGATTTCCTCGCCGCTGCAATCCAGGCCATCCTATTGGTGTTGTTCATTTTGTTTTACTTAAAGAACATAAAGCTTACTGCTGAGTACGCTATATTGTTCCTAATGCTAGAAGCACTGATACTTAGCCTTTATTCCAATTTACTGGCTGTGGAAAATCTGTTGATTTTCACACTCGGAATTTACTTAATCATTTTTCAGCGTTTTAATAAGGAGGAATTTCAGCATTGAATAAAAATCTTTTATCATTCGCAATTTTAGCACTGGCTGTTGTCATTTTGGTCGTGAATATCTGGAAACCAGGTTCAACAGAAAGCCAAAAAGATACAACAGCTCCATCAGGCGAATCAGTAGAAACAACTGAAGATATCCCAGGCGCGAAGCTGTCTTCGTTGCGTGAAGGCGCTGAGGCTCCTGATTTTGAGTTAACTACACTGGACGGTCAGCCTGCAAAGCTTTCAGATTACCGGGGCCAAAAAGTCATCTTGAACTTCTGGGCGACCTGGTGCCCTCCTTGTAAAGCAGAAATGCCGCATATGCAAAACTTTTATGAAGAACATAAAGATGATGGTGTGGAAATTCTGGCTGTTAACCTGACAAGCATGGATAAAGGTGTGGATGAAGTCCAGAAATTCGTCGATGAGTATGGCCTGACCTTCCCAATCCCACTTGATGAAGAGGGAGATGCAGGAACGACATACCAGGCATTTACCATCCCAACCAGCTACATCCTTGATGAAAACGGCGTGATTATCAAGAAGATAGTTGGCCCGATGGATGAGAACATGATGAAGGACCTTACCGGGGTAAAATAAAAAAAGTCGCGGCAGATGCCCGCGACTTTTCTTGTTTAATGGACATTTTGATGATGCTTCACCCTTGAAATGTCCATTAAACCCTCTTTCTTGGACATTTTGGCTCTGCTCCGCCTTCGAAATGTCCATTAAACCAATGGATCCTAGGTGCTTAGGATTTTCGGTTCTTGATCTGCTTTGTATGTTCCCGTTTCTTTTAAAAATTGCTTAATAACATCTACTGCATGTACACCATGGTAGGTTTTATCAGCCTCTGCCCCTTTGAACAGCTGCTTACCTGCCCCTTTGAACAGCTGCTTACCTGCCCCGGCGATTTTGTATTTCTTTTTCAGATCAATTTCCTTCCCGCCAACAAGAAGCTTCTGAATTCTGTTCCCTTCCGGATTGTATGGCTTAAAGGACATGAATAATCCAGAGGACCTGAGAATATATCCGCCTTTTTGTTTGAACGGGTCTCTTGAGAACACCATCTCCAGATTCTTCTCGAGGGCATTCATCAGCCGCTCTCCTGTCATCTCAAGAGTGAACATTTCCGGGTTCGTCGGGATGATGGTATGCAGGTCATACTCGGTCAAATCCCCTGCCGGGACAGGCGTACCGTATCTCCAGCCATGTGAAAACGCCAATTCACTATTGTAGGCATGAAGATAGGCATCTGTAATCAATTGGTCCATCGGTGCTTCATTCAAGGTCATCCGGTGTAAAATCGACTCTGTCCTGCCGACGATATTCCCCCGTTCCTTACTGAATGGCTCTAATAAATTAGCAATGATTCCCGACATTTCCTCGTCCTCAGAGAAGCTTTCGTCGATTGCCACCAATTCGTATCGATAGTCCTCCATTTTTCCGCCTTCGAGGGTGATCTCCAGTTTTCCAAGAAAGGATGCACTAGAACCAGCCTGGACGACGAGCGTATCATTGACAGTGATTGGTTCCTCCACCCGGTCATGGCTGTGGCCGGATAAGATGATATCAATTCCATCAACAAGCGTAGCCAATTCAACATCAAGCGGGAGACCCATATGGCTAAGCAGCACGATCAGATCCACGTTACCTTTTAATTCATCAACACATTGACTGGTCTCTTCCACCCCTTTTGAAAATTCCAGGCCTTTTGAAAAGCTAGCAGGCATGGTTTCGTCAACATACGGATAGGTAAGTCCAATGACACCTACCTTGATGCCATTGAGCTCTTTGATGATATATGGCTTTAAAAATGACTGATTGTCATTCTCCTCCTCTTTTACGTTGCATGCAATAGTCGGAAAAGGAAGCTCTTCTACCAGTGAAGCTAATTGCTCCTTTCCGTAAGCAAAATCCCAGTTTCCAGGCACCCAGCCATCCAGCTCCATCTTTTTCAAAGCTGGCAAAATAGCTTCGCCTTTTGAAGCAACTAAAGGAAGTGTTCCATGAAAAAGATCGCCGCCATCAAGGAATAAGACATTCTCATTTTGCGATTTAAGATCTTTGACATATTTGGCGATCCTCGGGAAACCACCTGTTTTACGCAATTCTGGCTGGTTCTCTTTCCAAAATAATTCGTGATGGAGTTCCAGGCTCCCATGTGTATCGTTTTGCTGGATTATCGTCAACTTCGTCATAGTATCCTCTCCTCCATTGAAAGCTGTTTCCATAAGCGTCCTGTTATGCATGAAGCTTATGGAAACAGCCTTTCATTTTATATGCTTTGTTAACTTCGGCTGTTTTTTTTCGTTCCAGGCGCTTCGCTTTCCGCGGGCTGGCGCTGAGCCTCCTCGTCGCTTCGCTCCTGCGGAGTCTCATCTGACCAGCTAATCCCGCAGGAGTCTATGCGCCTTCCACTTCAATAAACAGGACTTTAAAACGCAAATGGGCTTTAACAGAGCCGAACTTAAAAAAGATTTGCAAGTTCATAAATACCCAACTGTATTTTTCTTTTGGTAAAAAAAGGGACACCTTTGTTTTAAGGTGCCCCTTTTTTACAAAGCTTAGCGTCTTTTCTCTTGAATCGCTTTCGCTTTTCTTTTTATCTTACTGCGCAACGGTTCGGACCGATTTCCATTTCCCGCTGTTCTTCGATGTCCGGGTTGATTTTCCCCATATTCATCTGCCTTATTTCCTGGTAGGAGTTAGGCTGAGGCGGAAGGTTTTCGGTTACGGTCTTCCTGAACGTATCTTCACTGTCGATTTGCAATCCGTGGTTCTCGGCGTACAGTACGCCAAGTTTTTCGGAAACGCTGCCGTCATCATTCATCTCATTGATTCCCATATAGTGGGCAGGCAGGACAAGCAATTCATCCGCAAGTTCTTTATAGCGCTTGTATAAAGTATTCCTCAAGTCGCCTACCCAGTCCTGAGCCAGCCCGGCTAAGTCAGGGCGTCCGATTGAGTCGATGAACAGAATGTCGCCCGTCAGCAGATATTGGTCATCAATGATGAACGAAGTACTTCCGATCGTATGACCAGGAGAGTACAAAGCCTGGACCACGGTGTTTCCAACCTTAATTTCATCGCCATCCTGAAGTGGTTCATATTGGAATGTCACTTCTTCTGCATCTTTAGGCGGAAGGTAATATTTTGCTCCCACTTTATCAGCAAGCTTCTTACCGCCGGAAATATGGTCAGCATGGAGGTGGGTATCAAGCAGGGCTACCAGCTTGAAGTCCTTGCCTGACATGAATTCCTCATACTGTTCAATCATCCGGTTTGTATCGATGATTGCAGCCTCGCCATTTGATTCAACGAGGTAGGAAAGACAGCCTTTCCCGATACGGACGAATTGATAAAGCGTTCCGCCATTTTTCAGGTCACCGATCTTGATAGGCTCTAAATGTTCACTCCAGGCCTTCATGCCGCCCTCGATAGAGTAAACATTCGTATAGCCGGCCTCTTCAATTTGTTCGGCAACGAATTCTGACGAGCCACCTTTTGCACATACGACGTAAATTTCCTGATCCTTCGGCAAAACATCCTTAACGGGATCCACACCTTCAAGCAGGTCAAAATACGGCGTATTATGGACTTTTACATTACGGCCTTCGATTTTCCAATCATCGAAGTCATCTGTATTTCTTGTATCAAGGATAAACAGGTCTTCATGGTTAATGACTTTTCGAGCTAATTCTTTTGCTGTGATTGTCTGTACCATTTCATTCCTCCTGTTATACTTTGAATTTAGAACGTCAATGTAATGTTTGCATCGCTTGCGAAGTGAAGGAATGAAGCCGCTCCGCCAACGTCAATGCCATCGACGAACTGGTCTTTTTGAAGAGACATAACATCCATTGTCATCTGGCAGGCAATCATTTTGACGCCCATTTCTGCTGCCATTTCAACTAGCTGCTCTACAGGAGGAACGTTTTCTCTTGCGAACCCTTCCTGGAAGTGCTCAGTTCCTGCTGGCATAGGAAGCTGTTTATGCGCTTCCTTATGGATCAGGTTAAGCCCTTCAAACGTGAAGAAAATCCCTACTTCTGCATCTGTTGCTGCTGCCGCAGTCGCGATATTGAATACTTTGTATGCGTCGAACATTCCGCCGTTAGAGGCGATGATAGCTACTTTCATTTTTTGGTTCCTCCTTATTTTTCAACTGATGTTTCCGTCGGGCCTGTCCAGTCCTTCATGCCGGAAACAACATTAATTGGTTTCTTGAATCCTTTTTCAGCAAGCTTCTTCGCTGCCATATCACTTCTTGATCCAGAGCGGCAAATGATGTAGACATCCTCTTGAGGATCCAATTCATTAAAACGCTGCTCTAGTTCTCCAAGTGGAATTGATTTTGCATTCGGAATATGCCCAAAAGCGTATTCAGCTGATTCTCTTACATCAAGAACCGTTATTTTTTCATTGCCTTCCAGCTTTGCAAGCACTTCTTCAAGTGTTGCTGTATGCGGGTGTGGCGATTCATTGTTCAGTTCATCTTCACTGGCTTTGCGCAGATAGTGCTTAAGCACATCTCCATCAGTGATCGTACCGAGGTATTGATTGCCAGTACTTTCAGCCCATGCTTTTAAATCGGTTGTTGAACCTTTATCTGTAGCCTGTACTTCAATAACCTGGCCAGGCTCTAGCTCATTCATGGTTTTCTTCGTCTTGACAATAGGCATCGGGCACGCAAGACCTTTTGCGTCCAGTACTTTATCCGCAGAAATTGACATAGTAATCCCCCTTCCTACACTTTAGTATTTATGAATTCGCGGAATCCATACTGCAAAAATACTCCCTAGTTTATATACCTCCTACGGTAAAAACTATGCGTATATTGTAAAAAAAATAAAAAAAAACAGCAACCATTTTGCCTTGGCTGCTGTTTCCTGGTTATTCTTTGCCAAAATAGGTATTTGGATAAGACTGGTATGGATTGGCGTATCCGCCCCTGCTCAGCCATGGAATATAGCTCACCGGGTTCACACTGATTGCATACCTGAACATATTGTTCATCATACTGTCCATACCCATAAAACTCATGTTCATCCCCATATACATGGCCTCGATAGTGTTAAACTGGGACAGTTCAACTACATAGACGATTCGGTCTGCCATAACTCCAATTTGCCCTTCTGTCCATAAAATCCTGTCTGCCATGAAGCCAATTTGATCTTCTGTATATAAAACTCCTTCTAATGCTTGCGTAAATGTGTCAGCACCCATTTGACCCACATACACGATGGCTCTGCTAGTTGCCATCTGCATCACCTCCCAATAGTCAGGATATGTACCCCTGGGAGGATGGTGTCTGGCTATTTAAATAGGGTATGACTGCTAATGATTCAAGGCTGCTGCTCTTATTGCTCAATCCTCCCGTTAACCAGCAATCTTTTCCATGTCCTGCCTCCGTCCTCAGACTCATAAAGGTCGTTAAGGATGGTCATGAAAGCGATTCTTCTCTCCTGGCGCGGGTCTGCGGCTATATATGTAATCGGGTTATCATAATTAAGGTGCGGGATTGTAAGGTTTTCCGCCTTCCCTCTATCTTCGTCATCAAGCCTGAACAGTTGGATTGTTTGCTGATGAACCGGAGAGATATATAGAGATTCCCTTGAAAACGCTACTGCTGTTACCAGCTCAAATTCACCGGCTCTCTTCACATTTTTTCCATAATTATCCGTGATGAAGACACCTTCCTTTGTAGCCATTGCAAAGGTACCGCCTTTGTCAGGATGAACTGCCATCATTCCTAGTGTACTTGACTCCAGGCCATCCAACTCAACAGGCTCCCAGCTGCTGGCATGATCCCTGGATAGATAGACACCCCTTTCCAGCTTTGAATTGGGCTCTTCATTGATTAGATACAGGCTGCTGTTGCTGTAGCCAGCGGAAAGGAAGTGGAAATCACTTTCGCCATAAAAAGCGATTTTCTCAAGTGTCCTGCCCTTGTCCGTACTTTCTACAAGGCCAAGCGGATCCTTTAAATTCGAACCTTTTTCCGGATGTCCACTTGCAAAAAAACCATCTTCAGTTGCCTGAAACCCCATATAGTCATGATTTTGCCCGGCAGTTTCCAGCCATTCCCCATTTCTGTATATCCTCAAGCCATTGTGGGTGGCAACATATAGGCTCTCATCATTACCTGGATATCCAATTCCATGTACATGCTCTATTTTTTGCCCTGACGCTTTTCTGATAAATTCTTCATCAGGGATATCGCTCGTTATGTCCTCTTCCATGCTCTGCTGGTTTTCCGCTTGTTCCTTTGTTTCCTTCTTTTCCTGCATTTCCTGTTTATCCTGCGTTTCCTCCTGGTCCGCACAGCCTGTCAAAATCAGCGCCATGAAAGCGAATGCTGTGGCTATAAGCTTGTTTCGATGACTCATTCTAAATCCTCCGTTTTCTTTTTCTTCTTAGTCCAATAATAGTAGCAGACACCTGCAACGATCGCAAAAACAGCCATTGAAAGCTGGTACTCCGTTTTCCAGCCCAGCAGGGTATTGACTGAATACGCTTCGATGAAGAGGGCTGGGATTTTCCCAATCGTACTCGATATCATGAAACTCGGTGCTCCCATTTTGCTGTAAGAAGCTGCAAGCGTCACCAAACCCGAGGGAGCGAATGGGAAAAGCCTTAATAAAATCACAAGGACAAACGCCTCTGCGCCTGCAGTGTTCTTAAGTCGTTCCAATCCCTTTACCGATTTGCGGCTAGAGATATTTTGCGCCAGTTTTTTTACCCCTTTTCGGTACAGAAAAAAGCTGATGATCGCCCCTGCGGCCTCTCCGATGATTGACAGAACAAGCCCGCCGGCAAAACCAAAATAAATGATATTAGCAGCGGTTATAAACGCACTGGGAATGACCCCCAGAACTGAAATAGCAATACTGACCGCAAGGCTGATGAAAATTGCAATCCAGACTGGCTGGCCTGATAAGGTTTCTAATAATGGCATTTGTAAGCCTCCGCTAAAGAATCCATTAATTTGTCACTGCTTCTGCTAAGTTTTTGCAAACTGTCCCGTTAAAATAACTCTATAAACGAAAGGAGCTGGCTAAGGCATGAAAAAACTGACGTTAAGCATTTTAGGCGCAGCATTGATACTCGGAGCAAGTACTGCTGCCTTCGCAGAAGAAGGATCAGACGGTAAAGGTACTTTTAATTTTGGCCAAATGAAGCCGTTAATCGAAAAGATGCACCCAGACCTGTCCGATGAAGAAGTCAAGCAAATGTACAATGATTGCCACCGAACAAACGGTGCCATGCCGAGCAAAAACTTTAATATGATGGATGGCAGCGATATGGATATCATCGATTAAAGTGGGACTTCCTCTGTCACTTAAAAAGGTTCTGGAAAAAAGTCCAGAGCCTTTTTATATGTACTCGATCTATTTTAGCTTAAGATTTTGCAGAAAACATGTAAGAAAGCAATTTTAGCACCATTAAAAAACAACCTGACCAAAACGGTCCAGGCTGTCTCAAAAAAGTTTCTTAAACTATTACTTCATTCTGATCATGCTGGGACGGCAAGTCGGCTACCATTGTTCCCTCTTGTGCATGCTGTGACGGCAACTCGGCTATGGTTGGTCCACTTTGCGAGTGCTGTGACGGCAGGAGCGCTATGGTTGTTCCGCTCTGCGAGTGCTGGGACGGCAAGTCCGCTATGGTTGTTCCGCTCTGCGAGTGCTGCGATGGCAGATCGGCTATGGTAGTGCCGTTTTGCGAATGCTGGGATGGCAAATCTGCCAGGTTCTTTTCAGCAGAATTCAAACAGAACATACCAGCAGCAAAAGCTGCAATAAGGGGAAAGATTATTTTTTTCTTCATTTTAAACCTCCTCTGCCTGGGTCCATTGTCCATATAAACAATCAGCAATATTTCAGTAATTTTCCCATTTCATCCATAACTAAGCTGGCAAACTTCTCATTCTTCTGAAGCTTGAAAATCATGATTGCCTTTTCCAGATATTCCTTACCTTTGTTTTCTTTACCCAATTTTATAAAATTCATGCCTGTTTGGTAACAAAGTTCTCCAAATAAATACATATTTTCTTCATATATACAGTTGTCGATTCCTTTGCTGCAATAGATGAGCGATTCTTCATATCTCTCAAGCTTTGACAGTGCCTGAGCAAGACCATAAAGGATCCTTAACCAGATCCTTGAATCCTGGACTTGAGGCAGCCCTGTCAGCTCGTTCAGGGCATTCTGAAAAATCCCGACAGCTTTGTCCAGGTTTCCGCTATCTTTTTCGATGATGGCCATACTTGTTAAAATCTCAATTTCACGCTCTGACATTCCAGCCTGTTCCTGATGGGTCATTTCCAAAGCCTGGCCCAGCAAGTCAATGGATTTCTGTCGATCTCCTTCTAGGTAATAGCTGCATATGCCCTGGTGCCACACCAAAAATTGATTGAAGGATGTATGTTTGAACAGCGGATTATCCTGCTCCTTCTGAACTATTTCATGAATAGCGGCGTAATCCCGCTCTCTTTTATACTTTTTAATTAATTCCGTGACAGCGATTGCGTAATTGTATGTATCAGTGGAAGCAATATCGAAAAAATGGTTAAGCTCTACCTCAAGCTTTGATGCCATTTTGAATAATTGATCGATTGTTGGATATTTCTCTTCTTCTTCAAATTGAATGATATCCACTTCAGAACATATACCTTCAGCCAACTGTGCCTCAGTCAATCCTTTAAAAACTCTTGAAGACCTAAGAATTTCTCCGAAGTTATACCCAACCAGGCTCATCCCTACACCCCATTTAATAGTATTATTTTTATATTATCACAACGTTATGAAATTTTAAAAATCCGAATAATAAACCAGGATCATGAAATTGATTTTCCCAATCCTGGTTATGTTTATTTTATATAAGTAAAGTAAGGGAGTATGAGAATGGTAAGTGTGAGGAAACTGATCACGATTGCTCCAGCCTTGTTCTTTTTCTTCCAGATTGTCACTGCGAAAGCGAATGTATATACAGATACCAGCAGCACGGCACCCCAAATCAAAACAATCATTTCAATCCCTCAATTCTTGAAGACTTGGCAGTTTCGTTTGCCGTCCGAACTCACCGAACCGGATATCGACATTGACATTTATTTCAGCGTCAGGATAGGATTTCATCCAGTCAAATTCCCGAAACTCCTTAAGGGTGGCAAAATTCTTTCTTATCGGAATGGATAAATGAAAGGTGTCCCCTTTAAACTCTTCCTGAGTATATTTGATGTATTGCGTTAAATGTTCTTCCATCGACTTCGTCAGCGATTTCTTGAGTTCAACGATTTTTTCCTCATTTTTAGAGAAATTAACCAAACTTGGGTCACTAAGGATTTCAATATACATAGGAACCTTAATATCGATTACAGGCTGCCCTGATTGCTGCTTGAATTGGTAGGTATTCTTCCTTGGTTTGGCCAATCGTGCAGATATTCGATATTGTCCATCAAAGGGATCCTGGAATGCTGTAATAAAGTCTTGCAGTTCCCATGTGTTGTCCAGCAGGCTTGAGATCCTCGTCTCCTCCCCAGTAATTTTCCCAATCATCATTCCTTCTTTAAAAACAGCAGACCCGGCAAACTGTGCAGCCTTCTCCTTTCCGCCAAAATGAATTTCACCAGCCATAAAATCATCATCGGAAGCGGCTCCTTCATCACCTTCTTCAGTTTCAGTTGTTGCGTAGATTCCCAGGAATAAATCCGAATCACTTTCCGCTACCTGAAAAAAATCATTCAAGTCTGTGTCTGGAATCATCCCTGTTTCCTTGCCCCTGCCAATCTTTACTTCAAAGAATTTATGAGGCCTTGCCTCTAGTGTTGGTTTGTTGTTCGTGATGAACTTTTCTGCTTTTTCTTTTGTGACGATCAGCTCTGCGCTTCTCTTAATTTCCCTGTCTTTTGCAGCAGAGTACATCACCCTTATAAAATCAGGCTTTCTTGCGAGCTCCTCGGATACAATAATAACACTAAGCAGATCATAGGAAATTTCTTTGGAAATGACAGTGTTGGCAGTATTCCGCGAGCTGATAAAATCATTGGCAACGAATGTGACGATTTCCTGCGGCGGCTCATTCGTACCACCGCCCGATTGCTGGGATCCTACCTCTGGATTGGCGATCAAATAGGTCACCTTAATTTTACCTGCCTTTTCATGCGTGTCCAGGCCCATGCCAATTACATAGGCCTTCTCGTCGAGCTCTGTCTTATCCCAGCAGCCGGCCATGGAAAGGACTATGCATACCAAAATCAAGACTTTAACTAGATTCTTGTATTGCCTCATTTTTAAAATCTCCCCGTATCTTGGCAATCAGCCACATAAGCGGCGGCAGGCATAAAAATGCCGGGCTAAGCAGCATCAACAGTTTTTGCCTCATGATATAAAGATAAATTGATGGACTGTCAGGCGCCAAACCAAGCAGTAAAATGATGATCGTAATTAATGGAATCAAATATTCGAATTCTTCGATTTTCAGGATTCCACCGAGTAGGCTCGCACTCAGATATAAGTAAAATGAAAATCTTATAAATGTAGCCACAAGCCAAAACGGGAAAAATAATGTTTCCACGTTTGGCAGGAAGCCAATCTCGATATACCGAATTGTTTCATGAAAAGGGTAATTGAGCATCTCTGCAGTTGTGTAATCAAAAAGCATCACATATGAGATCAGCGCCAGGCTAATTTCAAATGTCACAATGAAGAGGCCTATTGTGGTACCCTTCTTGAAATCCTTGAAAGACACTACCAGCGGAGCGATTAAACCTATAAAAAGAAAATCGGAAAATATGGATACATTCTTAATTGAGGACTTCACAATTTCCATTTTCCCTTCACCCCATATTGGAAAAATGAAATCAAAATGGCCTGAATTAAAACTGACTAGAAATGCAACGAACAGAGTGATCTTTAAATATGGAATCAACACCCAGGCCACAGAGCCGATCTGCTCAATTCCCCTCTTCGCCCCGTAAGCACAGACGAGCATAAGCACCATATAAATGATACTTGTCGGCGTCTTGGTAAAATACATCGTCCCGATAATATCAACATATGTTCCGGTGTCAACTGTCACTGAAGCCACACCTACCAGCAGAAGAGCAATGGATAGGATATTGCCGAAAAAACGCCCGAACAGGTGGATGATCACCTCATGCAAATTTTTGTCTGGATGGGCTGAAAAAACTTTAATCAGCAAGATGATCGGAATGATGGCCATTGCACCCATAAGCAATACCGCAATCCATCCAGCATTCCTCGCATTCTCAAAAATAATTGAAGGTGTGTCGTCACTGAGCTTGGTGCCAACTGTCAAGGCTATGATGGCTATATATTCTTTTATCCCGATCTTCCCCTTGTTTTGTTTCATTACTTATGCCCCATCACTCTTTTTTTGTGAATCGGATGTTTTCAGAAAACCTGGCCGCAATTTTTCATTTTTCACAAGCCTGCGAAAAATAGTATCTTTGGAAGATTTATAACTTGGAGACAGCGGCGCTAAATATGGAACACCAAATGATTTAAGTGATACCAAGTAAAAAATTCCGGCTGCAAAAAAAGCTGTCATCCCGTAAATGCCGATCATTGCTGCACATAGAATAAAAGCAAAACGGATGAGCCGGACAGCAAAGTTCAGGCTTAAATCACTTACGGCAAAGGAGCTTAGTCCGCCAAGGGCAACCACAATGATCACGATTGGACTGATGATATTCGCCTCAACAGCGGCCTGTCCAAGAATCAACGCCCCTACAATTCCTATCGTGGGCCCGATTGGACTGGGCACACGAAGACCTGCTTCACGTATCAGCTCGAAAGCTGTCTCCATGATTAAAATTTCGATCACGGCCGGAAATGGGACTCTTTCACGTGAAGATGCAATCGCCAGCAACAAATCTGGCGGAATCATTTCAGCATGGAAGGTTGTAATCGCAATATAGATGGCCGAAGTGAAAATGGTAATAAATAAAGCCACCATTCTTAATGCTCTCGTGAAATTCCCATAATGGATTTTTAAATAATGATCTTCCGGACTATGAAAAAAAGCCCAGAAGGTCGCTGGCAAAATGAGACTGTCAGGTGAATTATCCATTAATAGAGCAATATAACCATCTTCCAGAAAAGAGGCCGCTCTGTCAGGCCGCTCCGTCGTCAATACACTCGGGAAAAGGGAATAGTTTCGTTCCTCAATATATTCTTCAAGCAAAGATAAGTTTTGAATCGCATTGACTTCAAGACTCCCCAGCCGTTCCTTGATGTTATCCACCAGCTTTTCATTCGCAAGTCCACGAATATAAACGATAAACACATCATTATGGGAGCGTTGAGAAACTTCGATTGATTCAAAAATCAAGTTCTCATTCTTGATTTTTTTCCTGAGCAGCGAGATATTCGCCACCACTTTTTCATTGAATGCCTCTTTCGGTCCCTTGATTAAGACTTCAGTTTCCGGTTTCTCGATTGCTCTGCTTTGGAAGTCCGGGCAATCCAGGATATATGCATTTGCTTCTCCATCCAGCAGCAGCAAGGCATTCCCTTTATTCATATCCTTGACGGCATCCTTAAATATACCGACTTCATGGACCATTTGGATGGATACAACATCTTTTACCTTTTTATTCGCAGATGTATTTTCTACCAATGGCTTCAGGATGTTTTCTTCTATACTCTTAACATCTGTAATGGTACTGATGAATACAAGTGCAGCATTTTTATTGAAGCCTTCAAGATACATTTCCCGCAATTTTACATCCTTATTGTCAGGAATGCTGTACAGCGTCCTGATCACCGACAGATTTTCCTGAAGATTGCTGCTAAACTGCTGTTCCTTAAGGTCCGTCCGTTCGCCCACGATTTTTTCTTTCGCGGGAGGTCCCTGGTTTTGCTGTTTCTTGAACAGCCTGAGCATTTCTTTTAACATATTGAATCTTCTCCCTGCCAGTACCGGGTTATATTTCCTATTCTTAACCTTTACTAACCTGCTTTGTTTTATGAGCTGTGGCCATATAAAAAACTCAGGAAATTTCCTGAGTTGGTTAAAGGTTCTTTTGTTTTCGTGCTGCCAGTATGTATACTGCACCTCCACCTAGCGCAATGATGCTAACAGGGATGATGAATGGCTTGGCAATATCCTTAATTCCTGACCAATTTTCACCGAGGACGATTCCTAGATAAAGGAAAAATACTGTCCATGGAATCATTGCGGCAATCGTATAGAGCGTGAACTTGATGGCTGACATGCCTGCAATCCCTGCAGGTATTGAAATCGCATGCCTGACTACCGGGATGAACCTGGCCGAGAAAATGACACCTGATCCATATTGGTTGAACCATTTTTCCGATATTTCCAGGTGATGCTTATTGATCAATAAGTACTTCCCGTATTTCTCCAGCATTGGGCGGCCGCCAAAATATCCAAGCCAGTACAGGAACAGCTGCGCGATAGTTCCGCCGATGATTCCTGCAACCACTGCCCCTGTAAAACCAATGGTCCCTTCAGAAATCATATATCCCCCATACCCGAGGACGATCTCACTCGGAATGACCTCAAGCATCAAACCGAGAGCAATTCCAAAATACCCAAGGCTCGACAGCCAGTCCAGAGCATTCATCATGACATCATGCATTTCACCAACTCCCATTCTGTTCCTCTCTTTTAAAAATATATTGAACGATGTACAAGTTTATCTCTATTTTTCTAAGAACATGAAAAAGAACCTGCCATTAAGACAGGTTCTGTTAGCAGGAACGTCAGCCGCGCCAGCCGCCTCTGAACAGTACCCGCAAGCCGATAAAAATAATGACAAAAGCGAAAAGCACGATAACAATTACACCAATAATTCCAAAGATGCCTAGCCCCGCAAGAGTCAACAGCAACGGCCCGAATTTAATCAAAGCCCATCCAGCAAGCATACAGGCGAGAAATAGCAGTACATTCGATCCCCAGTTGAATGACATATCATCATCCCTCCTTTCACTATCCAGCATATGTATGGCAGGAATTTTGGTACGGGCTGATGAACTATTCCTGAATTTTTTGTGTAAAAAAGAACCTGCTCGACGAAAATAGAATTACATAAATCTGGCTAAACCTGTTTTTGAATAGAAGAACAAGGGAAAAGTAATTATTGTTTTCATATATAAAGAAAGGAAAAAAGAGGGGGACTATAATGACTAATCATTTATATATGCGTTTTGTAAAACTTCCGATTTTGTTGAGGATCCTGATGATTGCCGCTATGATGATTACTCTGTTTGGTGTAGTCATTCATTATGTTGAACCGAAAAGTTTCCCGACGATCTTTGATGGTGTCTGGTGGGCTATCATCACTGCGTCAACAGTAGGATTCGGAGATTTCTATCCCGTTACCACATGGGGACGAATCACAGCCATCCTGCTCCTGTTGATTGGCACAGGATTTTTATCTTCATATTTCATTCATCTTTCTGCTGCAACGGTTACTAAACAAAATGCTTATGCTGAGGGAAAGGTAGGCTTCAGAGGAAGCAGTCATATTATCATCATCGGCTGGAACGAGAGGTCTCGTTCAGTTATCCGTTCTCTCATAGAGGCGGATGAAGCCATCATATTGGTGGACGATACACTGGGGTCAAACCCCATTAAGGATGACAATGTCCATTTCATCAGAGGCCGCGCGAACAAGGATGATACCTTATTGAGTGCAGGTATCTCAACAGCAAGGAAAGTGATTATTACATCAGACCAGAATCTGGATGAGCTGCAGGCCGATATGAACACGATTCTCACGCTGCTCGCCATCAAAGGATTGAATCCAGACATCCGTTGCATCGCTGAAATCCAAACAAGCGAACAAATCAATAATGCGAGGAGAGCTGGGGCTGATGAGCTGATTCCCGCTAACGCCCTTACCAGCGCGGTACTTTTGAACAGCATCGCCTCAGCGGAGGTTGTGAACCCTTTATTGGATTTGCTTGGGGAATTGAATGGGAAACGCTTATCTTATATTGAGGTGGAAGCTTCTCTGATTGATAAGAACTTTCAGGAAGCAAGCAGCTTTTTGCTGAAAGAGCGCAATATTATTTTGATTGGACGTAAAAGAGGGGATGACGTAATTGTCAACCCCAAAAACAATATCAAAATCAAATACGATGACCAGCTTCTTGCGATTTCAAATGATGATTAATGTAATAATGCAGATTCTACTTCGCGGACAAGCGACCGCCCTACTTCGATGTACTTTTCCGGAAAGCTTGCATCCTTATCCACCGGTTCCTGGAACTGGTTGAAGGATGCGCTCGCATTCCCAATTTCCGCATGATCATCGATCCCCCGCTGATATTTATGTGAAAGCAGGAAAGGGCGTTGCATCTTCACTGTACAGCCTTTCGAATCAAGCTGGCCATCAATTGCCTTAAATGGAAGCCTCAGAAATTGGTATCCAACTTCGTCATCTATTTTGTAATCGAACGCGCCATGGTCATAATCCCAGTTTCCACCGATGTTATATCCTAACGGTTTAAGCAGCTGCTCCAGTTTAAAAAGATCAAAATGTTTGCCCTCAAGCTCAGACTGTATCTCAATCAATGGTTGTTCCGCCTTTCCAAGTGTGTTTTTGCTTAGTTTTAACCAAAAGCGGTATTTTAATGAGCAGCGAACAAATAGAATAGCCTTAAATGCGGGCAATGACTGCTGGTGTTTTAGGTTTATTGGGGGAGAAATAATTTTATTGGCGGTTTTCACAACTTTATTGGCGAACTGGAAATTTCACGAGATTTTTCCAAGCACTCAAAAAACCAATTCACACAAAAGGAGCACCCATTGTTATCGGGTGCTCCTTTTCAGAATTATTTAAGTCTCTTTTCCAATTCTGCTTTCTTTTCTTCGAAGCCTGGTTTACCAAGCAATGCGAACATGTTCACTTTATATGCCTCAACGCCTGGCTGGTCAAATGGATTCACACCAAGCAGGTAGCCGCTCATGGCGCAGGCTTTTTCGAAGAAATACACAAGGTAACCGAATGTGTACTCATCCAATTGAGGAATCGTCAGAACAAGGTTCGGTACCCCTCCGTCTGTATGGGCAAGCATTGTTCCTTCGAACGCTTTGTTGTTCACGAAATCAACTGTCTTGCCTGCAAGGTAGTTCAAGCCGTCAAGATCGCTTGCCGCTTCTTCAATCACCATTTCATGGCGAGGATTCTCGACCTTGATGATTGTTTCAAACAAGTCACGACGGCCTTCCTGCACATATTGACCAAGTGAATGAAGGTCAGTGGAGAAGTTCGCTGAAGAAGGATAGATTCCCTTCTGGTCTTTCCCTTCACTTTCGCCGAACAGCTGCTTCCACCATTCAGAGAAGTACTGCAGTGATGGCTCATAGTTGATCAGCATTTCGATCGTCTTGCCTTTATTGTAAAGCGCGTTACGGACTGCTGCGTATTGGTACGCAGGATTTTCTTCAAGCTCTGACTTGCCGAAGTCTTCCCTCGCTTGTGCGGCACCCTTCATCATCGCTTCGATGTCTGAACCGCTGACAGCGATCGGCAGCAAGCCTACTGCAGTCAAGACAGAATAACGTCCGCCGACATCATCAGGAATCACGAATGATTCGTAGCCTTCCTCGTCAGCAAGAGTTTTCAATGCACCACGTGCTTTATCCGTTGTCGCATAAATGCGCTTGCGTGCTTCTTCGACTCCATACTTTTCCTCAAGAAGCTTGCGGAAAATACGGAATGCGATCGCAGGCTCCGTCGTTGTTCCAGATTTTGAAATGACATTAATGGAGAAGTCTTTTCCTTCGAGAAGGTCCATCACATCTGTCATATACGTTGAACTGATGTTGTTGCCGATAAAAATGACCTGCGGTGTCTTGCGCTTATCTTTTGAAAGAGCGTTATAGAAGCTGTGCTGTAAGAATTCAAGCGCAGCACGGGCACCAAGATAAGAGCCGCCAATCCCTACAACGAGCAGGACATCAGAATCACTTTTGATTTTTCCAGCTGACTTCTGGATGCGTGCGAATTCTTCTTTATCATAGTCTACAGGCAGATCGATCCAGCCTAAAAAGTCGCTGCCTGCACCAGTCTTTTCATGTAATGAATGATGGGCTACTTTTACAAAATCCCTTAAGTATGTAACTTCGTGTTCACCAAAAAAGCTTAGCGCCTTTGAGTAATCAAAACGAACATGTGTCATGTCTGATCCTCCATTATTTTATATTCTCTATCACTTTATCGAAATGAATCTCAATAATCAAGAAACACTCTCAGATGTAAGCGTGCCCAATTGTGAAATTTTAAGTAAACTTTGCAAAAAGTTTTTTTCATCACGATTGGGCACGTTTATTACCATCCTTTTTTCCAAAATAAAAGAGTCCAATTGAAAGCCAGCCCGCGAATAGTATACCTGTCCCAATCAAAACAGGAACCGGTCCAAATTGTGCAATCAGCGGCATGGAAGCAGCGGTGAACAGGCCGCCACCGACAATCGGTTCAAACATGATTTGTTTATAGCCAAATGCATTGAGTGCTGGCGTTTCTTTTTCCGGATCCACTATTTGCAGTAAAAGTAAGCCGGTAGTGGTCATCCCCATGGATTGTCCATATTCGAGGACAGCTCTTTCAAACCAATGATCAGTCAAAACCCTTTTTGCCAAAAAGAAGAATGCAGCGAGATTCAACACGATTCCCGCACCGGCAAGGATCAGGAAAGGCAGGATATGTTCACTAATCGCTGAAATGGATAGAGTGGTGATGGATGCCACGATCAAGACATCCAGGGAAAACCCCTCAATCCGTGCTAGAACTTTTTTATCAATAAGCTTGTACGGACTGAACCGATCATATAGCAGCTGAGTCGCCACTCCTCCAAGCAAGGCCATAGGAAACAACGGGACATGCTTGATGATTTCGATATCGTAAGCCGGACCCCAAGTGGTATTTTCCAGTAGCAGAAGTCCTTTTAATAAAAGCATACCTGCGCCGACTGCCACAAAAATGAATAAAAAGTTGACTGTCATCGATTCAATGGATTCCGATCTTGTTGATAATTCTCCAGCCGACTGTTCTTCATCCTCAGGGTACAGACCTTTTCGTTCTCGATCAGAAAGCTCGGAAGCTTTTTTCGCTTCCTTCGCCATACCTTTTCTGATGCCCCAATTGACAATGATAATGCCGGTAATCACACCAGTCAGGATCCCGACTGTTGCCAGTCCAAGGGCAATACTGGCTCCTTCAGAAAAATCGAGGGCCTCGAATGTCCCTCTCATTCCGGCAGCCGTACCTGGCCCGCCTTCAAATCCGATTTCAATCAAAGCCCCTGCCATTGGAGGAAGACCGAAAACTGGCTTCAAAATAAAAATCGCCAGAAGGATTCCGACCACATACTGGCCCCATGATACGGTTTGGCCATAGGCAACTTGTGGACCGGCAATCTTCCATATCTTTTTGATTCCGGGAATTTTTTTACCTAAAAAAAGCGAGGCAAAAATAATGGTGATTGCGACTTCAGGAATCGAAAGCATCGCATCGTACACTTTTTCGGGATATACGCCATTTTCCAGAAATCCTGCCCCAGGAATGGTCGATCCCAGCTTTCCCAATGCTTCCTTACTCATTAACAATCCAATTAGACCTGCAATAAGGGAAGTAGGGATAAAATACTTTTGGAAAAAAGGAATCGTCATCCGCAGGAGCATTCCGGCAGCCAACAAGACCGCAATAAACACGAATGCCAGCAGAACACTGTTAAATTCCATCTTCTCCTCCTAGAATTAATCATTTCTCCTAATCCCATACCCTCTCATGCATGGTAAAAACACAGAATCTATTATGGCTTGATTTTCGCTTTGACAATCAGCCTGTGTGTTGCCGTATCAATAGGCGTGCATGTTATAAGGGTTAGTACCTTTTCATCCTGGCTGCCATTGAGTACCGAGGTTTCATGTGGTTCCACCACCAGCGTTTCGTATACTTCATATTGGTAAGTACTGTTTTTATCTTTGACCGTCACGGTATCCCCTACGCCTACTTCATCGAGCCGGTTGAACATGCTTCCGTAGGCTCTGTTTCGATGGGCAGCAATTGCGCTGTTCCCAGGCATACCTGGAGCCGGCGTTCCTTCCAGGAGGCCGGCGCCTTTATCCAAGTTTGCATCCGATGCACCATTCAAAATCGGAAGCTTCACGCCAATCTTGTCAATTTCAATGACACCGACCATTCCAGTTCGCGATTTCTGTTTAATTTTTGTTGTGTCAGATGCCGGTACTTCCTCAGACTCTTGATTTTCAACTGGCGTAATGTCACTTCCACTGCCCTCCGCCTGTGTTTCGATACTGAATACTTTCTCAAGTTCCTTAAGACTCTCAGCAGCCACCGTATTTTCCTGATTGCTGCCTTCCCATTCTTCAATCATATTCTCCTGATTGTAGGAGGTATTAAAATCCTTTGCAGCAGGATAAAAAAAGATCGACAGGCCAGCTATAATCAATAATAGCGACAATACTTTTCTCATTATTTTCACCTCTTATAATAATAAAAGAGGGGAATCTCTTCCCCTCCACCCCGTTTAGTTCTTCAATGGATTCCTGAACCTTAGCAATACTCCTCCTGCAGCGAGCAGGAAGCCCAGTACATAGAACATCGTCCTGCTGCTTTCACCAGTTTGAGGAAGGACCTCGCCGTTCCATACTTGTTCATTTGTTGTGCCATCAGATGTATTTCCGGAATCTGAATTATTGCCAGGTGCTGTCGTCTCACTTTCCTCTTCTGTATCAGCCTCTTCAGTTTCTTCCTCGACTATTTCACCTTTCATATCCCAGTTCACTTGAAGGGTAAGGACACTCTCCACGATTTCCAGAGACTCGATATCCGAGAGCAAGATCAGCTTCGTTTCACCATTGCTGGTAATCTCAATGCCGCGAATCAATTTCAGTTCGACTTCTTCTGTTAGAGTGAGACTGAAAAGTTCATTGACTCTTTCAAAATCAACTCTCTTCCCGCTCATCATCAGCAGTGTCACCTTTTCAATCTGGCGCGGATTCTCGTCAATCATAATTTTTATCATAGATAACAGTTTCATCGTGTCATCAGTATCCTCTGAATCGTCCGTCTCAGATGGTTCTTCTGCAGGAAGCTCACAGCTTTCCAGCCAGTAATTGACAGAGCCTTCTGCTTCAACTCCCACTTTTACTTCACCGACTGGGACAACCAGCTCTTCACCTGTTGTAAAAATCAGTTTGAATGCCGTAACATCATCTTGAATGAACTCCCCATCATCAAATGCTTTAAATAAAGGGGAAGAACCAGGATTCGTCATCTCCTGCCACTCACCGCTAATCTGGACATAGGCCGTTTCAACAGGATTGACACATTGATCGATGTGAAGGTGAATCTGGGTGCTTTTATTATCATTGCCTGGCACGGTTCCATCCTCAGCTGGTGTCGACTCATTTTCGCTATCTGCCGGTGTATTTTCTTCTTGGCCATTGTCTTCTTCTGGAGCATTACTTTCTTCTTGGCCATTGTTTTCTTCTGTATTTTGTTCCTGATTATCTTCCTGATTTGCACTATTTTCAGATTCATCAGGATTATTTGTTACTTGTTCTGAGTCATTTTTAGCTTGGCCAATTGTCTTAGAATCGGTATCTTGCTTATTTTCATGGTCATTTTCCGTAGAAGCTGCTTTTACATCAGCACTGGATTTTTCCTGCTTGCCAGCAGACTCATTATCTTTTTGGACCTGCTCCTCTTGTTTAACAATCTTTTCTTCTTTGGAATTTTCTTTTTGCTCACTATTTTCCGCTGCAAATGCACCTGTAAACGGGAAAGCAATCATAAGCAAAAGCATGAATGCAGCTAAAATGGATAAACGTTTTTTCATTTTCATATTTTCTACTCCTTTGTATTTAAAATCGAGCACTAAAAATAAACTGAATTTTCAGTTTTTAATAAAGGCATTTTCCCTCCTTTTACAATTATTCATTCTCTTTTTCTCGACAAAACAACAGCTTGAATTCCTCTATCCATGGCAACTAGGACAATCTTAGCTGGATGGCAGCCTTAGATTCCTTGTTTTGCGTCCCTGTCTTTCAACAGGTTTGCCCTGAGCATGATGATGTTGATCGTGCTTATGTAAATTATTCCTACTGCTCCATTGTCTTACATTTAGAGACTTACCACAGTTACCCAGTTACTTAAACATTTAGTCCTAGAAAAAATATTGGTAAATTTTTCTTCACCTTCTTTTTTACCCGTATTGAGTGATTTTTTCAGTACATCGATGTCTATCCCAAACTATCTCCATGAGTTTTTTTGCCCATATAAAAGACAAAGGACCCAGGAAATACTCCCGGGTCCTTTAGATTTTTATAATGACATACGATAAATTTCTTGTACGTCGTCTTTATTCATTTTCGCAAAGTTGCCAAATTCACCGTTCGCCATGGCTTTATCCGCCATCAATTCCAGCTTGCTGTCATCAATATCATAATCAGCAAGGCGTGACGGTGCACCAATGCTGTTCCAGAATTCACGCAGCTTTTCGATTCCTTCCAAACCTGCTTCTTCGTCTGTCTTGCCTTCCGGGTTAACACCGAAGACCCTGACAGCCATTTTCTTGAAGCGTTCTGGTTTAACCTTAAGATTATGCTTCATCCAGTTCGGGAACAGGATGGCCAGCCCGCCTCCGTGAGGGATATCATACACTGCCGATACGGCATGCTCGATATTATGAGTCGCCCAATCGCCGCGGTAACCCATGTTAAGAATTCCATTCAAGGCCATCGTTCCTGAATAAAGGATGGTTGCACGGTATTCATAGTTCTCCAGGTCCTCTAGCAGCTTCGGAGCTGTTTCCATCACAGTCAAAAGCAAGGATTCACACATGCGGTCCTGGAATTCCGTATTCTCCGTCAAATGGAAATAGTGCTCGAACACATGTGACATCATGTCGACAATTCCATAAATCGTCTGATCCTTCGGAACGGTAAAAGTGTTCACAGGATCAAGGATGGAGAATTTCGGGAATGTGACCGGGCTTCCCCAGCCATACTTTTCATTCGTTTCCCAATTTGTGATGACAGAACCAGCATTCATTTCAGAGCCTGTAGCTGCCAAAGTAAGGACCGTACCGAATGGAAGAGCTTCTGTTGCAAAAGCCTTCTTTGTGACAAGATCCCAAGCATCGCCATCGTATTTTGCGCCTGCAGCGATTGCTTTCGTGCAGTCAATGACACTGCCGCCGCCTACTGCCAGCAGGAATTCAATGCCTTCTTCCTTGCAAATCTTCACGCCTTTATGGACAGTCGACAAACGGGGATTCGGTTCAACACCAGACAGTTCGAATACTTCCGCGCCAGTTTCTTTCAGAGTGTCCATGACAGAATCATAAAGCCCATTGCGCTTGATGCTGCCACCGCCGTAAACAAGAAGCACCTTCTTGCCATACTGGGGGACTTCATTTTTCAGCTGCTCCAGCTGGTCTTTGCCAAATATCAGTTTCGTTGGATTGTAAAAAGTAAAGTTATCCATTTAAATCACCTTCCTCAACGCTAATTATGTTCCTTTTTAAAAAGCATTGCAAAAAATACACTTCTTAATGTTCTCCAATGTGCTGTAAAATGTTACAACTTTTTTCACATGGGTAGGTAATAAATATAGGGCGAATGAATAATTCATTTCGTGCTGAAACAATCTATAAAAGAACAAATTTATTTTTAAGGAGGAAACATCCATGAGCGGTATTCAACGTGCAGCACTTGTACTTACCATTATCGGAGCCATCAACTGGGGCTTAGTAGGATTCTTCCAATTTGACCTTGTTGCTGCTATTTTCGGCGGACAGGATTCAGCATTGGCTCGAATCATCTATGGATTAGTCGGTCTTGCCGGTCTCATAAACATCGGACTTCTTTTCGCACCAAGCGAAAGAGAAGAGAGAGCCGCAGAACCACGCGCTACTCGGTAATTAAAAATGCGGCTTAATTGGCCAAAAATGAAAAACCCGCCCTATCGAGGCGGGTTTTCTCATGTTTATGATAATACCTTCTTGATTCTTTCGATTGCCCAGTCCAGTTCTTCCTGGCTGATGACAAGCGGCGGTGCAAAACGAATGACCGTATCATGCGTTTCTTTACAGAGCAAGCCTTCTTCTTTTAATTCTTCACAATACTTACGTGCAGGTTCGGTCAGCTCAACGCCAATGAACAGGCCGCGGCCGCGGATATCCTTGATGATGGAGTTGTCGATTTCACGCAGTTTGCTGATGAAATATTCTCCAAGTTCAAGGGAACGGTCGGCAAGCTTCTCATCAATCAGTACATCCAAAGACGCGATGGAAACTGCGCAGGCCATTGGGTTGCCGCCAAAAGTAGACCCGTGGGAACCAGGGTTGAATACTCCCAGTACATCATTGTCTGCAACGACGCATGAAATTGGGAAAACCCCGCCGCCAAGCGCCTTTCCAAGGATGTACATATCAGGCTCAATACCTTCCCATTCACATGCGAACATTTTTCCTGACCTGGCAAGACCGGCCTGGATTTCATCAGCAATGAAAAGGACATTGTTTTCTTTACATTCCTCGAACGCAGCTTTCATGAAACCTTCTGGCGGAATGACGATTCCCGCCTCACCCTGAATCGGTTCAATCAGGAAGGCAGCTGTGTTAGGAGTAATAGCTTCCTTAAGCGCGTCAAGGTCTCCGTAAGGAATCAGTTTGATCCCTGGAAGCATTGGCCCGAAGCCTCGTTTATATTCTTCTTCAGATGATAGAGAGACCGCCGTCATTGTGCGGCCATGGAAGTTGCCGATACAAGCGATCACTTCAGCCTGGTTGTCCGCAACGCCTTTTACATCATAAGCCCAGCGGCGAGCTGCTTTAATAGCCGTTTCAACCGCTTCTGCTCCAGTGTTCATCGGCAAAGCCATTTCTTTGTTCGTCATCTTGCAAACCTTTTCATACCATGGTCCAAGCTGGTCATTGTGGAATGCTCTTGAAGTAAGAGTCACGCGGTCTGCCTGGTCTTTAAGCGCCTGGATGACCTTAGGATGGCGGTGCCCCTGATTGACAGCCGAATACGCGCTCAGCATGTCCATATATTTGTTGCCTTCTGGATCCTCTACCCAAACTCCCTCTGCCTTCGAAATCACGATTGGCAGCGGATGATAGTTATTCGCACCGTACTTTTGAGTCTGCTCGATCAGCGAGCTAGTTTTTGTTGTTGTCATGAATTTTCCTCCGTTCCAATGAAAAAATTGGTTAGACATTCATATTGTAACCTGTAAGCTCTTTCATTTTAACCCCCTAAAAAAGAAAGACAGACGAATTCAGTTTCTTTTATAGAGAGGAGGCACCGGGTTCGGGCTGTTTTTTGGTAGGATTGATTAAACCTTGTCCGAAGTCGCACCAAGTCACTCTGTTTGCACTACTTAAAATACCACCATTTTACCAAAATTAGGAAGACGGCACGATTATACTCTATTTTGGATTAATTACAGGAACTTTTCGGGCAATTAAACCGAACATCCAGGAGATTATGACGTCGTTTCGGGAGATTATCAGCAATCATTAAGAGAATAATTTTTCCAGCTCCCAAATGAGGTCATATCAGTAGCAAATAAGACGATTTTTAAAAGAAAATCAGGCATTTTTCCAGCAGCAAAAACAGGAAAATCCAAACAAGAATTTCCCCATAAAAAAAACCGGACAAAATTGTCCGGTTTTTCGCTTTAAAGCTTATTTCTTAGCCATATCTGACTGGTTGATCCACTCTTGAAGCTTATCCTTCAAAGTGTTGAAGCCTTGAGCTGAATCATCCTGGTGCTGGACTACAGCAGCCGGACGCTTGGCGCCACGTGGCTTCTTAGCGCGTTGTGGTTGTTCAGGTGCTTCTTCAGTAGCACGGATTGATAAGCCGATTTTTCCAGCAGCTTCATCAATTGACAAAACTTTCACTTTCACTTCATCGCCAACTGTAAGGTGCTCGTTAACATCCTTAACATAACCGTGTGTGATTTCTGAAATGTGCACTAGACCTTGTGTATTTTCATCTAATGCTACGAAAGCGCCGTATGGCTGGATTCCTGTAACTTTTCCTGTTAAAACGCTGCCTACTTGAATATTTTCTGACATGGAAACACTCCTAAATATTGTTTTATTTTATCCCATTAATACGCAATTAAAAATTATATCATATTCTGTAGCATTTATCAAAAGGAATAAGATAATTCTATAGGAGTGCTCCCATTATTGAAATGGCAAATATTGGACTTTCCAAAAGCCGTCCTCCTGGACCACCTGGAAGACTGGAGCATCAGGGCGGTCATTGAAATGAAGCTGGATTCCAATTACTTTTTCCGGATCATCCTCCGGGTGGTAAAGGGAAGCGAACTCATAGCCCTT
The DNA here is from genome assembly GCF_018613235.1 of Bacillus sp. ISL-41. Taxonomy (GTDB): domain Bacteria; phylum Bacillota; class Bacilli; order Bacillales; family Cytobacillaceae; genus Mesobacillus. The sequence goes on from NZ_JAGGQP010000027.1 coordinate 175,190, forward strand.
CAGCACTTCGCTTACCGTCCCTTTCGCTTCCTTCATTTCTTGTATATATTGTTCTTCTGGAGGCTGGCCGCCATTCTTACTGTATAGTGCGTATTTGGTTTCGTACTCACCCGCCTGGTCTGCATGGAAGTATAGCTGCATGATTTCAAATGGGCCATAATTTTTCAGGATATTGAAATTCTTCTTGGCCGCGAATTCCTTATAGCTCGACATCAGAGCATCTGAGAGCGGGAGCACTTGTCTGTCAATTACGTCTTCCTGCTTTATATGGGCTGGGATCTCCATAATCTCCATATACCTTGGAAAATCAAGCTTCTCGACATCAGCCGGCTTTTGGAAGTTATTGTTTTCCATCTTTTTGTACATATTTTGCACAGCTGAAGCTGTGTCGGTCTCCGGATAGGTTTTAACCAAATATATATATGCTTGTTTTACTTCATCTTTCAACTCGTTATTTTTGTCATAAATATGTTGACTGACAACAAAAAGGCCAAAGAGATTCCGGACGTCAATCCGCATCGTTTCCTCGATGGTCGCATCCTCCACTGTTGCAATTGTTTTTTCGAGCTTTACCAGTAAATCCGCCAGGCCCTCAAAGGAAATGACCTCTCCGTTACGGTCCTGAACTCTGTTGCTCCTTAGTTCCAAATACTTTACGTAATCTTCATGAGCTGTTCCGCGAAGGCGGTCTGCAATGCCGATAAAGTTCACATAAGGAACAATACTGCCTGCTTCTTCCCTAAAAGCATATCCATTTTCAACAGCTCTTGATGACATTTCTTTCAACTTAGCAGAAGAAATACCTTCTCCACTGGCATTCATCTTTTTGACAACCACGGTGACACTTTCTTTCTCAATTGCTTTATTTATGTCATCTTCGTAATAGGTCATCGAAAGATAATAAGCTCCTAAAAAAGACTCCAGTTGATTTAGGAGGGTATACTCAGGACCATCAAAAGAAACTTCGTCATTTTTTTCTTGTAAAAGCCTGTCGATGATCTCTGCTGGCATGGTGAAAGCTTGATCAATCTCACTGGTAAGTCTTTTTCTCGTCTCATCCAAATCGGTTTGTTCATATGCTTCCAGGTTTGATAGAAAAGCTGTTTCCTCATCTTTAAGTTCCATTGGAATATCTCGGTATAGATAATTTTCAAATCCTGATAAGAATCCCAGCTTTTCTTTAGTCTGAAGTTCCCTCTCCTGATAATACTCCTGTAGATCCTCAAACACAGCTTTTACATCCGCTTCTCCCAGCTCACCGGAATCATTTTCACCGGATGATGCCTGATGCAGTTCTGTCTTGTCCTTAGCTGGCGCTTGATCCCCGATATATTGCATCATCAAGACCCCTGCAATCATCCCCACTCCAATAAAGCTCGCGGCGTAAGGTAGGTGAAACCATTTGTTTTGTTTCTGCTTCTTTTGGTCCTTTTTGATTGCCGCAAGGATTGCTGAACGATTCTCATCTTCCGGCATGTCATCGTATGCTTTTTTCAGGCTGTCCAGACGCTTTTCCAATAATTGATCATCCATGGTTTGCACCCTCCTTCTTTTCGGCTAGAGTGAGCAGTTTCTTCAAGTGTTCTTTCCCTCTTGACATTCTTGTCTTTACATTTGCCAGAGATGCACCACTAATCTCCGCGATTTCGTCATAGCTTTTATCATGAAAATAGAAGAGGACAATCGGGATGCGGTATTTCTCATCGAGTTTTTGGATGCACTCATGCAGTGTCCTGTCTTCTTCATATCGCAGGAGGCTTTCTTCTGCTGTCTTCTCGTTGTATGAGCGTTCCTTGCCGATCTTCAGTACCTTTTTAAATTGCCTATGTTTACTGCGTGCAAAATCCCTTGTGACATTCAGGGTGATTTTATAGAGCCAGGTTGTGAATTTGGCATGTGAAAATTGATCGAGGAAGCGGTATACCCTAACGAATACTTCCTGAGTGATATCATCTATGTCGTCATATTTGTTCCCAAGTTGGAAGGCAAAGCGCTTGACGGTTGGAGTATGGATATCGATCAACTCCGCGAAAGCCTGCATATTGCCATTCCGGGCGCGGAACACTAATTCATCATCGTTCATTTTGGAACCCCCAAACTGGTACCTTCTCTTTTTTCGTTCTTTTACGGAGACAGCTGCGGCCGCATGCGTTTCTGTCTCTTTAATCGAAAATAACTTTTACCTATAAAACGGCATATTTTGTTTTTTGTTTCAAAAAAATAACAAAAAGCTTAATAATTGTTTAAAGCCTGAAAATACTATGCTTTTTCCTGAAAAAATAGTAACATGAAAAGGTATTTTTTTATTTTGTCAGAAAATATAAATATTCAGTCTTTTTTAAAAAAGGAGTTTTCTTATGAACAGGCACGAACAATGGACTTCAAAGCTCGGGTTCATCCTGGCTGCAGCAGGATCAGCCATCGGACTCGGGGCGATTTGGAAATTTCCCTATATGGCAGGAACAAATGGAGGCGGCATCTTTCTGATCTTCTTCTTGCTGATGACTATTTTTATAGGTGCACCTATCTTGCTGGCTGAATTTATCATTGGCCGCAATACTCAAAAGGACGCTGTTATGTCTTATAAACACCTGGCGCCGAAAAGCGCATGGCCTTTGCTTGGGTATGGCGGTGTCATTGCCTCCTTCCTGATCCTGTCTTTCTACAGTGTAGTTGGCGGGTGGATCCTTTCCTATTTAGCGCGGAGCCTTACCGGATCACTTTCTGAATTAACCCAGGCGGAATACGGTGCAGCATTTGAAAACATCATATCCAATCCAGTTGAAGCTGTTGCTGTTCAGCTGTTATTCCTTGTCCTTACCATCTGGGTCGTGCAGGGCGGCGTCCAGCAGGGCATTGAAAAAGCGAGCAAATACATGATGCCCGCTCTGTTCATCCTTTTTATCATCCTGGTAATCAGGTCTTTAACTTTGGATGGAGCGATGGCCGGGGTAGAGTTTTTCCTGAAGCCTGACTGGTCTGCTGTAACAGGGCAAACCATTTTGATGGCTCTCGGGCAGTCCTTTTTTGCTTTAAGTGTCGGACTTTCCGTAATGGTGACTTATGCTTCTTATTTGCCCAAGGGGGAAAGCCTGGCAAAATCCGCTTTTTCAGTAGTCGGGTTGAATATTCTCATATCGCTGCTCGCCGGCCTTGTCATTTTCCCGGCTGTATTCGCGTTTGGTTTAGAACCTGAAGCAGGACCCGGACTCGTTTTTGTCGTCCTGCCTGCCGTATTTAATGAACTGGCATTTGGCGGGTTATTTATGACGATTTTCTTGATTCTGCTGCTTTTTGCGACATTGACATCCGCGTTTTCAATTCTTGAGATCATCGTCGCGGTACTATCTAAAGGAGACAAAGATAAACGGAAGAAGTTTTCCTGGATTGCTGGCCTGCTTGTTTTCGCTGCGGGAATTCCGAATGCTCTTTCCTTCGGTGTTTTATCAGAGGTGAAATTTTTCGGAAAAACCTTCTTCGATCTCGCCGACTTCCTGACTAGCAATATTGCCCTGCCGCTGGGAGCTTTCTTCATCGCCATATTCGTCGGTTATGTCCTCCCGCGAAAAATGGTCAGACGTGAAATGGAGGAAGGAATTGAAAGCAATGCATTATTATTCAACATTTGGTTCTTCTGCATTCGCTACATCGTACCAATAGGTATCGGCATTGTTTTTTTACAATCGATTGGTATAATCTAAAGTTAAGAAAACGTTCACATTATTGTCGATATTTTCAAAAATTTAATGATAAACTTATAGTAAGAGATATTTTATTTTTGGAGGTGATGAGCGATGACTGCAATTGGACAGAATATCAAGATGTGCCGTGAACGAGTCGGAATCTCACAGGAGGAGCTCGCTTTAAAAATCAGGGTAGGTACGCGGACGATCCAAAGATACGAAAGCGGCGAGCAGACACCTAAATTGCAGACGATTCTAAAAATCTCGACAGCCCTTGATGTCCCTGCATCCGAATTAATGGGAGAGATTTATTACGCTGCACCGCCAGAACTCGACCAAAGACCAAGCAGCTTGTAACCTGCAATATCATAAAACCACTTAGCAGGCAGGTTATTATGCCTGCTCTATTTTTTTGCTGCTGTAAATGTCGGCCGCATAGAATGAGAACCAGTCATTAAATTTTTCAAAATAAATGTATACTATTCTGCCAATCTGGCTATCCTAGTCCCATAAGGCTTTCTAGTATTCCCCCCTTTTTTAATGGGCACCAGCATTGGTGCCCATATTTTTTTGTTTTTTATTGTGTGAAGCAGCGTTTTGCGGGGAAAATAAATGGCATACCTTGCCTAATATGTCAGGAGTGAAAGCCGATGGAATTTGCCAGGAATAAAACCGTTAGAGGAATCGACCTTTACTATGAGCACTACCAGAACCCTGACGCAGAGGAAACTTTGGTTCTGCTCCATGGTTTTCTGTCCTCTACTTTCAGCTTCAGGCATTTGATTCCTCTGTTAAAAGAGGATTATAACGTGATTTCAGTGGACCTTCCCCCTTTTGGGAAGAGCGGGAAGTTATCGAGCTTCAAATATTCTTATGAGAACCTGGCCGCGACAGTCGTTGAGCTGATGAAATCCCTTGGTGTCCGTGAATTCAATGTCATAGGGCATTCAATGGGCGGCCAAATCGCCATGAATATCCTATTGCATCATCCGGAATATGCGAAAAAGGGAATCTTGCTTTGCAGTTCGGGATATTTGAAAAAGGCAAAGCTGCCGCTAGTCCTTTCAAGCTACATCCCGTATTTCCATCTTTACGTAAAGTTCCACCTGGCACGATCGGGTGTAAAACAAAACCTGCAGAATGTCGTATATGACCATTCGATGATCAATGATGAAATGCTGTATGGCTATCTCTCTCCATTCCTGGAGGATGATATTTTCAAAGCGTTGACGATGATGATCCGCCACCGGGAGGGCGACCTTTCATCCGAAGAGCTAAGGAGAATCGAAGCTCCATGCCTGCTGATTTGGGGCGAACACGATAAAGTCGTCCCCGTCCGGATCGGGAGAAAGCTGAATAAGGACTTGAAGAATTCAGAACTCGTCATTTTAAAAGAAACTGGCCACCTCGTCCCCGAGGAACGCCCGGAGGATGTCCATCAATTGATCAACAGGTTCATAGCAGCAGAGGAAACAGCTGAAGCAACAGCAAACGGCAGCCGCTGATGGCTGCCGTTTCTGTTCGTATAGAGGAAGAGTTATAAGGAGCAAACATCTTCATTTTTGATCGCAAGCATTGTGTTTGCGACTGTCAGGCATTGATCATACGGCAAGACCTGTTCGAATGAAAACTCGAAAACGGACTGAATCCTGCGGGCGATTTTATCAGCTTCGTCATAATCATGGACAGCCTGGAGGATATCGGCGATTTCCGGGTCGAACTGGCCTTCGCCAACCTTGAAGGGATCCCATTTATTCAAAACATCAATTAATTTATAGCTAAGTTCTTTCGATTCCAATCCAATCACCTGATTATTTTTTAAAAATATCTTATCATAAAGTAAGAGTAAGATAAATTTTTCAAGGAGAAGGCGGTGCGTACATAGTGGATAGAATAAATTTTGACAAGGTAGTGGACAGGAACAATTCGCATTCAGTAAAGTGGGATGCGATTGATAAGGTTTTTGGCAAAGATGATGTCCTGCCAATGTGGGTCGCAGATATGGATTTCCATCCTCCCGAGGCGGTCACCGATGCACTGAAGGGTCGGATCGAACACGGGATATTCGGCTATACCTTTGTGCCGATGTCAGTGACAGAAGCCATCCAGGACTGGATGAAAAATCGCCATGATTGCGAATTCAAGAAATCATCCATCGTTTTCAGCGAAGGAGTCGTCCCTTCGATCAGCACGGCAATTCGTGCGTTTACGGAAAAAGGTGATAAGGTACTTGTTCATTCTCCAGTGTATACACCATTTTTTAACATGGTCAAAAATAACGACCGCACCCTCGTTACGTCTAATCTATTGATAGAGAACGGGCGATTCGAAATGGATTTTGCCGACTTTGAAGCCAAGCTGCAGGATGGCGTGAAAATGTTCATTCTCTGTAACCCGCATAATCCTGGAGGCAGAGTCTGGACTCGTGATGAACTGGAAAAAATCGGCGACCTGTGCGTAAAGCATGACGTTCTGATGGTTTCCGATGAAATCCATTCGGACCTTGTGTTCAAGCCCAATGTCCATATCCCAATCGCTTCGATCAAGGAAGAATTCAGGGAGATCACTGCCACCTTCGTTGCGCCAAGTAAAACCTTCAACCTTGCCGGCCTTCAGGCTTCCGCCGCCCTGATTCCGAACAAGGAGCTGAAGGCGAAATTCAAAAAAGTCCAAGAGCAGCAAGGCTTCTTTACATTGAATGCCTTTGCGATTGCAGGAATGGAAGCTGCCTACCGTGAAGGTGAAGAATGGCTCGAGCAGCTGCTTGAATACCTGGATGAGAATATGAAGATCACAACTGATTTTATTGCCGAACACCTGCCAGCACTAAAACCGATGAAGGCAGATGCCACGTACCTCCTCTGGATCGATTGTCGCGGTCTTGGTTTGAGCGACGAGGAGATCAAAGATCAGCTGCTTGAAAAAGGAAAACTCGGACTGGAACCAGGAACGAAGTATGGTGAAGGCGGCGAAGGCTTTGTCCGGATGAACCTGGCCTGTCCGCGCGAAACCTTGAATGAGGGACTTGAGAGGTTGAAGCTGGCATTCAGTTAGACTTTTAGTAAGCAAAAATGGAGCCGTCCCATTCGGGCTGGCTCCATTTTTTATGCGCTCACTTCCAGCGCTTCGTAGTATGGCTCTAAGGAATAGCCAATGATTGTGTCCAGGAATGGATGCAGCCTTTGCGGAATCAGCATGCGCGCATAATCCCAGGCATTCATCTCAATCTGGAGGGCAATGCTCTTCTTCAACACGTCATTGCCGGTTTCCTCCATACGCAGGATCAGCTCCGCAAGTTCACGGTCCTCGGCATGCCCAATCTCATGAGCAAAAACAACGGCAAGATAATCTTCAAAATGTTCCATTGAAGAAAAGACCTGCAGGCATTGCGCCTTGATCTCTTCAATATATAAAGTAATCGTATGAGTTCCAAAATTATATTTCCCGCCCGCAAAACGGTCGCCCGGAAAAAAGCCTTCAAGTTTTACCTTCACACTGCTGCCAGATTGGACAAGAATTTCTTCGACAATCTTCTCTATCTGTAAGTTCTTCAATTTATACCCCTAACTTCATTTTAGAATATAAATTGTATTATAACGTTTTAGTAAAATAATGAAAACATGACTTTTACCCTGATTTTCAACGGGATAAACCTTATTTTTAATACATATTAAATGGATAATTCCTCACTTTACATTTTTATAGCGAAAATCCTGTTTTTATAGCGAAAAAAACTTTTTTATAGCGAAAACTCAAATTTTATAGCGAAATTTACGTTTTTATAGCGAAAATCCGGATTTTATAGCGAACTGGAAATTCCGCTCGATTTTTACCAGTTATTCTGCCCATAAAAAAAGAACAGCCAATGAATCAGCTGTTCTCCTTATGATCATTCATTTGTTTCATGATTGCCTGCTCGTGTTCCTTTGCTTTCTGCGCTTCCCTTTTGGAAACTTTGATGATGTATCTCATCGTCAGGACCGCTCCGATCAGGAAAACGAGCGAAGTGATCGCGGCCGGGATATATTCAGTCTTGTCTTCCGGAAAATATAAAAATAATGAGATGACAAACCACTTACTCATTCTCATCTTCCTTTCATCAGCTCTCCAAACATTATAGCAAGGTTTGGATTTTCGTCCAACCGCAAACAACTTCCTATTTCAGCACATTGATTTTTTCGATGACGACATCTTCCTCTGGCTTGTCCTGAGGACCCGTTGGAGCAGCGGCAATCTTATCAACAACATCCATTCCCTCGACTACCTGGCCGAATACAGTGTGCCTGCCATCAAGGTGTGGCGTGCCGCCAGTTTCATACATCTTCAGGACTTCTTCAGGGTAACCTGCCTGCTTCATCTTCTCTGGAAGACTAGCATCCAGCTCCTTGTTTTGGACGATGAAGAACTGGCTTCCGTTCGTGTTCGGACCGGAATTGGCCATTGATAATGCACCGCGAATGTTAAAGAGCTGTTGTGAAAATTCATCTTCAAATGGAGCGCCGTAGATGCTTTCACCGCCCATACCCGTTCCATCAGGATCGCCGCCCTGGATCATGAATCCGTCAATAACGCGGTGGAAAGTGACTCCTTCATAGTAGCCCTCTTCGCTATGCTTAATAAAGTTCTCTACCGCTTTTGGAGCCTGCTCAGGGAAAAGCTTGATTTTAACAGTTCCCATGGAAGTGACCATTTCTACAAGCCTTTCATTTTCCTGGACTTCCGCTGTCGCTTGAGGATAATCAAGATCTTCCTCAACGGCTTGTCCAGCATTCGTCTTGTCTTCGTTCTGCTTGTCCTCGTTCTGCTTGTCTGCTTCCTGCTTTTCGTCAGCGGTGCCGCAGCCAGCTAGAACAAGCATCATTGCAAAAAGTACTGCCAATATTTTTTTAGTCATTGTATGTATCCCTCCTATAGACACTTTAAACGATTACAAAATGTTTTGCACCTTTGTTTTTGCTATAATAAAAGAAATTATGTGTATTCCGAAAGGAGCTTTCAACATGGCTGAATTGAATATCGGCGATCAAGTAACCGCCATTTACAAAACCGGCAAATACATAGGCGAAATCACAGAACGCCGGCCACAGCACTATCTTGTCCGAGTGTTGGCTGTGGCAAAACATCCGATGCAGGGCGACCTACACAATCCAAAGGACGCGGCGGTTGGTTTTTTCCATGAAAGAAAAGCACTGTCTTTCCGCGAACAGGCAAACATCCCTGAAAAAATGGTCAAGCCATATGAGGGGGAAATTCCTGATTACCTTGAATCTTTAAAGGAAGCGACGAGCAAGCTTCGCGGTGAACTTGAAGGCGACGATTCACCATGGGCACAGCAGAGCCTGAGAAACCTTGAGTCTCTGGAGAAGGATTATTTTAAATAAAGTTTCTTTCGAAAACTTTGTTGCACTCTCAACCTAATTCTTTATTCAGAAGTCTCCATGATATTGGTTAAATGGATGCCAGAACCAGCCTTAAGAGACGCAAAAAGCCAGATTGTTTTTTCCAATCTGGCTTTTCTATGCGAATTTATTGAGCAGCTTGGAGAAATCGACCATATCCCCGATTGTGGCCGGTTCCGGTCTTTGCAAGTATTGTTTGTCTTTTTCCACTAGCTTGTAAATATGGTAGGTCGTCAAAGCATCATCAAGGGCACGGTGATGTTTGCCTGTACCTTCCCTGCCATACTCCTGCACTGCCTTCCATAGCCCTGTTTGGTTCTGGTCGCCGAAGAAGCGCTTATATTCCATCGAAAGATCAATCTGCTTACCCGGCAGCGGAAAAGCGACAGACGCCTGCTGGCAATTTTGCAGCAACACCTTCATGTCCATATTGCCCCAGGTGACAATCTGGCAATTCTTGCTCCCCCCCATTGACCTAAGCTTATCTACCAAAGCCTTGAACGTAATACCCGAATTCACCTGCTCCTGGGTGATGTTCAGAAATGAGCGGCAGCGATCTGTCAAAATCGGAAAACGCAGCGGCCGGACATACGAAGAAAATTGTTCAACCACCTTGCCGTTCTCGACGAGGACAGCGCCAGCTTCAATGATTTCCGGGTAAAAGCCCCTTCTCTTGCTGTTCCGGTCAGGCATCGTAAACTCAAAATCAATAAATAATGTTGTCCTTTCTTTTTCGCTCATGCTTCCCCAACTTTCTGAAAAGCCAGTAGTTGTATGTAACCAGTATATGCTTTTCGGTCGATTATTTTATCTATTATATCACGTTTTTTATTAAATTTTTAAATTTTCTGCAATTTAAGGTGAGCATTTTTTTATTAAAAGCTCTGTTAAATTCGGCAGTTGATTTTCGTTCCAGGCGCTTCGCTTTCCGCGGGCAGTCGGGGAGCCTCCTCAGCGCTTTAAGCGCCTGCGGGGTCTCCCCATGACTTGCTCATCCCCGCAGGAGTCTTCGCGCCTTCCACTACAATCAACAGAGCATAAAAACAACCTCGGGTTTTAACAGAGCCTAATCAAAAATGAAAGTAAATTTCAGCTCATCACTTCCGATATTATGGAGAGTGGAAAGAAAAATGAATGCAGAAAGGAATTACCGTGAGGATTATAACAGGCTACCTTTTGATACTACTATTAATTCCAGCGTTTATTGCAGTTGTGACATTAACCTATACAGAAGCAGGAAATGCTGTAAGCATCAGTGATACCCTTGATAAAAAAATCGATTTGACCAAGTCGAAGCTCTCCCAAACGAGTACAATCCTTGCAAATAATGGTGAAGTTATTACCGAGATACACCGGCCTATGAACAGGAGCTATGCTGCAGGGCATGAAATCCCTGATTTTATTAAAGAGATGTTTATTGTTTCTGAAGACCGTAATTTTGAAAAACATCCCGGTTTTGATTTGCCGGCAATTGGCCGCGCTCTGGCCATCAATATTCATTCGGAGGACATAGAACAGGGCGCAAGCACCATTACCCAGCAGCTGGCGCGGAACCAATATCTGAACCACCAGAAATCATATAACCGCAAGCTTAGTGAAGTATTATATGCCTACCAGCTGGAGAAGACTTTTTTAAAGTCAGAGATTCTTGAACAGTATTTAAATGCGATTTATTTTCACAATAATGCATATGGAATTAAGGCCGCAGCGGACTTTTATTTTAAAAAAGCCCCGATGGACCTTTCCGAGGCGGAACAAGCTTTCCTTGCTGCGATTCCAAATAATCCGTCCTATTATGACCCGATACAGCACTTCGAGCGAACAAAAAAACGTCAAGAACGGCTGTTGGATCAACTTGCAAAACATGGAAAAATCAAACCTGGTTCAGCACAAAAGCTAAAGCAGGAACCAATCATACTGAAAGTCGACTCCCGGAAAAATTTATATCCTGACTATACTTCCTATGCTTTACACGAGCTGAGGGAATTGATTTCAGAACGGGAAAATCTCGATAACAGCGACGAACTAACATCAAGGATGGAGGAATTGCTTCGTTCAGGTGTGGTCATACATACAAATTTGGATATCGGTCTGCAAAATCGGGCAGTCAGAGCTGTTAAAACCCACCTCCAAGATGCAGCGATTCAAGGCGCCGCCACAGTGGTCAACCATGAAACCGGGAAGATAGTGGCGGTCGCCGGAGGAAAGGATTATCAGAGCGGCGACTTCAACCGAGCATATCAGGCGTTTCGCCAGCCAGGCTCTTCGATTAAGCCATTGCTGGTTTATGCCCCTTACTTTGAAAGATTCGATGCAAACGAGGATTCTCAAGTCAACGCCGGCCCGCTTTGCATCAAGGGTTATTGCCCAAAGAACTATGGGGGATCAAACTATGGGATGGTCACGCTTGAGAAAGCATTCATCAATTCCTACAATACACCGGCTGTACGGATTTTACAGCAGGTTGGAGCACATGAAGCCTTCAGTGACCTTACACCCTTTCAATTTGAAAAAGTAACAGAACAGGATCATGTGCTCGCCGCTGCAGTTGGCGGTTTCACAACTGGAGTCAGTCCGCTTGAAATGACATCAGCTTATACCGTTTTCAGCAATAAAGGCCTTTTCCTAAAGCCAAGAGCAATCTCGAATGTAACAGATTCGGATGGAGAAGTACTTTATAAATGGAACGACGAGCCTGCCCAGGTATGGAATCCGAGCACCGCTGAAATAGTGAGGAGCCTGATGCAAAAGACTGTTGCCTCAGGAACAGCAATAAAAGCAGCTGGTGCCGGACCTGGTGCCGGAGGCAAGACCGGAACGACAAATAACTTTAAAGACTTCTGGTTCATCGGCTTCAACGGGCCGTACACAGCAGGAGTCTGGGTCGGCAAAGACAAGCCGCAGAGCATGGAAAATATCAATCATCAGTCACCTCATCTATTGATCTGGCGTGACATCATGAAAAAATAAACCGGACAGTCACGATGACTGCCCGGTTCCTCTTAACTCATTCGCCATCAACCTTATGACAGACACTTTTTCCTTGTGCACGCTTAGTTCTGTCCGTTATCGCTCTTATGACGGATACTTTTTTGTTTCTCTCGCTCATTTCTGTCCATCATCAACCTTGTGACGGACACTTTTTTCTTCTGCACTACCATTTCTGTCCATCATCAACCTTGTGACGGACA
>NZ_JAGGQP010000028.1:0-47443 GCF_018613235.1 Bacillus sp. ISL-41
AGTGGAAGGCGCGAAGACTCCTGAGGGAGCATGGGTCAGGGGAGACCCCACAGGTGCTTATAGCGCCGAGGAGGCTCCCCGGGCCACCCGCGGAAAGCGAAGCGCCTGGAACGAAAATCAACAGACTAATTTCACCAAGCATAACTATTTAATATGGAGCGGGTAACTCCCCTCCCCAAAATGGATAGGAGGAACAATAAATGGGTAACCAAACAGAAAAGCTTGTAAAAGGCGGAAGCTTCTTAATCGAAGATGTAACTTATGACCATGTTTTCACTCCAGAGGATTACACAGATGAGCATAAAATGATCGCGAAAACGACTGAGGATTTCGTAACGAACGAAGTATTGCCTCAGGTTGAATATATCGAGCAGCACGAGTTTGACCGCACGGTGAAACTATTGAAGGAAGCTGGAGAGCTCGGCCTTCTTGGAGCTGACGTTCCTGAAGAATACGGCGGTTTAAGCCTTGATAAAATCAGCTCAGCTTTGATCGCTGAGAAGATGGCAGTAGCTGGCGGATTCTCCATCTCCCACGGTGCACACGTAGGGATCGGTTCATTGCCAATCGTTCTTTTCGGTAATGAAGAGCAAAAACAAAAGTACCTTCCTGCACTGGCAACTGGCGAAAAGCTTGCAGCCTACGCACTTACAGAGCCAGGTTCAGGTTCAGACGCACTAGGTGCAAAGACTACAGCTAAGCTGAATGCTGAAGGCACTCACTATGTGCTTAACGGCGAAAAGCAATGGATTACAAACGCTGGCTTTGCTGACGTATTCGTTGTTTATGCTAAAATCGACGGCGAGCAATTCACAGCTTTCATCGTTGAAAGAGAATATCCAGGAGTTTCAGTTGGCGCTGAAGAAAAGAAAATGGGGATCAAGAGCTCTTCTACACGTACATTGATTCTTGAAGATGCTCAGGTTCCTGTAGAGAACCTTCTTGGCGAAGCAGGAAAAGGCCACCTTATCGCCTTCAATATCCTGAACATTGGACGTTATAAGTTGGGAGTGGGCGCAACTGGCGGTGCCAAGCAGGCATTCGGTCTGACTGTAAAGTATGCTAATCAGCGCCAGCAATTCAAGACACCTATCTCACAATTCAACCTTACAAAAGAGAAGCTTGCGACAATGGCTTCCAAAATCTACGCAACCGAGAGCTCTGTATACCGTACAGTAGGCTTGTTCGAAGAGAGAATGAACCAGTTGTCTGAAGAAGAAATCAACAATGGTAAAGCAGTCGCTGACTCGATCGCTGAGTACGCAATCGAGTGCTCAATGAACAAAGTCTTCGCAACAGAAACACTTGACTATGTTGTAGATGAAGGTGTACAGATCCACGGTGGATATGGCTTCATGCAAGAGTATGAAATCGAAAGAGCTTACCGTGATTCAAGGATCAACCGTATTTTCGAAGGTACAAACGAAATCAACCGCCTGCTAGTACCAGGAACATTCCTGCGCAAAGCTATGAAGGGCGAACTTCCATTATTGCAAAAAGCTCAACAGCTGCAGGAAGAGCTCATGATGCTTATGCCTGAAGAGCCAGGCGATGAGCCATTGGCACAGGAGAAATACCTTGTTAAAAACGCGAAGAAAATCGGCTTGCTTGCAGCTGGATTAGCTGCACAAAAGTTCGGCAAAGCATTGGAAAAAGAGCAGGAGATCCTCGTCAATATCGCGGATATCATCTCTAATGCTTATTCAATGGAATCTGCTGTTCTTCGTACTGAAAAGGCAATCGCAAAAGATGGAGTGGAAAAGAGCAAGCAAAAGCTTCTTTACACGCAAATCTTCTGCCAGGAAGCATTCAATGAAATCGAGCGTGACGCAAAAGAAACTCTTGTTGCAACAGAAGAAGGCGACGCGCTTCGCATGTTGACTTCTGCATTGCGTAAGTTCACAAGACATACTCCAATCAATGTCATTGCGAAGAAACGTGAAGCATCTGAAAAGCTGATCGAAGCAGAGCGATTCATCGTTTAATCTAATGTTCTTGAACACTTCTCCTGTTTTCTGGGAGGAGTGTTTACTTTTTTGGACTGCTTTTTAATTCATGAAGGAATTTTTCGAATTATGTAGAATAAAGTAATGGATGCCTAAAATATCGGGGAATTTAAACACGGAATGTTAGTATTTTTCAGCCTTATTATGTTACTATCCGATTAGAGGGTTTTATTATTGGGATACTAGCAAAGGGTGGTGAAAAATATGGCAAAGACGTTTTATTGGTACCCTAAATGCGGCACATGCAGGAACGCCAAGAAATGGTTGGACCAGCATGAAGTAAACTATAATGAAGTACATATTGTCGAAAACCCACCTTCCCAATCCCAGCTTGAAGAAATGCTGGAAAAAAGCGGCCTCGATATCAAGAAATTTTTCAATACTAGCGGCCAGAAATACCGGGAACTGGGGATGAAAGACAAAATCAAGACAGCATCAAAAAGTGAGCTGCTGGAACTGCTTGCATCTGACGGCATGCTCATCAAACGCCCGCTGATGACAGACGGGGAAAAAGTAACTGTGGGCTACAAAGAGGAAGATTTTGAAAAGGCCTGGCTGTAATTTTGGTCCCATCGATATTAATCGATAGAGATATACAATTGGAGGGATAGTCAATGAATGCACCGAAAGAGTTGCGTTATTCTGAAGAACACGAATGGGTAAAAGTAGAAGGAGAAAAGGTTCGCATCGGAATCACGGATTTCGCGCAATCTGAACTTGGCGACATCGTATTCGTCGAACTGCCAGAAGTGGGCGACGAAATCACTGTTGACCAGCCATTCGGAAGTGTAGAGTCCGTAAAAACGGTATCAGAGCTTTATGCACCAGTAAGCGGCAAGGTAGTGGAAATTAACGAAGAATTAAATGACAGCCCTGAATTTGTTAACGAATCACCATACGAAAAAGCTTGGATGATTACTGTTGAGCTATCTGACAACAGTGAAGTCGAAAAGCTTATGACAGCTGAACAATACGAAAACATGATCAAAGAATAAATTAACTGACGCCTTGATGATTCAAGGCGTTTTCTATTTTGAATAATTTATTGGAAATTTTACGATGAAGATTGTCCAGCTCCAGCGCCTAGCCAGTTTTCATCCCTGCTAGTGCTTCCTCGAGTATCTTGCGAAAAGCATTAGCTTTGAGCAGCTCGAGACGTTTCGAAGTCAAAGAGCGACTTCAGTGGTCGGCCCTCCCAACGCTTGTCGGGGCTGAACAAGCCGCCTCCGCTTTTCTTATAAACTCCTTCATTTTTCCATCAATTCATTGCCTGAATTCGGACAAGCTAAAACTAATCAACTATCGAAGAAGGGTGATACTCATGACATTGAACAAACAAAAGCTTGATATAACGGACAGAGTGACAGGAAAGCTTGAAAACGGACAGGTACAGCTTTACCTGGAAAACGAACACATTGGATCCATAGAGCTTCCAGAAGGGATGCAGATGAAGTTAGAGCATCACTATGAGGCAGAACAGAATAAAATTTACCAGCATGTATCAGTGCCGGATCAATCAGAACCTCGGTATACTGATTGTGATGAAGGCGGCTGGTGTTAGATAAATCAGAACAGCGGCCAGCCATGCCGCTGTTTTTCTCTATGTTCACCAAATATCGGCAATGCATCGGTTAAGAATAAAAATACTATAAGCCTAAAATCAGGCTAGATTATGAAAATAACGAAAAAGCTTATATAGAATGATCCTATAAGTCCAAAACGAGTCTAAATCATAAAAAAGGTTACATAGAATGATTCTATAAGCCTAAAATGAGGCTGGCTCATGAAAAAGGTCACATATGAAGAGTCAATACCCCGAAAATGCCGTACAACTGGCTAGTCTAAATTTTTGCAATCTCCTTTAAAAACAGTGACAATAGAATTATGAACATAACAGCACAAATTCAATATTCATGTTTATAATATTGTAAGTTAATTATCTCTGGTGCATAGGTGGTTATGGCGATGGACGAAAATCACAAGGTGATCATAGTAGAGGGTTCGTCAGACAAAAAGAAAGTTCAAACCGTGCTTAATGAACCGGTCGAAATTATTTGTACGAATGGGACTATTGGTGTTTCGAAGCTTGATGAACTGATTGATTCCCTTTTCGATAAAGATGTATATATCCTCGTGGATGCGGATGCGTCAGGGGAAAAATTGAGAAAGCAATTTAAAAGGGAATTTCCTGAGGCCAACCATTTGTATATTGACAGGATGTACAGGGAAGTTGCGACGGCCCCGGAAAATCACCTTGCTACAGTTTTAATTGGAGCAAATATCGATGTTCATGCAGAGTATTTAGAAAAAGGATGACTGTAGATGGAAGAATGGACTAAATCAGAGATGGAAACCTTCCTGGAGGAAAAAAGAACAGGTTACCTATATTTTTACACACCAATGTGTGGCACCTGCCAGGTAGCAGGAAAGATGCTCACTGTCATCGATCAGCTGCTGCCGGAAATTCCTTCAGGCAAAGCAGACTTGAATTATCTGCCTGAGATGGCGGAACGATTTGAGATTGAAAGTGTCCCGTGTCTGATTCTGTTGAACAAGGGAGAGGTGCTAGAAAAGATTTACGCCTTTCAATCTGTTCCTTATCTTTATGAAAAACTTAAAGGATTAAATTGATGTAAAAAGCGGCTTTGCCGTTTTTTTTTTGCCCATTTCAGCTATGGGGTTTGTTTTTACCTATAAAAGATGATATTCCCGGATAGAAGAGAGACCTCCCCGTTGAATAGATACTTTCCTAATTAAAATGAATCTCCAAAAGAGATTTACATATCGTTCCATAAATATTATATTTAGATTAGCGAAATAATTGAGGGGCGAAACATAATGGCTCTATACCAGGAATGGGCGGCACAAATTAAAACTTATAATCGAAATATACGACTTACCTTCATTGCGAACATATTGACCCAGATTGGCCTTGGAATTTTCATGGTCATCTATAATTTTTACATCAGGGAGTTAGGCTATAATGAGCTTGTAAACGGCAAGGTCATAGCCATGACCTCGCTGGCAACTGCTCTTATTCTTATCCCTGCAGGCATTCTCAGTGATAAAGCAGGCAGAAAAAAATTGATGCTGTATGGAGCCATCGCGACAGGACTGATCTTATTCAGCCGGAGTATCGTAGAAAGTCAGTCCTTATTAATTCTTTTTGCGTTTGGAACAGGCCTTGCTTCCGCATTTATCCAGGTGTCCATTATTCCGTGGCTGGCGGAGAATTCGAAACCTGAACAACGCGTACATTTATTCAGTATTCACTTTGCGGTGATGACGGGTGCCAACGTAATAGGAAGTCTTTTGGGTGGAATCCTCACAGACTTATTCAGCATGATGGTACCAGGACTTGAAAGTATCAGATATACATTGATGATTGGTTCGTTCTTGTTTATGGCTGCCCTGATTCCGATTATGAGGCTGAATGAAAATCGGCCAGCCCGCATATCGGCAGGCGATATAAAAGAAAAATCTAAAACCATCCCTCATAAGGCCAGCTTTAAAATCATACTGCTGTTTGCAGTAGCTCAATTGATGATAGGTTTTGGAGCTGGATTGGTCATTCCATATTTGAACCTCTATTTTGCGGATCGGTTCATGGCTTCCAATTCAATGATTGGCCTGGTCATTTCACTTGGGCAGGGAGCAACTGCCGTAGCGATGATCATCGGGCCTATGGTCGTGCGCAGACTTGGGGAAGTAAGAGCGGTAGTTGTTTTACAGATGCTTTCTTTGCCGTTTTTGCTGCTGACAGCGTACACCCAGAATTTTTGGCTGGCAGCTCTAGGCTTTTTATTCCGTCAGGCACTAATGAACGCGGGTAATCCAATCCAGATGTCGTTAATGATGTCGAAGGTTGATGATTCCATGAAGGGTTTGGCCAACTCTGTGAATCAAATGGTGTTTAATCTCGGGTGGGCTGTTATGGGGCCGGTATCGACTGGAATCGTCTTGAAATACGGTTCCTATTGGGGATATGCAACAGTATTTACTATCACTGCTGGTCTGTATTTAGTTGGATCCACTTATTTCTTCGTAGTCTTCAAAACGATGGATAAGCCAAAATCCGGCATAGTGAATACAAAAACAGCTTGATTACTGTATTTCTTTGGATTTATTTCTCGGGAAATGAAAGACGATGCCGAAATATCACACGGTATTGTCTTTTTTTACTTTAATCACGATGTAAATTCAATTTTCATCGAATTATTTGTCGAAGGATTCCAACAGGTTTTTTCCCTTATTACAAGGAATATTTAATATGAGGGAGTTGATCGGAATGCAAGAACGAATAGACAGGTTTGTGAATGGGATTCCCAACAAAGAGCATATTCTGCCGCTAGTAAAAAAATTGGATTTAATCTTAAAAATAGTAGCAGAGGATAACACATACTGCGTGTCTTTTAAGGATGGCAGGGTTGCCTGCTGTGATCCCTGTATTGATAGGGGAAATACTGCAACGATCTCTGGCAGGTTTGCGTATTTTGAGGATTTATTTGATGGGAATCTTAAACTGCTTCAGGGGATAAAGAAGAATTATTTTACAACGGATTGTCCTTTTCGCGCCCAATTGGTTCTGGAATCGTTATTTTATCTTGCAAGACCCCTTCCTGTATAAATTTATATCTGAATAGTCTAAATATATTGACTGGTAAATTGTGACGTGATATTATCACTTTAACGCAGTAAAAACGAAATTGAATATTCTTATCCAGAGAGGCGGAGGGACTGGCCCCATGAAGCCCGGCAACCGGTTGTGAAACACGGTGCTAATTCCAGCAGAGTTTTTGCTCTGAAAAGATAAGGAGAGATGATAAATGACCCTCTTCTTAGGAAGAGGGTTTTTGTTTTTTTAGATAAATTATTTAGATTGGAGAGATGGAGATGACTAATGAGCAAAAGAGTTACAGGATTGAAACGCTGGGGGTACACGGCGGCCAGTCACCAGACCCGGTGACCGGAGCAAGGGCAGTACCGATTTATTCGAGCAATGCATTCCAATTTGAAAACACAGAACATGCAGCAGATTTATTTGCACTTAAAGAACCGGGTTATATTTACTCAAGGATACATAATCCGACTGTTACTGCCCTGGAAGAAAAAGTGGCTTTGCTTGAAGGCGGTGTAGGCGCGCTTGCTTTATCAAGCGGGATGTCTGCCATCACGATGGCCATCCTGAACATTGCTCATGCAGGCGATGAAATTGTCGCTGCTTCTAATCTATATGGAGGTACTTACAATCTATTTGCTGTGACCCTTCCGAAGTATGGAATAAAAGTTCACTTAGTTGATTCTGGTGATCCTGAAAATTTCCGAAAAGCCATCACTCCAAAAACCAAAGCAGTCTATGCAGAAACAATCGGCAATCCAAGTCTCAGGGTTCTGGATATTGAAGCTGTGGCTGAAGTTGCTCACGAAGCAGGTGTTCCGCTGATCATCGATAACACATTTGCAACACCATATCTATGCCGGCCAATTGAACACGGCGCAGATATCGTCGTCCACTCGGCAACCAAGTGGCTATTAGGAAATGGTACAGTAATGGGCGGGATTATTGTGGATGGAGGAAACTTTGATTGGAAGTCTCCTAAATTCCCAGGCTTCAATGAGCCGGACACCAGCTACCATAACATTGTCTACAGTGAAGCAATCGGAGCTGCCGCCTATATCGTAAAGGCAAGAGTACAGCTTTTGCGTGACCTTGGACCAGCAATCAGTCCGCAGAGTGCGTTTCAATTCAATCTTGGCATAGAAACTCTGCATGTCCGCATGAAGGAGCATATCGCCAATACGCGAAAAATTGTTGACTACCTTGAGTCGCATCCTGCTGTTACATGGGTCAGCTATCCTGGTCATGAATCGCATCCTGACAAAGAACTGGCAGATCGATATCTTCCAAAGGGAGCCGGTGCAGTAGTCATTTTTGGAATTGAAGGTGGCAGGGAAGCAGGAGCAAAGCTGATCAACTCATTAGAATTATGGTCCCATGTCGCGAACGTCGGCGATGCTAAAAGCCTGATCATCCATCCTGCAAGCACAACCCATCAGCAGTTGGACTCAGAAGGACTTAAAGCAGCTGGGGTTCCTGAGGATTTAATCCGCCTTTCCGTCGGGATTGAAAATGTGGATGATATCGTTGAGGACCTGGAGCA
Organism: Bacillus sp. ISL-41; assembly: GCF_018613235.1. Taxonomy (GTDB): domain Bacteria; phylum Bacillota; class Bacilli; order Bacillales; family Cytobacillaceae; genus Mesobacillus. The sequence goes on from NZ_JAGGQP010000028.1 coordinate 8,168, forward strand.
AGCGATCGAAAAAGCGACCGGTGTACCTGGAGTACCGGCTGGGATTTGAAATCCATAACCTTCCAGAAAATATTTGAAAATAATTTTATTGACACTCTTTTTTACTCCGTGCTACAATCACACTCGTAACTTAAAACCGATTAGATAATTTAATAGCGTGCTCTTATCAAGAGAGGTGGAGGGAAGTGCCCTATGAAGCCCGGCAACCGTCATTAAGCTTTGCTAATGAAATGGTGCCAATTCACACAAAGCGAATCGCTTTGGCAGATGAGAGAAAGGAATCCACTATTATTATGCCTTTCTGCTCACTTGCAGGAAGGCTTTTATTTTGTTCTTTTCGAGTAAATGCTTAAAAAGTTATAGCTAAAAAGCTTGTCCGAAAAGATTTTATCACAAGAGCACAAATTTCCCGTTTAGGATAAGAGCCCATCGCCCAATGTTACTGAGTTTGAATTTTTTTGGTTAGGGAATGGGAAACTAGATTGATAACCTTCTTATTTTTAGGGAAATTAAACGGTTTTAATAAGTATGGAATACTCGGTTGCAAAGAGGGGGAGTCAATTGATTACGATAAAGAATGCCAGAAAGATTTATCCTTCCAACAAGGGGGAGGTTAAGGCAGTCGACGATGTCAACCTTGAAGTCAAGGAAGGCGAAATCTATGGAGTCATCGGTTATAGTGGTGCCGGAAAAAGTACTTTGATCCGCATGCTGAATGGGCTGGAGATCCCGACTTCAGGTTCTGTAGTGGTAGCCGGCAGGGAAGTTTCCAGGATTAAGGGAGCGGAACTGCGCAAGGCCCGCCAGGAAATCAGCATGATTTTCCAGCATTTCAACCTGCTCTGGTCAAGAACAGTGACAGAGAATATTGCGTTCCCGCTTGAAATTGCTGGAGTTCCAAGTGCTGAGAGAGAGAAACGGGTAAAAGAATTGATCACACTTGTAGGCCTTGAGGGCCGAGGGGATGCCTATCCTTCCCAGTTAAGTGGCGGACAAAAGCAGAGGGTCGGAATCGCCAGGGCGCTTGCCAATAACCCTAAGGTACTTCTTGGGGATGAAGCAACTTCAGCGCTCGACCCACAGACGACTGACCAGATTCTTGATCTTCTTGTTGATATCAATAAAAGGCTCGGCCTTACAATCGTCCTGATCACTCACGAAATGCATGTTATCAGGAAGATCTGCCACCGTGTCGCCGTAATGGAAGGCGGAAAAATTGTCGAAACAGGACCTGTTTTGGAAGTGTTTAAAAATCCTCAGCAGCCGATTACGAAAAGATTCGTCCAGCAGGTGACAGAGCCTGAGGAAACAAAAGAAACTGTTGACCATTTACTGGAGCGCTATCCACATGGCCGCGTTGTCCAGCTCACATTCGTAGGTGAGGGGACTGAACAGCCGCTGATCACCAACTTGATCCGTGAGTTTTCCATAACGGTCAATATCGTCCAGGGTAAAATATCGCAGACACAAAATGGTTCTTATGGAACCTTGTTCATCCATCTTGATGGTGAAGAGGGCGAAGTAGCCCGGGCAATCGAGTATATAGGCCAGCATGAAGTCGGCGTGGAGGTGATTTCGAATGGCTGAGACATTGTTTCCAAATGTCAACTGGGACCGAATGTGGGAAGCGACAGTTGAGACACTATACATGAGTGCCATTTCCGTTGTGGCTACTTTCATCCTTGGAGCAATCCTCGGACTGCTGCTCTTTTTGACCTCCAAGGGCAATATATGGGAAAACCAGCCGGTCAATTTAGTATTGAGCGCAATCGTTAATATTTTCAGGTCGATCCCATTCATTATTTTAATCGTCCTATTGATTCCTTTTACAAAAATCATCGTGGGGTCGATGATCGGAGAAAACGCAGCATTGCCTGCACTGATCATTGGATCGGCTCCATTTTACGCAAGGATGGTGGAAATCGGCTTGCGTGAGATAGATAAAGGAGTCATTGAAGCAGCAAAGTCTATGGGTGCCAAGACGACGACGATCATCTGGAAGGTGCTGCTGCCGGAATCGATGCCAGCACTGGTTTCCGGTATCACAGTGACGGCAATCGCGCTGGTCAGTTACACTGCGATGGCCGGAGTCATCGGCGCAGGCGGCCTTGGAAACCTTGCCTACATGGAAGGCTTCCAGAGGAGCCGGAACGATGTCACCTTGATGGCAACCATCATTATTTTGATCATCGTGTTTTTAATTCAGTTTGTTGGTGATTACTTCACTAGAAAATTAGATAAGAGATAAAGGAGAGATTTGAATTGAAAAAATGGTTATTAGCACTATTAGCATTAGTTTTAACAGCAGGCCTTGCAGCTTGCGGAACTTCCGAGGATAACACATCAGGCGAAGGCGGCAAGGAAGAAAGCAAAAAAATCGTCGTAGGGGCTTCAAACGTACCTCACGCAGAAATTTTGGAAGAAGCAAAAGCTTTACTTGAAGAAAAAGGTTTTGAAATGGAAATCAAGACATTCAATGATTATGTTGTTCCTAACCAGGCACTTGATGGGGGAGAACTGGATGCAAACTATTTCCAGCACATCCCTTACCTTGAGTCACAAATGGCTGAGCACGGCTATAAGTTTGAAAATGCTGGCGGCATCCACATTGAGCCTATCGGTGTATATTCCAAGGAACATACAACACTTGATGACCTGCCAAAGGGTGCGCACATCATTATGAGCAGCTCGGTAGCAGACCATGGCCGTATTTTGACAATGCTTGAAAAAGAGGGATTGATTACTCTTAAAGAAGGCGTGGAAAAAGTTAATGCTACAATTGATGATATCGCAGAAAACTCTAAAGAATTGAAGTTTGATACAGAATACGAAGCAGCATTGCTTCCACAGATCTTCAACAATGGTGAAGGCGACGCAGTGTTGATCAACTCTAACTATGCAATTGATGCTGGATTGAACCCATTGAAGGACTCAATCGCGATTGAGGAAAGCGATTCTCCATACGTGAACGTAATTGCTGTCCGTGAAGGAGATGCTGACAAACCGGCAATCAAGGCATTGGTTGAAGTGCTTCGTTCAAAAGAAATCCAGGACTTCATCCTTGAAAAATATGAAGGTGCAGTCGTACCGGTAAAAGAATAACTTCTTGAAAAAGCAGGCGGGCAGCCTGCTTTTTCTTTTTGCCGCATAACAGGCCAGGAAAATTAACATACTAACCGAGAAAAAAGCAGAATGGAGTGGAAACAATGGAGCATCACTATGAACCCCGGAATTCAACCGAAGCAGCTCTTCATGAATATAAGCAAGGATTGGGAGTTTTCACGCAAAAAATGCCGGAGCTTGCAAGCCACTATAATGCATTCACGGAAGTATGTTTTCAGGAAGGAACCTTGACGCAAAAAGAAAAGCAATTGATTGCACTCGGGATTTCTTTGTATTCACAAGATGAATATTGCATCATTTATCATGTGAAAGGCTGCCTAGATCAGGGGGCGACTGAAGAGCAAATTTTGGAAGCGGTTGGAGTTACAGCTGCATTTGGCGGCGGCGCGGCAATGAGCCAGGCCGTGACACTAGTCCAGGAAGCAATGGCCGAACTGAATACTTTAAAGCAGTAAATGCTGTTTCATGCAGCAGATTTCGCTGTTAAATAACAGGAAAGGCTTCATTTGGGAGGATATTGCCAGTATTCTAAGAATGGCAGAGTTGAAGTCGCGTCAGGACCCCATATTCCATCACATCCAAAAATTAACGGTTTTAACCGCTTTGATAGTGGTAAATAAAAGGTGTTAAGATTGCAATATCAAAAAAACGCTTATTAAAGCGAAAAACCGAAGGGATGATTCACTATTAGTCAGCTAAAACTGAACTACACAAGTGAAATGGAGAAAGCGATGCATGGAGCACATGGAATTAGTTACGAGGTATACAGCATGAACCATGACGCAAGAATGGAAGTCGAAAGAAAACGCGAAAGAGACTATATCAAAAGCCAACGGATGGTCGCAGACCTGGACAGAAAAGTCCACTCGTAAGCGAGAGAATATATATATAGAAGAAACTCTTTGGGAACCAGTGTGAATGATACACTGGTTTCTTTATTATTATGTGCTGTGGTTACACGAAGGTGGAATTTAAAGATCAAGCTGTTATTGTGACAGGTTCGAGGAGTAAGGATGAAAAGCTGTCATGATCAAGCTGTTATTGTGACAGGTTCGAGGAGTAAGTATGAAAAGCTGTCAAGAAAACGCTGGTATTGTGACAGGTTTGAGGTGTAAGGATGAAAAGCTGACATGATCAAGCTGTTATTGTGACAGGTTCGAGGAGTAAGTATGAAAAGCTGTCAAGAAAACGCTGGTATTGTGACAGGTTTGAGGTGTAAGGATGAAAAGCTGACAAGAAAAGGCCGTTATTGTGACAGGTTTGATGTGTAAGGATGAAAAGCTGTCAAGAAAACGCTGTTATTGTGACAGGTACGAGGTGTAGGAGAGAAAAGCTGTCAAGAAAAAGCCGTTATTATGACAGGTTTGATGTGTAAGGTTGAAAAGCTGTCAAGAAAACGCTGTTATTGTGACAGGTACGAGGTGTAAGGACGAAAAGCTGTCAAGAAAAGGCTGTAATTATGACAGGTTCGACTTGTTGGAGCGAAAAGCTGTCAAAAGAAGGAGCAACTTCAGACAGGTTTGATGCCCAAAGGGGAAAAGCTGTCAAAAGAAGGAGCAACTTCAGACAGGTTTGATGCCCAAAGGGGAAAAGCTGTCATAAGATGAGGGAACTTCAGACAGGTTTGGTGCCAAAAGGGGAATAGCTGTCATAAGTTGAGGGAACTTTAGACAGTTTTGGTGCTCAAAGGGGAAAAGCTGTCATAAGATGAGGGAACTTTAGACAGGTTTGGTGCTCAAAGGGGAATAGCTGTCATAAGTTGAGAGAACTTCAGACAGGTTTGATGCCCAAAGGGGAAAAGCTGTCAGAAGAAGGAGCAACTTCAGACCGGTTTGAAGGAACCAAGTGAAAAGTTGTCCGAAGTCGGTCTAACTTCGTATCGGGCCTAGCCTCCGTGATTAATCCAGCAGGATACCACATAGCTTAGGCTATCTAGTACATTTTTTTATAGTAGAAGGTGAAAAATAAAATGATGTACAAGCTATGAGCGGAATATCCGACTTTAAAGTGCTTGTTCTGTTAAAATGAGATTGTGTTTTGTCGTCGCATGTCGCCATCCAGCGAGCTGAATGGCGGGGTGGGGGAAGTGTAAAGAAGACAAGAAAATCGATCTGCAGATATAAATGGAAATCGGAATTCCTGCTGATTTTTGGCTCACTTCGTGAAGCTAACGCCTCCCTGGCTTTTCAGCCACGGCTGAAAAGCTGCCGAGTGGAAATGAAACGCTGCGGGCAAATGAATTTGCTCGGTCGTTTCCTTCCCACTCGGCATGAGCCAAAAATCGAAGGGGGTTTGACAATAATCTGCAGGGTTCGTTGTATTTCTTTCCACTTCTAAAGTGTTGCTAACACTTTCTATTTGTTATAAGATTGTAATGAGAATAAAATGAGAATAGAGCTTTTGACGGCTAGAGTCGGCTTAAAATCTTTTCTATATTGACGGAGGTAATATTATGGCAGGATCTGTATTATCAATTAAGGACCTTCAAGTTGAGATTGAAGGCAAGCAGATATTAAAAGGTGTGGATATTGAAGTTAAGGGTGGAGAAATCCATGCGATCATGGGACCAAACGGTACTGGTAAGTCCACTTTGTCTTCTTCTATCATGGGACACCCTAAGTATGAAGTAACAAATGGAACAATTACGCTTGATGGCGAAGATGTTCTGGAAATGGAAGTTGATGAAAGAGCACGCGCTGGTCTTTTCCTTGCGATGCAATATCCTAGCGAAATCAGCGGTGTAACGAATGCTGACTTCTTGCGTTCTGCATTGAACAGCCGTCTTGGCGAAGGAAATGAAATTTCTCTTATGAAGTTCATCCGCAAGATGGATAAGCAAATGGAATTCCTTGAAATGGACCTTGATATGGCACAGCGTTACTTAAACGAAGGTTTCTCCGGCGGTGAGAAGAAGCGTAACGAGATCCTTCAATTGATGATGCTTGAACCAAAAATCGCAATCCTTGATGAAATTGATTCAGGACTTGATATCGACGCATTGAAGGTTGTTTCTAAAGGAATTAACCAAATGCGCGGCGAAGATTTCGGCTGCTTGATTATCACTCACTACCAGCGCCTTCTTGACTACATCACTCCTGACTATGTTCACGTTATGATGCAGGGCCGTATTGTGAAGTCTGGTGGACCAGAACTTGCACAGCGCTTAGAAGCAGAAGGATACGACTGGATTAAGAAAGAACTGGGCATCGAAGACGAAACAGTTGGGCAAGAAGCTTAAGCGTTGGGGGGATTTATAATGACTACGGAAACGAAATGGGCTTTTGACCAGGAGTACATTACTTCCTTCTCAAAAGAAATGAATGAACCGGAATGGCTGACAGAGCTTCGTGTACAATCACTTGCGAAAGCTGAAGATCTTTCCATGCCAAGACCGGATAAAACGAAAATTGACAAGTGGAATTTCACTCAGTTTGAAAAACTGCTTGTGAAAAGCGATGTTTTTTCATCCATCGACGAACTTCCTGAGGATGTTAAAGTATTAGTAGACCAGGAAGCGAAGCAAAATAGCCTTTATGTGCAGCGAAACAATAAGCCTGCATACCTGCAGCTTTCAAAGGAAATGCAGGAGCAGGGTGTTATTTTCACAGATATTTTCACAGCGGCACGCGAATACAGCGACCTGCTGAAGAAATATTTCATGACGGCTGTTAAAAATGACGAGCACCGCTTGACGGCTCTTCACACAGCTTTCATGAATGGCGGAGCATTCCTTTATGTTCCTAAAAACGTTCAGCTGAACAACCCAATCCAGGCAATCTTCCTGCATGATGATGCAGAAGCGAACCTTTTCAACCACGTGCTTGTCGTTGCTGAAGACAACTCTTCTGTGACTTATGTCGAGAACTATATCTCAACAACTGGCAAAGTGAACGGATTGGTAAATATCGTAACTGAAGCGATCGCAGGCCAAAACGCGAAAATCCAATACGGTGCGGTTGATACATTGGCTGAAGGCGTTACAACTTATGTGAACCGCCGCGGCCATGCCGGAAGAGATGCTCGTATCGAGTGGGCTCTTGGCATGATGAACGACGGAAACACAATTTCTGACAATGTAACCAACCTGGTTGGTGATGGTTCTTACGGCGACACTAAGACTGTTGTTGTCGGACGTGGAGAGCAAACACAGAACTTCACAACCAGCATCATCCATTTTGGTAAAAATTCTGAAGGCTACATCCTGAAGCACGGTGTTGTGAAGGATAGCGCAACTTCAATTTTCAACGGAATTGGAAAAATCGAGCACGGGGCTTCCAAGTCAAATGCAGAACAGGAATCACGCGTTCTTATGCTTAGCGAAAAAGCACGTGGAGACGCGAACCCAATTCTTCTGATCGATGAAGATGATGTAACTGCTGGCCACGCTGCTTCTGTTGGACGCGTTGATCCATTGCAGCTTTACTACTTGATGAGCCGCGGTATTCCGAAGCATGAGGCAGAACGCCTTGTCATCCACGGATTCCTTGCACCAGTTGTAAATGAGCTTCCGATTGAGGGAGTTAAGAAGCAGTTGGTTGAGGTAATCGAAAGGAAAGTTAAATAATGAACTCCCGCGAAATTCGTGAATTATTTCCGATTTTAAATCAGGAAGTCAATGGCAGCCCGCTAGTCTATCTGGACAGTGCGGCAACATCACAGAAGCCGGTGCAGGTTATCGAAGCACTGGACAAATATTATCGCGAATACAACTCCAACGTCCATCGCGGTGTGCACACTCTTGGAACAAGAGCCACTGATGGGTACGAAGGATCAAGGGAAAAAGTCCGAAAGTTCATTAACGCAAAATCAATCGAAGAAATCATTTTCACCCGTGGTACCACGACTGCAATCAACACGGTAGCTGCTAGTTATGGCCGTGATAATCTAAAAGAGGGCGATGAAATTGTCATCTCCTACATGGAGCATCACAGCAATATTATCCCTTGGCAGCAGGTGGCAAAACAAACGGGCGCAACTTTGAAATATATCGACTTGCAGGAGGATGGCACGATTTCACTTGATACTGTCAGAGAAATCGTGACAGAGAATACGAAAATCGTCTCCATCATGCAGGTTTCCAATGTACTTGGTGTCATGAACCCGATCAAGGAGATTGCCGAGATAGCACACCAGAATGGTGCAATCATGGTTGTCGATGGCGCCCAAAGCGCTCCGCATATGAAGATTGATGTTCAGGACCTAAACTGCGATTTTCTCGCTTTTTCCGGACATAAGATGTGCGGGCCGACCGGTATCGGCGTATTATATGGCAAGAAGGCACTTCTTGAAAAAATGGAGCCGGTTGAGTTTGGCGGCGAAATGATTGATTTCGTAGGTCTTTACGAATCAACATGGAAAGAGCTGCCGTGGAAATTTGAAGGCGGAACACCGATCATTGCTGGTGCGATTGGTCTCGGTGCCGCAATCGACTTCCTGAACGAGATCGGGCTCGACAATATCGAAAAGCATGAACACGCACTTGCGGCTTATGCCATGGATAAAATGTCTGAAATCGAAGGCATGACCATCTATGGACCGAAGGAAGCCGGCAAGCGTGCTGGACTCGTAACTTTCAATATTGATGATGTGCATCCACATGATGTGGCAACTGTATTAGATGCTGAAGGAATCGCCGTCCGCGCTGGACACCATTGTGCACAGCCTTTGATGAAGTGGCTGAAGGCGTCCGCGACAGCACGTGCAAGCTTCTACCTGTACAACACAGAAGAAGATATTGACAAGCTCGTAGCCGGACTTGTCAAAACAAAGGAGTATTTCAGCGATGTCTTTTAATAATTTAGATAACCTTTATCGTCAAGTTATTATGGATCACTATAAGAACCCTCGCAATAAAGGTGTTTTGGAAGAAGGCAGCCTGACAGTCAATATGAACAACCCAACATGCGGCGACCGCATCCAGTTGACGATGAAAGTCGAAGACGGCAAAGTAGCGGACGCGAAATTTGAAGGGGAAGGCTGCTCGATTTCCATGTCCTCTGCTTCAATGATGACGCAGGCGGTCAAAGGAAGACCCATCGAGGAAGCTTTAAAGCTTTCAACGGTTTTCTCTGACATCATGCAGGGAAAAGATTATGAAGAGGATGATCTGGACCTCGGGGATATCGAAGCACTGCAAGGTGTGGCGAAATTCCCTGCAAGGATCAAATGTGCTACTCTTGCATGGAAGGCAATGGAGAAAGGCCTGAAGGAAGAGGAAGACAGCCAATAAGAAATCATCACCTGATGATTTTTTCCGAAAGGGCTGCGGGGGATTGGCCTGCAGCGAACAACTACAAAGCAGGAAACCTGGTTTCCTTGCTTTAAGAATGGAGGAATTCGACGATGGCTAAAAAAATGCCAGAGATCGGTGATTATAAATACGGATTTTCCGATAAAGACGTTTCCATCTTCCGGTCTAAGCGCGGTTTGACGCGTGAAATCGTTGAAGAAATTTCAAAAATGAAGGAAGAGCCCCAGTGGATGCTGGACTTCCGTTTAAAATCATTGGAGCACTTCTACAATATGCCAATGCCTCAATGGGGCGGCGACATGGCTTCATTGAACTTTGATGAAATCACTTATTATGTAAAACCTTCTGAGCGCTCTGAAAAATCATGGGATGAAGTTCCTGATGAAATCAAGGCGACATTCGATAAGCTTGGGATTCCTGAAGCTGAGCAAAAGTACCTTGCAGGTGTTTCTGCGCAATACGAATCAGAGGTTGTATACCACAACATGAAGGAAGAGCTTGAAGAGCTTGGAATCGTCTTCAAAGACACAGATTCTGCTTTGAAAGAAAATGAAGACATTTTCCGTGAGCATTTCGGAAAAGTCATCCCTCCAACAGACAACAAGTTTTCAGCATTAAACTCTGCGGTCTGGTCTGGCGGATCTTTCATCTATGTTCCAAAGGGCATCAAAGTGGATACTCCGCTCCAGGCGTACTTCCGCATCAACTCTGAAAACATGGGACAGTTCGAGCGTACACTAATCATCGTTGATGAAGGCGCGCACGTACACTATGTTGAAGGATGTACAGCTCCTGTTTACACAACGAACTCTCTTCACAGTGCGGTCGTTGAAATTATCATCAAAAAAGACGCGTATTGCCGTTACACAACAATCCAGAACTGGGCAAACAACGTCTTCAACCTTGTAACAAAGCGTGCGGTTTGTGAAGCGAACGCGACAATGGAATGGATCGATGGCAACATCGGTTCCAAGCTGACAATGAAATACCCGGCAGTCATCCTTAAGGGTGAAGGCGCACGCGGTATGACATTATCAATCGCAATCGCTGGTAAAGGCCAGCACCAGGATGCAGGTGCGAAAATGATCCACCTTGCGCCAAACACATCATCAACCATCGTATCAAAATCAATCTCTAAGCAGGGCGGAAAAGTAACATACCGCGGTATCGTCCACTTCGGACGCAAAGCTGACGGTGCCCGCTCTAACATTGAGTGCGATACGCTGATTATGGATAACAAGTCTACTTCAGACACGATTCCATACAATGAAATCCTGAACGACAACATTTCTCTTGAGCACGAAGCGAAGGTTTCTAAGGTATCAGAAGAGCAATTGTTCTACCTGATGAGCCGCGGAGTCTCCGAAGAAGAAGCAACAGAAATGATCGTAATGGGTTTCATCGAGCCATTCACAAAAGAATTGCCAATGGAATACGCAGTCGAAATGAACCGCCTGATCAAGTTCGAAATGGAAGGTTCAATCGGTTAATAATGATAGTTACAGAATCCACCTGCTTATGGCAGGTGGATTTTTTATCATTTTTTTCAGCTGGATTCAGGTATATTTTTGCAAAATTAGGAAGACGGCATGATTAAGGCCGACTTTTGGGAGATTATTGATGATTAGTGGGCAATTATTGAATAGAACGGGATAATTATGCGATAAGTTTGGGAGATTAAGCTCTTTGATTAGTAGGATAATTTTCCCAGCTCGGAATTCATATAAAATTAAGCTGTGGATTATCACATAATATGGAAAACATTGCAATTTCGATATATTTTAATGCGATTCAAAGTGCAGTAAATTCAACTTTTAGTGCAATCAATTCGATTTTCATGCAATTCATGCGATTTTTTAATAAAAATGCAATCGGACGTTCAATATCATCTGCAATTAATCGAAAGCAAAATGCAATATTCCCTTTAATGGCGGAACCCAGGTTGTTTCTCCATTTCAATTGTGGGGAAATATGCTATCATGAAACTAAAATGGAGGTGCACAGATGATTATTGTTGGCTTAACGGGCTGGGGAGACCATGACAGTTTATATGAAGGCAAGGTTTCACCGCGTGATAAACTGAAGGAGTACTCCAGCCACTTTCCTGCAGTTGAGGTCGATGCCTCTTTTTACGCTGTGCAGCCTGTGAGGAATGCCGCGAAATGGGTAGAGGATACACCGGACAATTTTCAGTTCATCGTGAAAGCGTACCAGGGAATGACCGGGCATCAGCGCGGCGAAATTCCTTTTACGGATAAAAATGAAATGTTCAATGCCTACAAAGAGTCGCTCAAGCCTTATCTTGAGGCAAATAAGCATGCGATGACGCTTTTTCAGTTTCCGCCGTGGTTTGACTTGCGTAAGGAGAATGTCGATTATTTACGTTGGTGCCGCGATCAGATGGGGGATATAGACTGTGCGCTCGAGTTCCGCAACCAGTCATGGTTCAGAGATGAAATGCGCGAGAAGACACTGGATTTTATGAGAAAGGAAAAATGGATCCACAGCATTTGCGATGAACCGCAAGCAGGTGAGGGCTCCATTCCTACAGTTCTCGAATCCACTTCAAAGGATAAGGTACTAGTCCGTTTTCACGGCCGCAATGTCCATGGCTGGAACAAGAAAGGGAAAGGCCAGGACTGGCGCGAAGTCCGCTATTTATATCGCTATAATCAGGCAGAATTACAGGAATGGTCAGATAACCTGAAAAAACTAAACGAAAGTACTTCCCAGGTTTTCGCATTGTTCAACAACAATTCCGGCGGGGATGCTGCGGATAATGCTAAACAGATGGTCGAGCTATTGGATATCGAATATGAAGGGTTAAACCCGAGGCAGCTTGATTTGTTTTAGACATTTTGCACCCTCCTGGCACCATGCAGGGGGGCACTTCATTTTAAAAAGAGGATGGATGGTTAGATGGAAGAAGTTATTCATATTTACCATACGAATGATTTGCATAGCCATTTGGAGCACTGGCCAAGCATCCATAAGCTTGTGACAGAGCGAAGGCGCTGGCATGAAGAGGCCGGTGATGAGGTTCTTGTGTTCGATATTGGCGATCATATGGACCGCTGGCACCCTTTATCTGATGCGACAAGGGGAAAGGCGAATTGCCGACTTCTGAACGAAGCTGGCTACGATGCAGCGACGATAGGGAATAACGAAGGCATCACTCTTCCTTTCGAGGATCTTGATTCAATGTATCTTGAAAAAGATTTCGAACTGCTGGCAGCGAACCTTTATAAACAGGATGGAAACAGACCTGAGTGGGCGAAGCCCTATCATGTATACATAACAAGCAGCGGGACGAGAATCGGTGTTATTGGCGTCACAGTAAATTTTGCACGGTTTTATGCACAGTTGGGCTGGAAGCTGAATGACCCGATTGATGAACTAGAAAAATGCATCGACCACCTGAGAGATGAAACCGACCTTATTATTCTCCTGTCACATCTAGGGATACATGATGATGAACTGATTGCCGCGAGGTTCCCGGAGATTGATGTCATTCTTGGCGGCCATACACACCATATTTTACACGAGGGCAAGGAGGTTGGCTCCACCTTGCTGGCGGGAGCAGGGAAGTTTGGGTACTATACCGGACATGTAACCCTGAAGCTGGATGTAAAAACTAAGCGGATTTTACACAGGAGAGCTGTTCTTTATGATATGAATGAGGCAGATCAGGCTCAAGGAGAAAAGGAAATGGCAGAAAGGTATTTTCTCGAAGGCAAAAGGCTGATGGCAGACAGTGTTGCATCTCTGCCGCAAGAATTAAAGGCAGATCCTCTCCAGCATTCTGAGCTTACAAAGCTGCTCACCCAGGCATTACGAGAATGGTGCAATGCCGATTGCGCCTTCATGAATGCCGGCATGATCCTAAAAGGCTTGGACCGGGGAGAAGTCACGAAATTCGACTTGCTGGAAATCTGTCCACATCCAATCAATCCTTGTACAATCAGGATGTCAGGAGCAGAGTTAAAAGAAGTACTCCTTCAGACCAGAGATGAAAAATGGCCCCATCTGCAGATAAAGGGTCTTGGATTCCGCGGCACCGTCATGGGGATCATGGAGTACGATGGTATCGAGTTTCAGCAAAAAGGGAATGTACAGCAGGTTCTCATCAATGGAAAGCTGATAAACCCTAAGGAACACTATACACTGGCCATTCCTGATATGTTCACATTCGGCCGCTTCTTCCCTGAAATCCAGCGTGCTGAGGAAAAACGATACTGGCTTCCGGAATTCCTTCGCAATTTGCTTGAGTGGAAGCTGGCGTCTTATTAGATTAATCCGGCGAGCTTTAATGGACTTCTGTCCAATTTAATGAGCTGAAATTCTCAAACAATTTTCACCATTATGTGATCAAAATATCACGCTTTTCCCCTCTCCTTCATAGAGTGTTATTGGGATTGAAGGAAGGAGTTGTGGTCATGATCGACATGTCACCTATAGAAATAGAAGGCAGGACGTTTTTATGTATTTCTGTAAAACTGCCAAAGACAAACCTGCTTGTCGTTACAGGAGATAAAGGATATATTATGTGCGGCGCTCTGGATGTCGCACTTCTCAATGAAAAACTAAAGGGCAGGAAGGTTATTGCCGGCAGGGCGGTTGGAGTAAAAACGATTGAAGAATTGCTTGAAGCCCCGCTGGAGTCCGTTACGTATGAAGCGGAGAATCTTGGTGCAACAAAAGGTATGGTCGGCAAAGAAGCATTATTGCTCATGAATTAAAAGACAGCCTGAGCGGGCTGTCTTTTTGCGTGATTATGTGAATATATTGTGGCGATTGTTAAGAATGAATACAGCTATCCGATATATTAACTGAACTGCTTTTTTCCCAACTCGAAAAACAAAAGGTATCACCACACGAATAATTATTGTGATAGAATATAAGAAAATATTGTCGTTTTATGTAAAATTTTCTTTTTTTCGAAAGTTATCGGCGGAATCAGCCAACACCAACTAACAGATAAAGTGGGAATAGACATGAGACTCGTAGCCACCACATCGGTAGAGGAAGGGGCTTTACTCGGAAAAGCCATCTATAATGACAAGGGCCAAATCCTGCTCAATGTGGGTGCGCGGCTCGAGCGAAAGATTCTGAATCGGCTTGAAGAATTTGGAATTGATTATATATATATCATGGATCCTGATACCGAAGATATTATCGTGGAAAATTCGATATCAGATGACCTGCGGATCAATGCGATCATGACGATTGGTGAAACGTTCAAGCAGATTCAGCTGGATTCAAAGATATCGCAAACCTTCGTACTCGAAAAATCGGCGAGGAAATTCAAGAGGCTGGTTGTTGCTTTGCTTGATGAACTGAACAGCAGCAAGGAGCTATTAAATCTTCTTTCTGATGTATTCATTCATGACCACTATATCTTTTCACATTCTCTGAATGTAACACTCTACGCACTTGCGATTGGAATAGAAATGAAGCTGTCCCCAAAGGAACTGGAACAGCTTGGACTGGGAGCAATTTTGCATGATGTTGGGAAAATGAAGGTGCCTGAGGACATTTTAGCGAAACCAGGCAAGCTGACTGCGGAAGAGTTCCAGGTCATTAAGGCTCATGCCGAGGATGGCTTTCAGCTGCTAAGGAATATCCCGACTGTCCCGCTGATAGTCGCCCATTGTGCATATCAGCATCATGAACGGTTGAATGGTGCAGGATATCCCCGTGGATTGAAGGAGGATGAAATCCACTTATTTGGTAAAATTCTTGGTGTGGCTGATGTGTTTGATGCGGTTACATCTAATCGTGTTTACAGACCTGCCATGCTGCCGCATGAAGGACTTGAAATACTTTATTCAGGCTCAGGCAGCCTGTTTGATCCGAAAGTGGTCGACGCCTTCCGGAGGGCTGTGGCGATCTATCCGGTCGGTTTGACAGTCATCCTGAGTGATGGACGCAAGGGAGTTGTGGCCGAACAGAATCCCGGCTTAAGTGAGCGGCCTGTTGTCCGTGTACTGGAGGAAAACGGCCAAAAAGTTGCACCGTATCATCTTGATTTGCAATCACATCTATCCCTGATGATTGTCAGCTGCGATACGATCATTAAATATGAGTACGCTAATAATCTATGATTTTGTATTGCTGGTTGAATAGTCCAAGCAGTATTAGAACAAGTTTTTAGGCTAGTTCCCCCCTTTGAAGCATACATATAGCTTTAGAGGGGGGATTTGTTTTGGCAAAATTCGGCCGGCGGCTGCCTCGGAAAGGGCCCTTGCCTTTCAGGTATGTATTCCTGCTGACATTCGTCTTTTTTTCCTTTTCAACAGCAGGAGGATTGTGGATTATAGATAAAGGGCTCGAGCCCACATTGATGAACTACGCTGAATCCCAGACAAGAAAGATTGCCACCCTGGTCATTAACAAGGCCATCAATAAAAAAATTGCCAATGGGATGGACATTGATAAAGTAATCGAGTTCGTTCCGGTGGATGGCGGCACGACCACTGTAGTGAAGTTCAATACTGAGATTATCAACAGGGTAAAAGCGGAAACGACTAACATCGTGCAAATGAACCTGAAGGAAGCAGAAAGAGGGAACCTGACCTCTCTTGAGATGCTTTCGGATGTCGAACTGGTCACCGATGAGGAGGATAGGGAAGCGGGAATCATTTATTATGTACCATTGGGCCAGGCAACAAACAACGCGCTTCTTGGTAACATGGGGCCAAGGGTGCCGGTAAAATTCAGCGCCATCGGTGATGTGACAGCTGATGTTGTGTGGGAGACAGAAGAACATGGAATCAACAATACATTGATTAATGTTTCGGTCAGGGTAAAAGTAAATGTACAGATCATCATTCCTTTCGCGACTGAAATTGCGACTGTGCAGGAAAATATTCCAATTGGCAGCTTCTACTATCCAGGAAAAGTTCCACAGTTCTACAATGGCGGCGGAGATACATCACCAGCCATCCAGCTTCCTGGAGAATAAAAACAGTTGTCAAGTTAACGATATTGTTATATTATAAAACCAATTGAATAATAAACCACATCATTCCGATGGGGTAGAGGCGCAGGATTCAATAGTAAGCTGTGTGAGGATGACAACGTTGATCACAGCTCAAAGGGAATTTTGCCGAAGCAATAATAAGGTGAGTCACACTTTTTATTGCTGGGGATACTTTGAACAAGAGTATCACTGTCATTATGGAGGAATATCCATAATGGGGAGCTACAGATCGTGATGGAGACACTAGTTGCTTACTAAGGGCAGCGATAGAATGTTCTCTATCGTTGCCCTTTTTTGTATTTTTTTAAAAGGAAGTAACTAAACTCTTTTCATGTAAAAAGTTTCCCCCTGTCAAAAACAAGGAGGAGAAAGAAAGAATGGAAAACACAATTTTTTCATTGCTGCCGCCATTAGTGGCAATCTTGATGGTAGTGATCACAAGGCGAGTGCTGTTGTCATTAGGGACAGGCATCGTCGCAGCTGCTTTTTTGCTGGCTGAATTTAATATCGCAGACACATTTGCTATTATGTGGGACGCGGCTAAAGGAATCGTTGTCGCTGACGGGGAATTGAACACATATAGCTTGTACATCATCCTTTTCTTATTATTATTAGGTACAATTACAGCGTTCATTTCCATTTCTGGCGGTAGCCGTGCGTTTGGCGAATGGGCGATGAAGCGTGTGAAAACAAGAGTCGGAGCACAGCTTGTCGGTGCATTTTTGGGAGTTATTATTTTCATTGATGATTATTTCAATGCTCTGGCAGTTGGCCAAATCACACGTCCAATCACTGACCGACAGAAGGTTTCGCGGGCCAAACTCGCATATATTATTGATTCAACCTCAGCACCTATGTGTGTCATCTCACCGATTTCCAGCTGGGGTGCATACATTATTGCTTTGATCGGTACAATCCTTGCTGCACACGGTGTTAATGAATATAGTGCGTTCTCAGGATTCATGCAAATTGTGCCAATGAACTTCTACGCACTTGCAGCATTATCAATGGTCTTTATCGTAGCTCTTCGAAACATCGAAATTGGGCCTATGAAAAAGCATGAAGAACGTGCAATCATGGAAGGAATTGTCGTTCCTCAGGACAAGCCTGTACCTGGTGAACTGAAGGATGACCTGCCTACAAGCACAAAAGGGACAGTTGGAGACCTTGTATGGCCGATTGTTGCCCTTGTCGCTGGAACAGTTGGCATGATGCTTTGGACTGGCGCAAGCGCCGTTGAAGGTGAAGTAACCATTTTCGGCATTTTTGAAAACACAGATGTTACTAAGTCACTTGTAACTGGTGGATTGCTTGGCCTAGCTGTAGCGTTGATTCTCTTTGTTAGACAGGCAGTTGTTTTAAAAGGCGTCAATGCCAGTGTATTTGGAAAAGGAATGGTTGAAGGCATTAAATCCATGCTTCCGGCTATTTATATCTTGTTCTTCGCATGGGTCATTGTTGATTTGATTGGCAGACTTGAAACCGGCAAGTATCTTGCTGGTATTGTTGAAAGCTCGAATATCAATATCTCGTTCCTGCCGTTCCTGCTATTCCTAGTAGCTGGAATCATGGCTTTCTCAACAGGAACTTCATGGGGATCGTTCGGCATCCTGCTGCCAATTGCAGGGGATATTGCAGCTGCAGCTGATATCACTATGATGCTGCCAGCATTGGCAGCTGTATTGGCGGGCGCAGTTTTTGGTGACCACTGTTCACCAATTTCCGATACCACGATCCTGTCATCAACCGGGGCTGGCTCACATCACTTAGACCATGTCATGACTCAGCTTCCATACGCTTTGATTTCTGCGGCGATTTCATCTGTTGGATTCCTGATCATTGGTTTCACTGGAAGCACGGTGGGTGCACTTGCAGCTGTGGCAATTTTGCTTATTGCTTTTGCTTTCATTTTCGGAAGCAAGACAACCCAGGAAGAAGTGCTAAAAGAAAATCTTGCAGAATAATGAAAAGGCTGTCTGAAATTCAGACAGCTTTTTCATATTTTCAAGAAAGTGGGAATAGAATCCTAATTAATAGGGTTATTGGTATAGTTGGGAAAAATTTTTTAGGAATATTTTTATTATGACCAAAATAATATTTTGACAAGCAATTAAAAACTAGCTATACTATTCCTAGACTAAATAATCTGAAAATATAAAACTTTCTAATTCATCAATATTTTCCAGGTGATTAGAAGGCGAGGGGGATTCAAAATGGAAAATCGTCCACAGTGGGGAACAAGGGCGGGATTTATTCTTGCCGCGGTAGGATCGGCAGTTGGGTTGGGAAATATTTGGCGCTTTCCGGGAGTAGCTTATGAGAATGGAGGGGGAGCATTTTTCTTCCCATACCTATTCGCACTCTTGACAGCAGGTATTCCAATTTTGATTTTGGAATTCACAATTGGCCATAAATACCGTGGTTCAGCACCATTAAGCTACTTCAGGATGCGTAAAGGTGCCGAGTGGATTGGCTGGTGGCAGCTTGCCGTTTCTTTTGTCATCTCGACTTACTATGCAGTCATTATTGCATGGGCAATGTCTTACGCTTATTTCTCGCTAAGCAAGCAATGGGGAGACGATCCGCTGACTTTCCTTGTCGGTGACTATCTAAAAGTAGTTGACGCTGGCCAGGTTGGAAGTATCGTACCTGGTGTATTCCTTCCATTGGTCATTGTATGGGTCATCACTCTTGGTATTTTGTTCAAGGGAGTAAAGAAAGGTATTGAGGTTGCGAACAAGATTTTTATTCCTGCACTTGTTGTTTTATTCTTTGTGATTGTTGTTCGCGCTTTAACCCTGGATGGAGCAATTGATGGCGTCAACGCATTCTTCAAGCCAGACTGGAGCCAGATCTTTAATGGTAAAGTATGGGTTGCGGCATATGGACAGATTTTCTTCAGTTTATCCATTGCTTTTGCCATCATGATCACTTACTCAAGCTATCTTCCTAAGAAATCTGATATTACAAACAACGCATTCATTACAGCTTTTGCTAACTCTTCTTTTGAGTTGCTGGCTGGTATCGGGGTGTTCGCAGCATTGGGCTTCATGGCCATGCAGCAGGGAGCTCCAATCGATGAAGTGGTAAGCAAAGGGGTAATCCTGGCGTTCGCGGTATTCCCGCAGATCATCAATGAATTACCGGCGTTCAGTGCAGCGTTCGGAGTACTATTCTTCGTCAGCTTGACTCTGGCAGGACTTTCTTCATTGATTTCAATCGTAGAGACTTATGTTGCTGGTGTTCAGGACAAATTCAATGTTTCCCGTACAAAGGCAGTGGCAATCGGCGGCGGTTTGTCTGCTTTGATCTCCATCCTGTTCGCAACACAGGGCGGCTTGAATTTCCTTGATACAGCAGATGCATTCATCAATAACTATGGTGTTGCTCTTGCGGGTCTTGTAGAAGTAGTCTTCATTGTATGGGTAGCGAAGGAACTGACTAACCTGCAAAATCATGCAGATGCCATCTCAGATATTCGCCTTGGCAGCTGGTGGGTCATCTCTTTGAAATACATCACTCCAGTCGTTCTGGGTATCATGATGGTCATGAACATCATGTCAGATATCAAAACGAGCTATGGCGGTTATCCGGTCATGTTCAATGTCTACTTCGGATGGCTTGTAGCAATCGGTGCGATTTTGGTCGGGTTCATTTTCGCAAAGGCAAAGAAGTGGGATGCAGCACTTTATGAAATTCCACAAGACAAGGGGGTTTCTAAATAATGGATGCTAGCGCAGTAGCAATGATGGTCACTGGTATGGTCATTATCTGGGGAGGACTTGCAGCAAGTGTTTTATATGCTGTCAAGAAAGCCCGTTCATAAAAAGGAAAGGCCAACCGGAATGGTTGGCCTTTTTGAATGCTTATTTTTTCTTGAGCCTCGCCCTTTCCTGCCTTGCCCATGATTTTAGATGCGGGTATGGGTCAAAGGACCATTCAGTATACCCATTGTCCTTGTACATGCCGTAATGCAGGTGGGGTGGGAATTTTCCGCTTGTTCCGGGAGGGCCGTAGCCCGAGCTTCCGACACCGCCAATGACTGTGCCTGGTTCGACGATCTGCCCAACTTTTAGATCCTTCGCGAAGCCGCTCAGGTGGGCAAAATAATGGTAAGTATTATTGATATCACGGATTCCGACACGCCATCCGCCATATTTGTTCCAGCCTTTCATTTCCACGATGCCATAGCCTGTCGCACGTACAGGTACTCCATAGCCGGCAAAAATATCTGTTCCTTCATGGATCCTTCTGCCACCCCAGCCGCGGGCGTCGCCCCAGGTATTGTTGTAACTGTGGTTGCTCCTTAGTGGCATAGGAAAGACATGAGTATCAAGGTCTAAACGCCCAAAGTTCTTGTAAATCATGGCTTTGCCAACGATGATCCCAACCGTTTTATCACGCTTATAGTAGTTCCACAGCCCAATTTTTAAGTTTTCATGGTCTGTACCATATGAAAGCAAGTATTGGGCAAAAGCCTGGAGTACGTCCTCGTCATCCTTTAAACTTGCTTTGCCATCACCATTCCCATCGAAACCAATTCCATTGAAAAACTGTATGGAAACTGGATTTTCATCTTCAAGATTTGGGTTCAGGAGTCCTGCCCACTCTTCGGGTTTGAAATAGACCCCGGCAACTCCTTCCGCTTTGGGTAAATCTTTTCTTGCCTGGCGGACATTCCTCTCATATTGGTCTACCGCAGCAATATAGTACCAGGGAATCTGGCTGACCGCTTCAACTTTTGTATAAAGTTCCATTCTTTTTTTGTAAACATCTTCTTGACCCTGCTCGGCTGCATTTGCACCTTCATTTAACAGGACCGGGGAAAGTAAAAAAAGAACGATGACTGCTTTAAGGATTTTCACCGTAATCCTCCCTTCAGGATGTAGCTCCTATAAATTACAGCTTCAGCAAAAAACACTGCCTCCGCTTTTCTTCTGTTAGTTTGCGATGATGGGGATTTTTCATAAATATCAAATAATGGTAATCGCAAGGAACGCAAGGTTATCGCACTTGTCGAGAGTTTTTCATTGTGTTAAAGTGACATCAGAGAAGCTGTATACCGGCCTTGATTTTTACATGGTGTTCTTGATGTAATGCAGCAGGAATGGAGTGAAAATAATGAGCAAAAAAGAGGTACAGAGAAAGCCTGAATGGCTGAAGATAAAGCTAAACACGAACGAAAATTATACTGGCTTAAAAAAGATGATGCGTGAGAAAAATCTACATACTGTATGTGAAGAAGCCAGATGCCCGAACATCCACGAGTGCTGGGCTGTAAGACGTACTGCTACCTTTATGATCCTAGGTGATGTATGTACGCGTGCATGCCGTTTTTGTGCTGTAAAAACAGGACTTCCAACTGAGCTTGACTGGCAGGAGCCAGAAAGAGTAGCGGATTCGGTGACACTTATGAATCTGAAGCACGTCGTCGTAACTGCTGTTGCCCGTGATGACCTGAAGGATGGGGGAGCAGCTGTTTTTGCCGAGACGGTAAGAGCGATCCGTAAGAAAAATCCGTTTACCTCAATTGAAGTATTGCCTTCAGATATGGGCGGAGTTGAGGAAAACCTGAAAACCCTTATGGATGCACGTCCAGATATCCTGAACCATAACATCGAAACTGTTAGAAGCCTGACGCCAAGAATCCGTGCACGCGCAACTTATGAGCGTTCACTGGAGTTTTTACGCCGTGCAAAAGAAATGCAGCCGGATATCCCTACGAAATCCAGCATCATGGTTGGCTTAGGCGAGACGAAGGAAGAATTGATTGAAGCAATGGATGACCTGCGTGCTAACAATGTGGACATCCTTACGCTTGGTCAATATCTGCAGCCATCCAAGAAGCATCTTGAGGTCCAAAAATACTATCATCCTGATGAGTTTGCCGAGCTTAGGGAAATCGCGCTCAAAAAAGGCTTCAGCCATTGTGAAGCAGGCCCTCTTGTCCGTTCATCTTACCATGCCGACGAACAGGTCAACTCTGCGGCAAAGCACAGACAACAGCTTGCAGAGCAGGAAGCCCAACAGGCGTAATTTAAACCGGTAATGTATTAATCAATCGTAAAAAAGAGTTCAGCATCCATGCTGAACTCTTTTCATTATTTTCCTTGTTGCATCTGTCTTGAAAGGTCGTCTTTGTCCGTCTCTTCGTTCAATTCACCCTTGGCTTCGCCATTCGCATTTTCACCAGTGCTCATGTCGCGGCCTTGAGGGGATTTAAGCATTTGTTTAACCACTCCATCAACTAACTCATCGACATCACGGCTATCTGTGTCAAGTGAAGCAAAGTTCTCGACCTCTTTGCGCAGGCTAGTGTCATCTGATACGTACACATGGAACCAGCGCGGTACGACTGACATTGCCATACGCTTCACCTGGTCGGCTGTCTCGTTGCGATTTTGAGAATCTGTTGCGTAGACAATCAGAACTTCTTCATCTGTCACGAGTGTAGACACATCATCCACATTTTGGGCCATCAAGCTGAATTTGCTGATCATGTCCGCAATTTGTTCACGGTCGATCGCCTGGTATGCATTTTGCCCATTATCGGCACCCATCACTCCTGTTTTTTGATGGCGTACATACCCGAAGTCCTCGCTTTTGTCTTTCATTCCTTTTCGTCCATCCTCATTGTATAAGTCTGGTCGCTGATCGTTTACATTCAGTGTGTTACCGCTCTGCTGGTAAATTCCAGCTCCGCCATCACGGCCGGCTGGTGAGGCGTTATCGTCACCACCTGTACAACCGGTCATAGCCACTGTTCCGCAAATACCAAGAGCCATTAATGCTTTTTTCAATTAAAACACCCCCTAATCATTAGAATGGCTTCGAAATTAATTTTTTTGCTTAGTAATTGATGGGGAATAAGTTATAATTAAGAAAAGCTAATGATAAAGACAGATTGTTACGGAAAAAGAGGTGGACCTACCGATGATTTGCATCAATAATCTTTGCTATGAAATAGTGGATGAAAGCAGGGACGGCTTTAATGAGGAAGCCTTTCGCGGCAGATACAGCGAGATATTGACGAAATACGACTATATTGTTGGGGACTGGGGATACGGACAGCTCCGGTTAAGAGGCTTTTTTGATGATCAAAACCAGAAGTCAACTTTCGATACAAAAATCAGTACCGTCAGCGAGTACTTATATGAGTATTGCAATTTTGGCTGTGCTTATTTCGTCGTTAAGAAGGTCGCGAAACAAGCCCAGGATAAATAAAGAAAGAATGAAGAAATGCTCCAATCAACATGATTGGAGCATTTCTTGTTTCTTATAGATCGCTGTACGGCGGCTGTTCACTCTCATTAGGGTCATCATGGGTTGGATGGGCGCCCGCTTCTTTCCTTGGTGTTCCCTGATGGAGAGACTTGAACTCATAGTTGAAGTTACTGTAGGACCGCTGCCCTTCACGCCACGGCGTGCTTTTGCCTTCTACAGGTTCATCTTTCCGGAAAGGAGATCCATAAGGACCCTCTGGATAGTCTTCAGCCGTTACATAGTTGCGCTGCTTTTCTACATTCGAAAAATCTGAATACTTTTCACTGTCTTCCTTGCTCATGAACTCACCTTCTTTTGCTTGATGTCTTTAGTATTTCTACCTAAAGACAAATCAAACAAACAGTTCGTTCCAAATTTAAAGGATTGGCCGCAGGAAAGAGCGGAGTTCCTCTGCATCTTCTTCAGAAAGATTATAGGCAAATTCGAGATAACCTTCTTCATCGAGATCATCCTGGCCGAGGATGGCAAATCGGCTTCCCTGGATATCCATCACGATGCTTTTGCCATAATATCGCCCAGTCTGCATAATGGCAAGATCGAAGCGCTGGTTCTCTCCGACAAAGCTTACATAACGCGTTTTTGTTTCTTCAGTATCATCATATAAAAAAAATTGTTCAGTCATCGTGATCCTCCTAAGTATGTAATTCCTGCTAAACCATCACTAAGTGTGGCTTGTGCTCCAAATGATGGTGTGCTGTGATATAACGGACTGTCTTGGTTTTTGAACGCATGACAATGGAGTGGGTTTCAACAAGATCTCCGCCAAGGAAGCGAACTCCGTCGAGCAGCTCACCGCTAGAAACACCTGTCGCGGCAAAAATCGCATCGTCTCCTGAAACAAGGTCATCGAGCATCAGCAATTGTCTTGGATCCTTCAATCCCATAGCAATGCAGCGCTCTTCTTCCTCTATCGTCTGCGGTACGAGCCTT
Organism: Bacillus sp. ISL-41; assembly: GCF_018613235.1. Classification (GTDB taxonomy): domain Bacteria; phylum Bacillota; class Bacilli; order Bacillales; family Cytobacillaceae; genus Mesobacillus. The sequence continues at coordinate 32,737 of NZ_JAGGQP010000028.1, forward strand.
GCCTGCATATCGCCGCCAAGAGCTTTGATGGCAGCAGCAGAAATGACTCCCTCAGGCGCACCGCCTGTTCCTACGAAAAGGTCGACACCAGTATGCGGCAGGGCAGTCGCAATCGACGCACCTACATCGCCATCGCCGAACAGCTTCACTCTGGCGCCTTTCTGCCTGACACGCTCAATAAGCTCATCATGGCGGTCACGTTCCTGAATGATGACAGTTAAATCCTGGATTCGTTTATTGTTGGCTTCTGCAACGATTTCGATCGTCTTCTCTATTGGATCATCAAGGCTGATTTTGCCAGCTGCACTTTTGCCGACCGCGATTTTTTGCATGTACATGTCTGGTGCATGAAGAAGGGTGCCTTTATCCGCGACCGCTATAACGGCCATAGCATTATTGTGTCCCTTGGCGACGATATTCGTCCCTTCCAGCGGGTCCACCGCAATGTCGACTTTTGGGCCCATCTTTGTGCCGAGCCTTTCTCCTATATAAAGCATTGGAGCCTCATCCAATTCTCCTTCACCAATGACAACAATCCCATCCATATTGACTGAATCGAACATTCTGCGCATTGCCGTTGTGGCTGCATCATCCGCTTCATTTTTCTTTCCGCGGCCCATCCATTGGGCAGACGCAAGCGCAGCAGCCTCCGTAACCCTTACAATTTCAAGTGCCAATTCGCGTTCCAAATGTTTCTCCTCCATTTTCGACAGCATTCTCACTCAACAACAATCTTACCAGAAAAACAATCATTTCTGAATTTTTCAGAGGATTTTTTGTCTTTTTGCATGGCAAGTTCAAGTTCTGGCAGCTAAGGCTGGTTATAAGGAAAAGCTGTCAAAAGAAAGCTCAACTTAAGACAGGTTTACTGTCAAAACCATACTCGCATTCCGTTAGTCGCTAACACAATTGCCCAAATCCATCCAAAATTCATTTCACTCCACCACCAAACTTTATCCACATTCTCACAGTAACAAAGAAGTAAAAATATTTCGAAATAACTCTCTAGGAAAAAAGGTCTATTTTAGCTAAATATGGTACAATTAAGAAAAAGTTCTAGCGATCTTCTGAGAGGATTGAAACCTATGGCCCGCCGTGTTACTAGCATATTAGACAACCTGCTTGGTTGGGGGAAAATAATGTTGCCTCATTCATCAATTTGTTATTACCCTCCGCAGTTCATTTTGAGGGATCCTGTCGTATCAGGGGTGAAGAAGGCTTTTAATAATGGTTTTGAAGTTGCGGTTATCGCGTACACGATCAAGAATCATCATGACCTTGCTTCGCAGCTTGGTGAGGAGAACTGGAAGTTTCATAAGTCTCTGAAACGGCATTTCAAAGCGGTGATCGAAAAGGAAATCGATAAAGAGGACATGATTGTCCTGCATGATTACTTTAGCGACAGCCTGAGCCTGTTCATGCGGATTGACCATAACAGGTACTGTATTTCTGAAATCGATGCGAAAATGAAGAAAATCCTCAGGGAAGCGGAAAGCAGGATTTTCCTTGAGTATCCTACTGTCCAGCCTGTTTTTGATACGGGGTTTATTTTTATCGATAAATCGGTCGGTTCCGTGCACGGTGCTGTCTTAAAGGCACACCAGCAAGCTTTTGCCATGGCTGAAAAAAGAATCCAAACTGAATTCAATGAAATGGTCTTTGAAATGAAAAGAATTATCGCGCAGCAAAATATCAAGCTTTTAGCGCAGCCGATCATAGACGTCGCTACAAAGGAAATCCGTGCCTGGGAGATGCTGACCAGAGGGCCTGAGGGCACCGAGCTTGAGAGTCCGTTGCAGCTTTTTTCCGTTGCCCGGCAGACAAATATGCTCTATGACCTGGAAATGATTGTGCTGAAGAAAACGCTTGAGCAAATTACGTCGACTGGCTGCCGTGATGATATTTTTATTAATTTCACCCCGATTACCCTCGGGAATTCCAGATTCATCCGGGATCTGAAAAATCTGATGCAATCTTTTGAAAGCATCCAGCCAAATCAGATTACTTTGGAAATCACCGAGAGGGACTCGATTGAGGGAATCGAGAATTTTATCTATAATATAAAAGTGTTAAGAGGAATGGGAATCAAAATTGCGGTTGATGATACTGGAGCAGGATATGCCAGCTTGAATACCATCAGTGAAATCATGCCGGACGTCATCAAGATTGATCGTTCCGTCATCGAGAATATTGATAAGAACTCTGTGAAGGAGTCAATGCTGAAAGGGCTGCTGCTTGTTGCCAGGGAAGCAGGATCCACGGTCATTGCGGAAGGAATCGAAAATGAACATGAAGCATCGGTCCTGTCACGGAACAAGGTTGAACTGGCGCAGGGATATTTTTACGCCCGTCCTGGATTACTGAAAACCGTCTAGCATCTTTATGAGGTGATATTGAATGTACTTTGTCGACAGGGATCAAATCGAAGAAACATTGCAGTATTTAAACAGGCAAATTGACTTTTTCGAAAGCAACGGGCCATGGGAAACGCCAATGGAAAAATCAGCCCTTGAGCGTGCAGCACATACGATGATTGAAGCTGTCCTCGATGTGGGAAACGCGATGATCGACGGCTTCATCATGCGCGACCCGGGAAGCTATGAAGACATCATTGATATTCTCGATGATGAAAAGGTGGTTACTCCGGAAATGAGCGTGGGATTGAAAAAAATCGTCCTGTTCCGGAAGATGCTGGTCCAGCAGTACACAGCTGTGGACCATGCCAGCCTGATTGAAACTTTCAAGTCCGAGCTCCCTCATCTGAAGCTTTTTACAGAAAAAGTGAGAGAGTACCTGACGAATGAACTAGGGCCGGTTTCCGCTTTTAAAAAGTAAATATGACAGAAGAGACCGTTATTTTACGCGGTCTCTTTTCTTTTAAACAACAAATTTCCAGCCAGTGAGCTTTGTCCTTTGCACTTGCTGTCTAGCTTTAATAAAATGGGAGTATTCGTTTTTAAACGAGATGGGAACGATATAATTAGGAGTGATAATCATGAAAAAATATAAAGGATATTTGATTGACTTAGATGGAACAATGTATCGAGGTTCAGAGCGCATCGAAGCGGCTTCTGATTTTATAAAAAGGTTGATTGAAGCGGAAATTCCGTATTTGTTTGTAACGAATAATTCATCACGCACACCGGCACAGGTGGCGGAAAAGCTCCGCGGCTTTGATATCCCAACGACTGAGGAGCAGGTTTTCACGACAAGCCAGGCAACGGCCAACTATATATATGAGCAAAAACAAGACGCGACCGTATATGTGATTGGCGAAGAGGGAATCCAGACGGCAATCCAGGAAAAGGGCCTGAAATTTGCCGGAGAAGACGCTGATTTTGTTGTTTCCGGCATCGATCGCGGAATTACATATGAAAAGCTGGCTGTCGGCTGTCTTGCGGTCAGGAATGGTGCAACCTTCATTTCGACAAATGGGGATATTGCCATCCCGACTGAACGAGGCTTGCTTCCGGGGAATGGTTCGCTGACTTCAGTTATCGCTGTTTCCACACAAACAGATCCGATTTTTATCGGAAAGCCGGAATCGGTGATCATGGAACAGGCTTTAAAAGTACTTGGGGCAAAAAAAGAGGAGACCCTTATGGTTGGTGATTATTATGATACCGACATCCTCGCAGGCATGAGGGCAGGGATGGACACACTCCTCGTCCACACAGGGGTAACGACAAGGGAATTGCTGAAAGGTTATAATGAAATGCCAACTTACACAGTGGATTCGCTGGACGATTGGGAAGTATAAGAATAGCCACAGTAACAAAAGGGACTTGAGCCGCGAAGGCATCAGGTCCCTTTGTTTTAATTTCGCTCAAGCGCCTGTCGGATTTGACCAGGGCACTTGCGGTTTTCTCTTAATCCTCTACATTTGCTGCTCTGTGGGCTAGACGGCTTGAAGCTGCTGCCGCAACTGCCCCTACGATATCATCGAGGAAAGTATGGCATTTGCCGGATGCTTCCTTGTCATTAAGCTTTTCCAGAATGCCTGGTTTCGCTTTATCAATGAATCCATAATTCGTGAAACCAATCGATCCATATATATTCACGATTGAAAAAGCGAGGATTTCATCCACGCCGTACAAACTTTCGTCTGTTTCAATTATTGATTGCAGCGGTTCGCCAAGCTTCTTTTGCTCTGCGAGGATATCCAGCTGGATTCCTGTCAAAATCGCATTCTGAACCTCACGTTTGGATAAAACTCGTTCTACGTTTTCGATACAGTCATCCATCTGCAGATTCGGGTGGTACTTTTCCTGCAGGAAATAGACGAGATTGGCGATATCTTCTATTTCAACCCCACGTTCATGGAGCCACTTTCGGGCAGTTTCCTCTGTCATATGGATGGCGCGTTTCTTCTCTAACATCTGCATCACCTTTCTATTTTTAACTGGAATTGTCCAGCTCCAGCGCCTAGCCCCTCGAGACGTTGGTCTAGCTACGGCTCCTAACTCCTCGAGTCGTTTCAGTCCTGCCAATGAAGTCAAAGAGCGACTTCACTGTCAGGCCCTCCAGCGCTTGTCGGAGTTGGGCAGTCGCCTTCGCATTTCGAATTCGGTCCGCCCAATGAAGTCAAAGAGCGACTTCACCGGTCGGCCCTCCAACGCTTACTCGGGGCTGACCAAGGCGCTTGCGCTTTTTTATCAGCATACTCATACTCTTTATCCTATTTAACCTAAAATATTCCGCTTAATCCGTTTTAGTGAAAGAATTCATTCCTTTAAATCATTTCCCTAATGGAGCCGCTTATTCATTGTAATGTTCAATCAAGTTTTACAATCCAATACATATATTTGTAAAAGAGTGGCTTGGAAATGAGGTGCTAAAATGTTTCAAAAGATGTTAAAAGAAGTATATGGGATTTTGGCAGATTCAGAAGTATCTCTTGGAAGATATCATGGATATAAGCATAATGAAGGGCTTTATCTGATTATGGACGCTAATGGTGTAAAAGAGCAAGAAATAAGCGAGCTGGCGAGGATTGCTGATCATATGCAGAAGTCTGGTGACCGTAATGTGTCGATGCTTCTTGCAGATAAGGAAGGGAAGCAAATTTGTGATTGGGAGGGTCGGAAATACTGCGTGTTATCAAACAGGGCCGTCCCGATGCCAGGGAAATTGAAAACAGGGAGGAAACTGGCTAAATTTCATGCAAGAGGGCGGCAAATCCCCTTCAAGGTGGAAAGCATGAGCCGAGTGGGACAATGGAAGCAGCTGTGGGAAAAGCGGCTCGATCAGATGGAGAAGGTATGGAGCGGAAAGCTTTACACTGAACCGGAGAACGATTTTGAAAAAATGTTTATGGAATCTTTTCCGTATTACATGGGGCTGTCTGAAAATGCCATTCAATATCTTGCCGATACAGAGATTGATGATAAGCCGACAAGGATTGACCATGGCACTGTCTGCCATGAGCGCTTTACTAACACTGTCTGGAGAGGAGACTATTTTGTCAAAAACCCTTTTGAGTGGGTATTTGACCATGCAAGCCGAGACCTCGCTGAATGGGTCAGGGACCGATATTTTGCGAATATCCAGACGAGTCAGCCGGAGATCAAGAACTTCCTGGCTGAGTATCAATCACTGACGATGCTGTCGCCTTTTTCATGGCGGCTGCTTTACGCCAGATTGCTATTCCCGCTCCATTACTATGAGACAATCGAAAATTATTATATTACCCAATCGGAACAGACGAAACGACAGCTCGAAGACCGCTTGCGAAAGTATTTGAATCAAAGCAGTGATCATGAGCGTTTTTTGAGCCATTTTTACCATCTTAGTGACGCACCTGTAAAAGCCGCAAAACTTCCGGGCGTCGATTGGCTATTAAGGTAAACGTGCTTTTCCGCCTTAAGAAAGTGTAATTTTGTGGTAGAATTAAGTTATTCTCCAATATTAAGCGCTTTCAAAAGGAGTTAGATTATGAAGCCGTATGTTTATATCACCAGGAAATTGCCTGACGATACGATTGCTGAACTTACTGAGCTTTTTGAGGTGAAAATGTGGGAACAAGAAGATACCCCTGCCCCAAGAGAAGTTATTTTAAAAGAAGCCCAAAAAGCCAGTGCTTTAATTACAATGCTTTCTGACAAAGTCGACATGGAAGTGTTGTCTGCAGGTAATAATCTAAAAGTGGTCGCCAACCTGGCAGTTGGTTTTGACAACATTGAACTTGAAGCAGCGACAAAGCGTGGGATCATCGTGACAAACACGCCGGATGTGCTGACAGAGACAACAGCAGATCTTACTTTTGCTTTGTTGGTGGCTTCAGCCAGACGGATTGTTGAAGCGGCTGAATATATAAAGGATGGCAAATGGGATGGCTGGAGTCCGTACCTGCTTGCCGGGCATGATGTTTTTGGAAAGACAATCGGGATTGTCGGCATGGGTAAAATTGGTGAAGCAGTCGCACGCAGGGCTAAAGGCTTTGGCATGGAAATCCTTTACCATAACCGCTCCCGCAAACACGAAGCTGAAAAAGAATTGGGCGCTGTCTACAGTTCTTTCGACGATCTTGTAGCAAAATCTGATTTTGTGGTTTCTCTCGCTCCTTTGACGCCGGAAACGAGAAATCTTTTTACAGCCGATGTCTTTGCAAAAATGAAACAAAATGCGATTTTCATTAATGCAGGCCGAGGTCCGGTTGTGGACGAGCAGGCATTATATGATGCACTTAAGAATGGTGAGATTGCAGGTGCAGGTCTCGATGTCTTTGAAAAAGAGCCTATTTCCTCCGAACATCCATTACTCGAACTGCCAAATGTTACTGCGATCCCGCACATAGGCAGCGCAAGCACCGAAACGAGGACAGCGATGATCCAGCTGTGCTGCACAAATGTGAAAGCCGTACTGACAGGAGACAATCCGAAGACAATCGTCAATAAAGAAGTGATTCAATAATCTAAAAATCCTTCCCTTATGAGCGGGAAGGATTTTTAATTGAAATATTTAAAATTTTTTTACACTTACAGCACCATAGGATTAAGCGTTTACACAGGAAAAGCATCCTAAATATTCCTTGTAAAAGCTGTTTTTGCTCTTTATAATGTCTACTATACAAATACAAGTGTACATTTAGAATAGACATTAGAGAGGGGAAGAGAAAATGCAGGCAATCTCGGTTGGACTTCTGGGTTTAGGAACAGTGGGGTCAGGTGTGGTCAGGATTATTGAAAACCACCAGGATAAATTAATGCACCAGGTTGGGTGCCCGATTAAAGTGAAGAAAATCCTTGTTCAGGATGTTGATAAAGAAAGGTCGGTTAAAGTGGACCCTTCCCTCCTGACGGTGAATCCAGCAGATATTATGGAAGACCCGGAGATTGAGGTAGTCATCGAGGTGATGGGAGGCATTGAGGATACTCGGAATCATTTGCTTCAGGCATTAAGGAGCAAAAAGAATATTGTGACGGCAAACAAGGATTTGATGGCTGTCCATGGTTCCGAGCTTTTAACAGTTGCCAACGAAAATGGCTGCGATCTCTTTTTTGAAGCGAGCGTCGCCGGAGGGATTCCGATTTTGCGAAGTCTGGTGGATGGTCTTGCATCTGACAGAATCACAAAGATGATGGGGATTGTGAATGGCACAACAAACTACATTTTAACGAAGATGAGCCAGGAGGGACTGGCGTATGATAGCGTGTTAAAGGAAGCGCAGCAGCTTGGGTACGCGGAGGCAAACCCTGCATCTGACGTAGAAGGACTGGATGCAGCGCGGAAAATGGCGATCATGGCCACATTAGGGTTTTCGATGAAGATTGATCTTGATGATGTGAAATTTAAGGGAATAACTTCTGTAACCGAGGAAGACCTGCAATATGGGAAACAGCTGGGCTATACGATGAAATTGCTCGGCATCGCCGTTCGTGAAGGCGAAAAAGTCGAGGTTTGCGTAGAGCCGGCACTGCTGCCTTCATCGCATCCGCTTGCATCTGTCAATAATGAGTACAATGCGGTATATGTCTATGGTGAAGCAGTCGGGGAGACGATGTTTTACGGTCCTGGAGCTGGAAGCTTGCCAACTGCCACAGCAGTGGTCTCGGACCTTGTTGGCGTCGTCAAAAACATGCGCCTTGGAGTAAATGGCAATTCATTTGTCACTCCGCAGTATGAGAAGCAGCTGAAGGATGATGGAGAAGTGAACTCAAAGTACTTCCTGCGTCTCCATGTTCATGACGAAGTAGGTGTATTCTCGGAAATCACCTCTCTTTTCGCGAACCATGGCGTCAGCTTCGAAAAAATCCTCCAGATGCCTTTGAAGGAAAAGGAGCTTGCGGAGATTGTGGTCGTTACACATCAGGCTTCTCTGAGGGATTACCAGAATATTTTAATGGAGCTGCGCGACCTGAGGGTTGTGAAGGACGTTAAAAGCTCATACAGGGTCGAAGGAAGTGTCAGCGCATGAGATGGCGAGGTCTTTTGAGTGAATACCGTGAATACTTGCCGGTCAATGATGAAACACCATTGTTCACCCTCCATGAAGGCAATACGCCGCTGATCAGGCTTGACCAGCTGTCAGAGGAGTGGGGGATCGATCTATATGTAAAAGTAGAAGGAGTAAATCCTACCGGCTCATTCAAAGATAGAGGGATGGTCATGGCAGTCGCCAAGGCTAAGGAGGCAGGCAGTGACACAGTCATCTGCGCCTCCACAGGCAATACCTCTGCCTCGGCGGCAGCTTATGCGGCAAGGGCAGGATTAAGGTGCATAGTCGTCATTCCTGATGGGAAAATCGCAATGGGCAAACTCGCCCAGGCCGTGATGTATGGCGCAAGCATCGTTTCGATTGAAGGAAACTTTGATGAAGCACTGAAAATGGTCAGGGCGATCAGTGAAACAGAACCTGTGACCCTCGTAAATTCAGTGAACCCTTACCGACTTGAGGGGCAAAAAACAGCTGCCTTTGAAATATGTGACCAGCTGGGCGGCGCACCTGATATCCTAGCCATTCCAGTAGGAAATGCCGGAAATATCAGTGCCTACTGGAAAGGCTTCAAAGAATACGATGCCAGTAAGCGCACTGGTTTGCCGCGGATGTTCGGTTTTGAGGCGGAAGGGGCAGCCGCCATTGTCAAGGGGCAGCCGATTGAACAGCCGGAGACGATTGCAACGGCAATCCGCATTGGCAATCCGGCAAGCTGGGATCTCGCCGTTTCAGCCCGTGACGAATCTGAAGGGAAGATCGACTTTGTGACGGATGATGAAATTTTACAAGCATACAGATTGCTGGCGGCTTCGGAAGGGATTTTCGCTGAGCCAGGTTCCTGTGCATCGCTGGCGGGTATCCACAAACTTTTACAACGGGGAGAAATACCTCGAGGCTCCAGAATCGTTGCCGTGTTGACAGGAAATGGTTTGAAGGATCCTTCAACAGCGATTGACATCAGTTCGATTTCACCAGTGCTGCTTCCAAATGACGAGAGCATCGTCAGTGACTATATCAGAGGAGTGGTCCGGCAATGAAGGGAGTCGAGGAGCCATTAGCTGCCGGGGTAGGCAGGGGAAGAGTTTTATCGGTAAAAGTTCCGGCCAGCTCAGCGAACCTGGGCCCTGGTTTTGACTCCCTCGGCGTCGCTTTGAATCTCTATATGGAAGTACAGGCTGTAATAAGTGAAAAATGGGGTGTTGTTCCCTTATCGACTTCCTTAGCAGGTTTTCCTGTTGATGAAAAAAACTTCATTTGCCAGATTGCGATCAAAACAGCAGAGTTGTACAAGCAAGAAATGCCATCGCTCCATATCTCTGTGAAAAGCGAGATCCCGCTCGCGAGGGGACTTGGTTCCAGCGCAGCAGCCATCGTCGCTGGAGTCGAGCTGGCCAATGAATTTTGCGGGTTACAATTGACACGTTATGAAAAATTGACGGTCGCTTCCAGGTTTGAAGGCCACCCTGATAATGCCGGAGCAAGTCTGTTTGGAGGCGTCGTTATAGGCAGTCAAATTGGGGATGAGGTCGATTTAACCGTTCTTGACCAGATCCAGTTTGACCCGGTACTGGTCGTTCCTAAGCAGGAGCTGCTGACAGAAGCTTCACGTGATGTCCTCCCGGATGTGATGGACTTTCAGCGAAGTGTCCAGGCAAGTGCTGTTGCTAACCAGCTGCTCGCTGCCCTGATGACACAGAATTGGGCTCTCGCAGGCAGGATGATGGGCGCTGATTTATTCCATCAACCATACAGGAAAGCACTTGTGCCATTTTATGAAGAAGTTCATGAAAAAGCAATTCAATCAGGAGCATTCGGCGCAGCACTGAGCGGGGCGGGGCCATCGCTCCTTTGCCTGGTACAACCCGGAAAAGGGGAAGAAGTGGCAGAAAAATTGAAACGGCAGCTAACGGGGATGGAGATTTTCAGCCTGCAGATTGATCAAGAAGGCTGCAGGTCATCATTTAGGTAATGATTATTTAAAATTTGTTTTTAATAAATAGCCTTAAAAAAAGCGGTTTTGCCATTCACAGGCAAAACCGCTTTATTATTGGTTAATTAGAATACCTGTTCAACCTCAACAACGCCAGGTACTTCTTCTAAAAGTGCGCGTTCAATTCCAGCCTTAAGCGTGATTGTGGAGCTCGGGCAGCTTCCGCATGCACCCAGCAGGCGAAGTTTAACAATGCCATCCTCAATATCAACTAATTCGCAGTCTCCACCATCGCGAAGAAGGAATGGGCGCAATTTATCTAATACTTCCTGTACTTGCTCAAACATTTGCTGTTCAGTCATGCAAATCGACTCCTTTCATAATACTTATTATAATCTTATCGGCCGGAAAAATCTATCCAATAAACTGAAAAACCAGTGAACACAGTTTTTTCCTTATGCATCTATTTCATCGTATAGTAAAATAAAAGAAAATAACAGGGGGTAATTGATAATGGAACGTAAAGAGGTAGAAATCGTCGTTTACGGTGCAGAAGTGTTATGCCCAAGCTGTGTGAACCTGCCATCCTCAAAAGAAACATATGAATGGCTTGAAGCCGCGATCGGCCGCAAATACGCAGACCAGCCATTCAAAATTGTTTATGTTGATATCCACAACCCTCCAGCAGAGGAAGATAAAAAGGAATTCGCCGAAAAAGTAATTGAAGAAGACATGTTTTACCCTGTCGTCCTGCTCGAAGGCAAGATTGTCGGCGAAGGAAACCCGAAATTGAAAACAATATACGCAGAATTAGAGAAATATGGCTACGTTCCAGCTTAAATCTGTTAAAAGCATTCCGAATTGGGATGCTTTTTCTCTTATTGAGAAGGTTTAGGATGAAAATCACGATTTCTTAAGTGCGAAATACTTTTTATAGCGAGAATTTTATTTTTATAGCGAATTGGCAATTCCACTCGATTTTTACCAATTTTGTTTAATCCTTTTAAATAAAAAAACCGGGCATCCTCGCCCGGTTCACAATTGATCAACCATTATGATATTTATACATCCACAAAATACCTGACTTTAGCAAACGTGCGACACGGCCAGTTATTGGGCGTTCGGCGACAAGGCCGAAGCCGTGCTTTTTGCCGAGTGAACCGATGACGCCTTTCAGCTTGATCGGCGGGAATGATTCAGGGGGTTCTTCACCCTTCCAGCGTTTTTGCAGTACCTGGACGATTTGTTCTGCCTGGCCTTCTGCAAGCTGGGCGCTTGGAGCGTGAGGCAGGCTCGCGCAGTCACCGACTATATAAACCTTTTCATAGCCTGGCAGATTATGCTGCGGTGTTACCAGTGCACGGCCCATGCCGTCTTTTTCAACGTCCATCTCGCGTACAAGTCTATTAGCCTGAATTCCGGCCGTCCAGACGATGGCGTCACATACAATCGGTTCATCGTGATTATAGAGTACATTTTTCTGTACTTCCGTAATATTCGCGTTGTTGATGATCTCAACATTATGATTATCGAACCAATTTTCGACGTACGTGCTCAGGCGTTCAGAAAAGGCAGACAAGATATGGTTGCCGCGGTCAAAAAGCTTAATTTTCAGGTCTTTGCGGCTTTCCGCCAATTCGCTTGCAAGCTCAACACCACTTAATCCAGCGCCGACGATTGAAACGGTGGAACCTGCTGGCAAATTATTCAGTGCCTGATAGGTTGCGCGGGACTTTTCAATTGATTGGATACTGTATGTGAACTGGTCAGCTCCTGGAACATTATGATATTTATCTTCACAGCCAAGTCCGATAATAAGGTCATCAAATTGAACGGACTCATCTCCTTGCAGCTCAACCTTTTGATCCTCGAGATTAACGGCAGTGACTTCCGCATATTTTACCTGAAGGCGGGGGTGCTCAGGAAAGGCCACCCGAATATGTTGGTCTGAAATCGTACCTGCAGCCAGGGCATAGTATTCTGTTTTTAAACAGTGGTATGGAACACGGTCAATCAGCGTGATCGATACATCTTCCGGCAGATCATTCGGCAGCAATTTATTAAGGACACGCATGCCGCCATAGCCGCCGCCAAGGATAACGAGATTTTTCATGTGAATTTCCCCTTTTTAACTCTTCGAAAGACAGTTAATGAAGTTTCTCCAGCTCGTTCTGCAAAATCCGTAAACGGATACATTTTTTCGAAATTATTCTGCAATATTTATATGCTCAATAAATCACCATAAAAAGTATAACGAAATTGTGACAAAATAACAACAATTTTATGGATGCTGCAAGCCTGTAAAATTGACGATTTTCCAGAAAAGGGTTACGATTAAAAATTAGTAGAGAGGTGAAACAAATGATTAAGCCAATCATTGAATTTTGTATCAGCAATCTAGCGAGCGGTTCGCAAAAAGCCAGGGCGGAACTGGAGAAGGATTACGATCTGGACGTCATCGAATACGGCTGCCTTGGTTACTGCGGAAAATGCGCCCAGTCCATGTTCGCGCTTGTAAACGGGGATCCAGTAGTGGGAGATACTCCCGAAGAACTAGTAGAAAATATTTATAAATATTTGGACGAGAATCCGATGTTTTAATATAGAAAAAGGCTGGCGTGGTATCGGACCATCGCCAGCCTTTTTTCATTTCTTAGCAAATTATAAGATTATTCACTAGTGGATAACTACATTTAGTGTTCTTAATCTAGCTCCAGCGCCTAGCCCCTCGAGTCGCTTGTCTAGCTGCGGCTCCTACTCCTCGAGACGTTTCGGTCCTGCCAATGAAGTCAAAGAGCAACTTCACTGTCAGGCCCTCCAACGTTTGTCGGAGTTGGGCAGTCGCCTCCGCTTTTTGAATTGTCTAGTGTCGCCTCTTAGAAACTCCGAAACTTCAACTCCGCCGGCAGAAGCAAAAAGCGCTTCTTTGTCGCAGTCTCCAGTTTCTGCGTTTCTGAACAGTCGGCTATACTTTTCGATTTCGGTCCGCCCAATGAAGTCGAAGAACGACTTCACCGGTCGGCCCTCCAGCGCTTGTCGGGGCTGAACGAGGCGCTTGCGCTTTTTGTTCTGTGAGCAGGGCAGACTCTAGCTGCCCGAAACGACTTTATCTTCACGCATCTCCTGCCAGCGATCCTTTGCGATCTGGATGATCTGCGGTTCCACTGACTGCCTCTGCTTTTCGATTACTTTTGAGAAAAAGCGGACCGCGTCCTGGGTATTGCCAATCCTTCTTGAGAGTTCGCCAATCAGGTACATAAGCCGCAGCTCTGATACCTGGGTTCCTTTATAGTCTCCGGTACTGTACGATTCAGTATATTCCTTAAGGGAGAGTTTTAAAAAGCGCAATTCCTGATCGAGGTTTTCGGTTGAGCGATACAGCCAGGCAAGTCGAATGTAAAGACCGGCTGTGACAATATGCTTCTCCTTTTTTAGCATCGAGCTGTAGGCAGCAAGCTTAAAAGTATTCAATGCATCCTGGATTGTCCGCTCTGCTCCATAGTCGTGCGGTACCCACTGATTGCAGATTTTATCCTGAATGACTTGTTTAGCGCCGGGCGGAAAGTAACTGCTGAAGTCGTCGGTAAAGGAATAGCCACAGTCAGGACAGACATTGATATAGTAAAAGTTGGGGTTTTCAAAACCATCGGCATATAGAGGGGCAAAGTCAGTATCAAAGTTGAGGACCTTAACAAAACGCGAGCGGACCTTCTTGGTAGTGAAGGAATTCTCGCACATTGCGCATGTGTACTTTTTATCATAGAGCGGTACTAGTTGAGTCATCATCGTCACCTGCCAATTCTCCTAGAATTTCAAAAAGCGGTTTGGGTATATTATACCAATTTATTTGGCTGTCCGGTGGTAAAAATATGAAGAAAATTCTTTTTCGGCTCGATTGGTTGAGGATTGGAAAAACAGTGAGTATACTATAATAAAGGGATCAAGGAGGTTTTATAATGGATAACATTGTGATCTTAACTGAAGAAGCTGCATTGCAGGTTAAAGATATGATGAAACAAAACGAGACGGAAGACGCTTACCTTCGCGTTTCTGTAAAAGGCGGCGGCTGCAGCGGCCTGTCGTACGGCATGGGTTTTGCCCATGAAGTGGAAGAAGGCGACACGCAATTAGAGCAGCACGGCATCAAAATCCTTGTTGATAAGGAAAGCGCACCAGTCCTGAACGGGACGAAAATCAGCTATAAGCAGTCTTTGATGGGCGGCGGCTTCACGATCGAGAACCCAAACGCGATCGCATCATGCGGCTGCGGCTCTAGTTTCAAAACGGCAACTCGTGAAGGAACACCTGAAGAGTGCTAAAAAAAAAGCAAGGTCCGCGGA
>NZ_JAGGQP010000028.1:47476-70444 GCF_018613235.1 Bacillus sp. ISL-41
TCCGCGGACCTTGCTTTTTTTGCATTATGATAAGCGCTTGCGCTTTTCCGTTTCTATTTAAACATCGAAGAACTGTGAAGCGGCTGTGTCTTCGCTTTTGGATCCATATAGGATTTTGCGTTGTTGACAGCTGTAGGAGCTTCACCGAATCCTGTTGCGATCAGCTTGACTTTCCCTTCGTATGTGCAGATGTCCCCTGCAGCATAAACGCCCGGGATATTCGTTTCCATTTTTGAGTTGACAACGATGGAGTTCTTTTCGATTTCAAGGCCCCATTCCTTGATTGGTCCAAGAGATGAAACGAATCCGAAGTTGCAGATGACTGCGTCAACGTCAACGGCTACAGAATCATCGCTATTCGCGTCCTTAAGAACGATTTGGCTGATTGCATTACCATCGCCAACAAGTTCTGTTGGCACATAAGGTGTCTTGATATCAACCTTTGAGTTTTGCAGGTTTTCAACACTGTGTTCATGGGCGCGGAACTTATCGCGTCGGTGGACGATGGTTACTTGTTCAGCGATTGGCTCAAGCATCAATGCCCAGTCAACAGCTGAATCGCCGCCGCCTAATACGGCAACCTTTTGGCCAGCGAATTGGTTTAAGTCGTCGATAAAATAGTGCAGGTTTTTGCCTTCGTATTGGGCAGCGCTTTCAAGTTCCAGTCTGCGAGGCTGGAACGCACCGTTTCCTGCTGTGATGATGACTGTTTTTGTATAATGAACTTCTTTATCAGTAGTAAGCTTAATTGTTCCATCTTCCAGTTTTTCCAGCTTTTCAACTGACTGCTCAAGAGCAGTAGCAGGCTCGAATTTCGCCATTTGCTCTTTCAGGTTGTTGATCAGCTCCTGGGCACGGACTTTTGGAAAACCGGCAACATCATATATGTACTTTTCAGGATAAAGTGCTGACAATTGCCCGCCTAATTGTGGCAAACTTTCAATAATCTTAACAGATGCTTGTCTCATTCCGCCGTAGAAAGCAGTGAACAGACCAGCAGGCCCCCCGCCGATAATCGTGATGTCATAAACTTTTTGATCTTCTTTCACTCCATATCCCCCTCACATGTAGTAAAATTGCTCCAATTTTTATAATACCATAAAACGTAAAAATAAACTCCTAATCATAATAGAAGATTCCTTGTGGAACAATATATTTCATAGAAAATTCCCTTTTCATGACTGAAAAATAGTGAAATCAGCCTATTTTCTGAATATTTTTAAGTTAACTCTATCGCTTGAAAATGCGGCGCAAAAAGAATAAGATGGATGGTAGGCAATAATGTTAAGATTTTGTGACATTTTTAGGACATTTTTTTGAACACTTTAGTGAATAATATCACAAACTTATCCGGAAAAAGATGGCGGCAGATAGAGATGAGCCCATCGACCAAAAATATTTTAAAAAGGTGGAAGTGATCACTTTGAGAAAGCCAAAGATCGTAATTTTAGGAGCAGGATACGGGGGATTAATGACAGCTACCCGTTTACAAAAAGCTGTAGGAGTAAACGAAGCTGACATTGTCCTTATCAACAAAAATGATTACCACTATGAAACTACATGGCTGCATGAAGCATCAGCAGGAACTTTGCACCATGACAAAGTCCGTTATGATGTACGTGATGTAATCGATCGCCATAAGGTTGAGTTCGTCCAGGGTTCTGTTGAAGAAATCAAGCTGGAAGAAAAGCGAGTAATCCTTGATAGTGGTGACGTCGTATATGACTACCTAGTCATCGCCCTTGGTGCTGAACCTGAAACTTTTGGTATTAAAGGCTTGAAAGAGTATGCTTTCTCTATCGTCAATGTCAACTCAGCCAGACAAATCCGTGAGCATATCGAGTACCAATTCGCAACTTACAATACTGAAGCGGAAAAGAAAGATGAGCGCCTGACAATCGTCGTTGGCGGTGCAGGATTCACAGGAATCGAGTTCCTTGGAGAACTGACAAACCGCGTTCCTGAACTTTGCCGTGAATATGATGTAGATTACCACAAGGTGAAAATCGTCTGTGTCGAAGCTGCACCAATGGTTCTTCCTGGTTTCGATCCTGAGCTTGTGAACTATGCGGTTGCTACACTTGAGAAAAAAGGTGTGGAATTCCGCATCGGCACAGCCATCAAAGAAGCGACTCCTGAAGGCATCATCGTTGCCAAAGGCGAAGAAGAAGTCGAAGAAATCAAAGCTGGAACAGTGGTTTGGGCAGCGGGTGTCCGCGGAAACTCTGTCATCGAAAAGTCAGGAATCGAAGCAATGCGCGGCCGTGTGAAAGTCCAGCCGGACCTTCGCCTGCCAGGTTCAGAAGATGTATTCATCGTCGGTGACTGCTCATTGATCATCAATGAAGAAATCAATCGTCCATATCCTCCGACTGCACAAATCGCAATGCAGCAGGGTGAAGTATGTGCAAGGAATCTTGCAGCTCTAGTCCGGGGCAAATCCGAGCTTGAAACTTTTACTCCGGATATCAAGGGAACAGTATGTTCACTTGGAGAAGATGACGCAATCGGCGTTGCATTTGGCAAGAAAATGGTCGGCACGAAAGCTTCCTTCATGAAAAAAATGATCGATAACCGTGCGCTTTACATGATCGGCGGTCCTTCAATGGTTCTTAAAAAAGGTAAATTCAACATTCTATAATAGATAATGGAAACAGGCTCCTAAGGGGGTCTGTTTTTTTCTTTGAAGAGGAATTATAAAAGCATTTTTCTGTGGATAACTACATCTCGGTTTCTTAATCCAGCTCCAGCGCCTAGCCCCTCGAGACGCTTGTCTAGCTGCGGCTCCTAACTCCTCGAGACGCTTCAGTCCTGCCAATGAAGTCAAAGAACGACTTCCCTGTCAGGCCCTCCAGCGCTTGTCGGGGCTGAACAAGGCGCTTGCGCTTTTGGGTCTTATCATGCGAGTCTTGCCCACGCGGACGGATACCCTGACGATTCCCGCCTGGTAGGGTACAATAATAGTACAAACTAGCAATGGGATGGGGAAATGAATGGGGAAACGTGAAAATGTATGGCTTGGTGTGGCCGGGGTTGTGACTTCGGAGGATGGGAGCTGGCTTGTCGTCAAAAAGCGATATGGTGGCCTGAAAGGCAGTTGGTCACTTCCGGCAGGCTTTGTTGATGAAGGGGAGACGGCTGATCAGGCAGTCCTTAGGGAAGTGTATGAAGAAACTGGTGTGGAGTGTAAGGTTGCCGGGCTGATTGGGCTGCGGACTGGTGTGATCCGGGAATCCATCAGTGATAATATGCTCGTATTTCGGCTGGTTCCGTTGCCGGATCAAAAGGTAAAGGTTGAGGAAAGTGAGCTGTATGATGCAAGATTCATGCTGCCTGAACAACTGAAAGCAGACCCTGATACTTCGCTGCTTCTGCATTTCCTTTTAAGTAAGCCAATTGATCATGTTGTTCCGGGAACGGCTGGAATGGATCCAGGAGAGCAATTTCATTATAGTGCATATCAATTATTTTTATAATTTTCTGAAATTTAAAGAGAGTGACAGATATTTAAAGAAAAAAGATGATGTATCCGTTTTCAATGTGGTTTTTTGGTCAAATTTGAACCTTTTCAAAATTGGAGAATTTCTGATATATTATCAGAAAATTCAATAATAAAAGGAGAGGTTCACAAATGAACATGCACACACACGATTCAAAGGAATGTCCATACTGCTCTGGTAAAGGCTATTTCCAGCTGTTGCTTGGCGGTTCAGAAACATGCACATGCTGCAGCGGGTCCGGCCAATCAAAAAAATAAGGCACTGCATCTTTGACCTTCGCACAATGCGGGGTTTTTCTTTTTGTCCAAGGCTGTTTTCGTAAAGAGTGTTGTTAAAATTCTAAAGCCGATTTTAACGTGATGTAAAGTCATTTTGTATGTCGGTACTAAGTTTGCAAGCTCTTTTCTCATAATAAGCTCTAATTTTGTAAAGAAACTTAGGTAATACAATCCTATTTTGTAGTCAATAGCTACAAAGTTTGAGAAAAGAACCTTGTCCCAAAATCATGAGACTTACACCATTTCATTGACTCGAAAACGGACAAACAGTAAACTAGAAATGATGTTTAATGGGGGGATATAGGCATGATGACGGTTGTCACACTGATCATTTCGATGTTATTGTTTTTTGTCCTGTTCTTCGGGATTGGCTTTTTATTGAATATGCTGCTGAGGATGTCATGGATCATGGCGATAGTTTATCCTTTAATTGCGATTTTCATTATTGATAAGTATCCGTTTATCGACTACTTCAGAAATAGCGGTGAAGCCTTCAGTGATCTCGGACAGCGGCTTACACAATTGGCAATGGCCGACGTACTGATCTTAAGCAGCGGTTTGGCAGGTGCCATTTTAGCTGGTATAGTCATAAGGCTTTTGCGAAAAAAAGGATATCAAATGTTCTGATACAAAAAACCTTCAATTATTTGGAGGTTTTTTTATATGTATGAATTCGGTTTCGTTGTTGGACACTATAATTAAGTATCGATAAAATTTTACTTTTAATGGAATGTAAATAGGACTTTTATCACTTTTTTGCTCCTTTTGGAATATTTCTTGTTTTGTTGGGAAATTAATAGTTTTGGGAGGAGTGAAAAATTATATGAATATTTTAAAAATGTGGGCAAGACGCTCAGCTATGGCGGTTTTATTTTTTGCTGCTATAACTTCTACGTTTCATTCGATTTCGGGAGTTGAAGCTTCTACTGTTTCTACATACGTTTTTGATAGTGCAGGAATACCACAAGAGGAAAACTCAAGTATAGATCATAAAAAGAAATCCATAGGACTCGCTTTTAAGTTTTTGAAAAAAATATCCGATTTTACAACAAAGATATCTTCAAGCGAAAAGGTAGCCGGGACGCAGCCCACACTTGAGGAGTCATTGAACTGGTCGCAATACCCGACCAAAAAAATCATTGCAACAGGGTATACAGCAGGGGTTGAATCCACTGGGAAAAATCCTGGGCACCCAGGGTATGGAATCACTTATTCTGGTGTAAAAGTGAAGCGTGACCTGTATTCAACTGTCGCGGCTGATCTAAACGTATTTCCGATTGGGACAATCCTGTTCATTCCGGGATACGGATTCGGTGTGGTTGCCGATAAAGGCGGCGCAATCAAGGGGAATAAGGTAGACCTTTATTATGATACGGTAAAAGATGTATACGAGCAGTGGGGCAAGAAGACATTGGATGTATATGTCATTGAAATTGGCAATGGGAAGCTGACAGAATCCGATTTAAAGGCACTTAACGAAAATGAATCCATGCAGGTTTTCCGCCAGCAATATACAGGCGGCAAAAAATCATAAAAAGTTTAGGCACTTTCCTTGATTGGAAAGTGCCTTTTTAGTGATTCTGACATTAAGCATGAATGAGATGATGCAATTTTTCCAGGCCATCGAGAAGCCTTGGGGATGGTCGGCAGTATAGTTCTTCTTCGAGAATCAGGATCCTGTCGTTTCTGACAGCTTCAAGTTCCGGCCATCCAGGTCTATTGATGATCAATTCTTTCTTCACCTTTTGCTTCCTGACACCGACCCAGGCGACACAGATGTAGTCCGGGTTTCGCGATTTCACATCATCCCAGTCCGTCTGCACGCTTGCGAGCTCAACGTCCTTGAAAATATTTTCAGCACCGGCAGCCTCGGACACTTCTGTCAGCCAGTTGATGCTGCCAGGAGTGAATACCGGCTTTGGCCACCATTCCCAGTAAAGCTTTGGTCTCTGGCGGACACCGGATGCTTTTTGCTTGATGTTCTCCAGTCTGCTCCTGAACTGTCCAGCGGCTTCCTGGCCGCGATCTGGCATGTTCAGGGCATTTGCTGTAACGATCAAATCGTTTTCAATATCTGCCAAAGATTGCGGGTTTAAGACGATATAGGGAATATTGCGTGCAGCCAAACCCTCAATATTCTTTTCCATTCCTGGAACGCTTAAAGACGCAAGGACGAGGTCTGGCTTCAATTCGTCGACGAGGTCAAGGTTAATCGAAAGGTCAGGTCCGAGCTGAGGCAGTGATTTTACCGATTCAGGCCAGTCTGAAAAATCATCGACACCGACAAGGAGATTCGTCAGCCCAAGGAATTCCATGATTTCTGTATTGCTGGGACATAATGATATGACTCTCAATTGATTCACCTGCTTTTAATCTAATTCAATCAAGCCTTAAAGGAGAAAATGAAGAAGTAATGTCAATACCACACCTGTCAGCCCGCCGAAGAATACCTCGATTGGTTTGTGGCCGAGCAATTCTTTCAGTTCTTTCTGTTTCTCCTTTTCAGGCTTATCCTGCCAGCCCTTTGCCTCCTGGGCGAATCGGCCGAAATCAGCAACAAGCTGGTTCAAGACGATGGCCTGCTCCCCCGCCTGCCTGCGGACACCTGATGCATCAAACATCGTGATAATCGCAAAAACAGCGGCAACCGCGAAAACGGCTGAATCCAGCCCGGTTTCAAGCGCCACACCTGTTGCCAGTGCTGTAACCGCAGCAGAGTGGGAACTTGGCATTCCCCCTGTACTTGTCAAAAGCGACCAGTCGATTTTCCTCGTCGCAATATATTGAATCGGGACCTTTACGAACTGCGCGAAAAAAATCGCAGCAAGTGAAGCCCATAATGGGAAATTCGTTAATAATTCCATGGCTGTTTCCCCCTATATAAAAAAGTACCTTTTTAAGTAATACCCAAGTTCAATTATAACATTACAGCTAATTTTAAAGGTCTGATAAAATAGTTTTAATACTTCAGGATTGAGGTGAAGGATTTGATGGACTACCCTGATGAGTATTACGAGTTCTTTATTAAGTTCAACGAAGAGGACTATTATACCTGCCATGACTTGCTTGAAGATATGTGGATGACGGATAAAGGCAATCTCTTTTTAAAAGGCCTGCTGCAGATGAGTGTTGCCATTTACCACTACAGCTACGGGAATGTGAAGGGAGCACGGCTGATGATGCAGGCGGCCCACGACTATCTGCAAACGTACCGTCCGGTATACTGGGGACTGAATTTGGAGAAGGTCTATCCCTTTATCGATGAATGCCTGAGTACCTTCCCTGCTGAAATCGACCGGGTTCCATATGAGGATGTTCCGACGCTGCCAGTGCTTCCAGTTTTATATTTGTATCTTGAAGATTGAAAAATGCACTGCTGCAGGAGAATGTACCTGTCAGCAAGATTAGGAATTCGAAATATTTCAAGAGTTTCGATATAATGAACTTATCAATCTGTAGGGGTGAATGATTTGTTTAAAATGAATGATCAATTTAGTTTTTCAAACAGGCATGACTGCCTGGTGATTGGCTTGTTCAACAAGCCGTCTGGCTTTGAAGGTGCCATGGCCGAAGCAGACCAGCTTTTTGACGGTCAGCTGACTGAACTTGTGAAGAGCGGGGATATCTCGACTAAGAAAAAAGCGATTTCCAAAATACATACTTTCAGTAAAATTGGCGCAAAAAAAGTATATTTTGTCGGTCTTGGGCATGAAAAAGACTATAATTTCGAAACATTAAGGGACGCGTTCGGCCATCTGTTCAAAACTGCAAAGAAAGAGAAATGGACGGAAGCAGCAGTGCTTTTAGATACTTTTACAAGTGAGAAGGTTGAGCTTAACGATGCAGCGCATGCATTAGGGGAAGCGTTCCCGATGGCTACATACGAATTCGAAGGCTACAAGCTAAAATCAAACGAGCCTGAAAAGCGGATCGAAAGCCTGACGGTCTACAGCGCGGACGAAGAGGGCGAAGTGGAAGCTGCAGCTGAGGTCGGCTATGTTTTTGGTAAAGGAACAAACTCGGCACGTACACTCGTGAATACTCCAGGCAACCTTTTGACTGCAACAGACATGGCTGAATATGCGTTGAAGCTGGCAGAAAAATATGAATTCGAAGCAGAAATTTTAGAAAAAGAAGAAATGGAAAAGCTCGGCATGGGCGCGTTGCTTGCGGTCAACCAGGGATCTTCACAGCCGCCGAAAATGATTGTCCTGAAGTATCAGGGCAAGGAAGAGTGGAAGGATGTAATCGGCCTTGTCGGCAAGGGAATCACGTTCGACACAGGCGGTTACTCAATCAAAACAAAGGCTGGCATCGTCGGCATGAAGTCTGATATGGGCGGTGCAGCAGCGGTGCTTGGCGCGATGGAGATCATCGGCGAACTGAAGCCAGAGCAAAACGTCGTAGCCGTGATTCCGTCTACAGACAATATGATCTCGGGTACAGCCTTCAAGCCGGATGATGTGATTACGTCCATGAGCGGAAAAACAATAGAAGTATTGAACACAGATGCGGAAGGACGCCTTGTGCTAGCTGATGCTATGACTTACGCGAAGCATCATGGTGCGAACTATCTGGTGGATATCGCAACCCTGACTGGCGGTGTCATTACGGCGTTAGGGCTGCACACTTCAGGTGCATTGACGAACAACGAAGAGTTTTTTGAACAAGTACTCGAGGCTTCTTATGAATCAGGTGAGCCAATCTGGCGCCTGCCATTGTTCGAGCGCGACATTGAGCGCGTCCGCGGCAGCAAGATCGCTGACCTGAATAATTCTCCAGGCCCAGAAGGCCATGCCATCATGGGCGGAGCGTTTGTTGGCGAATTCGCAGAAGGCACTCCATGGGTGCATCTTGACATCGCCGGAACTGCGACAACAAGCAAAGAATATGACCTCGGACCAGCAGGCGCAACCGGAGTCATGGCCCGCACATTGGCTTTGCTTGTCGAAAGGTTCGAGACAGCAGCAGATAAAGAATAGTAGATTGAAAGCCCCCAAAGCTGGATGAATCCGGCTTGGGGGTTTTTTGTTGCGGCCCAAATCTCTACTCATTTCTGACCATAAATTAATTACTATTTCAAATAAACCCATTGACACAAAAAACATTTCTATGATAATTTAATACTTGTCATTTTAATTCTCTACCAATTTACCATACTAAAGTAAAATGCACACTATCATCGAGAGGAGAACTCCTAATGAATGCAGTTATTATTGCTGTCCTGGCGATGCTTGTCCTGAGCCTGCTTCGTGTCAATGTTGTGTTGGCATTGATTGCCGGAGCACTGATCGGCGGGCTGACAGGCGGCTTGAGTATAGAGAAAACGATTGAGGTTTTCACCGGAGGCCTTGGAGGCAGTGCCGAGGTTGCGCTTAGTTACGCGCTGCTTGGAGGGTTTGCTGTCGCTATTTCCAAAACTGGCTTGCCCAATTTGATGGTTGATTGGATGATCGGCATGATTGGCAAGAACGGAGAGCCGAAAGCCAAAACATATTCCAAAGCGATTATTATCATCCTGATTTTAATGATGGCGATTTTCTCGCAAAACTTGATTCCGATCCATATTGCGTTTATTCCAATTTTGATTCCGCCGTTGTTGATTATCTTCAACGAGCTGAAAATAGATCGCCGGTTAATTGCTTCTGTATTAACATTCGGCCTGACAGCGCCTTATATTTTGCTGCCAGTGGGTTTCGGAGGTATTTTCCACGATATCCTGGCAACGAACATGGCTGACAGTGGAATGGAAATCGATATGGGCGATATCCCGACAGCGATGATGCTGCCAGTTGCTGGCCTTGTTGTTGGATTGTTGATGGCCATTTTCGTATCTTACCGAAAGCCTAGAATCTATCAGGACTATCAAGTAGTCCAGGTAGAAAAAAGCGAGTATTCCAAAGTCGGGATTATTTTCTCTATTGTTGCGATTGTTGCAGCGCTTGCTGCCCAGCTTTACTTTGGTTCGATGATTATCGGTGCGCTGGCTGGTATCCTTGTTGTCTATGCGAGCGGAGCAATAAACTGGCGTGAAGCCGACAATCTTTTAACAGAAGGCATGAAGATGATGGCATTCATCGGATTCGTCATGCTTGCTGCTTTCGGTTTTGCGGATGTCCTGAAGGAAACCGGACACGTTGAAACGCTGGTAGCACAGGCTGCTGATGCGATTGGCAATAATAAGGCCCTTGGCGCGCTGGCGATGCTTATTGTCGGGCTGCTGGTTACAATGGGAATCGGTTCTTCATTCTCGACGATTCCAATTATTGCTACGATATTTGTACCGCTCAGCCTTCAACTCGGTTTCAGCCCGATGGCGACGATTGCGATTGTTGGAACGGCTGCTGCACTTGGTGACGCAGGTTCACCTGCATCAGACAGCACACTTGGTCCGACAGCCGGTTTGAATGCTGATACCCAGCATAACCACATTTGGGACACGGTTGTCCCTACATTCGTTCACTATAATATTCCATTGATCTTTTTTGGCTGGATTGCCGCGATGGTATTATAGTTCGGAAAATAAGGCCGTCTTGCTCTTTGGGCAGGGCGGCTTTGTTTATTTTAAAATGGAAATTCTGTAGGATAATAAGAAAAGCGCAAGCGCCTTGTTCAGCCCCGACAAGCGTTGGAGGGCCTGACAGTGAAGTCGTTCTTTGACTTCATTGGCAGGACCGAAACGACTCGAGGGGCTAGGCGCTGAAGCTGGACAATAAGAAAAGCGCAAGCGACCAGGTCAGCTCTGACAACCGCTGGAGCTGGGCACTAATCTTTTTGTAAAAGAAGGGGTGGATCATTCATGTATTTCGGAAAAACGCGTAAAAAGGGCCCATCGGACAGAGTCCCGCCGAACCAAAATGTCACGACCTCTTTTCCTGTCCTGCATTATGGCAATGTGCCGTATTATAAGAATCTCGATGATTGGACCTTGAAGATTTTTGGTCTTGTAGAAAAAGAAGTGGCTTTATCATATAAAGAGCTGATGTCATTGCCGCAAATGACATCCGGCAATGACATACACTGTGTGACTGGCTGGTCAAAGCTGGATAATGTCTGGGAAGGGATTGCCACACAGGAGTTAGCCAGGCTGGCCAGGCCGAGCGACAGTGCTAAATATGTCATTCTCCATGCTGAGGAAAATTGGACGACGAATCTGCCGATTGAGGATTTTCTTAAGGATACGAGCCTGCTTGCCCATTCCCATAACGGGAAGGAGTTAACCCCGGAACATGGCTATCCATTAAGAGCCGTGATTCCTCATCTGTACTTTTGGAAGAGCGCGAAGTGGATCAGAGGCATTGAGTTCGTCTCTGAAAATAAACCCGGATTCTGGGAAGAAAATGGTTACCATATGTATGGAGATCCATGGAAGGAACAGCGGATGACCTGGGATTAGGCTTTTTTTCTAGTCTAATGGACAAACGCCCATTCAATAGCCTCTATGTTTGCATATGAAGTAATGTAGGCAAATATATGAGGGAGGTAGCTTGATGTATAGAAGACCATTTTACGGTGGCAGACGCCCATTTGGCTTTGGCTTTGGAGGTCCTTTTGTTGGAGGAGTACTCGGGGGACTGTTAGGCAGCGCGCTACTATATCCGCGCCCATATGGCTACGGTTATGGCGGATTCCCGCCATACGGCTATGGATACGGCTATGGCTATCCGTTTTATTACTAAATGAAAAAACCAATTAACATGGCCGCTGTCCTGGAACAGCGGCATTTTTAAATCATACTCATTCCCATCTCAGCTGCGTGATGATATGGCAGCATTCCTTGTCACCTGCATAATCAACGAAATTCATCGTGAGACCATCCGGGTTAAAAGTGATTTTGGGTTTCTTCTTAATCCCGGTCGATTGGATCAATCTTTCTACTTCATTTTGCTGAGATTGCTGTGCGGCAGCCATTAAATCACTGGAAAAAGAAGTAGATGAAGTTATTTTAGTCATCACAAGATTGGCGTCTTCCATTAATGAAATGGCTTTTTGTGCTGAAGTTTTGAACAGTGTAGAATTCACTTCCGGATATGGACGAGCAGTATCAATCCTGGCATGCTTTTTATGAAAAAATAAACAATGCATAAGCAGCTTCCCCTTCCTTACAGGTAAGTTTTCGACCTTTTTCAATGTATGAATATAAGTCCTTAAGTATGAAGAAGAGAAAAGCTAAAGCCCTGCAAAATAGGAAAAAAAGAGGTGAAATAAGGACGAAAGGAGAATTATTATACATATTAACTTCTATTGTGAAATAGAATCGGACCAAGGTGGGATGGAGGGGGTGACCCATGGATCTGGAGCTGGTTATCAATATAATTGAAGATAATGGCTATTTGGGTTTGTTTTTGTGGCTATGGTTCGGGGTTTTCGTCATTCCAGTACCCAATGAGGTTATCCTGACGACTGTAGGACTCGCTTCGGCTAAAGGGGCATTGAACCCAGTCCTTGCATTTTTGGTTACATACATGGGGATTTCTGCCGCCTTTACCACGAGCTACATACTGGGAAGAATAATAGGGAGAAGAGTGCTGGGGTTATTGGAAAAAAAGAAACGATTCGCGAATTCGATTGAATCTGCGATGAAGCTAATGGAGAAGTACCATGCTTTTTCATTGTCGTTAAGCTGTTTTGCCCCGGGAGTTCGATACTTGGTGCCTTTGCTCTATGGCTTCAGCAGGCTTCCGTTTAAAACCTTTGCCATTTTTGCCTATAGTGGCGCATTCGTGTGGGTTTCCATCATTTTCGTGCTAGGCTATCTATTTGGAGATAAAATGGACATTGTCATGAAATACAACAAAGAAGTCTGGTTGGTGATGCTTGCTCTCGCCATTATAACTTTCATTTTCGTCCTGCGCCGGAGAAAAATAAAGGCCGCAATTGGGACTGAAGAAGTTATCCTTCAGGAGAGGCAACGAAAATAGCCGCTTTTTATATGATGGATACTTCAGGAGAGGCCGCCTGAAATAGCCGCCTTTCATATTAGGATTGTCCTAAGAAGAGGCAGCCCAAAAAGCCGCCTCCTGTTGAGGGTATTCTTTTGGAAAGAGGGCTCAAAAGCCGCATTCCTGTAAGACAGTCATTGCAGTGATATGCCAGATATTCGGACTGGCTGGCTAAAACTCATTCCGGTGTTCGACCAGGTCAATGGCTCCCAGAACAATATGGGCTAACCCGAAGCCGAATATGGTGTTAGAAACCATCTTATCGATTTTGCGATTTTGTTTCATAGCGTAACCCGCTGCTGTTACAGCCGTTCCGAGCACCGCAGGAATCATGCCTTCACGAATTCGGTTCAAATGGATCACCTCATTTTTATGATGCGTCCTTTTGCGAAGGACAATAATAGTTTTTCCTGTTCTTGATAGTAAATTGTTTGGAAAATATAAGGAGGTAATAAGATTGGAACTTAACAACACACTGCTTGGATCACTGGGAATAGAAATAACCGAGCTGCAAAAAGGAAAGGTTATAGCGACAATGCCTGTCGACGACCGTACAAGGCAGCCATTCGGCTTGCTGCACGGAGGAGCCTCTGTCGCACTGGCAGAGACAGTCGCCAGTGTTGGAGCATTCGAGCTAGTCGACAAGGAAAATGAAGTAGTGGTCGGCCTTGAAATCAACGCCAACCATATCAAGGCAAAAAAGGACGGCCTGGTAACAGCTGTCGGAACTGTCCTTCATCAGGGAAAAACAACCATGGTTTGGGATATAAAAATCACCGATGAAGAAGAAAACCTTGTTTGCATTTCAAGATGTACAATCGCTGTTATAAAACGGAGGAAATGAACCAGCCAAATTGGCTGGTTTTTTCATTTGGTCAGGCTTGGAAAGGAAGAGTGCTGAAAGTCGTTGATTAGCGGTTGGTGATTGTGACAGGTTTGGCTGATGAAGGGGAAAAGCTGTCAAGAAAAGTTGTTATTGTGACAGGTTTGGAGTGTGAAGGGGAAAAGCTGTCAAGAAAAGGCTGTTATTGTGACAGGTTTGGCTTGTGAAGGGGCAAAGCTGTCAAGAAACGGGCGTTCTTGTGACAGGTTCGGCTTATGGAGGGGAAAAGCTGTCAAGAAAAAGCCGTTATTGTGACAGGTTTGGCCTGTGCAGGGGCAAAGCTGTCAAGAAAAAGCCGTTATTGTGACAGGTTTGGCTTGTGAAGTGGAAAAGCTGTCAAGAAAAAACCGTTATTATGACGGGTTTGGCTTGTGAAGGGGAAAAGCTGTCAAGAAAAAGTAATTATTATGACAGGTTTGGCTTGTGAAGTGGAAAAGCTGTCAAGAAACGGGCGTTATTGTGACAGGTTCGGCTTATGGAGGGGAAAAGCTGTCAAGAAACGGGCGTTATTGTGACAGGTTTGGCTTGTGAAGGGGCAAAGCTGTCAAGAAACGGGCGTTATTATGACAGGTTTGGCTTGTGAAGGGGCAAAGCTGTCAAGAAACGGGCGTTATTATGACAGGTTCGGCTTATGGAGGAGCAAAGCTGTCAAGAAAAAGCCGTTATTGTGACAGGTTTGGCTTGTGAAGGGGAAAAGCTGTCAAGAAACGGGCGTTATTATGACAGGTTTGGCTTATGGAGGAGCAAAGCTGTCAAGAAAAAGCCGTTATTGTGACAGGTTTGGCTTGTGAAGGGGAAAAGCTGTCAAGAAACGGGCGTTATTATGACAGGTTCGGCTTATGGAGGGGAAAAGCTGTCAAGAAAAAGTAATTATTATGACAGGTTTGGCTTGTGGAGTAGAAAAGCTGTCAAGAAAAAGCCGTCATTGTGACAGGTTTGGCTTGTGAAGGGGAAAAGCTGTCAGAATTCAGCCCAGGTTCAGACAGCTTTCACAAGAAACACGGAAAAACTGTCAAAAGTCAGCCCGTCACAATGCATCCATATCTTCTACAATTTCAAACACCCTCCTCAGCTTTTCATTATGGAAGGCAGCAGGTGTCATCTGGAGTAATTTGTTGCGGATTGAGCATAGGACGGGAAAATCAATCTGCGCTGCCAATCCATAAATTTTCATTTCGTCTTTAACGATCTTCATACGCTCCTGCCTTTGTGCAGCATACTTTACAAATGCCTGATCTATTGTCTCTTCGATACTGATCCATTTTGCCAGGTATACAGCATCTTCGACAGCCTGTGATGCACCCTGGCCTATATTGGGCATGGAGGCGTGCGCTGAATCACCAAGTAACAGAATTTTTCCGGCAAGAAGAGGTGTCAAAGGCCTCAATTCATATAAATTATCGTAAATAATCTGGTCGGGAGAGGTATTTTCCAGTATTTCCTGTATTGGTTGATGGTAGTAAAAAAAGTTGAACAATAAATCGATAGGGGACCATTCACTCATGTCGCTGTTTTCTGTAGAGGATTTTTTCAATGCATACCAAAACACCTGATCATCTGTTAACGGAGCAATCCCGAATCTTCCCCTTGCCCCCCAGGTTTCAGTGTAGTCGTGCACCTGCATTGGCGGATCATCCAAGATGCCTCTCCAGCAGGAGAAACCTGAATAAACCAGGCTGCTATTTGGGAACAGTTTTCTGCGAGTTTGTGAGGCAGCACCGTCGCAGCTAATAAGATAGTCAGATTCTATACTGGTGCCATCTTCAAAAAATAATGTCAAAGTGTCATCGTGTTTAAAATCAATCATATGCTTATCAAAGTGGAGGGACCCAGGAATGAGCGCATCTGTCAAAATTCTATGAAGTTCTGAACGGTGGATGAACAGGTAATTTGGGATATGGGATGGAGCATGATAGTCGAATTCGGCGATGGTACTGCCCGAATCGGATTTAAGCAAACAGCCGTCAGCATCCAATCCGCTTGAACGCAATTCTGGTCCCAATCCCATAATGTAGAAGGCTCGAATGGCATTGCCGCTTAGGATGATTCCGGTATCAGGTTCATGTACATTTTTTTCTTTTTCATACACCTCCGCGTATATCCCTTTCTTTTGCAGTGCAATTGCTGTGCTTAACCCGCTGATTCCGCCGCCGACAATTGAGATTCTTGCATAGTTCATAACACTTAACCTCCATTCCGCAAAACAGGAATCCTAATCATATCTTAACTATACGTGACTAATCCTTTGGTTGATATGGATAAAAATTGAATTTTACATGGACAAAAAAAGCCATCAGGTGGATATACCTGATGACCTTTTACCATGATTATTTCAATTCTTCCGCTTTCATCGCTTTCCGTGCTTTTGCAAGGTCGTCCTGGACAGTGCGGTCTGATAGCTTGACTCCACTGTTATAGGCAGCCCTTGCAATCAAATGCCCTGCAACAGGAGAAGTGAGGAAAATGAACGCTACCCCCAGCAATAACCGGGAATTGAAATGATGTTCAATTAACCAGAAGTAAAGAAAGGTACCCAGCAATACGAGCATGACCCCCATAGTGGCACTTTTCGATGCTGCGTGGTTCCTTGTATAAACGTCAGGAAGCCTGATCAGCCCGAAAGCAGTCACAAGACTTAGAAAGGCTCCGAGCAGAATGAACAGGCCTGCGAAAAACTTAACGATCTCCATTTCTGTCATATTCCATGATTACTCCCTTCTCAAGGAATTTTGAAAAGGCTACTGTTCCGATGAATGCCAGGATACCAATCAACAGGATGATATCCAGAAAAGCACTGGTTTCAAGAACAATGGATACTAAAGCAATCACAGAAACTAGGCTTATGCCGATTGCGTCGAGGGCCACTACCCGGTCTGCAACGGTTGGGCCCTTGATCACTCGATAAATAAGACCAATCATCGCAAGTGATATGAAGGTAACTGAAATCCATAAAACCGCTTCAAACATTATCGGCTCACCTCCATAATCGCTTTTTCAAACGTATTTTTAATACTCTGAATTGCTTCATCCGCATCACTGATATCCATTGCATGAACATACAATATCCTGTTGTCAGGTGAAACATCGACGACAAGCGTTCCAGGAGTCAAAGTGATCAGGTTTGCGAGCATCGTAATTTCCCAGTCTTCCTTCAATTCTGTCGGGAAGGCGAAGATGCCAGGCTTGATATTAAGCTTGGGTCTAAGTACCGCCTTTAAAACAGCTATATTGGAAAGGATCAGTTCCAATGTGAAAATATAAATCAAGTTCAATACGGCCACTACCCTCAATAAATAGAAGCGGGAAGTGAAGAAGCGCCGGAAAATATAAATGATGAGCAGGCCGAAGAAATACCCGACGAAAAAGGAGGCCGGGGAGTAGGATGTCTTAAGGAACATCCAGACAAAGGCCAGAATGAAATTCAGCAAGATTTGAAAAGCCATAGCTCATCACTCCTTTAAAACAGCATTGATGTAGATTTCCGGATTGGCAAGCGTTTCGGCAGCTGTTGAGATAACCGGATAAATAGCCTCGGTTCCGAAGCCGTATAACACAGCGAACGCAGTCAGAATTGCAGGTGCAACGAGCAGCCATTTTACAGGTGCCTTATCTTCATTCTTATAGGCTCTTGGCGTTCCCCAAAAGCCCCTGATAAAAATCCTCATGACTGAAAACAGGACAAGCAAGCTCGACATCAGTACAACGAAGGCACCAATATAGTTTTCAGTTTCAAATCCTGAACGCACAACCATCAATTTGCCTGCGAAACCGCTAAGCGGCGGAATGCCGGCAAGTGCGGCTGTAGCAATGAAGAACGTCCATCCAAGTGCAGGGTATCTATTGATCAGGCCGCTGATTTTCTCAAGGTCGCTCGTCCCGGTAATCACGATGATAATCCCAATCAATAGGAACAGTGTTGCCTTGATGTTCATATCGTGGATCAGGTAAAAAATCGATCCAGTGAGAGATTCAGGTGTCAGGACAGATACCCCGAATAAGATGACACCGACGGCTACGATGATGTTATAGATAATGATTTTTTTGATATCGGTATATGCCAGTGCCCCGATGACCCCGGCAATGATCGTCATGACAGCGAGGATTTGGAGCAATTGATGTGTATAGCCGACATCATGATAAAAGAACAATGTATAGGTTCTGGTGATCGAATATACGCCAACCTTGGTCAGTAATGCCCCGAACAGCGCCATGACAGGTGCTGGCGGTGCGTAATACGATCCTGGCAGCCAGAAATAAAGCGGGAAGATCGCTCCTTTTAAACCGAATACAATCAAGAACAATACGGCAATCACCGTAATGATCCCGGCACTCCCAATTTCGCTGAGTCTCACCGAGATATGCGCCATATTCAGCGTCCCTACCACAGAATACAAATAGGCGACAGCGATAACGAACAAAGCAGATGAAATAACGTTCACGAGTATGTATTTAATCGATTCGCGGAGCTGGATCTTCGTCCCGCCCAATACAATCAAGACATATGATGACATCAGCATCACTTCGAAAAATACAAACAAGTTGAAAATATCACCCGTCGTAAAGGCTCCGTTAACCCCGACAATCAAGAAGTTGACGACTGGATAATAGAAAAATCTTTCACGAGCTTCTCCTATGGATTTGAAGGAGTAAAACAATGCTGCAAAGGCGATGATACTTGTCGTCAATACAAGCAGGGCGGAAAGCATATCCGATACAAGCGTGATGCCGTATGGTGCTTCCCAGTTGCTGAGATCCATCGTCTGGATGCCATTCTGATAAACATGGTTTGCCAGCAAGAAGGAAACAACAATTGTGAGCAGTGCGCTTATCGCTGAAATCCATCGCTGAGCCATGATGTTTTTAGTGAAAAAAATAAGTACAACCCCTGTAATCAGAGGAATCAAGATGGGTAATATGATTAGATTATTCATGTCCTTCCTTTCCTCTCAAGCGATCCATATTATCGGTTCCAAGCTCCTGGTAGGCCCGGTAGGCAACAACCAGGAAGAATGCTGTAACACCAAAGCTGATGACGATCGCTGTCAGGATCAGTGCCTGTGGCAGCGGATCGGCATAGGATGGGGCATGCTCTCCCAGAAGCGGGGCCGCACCTCTTTTTAAGCCTCCCATTGTCAGCAGGAGAAGGTGGGCACCGTGACTTAACAGCCCTGTCCCAATAATGATCCTGAGCAAGCTTTTTGAAAGCATAAGGTAAGTGGCTGTCATAAATAAAATTCCAATTAGAAAAGACATTAAGATTTCCATTATTCGCTCTCTCCAATCGTTTGAATAATGGTCATTGTTACACCAATGACGACAAGGAAGACCCCTGTATCAAACAATACCGCTGTATGCAAAGATGTCTTGCCGAGGAGCGGCAAATAGGCGTAAGTATATGCATGTGTCAGGAACGGCATATTGAAAAATAACGCACCGGCACCTGTTCCGATCGCAATGAGCAGACCGACAGCGACAACTTTAATATAATCAAACGGCAAAATCATTTTGACTGTCTTGATATCGAATGCAAGTAAAAGCAATACAATCGCACCAGATGTCATCAATCCGCCGATGAATCCACCGCCCGGATAATAATGGCCTGCGAAAAACAGATGGATTGAAAACAGGATGATGACGAACAGGACAAACTTTGTAACAGTCTGGAGGATGACATCATTTGTTTTCATCAAGTTCTCTCCCCCTTGTCAGCCGAAGCTTGATCATCGCAAAAATACCAAGGGCAGCAATGCCAAGAACGGCAATTTCAAACATTGTATCGAAGCCGCGGAAATCAACGAGGATAACGTTGACCATGTTTTCACCGCCGGCTTTTTTATAAGTATTTTCAACATAATACTCCGAGATGGAGCTAAATGTTTTATTACTGTGAGCTGATAGGGCAATCATCGTCACAATTGCACCTACGGCAATCGAGATCAGCGCGTTTGTAGCCCTGAAGCGGATTCGCTCCTCATTTCTCCTGATCTGCGGCAGGTGATAAAACGCCAGAAGGAACAGTGCAACAGATACTGTTTCAATGACCAGCTGTGTCAGTGCCAGGTCAGGTGCCCTGAACAGGACAAAGAATAGAGCTACTGTATAGCCAACCGCGCCAAGCAGGATAATCGAAGTCAGCCTTGATTTGGCAAACAGGATGGTAATGGCGGATACGGCCATGATCAACACGAGCACGACTTCAAAAAAGCGGATTGGTGCAACATCGCTCAAATCCAATTTAAATGCGTTTTTAAAAATGAGTGTTGAAGCAAGAGCCAAAATAAAGAATGAAAAAATATAAACGAGATATGACCGTATAAATCCGGTCATGTACGACTTTGTAATGTTTCTTGATGTCAGCTCCAAAAGTTCAGTGCCGCGGTCATAAAAACGATTGAATGTCATCCGTGAAGGAAGCTTGCTATAAATCCCTGCCCATTTAGGCATGAACTTGTAAAGTAATATCCCGATTGTAATCACACCGATTGTCATGAACAATTCAGCAGTTGGGCCATGCCAATGTGAAATATGGACATCGAACCCTTCTCCGCTTTCAAGCAATGAAGGAAGAATCGATCCCATTGCCGGCGAAATGATGTTATGTGACAGTACATTAGGGAAAATGCCGAAAATGATGACTAGTGATGCAAGGATAACCGGAGAAATAAGCATTCCGACTGGCGCCTCATGCGGCTTCTTTTCCAATTTCTCAGGCTGGTATTTGCCCATGAATGTCTTGAATACATACATCATGCTGTACAGGAATGTGAAAACACTTGCTGTCCAGGCGATGATTGGGA
Organism: Bacillus sp. ISL-41; assembly: GCF_018613235.1. GTDB lineage: Bacteria > Bacillota > Bacilli > Bacillales > Cytobacillaceae > Mesobacillus. The sequence continues at coordinate 67,877 of NZ_JAGGQP010000028.1, forward strand.
ACAGGATGCCCCATGTGTCCATATTGAAAATATCCATTTCTGCTATGCGCAGCATGCCTGTGAAAAACATTTCCTTGCTCAGGAACCCATTGAACGGCGGAATTCCGGCCATTGAAAACGTTCCGATGATCGCAAGTGTAAAGGTGATTGGCATGAAATTCATCAAACCGCCAAGCTTGCGGATATCCCTTGTCCCTGTTTCGTGATCAATGATCCCTGTTACCATGAACAGGCTGCCCTTGAATGTGGCATGATTGATCAGGTGGAAGACTGCGGCGGTGACGGCAACGATATAATAGCCATTTTCAATCGTGCCATAATGCAGCGCAGCAGCACCGGCGCCGAGAAGCGACATGATCATGCCGAGCTGGCTGACGGTTGAAAAAGCAAGAATTGCTTTTAAATCAGTTTGTTTTACCGCAGAGAACGAACCCCAGAATAATGTAATCACTCCAACTCCGGCAACGAGCCAGACCCAGGTGCCTGAATGGGCAAATACAGGAGTCATACGGGCAACAAGATAGATTCCCGCTTTTACCATCGTCGCAGAATGCAAGTACGCACTGACTGGCGTTGGTGCTTCCATTGCATCAGGAAGCCAGATGTGGAATGGGAACTGAGCTGACTTTGTAAAAGCCCCCAGCAAGAACAGGATCAGTGTCGCGGTGAATAAAGGATGATTCACGACTTCATTGGACATTTCGATTGTTTCGGAAATGCTGAAGGTTCCTGTGATGATATAGAGCATCAAGATGCCCCCGAGCATCGACAATCCCCCGAAAACTGTAATCAGCATTGATTTTTGCGCACCGTAACGAGATCGTTCACGATGATTCCAGTAGCCAATCAGCAAGAAAGACGAAAAGCTGGTCAATTCCCAGAAAGTATAGAGCACAATCAGGTTGTCCGACAAAACGACTCCGAGCATCGCGCCCATGAACAAAAGCAGGTAGACATAGAAAGTATTCAGCTTTTCTTTGTCCGGATTTAGATAATAAATCGAATACAGGACAACCAATGCGCCGATTCCCGTGATCAGCAGGGCGAACAATAGCCCAAGGCCGTCAACTTTTAACGTGAAATCAATTCCAAGCGAAGAAATCCAGGGTACGGTCTCCATAACCGTCCCGCCATGGCCTGTTGTGCTGATGAACTGCAGGAAATAGGCAAACAGCACGGCCGGAAGCGGCAGCAGGAACCAGCCCGTATGGATACTCTTGAAATACTTATGTAAAAATGGAATTAAGATCGCGAGTAAAAGCGGTGATAAAACTGCAAGGTGAAGTAAAGACAAAAGATAATACCTCCTTATTTAATTCCATATTCATGGCTTAACATTATATTTTTTGCCAATTTAACCAAGTTCATGCCCCCAACTCACTGATGAGAAAATTATATCGTAAAAAAGTTGGTGATGCATGTCATCGACCTTGAAGAATCAAGGTTTTATCCATTGCTGAATAAAATCATGATTCTTTTTGCATACTAACAGTGAATAGGGGGGATAAGCCATGGCCCGAAAGCTGATTGTATGCGTTGGGATATTCCTGAGTTTGTTCACGGGGTTCATGTTTCTCGATCAAAACGATGAAAAAGAGTTGTCAAAAAAAGGACCTGGAGTGCTGAAAATCCAGCAATCAGATATGGACGAGGTTGAAACAGCCAATTATGTACCATTCGGTTCAAGAGAATACGTCCGGATTGTTCCACAATAACACCAACCTTTTTCTACGGACGAGATGCAAAAAGGTTTCAAAAAAATTAAAGTTCCTGTAAAGGGGCTTTTTTTCTTTTGTGAGTTTTCCTGCCGATTAGCTCTGGTAAAAGCTTACGGGGAGTTTGTCGTTTCATATTGTTGTTGCCGGTCACCATAATTTCTTTCATAATGAATAGCATGAAATGAAAGAATTGAGTGAATTGTCTATGAGAAATCCATACTTAACAGGCTACTTTCCGCTGCTGTCGATCATTATGTTCAGCCTGGCCCTGTCACTAAGGACGGAAATCGAGTTAATCTCCATCCTGAGAAATGCCGGAATTTACGATGGGATGCTCGAATTCTTTTCAGATACCGGGATTAAGCTATCATTGCTGGCTTTGCTGATGGTGGTCTATTTCATGGTGTTCGCTGCTTTGAAGCTGATTGCCGATACCATCAATGAAGTCAGCCTTTTACTATTTTCCAGGGACCATGAAGGAGAAAGCCTTAAACTGATCCGCAAAGGAGCCATTGTTTACTTTGCTGGCGGAATTGCAGCACTGGCCAGCTTCTTCAGTTTCACCGGAATAGGTTCCATATTTTTATTAGCAACAATGGTCTATTTCATTTACTTTGTTTATAAAATCAGCCCCAAGCTCACAGCGGCAGGACTGATTGGAACTGTGTTCTTCCAGGTCATCCTCTGGAGTACGCTTGTGCTTGGCATCATTTATCTTGCGGTAAAAGTGTATAACAGCCTGGTCGCAAGTCTGCCGATCTAGACTAGACGATGATTTTATTTTTATTAGGTGACTTCCGGTCATAGAGATGAGATGACGGACAAAATTGGTGTGCCAAAAAGGTAATGT
>NZ_JAGGQP010000002.1:0-21436 GCF_018613235.1 Bacillus sp. ISL-41
AGATATTTAAAGTAATTGTCAAGAATTAAGGGGTCAGACCGAATTCACTGATATAAATTCAAAAAGTGGTCGATATATTTGGAAATCCGCCAATATATTTGCCTTCAAACTATGTTTTCAGCTAAAAATTGCCCCTGCGGCCTGCGCAGGGGCTTATTTTATCCGAAAATCCTGTTCCAGATCTCGACGAGGAAGAATGATACTTCAACTTCCTCTTCTTCTTCGCCGCCTTCATATACCTTTTTCTTGCCTTTTTTATCTTTTTTCCCATCATCAAGCTTGGCATCAGCAGACTCGTCTTCTGCGTCCACTTTTACATCGCCCTTGCTGTCGTTTTCATCAAAGCCTTCGCTTGTTGCTTCACCGTTTGAGAAATCAAGGAAGCATAGCGGCGGATAGAGGACGCACCACCAGTTCGCGCCTTCGCCTTCGCCAATCGTGATCAGGATGGCCTCGTATTCACCTGCTGGGTAGAGGAACTGCCCATATAATTTAGTAGGAAACTGGACTTTGTCAAACTCTGTTTTTACAGATTGATTTGAGCCTTCCGCTGCGACGACTCTTTCCGCGATTGCCTGGATTTCCGGAAGCCTGGATTTAATGATCTCCCTCGCTGCCTCGATTGACGTCAGCTCCTGGACCCATGTCGTGATTTCTTTGTTCACTTCATCGCGGATCAGGCGTTTGATATTCTGATCCTTTTCCAAATCGCTGTCGGCGAGGATCCTCAAGCGAATCGCCTCATTCGGAATGACCATCGCTTCCTTCGCGGTCACTTCATTTTTTGGTGTATATAAACTTAAAATAGTACCTGCACATAGTAATAATATGTATATAATAGCGGCTGATTTTTTCATCATCATCTCTCGCACCGTCCCTTCACTAGTAAACAGTGTGGACAGTTTGATAGATTCTTAAACTAGTAATTTTGAAAAAAATTGGACCCCTTTTTTTATCAGGAGTCCAACTCAGCGAAAACCATCCGGTCCTTGCCATTAATATCAAAAACAACTTCAACATTGGCGTACGGGAAGGTTTTTTCCAAAAGCGCACGTACTGCTTCACCCTGGCCAGCGCCGATTTCAAAGCCAACCAATGCTTTTTCTTTTAAAACAAGCGGAAGTTCGTCCATGAAGCGGCGATATAGATCCAGGCCGTCTTCGCCTGCAAAAAGCGCCATATGCGGTTCATGATCAGTGACGATGTCTGACATCCACTCCTGGTCCGCAACAGGGATATATGGCGGGTTGGAGATGACCGCATCGACTTTTTTCCCCTGTAAAATGAGCGGCTGGAGCAGGTCGCCATGTAAAAACTCGATTTCAGCACCAAGCTCGCTGGCATTTTTCCGCGCCACTTCAAGAGCGTCTTTGGAGAGGTCAACCGCTGTTACCTTCAACTCTGGTTTTTCCAGCTTCAAGGTGACCGAAATCGCGCCGCTGCCGGTGCCGACATCGACAAGATCGATTTGATCGCTTTCCGGAAAAAGACAGTCCAGCCGCTGGAGTGTTCCTTGCACAAGTTCTTCTGTCTCAGGCCGGGGAATCAGCACAAGCTCATTCACAATGAAGCGGCGGCCGTAAAACTCCTCACTGCCAATGATATATTGAATCGGCTCGCCGTCAGAATGCCTTTTTACAGCAGCCTGGAACTCAGTCCAAACCTCCCCATCCAGTTCATCGCGCATCTTCATCAACATGGAAGTGCGGGACAGCCCCGAATAGTGCCGCAGCAAAAGCTCACCGGCGAATTCCTCACGATTATGTTCTTTTAAAAAAGAAGAAGCCCAATTGAGGGCTTCAAATATTTTCACACTAGTCATTGTTCGCACTCTCAAGTCTTTGAGACTGATCTTCCATAATTAGCGCTTCGATGATCTCATCCATCTTGCCCTGAAGGATCTGGTCAAGCTTCTGGATAGTCAGGCCGATACGGTGATCGGTCACGCGGTTTTGCGGGAAGTTGTACGTGCGGATACGCTCAGAGCGGTCCCCTGTACCTACAGCAGATTTACGAACCTGGTCATACTCCGCCTGTGCTTCCTGCTGGAACTTGTCATAGACACGGGCACGAAGAACCTTCATCGCCTTGTCTTTGTTTTTATGCTGTGATTTTTCATCCTGGCATGATACAACAATTCCTGTTGGAATATGCGTCAGACGTACAGCTGACATGGTCGTGTTAACAGACTGTCCGCCAGCACCGCTGGATGCGAATGCATCAAAGCGAATGTCTTTATCATGCAGCTCGATTTCCACTTCTTCAGCTTCAGGAAGGCAAGCCACTGTAGCCGTAGAAGTATGGATCCGGCCGCCTGATTCCGTTTCCGGAACACGCTGGACACGGTGAGCACCGTTTTCGAACTTCATTTTGGAATATGCGCCATTCCCATTGATCATGAAAATGATTTCCTTGAAGCCGCCCACGCCAGTCGTGCTGGCATCGATAACTTCCGTCTTCCAGCCCTGTGATTCCGCATAACGGCTGTACATCCTGTAAAGATCACCGGCGAATAACGCAGCTTCATCGCCGCCTGCAGCTCCGCGGATTTCCATGATAACGTTTTTGTCATCATTAGGGTCTTTAGGGATCAGAAGGACCTTGATGCGAGCTTCAAGCTCCTCGATTTGCGGTTCCAGCTCGGAGATTTCTTCCTTCACCATCTCACGCATCTCAGCATCGAGCTTTTCCTCGAGCATCGCTTTTGCATCAGTCAGCTGCTCTTTGACTTCCTTATATTCACGGTAAGCCATGACCGTTTCCTGAATGTCAGACTGCTCCTTAGAATACTCGCGGAGCTTCTTGGAGTCATTGACAACTTCCGGGTCACTCAATAGCTCATTCAATCTTTCATAACGATCCTCTACTGCTTGAAGACGATCAAACACGGACATTCACCTCTATTTTAATATCCTTTTAAATGGATTATTACTCTATTCACGTTTGTATTACCGGTTATTCAATAAGTCCAATTACATAGCATAACATTCTAATTATAGTATAGGTGACACCCTCAGTCAAAGCCATTGTGAATAGAAGCTTGCAAACGCCTCGGTCAGCCCCGGCAAGCGCTGGAGCTGGCCACTAATTCAAATTTGAAAAGGTGGAAGTGCACTTTCAGTACAACGGAAAAAGCATGCCCTTTTACGAGAGCATGCTGCTGCAATGCAAACTTCTATTGAATATCAACGTTAATGTCATAGCGTGGCAATGCTCTGGTCAGCTTTTCCTGAAGTGTCTTTTGGGCATTTTCACGGTCTTTTCTGGTCACGCGGCCTTGGAGTTGTGCGGTTACGTTCATTTCGCCGCCGTTGATCCAGATCGAGCCCGGCTGATAGCCTGCATCAGAAATGACATCCTTCGCTTTTTGGACGTCCTGAGAAAAGTTATAGTGGTTTTCATTATCGGTGTTCAGCAAATTTGGGTTCTGGTCGGTCATTGTCATGCCGTCATCCTGGTCCCTCGTAAAATTCGGACCGTCTCCTTCGCGGACTCCATCATCATCTCTATTCAAGTCCACGCCAGCCTGGTCTTCATCCTTGTCATAAACTGATTCGGTATTATCCTGGCCACATCCAGCAACCATAACCACTGCAAACGTAAGCAATATGAGTAATTTTTTCAAATTAAGGCACCTCCCGTGGTTAAGTTGCCCTTTTCAGGGTCTTATCATGCGTTTTCGATAAGAATGCCGTCAAAATACTTGTGCTTTTTCTCAGAAAAAGTACCTTTTTTCGCAGTAATCCTTAACTGGAAAAATTATTCTCTTACTCAAGCAGGATAATTGCCCGAAGATGAGTGATATTCTCCCGAAGTTGGCCAATAATCCTTCCGTGTTCAGCAATAATTGCCAAAAAAAGACGAATAATCGTGCCGTCATCCAAATATAGGAAGATCTCCACAAAAAAAATCCCCCCGCTGCCGGGAGGATCACTCACTTTATGTTAAGCTTTCAGTCGTTGTTTCGATTTTCAGCTCGTTTGGTGATTTAGGCACTTCATGATGGTGTCTGCATCGTGGTTCGTAGGATTCAGACGCGCCAACGAGGATGATTGGATCATCATAAGAGGCTGGCTTGCCGTTGATCAAACGCTGTGTACGGCTGGATGGTGATCCGCAGACTGCACACACAGCCTGAAGCTTGGTCACATTTTCGGCAACAGCCATCAATGCAGGCATCTGTCCGAATGGCTCGCCGCGGAAATCTTGATCCAGACCGGCAACAATAACACGGTAGCCGCTGTCTGCAAGATGCTGGACGACCGGAAGGATTTCATTATCAAAAAATTGCACTTCATCAATGGCAATGACATCGATCTCAGGGTTGATATGCTTGAAAATATCAGTAGAGTTGGCAATAGGCTTTGCAGTAACTGCAGTTCCGTTGTGTGATACAACCGATTCTTCGCTGTAGCGGTTATCAATCGCAGGCTTGAATACAGCAATTTTTTGCTTGGCGAATTGAGTTCTGCGCACGCGGCGGATTAATTCTTCGGATTTACCCGAGAACATGCTGCCGCAGATCAATTCGATCCAACCGCTTTGTTTCATAACGTACATGGTCGGCCTCTCCTTCCTCGGTGGAAAAATGGAATCGCTCTTACGCTTTTGGTGCTCGAGCGGATTTAAACAAAAAGCTGCTTTCGTAGAATTATGGCTTTTTCATGCCATAAAGGTACGAAAAAAGCCTGATTAAAAGTTCGACACTTTTTTCAGCTTTTTCCATTATAACAAAAATCAGTGCTGAATCCAGACTCAATATTAAAGTTCACAAAATTAAATTTATGTACCCAAAACACGGGCAGTTTTTCAAAAAAAGCAAAATAAAAAACAGGCAAGTCGCAAAGCTTCTTGCCTGTTTGGTTTCTTATATTACTGTTCCTGGTTGTTTTTAAGACCGTATTTCTTATTGAAACGGTCAACACGTCCGCCAGCTTCAGCAAACTTTTGACGTCCAGTATAGAATGGGTGGCACTCAGAGCAAGTTTCAACGCGAATCTCGTTCTTTACAGAACCAGTTTCGAATTCGTTGCCGCATGCGCAAGTCACCTTAACTGTTTTGTAGTTTGGATGAATTCCTGATTTCATTCTTTTCATCTCCTTCCGCCCTGAATCATATCCGAAACAGAGTTATAATCAACGGTTATACCGTTATTGGAAAAACACACTGAACTCATTATAACAAGTCCAACTATATATTTCAAGTTAGTTTTTACACCCAGAATATGGATTTACGAACGCTTGTTATTGCCCTTCATTTCTTCACCAAGGACAGCGAAGAAATCTTCGTTCGACTTGGACAATCTTAGCTTGCGCAGGAATTTTTCTGCGAAATCCGGAGAATCTGACATCGATTTGCGGATAGCCCACAGCTTGTCCAGATGATCCTTTGGAATAAGAAGTTCTTCTTTACGCGTTCCGGACCTGCGGATGTCGATGGCCGGGAAGATTCTTCTTTCGGCAAGTGAACGATCAAGGTGAAGTTCCATGTTTCCAGTTCCCTTGAATTCTTCATAAATGACATCATCCATGCGCGAGCCAGTATCTACGAGCGCTGTCGCAAGGATCGTCAAGCTGCCGCCTTCCTCAATATTACGGGCAGCACCGAAAAAGCGCTTCGGACGGTGGAACGCCGCAGGGTCAATACCGCCGGACAATGTACGTCCGCTTGGCGGGATAACAAGGTTATAAGCACGGGCAAGACGAGTGATGCTGTCCATAAGGATGATGACGTCGCGCTTGTGCTCAACAAGGCGCATCGCGCGCTCAAGCACAAGTTCAGCAACCTTGATGTGGTTTTCAGGCACTTCGTCAAAAGTGGAGCTGACAACATCGCCCGCAACGGAACGTTCGATATCTGTTACCTCTTCCGGACGCTCATCGATCAATAGCACGATCAGTTCTGCTTCCGGATGGTTTGTCGTAATGCTGTTCGCGATTTCTTTTAAAAGCATCGTCTTACCAGCCTTTGGCGGAGCAACGATCAAGCCGCGCTGGCCAAATCCGACTGGAGCGATGACATCCATGATCCTGGTCGACACTTTGTTATGAGTGGTTTCTAGCTTCATCTGCCGATCAGGATATAGCGGCGTCAATCCTGGGAAGTGAACCCTTTCCTTAGCGGATTCAGGGTCATCTCCATTGACTGCCTCAACCTGGAGCAAGCCGAAATAACGTTCATTCTCTTTAGGAGGACGTACTTTCCCTGATACTTTATCTCCATTCCGTAAATCAAAACGGCGGATCTGCGAAGCCGAAATATAGATATCCTCAGAGCTTGGCGAGTAGTTGATCGGGCGCAGGAAACCGAAGCCTTCTGACTGGATGATTTCCAGAACACCTTCCATGAAAAAATAGCCCTGCTGTTCAGCACGCGCTTTTAAAATAGCAAAAATAAGTTCTTTTTTCGTTAATTTACTGTAGTAAGAGACTTTATATTCTTTTGCGAGTTCATAAAGCTCTTTTAATTTCATATTTTCTAAGCTTGAAATATTTACTTCCATAATGTCACCACGCCTTAAAATATTTCGATTTCCCCCATAAAAAATGTAATAAGAATTTCAGCGTATGGATGGAAAAAGAAGAAATGAGTTACCTTTGAAGGTTGTAAGAAGGAATTAATGAAGGTGTACAACTGATTTGTGTTCATTCTAATCAACATGAGCAGTAAAACAATTTTCATTTTACCCTTAAACAGGAAAAATAATCAATCTTTTTATTTATTCGCTCCCTTTTGCTGCATAATGCGGCAAAGGGAGCGGAATCTGTAAGGGTTATCGGTTCATTTTAAAAAAATAAAATTATTTCATTACTAGATGCGGCTTTTTCTTCAGGCTATGCTGTCCTTCAATGAAGCGGACTGTTCCTGATTTTGCACGCATGACGACTGAGTGGGTTGAGCCGTAAGAGCCTTTGAATTGGACTCCTTTAAGCAGCTCGCCATCTGTTACGCCTGTTGCTGCGAAAATAGCATCGTCACCACGGACGAAATCTTCCATAAGAAGAACTTTATTGACATCAATGCCCATTTTTTTGCAACGCTCGAGCTCAGCATCATTTTGAGGAAGCAATCTACCCTGGATTTCGCCGCCAAGGCTTTTCAGCGCTACTGCTGCGATGACACCCTCAGGTGCTCCACCCGAACCGAACAGGATATCCACGCCGGTAGTATCAAACGCTGTATTGATTGCGCCAGCAACATCTCCGTCATTGATTAACTTGATCCTTGCACCTGCTTCACGAAGCTGGGCAATGATATGTTCATGGCGAGGACGGTTCAATACTGTCGCTACAACATCTTCAATATCCTTGTTCTTCGCTTTAGCCACTGCCTTCAGATTATCAAGAACGGAAGCATTGATATCGACCATTCCGACCGCTTCAGGCCCGACCGCAAGTTTATCCATGTACATGTCTGGAGCGTGAAGCAGGTTGCCGTTATCCGCTACAGCCAGGACTGCAAGGGCGTTCCAGCCGCCTGACGCTACAATGTTCGTTCCTTCCAAAGGATCGACTGCAACATCCAAGCGCGGACCATAGCCTGTCCCAAGCTTTTCACCGATATATAGCATCGGCGCTTCGTCCATTTCTCCTTCACCGATCACGACTGTACCTTTCATCGGGATGGTGTCGAATACATCTCTCATTGCCGACGTTGCAGCATCGTCAGCTTCGTCCTTTTTACCGCGGCCCATCCAGCGGGCTGAAGCAAGCGCAGCCGCCTCTGTCACGCGGACAAGCTCCATCGTTAAGCTACGTTCCATATGATCATCCCCTAATCATGAAAGGGGCTAATGCCTGCCGAAAAAAGTATACCTCTCAATCCATTCCTTTTCAGTCCGTTCCATTAATCAGCTTTCTCCTCGTTAGCCGATTATGTCTTCGGAACTGCTTAGGAAGCGGAAATTGATGCTGCCGCAGTTGGCAGCTAGATAGTCAATTAGGTTATACTATTCTACGGTTTCGATAAGCAATAGCACCACTTTTTGTATTGTACAGCTCTATTGTACTATACTTTTTATGATTTTTTTATCTCTTCTTGTTCTTCAGAGGTCAGATCTTCCCGCCAAATTGTGGCACCGAGTCCATTGAGCTTTTCAACGATATGGCTGTAGCCGCGATCGATATGGTCGACACCGGTGATTTCAGTCACACCTTCAGCCATCAGTCCGGCAATGACAAGCGCTGCTCCGGCACGGAGGTCACTGGCCTTTACTTTAGCTCCCTGAAGCTTGACCGGTCCGCTGATGATCGCCGATCTGCCCTCGACTTTGATATTGGCATTCATTCTTCTCAGTTCGTCGATATGCTTGAAGCGAGCGCCATATATGGTATCTGTCACGACACTGGAGCCCTCAGCTCTCGTAAGCAGCGCAGTGAATGGCTGCTGCAAATCGGTCGGGAAGCCAGGGTAAACAAGCGTCTTGATATCGATTGCTTTATACTTTTCAGATGGCGCAACATAAATTTGCTCGTCGCTCGCTTCGATTTTAGCGCCCATTTCCTTCAGCTTGGCCACAAGTGATTCAATATGCTGAGGTATGACATTATCAATCGTCACACCATCACCAATAGCAGCGCCAAGGATCAAGTATGTCCCAGCCTCGATCCGGTCAGGAATGATTGTATGTCGGCAGCCATGAAGCTCGTCAACGCCATCGATACGGATGACATCCGTTCCCGCGCCTTTGATTTTCGCACCCATATTGGTGAGCAAAGTCGCTACATCAATGATTTCCGGCTCTTTTGCTGCATTTTCAATGATTGTGCGCCCTTTTGCACGGACAGCAGCAAGCATGATGTTGATCGTCGCCCCAACGCTGACGACGTCAAGATAAATCCTCGCACCGCGAAGCTCGTCAGCACGCAGGTAAATCGCGCCCTGTTCGTTCGTCACGCTTGCACCAAGTGCTTCGAATCCTTTTATATGCTGGTCGATCGGCCTTGGGCCTAAATGGCAGCCGCCCGGCAGTCCGATGACAGCCTTTTTGAAACGGCCCAGCATCGCTCCCATTAAATAGTATGAAGCTCGCAGCTTTTTCACTTTTCCATTCGGCAAAGGCATGGAAATCATGGAAGACGGATCCACCGTCATTTCATTGTTCGAGAATTCAACAGAACCGCCGATCTCCTCCATTAAGTCCTTGAGCATATGAACGTCGGAAATATCCGGCAAACCTTCAATGGTCACAGGCGATTCAGCTAAAATCGTTGCTGGGATCAAGGCCACTGCACTGTTTTTCGCGCCGCTGACCCGAACAGTCCCTTTTAAAGGATAGCCGCCTGCAATCTTAAGCTTTTCCATTTTTGACTCCCTTCTAAGCCGTGATGTATTAAGGTCAAGCTGGAGATGCAAACTTTTTACAGCTAAGACCGATATAGGCTCTACTTAGATTTGATTGAATACCGAAATCAATGAGGTATATTTTTCCATTAAAAATATTCAGATTCCGGGAGTTTTCTATTCCTTTAGTTTACACGATATTCCCAAATTCATGTAATAAAATGCAAAAAAGATTAAATTGGGTAAAACTTCCTAACAGGCGTCACTTTAGCACTTTAAACTACTGGGGGTCTGACCCCCAGTGCTGTGATGCGTTAATGTGTGTTGCGGTTTACTGTCCGCGTGATTCCCAGTCTTTCAGGAATGCTTCGATGCCTTTGTCTGTTAGCGGGTGGTTGAACATTTGCTGGATGACTTTGTATGGTACGGTTGCGATGTGTGCGCCTCTTAGTGCTGCGTCTGTTACGTGCTGTGGGTGGCGGATGGACGCTGCGATGATTTCTGTGTCGATGCCGTGGATGGTGAAGATGTCGGCAATCGTTGAAATCAGGTCGAGTCCGTTATGGCCGATATCATCCAGGCGGCCTAAGAATGGGGAAACGTATGTAGCTCCCGCTCTTGCAGCCAGCAATGCCTGGTTCGCACTGAAGACCAATGTTACGTTCGTCTTGATTCCTTCTTTTGAAAAGACAGAGACTGCTTTCAATCCTTCTGGTGTCATCGGAACTTTGATTGTAATGTTAGGAGCGATCGCAGCTAGCTCTTTTCCTTCTCTGATCATGCCTTCTGCATCTAGCGCGATGACTTCCGCGCTGACGGAACCAGGAACCAGTTCAGTGATTTCCTTCAAGCGGTCTTCAAACTTCACATTCTTTTCTTTTGCCACGAGTGACGGGTTGGTGGTAACCCCTGATAAAATTCCCAGTGTATAGGCCTCGCGGATTTCTTCCATATTCGCAGTATCGATAAAAAACTTCATTTGTAAACGCCTCCAGTCGACAAAATTTTCAAACTTATATAAATGGACAAAAACCGCCTTATTGTAAGGCGGTTTAATTATAACAAATTTCTATTGCTTTTACGCTTTGTTAGAAGAACCGAATTCGCGCATTTTGCCGATTACAGTTTCCTTGATTGCGTCGCGAGCTGGTCCAAGGTATTTACGTGGATCGTACTCGTTAGGCTTTTCAGCCAATACCTGACGCACAACTTTAGCTGAAGCAATTTGGTTTTCAGTGTTAACGTTGACTTTAGCTGTACCGAAAGAAATAGCTTTCTGGATATCTTTTGTTGGGATACCAGTTCCGCCGTGCAATACTAGTGGTACGCCTGCAGTCTTATTGATTTCTTCCATCTCTTTGAAACCAAGGTTTGGTTCGCCTTTGTAAGGACCGTGTACAGAACCAAGTGCAGGAGCCAGGCAGTCGATGCCAGTGCGCTGAACAAGTTCTTCACACTCTTTAGGATCTGCATAGATAACGCCGTCAGCAACGACATCATCTTCCTGTCCGCCGACTACTCCCAATTCAGCTTCAACAGAAACGCCTTTTGAATGAGCGTATTCAACAACCTTTGAAGTGGTTGAAACGTTCTCTTCGAAAGGACCGTGAGAAGCATCAATCATGACAGATGTGAAACCTGCGTCAATTGCTTCTTTACATTTATCAAAGCTTGAACCATGGTCTAAGTGGATTGCGACAGGAACTGTTGTTTTGTAGTCCTCCATCAATCCTTCTACCATTTTCACTACTGTTTTGAAGCCGCCCATATAGCGTGCAGCACCTTCAGAAACACCAAGGATTACTGGTGACTTCTCAGCTTCTGCAGCCTGAAGGATCGCTTGAGTAAATTCAAGGTTATTTAAGTTAAATTGCCCAACAGCGTAGCCTTCCGCATTCGCTTTTTTCAGCATTTCAGTCATTGAAACTAAAGGCATATCATTTCCTCCTTCATTATGATCAATCGTCATTTGACTATGCTACCCTTTTAAAGGTTTTCCCTCTCTGCATTTGATTATGTACCCGAGATGGCATTCATCAAAACGAAATGATCCTGTGGAATTCATAAGTATCATACCAAAAGAAAATCAGAATTGCCATTGTTCTAGCCTTGTTTTTGCAAGTGTCATAAAAATGCTATAAAGCAAGCGCTACCAATAATTTCACTAGTCTGGAAACTCGGATTTTCCCTGCTTTTTAAAAGGAAATGCCCTCTGAAAAGTCGAGAGGGCATTTCTATGTAATCTGTATAAAATATTACGAAACGGTTTGTGAGTATTTCTTTACAGCTGCCCGGATGTCGTCGATATCGAATGGTTTGGCGAAGTGTGTCAGCGCCCCAAGGTCCATTGCTTCCTGGATCATATCGAGCTCGCCGTAGGCGGTCATGATGATGACGCGGATATCCGGATCGATTACCTTCATTCTTTTTAGGATTTCAATTCCATCCATACCAGGGATTTTCATGTCCAAAAGAACGAGATCCGGTGGATGCTTTTTCACGATATCCAGGGCCTGGACGCCATTTGCAGCCTGATACGTTTGATAACCTTCTTTTTGCAGCACTTCATTAAGTAGAATTCTGATGCCAAACTGGTCGTCTACAATAAGTATTTTTTCTTTCATGCCGCCTCTTCCCCCTAATAAATGTAGTATGTTGTTAAATGTATTTGTCCAGGAAACGGTTTCGTCTTATCCCCATTTACACAATTCGTTAAAAAGCTTGAAATTCCTCCCATATTTTCAAACATATTTTTCGACAGATGCTTTTTCATTCCCATTGTAGTACTTTATAATCAGTATTGGCAAAAACGGAGGTGCTGTTATGTTAAAAATGTTTTCGACACAGCTGACAGGTTTGTTCAACAGACTTCAGGAAAAAGAAGAATTTTCAATTGAGGATGGAGCGCGCCTGCTGGCACAAGCTGCAGCTGGTGAGGGCACGGTTTATATTTTTGGTACAAAGGAGATGCAGGCAGTTGCCCTCGAGGCCGTCTATGGCGAGGAACCGCTGCAATCCGCTGCGATTTTAACAGAGGAAGTAGAACTAGAAGCTGCTGATCGTGTTCTTATTGTAAGCCGGTACGCAGATAACAAAGAGGCTGTGGAAGCAGCACGTGACTTACAGGAGAAAGGGATTCCATTTGTGTCCATCTCCACTGTCCGTGACGATCAAGAAGCCGAAAGTCTGGATACTATGGCTGACGTGCACATCGATTTAAGGATCAAAAAAGGGCTCCTGCCTGATGAAATGGGCAACAGAGTCGGCTATCCTACCTCCATCGTTGCATTATTCATTTACTTCGGGTTGAAATTCACGATTGAGGAGATTTTGGAGGAATACTAACAGAGTGGGTCTGGGACAACAGGTATTAAAATGGATCAACTGAAAATCCATACACACAAAAAAGCCGGTGATTTCACCGGCTTTTTGCTTATGTTCCGCGATTATTTACGTGACTTGATTGATGCTTCGATGAAGTCCCTGAATAATGGCTGCGGGCGTGTTGGTCTTGATGTGAATTCAGGATGGAACTGGGATGCCAGGAACCATGGGTGATCTTTCAGTTCGATGATTTCTACCAATCGGCCATCTGGGCTTGTCCCTGAGAAGAGGAAGCCCGCTTTTTCCATTGCCTGGCGATATTCATTGTTGAACTCATAACGGTGGCGATGGCGCTCGTAAATCAAATCATCGCCATATGCCGCGAATGCTTTCGTGTCTTCACCAAGCTTACATGGATATAATCCAAGACGAAGTGTTCCGCCAAGGTCTTCGATATCCTTCTGTTCTGGAAGAAGGTCAATGATCGGGTACGGCGTGCTCGGCATGATTTCCGCAGAGTGAGCATCTTTCAGGCCAAGAACATGGCGTGCGAATTCAACGGATGCCAGCTGCATGCCCAGGCAGATTCCGAAGAATGGCACTTTGTTTTCACGCGCGTATTTGGTCGCAAGGATCTTCCCTTCGATACCGCGGTCACCAAATCCACCTGGAACAAGGATGCCATCGACGTCGTTAAGCAATTCAACGACATTTTCTTCTGTTACTTCTTCAGAGTTGACCCATTTGATTTCAATATCGCTGTCAAATGCGTAACCTGCATGCTTCAATGATTCAACCACTGAAATGTAGGCGTCCTGAAGCTCAACATATTTACCGACAAGTGCAATTTTTGTTTTATCAGAAAGATGCGTCACTTTCTCAACAAGAGCATTCCACTCTGTCATGTCCGCTTCGCCGCAATCAAGCTTGAAGTGGTCGCATACAAGCTGGTCCATCTTCTGCTCCTGCAAGGCAAGAGGGATTGAATATAATGTATCAGCATCTGCAGCTTCGATTACCGCTTCCTTATCAATGTCACAGAATAGGGCAATCTTGTCCTTCATGTCCTGTGAGATTGGCATTTCTGTACGAAGAACGATGATGTTAGGCTGGATGCCAAGGCTGCGAAGTTCTTTTACGCTATGCTGGGTTGGCTTAGTCTTCATTTCACCAGCCGCCTTGATATAAGGAACTAGCGTACAGTGAACATACATGACATTGTCACGGCCAACATCGTTCTTGATCTGGCGGATCGCTTCTAGGAACGGCAGTGATTCGATGTCCCCTACTGTTCCGCCGATTTCAGTGATGACAACGTCAGCGCCAGTTTCTTTTCCAGCACGGAAAACGCGGTCTTTGATTTCATTCGTGATATGCGGGATAACCTGTACTGTTCCGCCCAGATAGTCACCGCGGCGTTCTTTTTTCAAGACAGTCGAATAGATCTTTCCTGTCGTCACGTTGGAATACTTATTTAGATTGATATCAATAAAGCGCTCGTAGTGGCCAAGGTCCAGATCCGTTTCAGCTCCATCGTCTGTAACGAAAACCTCGCCGTGCTGGTAAGGACTCATTGTCCCCGGATCCACGTTGATGTATGGATCGAATTTCTGGATTGTGACGTTCATGCCCCTATTTTTCAGCAATCTTCCAAGAGAAGCTGCCGTGATCCCCTTACCTAATGACGAAACTACGCCGCCTGTTACAAAAATATACTTTGCCATTGTGTAATCCCCCTCATCAAACAGTTTGTACAATATGTACCTGTTTAATTGATTTATTAAAAAAATTTTTAACGATCTCATTGGTCTGCTGTTCGCGATGCAAACCTATTTGTATGGGGGGTTCTGGACAAAATAAAAAAAACGCCCCGCATACATAGTATGGGGAGCGTTTTGTTGCTGTTTTACATAATCGTCCTTTTTTAAGGAGCCCAAAAAGTATTCTACAGCCGGTCCTGGTAAAAGTCAAGCTGTTAATTACAGTTCTTCGTCCTCGTCATCTTCCTCTTCCAGTTCAAGCTCTTCGTCTTCCTCTTCGTCTTCTATCAACTCTTCATCGTCGTCGAAATCGTCAGTGTCTTCAAGGTCCTCATCGAATTCTTCTTCTTCATCATCATCTTCGTCCAGGGCATCATCGTCATCATCTTCATCAAATTCATCGAAGTCAAGATCTTCCTCATCGATCTCATCGAATTCGTCAAGATCGAGGTCATCCTCATCAACAGCCTTCTTCGATTTCTTTTTCTTAGGCTTGACTGTCGTGACATTATCTTCTTCGATTTGGTCAACAGGATACCAGACGCGAAGCCCCCAGCGGCCTTCCCCCTGGGACATGAAACGTCCATCTATGTTTATATCTGTATAGAACTGAACCATTTTTTCGCTTACATCGGCCTCGTCCAATTTTAGAATGCTCTTGATTTCAGTCATCAGCTCTTGGAACGTGATCGCTTGCTTCTTTTCTTTTAAAATTTCGTAGGCAACTTCAATCAATGACATTTCTTGAAGCTCTTCTTTTGAGTATTGACTTAAACTCAATCTTCGCACTTCCTTTCTCTATTCCAGGCCTTACCCGGCCCTGCGTCCGAAAACAAGGAAAATATCCCAGAATGCATATTCTACATTATAAACAAATTCTAAACCTTTATGCCAGTTTTATCTGTCGTTTTCTTGCCTTTTTTCGCTTTCATCGTCCACTTTCCCGCTGCCAGTCCTTTTTCGCTTTTTAAGCTGGGCATATGCCATGAAAAAGAAGACAATCGAAAGAATGAAAAAAGATATCGCACCGAGCTGACGCTGATAAAGATAATACATGGCTGCAGCTGCCATAACAGCTCCTGCCGTTAACAACACAGATCTCACAAATTTCACATCCTGAAGTAGGTCGTATGTATTAGCTGATACCTAGATTATATAAGATTATCTTGTAAAAGGTATGAAAAATTCTTTAAAAGTTGTTTTTCACGATGTTTTTTCCGGACAAAACTCATCTTACCTTCAAGCCCTCTGTATTTTAAGGTTAAGGTTATTTTACGAAAAAGAGCTTAACAAAATGCAAGATGGCTCATAGTTTTCCTACAAGCCACCTTGCCCAATCCAGGTCCATTGCAAAATCTCTAATGCCACGTCCTACCTTTATACACAATCTCTTATGATTTTAAACAAGCCATACACTTATGCTGCCTTTACATATTCCTGCGGAACTGGCCGCCTACTTCATATAGTGCCCTTGTGATTTGTCCAAGGCTTGCGTATTTTACCGTTTCCATCAGTTCAGCGAAGATATTGCCTCCGCTGACGGCTGTTTCCTTCAGGCGGTTGAGCGCTTCTTCGGACTGATCCTTATTTTTACCCTTGAAGGCTTCAAGGTTTTGGATCTGGGTTTCTTTTTCCTCTTTCGTCGCACGTGCCAGCTCCATCTTGTCGATTTCTTCCTCGGATGGTGGATTTGGATTCAGGTATGTGTTCACTCCGATGATCGGCAGCTCCCCTGAATGCTTTTTCATCTCATAGTACATCGACTCATCCTGGATTTTTCCGCGCTGATACTGTGTTTCCATAGCGCCGAGCACGCCTCCGCGATCATTGATCCGTTCAAACTCCTGAAGTACTGCTTCCTCTACCAAATCCGTCAGCTCTTCGATTATGAACGCACCCTGCAGCGGATTCTCGTTCTTAGTCAAGCCGTGCTCCTTTGTGATGATCATCTGGATCGCCATTGCGCGGCGGACAGATTCTTCCGTCGGAGTTGTGATTGCTTCGTCATATGCATTTGTATGAAGCGAGTTGCAGTTATCATGCAATGCCATCAATGCTTGAAGCGTCGTACGGATATCGTTGAAGTCGATTTCCTGTGCGTGTAATGAACGGCCGGATGTCTGGATATGATACTTCAGCTTCTGGCTGCGCTCATTTGCGCCATACTTGTTCTTCATGACTGTCGCCCAGATGCGGCGGGCAACCCGGCCAATCACTGAATACTCAGGATCAAGACCGTTTGAGAAGAAGAAGCTCAGGTTTGGCGCGAAATCATCGATGTTCATGCCTCTGCTCAAATAGTATTCAACATATGTGAAACCATTTGAAAGCGTGAAGGCCAGCTGTGAAATTGGGTTCGCTCCTGCTTCGGCAATATGATAGCCGGAAATGGATACAGAATAGTAGTTTCGAACCTTCTCGTCGATAAAATACTGCTGGATGTCGCCCATCATTCTTAACGCGAATTCAGTAGAGAAGATACACGTATTCTGTCCCTGGTCTTCTTTTAAAATATCTGCCTGCACTGTTCCGCGAACTGTCTGGAGCGTCATTTCCTTCACTTGTGCAAACTCTTCATCATTCAGCTTGCGGCCAAGCTCTGCTTCCTTCTTTTGCACCTGCTGTTCAATTGCCGTGTTCATGAACATAGCCAGTATAATTGGCGCCGGTCCGTTGATCGTCATCGACACAGAAGTTGATGGGTGGCAAAGGTCAAATCCTGCATACAGCTTTTTCATGTCGTCAAGCGAGCAAACGCTTACCCCGCTCTCGCCGACCTTACCGTAAATATCCGGACGGTAATCAGGATCTTCCCCGTATAAAGTAACAGAGTCAAAAGCTGTGCTCAATCGCTTCGCGCTGTCGTCCTTGGACAGGTAATGGAAACGGCGGTTCGTCCGTTCCGGTGTCCCTTCACCAGCAAACTGGCGCTTCGGATCCTCGCCCTCACGCTTGAACGGGAATACGCCTGCTGTATACGGGAAGCTTCCTGGTACGTTCTCAAGGTATACCCAGCGCAAGATTTCACCGTAGTCCTTGTACTTCGGCAATGCCACTTTAGGAATACTTAAACCTGAAAGGCTCTTAGTCTTTAGCTCAGTGACTATTTCCTTATCGCGGATCTTCGTTACGAACTGGTCCGCACTGTACTTTCCCTTGAGGGATTCCCAGTTTTCGAGAATATATTTGGACTCAGGAGTCAGCTTCTTCTCTACTTCTTCTTTTAATACCTGAAGTGAGGAAACTACTTCGCTGTTTGTTTCTCTTTCTTTTACCGCCTCAATTGCCCCTTCAAGCTGGAACAATCTGCGGGCGAGGTCTGCCTGCTCGGCCGCATGCTTATGATAACCGCGTACCGTTTCTGAAATTTCCCGCAGGTAATAACGGCGGTCGTTCGGGATAATGACATTCTGTTTTTCGACTACTGCATTTGTAGAGAAAGATGTTGTCCAGTCTGTGCCTGCTTTTTCATTGATTTTATTGACAAGTGCAGCAAATAGCGCGTTCGTGCCAGGGTCGTTAAACTGGCTGGCTATTGTGCCGTACACTGGCATTTCATCAAGTTCTTTGTCAAAAAACATATGGCTGCGCTGATACTGCTTCTGTACCTGGCGCTTCGCATCCTCGGAGCCTTTGCGCTCGAACTTATTGATAACGATCAGGTCTGCATAATCAATCATGTCAATTTTCTCAAGCTGTGACGGCGCACCGAATTCGCTTGTCATCACATACATGGAGACATCGCAGACATCGGTGATTCCAGCATTGCCCTGTCCGATTCCGCTTGTTTCGACGATGACAAGATCGAAGCCTGCTGCTTTCACAACGTCGATCGCATCTTTGATTGCCAGCGATAGTTCAGACCTGGATTGTCTTGTTGCAAGGCTGCGCATATAAACGCGTGGAGAGAATATCGCGTTCATGCGGATCCGGTCACCGAGAAGTGCGCCGCCAGTTTTTTGCTTAGTAGGGTCTACAGATAAAATCGCTACTCTTTTTTCAGGAATTTCATTGATGAATCTTCTGATCAGTTCATCCGTCAATGAGCTTTTACCAGCCCCTCCTGTACCAGTGATACCCACCACAGGAACAGATTTTGACAAGGTCTTTACTTTTTCCATCAGTGTTTCAACAGCGGCTGCTGTTTCTTTTTCCGAACCGACATGCTGCTCGGCAAGCGTAATCAGCTTGGCTACCGCGTTCGGGTCACCTGCTTCAAGCTTCTCGATTTCCTCGACACCTTCTGGAGTAACTGTCGGGAAATCACATTCCTTGATCATCTGTTCGATCATGCCATTAAGGCCGTATTTCCGGCCGTCTTCCGGTGAAAAAATCCGGGCGATTCCGTATTCATGAAGCTCTTTTATTTCCCGCGGAATGATGACACCGCCGCCACCGCCGTAAATGCGGATATGTGATGCCCCTTTTTCCTTTAAAAGATCGTACATATACTTAAAATATTCTACATGGCCGCCCTGATAGGAAGAAATCGCAATCCCCTGTGCATCCTCCTGGATCGCGGCATTGACGACCTCCTCAACAGAACGGTTGTGGCCAAGATGGATGACCTCGCCACCAAGTGACTGGATAATCCTGCGCATAATATTGATTGAGGCATCATGGCCGTCAAACAAGCTTGAAGCTGTCACAAAGCGAATATGATTCTTTGGCTTATACATTTCCGGCATACTCATTTTGTTCCCCCTGTTCATAATTTCATTTTCGACCCCTTTATACCCTTGAAAAGCAGTTCGGTCTGCAGCTCCGTATACTCCTCGAGAGTGTACAGTTTTTGCAGCGCCCAGCGGCGGAATCCCCACATCTGCCCCTGAACGAAAATATCATGGGCAATGATTTTGACATGTTTCTTATCCAGGTCAAGCTCGCCATTTTCGACGCAGCGCTGGATGACATCCTCAAACATCCCCACCATCTCGATTTCTTTCTTCAGCACGTAAGGAAGGGCATCCTTTGTCAGCGACTTTACCTCCTGGTACATGACAAGCACTTCATCCTGCAGATCGTCCATTACTTTAAAGTAATTGGCGATCCCAACCTTCAGGCTCTCAAGCGTTCCCTGGTTCGTATCAAGATTTTCCTGAAGGCGGTCGCGAACCTCGTCATAGATACTGTCACAGACAAGATACAGCACATCTTCCTTCGTGCGGATATATTCATAAAGGGTACCGATGCTAAAGCCTGAAGCCCGGGCAATCTCTCTGGTCGTCGTGCGGTGGAAGCCCTTCTGCTTGAAAAGGGTTACGGCCCCTTTAATCATCTGGTCGCGCCTTTTTTTCACAAGTCGCTCATCTTTTACCGACGCCTGCACTTCTCGCTTTTTCATCAACATCTACCCGCCTTGTTATTTCGTCAGCATCCTGGAGATTACGAGGCGCTGGATTTCCTGTGTTCCTTCATAGATTTGCGTGATTTTCGCGTCGCGCATGAAGCGTTCAACTGGATAATCCTTCGTGTATCCATAGCCGCCAAATACCTGGACAGCTTCCGTTGTCACTTTCATTGCCGTGTCGCCGGCGAACAACTTGGACATCGCAGATTCCTTTCCGTATGGAAGACCTTCAGACTCAAGCCATGCAGCCTGGTAGGTTAGTAGCCTTGAAGCCTCAACTGATGTTGCCATGTCCGCAAGCTTGAAGCCGATTCCTTGGTTCGCCGCAATTGGCTTGCCGAATTGTTGGCGTTCTTTCGCATAATCGACTGCAGCATCAAGCGCACCTTGAGCGATTCCAACAGCCTGTGCTGCGATACCGTTGCGGCCGCCATCAAGCGTCATCATCGCGATTTTGAAACCTTCGCCCACTTCACCAAGGATGTTTTCCTTTGGAACGCGGCAATCTTCAAAGATGATTTCTGTTGTTGGAGATGAACGGATACCGAGCTTTTTCTCCTTCTTACCGACAGAAAAACCAGCGAAATCGCTTTCGACGATGAAGGCAGTCGTTCCCTTATGCTTGCTTTCAGGATCAGTCAATGCAAACACAACATAGATATCCGCTACACCGCCGTTTGTGATGAAGATTTTTGAACCATTCAGTACATAATGGTCTCCGTCTTCTTTGGCAGTCGTTCTCATTGCACCAGCATCTGAACCGCTCCCTGGCTCAGTCAGGCCGTATGCGCCGATACTTTTTCCTTCAGCCATCGGGCGCAGGTATTTTTGCTTCTGCTCTTCGTTTCCAAACTTGTAGATCGGCCAGCCAGCAAGCGATGTGTGTGCTGAAAGCATAACGCCTGTAGATGCACAAACACGGGACAGCTCTTCAACCGCGATGCAATAGGCAAGATAGTCGCTGCCGATGCCGCCGTACTCTTCAGGCCACGGAATACCAGTCAGGCCAAGCTCCGCCATCTTGTCAAAAATCTCGCGGTCAAAGCGTTCCTCTTCATCACGCTCTGCAGCTGTCGGAGCCACTTCATTCCTCGCAAAATCACGGACCATTTTTCGGATCATTTCATGTTCTTCGGATAATCGAAAATTCATTTTAGTTTCCTCCGTTACTGTTGGATTAGTTTATATAGGTAGCTGTTACATACAACTTGCTGATTACGGGTTTTCTTGACAACTTTTCGGCTTTCACTGTCAAACCTGTCACGATTCCAGGCTTTTTTTGACAGCTTTTCAGCTTCCACTGTCAAACCTGTCACGATTCTAGGCTTTTTGTGACAACTTTTCGGGTTCCACTGCCAAACCTGTCACGATTCCGAGCTTTTCTTGACAGCTTTTCGGGTTCCACTGCCAAACCTGTCACGATTCCAGGGCTTTTCTTGACAGCTTTTCTGGTTCCACTGCCAAACCTGTCACGATTCCGGGCTTTTCTTGACAGCTTTTCGGGTTCCACTGCCAAACCTGTCACGATCCCGGGCTTTTTGTGACAACTTTTCGGGTTCCACTGCCAAACCTGTCACGATTCCGAGCTTTTCTTGACAGCTTTTCGGGTTCCACTGCCAAACCTGTCACGATTCTAGGCTTTTTGTGACAGCTTTTCATCTTCCACTGTCAAACCTGTCACGATTCTAGGCTTTTTGTGACAGCTTTTCTGGTTCCACT
>NZ_JAGGQP010000002.1:21485-41202 GCF_018613235.1 Bacillus sp. ISL-41
ACGATTCCGAGCTTTTCTTGATAGCTTTTCTGGTTCCACTGCCAAACCTGTCACGATTCCGGGCTTTTCTTGACAGCTTTTCTGGTTCCACTGCCAAACCTGTCACGATTCCGGGCTTTTCTTGACAGCTTTTCTGGTTCCACTGCCAAACCTGTCATAATTCCGAGCTTTTCTTGACAGCTTTTCTGGTTCCACTGCCAAACCTGTCACGATTCCGGGCTTTTCTTGACAGCTTTTCTGGTTCCACTGCCAAATCTGTCACGATTCCGGGCTTTTCTTGACAGCTTTTCTGGTTCCACTGCCAAACCTGTCATAATACCAGCCTTACAACTGCTTACTAATAACAATCTTCTGAATCTCACTCGTGCCTTCGTAGATCTCGGTTACTTTGGCATCGCGGAAGTAGCGTTCAACCGGATAATCCTTCGTGTAGCCGTAGCCGCCGAATACCTGGATGGCTTCTGTGGTGACCTCGACTGCTGTGCGTGATGTGAACAGCTTCGCCATGGATGCTTCGATTCCGCATTTTTGGCCTTCAGAGCGTAACTGGGCAGCGCGATAGATTAATAGTTTTGCAGCTTCGACCGATGTTGCCATGTCTGCAAGCTTGAAGCCGACACCTTGCTGGGCAGCGATTGGCTTGCCGAACTGGACTCTTTCTTTTGCATAGTCAGTCGCTGCTTCCAATGCAGCTTCGGCAATACCAAGGGCCTGTGCGGCAATTCCGATTCGCCCGGAATCCAGGTTACTCATCGCGATTTTGAACCCTTCGCCTTCCTGGCCAAGCAAGTTTTCTGCCGGCACCTTCATGTCTTCAAATGTAAGCTGGACTGTGCGTGAGCCGTAAAGGCCCATTTTGTGCTCATCCTTGCCGACGATGAAGCCTGGTGTGTCTTTTTCAACGATAAAAGCGGAAACACCTTTAGTTCCTGCCTCCGGATTAGTAGAAGCGAAAACAATGTAGACATCTGCTTCGCCGCCGTTTGTGATGAACACCTTCGAGCCGTTCAACACATAGTGTCCATCTTTCTTGACGGCCCGCGTTTTCAAACTTGCAGCATCTGACCCGGCACTTGGTTCAGTCAGACAGAATGCACCGAGATATTCGCCTGCAGCAAGCTTAGGCACATATTTCTTCTTTTGTTCTTCCGTACCAAAATACAAGATCGGATTTGTTCCGACGGATGTATGGACGGACAGGATGACGCCGACCGTGGCGCTGACCTTTGAGATTTCATGGATTGCGATGATGTATGAGATGAAATCCATCTCCGATCCGCCATACTCTTCTGGCACCGGGATTCCCATCAAGCCAAGCTCGCCCATCTTTCTTAAAATCTCTCTCGGGAACTCGCCCTCTTCCATTTTTTCAACGAATGGAGCGATTTCGGTTTGCGCGAAATCCCTAACCATTTTGCGCATCATTTCCTGCTCTTCTGTAAATCTCAGATTCATGTTTTCACCCTCCAAACGTCCAGACAGTGGTATGTATGGACGTATTTGTCGCCAAAATATTTACTCGTAAGTGTAGAAACCGCGGCCTGATTTTTTACCTAACCAGCCTGCTTTTACATATTTCCTTAACAACGGACAAGGGCGGTATTTGTCATCGCCAAAGCCTTCGTGAAGTGTTTCCATGATGTAGAGGCAAGTATCAAGGCCAATGAAGTCTGCAAGCGTCAGCGGTCCCATTGGATGGTTCATGCCAAGCTTCATGACTTCGTCGATCGCTTCCTTCGTCGCTACACCCTCGTATAATGTGTAGATCGCTTCATTGATCATCGGCATCAGGATGCGGTTGGACACGAAGCCAGGGAAGTCATTCACTTCAACAGGTACCTTTTCCAATGTTTTGGTGATGTCTTCGATTGTTTGATAGACCTCATCAGCAGTCGCCAGCCCGCGGATGATCTCAACGAGCTTCATTACCGGCACCGGATTCATGAAGTGCATGCCGATGACTTTTTCGGGACGCTTTGTCGCTGCAGCGATTTCCGTGATTGGCAACGATGATGTATTGGAAGCAAGGATTGCGTGTTCAGGTGCAATTTCATCCAGCTGGGCAAAGATTTTCGCCTTGATATCCATGTTCTCGACAGCAGCCTCGATCACAAGATCCGTCTTTCCTGCATCCTGCAGGTCGGTTGAAGCTGTAATTCTACCAACAATCTCGTCCAGCTGTTCAGCTGTCATCCGGCCTTTGTCTACCTGACGGTTAAGGTTTTTCTTGATGCCGGCAAGTCCTCGTTCAACAAATTCTGGCTTCAGGTCATTCAAAAACACACTGTATCCCGCCTGCGCACACACCTGGGCGATGCCTGAGCCCATTTGTCCTGCACCGATTACCATAATTGTTTTCACACTCATCCAATCTCCTCCTAAAATAGTCTTATCGATGGAGAGCAACTCTCACCTTGCCCTCCCATCCATTTCATTATTGCTTCGGAACCTCAATCATCACTGCGTCTCCCTGGCCTCCGCCCGAGCAGATCGCCGCAATGCCGACCCCGCCTCCGCGTCGCTTCAGTTCATGCATCAAAGTAAGGATGATGCGTGCCCCACTGGCTCCGATAGGGTGGCCAAGGGCAACCGCACCGCCGTTCACATTCACCTTTTCAGGATCAAGGTTTGCAATACGTCCGCTTGTCAATGCGACTGCAGCAAAAGCTTCGTTGATTTCAAAAAGATCAATTTCCTCAAGTGACTTGCCTGTTTTCTTCAACAGTTCGTTGATGACGATTCCGGGTGTCTTCGGGAAGTCCTTCGCTTCTGTTGCGATGGCTGCATGCCCAAGGATAACTGCCTGTGGTGTCCTGCCTTCACGCTGTGCGCGCTCTTCACTCATCAGCACGAGGGCCGCCGCACCGTCGTTAACACCAGGTGCGTTACCAGCAGTAATCGTGCCGTCTGAGTTAAAAACCGGACCAAGCTTCGCTAGCTTTTCAACTGATGTATCCTTTCTTGGTGATTCATCATGCTGAACCAAAATCGGGTCGCCCTTTCGCTGTGGCACTTCAACAGGAACGATCTCCTCAGCAAGCTTGCCTGATTCTATTGCTTCAATCGCCTTCTGGTGGCTGCGATATGACCACTCATCCTGTTCCTCGCGGCTGATTTCATATTCTTTCGCTACTTCATTTCCGTAAGTGCCCATGTGGACTCCCTTGAAGCTGCAAGTCAATCCATCATGGATCATCAAATCCTTGACCTGGCCGTCGCCCATCCTGAATCCCCAGCGTGCTTTCGGAAGGATATAAGGCGCGTTGCTCATTGACTCCATTCCGCCGGCAACGATGACTTCTTCGTCTCCCGCGCGGATGATCTGGTCACCCATAGTCAGGCTGCGCATGCCTGATGCACAAACCTTATTGATTGTTTCCGTTTTTACTTCCCATGGGATTCCCGCTTCTCTAGCGGCCTGGCGTGATGGCAGCTGTCCCTGGCCTCCCTGCAGCACTGTGCCAAGAATGACCTCGCCGACTTCCTCAGGCTTTATTTCCGCTCGTGACAGGGCCTCTTTTACGGCAATTCCTCCTAATTGACTGGCTGAAAAACCGCTTAATGCTCCGCCAAGCTTGCCAAACGGTGTTCTTGCACCTGCTAAAATGACTGTCTTTCCCATTGTCATCTCTCCCTTTCAATCTATTAATTTTTGAAAATGAAAAATAAATCTTGTTGCCAGCGTCTTTGAGTGACTGAACGCTCGCTCGAAACTGGGCCAAAAAAATATGTCTGATGCTTTTTTCATGAGGTTGGATCGTGGTGACTGATTGAAGTTAAATGTAAGCGCTTTATCATATTATTCATTTTACTTTAAAAATAGTAGAAATTGAAACACTTTGCTAAAAATTCTGTCTTATGTCGAATTTTTACTGTGAGTCAACTTCTACTATTCATGTTTTAAGTATTAAATTGTATTAAGATACAAGCGGTTTGATTTCTCCAAAAACGGATTTTTCAAGTAGTTCTGCTACGTCTAATGTATCGACGTTTTCTTCTACTTCTTTTGCTTTCGTTCCATCGGATAGCATTGTCAGGCAGTATGGGCATCCGGAACTGATGACGGATGGGTTCACTGCAAGGGCCTGTTCTGTACGGGATACATTGATTCTGTGTCCTGTTTCTTCTTCCATCCACATCAAGCCGCCGCCTGCGCCACAGCACATTGCCGTATCGCGGTTGCGTTCCATTTCCTTTAGATCCACTCCCGGAATCGCTTTGAGGATATCACGCGGTGCGTCATATACTTCGTTATAGCGGCCAAGGTAGCAGGAATCATGGAAAGTGATTGTTTCGTTCACTGCATGCTTCGGAACCAGCTTTCCTTCTTTCACTAATTGCGCCAGAAGCTCGGTGTGATGGTAAACCTCGCCTTCAAAGCCGAAATCAGGATATTCATTCTTAAAGATATTGTATGCGTGAGGGTCGATCGTGACGATCTTCTTCACTTCATTTTTCTCGAATTCTTCAATGTTCTTCGTCGCAAGCTCCTGGAATAGGAACTCGTTGCCTAGGCGGCGTGGTGTATCGCCAGAGTTCTTTTCCTTGTTGCCAAGGATCGCGAACTTGACGCCTGCTTCGTTCAATAGCTTAGCGAACGAAAGGGCGATCTTCTGGCTGCGGTTATCAAATGAACCCATCGCGCCAACCCAGAATAAGTATTCGAATTCTTCGTCTGCCTTTTTCATTTCTTTTACCGTAGGAATGACAACATCGTCGCGAAGCTCACGCCAGTTTTCCTTTTCCTTGCGGTTCAAGCCCCATGGGTTGCCCTGGCGCTCGATATTCGTCATCGCACGCTGTGCGTCAGCATCCATCTTACCTTCAGTCAAAACAAGGTAACGGCGGAGGTCGATGATTTTGTCAACGTGCTCGTTCATAACCGGACACTGGTCTTCACAGTTACGGCAAGTTGTACAAGCCCAGATTTCTTCTTCTGTGATGACATCGCCGATCATGCTCGGGCTGTATGCAAGGCCTGCTGCAGCTTCATTTGCACCCTGGCCGGCAGCCGCCAAAGCGAGCTGGTTGCCCTTTGTGTTAGAGAAAGCAAATGTCGGCACCCAAGGCTGTTTTGAAGTGACAGCCGCACCCGTAAGTGTCAGATGGTCACGCAGCTTGACAATCAAATCCATTGGCGACAGCATTTTTCCAGTGCCTGTTGCCGGACACATATTCGTACAGCGTCCACATTCAACACAAGCATAAAAGTCGATCATCTGTTCATAATTGAAATCAGTGATTTTACCTGCACCGAATGTTTCCTGAGTTTCATCTTCAAAATCGATCTTTGTAATTTTTCCAGGTGAATCAACCCTTGTTAAATAAACATTGGCCGGTCCGGCAATCAAGTGAGCATGCTTGGACTGCGGTACGTACACTAGGAACGCAAGCAGGAATAACAAGTGAATCCACCATGCGATATAGAAAATCGTGATGGCAGCTGCCTCAGGAATTCCGCTGAATGCTGCCGCAATCAGAGATGCGACTGGTTCAGTCCAAGTTCCTTCATGGCCATGCCAGATCATGCTCATTCCGTTTCCGAGCAATACAGAAAGCATTAGTCCGCCAATGAACAGAAGTACAAGTCCATTTTTAAAGCCGCGCTTCAGACGGACAAGCTTTTCTACATATCGGCGGTAAAAAGCCCATACAACCGCTACTAGAATCGTAAGCGTAACGAGTTCCTGAAAAAACGTGAAACCTGGATATAAAGGGCCTAAAGGCAAATGCGAGCCAGGCTTGATTCCTTTCCAGATAAAATCAATTGCCCCAAACTGGACAAGGAGGAATCCATAAAAAAACATAACGTGGATCGCACCGCTTTTCTTGTCCTTTAATAGCCTTTTCTGGCCAAATACATGGACAAGGATTCTTCTCCAGCGATCCTTGATATCATCATCAAACTCTGATTTTTTGCCGAGCTTGATGTACTCGATTCTCGTCTTTACCACGTATACAAACAAGCTGACGGCGTAAGCGGTTACAAGTAAGAACGCGATAAGATTAATCCATAGCAGACCGTTCATAAAAATCATTTACCCCTTTCGATGCTGATTTTTGGATGGAAAATTTTTAACCAAACAAATTTTCTGAATATACCTTTAACTACATTATATAATGAATGAGCATTCAGTCAACTCATTTCCTTTCATTTCTGAAAATTGTTTACATTTCCTCTTTTACAGGAACTTAACATATATGAAGCGATTTCGGCAAAAATAATATGAAAAGCGGAAGCGCCTTGGTCAGCCCCGACAAGCGGTGGAGGGCCGACCGGTGAAGTCGTTCTTTGACTTCATTGGGCGGACCGAAACTGAAATGTATAGCCGACTGTCCAGAAACGCAGAAACTGGAGACTCCGGTAAAGAAGCGCTTTTTGCTTCTGCCGGCGGAGTTGAAGTTTCGGAGTCTCTAGGAGGCGACACTGGACAGGCGTCTCGAGGGGCTAGGCGCTGCAGCTGGACACTTTTCGAAGTGAGCCAGGGTATGCTTATTAATTTACTTTTAAGGGAGCCGGATTGCTATGGATTTTGGATGGATTTTAATCGCGATAATAGCTGGGCTGTTCCTATGGGTCTATGCAGACTTCATGCTTGGCAGGAAAAAGCATCTGGCAAGTGCCAAAACGAATAAGCTGCCTGTCCGGGAGAGTAACCTAGCCATTTTTGCCGAAGGCCCTAAATTGTTCGACGACCTTTTTTCTGAATTAAAGAACGCAAAGCAGCACATTCATATTTTGTTTTACATCGTCCAGGATGATAAAATCAGCCAGGAATTTCTCTCCATTTTAAAACAAAAAGTTAAGGACGGGGTCGAGGTGCGCCTTATGGTCGATTGGGTGGGCAACGGACTGAAGCGCAAGACGATCAAATCGCTGAAGGCTGCCGGCGTGGAATTCGCTTATTCCCAAATGCCTAAATTGCCGTTCTTATTTTACTCATCCCAGGTGCGGAACCACAGGAAAATCACCGTTATTGACGGAAAGATCGCCTATCTCGGCGGCTTCAATATTGGCAAGGAATATAACAATCAGGATCCAAAGCTGTCGCCATGGCGCGATTATCACTTGAAAATGACCGGGGAAGGCGTTACCGATCTGCAATCGGAGTTCCTTGAAGATTGGCGTGCAGCTGCAAAAGTCAACTTGCTGCAAAACAAAGCCTATTTCCCCGCCCTCGAAAAAGGCACAATCCGTCAGCAGCTTGTTCCAACTGAAGGCATCCTGCTTGAGGAAATGATGTCAGACCTGATCAGCAATGCAAAGACTTCGATTTTTATTGGGACACCGTACTTCATCCCGAGCAAAAGGGTATTTAACTTATTGCGGGATGCAATCAAAAGAGGTGTTTCAGTGACGGTTCTTGTCCCGCTCGTTTCCGACCATGCCTTTGTTAAAGAAGCTTCCTACCCTTATCTGAGGACTCTGATCCGGGATGGTGCCCAAGTCTATCAGTTCTTAAATGGCTTTTATCATTCAAAGGCCCTGCTCGTGGATGATACGGTTTGTGACATTGGCACCGCTAATTTTGATAAAAGAAGCATGTTCTTAAATTATGAATTGAACTGCCTGATTTATGATGTTGATTTTATAAAAAAAATAAAGCTAATCCTGACAGAGGATATCCTGAACTCAAGGAAGGCCGCTTTGGATGACTTCAACCGTTCCTTGCTGAAGGAAAAAGCCGCAAGTACCATTTCCTATTTTTTGTGATAACCCGGACAGCTTGACAATAAAGGAGTGTCACTATGATTATTCGGTTGGGCTATGTATCCACCGCCATCAGCCTGTGGGATGCATCTCCATCCAAGGCACTTACATTCTCCCGGTATGGACAGCTGCCTGAAGACGAACGGCATGAAAAGCTGCTTTCCGTAACCTATCAGAACTTGGTGAACACAGAACGAATGATTCATTACAATATCGCCCACGATATACCTTTGTATCGTTTCTCGAGCTCGATTGCGCCGCTGGCGACTCACCCGGAGGTCAAGTGGGATTATGTTACGCCGTTCCGCGACAAATGGCTCGAAATCGGTGCATTGGTGAAAAAGCATGGAATCCGGACAAGCTTCCACCCAAATCAATACACGCTGTTCACTTCTCCGAGGGAGGAAGTGACGGCTAATGCAATCATCGATATGGAATATCATTATGGCATGCTTGAAGCGATGGGACTGGAAACCGAAGCGCTCATCAACATCCATATTGGCGGGGCATACGGTAACAAAGAAGAAACGATATTGCGCTTCCATGAAAACTTCGCCAAACTGCCAGAGCATATCAAAAAAATCACCACGCTTGAAAATGATGATAAAACGTACAATGCAGAAGAAACACTCACTGCCTGTTTGAAAGAAGACGTCCCCTTCATGTTTGATTATCACCACCACATGGCGAATCTTTGTGAGGAGTCTTTGGAAAAACTGCTTCCCGATGGCTTCGCAACCTGGGAACGGACTGGTTTGAAACCTAAAATCCATATTTCTTCCCCTAAAACGGAAAAAGCGTATAGATCGCACGCGGATTCCGTTGACCCTGAATTCATTCTGCCATTGATCAATATCCTCCGTGGCATCGGCCAGGATGTTGATTTCATGATTGAAGCGAAGGAGAAGGATAAAGCAGCTTTAAAGCTGGTCGAAGATTTGGCCAGTATCCGCGGCGTGAAACGGATTGGCGGAGCTGTGTTGGAGTGGAAATGATAAAATAAGCGTCTTGAGGTGTTCCAGGACAGCAGGTTTGTCCTTGATTTCTCAAACAGCTCGATTCGGGTAACAGGGTGGCGATGGGTTGAGTCTCATTTTGCCCTCTCCAGCCTGACAATCCGGTCGATTTGCTCTATTTCGCATATATGCATACTTCTGAACTCCTTTACACCTCGAATAAGGCCGCTTGTAACAGTGTTTTTCCTTAACATTAAGAAGAAATTGTCCTTGTTATATCCAGAAGCACCCCAGGAAACAAAGCTTATATTCAACGTGCTAGCCGCTCCGCACCCCACAGAAATGACGATTATCATAATGATTGATACGACTGATCTCCTAATCCAGCACTCATTAACGCATGCATCCCACATAAAATGCCGAATTCTTCAATGATTTTACTTTTATTACCTTCCTTTTTTCGTGACCCTTTCATCAATTCTAAGCATCTTTAAAAAATGCACGTATTTATATAAGCTTTTTAAGCATAAAAATGGTAATATCAGGTTAACTATAAGCCAGGGGGAATTTACAACTTGAA
Organism: Bacillus sp. ISL-41; assembly: GCF_018613235.1. Lineage (GTDB taxonomy): Bacteria > Bacillota > Bacilli > Bacillales > Cytobacillaceae > Mesobacillus. The sequence continues at coordinate 30,733 of NZ_JAGGQP010000002.1, forward strand.
AAAGAAGAGTGAAGCCGAGAAACCCTTACCTTCATTCCGTGAAAGAGTGCATGAACTCTTGATTAATTTAGCTTATGTAGGGCCAATTGCAGTGATTAGCTTTGCCATCGGATGGGCTAGAGGCGGAGGAGTAAGTGGATGGGATGCTCCATTCCTTACAGCCATTACTATTTTAGATGACCTGCTTATTAGCGGAGTCTATTTATTATTGGGAATTATAAGTTTAAAAACACTGTGGTTTTTACAGAAAGAGTGGAGAGCAGGCAGAAGTTACTTAATAATCCATTTTAGATATAGCTTCGTATTCGAAGTTATTTTCTGTGTCATTCTACTTGGTGGGGCAGGATCTTTTTTCATGATCATTGCTCTGTCACGAATATATCTCCTCATATTTTAAAAAAGCATAAGCCCATGTTGGACTTATGCTTTTTCTTATTCCTACATCTTCTCCGGAGCCGAAACCCCAATCAACTCAAGTGCATTCTTTAGAGTGATCTGCGCTGTCTTGATCAGCGACAGGCGTGCCACTGTTCTTTCTTTATTCTCCAGATCCAATACCTTCTCAGCATTGTAGAAGCTGTGGAATACGGATGCGAGTTCAAAAATGTAGTTGGAGATTCGATGCGGCATGCGCTTCTGGGCTGCTTCGGCAACGGCCAGCGGGAATTCGCCCAGCTTTTTCAGCAGGTCGATTTCCTTCTCGGACTGGATATGCTTGAAATCTGCCTCGATGTCGAAGATCAACCCTTGTTCTGCAGCAGAACGCAGAATGCTGTTGATACGGGCATGCGCATACTGTGCGTAGAAAACTGGGTTTTCATTGGACTGGGATACGGCCAAGTCAAGGTCGAAGTCCATATGAGTGTCCGCGCTTCTCATTGCGAAGAAGTAACGAACTGCGTCCAGACCTACTTCATCAATCAGGTCACGCATCGTGACAGCTTTACCAGTACGCTTGCTCATCTTCATCTTCTCGCCATTTTTATAAAGATGGACAAGCTGGATGATTTCAACTTCAAGCGCCTCACGTCCATAGCCAAGCGCCTCGATCGCTGCCTTCATACGAGGGATATAACCGTGGTGGTCGGCTCCCCAGATGTTGATCAGCTTTTCAAAACCGCGCTCGAGCTTGTCCTTATGGTAAGCTATGTCCGGAAGCAAATACGTATAAGAGCCATCCTGCTTGATCAGCACGCGGTCCTTGTCATCGCCAAGCTCTGATGAACGGAACCATGTCGCGCCATCCTCTTCATAGATATGGCCATTTTCACGCAATGCATCAAGTGCCACGTCAATTTTCCCATTTTGATATAGAGAAGTTTCTGAGTACCAAACATCGAATCTGACACGGAAATTCTCAAGGTCCAGCTTCAACTTTTCCATTTCATATTTCAATCCGTACTCACGGAAAGCATCGAAGCGCTCTTGATCTGGAACATTCACATACTTATCGCCGAACTCTTCAGCGAGCATGTGCCCGATCCCGATGATATCAGCGCCATGATAGCCATCCTCAGGCATCGGCTTGTCCATGCCTAGAGCCTGGAAATACCGTGCCTCAACAGACAGTGCCAGGTTATTGATCTGATTGCCTGCATCATTGATATAATACTCGCGGGAAACATCGTATCCAGCCTTAGCAAGCACATTGCACAGTGAATCACCTACCGCTGCGCCGCGCGCATGGCCAAGGTGAAGGTCGCCAGTCGGGTTGGCAGAAACGAACTCGATCTGGACCTTCTGCCCATTTCCTACCTTCGATTCACCATAGTTGTCTCCTGCTTCCAGGATTGCCGGAATCAAGTCTGTCAAATAGCTGTTATCCATGTAAAAGTTGATGAAGCCAGGTCCGGCAATTTCAATTTTCTCGATGGATGCCTTGTTTTTATCGAAGTTCTCGATCAGCTGCTCCGCAATCTGACGTGGTGCCTTTTTCGCCACGCGCGCAAGCTGCATCGCCATATTCGTGGAATAATCCCCGTGTGCTTTTTCCTTAGGCGTCTCTAAAATAACGGCCGGAATCTGGGCTTCCTCAGCTAGTCCAGCTTTGATGATTGCCTGCTTGATTTCTTCCTTCAGCTTCAATTGAACCTGTTCAACTATATTCATTTGCCTTCCTCCTTATAATTGATCGTCAAATGGTATGTACCTGAACTCGCGCCCTGTATGGCCATATCATACAGCAAGTCCACATGGCCCTCCTGCTTTGTCTCGTTAAAATCAGTATCGAGCCGCTTCGTGAGCGCCGAGGTCTCGAGAAGACCATATTGGGTCTTATAGTTCCCCGGAGTTTTTTTATTCAGCAGAAAATGAAGCCTCATCTTGATCGCGCCGCTGCGCAAAATCAGCACTTCGTCCCCTGATATTTTAACCGTCGTATGGACATCTCCTTCCTCCATCACTTCATCATATTGGAGGTAAGAGCTGTTCGCCTTTGTATAGTATCGGCCAAAAGTAGTCAATTCAAAAGTTTCCTTCTCTTTGCCACTGTAAATTGCCGTTTTTACCGTCACTTTGACAGGAATCTGATCAGCGGGTTTACTAGACACCGTTAACACGCCCTTTTCTAATCCAGCATCAGCACTTTGCACTTCTGGCCAAATAGCTGATGCTTTTCTATCTTCATTATAACTTTATAAGTATAAATATTCTCCTTTGAAAGTGCAAGGTTCGCAGGGATTTGCATGTTATTTTAGCTGGTAAAATCAGTCTATAGGATTAGCCCGACACCAAAGCGGGTATTGATTATCAAAACCTTTTAAGGAGGTGGCATACATGAAAATCGAAGTTAAATGCGAAGTAGAAAACTGCAAATATTGGGCTGAAGGCGATCAATGTGTTGCCGATTCCATCCTTGTAGTAGCGAATACCGGAAAACAGGCACTGAATGAACGTGAAACCATTTGTGATACATTCGAAAAGATGTAATAAACCGAACTGGACGGCAAATGCTGTCCAGTTTTTTGATGATGATTTGTTTAAAGACTTGATTTTTCCTCGAAAAACCATCTTACTTCCGCAAATGCCGTTACGCTTCTACCCGTTTTTTTATTTCAACTTAAGAATTCACGAAAATCCGTAGTTTTTTTCACAAGTAAGGGGGGGAATTACACAAAAAAGGACCTTAATTCCCCCAACTCTTATCGATTTTTTCTTCTCAGCCAGATGATTCCGCGAAAGTCATAGGTTTTTCCGCGAAAACAGGATGGAATTCCGCGAAATTCCACATTAATTCCGCGAATTTCAGGCATAATTCCGCGAACTGGAAATTATCAACGATTTTTTCCAGTAAAAAAGGAGAAGCAATCAGCTCCTCCTACTCTTCTATTTAGAAAAATAGCATTCCAACCGAGATGATAACCCCGGAAACAACTAGCATCAGTACACAATATCCCATGATATCTTTTGCCTTCAAGCCGGCAATCGCCAGTGCAGGCAGTGCCCAGAATGGCTGGATCAGGTTGGTCCACGCGTCGCCCCAGGCAACCGCCATTGCCGTTTTCGGGATAGATACTCCCAGTGTCTGGGCTGCTTCAAGCATGACAGGTGCCTGTACCGCCCACTGTCCACCGCCAGATGGAACGAAGAAGTTTACCACACCTGCACTCAGGAAGGTGAAGAATGGGAAGGTGAATTCATTTGAAATCGACACAAAGCCCTCTGACATGACTGCTGCCAGGCCAGACGCTGTCATCATTCCCATGATCCCCGCGTAAAAAGGGAATTGAATGATGATACCGCTCGCTCCTTTTACCGCGTTGACGACCGCCTCAAGGAAACGCTTTGGCGTGCCATGGAACAGAATCCCAAGGAATAGGAACAAGAAATTGACGATATCAAGATTCAATTTAAATCCGTTTGTTGCAAAATAGTAAAATAGAAAAACAAGGCCAAGAATACCAATCAACAAAGAAATGATTTTGCTGTTTTCCAGTTTTTCCGCAGGTGTCATCGCTCCCTGCTCAATTGTTGCTGCCTGAACATCCGCTTCAAGCAGTACAGGGTCGACTGTCACCGTTTGATCCTTTGACGGCATCATCAGGCGGTTAACCACTGGCAATACGAGAAGCATAATTAAGATAATCAGCAGATTGAAGCCGGCAAAAATGGTCTGATCTGTCGGGATAATACCAATCAAATCCTGCGAGAAGTGTCCTTCCGTCGCAATCGTCAGCGGAATTGACCCGGAAATCCCTCCATGCCAGACGATGAACCCACCGTAAGCGCTTGCAATCAACAGCCTATAGTCCACATTTTGAACCCTTTTCGCCAACTCTTTCGCGAAAAGTGCACCAATGACCAAACCGAAGCCCCAGTTGATCAAGCTTGCAATCATCGAGACGACTGTAACAATGACAATCGCCTGCCCTGGCGTTTTTGCCAGCGAAGCAAGTGAGCCAAGACCCTTTTTAAAAATATTGCTGCTTGCGAGAACATGACCTGTCACAAGGACAAGCACCATCTGCATCGAGAACGTCAGCAAGCTCCAGAAGCCGCCACCCCAGTGCTGGGCCATCTGATACGGACCGCTGTCGGTAAAAATAAGGCCTAATCCAAATACAACAAAAGTTAAAATGATGACAAAAAGAAACGGATCAGGCAAATACCGCTGCATGATGCGGTTGAAAAAAGAAACCAATGTTTTCATCCTTTTTACCTCCTTTTTAGTGATTACTTACATAATCACTATATTTTCTATATTATTCTGAATTTCCCTTCCTATGAAAGTAACTATTAGTAATAGGTCACTATTTTTTCACAAAATAAAAACCGCTCCCTTTTAAAAAGAGAGCGGCTGATATGATTTATTATTTTACAAACCCTAGCAGCATTTCACGAATGATCTTGCTTGCAGTATTTGCGGTCATTTCGGATGTATCATAGATTGGCGCGACTTCGACAAGGTCAGCTCCAACAACGTTCACACCGGAGTTTGCGATTGCATGGATTGATGCAAGCAGCTCCTTGGAAGTGATTCCGCCAGCGTCAACTGTTCCTGTTCCAGGTGCATGTGCAGGATCAAGGACGTCAATGTCGATCGTTACATATACCGGGCGGCCAGCAAGCGTCGGCAATACTTCCTTTAATGGCTCAAGGACTTCAAACTTGGAAATATGCATGCCTACTTCCTTTGCCCACTCGAATTCTTCCTTCATGCCAGAACGGATACCGAATGAGTAGACATTTTTCGGGCCAATGTGCTCAGCAATCTTGCGGATTGGCGTTGAGTGCGACAATGGTTCACCTTCATAATGTTCGCGAAGGTCCGTATGCGCATCAAAGTGGATGATGGCAAGGTCTTCATATTTTTTCGCGACTGCCTTCATGACTGGCCATGATACCAGATGCTCACCGCCCATGCCAAGTGGAAATTTGTCTTCAGCCAAAAGCTTGTCCACGTATTCCTCAATCAAATCAAGACTTTTCTGGGCATTGCCGAATGGCAGCGGAATATCTCCTGCATCGAAATAGTTCAGATCAGCCATCTCGCGGTCAAGATAAGGGCTGTACTCTTCAAGGCCGATCGATACCTCGCGGATACGGGTCGGGCCAAAGCGTGAACCAGGACGGTAGCTGACAGTCCAGTCCATTGGCATACCATAAAGGACCGCCTTGCTTTCCTGATAGTTTGAATGGCTGCCGATAAAAACATTGCCAGAATAGGCTTCATCAAAACGCATATTAAGCACCTCTTTTTCAATATAATTTTTCACAATAAAACGGCCCCCGGAATCACCGGGAAGCCTAAAAAAATGTCTTAGTTATTTTACAAGGTCGCCAACGAATTTTGGCAATACGAAAGCGGCTTTGTGAAGTTCTTTCGTGTAGTACTTTGTTTCGATGTCGTGGAAGCGTTCTTCGCTCACTTCAAGCGGGTCATGCTTCTTTGATCCAAGTGTGAATGCCCACATTCCGCTTGGGTATGTTGGGATGTTCGCGATGTAAAGGCGTGTGATTGGGAAGATCTCCTTTACATCCTTCTGGACATTGCGGATAAGGTCAGCCTTGAACCATGGGTTGTCAGACTGTGCCACGAAAATACCGTCTTCCTTCAATGCTTTTGAAATTCCAGCATAGAAGCCTTTTGTGAACAGGTTTACAGCCGGTCCAACTGGTTCAGTAGAGTCAACCATGATGACATCGTACTGGTTGTCGCTTTCAGCGATATGCATGAAGCCGTCGCCAACCTGGACATCAACGCGCGGGTCATCAAGCTTGCCTGCGATTTCAGGCAAGTATTTCTTAGAATACTCGATTACCTTTCCATCGATATCAACAAGAGTTGCTTTTTTCACGCTAGGGTGCTTTAGCACTTCACGGATTACGCCGCCATCGCCGCCACCTACAACTAGTACATGCTCAGGATTTGGGTGAGTGAATAATGGAATATGCGCAACCATTTCGTGGTAAACGAACTCATCTTTAACAGAAGTCATTACCATGTCATCAAGAAGAAGCATATTGCCCCACTCTTCTGTTTCTACCATATCAAGCTTCTGGAATTCTGTCTGTTCTGTATGTAACGTCTTGTTCACTTTCATTGTGATACCAAAGTTCTCTGTCTGCTTTTCTGTAAACCAAAGACCCATTTTTCTTCCTTCCTTTCGGCAAAAAAATTTCCGTTATGATGCGGCGAATTTCAGGTGACGGACTGCTGAACTGTCCAAATATATATTGTGCAAGCATGACGCTTTCATATTATTTTTTATGTTTCCCCAACATCACAAATACAAACATCAGAAAAAGTATAGTTGAATCTAGCAAAAATGCAAGCAAAATTTAATTAACTTTGATTCTATGTTTAAAACCTGCTGTTTTTTTTCATACTGATATTATCTATCTTTTTGAGGGGGAAGCAGCATGGAGCTGATGACAGACCAGCGGTTTCGCAAGACAATTAAATATTTGCGTGCTTTGATCTTTTTCGGGCTTGCGGGGCTTGCCTTGGTAACAATCATCTATTTTTCCCTGATTGGCTACGCGAAGCTTCAGGGACCGCCTCCCCTGGCTGTGCCGCAATCGACTTTGTTTTTTTCAGATGATGGAACGGTGATTGGCGAGAGTCACTCCGGCCAGAAGCGCTATTGGGTGGCGCTCAAGGATATTTCTCCCCATTTGATTAATGCAACGGTTTCTATAGAGGATAAAACCTTTTTTACCCATAATGGGTTTGATTATAAGCGGATTGCCGGTGCTGCGCTTGCTGACATAAAGGCAATGGCCAAGGTCCAGGGTGCGAGCACGATTACCCAGCAGTATGCAAGGAACCTTTACCTTGAACATGACAAGACGTGGAAGCGGAAAGCGACAGAAGCGCTATATACTTTGCGGCTGGAAATGAATTATTCCAAAGACGAGATCCTGGAAGGCTATTTGAATACGATTTATTATGGCAATGGTGCGTACGGTGTCCAGGCAGCGAGCCATTATTATTTTGGCAAGGACGCGAAGGATTTATCCCTGGCGGAAGCTTCCATGCTGGCGGGAATCCCGAAAGGTCCCAGCATTTACTCTCCTTTCGCCTCTATTGAAAAAGCAAAGCAGCGGCAGCGCACCATTATAAGTACGATGAAGACAAACGGCTATATCACTGAACTTGCCGCTCAAAAAGCGAGCATTGAAAAACTGAAGCTTGTCGGAGAGCACCAGCATTCCCGGATTGGAGCGGCGCCATACTTCCAGGACGCTGTCCAGAATGCGCTCAAGAATTCATTGAATTTTGATGACCGGACCATTTCGCTCGGCGGATTAAGAGTTTATACGACCCTTAATCTTGATCAGCAGGAAATCGCGGAAAAGTCGATGGATAAAATGATTGCTTCCGATTCAGAAATCCAGGCAGGGTTTGTGGCGATGAATCCGAAAAATGGACATGTGGTTGCGCTTATCGGCGGCAGGAATTATGAAGAGAGCCCGTTCAACCGGGCTGTACAGGCCGTCAGGCAGCCAGGGTCGACCATGAAGCCGATTCTGTATTATGCGGCCCTTGAAAATGGCTTCACTCCTTCTTCCACAATGAAAAGCCAGCTGACGACGTTCATGTTCGATGATGGACGCTCAGAGTATACGCCGCATAATTTTAACAATAAATATGCTGAAGATGATATTACGATGGCACAGGCTTTGGCATTGTCGGATAATGTTTACGCCGTGAAAACCCATCTGTTCCTGGGAGAGGAAACTCTCGTGGAAACAGCGAAGCGTTTTGGAATCAAGACGGACATGGACAAGGTTCCATCACTTGCCCTCGGCACATCCGGTGTAAGGGTGATTGATATGGCCAATGCCTACAGTATTCTGGCGAACGGCGGCAAGAAAGTGGAACCTGTGCTGATCAAGAAGGTTGAAAACCATAAAGGCGAAGTGATATACGAGTACAAGACTGAGAGAGAAGAGGTTTTGAAGCCGGAACTCGCCTCGGTGATGACCCATATGCTGACAGGCATTTTTGATAAAAAATTGAATGGCTATTCTTCCGTAACAGGAAGCACGCTGATTAAAAAGATGACAAGACCGTACGCAGCCAAGTCTGGAACGACCGAAACAGACAGCTGGATGATTGGCTATACCCCTCAGCTCGTATCCGCCGTATGGACAGGTTACGATAAAGGAAAGCCAATTGAACTGACAGTGGAGAAATCCTATGCGAAGAATATCTGGATGGATTTTATGGAAAAAGCACTGGATAATGAGCCTGCGAAAAAATTCAAGGCAGCAAAAGGGACTGTAGCCGTCTATGTTGATCCAGCAAATGGCATGCTCGCCTCTGACGGATGCCCGGTAAAAAGGCTGACATTATTTGCTGCAGGAACAGAACCTACTGAATACTGTACAGATCATTTGGATCACGAAGAACATAAGGAAGAAAAACCTATGAAGGAAAAGGAAAAGAAGCCTTGGTACAAGCGGATTTTCGGACTATAGAGGATCCTCCTATAACATAATGTGTCAACAACAATTATCTCACTATAATAAGGAAAACCTTTGCGTCATAGCCAAAAGAAAAACCCCGGAAGCAAGCCTCCGGGGTTTTTCTCGTCCTAGCATAAAATGTGTTTTACGCTGATATCAGTTTACTTTTTTTATTGCATTTGAGCAAGCCAGATATTGTCACTTGCTAAGAAGTGTCACAATTTAGACAAATTATTAGGAAAATTATCCAGATATATTAATTGGCCAGTAAGTCATTTTTCAGCTTTTCTTCAGACCGTTCCCACATTCCTGAATCATGTTTTTTCAGGAAGTCAGATAGGATGTGTTTTGATTTTTCATCCATATGATCCACGATGATGTGGCGCTTGATTGACTTATCAAGACGGTTCACATGCTCCGGCAGCGACTTATAGCCGCGGCGGATTTCGCGGTTGACGGTCATTTCGCAGGCAGTGACACCAGCGTAATAAGGACCTTCTTCCTTCCTGTCAATTGTTACCCAGACAACCCAGTAGGGCTTTGCATCAGGCACTTCATTTCGGTCAGGAAGAAACTTAATTCCTTTCTCGACATCACTGCGCGCATGCATGGCACCTACTTCTACAGCTGCCTCTCCTGCATCGACATCAATGATGACTGGCGAGACATTATCAAGTGTGAGAACACCTTTCCCAAAACCCTTATGGCCATCCATCGGGTCATTTTTGATGATATTGAAGCCAATATTCTTCTTGCCCTTTTTTTCTTCCATGTTGGAAACCTCCTTAAAATGAATCAGAAAAATAGATTGTATATTCCATCCGTTACAGCCGGAATTAAATAATAGAAAATCGGCTGAATTGTATATTGATCGAGCGGCGTGATGACCAGGATCAAGAAAATGATCGAGCCGTACGCTTCATACTGGGTCATTTTTGCCCGGATATCCGCTGGTGCCAGATCCTCGATGATCCGGTAGCCATCAAGCGGCGGGAACGGCAATAAATTGAAGACGAAAAGCATCGCATTCAGCCCGATGAAGATATTGAGGAAATTCAGGAAAAATTCCGGAACCCCAGGTGCCAGCCCAAGCATGACAAATATGTACCAGATGGCAAATGCCAGGAAGACCAGAATAAGATTGCTGACTGGCCCGGCAACAGACACAAGCACTCCGGCAAGCTTCGGATTTTTGAACATGAAACGATTAACCGGTACCGGTCTTGCCCAGCCGAACCCAGCAATGAATATCAAGATGGTTCCCAGCGGATCCAAGTGCTTGATCGGGTTCAGCGTCAACCGCCCCTGTCTCTGGGCAGTCGGGTCGCCAAACTTATACGCCACCCAGGCGTGCGCGAACTCATGGACCGCAAAAGCGATCATCAGCGCCGCTGCTACAAACGGAATTTCCTCTAACGAATAGGGTAAGCTCACATTCTATTCCCCTTTTTTGTCTTTTCTTTGTCCAGCTCCAGCGCCTAGCCCCTCAAGGTCGCTTCGGTCTGCCCAATGAAGTCAAAGAACGACTTCACCGGTCAGCCCTCCAGCGCTTGTCGG
>NZ_JAGGQP010000029.1 GCF_018613235.1 Bacillus sp. ISL-41
AGGAGTCTTCGCGCCTTCCACTACAATCAACGAGTGTAAAACTATAACATCAAGCTCTAATAGAGCCCTACTCTTTATAAAAGTTCAAATACTCCAGCTGCGCCCATTCCGCCGCCGATACACATCGTAACGACACCGAATTGTTCATTTCTGCGTTTCATTTCATGGATTACTGTTAAAGTCAGCTTCGCACCAGTTGTTCCCAGTGGGTGGCCCAAGGCGATCGCTCCGCCGTTCACGTTGACTTTATCTTCATCAAGGCCCAACTCGCGGATGACCTGGATTGATTGTGAAGCAAATGCTTCGTTCAGTTCGAATACACCGATGTCGGAAACCTGCAGTCCGGCAAGCTTCAATGCTTTAGGAATCGCTACCACGGGACCGATTCCCATGATTTCAGGCGGTACTCCGCCAAGCGCGAATGACCTGAATTTAGCAAGAGGCTTCAATCCAAGAGATTCAGCCTTTTCGCGATCCATGACCATGACTGCCGCTGCTCCGTCACTAGTCTGTGAGGAGTTTCCTGCAGTTACTGTGCCTTTAATATTGAAGGCCGGGCGCAATTTCGCAAGTGTTTCCATGTTCGTATCAGGACGTACACCTTCATCCTGTTTGAATTGGATGGTCTTTTCAACAAGCTTATTGTCTTTTCCTACTGTACGGAGGGTTACATCGACAGGAACAATCTCATCCTCGAATTTGCCTTCCTGGATTGCCTTTGCCGCACGCTGATGGCTTCTTACTGCAAAAGCATCCTGATCTTCACGGGAAATGCCATACTTCTTGGCTACTTCCTCAGCTGTATGGCCCATTCCCATATAGTACTGCGGGGCGCTTTCAGCCAATTTTGAATTCGGGCGGACGACATGGCCCATCATTGGAACAAGGCTCATTGATTCCGCACCACCAGCGATAATGGTGTCTGCATGCCCAAGCATGATTCTCTCTGATGCATTCGCAATCGCCTGCAGTCCTGAAGAACAATAACGATTGATTGTGATCGCCGGCACTTCATGTGACAGACCGGCAAGTGCGCCGATATTACGCGCCATATTCAAGCCCTGCTCTGCTTCTGGCATTGCACAGCCGATGATTAGATCATCAATGTTCCCTTCATAATTGCCTGCTCTTTTTAGAGTTTCTCTTACTACAAGAGCTCCAAGATCGTCAGGCCGGACATTAGCAAGAGTTCCTTTTTTTGCTTTTCCGACCGGTGTCCGGGCTCCGGCTACGATTACCGCTTCTCTCATCTCATTCCCTCTCTTTCCTTGGATGTTGTTAAAATATATTTCACTGTGAAACTATCAATCTATTAGTTACGCAAAGGCTTGCCTTTTACGAGCATATGCTGCATGCGCTGCTGTGATTTCGGTTCTGCCACAAGGCTAAGGAACGCTTCTCTTTCAAGGTCAAGCAAGTATTGCTCATCTACTTCGGTTCCGTATGGCACTTTTCCGCCGGCGATAACATACGCAAGCTTCTTCGCGATTTTCAAATCATGCTCAGAAATGTAGCCTGACAGATGCATCGTTTGAGCACCCAGCAGCAGGGTTGCATATCCCGGTTCACCGGTTACAGGAACTTTCTTTCTTACCGGTGCCTTATAACCGCTTTCATATAAATTCAATGCAGCCTGTTTCGCATCATATAACAAGTGATCGCTGTTAACGCTGATACCATCTGCTTCATTCAGGAAGTTATTTTCACGTGCTTCCTCACCTGAAGTAGAGACTTTAGCCATTGCGATGGTTTCAAATACTTTATTCGCAACCTTTTGAAGGTCAAAGTCCACACCTTTTGGCAGGCCTTCAAGATGCTTGATATAAAGCTCCTTGTTTCCGCCTCCGCCAGGAATCAATCCTACACCAGCTTCAACAAGACCCATATAAGTTTCCATGGATGCCTGGATATGGGCTGCCGGCAAGCACATTTCAGCGCCCCCGCCTAGCGTCATTCCAAATGGAGCAGCTACGATTGGCTTTGAGCTGTATTTGATTTTCATCGTCGTCTGCTGGAATTGGCGAACGACCATATCAAGATCCCAAATGTTATCGTCCTGTGCCTCCATCAGGATCATGGCCAGGTTCGCACCAACTGAGAAGTTCTTGCCCTGGTTGCCAATTACAAGACCCTTATAATTCTTTTCTACTTCATCGATTGCGAAATTGATCATCTGGAGGATGTCAGGTCCGATCGAATTGCTGTGGGAATGGAATTCCAGAAGGGCGATTCCATCACCAAGGTCAATCAGGCTTGCGCCGCCATTCTTTTTAATGACACCCTTTTGCTTTTTCAAAAGCTTCAGGTTAATTGCCTTTGGATTTTCTTCTACAGCTACGTATTCACCATTATGGTAATAGCTCAGTCTGCCATCTTCTTCTTTGTAGAATGATGTGAAGCCTTTTTCGACCATTTCTTTTACCCAGACAGGAACAGTCTTGCCTTCAGACTCCATTTTACTGATCGCTTTTTCGACGCCCAGTGCATCCCAAGCTTCGAAAGGCCCCATTTCCCAGCCGAACCCCCATTTCATTGCACGGTCAATCGCGACGATATCATCGGCAATTGTGCCTAGTAAATCAGCTGAGTAAACAAGCACTGGGCTGAAAATATTCCATAAAAGCTCACCCGCGCGGTCCTTAGCATAAACAAGCGCTTTCATTTTATTGGCAAGGCCTTTTTCCTGCTTCGCCATTTCAGTAGACGCTGTTTTTAATTTTTTTCGAGGTCCGTATTCCAGAGTCTGCGGATCCAATTCAAGGATTTCCTTGCCCTGCTTCAGGAAGAATCCCTGACCTGACTTACTTCCAAGCCAGCCGTTTTCAAGCATCTTCTTCATGAACTCAGGTACTTCAAAGACTTCCTTTTCTTCACCGTCAACCTGGTCATACACGTTTTTCGCGACATGCGCGAAAGTATCAAGACCAACTACATCCAGCGTGCGGAATGTTGCGCTCTTAGGACGGCCGATCATTGGGCCGGTTACAGAGTCAACTTCACCAACACTGTAGCCGCCTTTCACCATTTCTCTTACTGTTACGAGCAATCCGTAAGTACCGATTCGGTTTGCGATGAAGTTAGGTGTGTCCTTCGCTTCAACGACACCTTTCCCTAGCTGGTCTTCACCGAAAGTCTTCACGAATGAAAGGACTTCTGGGTCGGTATCTTTGGTAGGGATCACTTCAAGCAGCTTCAGATAGCGCGGCGGGTTGAAGAAGTGCGTGCCCAGGAAATGCTTCCTGAAATCCTCAGAACGTCCTTCCGCCATTGCCTCGACAGAGATTCCTGACGTGTTAGAGCTGATGATGCTTCCCTGCTTGCGGTATTTATCTACATCAGTGAAAACTTTCTTTTTAATATCAAGATTTTCAACAACTACTTCAATAACCCAGTCAACATCCTTGAGTTTTTCCATATCATCTTCGAAATTGCCTGCTTCAATTAGAGCAAGATTCTTTTTGGAGGCCAAGGGTGCCGGCTTTTGTTTCAATAACTTTTGCAGTGCTCCTGCACTGATTCGATTGCGCACCTGCTTGTTATCAAGTGTCAGGCCTTTCGCTTTTTCCTGTTCCGTTAATTCCCGAGGTACAATATCCAGCAGCAATGTCGGAATCCCGATGTTTGCCAGATGTGCGGCAATCCCTGATCCCATGACACCTGAACCAAGCACCGCTGCCTTTTGAATTTGTCGCATCAAATTTGTCTCCCCCTTTGACTCTTTTTGAATGAATACTCATTCATTTTTGCACCAAAAAAAATATGCATATAAATGAGCTCTGTTAATTACTACTATAAAATATTTAAAAAATTTCCGCAATAATAAGGTGCGGAAAAAAGAAAATTTTTTGAATCTTTAATCCCCATGCTTATTTCTCCTCACTTGGGCACTCTATAAAGGCAGTACTTTTATCTTTGAAAACACGGAGGTATGAACATGGCTAGATTGAAAAAGGATCCATCCAAAGCTGGCGTCAGCGCTGCCAGTGTAAAAGGAGATGCCGGCCCGTCTATGGGTAAAGGCGGAGAAAGAAAGCAGAACAGCCAGAACAGCCAATATAAAAAGTAGTCAAATCGGCTAGATCTAAATAAAACAGGCTGACAAATTTGTCAGCCTGCTGATCATTATTTCTTTAACATTCCTTTTAAAACAAATGCAACGTTTGCCGGACGCTCAGCAAGACGGCGCATGAAGTAACCGTACCAGTCTGTTCCGAATGGAACGTAAACGCGCATTGTATAGCCTTCTTCGGCAAGCTGAAGCTGCCTTTCCGGCATGATTCCAAACAGCATCTGGAATTCGAACTGGCTTTTCGGAATATTGTTTGCCTTCGCGAATTCCTTCGTGAAGTTGATGATATTGTCATCATGTGAAGCAACAGCAGTATAGTTGCCGTTCAACAGGTGCATCTTGATGATTTTCTTGAAATTTTCATCGACATCCTTCTTCTCAGGGAAAGCCACTTCCGGTGACTCTTTGTAAGCTCCCTTTACAAGGCGGAGGTTTGGAGAATATTGATTCAGGTCCTCAATATCTTTTTCAGTTCTGTATAAATAAGCCTGGATGACCGTACCGATGTTGTCGTATTCGGATTTCAGCTGTTTGAAAATATCCAGAGTCCTCTGGCAGCGCTCGTAGTCCTCCATGTCAATCGTCACAAATACATTATTCTCTTTGGCGGTATCCATGATCCGGCGCATATTATTCATGACAACTTTCTCAGAAATATCAAAACCGAGTGAAGTCATCTTGACACTCATTTGGGCATTTAATTTTTCGCGGCCAATTGCTTTTATCATTGCAATCGAGCTTTCGGCTCTCTCATTCGCTTCTCTTTCATTGTCGACAAATTCGCCAAGAAAATCGACAGTTGCCGCAAGGTTCTTCCTGTTCAGCTCTTTAATGACTTCCACCGACTGCTCGACCGTTTCGCCGGAAACGAAACGTTTTGCCCCTAGACGAAGGCCGTATTTCTTGGCCATCTTCGTAAAAAATTTATTTTTCGATAGAAAAAGAAAGAAGTTCCTCATTAATTGTTCCATAGCTTTTCCTCCCCTTAATGAAAACGATTACAATACCCTTTAAAAAAATTGCTTCATCTATATCTATTTTGCAAAATTATTTTATCACTTTTTATTAGCTTTGAATATTACTTTCGTAGGAAAATGTTCTTTTTTGACGAATCTTGTCCTGCATACTTTATTTCGGCCCGGGAACGATAATATCCGTAGGAATGAACATAAAACAGGAGGTTCTAATATGCAGCAGCAAAACATGAATTTTCAAGGCCAACAGCAAGGGATCATGCAGACGCCGCCGTCGGTTGTATCCACCAAAGATTCTTTATACTTAACAGATATGCTTTCATGGAATTTACTTGCGATGAAAAAAGCACATTTCTTTGCCCAACAGTGCCAGGACCAGGAGCTGAAAATGGAAATCGAAAAGTGCGGCCAAATGCACCAGAGACACTACCAGAAAATCCTTACACACTTGAACAGCCCGCAAAACCAGGCATATTCGCAAACGCCAGGAATGCAATAATCGAACTAGACAGGAGGAAAAAGCGGATGAACCAGAACCAGAATCAGCAAAAAATCCAGAATCCAGAAACTCAGGTCCAGAAGACACCGCAGATGAATGACCGTGATTTCATCAATGACGTTTTAACGACTGAAAAATACATGACTCAAGGTTATGATACTGCTCTTAATGAATTAAGCCACGACCAACTTTATCAGGATGTTCTCGCGATTTATACTGAAACAGCCAATGCCCAGCGCGACCTTTATAACCTGATGTTTAAGAAAGGCTGGTATGGTGTGGAAGCGGCAGACGCGCAAAAACTTCAGCAGTCACACCAGCAATTCCAGGGGTACTCAAATCAATTTCCTTATGGCGGACAGCAGCTTCAATAATGGAAGCTGTCATTATGAAGAATCGGGCTTGCTCTCCCGGTTCTTTTTTTGACGGACACTTTGCTGCGAATTCCTCACATTTCTGTCCGATAGAGCTCTTCTAACGGACACTTTTCTGCGAATTCCTCATGGTTTTGTCCGATAGAGCCCTTCTAAAGGACACTTTTCTGCGAATTCCTCACATTTTTGTCCGATAGAGCTCTTCTAACGGACACTTTTCTGCGAATTCCTCATGGTCCTGTCCAATAGAGCTCTTCTAACGGACACTTTTCTGCGAATTCCTCATATTTTTGTCCGATAGAGTCCTTCTAACGGACACATTTCCTCGAATTCCTCACATTTTTGTCCGATAGAGCTCTTCTAACGGACACTTTGCTGCGAATTCCTCATGGTTTTGTCCGATAGAGCCCTTCTAAAGGACACTTTTCCGGGAATTTCTCATGGTTTTATCCGATAGAGTCTATTTTTTTGCAAGCGAACTTTTTTCCTCCTTTCCCAATCTTTTGTTGCATGTTCCTACTTTTAGTGGTGGCTCTTCCCTTCCTTTTCTAGCTCTTTTCACTAATGATGTTTTGTTAAAACTTCGTTTGCACATCTTTTCACATTCACCGACAAAATAGCCGCAAAAAAAACCACCTCGCTAAGAGATGGTTCTTCGTTATTTCTGGCGTTTTTGCTCATTCAGTTCTTTGACTTCTGCTATAACGTTCTTGATCTGTTCCTTGGCATCCGGATATTCTGTATTCCAGTGCTTTGCCAGCGGAGGCATCGACTTGGCGATATGGCTGTACAATATCCATGTTTTTACCTTCTCGATATTTTCAGCCGAGCCTTCACCGACCAAAAGTTCTGTATATTTTTCCAGCAATCCATCGATTTGTTCTGTAAAATTTTTATCCATTTGAACACTCCCTTGTTTTAAGATCCGCATGTCCGTGGACAGGTTTTGCAGTAACTGCCTTTTTCCTTTAGCAGATAGCTGTAACAACAGGTTTTTCGTATCCTGATATAAGAATCTGCCTCTTCCTGATAAACTGGTTCACTGTAATACCTGGCGATTGGGTTGTTGTTATAGCGTCCGAACAACTTTCCGGGGGCCGACTTAATCAGAAAGGAAAAGTCATCTTCTGCCCTCATCATCACCTCGTGATCCTCGATCTGGCTTAAAATCTTTTCATAAAGCCAAAAAATATAGACTGCGACATTTTCCCATAGTATCAATTTTGAGATTTTAGCAGATTTTGAGATGGCATCCATGACAGGAAACAGATTATCCACAAACAAATGCCTGACTGCTTCCTTCCTCCACTCTTCCCGTTGCCCATAAGGACACACGTCTGTGCTTTTGTTTTTCAAATAAAACCCAGGCAGCCAAAGACCATCCTTTATGGCATCTGCCAGAATAATATTTTCCGGTGAAACATCCAGCCTTTTGTTAAAAGCCGTCATGGAGTACAGATACAGGACGGCAAGAAAGGCATGCCGTTTCATGAAAACGGATGCCGCCGTTTTAGCATCCGGAGCCTTCAGCCCTTCATTGAACCTTTCCAGATAAAAGCCCATTTCCGATTCATCCGTAAGCGGCCTGAAATCGATCTGGACATCCTTTTCAGGCTCGGAAACGACAAAACGGTAGTTGGCGAGAATCCCTATTTCAGCTGCTGTCAGTTCCGCCTTCATACGGGAGCTCCCACTTTGTCCCTGATGATGCGGCGGCCTTTGCCATGTGGAATGCAGAGCGGCGTGCCGAACAACGGATCGATGGTCACTTCACAATCCATTCCAAAAACATGCTTCACAAGCCCGCAGTTAATGACAATTTCCGGTTTTCCCTGGTCAAAAATCTTCTGGTCCTTGATCGCGACGATATTATGCGCGTATCGGCAGGCAAGATTCAGGTCATGCAGTACCATGACAATCGTTCTTCCCTCGTTTTCATTCAATTCAAAAAGAAGATCAAGGATCTCGATTTGATGAGTCATATCCAAATAGGTTGTCGGTTCATCGAGCAGGATGATATCCGTATCCTGCGCAAGTGTCATCGCTATCCAGGCACGCTGACGCTGTCCCCCGGACAAAGAATCGACTGTGCGGTCCTTCAGATGGTCAATCCCTGTTGCCTTCAAAGCGTTTTCCACACTTCTTTCATCCTCCTCCGACCATTGCTTCAGCCAGGTCTGGTAAGGATATCTTCCCTGTTTTACCAGCTGCATGACCGTCAAGCCTTCCGGTGCTAAGGGGGACTGGGGCAAGATCGCCATTTTACGGGCGACTTCCTTCGTTGATAGCTTGGAGATCGCCTCGCCTTCCAGAAGAATCGCTCCTGCCTGCGGCTTTAGCAGCCTGGCGATTGAACGGAGCAAAGTCGATTTTCCGCAGCCATTTCCTCCGATAAAAACGGTAATTTCTCCTTTCGGAATTTCTATGTCCAATTCATTTATGATAATGGAATCTCCATAGGAAAGCGTCAGTTTCTCCGTTTCAATTGCCTGGTTCATGTCGATTCCCCTTTCTGTCAGGTTTAAGAATTTCTAGTTTTATATAGCAGGTAAATAAAATAAGGTGCGCCGATTCCGGCGGTGAAAACGCCCGCAGGGACCTCCAATGGCGAAAACATTGTACGCCCGATCAAATCAGCCAGCATGACCAAGATCCCGCCAATTATCGCTGATACTGGCAAAAGTGCCCCGAATGCTGAGCCGACAAGCCTTCTCGCCATATGCGGAGCCATCAGGCCAACGAAACCGATTCCTCCTGCAAAAGCGACCGAACTGGCAATCAATGCCGTGCTGACAAGCAGCAGTACAAATCGCTGCCTCTGGACATGACCTCCAACACCTGTGGCTATATCTTCCCCAAGCTCCTGAACATTGACATTCCTTGCAAAAATAAATGCAATCAATAGCATGATGACTGTCCAAGGAACAAGCACGGCGACATTACTCCAGGTGGATCCATAGACCGTTCCCGTAATCCAGATATTCGCCTGGCTTGCGCGATAAATCGGGCCCATGATCATCATCAATGTGGTCAATGCCTGCATCATCGCGGATATCCCGATGCCAATCAATACAAGGCGCACAGGCGATACACCATTTTTCCAGGAGAGAAAATAAACAAGGAAAGCTACAATGGAGGCACCCGCAAAAGCTGCTACCGGCATCCATTCTATGCTCACCGTCAGTGCATTATTATCTCCGCTGAAAATTGCCAGGAATCCGACAACTGCCACTGCTGCGCCACCAGTGATCCCGAGGATATCAGGTGAAGCAAGCGGGTTCCTGATCATCCCCTGCAGGATTCCACCGGCTACGGCCAAACTGATGCCAACCATCAGGGCGACGATGATTCTCGGCAAGCGGAAGGATTGCACGACCAGTCTCTCCATATCGCTTCCGCCGCCAAAAAATACCGCAATTACACTCAATGGGCTTATCGCCATATCGCCCAGGCCCGTGCTGATGACAAATACGGCTATTGCCACCAACAGCATTCCCAAAAAAATTCCTGCTGCCTTTTTATCTATCAAGAAAGATACTTTATCCTTAAAAATCCTTAGACTTCTATACTGGCTCATTTTCCGTTGAACCCCTTTCTCGCTATATAAATGAAAAATGGAGTTCCAATCATCGCTGTCATGACGCCGACAGGGATTTCCTGAGGCATCAGCACGTATCGGGCAGCGATATCCGCTGCTAATAAAAGCATTCCTCCAAAAATTGCTGAGAAAGGTATCACCCAACGGTGGTCGATGCCGACTACCGCCCTAGTCAAATGTGGAATGACAATCCCGATAAACCCAATTGGTCCGGCTACAGCCACGGCTCCGCCAGATAAAAGGACAATGATGATGCCTGCACCGAGCTTTACAAAGCCAGTATTCAAACCGAGACCTTTCGCAACATCTTCCCCCATGGACAGCACGTTCATTTTCGAAGAAATTAAAATTGCTGCCAGCCAGCCAAAACCTAAATACGGAAGAACACTGACAAGCGTTTCCAGCTTACGCCCCTGTACTGAGCCAGCAAGCCAGTAGAGTACCTGCTCAAGAGCCGCCTCATCAAGAACAAGAAGCCCCTGGGTGAAGGAGGAAAACATTGCTGTCATCGCTGCGCCAGCAAGTGTCAGTTTCATCGGTGTCAATCCTTCACGTCCGGCAGAGCCGATCACATAGACACTGACTGCTGCCACGGCTGCACCCAGGAAGGAAATCCAGGCAAAGGCCTGGAGGCTGCCGACTGAAAAAATAGTCACAGCCACGACTACTGCAAATCCGGCTCCGGCATTCACACCAAAAATCCCAGGTGAAGCGAGCGGATTTTTCGTTAACGTCTGCATCAGAACACCGGCAATCGCCAGGCTCGCACCGACAGCAGCCGCAATCAGCGCCCGCGGAAGCCGGACGGATTGAATGATAATATGTTCATTGGAACCATCATAATCGGTGAACGCATTGAAAGCTGTTCCCCATGATGTATCGGTATAACCGTAAACAATACTTGCACATATTAAAAATAAGATAAAGATGATGGCCGCTACTAGACCGATCCATCTTTGGCCATTGGATTTCAGAAGCATGCTGGTTACCTTTCTTTCTGCCGGGAATACTGTTATCTATTCTTTCTTCTCAATAGCATTGATCACAGCTAATAAAAGTATTTTAAAAAGTTGCTTATGTTGTTAATTTAACTTTACGTGAAAAGAAGTTCCTTTTCACCAGTTTGGCTGACAAGTTCACAAAATCGTCAATGATTATGAAAATCATTATCAATTAGTGTTGACATCTTACTCTATTGCATTTTATCATAAGGATGCAGTAATTGAAAACGATTATCAATAACATTCTAGGAGGAACTACATATGAAAGTTTCAAAACATTTACTGGCTCTTATAAGCATCTTCACCGTCCTGCTTTTGGCAGCATGCGGCAGCAACGAAGATGATGCAAAGAATACAGCAGAAGCACCAAAGGAAAAGGAAGAAGGATACACAGTTGAACATGCAATGGGTGAGACCACCCTGGAAAAGACTCCAGAAAAGGTTGTCATCCTGACAAATGAAGGTACAGAAGCACTTCTTGCCCTTGGAGTCACTCCAGTCGGAGCCGTTCAATCATGGACAGGCGACCCTTGGTACGACCATATTGCTGAGGATATGAAAGATGTGAAAGTAGTTGGTGTTGAAAGCCAGGTTAATGTAGAAGCCATCGCTGCGCTTCAGCCAGACCTGATCATTGGCAATAAAATGCGCCAGGAAGATATTTATGAACAGCTTAAAGCAATCGCACCTACTGTTTTCGCAGAGGACCTTCGCGGAAATTGGAAGAACAACTTCGAACTTTACGCAAAAGCTGTAAACAAAGAAGAAAAAGGCAAAGAAGTCCTTGCTGCATATGACCAGCGTATCGAAGACCTGAAAGAAAAGCTTGGAGATAAGTTAGATACAAAAGTATCGATGGTCCGCTTCATGGCAGGCGATGTACGTATTTACCACAAAGATTCATTCTCAGGCGTTATCCTTGAACAGATTGGCCTTGCTCGTCCAGAAAGCCAGGATAAGGAAGACTTTGCTGAAAAAGGTGTAACTAAGGAAAGAATTCCGGCTATGGACGGAGATATCCTCTTCTACTTCACATATGATGAAGGCGACGGCAAAGCAACCGAAGTCGAAAAGGAATGGATTGAAGACCCGTTATTCCAAAACCTTGAGGTAGCGAAAAAAGGTGAAGTTCACAAAGTGGATGATGCCATCTGGAATACAGCTGGCGGCGTCATGGCAGCCAACCTGATGCTTGATGATCTTGAAAAACATATGTTGAAATAGGCTATTTTCTCAAACTTTGTTGCTTTTGATTACAAAATAGGATTGAATGACAACAATATTTACGAAAGCAGTTTTTAAATAAAATCCCCCCAAGATTTTATTTAACTAATCCCCTTCCCCATATATATAACAGGAAAGCCCGCAGAATCTTGCGGGTTTTTCTTTTTGTCCCTTCCCACTTCACGTACAAATCAAATCAAGAAAACAATCTTCATAATCCTCCCATTTCCGGAAAGAATAAGTGTAAATCCAGATTGGCGGAGATTAACAATGAGACATCCATTCAAGAAAAAACTGATGCAAGAAATCGAGAAGGAAGCTGCACGACAAGATACCGAAGGACAAGAGCCAGAGCAATATCTAAATGAGCACGAATGGGAAAAAGCGCTTTTAAAGTCACATGATTTTAAAAAGACTTTTTATGTGAATCAAAAATCAGAAAAAAAATTCTGCTTCTCTTTTATGTCAACTTTAGTAGATGAAAGCATCCTTCAGAACAATGCCCTCCCCTATCTGCTGGAAGGCGAATTAACGGAAATCGAGGATGTTAAAAGCCTGATCCCCATTGCTGATGTCCAGGTTTCAGATAAAAATGAGGATATTGAGACTAAATTGTTTAATGGATACGTCCTTTTAACTCTGGAGGGTGAAGAAAAATATTTTGCCTTTATTGCTGCCCAAAAAGAGGTTGTCCGAACAGTCGCGCAGCCCGAGGTAGAGTTCAGTGTAATCGGACCAAAGGAATCTTTCGTTGAGTCCCTGGACCATAATCTCAATATGATTCGCAAAAGGGTCCCAGTGAAAGAGCTCGTCATTGAAAATTACACGGTAGGCTCCCTTTCCAAATCGGGTGTGGCGATCCTCTATATTGATGGGATTACAAACAAAGATAACGTCAATACTGTAGTTCAGCGGGTCAGAGATATCGAGTTTGATGAAATCACCGATAGCTCCTATATCGTCCAGCTGATTTCAGATAACCAGAACTCTCCTTTTCCGCAGCTGCTTGATACCGAAAGGCCGGACAGGATTGCGGCAATACTTGCAGAAGGTAAAGTTGCCATCCTTGTAGATGGTTCGCCGCACGCATTGATCGGACCAACGACCCTGGTTGAATTTTTCGGGTCTTTCGAAGACTATTTCCTGAATTATTTATTGTCTTCTTTTTTCCGGCTGATCCGTCTATTCGCCGTTGCGTTCTCGATCCTGATCACACCGATTTATGTAGCAGCCCTTTCCTATCATTATGAATTGATCCCGAAGGACCTGCTAAGTACATTGATTACGTCAAGAAGGGAGATTCCACTTCCTCCTATCCTTGAAGCGTTGTTCCTTGAGTTGACGATCGAGCTATTGCGTGAGGCCGGGGCCCGCCTGCCAACCAAGGTCGGCCAGACGATCGGTATCGTAGGCGGAATCGTAATCGGGACTGCTTCTGTTGAAGCAGGTCTGACGAGTAATGTCCTGCTGATCATTGTCGCACTGGCAGCGCTGGCATCTTTCACTACACCTGTGTACCGGATGGGCAATACAATCAGGCTGCTGCGGTTCCCGTTCCTGTTCTTCGCTGAACTTTGGGGAATGCTGGGAATCGTCGTTTCCTTTTCGTTCCTCCTGGCCCACCTGCTTCGCCTTACATCATTGGGCAGGCCTTTCCTGGAACCTTTGTATCCTCCTAGGGTGAAGGATTTCAAAGATGCAATCATTCGATTGCCTTTTACCATGCAGTATAATCGGCCACAATATTTAAGAACAGAAAATCCAGTCCGTTTTAGTGAAAAAAAGGCAAAGCAAAAAAAGGACATCGATGAGTGAGCATTGGAGGTTTTGAAATAGCATGCAGCAGCCAATACCTGAAAGATTGCAAGTATCACCATTTCTCGTTCTCTACTTAATCATGTCCATGCAGATCGGCATCGGGGTTCTTGGCTATCAGCGCATCATCGCGAAGAATGCAGGTTATGATGCATGGATTTCAGTTCTTGCTGCTGGCTTAAGCATTCATGTCATCGTTTGGATGATCTATAAAATTTGCGGTACAGTTGAAGGAGATATTGTAGCAGCCCATGCCTTTGTTTTTGGCAAAAAGATCGGCATTCTCCTAAATATGGTCTTCATTGTCTACCTGCTGATTTTTGCACTGGCTGTCTTAAGGACTTATCTAGAAGTCGTTCAGGTATGGATGTTCCCTGAAATCAGCCCTTTTTGGTACAGCCTAGTCTTTTTGATTCTCTCAGTTTATATCGTTTTTGGCGGTTTTCGAACCGTAACCGGTATAGCTTTTTTCTGCATCGTCCTTCCGAGCTATCTGCTGCTGACGTTTGGCTTTGCACTCAGCTATGCTGAATTCAGGAATCTGCTGCCGATACTCGATCATTCTTTAAAAGACATGGCGTTAAGTGCGTTCAATATGTCCCTTACGTATATCGGGTTTGAAATACCGCTATTTTTCTATCCATTTATCAAGGATGCACCTAAATCACAAAAATGGGCCCATCTAGGTGTTTTCTTAACCACCATTATCTATACAGTAATGGCGATTATAACTTTTACTTATTTTTCAGAAGCACAGCTGGCCAAATCCATCTGGGCAACACTTGAAATGTGGAAAATTGTCAGCATGCCCTTTGTTGAACGATTTGAATATATCGGCATTGCGAACTGGAATTTGATTATCCTTCCGAATATCTGTATTGCACTTTGGGGTGCCAGCATGATTTTAAAAAGATCTTTTAAGCTGCGGCAAAAAAAAGGAGTGATTGCCCTCGCACTCATTTGCTTGATCGCCATACCTTTTTTGGATACAAGGGCTAAAATAAACTTGCTGAATGACTGGGTCGCACGAATTGGATTCAGTGTAACCTTCATCTATGTCCCTTTTTTATTTATCGCAACATTGATTGCCAAGAAGGTGAAAAATAAATGATGAAAAGGATTTTGGTCGTACTTTCGTTTTTTTCCCTTTTGCTTACAGGATGTGTCGAAAAGGAAATTATTGATGACGTTAATATCGAAATGGGCGTGGGTTATGACCAGAAAGATGATGAAATTGAGGGCACGATCATGGTCCCTATTTTCAATCCCGATAAGAAAATTGGGAATTTCACCTTTTCCGCAACAGCTTCGAGCAACAGGGATTTATTTCAGGAGATTCAGCGAAGGTCAGCACAGCCCATCGTAACAGGCTCCCTGGAAATTGCCATCTTTGGTGAAGAAATTGCTAAAAAAGGAATCAGGGATTTCATCGATGCTTTTGAACGCGATCCAAGCATCGGTGCCAGGGTATATTTTGCCGTCGCAGATGACAAGGCAAAAGAAATTTTAACTGGAACATATGGAAATAGAGGAAATGCCATTCATTTATCACAGTTAATAAAACACAATACTGAAACTCGTAATTTGCCGGTTACGAACATGCATCTCTATTTGTTTGAACTATATCAGGAGGGAAAAGATCCCTATCTCCCTATCCTGAAAAAAGAGGAGCCTGAAGTAATTGATATTACGGGAATTGCATTATTCAAGGATGACAAAATGGTGAGTGAATTGCCTTCCGATAAAATGTTCTTCTTTAAGCTTCTTACTGATAAATTCAGCGAAGGCTCATTTAAACTGGAAGTGGATGACAAGGATGTCGCAGTTAAAGATTTGGATTCAAAGAATAAGTTCAAACTAAGGAAAC
This sequence comes from Bacillus sp. ISL-41, assembly GCF_018613235.1. Classification (GTDB taxonomy): domain Bacteria; phylum Bacillota; class Bacilli; order Bacillales; family Cytobacillaceae; genus Mesobacillus. The sequence continues at coordinate 15,422 of NZ_JAGGQP010000029.1, forward strand.
GGAAACCCTATGTTATAGATTTAGAAATCGAGATTAATGGACTTATTCGTGAGTATACTGGAACAATTGTGACACCTGAAGTGATCAAGAAGATTGAAAAAGAATTCGAGGACCAAGTCAATAAAGAAGCCACCGCAATGATACAGGACTTTCAGGAAATGGGAATAGATCCAGTCGGATTTGGCCAGTTTATTAAAACCAAAACAAGAGGCTTCGATTTTAAAAGATGGGAAGATGAATATAAGAATTTAACAGTGAATGTTAAAACCGATGTGATCATAACTGAGGTAGGGATAGTTGAGTAAGTGAAAGAGGGTGTCAATGTGGCACCCTCTTTTGTTTTATGCAGTAGTTGAGAACATGTATTTCTTATAATGGTACCGTATCGAGAAAATCAAGCTTACCGCGAGCATATTGCCCATTAACGAGCTGCCGCCGTAGCTGATGAATGGCAAAGGGATACCCGTGATTGGCAGAAGGCCTATCGTCATGCCGATATTCTGGAATACGTGGAAAGTGATCATGCTGATGACGCCGACACAGATGTAAGTATAGAAATCGTTTTTTGTTTCCATGCCAATCTTGGTAATTTGATAGATGAGCAGGAAAAACAAGCTTACGATGATACTTGCTCCAACGAAGCCGAATTCCTCCCCGATGATGCTGAATATGAAGTCAGTATGGCTCTCAGGCAGATACACTTCCCTTGTGCCATAGCCCTTGCCCACTGTTTCACCTGAACCGATGGCCAGCAGCGACCTCGTCAGCTGAAACCCGGTCGTGCTCTGGTAATTATAAGGGTCAAGCCAGGAATAGATCCGGCCAAATTGATATTCCTTTACACCAAGATATTTTTCGAGAATTTCAGGCTTCCAGATCACAAAATAAAATATGATTGAAATGAGTGTCAGACCTGTCCCAAAAATAGGCACAAGCAGCTTCCAGGTGATACCCGAGATAAAAATCATCCCAAGCATGATGGCAATATAAACAAGCGATGTACCAAGGTCAGGCTGCTGCATGACGAGCAAGAGCGGCACCATCGTGACAATACCGATTTTAATCAAAAGCCAGAAGTCCGTTTGCATCGATTTCAGCCGATATTTCTGATGGTGGTCGACAATCACCCGAGCAAGTGCCAGGATGATGAACACCTTCACCAGCTCGGAAGGCTGAAGGGTACCCATTGCCGGCACTCTGTACCAGCTTTTCGCCCCATTGATGACAGGAGCGATGGATGACGGTGCAACGATCAGCCCTGCCAGAAGGACCAGACCAAAACCATACGCATACCAGCTCAATTTTTGCAGCTGATCGGAGTCAAGAGTGATGACCGCGGTAATAATGCCTGCACCTATTATGTACCAGATGATTTGCTTGATCAAAAAGTTTTCAGAGCCATACTGCCCCGTCGTCTGGGCACTGTAAATGGCAACGCAGCTTGACAAAAATAATAAGATCAATATCGTAACCAGCCCATAGTCGAGCCGGGAATTCGTTTTAGGATTCGAAGTCATTTTTATACCCCTTTTATATGAAGGCAGATTCCATCTGACATTTGAGTAAGCTTTTATTAAGGCATAGAATTGAGCCAAAAATGAAGAACTGTTCAATACTTCATTATATTTTTTTCGACAATAAATCACAACTTCTGACTATGAAATGGTTAATATTACATATCAAAATATCTTTATTCAGGCAATTCGGCGGAGGGAAATGGATGAGGTTTCCTTTTGATTTTTTGCAGTTTTATTTTTCTTATTCTTTTTTGATAAAGGAAATAGAATGACGGACAGTTTCTTTGATTATTCCGGGGGTTGTGTCCGTTATGGCCTTGATGATGGACATTTTTTCTATTTTTTCTGGGATTTTTGTCCGTCATTACCTTGATGATGGACATTTTTTCCGGGTTTTCCCGAATTTTTGTCCGTCATTACCTTGATGATGGACATTTTTTCCGGGTTTTCCCGAATTTTTGTCCGTCATTACCTTGATGATGGACATTTTTTCCGGGTTTTCCCGAATTTCTGTCCGTCATGTAGGCTGCTGTAAATTTTACGTGCATAGAGATGGGACATGTTTCATAGCTTTGTAAGGGACAAAGTCTTTGAAAAAGTGGGGATTCTGTATGCTATCAAAAATTGAAGCTTTCATCCTTGGGATTATCCAGGGGCTGACTGAGTTTTTGCCGATCAGCAGTACCGGGCACCTTTATCTTGGCAGAAATTTGTTCGGCCTTGAGGAGGCCGGCCTGCTGCTCGATACGATGCTTCATGTAGGTACGCTGTTGGCAGTGTTTGTGTTTTATAGATATGAGTTTATCAAGATTTTGAAAAATCCCTTTGGAAAGCTGACCTTCCTCCTTGTTGTCGGCACGCTGCCGGCTGTCGTGGTCGGATTGCTGTTTGAGGATTACTTTGATGAGATATCAAAAACCGGCGTGACGATTGGCTGGGAATTCCTGATTACCGGGACATTGATGTGGTTCGCCGACTCAATCAAAAATGGACGCAAAAAAATGGACGATATCAGCTATACAGATGCGCTGGTGATTGGCAGCTTCCAGGCAGCGGCGATTTTTCCGGCGATTTCCCGTTCCGGATTAACGATTGTCGCGGCTCTTTGGCGTAAGCTCGACCGCGAGACAGCAGCCTATTTCTCTTTCCTGCTTTCAACTCCCGCAATTCTGGGAGCGATTGTCCTGCAGGGAAAAGATCTTTTCAACGGCGGAAGTGAGACGATTTCAATCCAGGCATTGTTGATTGGAATCATTTCAGCAGCGATTTTCGGTTATATTGCGGTAAAATGGATGATTGGCTATTTGAAAAACCATTCTTTGAAACCTTTTGCGATTTATGTGTGGGTCATGGGGCTTGTTGTTCTGTATTTTCAGTATGCAGGGCAGTTCTAAAACTTTTTATAGCGGAAATTTTATAGCGAGTTTTTATTTTTTATAGCGATTTTCTCTGTTTTATAGCGAAAATCCCATTTTTATAGCGAACTGGAAATTCCCTTGGATTTTTTCCAGTCCAGTTCACAAAAATGCACACCAGCGTAAAAATGGTGTGCATTTTGCATTTTATCAGCAGCCGCCGTCTCCGCCCATCAGGACAAGACCTTCACGATACTCGTCATATTCAAGTGCCATACCTTGAGTATAGTCGACGATATTGGATTCGATTGCGACTTGGATTTCGTTGATTACTGTTACATGATCATCTTCTTCCGGCTCCTCCAGAGCCAGACCAATCTGCGGGCCTCCTCAGCCAAAGCCGCCGAAGTATACGCGAATACCTTCTGCGTTGCGCTCAGCGAGGATCTCTTTTAAAATGTCGCGCGCTTTATCTGAAATCTGCATTCTCCCTTTTCCTTTCTTCATCAAATCTGTCTAGTGCTTAGTTTACCATGGTATCAATAATAAATACACAATACTGCCCGGAGTATTTTGTGAAGGTTATATTTGGAAAAAACAAACTCCTCCGTCTTAAATTGTGAACAACATGTGATTAGAACACGACAAAACTAAACGAAACTTAACAAAACTAAACAAAAAGTATACCCATCTACTAAATATTCTATTATATTTAGTTTAGGTTGAAAAGGAGGGAAACCATTTGCAAATCTACACTCCAGATGAAATCGCTTCCATGCTGAAAATCTCCAAGCATACTGTCTATGAGATGATTAAGCGTGGGGATCTTGCAGCCTTTAAAGTAGGCAATAAAATGCGTATCGAAGAAAGTGAGTTTGAGAGATATAAAACCAGTATGTCAGCAAATCCAGCCAAAGCCCAGGAATCAAAGTCCCTTCATTCATTGCAGCTCGCAGGCAGCCATGATTTCCTTGTCGAACAGCTGGTAAAGTACATAGCGTCTGAAGGAACAGGACTTTCTGTCACTCCCTCCTACATCGGCAGTCTGGAAGGATTGATGATGCTTTACAGGGGCAGTGCCGACATCGCTGCGGTCCACTTGCTCGACCCGGCATCACAGCAATACAATCTTCCCTTCATCCGCCAGCTTTTTGTCCATGAGCCGATCACGGTGATGAGGCTTGCTTCCCGGGACCAGGGCTTGATTGTCGCAAAAGGAAATCCAAAGAACATCACCGGTGTCAAAGACCTGGCAAGGGTTGATGTCACAATCATCAATCGGCAAAAAGGAGCCGGAACCCGCTTCCTGCTAGATTCATTCCTGGCCAGTGAAAAACTTGAGCCAGCCGCAGTCAAGGGGTATGAAAATGAAGAATGGACGCACCTTGGCGCGGCGGCCCATATCAGCAGAGGAACTGCAGATGCTGCCTTCGGAATCAGATGCGCAGCAAGCCAGCTTGGACTAGATTTCATCCCGCTCACGAAGGAACAGTTTGATCTTGTATTCCGCTGGACTCCCGAAAACAAAGATGCTCTCAAACATTTGATTGACCTGATCCAGCTCACCAATTTCAAGGACAGCATCGCGGACCTTGATGGCTATGATGCTGAGGAGTTCGGAAAAATCATCTATGGAAACCATTTATCGGAGGCATAAAACAATGAAACTGAAAAAATTATTTTCTATCTTACTTGTTCTTATGTTAGCTCTTGTAACCGGATGTTCAGATTCTGATTCTACTGCCAATGACCCAGAAAAGACTCCAAAAGTAGAAACAACGGATTTAATTCTTGCTACTACAACCAGCACCCAGGACAGCGGGCTGCTTGATGTGTTACTGCCTGAATTCGAAAAAGAAAACAACTACAATGTAAAAACAATTGCGGTCGGTACTGGCCAGGCACTTGAAATGGGAACGCGCGGCGAAGCGGATGTTCTGCTTGTCCACGCTCCTGCAGCTGAAGAGGAATTAGTGAAAAGCGGCGATGCAATCAACCGCCAAAAGGTCATGTACAATGATTTCATCCTTGTCGGCCCTGCTGAAGACCCAGCGAAAATAAAAGGTTCACCTGTTCCTGAGGCATTGTCGAAGATCACCGAATCAAAAGCTTCCTTTGTATCCCGGAGTGATGATTCCGGAACACATAAAAAAGAACTAGAGCTTTGGAAGAAATCCTCTCTTGACCCAAAATCCTTAGGCGATGCCTATATTGAGACTGGCCAAGGCATGGGTGCAACACTTAATATTGCCTCTGAGAAGACTGGCTATACCCTTACAGATCGCGCGACATTCCTGGCGCAAAAGAAAAACATGCCTGATACGCTAATTCTGGTAGAAGGCGATGAGAGCCTGCTGAACATTTATCACGTTATGCAGGTCAACGATGACAAGCATGAAAAAGTAAATGCAGAAGGTGCGAAGGCATTCGTGGAATTCATGACTGCCGATGATACAAAGAACATCATCAAGGATTTCGGCGTGGATGAGTACGATGAGCCTCTCTTCTTCTTGTTCGAATAAGATCACTGGTAATGTATAATCGTATTATGCAGAAAATTTAGAAGGAAAGCCTGATTGCGCATGGAACTTTTAATAGAAGGATTAAAAAAAGCTATAGAGATGATTCTGTCGGGCGATCCGGAGATTCTTGAAATTACCTTGCTGACATTGAGGGTGTCAATTACTGCCGTACTTGTGAGCACATTGATCGGCATTCCAACAGGGATGTTCCTCGGTCTCGCCCGTTTTCCAGGAAGACGGTTCATCCTTGCCATCATCAATATTGGCATGGGCCTCCCTCCGGTCGTCGCCGGCCTGTGGATCACCCTTTTCCTGTGGCGATCAGGCCCGCTTGGCGATTGGTCCTGGCTTTATACGCCAACAGCGATCATTCTCGCGCAGATCCTGGTTTCATTGCCAATTGTCACCGCGCTGACAAGCACGGCCTTTCAGCAGATCAATCCGAAGTTGATCTTACAGGTGAAAGCACTTGGAGCGACGAAAATCCAGCTTTATTGGATCTTAATGAAAGAGGTAAAGCTGGCGATTCTTGCAGCCATCATCGCCGGGTTCGGCCGGGTCATTGCCGAAGTAGGAGCTGCGATGATGGTAGGCGGCAATATCAGCGGCGAGACGCGAATCCTTACGACCTCAATTGTCATGGAAGTTTCGAAAGGCAATTTTGATATTGCCCTGGCACTCTCATTCATCCTGATGACGCTGGCGTTCATCATTACATTCAGTTTGACTTATTTACAGCAAAGGAAGCGGAGCCTATGACCCCACTGATTACTGTGAAAAATTTAGAAGTGAGAGCCGGGAAGAAAACCCTGCTCTCCATCCGCCATTTTGAGCTTCAAGAGGGGGAAGTCCTTGGGGTCATGGGACCGAATGGCGCAGGAAAAAGCACGTTCATCAAAGCGTTATCGATGCTTGAAAAACCTGCCCATGGTTCGATTTTTTTAAAAGGCCGCGATATCACGGTTGACCTGACACTGGAGGCGCGGAGAAAATTCGCTGTCGCGATGCAGCAGCCTCTCCTTCTTGATACGACTGTTTTCCAGAACATCGCGGTAGGACTGAAACTGCGCAGCCTTCCCCGCCAGGAAGTGAAAAACAAAGTTGCATACTGGCTCGATAAATTCCACATCAGCCATCTTGCCAAAAAACAGGCTGCCCATCTGTCTGGCGGTGAGGCCCAGCGTGTCAATCTGGCACGAGCGATGGTGCTGGAGCCTGAGGTCCTGTTTTTGGATGAACCATTCTCAGCACTGGACTTCCCCACAAAAATCCAGTTATTGAAGGATATCAAGTCGATCATCCAGCAGACGAAAACAACGACCGTTTTTGTCAGCCATGACCTTATGGAGTTGAAATACCTGGCCGGAACGCTGGCGATCCTGATGGATGGCGAGTTGAAGCAGACCGGTCCGACAGAAGAAGTGCTGTCATCCCCCAACACATCGACTTCCACTTTTATAAATGATTGGAAAAGCCTTATCAATTAGATTGTTTCAAGCATGGCCGCGGAAAGCCATGCTGTTTTTTTGTTTTATGGAAATCAGAAAAGTCTATTATCCTTAGCTATAAAAATCCGGATATAGTATGATTCAATGCAAGCATAATTTTTACATAAAGGAGTGTATATAATGAAATATGCAATCATCACAGGTGCTTCAAGAGGGCTCGGAGCTTCTGCAGCACAGAAAATGGTGTCTGAGGGAATTCATGTGATTACCGTGTCCCGGAGTGAGAACAAATCATTAAAGCAGGCTGCAGAACAATCCGGGGCGGGATTTACCCATCACAGCTGCGACCTTAGCTCCGAGGACCAGGTCTTAAGTGTATTCGCCACAATTGCAGATGATGTTTTTAAAAAGGCGGAAGCAGTTTATGTGATTAATAACGCTGGAATCATCGAACCGATTGACGTTGCAGGAGAGCTCGATGCGTCTTTGGTGCAGAAAAATATCCAGGTCAATCTGACAGCACCAATTCTGATCAGTAATTTGTTTTTACAAAAAGCAAAGGAAGCCAACAGAAAGGTAGTGATCGCGAATGTGACATCCGGCGCTGCTGAGAGGCCAATCCAGGGGTGGAGCATTTATTGCAGCACGAAAGCCGCTGTCAATATGTTCACAATGACCGCAGGCCTTGAGCTCAAGAACAGCGAGAGCAGCAGCAAGGTCATTGCCTTCAGCCCAGGTCTGATGGATACCGATATGCAGATAACGATCCGCTCTTCTTCTAAAGAATCATTCGCCGATGTCGATACCTTCAGGAATTATAAAGAAAGCGGCAGTCTGCGCAGCCCGGATACTGTTGCCGAAGCACTTGTGAACCTTGTATTAGCCAATGACCTCGAAAACGGAAGAATTTATAAAGTGAATGATTTGCTTTAGTATTTAGCGCAAGTCCGCGTGGACAGTGGATATAGAAGCAGGAAGCCAAAAAGCGAAGGAGCACTGCTTCTTCGCTTTCTTCATTCACATATTCGTTTCCTTCGCCTGAAGTTGCTCTTCTCCATTAGATTCAATGAAAAAGGGAATATTCATTTCAAGCAAAAGGTCCAGCAGTTCCTGTTTTTTCTTAATATTGCTTAACCCGATATTGAAAGCGGGGAATCCTGTCCTGACATTCAATCTCGCCAGACGCTGTCCGCCTCTTGGCATCGAGTCAATGTACTTAGCTTCATCATTTAAGATGATGCCCAAAGTGGCATTATTATGTACCTCGTATGGCAGAATCCCTTCGATATCCTCCCATGGAATAAAACCAGGACCTGCTTTGCCTCGCAATGTCAGTCCTTTATCACTGATCGTCACATTCGCTTCTTTTCCAAAGAATGTTTTCCCTAAAAATAACAGGCTCCATCCCAGTATGATGTTCAGCGCACCAAATAGGAGCATCCCCATGCCATTCCCTTCCGGCTCGGACAGCATACTTATAAACCCGATGAAAGAACCAATGGTCATAAGGCAAATAACAGCAAAGAGAAATGCAATTCTTATCTTTGAAAAGTGAAAATCCCTCTCCATGTTTCCCCTCCTCCATAATATACACTTGGATAAATTACCCATTAAACACAAACGTAAACCAATTTATTCCATATATTAATCATTTATTCTGCTCTGTTTTTGGATACTTTTTTAGTATGATGGGGTAAGATTGATAATGGGAGTGGCGTAAATGGATCGGATTTCTTTTAAAATCGGGGCTGTTTTTTTCATAACGATACTGCTGGTCGAAGGTATCTTATTCTACTACCTTCATTCTTCTATCATCCATTCAAGGATTGACGAGGAGCTGGCTTCCCTGCAAACGCGCGGAAATAATCATCGTGATATCCTGGAAACTTCCTATAGCCTGGAAACCATCCACCATATTACGATCATGGAATCAAAGACGGATACCCATGTCATTATCACTGATCGAACAGGCGCAATTGTTTCTTCTTCAGTCCCGACCGATAACTCCATACAGGATATCATTAAAGAAACCCCTTCGGATGTACCGCGGACTGGCTTGATTTTAGAGGATGACTGGCAGGACAGGCAATATATAGCGTCAGTCAGTCCCCTGGAGAACAATGGTGCTGTTTATATGTTCAAGAACACCCAGCGCGTCCAGAGCCTGATTGCCAAGCTGAATAAACACTTCTGGCTTGCCGGTATCCTTCTGCTGACCTCAATGGCTGTGATTACCCTTTTTCTTTCAAGGTTCATCACCAAGCCAGTCATTAGGATGAATGAAGCGACTTCTAAAATTCGCCAGGGCGACTATTCCGTTACACTGCCCCGCCGTGGAAACGATGAATTGGGAGAGCTTTCAGAGTCGATTCAGGTACTGGCTGATGACCTGAGCCACATGAAAAGGCAGCGCAATGAGTTCCTCGCGAGCATTTCCCATGAATTGCGGACCCCTCTCACCTATATAAAAGGCTATGCGGACATAGCGGGCAAAGCAGGGACAGCAACAGAGGACAGAAGTCATTACCTGCAAATTATCCATGAAGAAGCAACGAAGCTTTCTGGTCTGATCAAAGGGTTATTTGACCTCGCCAAAATGGACGAAAACACTTTTACCATCCAAAAAGAACGTGTTGAGCTTTGTGAATTCATGCGTGGAATACACACAAGGCTGGCACCATCTTTTAACGAAAAAAATATCGCGCTTAATTTTGACTGTCCTGGGGAAGTCTATATCGAGGCCGACCCTACCCGCTTTGAACAAATCATCATTAATCTGCTTGATAATGCAAGAAAGTATTCTGATGAAGGTACTGCGACTTCAGTGCAGGTTCTTAAAAAGAATGGCGCAGTTCATATCATCGTGAAGGATGAGGGAAAAGGAATTCCTAATGAAGACCTGGCCTGGGTTTTTGACCGGTTTTACCGTGTCGACAAATCACGGTCAAGTGCTTTAGGAGGTTCAGGGCTAGGGCTTGCAATCGTAAAAGAGCTCGTGGAAGCGCATGGCGGAAAAATCATTCTCAGCAGCGAGCTTGGCAAAGGCACAACTTTCGAAATCATTATCTGATTGGTTTTAAAATCCTGAAACATGGAATACATAACTAGAGGGGTGATGTCATTGAAACAAGTTAATTCGTTGGTGGAAATTGTTGAAGCTGTAAAGAAAGACAGCAATGGCAATAGAGTTTTGCTCAATCAGCACGAAACCTCACGCTCCGCCGTCACTTTGGGTGACGAAGACACAGAATCCGGCACGAGGCTCCATGTGAAAGCAGTCCTTGACAACACGCTCTACTACTCAGAAGTATTTACCGATGACACACTGTATGAGGAAGCAAACGAACTGATACAGGAACTGAAAAGTCTCGCACAGGTTGAGTTGGTGGACGAGGAAGAGATTGACCGCATAATTGAAAAGTGAGTGATCATGGGCAGCTGTTTGCAGGCTGCCTTTTTATTATGCCTAATCTCGGTTAAAAAGTTTTTACATATTGCCCCCCTTTTACCGGGAAAACTAAAGTTGTACTCACTATAAGGAGGGCTTGTAATGACTAAAAAGTTCAATAAGGGCAGCAGAAACCAAAATTCTCCCAAGCTTGGGAACCAGATGGCCGAGTTTTCCGGCGAATTGGCAAGCGGTGACAACAGCAAGGGAAACAAACACAATAAAGATCAGAGCGACAAGACTGATCGTCACCATTAGTGTGACCATGGAAAAAGCCGGCAAACAAATGCCGGCTTTTAGTCCATATCTGTCAGGATGGCTGTCTGGTTATTCAGGTTAGCAGGATCGACTCCGTTGCTTTCATTTTCATCGTAAAAGGCCTCCTGAAGCTTCATGTTCGCTTCCGCCGTTTCCACTTGTTCTTGTTCAGAAACCGGATTTACAGGCTTTGCTTTTGGATCAATATTTACATATTTGTCCTTTTCCATGGTGTATCCCTCCTGATGTTAGTATCAGCCTTGGACTTTACTTTTACCCGGATAATGGCTGATGCGAACTTGAAAAATCAGGAATTATCTGCGGACAGAGGCTGCCATCCGGACATAAGTATGCCGTTTGCCGCGTACGACAATGGAATAGGCCATGATGTTCTCAGGTAAAGCGATGCCCGCTGCCCCGGCGTCCCCGATATGGTAGAGATCGGCTCCGGCCATCTTGCTGTTCAGGGCGATTTGTTTGATTGTTTGCTCATCCGCCCCCTCCTGGCTTGTACCTGTCGTCAGGATTGCGAGAGCTCCTTTTTGGTGGACAAGCTCCACTAGCTTAGCCGTCTTTTCAACCGTAAAACCTGGTACTGTACCTGGCGAAGGAATCAGGATTATGTCAGCACCTGCTTCGACAAACCTGTGCAAGGTTTCTTCCGTCATCATTGTGCTTCCCGTCTCACCAGCCACCCCTGCACCATGCATCTTTCCCGCAATGATCAAACCATCTGGGCCGAAAGCTGCCCTGGCTTTCTCAATCGCCTTCGTGATTTCGGCATTCGTCACACCTGTTTTGGGATTGCCTGTCAGGCAGACGAAATCAAAGCCAAGCTCCTTTGCTCTTTTGAGAGAAGCATCGGTAGCAATCCTTCCTTCAGGCAGCTGCTGAAGCGCCTCAAGTGTGTCCGCCTCGAGGTCAACCGGTTCAAGGTTCAAGCCAACAGGACGGCCAACCAGCTTCTTTAATTGCGCGACCACTTCCGACGGTTCTGCTTCTGGCAGGCTTTCCATCGAAGGGTTCATCACATCGAAGAAATTTAGCAGGATCAGATCAGCTCCGAATGCCGCCGCCAGTTCCGCATTCGTCACGGCAGGGTAAAGCGGCGAGAATGCCCCGATTACCTCAGCTAAAATCGTCCGTCCCTCTGAAGCAATGATTGCCTTTTTCAAATCCTGTCCAGTTATTTGTTCAAAATCTGATGCCGTGCAGTCCAGCAGACGTTTCACGATCATATCCCTCCATTTTATGTATAGGTTCTAGTTCACCAATTTCTCTATTTAGATAGCTTGTAAAAAAAGACCTGGCGGTGAAGTACCGCCAAGTCTCTCTATATTATTTCCGCTTCATCTCATTGGCCAAAAACTCTACATCGGTTCCAACAATGACTTGAAGGTCTGTTTTATTCAGTTTCAAAACGCCTTTGGCGCCCAGGCGCTTGAGCTCTGCTTCATTTACTTTTGTCATATCGTCGACTTTTAAACGCAAACGGGTTACACAATTATCCAGATCCTTGATATTGCCTTTGCCGCCTAATGCTGCAAGATAATGGTCTGCAAGCTCTGCGTAATTGCCTTTTGAAGCACCGCTGTCTGTGAACTCTCCTTCAACCTCGTCTTCTCGTCCTGGAGTCTTGAGGTCAAGCTTGATGATCAGGAAGTAGAAAATCACGAAATACAGAACTGCATAAACGAGGCCGACACCAAGCAGCAGCAATGGCTTTTGCGCGATTCCGTAGTTCAGCACATAGTCGATCGCACCGGCTGAGAATCCGAATCCATGGTGGATATCCAGCATGTAGGTGATGGACATGGACAAACCAGTTAATACAGCGTGAATTCCATAAAGGACAGGAGACAGGAACATGAACAAGAATTCAATAGGCTCCGTAATTCCTGTCAGGAAGGATGTGAAGGCCAATCCGATTAGCGCTCCGGCAGTAGCCTTTTTGCGCTCCTTTTTCGCCGCGGCAATCATCGCGAATGCTGCAGCTGGAAGTCCGAACATCATAACTGGGAAGAACCCGTTCATGAAGATACCAGCATCAGGGTCACCTGCGAAGAAACGGTTCAGGTCACCTTTTACAATTTCCCCTGCCGCATTCGTGAATTCACCAAACTCAAACCAGACAAGTGTGTTCAGAACATGGTGAAGACCCATTGGAATCAACAAACGGTTCAAGAAACCGAATACGCCTACTCCAACTGCACCCGCGCCAACAATCCATTCACCGACATTGTTGATGCCTTCCTGAATTGGTGGCCAAACATAGCCAAAAATACCGGCTAAAACGATCATCAGTAATGAAGTGATGATTGGAACGAAACGTTTACCGCCGAAGAAGCCGAGCCAGTCCGGCAGTTTAATATCGTGAAAACGGTTGTATAGCAAGCCGGCAATGACCCCGGATAAAATCCCGCCAAGCACAGCCATATTGATTTCTTCATTGACAGCACCTGCACCCTTTGTCAAAACAAAGTAGCCAATCGCACCAGCGAGACCGGCTGCACCGTGCCCATCCTTCGAAATACCAACTGCCACACCAATCGCGAATAATAATGCAAGGTTGGCAAAAATCGCGTCACCTGCCGCAGAAATAAAAGCAATATCCAATAAGTCCGGCTGCCCAAGACGCAGCAATAATGCAGCTGCAGGTAAAACAGCGATGGGAAGCATCAACGCCTTCCCGATCCTTTGTAAGAATCCTAGCATCTTCAACACCTCTTCCGTCAAAATTGTAAGTGCTTACATTTATACGTAGCCTTGTAGAAATTTGTAAACACATCCCCAGTTTAACACTTCGACTCCCTAAAGAATACCCCAAAAAAAGACTATTTTTAATGATGCCTTCCGGAATGATGAGTTCTCCTTTCTTCAGTTCGTCACCCTTGAAACTGGACAGGGCTGATACTAATAGCTTATTCGCTTATTTTTATAAAATTCCACGGTGCACCAGAGAGCTATTCACAAACAAAAAACCCGCATTTCTTCAAGTTCATCCCAATCTCACAAGGCATTTGCCTTTGTATTTCGTGAGCAGCGATCCAGCCGTGAATACCGGACTATTCCCATAACGGCTCCGGCAATCTCCACTACCTCGCCATTGTTCATAACAGGCATGAGCGAGATCGCATACGTATTTCCGCCGATTTCGATTTCAAAGACAATCTTCTCATTATTTTTCCAGACACAGTCATAGTATCGTTCAATTCTTCCCGCTTTTTCGGGCAGGAATTCACCAAGGGTCTTGTCATTGATATCATTCGGGCTGAAGCCTAGGTCATCCAGCAGCCCGCCGCCGACAATGTGGTGGATGAAATCATTTCCCTGCTTTGACAGTTTAAAAATGATCCCATAGTGTCTATGGATCATTTCCTCGGTTTCCCTCCATAACTTTTCGGGAGGGTCCTTCAGAAAGCTGTCGTCCGCAATCGCCGAAAAGTAAAAACCTCTCATGATGAAAAAGTAGCCAATCGCCTTGTATAAATGTCCAGTAAAATTATCGATATCATAAACGCTCTGGTAGATGGTGAACACGAGCTCAGATAAGAAAAGAAACGTGAATGCAAGCGCTACGTACAGATGCTGGCCGTTCTTGCCTTCGTTATAAAAGTAAAGCGATATGACAATAGAAATGAAATGAAGGAAACTTACACCGTATTCTATGAGGTTTTTCAAGATGGTTGTCCCTTTGCCTTCAATGACGAGCAGCGGAAGGCTTTGTTCATACTTGAAAATCGCGAACATGAGGACACCTATAACCCCTGTACAAATTGCCAGGCAGATACGCCTTGGATCCAGTTGCAGCTTACGTTCGGGCAACATGAGAACAAGCACCATCATCAATGCTTCAATGCTTCGTGCCGATACCCAGAACCAAGTCGCCTTCGCAATCGAGCTTTCGGTTATGAAAAAGGGCATCCCTTTGAATGTGAGTGTGTGCAATAAGTCGAGCATTCCGACTATGAAAAATAAAAAGCTCAGCATCAGGATTTTCCGGGATTTCGAAAGACCGAAAACTTTCCAGCCGTATGAAAAGATCGAAAAGGAAACAGCAATACTGAAAAATTCCAAAATCGTATGGATGGCAAGATAATTTTCTGGATTCAAATAGGACGAAAGGTCGGCATGATAGAGATGGATCAGCATCAAAAGCATGACCGCAGCTACAATATAAACGAGAAACCTTCCCTCCGACATGCTCTTCTCCATTTTGCTCACCTGCTTAGGGAGGATATAATTACCTTTATTATAAGCACCATCCGCGCCCCCTGCTTAGCGTACATATAGCCGTTTTGTGAATATTGACAATTCCGGTCAAATACATATAAGGGTTTTGCTATTTTTCTTTTATTCGGTAAAGTGGTAGTTGAATAGATTTGAAGGACGTGTAAATCATGAAAATGAAAGAACTTTTGCCCCGTTTTAGCTTGCCAGTCTTCAAAGGCATAGCCTTAACCCTGGCTCTGGCATTGGCAGCCCGCTTGATCGCTGGCCTTCCATTCTTTGCGATCCTGGGCCAGCTTGTCATTGCCATCATGCTCGGAATGGTCTGGCGGGCGTCTGTCGGAGTGAACAGCGGCCTGTTGGAAGGTGCCTCATATTCCAGCAAAAAGCTGCTTCGCCTCGGAATCATTTTGCTTGGATTCAGGCTGAATCTCTATGATATTTACAATGCCGGAACGACGGTATTTTTCATCGCATTCGCGAACCTTACCTTCGCTTTAATCGCTGTTTATGGATTAAGCCGGCTCTTTAAGGTCGAAAAAAGGCTTGGCATCCTGACTGCCTGCGGGACTGCGATTTGCGGAGCGGCGGCTGTCGTTGCGATCGCTCCAGTCATCAAGGCAAATGAAAAAGAAACGGCTGTCGGTGCAGCCAATGTTGCTGTGCTCGGAACGATTTTTACCATTCTTTATACCTTGATCTTCTCCTATCTCGACTTGAATGCGCTCGATTATGGTGTTTTTGCGGGAGGCACCTTGCACGAAATCGCCCATGTCGTTGCCGCTGCTGACCCTGCCGGCCAGGCAGCACTCGACCTCGCCATTATCGTAAAATTGACCAGGGTTGCGCTGCTTGTTCCAGTTGCTATATTGATAGGATTCCTTCTGCAGCGAAAAGAAAGCGGTGAAGCTGGTAAAAAAATGACGCTGGCTAACCTCCCGATCCCCTGGTTTATCCTTGGATTCCTTGCGGTGAGTGCGTTCAATACCACAGGAGTGGTCAGTGATGGCGCCGCGTCTGCTATCGTCAGCCTCGCCTATTTGCTCATCGGCATGGCCATGGCTGGACTCGGTTTGAATGTTGACTTTAAATCTTTCCGGCAGATGGGTGGAAAGGCATTGTCAGCAGGACTTGCTGGGTCAGTGCTGCTATCGTTGTTTGGGTATTTACTGGTCGTCTTTTTACTATAAAGGAGCATGAATATTATGCAAAAATCATTGTGGCTAATAGCCGTGCTGGGTTCACTTATCCTATTTGTTTTCCTTAAGTCAATTTGGAGCAGCCTGAGTTATTCAGTCCTGCTAGCCTTATTGTCGGGCAGTTTCCTGATCAATTTCTTGATTTCATTTAAAAATACGAAAAAGCAGCCAAAACCCTGATGTGGTTGGCTGCTTTTCCATTATGCAGAGCATTTCAAACGATAACGAGAAATTATCTTTCAGTACGAACAGAACTCTTTAAATACGTTAGCAAAAAGAAAAAAGCGGGGTAAATCCTCCGCTTAATCCTATTAATCTATAAATATCTTCCCGGGATTGAGGATTCCGTTCGGATCGAGGGTTTTCTTGATCGACTTCATGACATCATAGGCAGCGCCATGCTCTAATCGCTGATATTTTGCTTTCCCCAGGCCGACACCATGTTCTCCCGTACAGGTGCCTCCCCGCTTCAGTGCATAGTGGACGATTTCCTGATTGATCCGTTCGCCTTCTTTTACTTCAACAGGGTTTTCCTTGTCCATTAGCAGCAGAACGTGATAGTTGCCGTCACCGACATGGCCGACGATCGAACCTTCAATCGCAGAAGCATCGATCAATTCACGGGTATGGAGAATCGCCCCGGTCAATTCAGAAACCGGAACACTGACATCCGTCAGCATGATGCTTTTCTTGCCGGCTGTATGTTTGTAGGCGTAAAGCAGATTGTGCCTTGCTTCCCAAAGCTGGTTGCGCGCTTTGGAATCTGCCTCGAATTGGAAGTTCGAGCATCCGTGGTCCTGCAAAATTTCAGTGGCAAACTCAACATCCTGTGCCAGTCCTGCCTCGTTTCCGTGGAATTCCATGAACAGCGTCGTGCTTTCTTCATAATCTGTTTCCATGAACTCATTCACTTTTTTTACCGACTCTGCATCGACAAACTCAATCCGTGCCACAGGTATACCACCTGCTAAAATGCCAACCACGGCATCGACTGCATTTTTTACAGAAGGAAATACTGCCCGCCCCGCAGTAATCGCCTCTGGGATGCCATATACTTTCAGCGTAAGTTCAGTGATGACTCCAAGCGTTCCTTCCGAGCCGACAAACATGCCGTTTAAATGTATTCCTGAAGATGATTTGGCTGCAAGGCTCCCTGTATGGATGATGTCACCGTTCGCAAGCACAACCTCAAGGTCCCGAACCTGGTCACGCATGATACCGTAACGGACAGAGGTCGTGCCGCTCGCATTCGTTGCCGCCATCCCGCCAAGCGTCGCATCAGCTCCGGGGTCCACGGTAAAAAACAAGCCATACTTTTTCAATTCTTTATTCAGGACCGACCTCGTGACCCCAGGCTGGACTTTGACGAGAAAGTCACTTTCCTTCACATCGACGATGGCGTTCATCTGTGAAAGGTCAAGAGAAATTCCGCCATTCACCGGGATGACATGTCCTTCTAGGCTCGTTCCCAATCCGAAAGCCACGACAGGAATCTTCCGCTCGTTCGCGAATTTGAGCACCTTGCTGACATCCTCTTTATCCTGCGGGAAAACAACGACATCCGGCAGGCGCGGTTCGTGATATGATTCATCCCGGCCATGAAGCTCCAAAACCGTTTCATTCACCGTTACAAGGTCCTCACCTATGACTTTCTTCAACTCATCTATGTAGCCTGCCATTTCAATCTCCCCTTTTAAAAAAGTTATGAATATGGGAATCCCGCATATCAGAAACTTGCTTTTAACTGGTTACGAACCCAGGTATCGAGCATAATAGGATTTTGCTTTTACCGTATCATTCGTTCCATGGATGAGGACCCTTCCGTCCTGGAAAATGACCATGGTAATTTTCTCGTCCGGCATGAAGCGGAGCAAAAATGGATTGCCTTTGACCTCTCCATTATTTTTCAGGGTGCTGGCCAGTTTCTCCAGATCCTGTTTCGTTTTTTGCCGCGGATTGATCTGGATGGTGTTCCGGCCGCATAAGGATGCATAGTTAATTTGCTGGTCTGATGAACGATCTAGAAATTCGTAATTGTGGTGGACACATGCCGGGCATTCTGGATTGCGCCCCTGGCTGACGTCCATTTGCAAATAGGAGTTGTACCAGATATCCATCTGTTCAAGATTCGGATTTGACTCTGCCCCCACGAGCAGCTTGAGTGCCTCGACTGCTTCGAAGGATCCGATAATATCCGTAATCGGCGAAAGCACACCGATGCTGTCGCATGTCTCTCCCAGTCCAGTTGGAACAGATGGGAACAAACATCTATAGCAAGGAGTTTCACCTGGTTTGATGGCGGCGAACATCCCACGTGAACTGACAGCGCCTCCGTACACCCACGGAATGCCATGTTTGACGGCAACATCATTGATGAGATAGCGGGCCATGAAGTTATCGGTCCCATCGACAATCACATCAAAGCCTGCAAGCAGATCCTCTGCATTGTCGAGCGTCAAATCTGCGATGATCGGCTCTACTTTAATCGCAGAATTAATCTTTTTCAGCTTTTTTTCAGCGGCGATGACCTTCGGCAGGTTGTCGCGCGCATCATCCTCATCATAAAGAGTCTGGCGCTGGAGGTTCGAAAGCTCCACCAGGTCACGGTCGATGATGCGGACATGCCCGACACCTGATCGGACCAGATGATTCGAAATCACCGTACCCAGCGCGCCCATGCCGACGATGACAGCTGAGCTCTTCAATAGTTTCTCCTGGCCATCCCTTCCAATTGGCTTGAATAAAATCTGCCGTGAATAACGCTCCATTTCTATCATGCATATCCCCTCATTTCTATTTCATTATATCTTTAAATAAAGCTTTTTTTTAGGCTGAATTTTCACTATACTTAAGATTAAGAGGAAAATAGACCTCTTGTATTATTTTTTATCCATACTAAATGAAAGAGGTGGATTAGTTAAGATGATTTTTGGGGGATTTAAAAACAAAGAAGTAGTAGTTGACCTGTCAAATGGCACTGTCGATTACAGAGGCATCAATGAAGACGACGTGAAAAAGTATGTCGGCGGCCGCGGTCTTGGGGTTAAGTATGTTCTTGACAACGGGCCTGAAGTAGAGCCTTTGTCAGAAGAAAACATCCTGTGCATCATGACGGGGCCTGTAACAGGTTCACGTTCATCAATGAGCGGACGTCTTGCAGTGGTAACGAAGTCTCCATTGACAGGAACGGTTACTGACTCGCACATGGGCGGATGGACAGCAGCTCGTTTGAAGTGGGCTGGCATCGACAACGTTATTTTCAAAGGCAAAAGTGACAAGCCAGTGTACCTTTATATCGAAGACGGTAAGGCAGAGATCCGCGATGCTTCTCAATTGTGGGGATTGAGCACGCGCGCGACTGTACAGTCTTTGAAGGATGCACATGGCGAAGAAAACTTAAGCGTCATGACAATTGGCCAGGCTGGCGAAAACGGCGTACGTTTTGCCGGTTTCATGAACGAGCATGACCGTGCTGCAGGACGCGGCGGTACTGGTGCGGTTGCAGGCTACAAGAAGCTGAAAGCAATCGTCATCAAAGCTGCACAAAAAGGCAATATGCCTGAACCTGCACAGAAAGATGATTACAATCAGGCCAACAAGAAAGCGGTTAAAGCGATTCTTGAAGGCGGCCTGACGGCTCCTAACAAGGGCGGCTTATCCGTATACGGAACAAACGTCCTTACTAACTTGATCAATGAAGTGGGAGCGCTTCCAACGCGCAACTCTCAATTGACACACTGGGATGAAGCTGAAAAGCACTCAGGCGAGTGGGTAAACGAGCACATTCTCGTTGCCAACAACACATGCCACGCTTGCCCGGTTGGATGTAAGATTGAGGTTGAAGTCAAGGAAGGCAAATATAAGACTCGCGTAGAAAGCTTTGAGTTCGAATCTGCATGGGCACTTGGTGCGAACAGCGGATTGAGCGACTCAGAAGCGATCGCATACTTAATCGACATCTGTAACGAATACGGTATGGATACTATCGAGCTTGGCCACGCTATCTCTGTCACAATGGAAGCCTATGAAAAAGGCATCGTTGAGGAGAAGCTTGACTGGGGCGACGCAGACGGCATGATTGAAATCGCTCGCAAAATTGCGTTCCGTGAAGGGTTCGGCGGCATCCTTGCTGAAGGTCCTGCACGTGCAACTGCTGCATGGGGCGTTCCTGAACTGTCGATGTCAGTTAAAGGCCAGTCTATCCCGGCTTATGATCCACGCGGAATCCAGGGTATCGGCCTTGGCTATGCGACAAGTAACCGTGGTGCCTGCCACCTTCGCGGCTACACAATCGCATCTGAAATTGCCGGCATTCCTGAGCCAACAGACCGTACTGTAGCAGAAGGCAAAGCTGAGCTTCTGAATGTATTCCAGAACCTGCTTTCATTCTCTGACTCTATGAATATCTGTAAGTTCTCTTCCTTCTCTGAAAACGCAGAGCATTATGCTGAGCAATACAGCACAATGACTGGCATTCCGATGACAGCTGATGATGTCATGCTTGCAGGGGAAAGAATTTACAACCTTGAGCGTTACTACAACAACCTAGCTGGCTTCAACAAGCGTGAGGATGACTTCCTGCCAAAACGTTTCACGGAAGAAGGCGCTTCTGGAAACAGTGAAGGACTTGTTTCTCGCATGGATATCATGCTTGAAGACTACTATAATGTCCGCGGCTGGAAAGATGGCGTTGTTACTGAAGAAAAACTTCGCGAACTTGGCATCATCGGCGAAGAAACAGCACCAGCTACTGAAGAAGTTTAATATTTTGAGGAAACCAGGTGATTTCTCGCCTGGTTTTTTGTTTTGACGTAATTAAATGAGGCAAATAGTAGCGGATGAAGCAACTTGGTCGAATTAATTGGAAATGTGGTCGAATTATTTTAAAATCCGCCAAAAAAACTTGAAATGTGGTCGAATTATCGTGAAATCCGCCAAATAAATCGGAAATGTGGTCGAATTCATCTAAAGTGCACTCCTCCAAGATGTAGAACCCTTGCCTTTTGCGTAATCCACATTCAAGATAGGTGATTTTAACCGGGAAATTAGAGTTTTCACGTAAATTTCCACTCAAAATAAAAAGGCTCCGGCAATAAACTGCCGAAA
Source organism: Bacillus sp. ISL-41 (assembly GCF_018613235.1). GTDB lineage: Bacteria > Bacillota > Bacilli > Bacillales > Cytobacillaceae > Mesobacillus. The sequence continues at coordinate 36,505 of NZ_JAGGQP010000029.1, forward strand.
CCTTCGTTACCCGCCAACCCGGGTTGTTTTATAACGGTAATTTTTAATCAGCTGTTCGAGCTCATCCATGGTTTCCGCCTCAAAGCGGATATGTACAGCATTGACGATGAATGTTTTTGTAAAAGCAAGCTCATCCTCGCTTAAGATTTCTGCTCTCCATCCTTCCGCCTCATACACAAACGGGAAGGAGTCGGTCACGAGCCTGCCGCCCAGCTCTTCAAAATACATTCCAAGGTGATCCCTGTTGATTCCGCGGAATTCTAGTATTCTATCAACCATATCAGCCACCGGCAACCGGAGGAAACAGCGCGAACTGGTCGCTTTCTTTTACATACGTTTGAAGGTCCTGGTCATGGACGATGTTTCGGCCATTGATGTAGACATGCACAAATGGCTTGAGCGTCTTTTCTTCTGTAAAAATCTCTTCGTGCAAATCCGGGAACATTTCGCACATTTTATCAAGCACGTCCATTACCCGGTCTCCATCAGGCTTCACTTCGACTGTCACGCCTCCGCAAATCTCCCTGAGATTAGCAAATACCTTAACCTGCATCCTAAACGCCCCTTTCTCCTTACCTTAATAATAAATTGAAAAATGAAAAATGTCATTAGCTCTTTCAGCAGGGACTCTTCACTCTCAATTACGATTTTTGATTCACTATTTCTGAGAACTTGCTGATCATCGGAGTGTTTTCAGCATCTGCAAGGGTCACGAGATAAAATTCCCGTTCGTATGGTTCGAAAGTATCGTCGATTTTAATGCGGCCAGCTTTTTCTGCAGGCATAGCCGCCAGCCTGGAAATAAAGCTGATGCCCAGCCCTGCTTCAACCGCTGCGATGACAGATTCCGTACTACCGATCGATACGGCAACTTTCAAATCTTCAATCGACAGACCTTTTTCTGCTAAGTAACGTTCCATCATTTTGCGAGTGCCTGACCCTTCTTCACGGAGGACAAAATCATATTGTTGAATTTGTAGAAAATCTGCTGATTCCGTTTGGACTAATGGGTGGCCTTCTGGCGTAACTAAAACCAGCGAGTCCGTGGCAACCGTGGTGCTTTTTACCAATCGGGATTCGACCTTCATCCCGATGATCGCAGCATCAATCTGATGGTTCTGCAGTTTTTCAAGTATTTTTTTCGAATCGCCGATTTCGATTTTGACATCCACCTTCGGAAAAAGGCTGCGGAACCTTTTAACCCAGCCGGGAAGCAAATAGGTTCCTGGTATCGTGCTCGCACCAATTGTCAGTGTGCCTGTCAAGGTTCCCTGGAATTCTCCGAGTTCGCCCTCCAGCATCCTCCACCGCTTGGCAATGTCCTTTGCCGCTGTATACACAAGCATACCTGCAGGAGTCGGCCTGACTCCTGCCGCTCCTCTATCAAGCAGTTCAAATCCCAGCTCATCTTCCAGGCTTTTGATTTTCAGGCTGACAGATGGCTGTGAGCTCTTAAGCGCGGCCGCTGCTTCAGAAAAACTATTCTTTTCGACAACCATTATGAATGCCTCTAGCTTTTTTAAATTCATACTATTTACTCCATCTGCTGTTCGACTTTTTATTTATTCATTTTAATATATTTAGGGCCTGTATTGGGCAAGATATTTATTATCCTGAATTTTACTGTTAAAATAGTATTGACATAATATTATCTGAATATTAATATAGTTCTTGTAAATATATTTTACAATAATAAAAATCGATGACGAGAACACGTCCTTTATCGAACCTGATCCCCAGAGAGCCGGTGATTTGCTGCAAGCCGGTGTTCAGATTATAGAGGAACATCATCTCTGAGATGCAAAGCCGAACCTGATTCCAGTAAGCTTTGCCGGTTGGTCCGCCGTTAAATGGAACACGTATGGTGGTACGTTGATGAGAGCCGCATGTTTGTGCGGAATCAGGGTGGTAACGCGAGAACAACTCGTCCCTATTATTGGGGGCGAGTTTTTTGTTTTTTATTGTATAACATTCCGTTCCGAATTTCCTATACTCTCAGTGCCAAAACATTATATTAGGAGGAGAAAAAGGATGGGAAGCTTAAGGGGTAGAGAAACACTAACAATCGGTCTGATGTTATTTGCATTATTTTTTGGAGCAGGGAACCTGATTTTCCCGCCGTTCTTGGGACAGGAAGCAGGAGCGAATTTTTGGCCAGCGATGCTTGGTTTTGTTGTAACCGGAGTTGGACTGCCATTATTGACTGTTGTTGTCATCTCGATGGCTAAGGATGGTATAAAAGAAATCGGCTCTAAGGTACACCCAGTTTTTGCAATCGTTTTCAGCGCTGCAGTGTATTTGTCAATCGGGCCCTTCTTCGGCATTCCAAGGAGCGCCAATGTCGCTTTTGAAATGTCCGTTAAGCCGTTCCTTGGGGAATCCGGAGTGAATTCTCCAGTACTTTGGCTGTTTACACTAGTCTTTTTCGCACTCGTTTACTGGGTTACGTTAAATCCTTCAAAAATGGTCGAACGAATTGGAAGCATCCTGACGCCTGTTTTGCTTGCAGCGATCGTCCTGCTCGTGATTGGCAGCTTTTTTAAGCTGGAAGGTTCGTTTGGACAGGTATCTGAAAAATACACATCAGCTCCATTTGCTACGGGATTCCTGGAAGGGTACCTGACGATGGATACCATTGCTGCGTTGGCCTTCGGTATCATTGTGGTTGGGGCTATCCAGCAGAAAAAAGCACTGGAACGCAAGCAGGTTGTAAGGGAAACATTGAAGGCTGGCGTCATCGCTGGCATTGGATTAGCTTTTGTATATGTTACAGTCGGCCTTCTAGGTGCAAAAATGGCCTCAGTTGGTGAATACGAAAATGGCGGTGCCATTTTAACAGAATCGGCAAAGCTGATGTTCGGGGCGCCGGGGATGCTGCTGCTCGGTTTGATCGTAACGCTTGCCTGCTTCACAACGGCAGTTGGCCTTGTAGCTGCGACAAGCCAATTTTTCGCCAAAATGATGCCAAAGGTTCCATATAAAACTTACACACTCGTTGTGACAGTGATCAGCTTATTGATCGCGAATCTTGGCCTCAACCAGATCATTTCGATTTCGGTACCAGTGTTGATCGTTCTTTATCCGATCACTATCGTCCTTGTCATCCTCTCTTTCCTTGACCGTTTCTTCAAGGGAGCACGCGGAGTCTATGTGGGAGCTGTATGTGCAACAGCACTTGTGAGTGTAGTTGACGGTTTGAAGACATTCGGTGTTGAGTCAGAGGCACTTGGATCACTTCTAAAATCATTGCCGCTATATGCGGAGGGACTGGGCTGGCTGCTGCCAGCACTTGTTGGTGCACTTGCCGGCTGGGCCTTTGACAGGCTGGTGCCATCAAATGAGTTAAAGACAGCTTCAGAATAATAGGCATGAAATGGACCGGGCGTGAAGAATGCCCGGTCCATTATTATTTATATAGAGATAGCTTCCCACTCCGACCTTAGGATTCCCATATTGATTCGGTCGTAAATTTTGCCATCACGATGGACCCCTTGCCTCACCCTGCCTTCGATTTGAAAACCGGCTTTCTGGTAGGCACGGATTCCCCGCTCATTATATTCAATGACATCCAGGCCGACACGGTTCAGGTTCAGTTCATGAAAGGCATAGCGAAGAATGAGCTTCAGCGCTTCGGAACCATATCCTTTACCACGGTCATTGGCGTTGCCGATGCCCATTGCGAGCATCCCTGCCCTGTTATTCCATTCGATGCTGTGGATGACGATAAATCCAATCAGCCTGTCATCCTCGATCGTCCTTAAGCGGAAGTAAAAGCTGTTCGAACCAGGATCACCCTCACCTTCAAAATGCTCAACCGGGCGTGGTATCGCAATATCGGTGTCAACATTCCTCAGGTACTCAGGGTCTTCATCCCAGGAAGCGATGATTTCTGTATCCCCTTCCCTTTTAGCTGTAAGCTTTAGCATTTGTCCGCGAAAAAGATTCTTTGTCATTATTTTTTTCTCCTATTCTAGTATTAATTTCACCTCTGCATCTGAAAAAACCAAGTTATATATACGCAATATACTATCCCCTTTAAGTTTGATATTTCCATCTTATGGTTTCCGGACGCTTAAGGCAATAAAAATTATTGTAAGTTTTAGGTTCGATGTATAAAGGTATAATCCAAACAAAATCTAAATGATGAAAAGTGAACAGGAGGCTGCTATGACACTAAATATCAAAATCTACTCTGATTACGTTTGACCATTCTGTTTTTTGGCGGAGTTTCCGCTAATGGAAGCTATAAAGGGGAAAGATGTTGAACTAGAATGGATGCCTTTTGAATTGAGGCCTTATCCGAACAAAACACTGAAGCCTGAAGAACACTATCTGCAAAGCACCTGGAAGCAATCCGTCTACCCAATGGCTGAGCGGATGGGCATCGACATTGTCCTTCCGGATGTGTCTCCCCAGCCATATACGCATTTGGCATTCGAGGGCTATCAGTATGCGAAGGAGAAAGGGAAAGGAAATAAGTATAACGACCACATGCTCAGGGCTTTTTTCCAAAGGGGGCTGGATATTGGGGATGTCAAAGTATTGACGATGCTTGCGGAAGAGATCGGCCTGGATGAAATGGAGTATCGTGAAGCACTGGAAACTAGGAAATATAAAGAGGCACATCAGAAGGCTCTTCACCATGCGTATAATGAGGTTGATATAACCGCTGTCCCTACATTTATCATTGGTGACAGGGTCGTTCCGGGAATGAGGTCGAAAGAAGCACTGGAACAAATTATAGAATCAGAAATGGGAGATTCAGGTGATGGTTTAGCATGCGGTGTGGATGGATGTTAAAGCTAAAAAGGGCAGCCACAATGTGTGGACTGCCTCTTTTCATGTGTGTGCTATTTTTAAAAATTAACCCCTTTTAAACGGCCACCAGTTTGCTTCACCGAAGTTCTTCACCAGTACAGGGATGAACAAAGGCAGCATGATGAATGCGTATAAGAACAATCCAACAAGTAGGATTGATGCGATTTGCAGCAGGGACATCATTCCTGATGGCATCATCGCTGCGAATGTACCGCCGAGGATGACAGCCGCAGAAATAATGACTGTTCCCATCTTTTTCATCGACAGCAGCATAGCTTCAGAGATTGACAGATTCTTATATTCATTGAAACGGTCCATCAAGAAGATACTGTAGTCGACTCCAAGGGCAACAAGGATGACAAAGGCAAAGAACGGTACTGCCCAGCTGATGCCTGAGTATCCAAGGATATCAACATAGATGACCTCGTTGACAGCCATTGCCGTATAATAGGTTAAAATCAGTGAGCCGATAATGTAGATTGGCATGATGATCGAGCGGAACAGGAACACCAGGATAATCCCGATTCCCAGCAGCATCAAGATGACCGTCCGTGAGTAATCCTGGCCGGACATCATATCAAGGTCAGCGTTCGTGCTCGTGATGCCGCCAATTGCCATATCAGCGTTCTCTAGCTTTGTCCCTTTCGTCGCACGCTCAACTGCTTCCTCAATTTCAGCAACCTGAGCCATCGCTTCATTCGAGTAAGGATTTGCTTCGAAAATAACGTCCAGCGTCATGACTTTGCGGTCGTTTGACATATAAACATCAAACACCTTGGTGAATTCTTCACTTTCGAGTACATCAGCTGGCAAATAGAAGCCATTGGAATCAGAGTCAGCAAGGCCATCCAGATATTCCTGCGCAGAACCAAGACCTTCGGATACCTGGTTCAAGCCGTCCGTGCTCTGGCTGAGACCATCTGTAAGCTGGTCCAGCTGGCCTCCAAGACCGCCAAATCCTGCCAACAGCTGCTGCTGTCCAGCGTTGATTCCAGTCAGACCATTCGTCAACCTAGGGAAGTTATCAATAATCTGTCCCTGGCCTTCAGCGAGCTGATCCAATCCTGACTGCTGCTCCTCGATTCCATCGATGAGCTGCTGGAGACCTGGTCCGAAGTTTGCCTGCTGTGCCAGAGCATCGGCAAAGGCTTGATTTGCTTTTGCCATGCCACCTGTAAGCTGGGAGAGGCCGTCATTCAGCTGACTCAGTCCAGCAGATGATTGGGCTAATTGATTCTGCATATCTAAGAGATTAGTTTTAAGGGTTTTATATGTGTCATCATCTGCCCCGTATTCACTTTCAATGTGACTGAATAATTCGAGCTGTTTCTGTGATATACCTGCAGATAGTCCAGCAAGACCATCACCAATTCCTTTGTAACCAGCTTCAAGCTCTGCCAGACCTGTCTGCGCCTCAACATAGTTCCTCTGAAGCTCATTATATCCAGCGAGCAGTTCCTCGGCTCCCGCCTTAGCTTCTGCTAAGCCGGCCTGAATCTGGTCAGAGCCAGCAGATCCCTTGCGGATGCCGTTTTCGATTTTTGCCAGGTTGGTCTGGATCTCGCCAAGACCTGACTTAATTTCGGTCGTTCCATTGATTAACTGGTTGATTCCATCAGCAGCACCATCCAGTTCCGGAGCTGATTTGGACAGTTCAGATTCTGCTTCCTGAAGTCCTTCGCTGATTTTCTCAAGGCCTTCTTTTCCTTCTCCAAGTCCAGAACCGAGTGTTTCAGCCTGCTTGGACACGAAGAAATCTTGTATTGGTTCGCCGGTTGGTCTAGTCACGGAGCGAACTGTGTCAACGAGGTCGACCTTTTCCAATTCAGTGCTGATTCTCTCGGCCAGCTCGATGTATTCTGCTGAATCCATTCTTTCATCATTTTTCAAAATGACTTGGGTTGGCATGGATTCACCAGGTCCGAAGCTGTCGGCGATTGCGTTGAAGGCCTTGATTGAGTTTACATCCCCGCTGATTTCATCCAGTGAGTTATAGCTCAATTCCCCATCGTAGGAAAACAGGAATGGCACGCATACTGCCGCTACAATCAACAGGCTGAGGAATGGACGAGCCAATGAGAAGCTGCCGACTGTTCCCCATAGCTTGCTTTCACCATGTTCAGCGCTCTGTTTTGAAGGCCAGAAAATCTTTTGTCCTAATACCGCCATAAAAAATGGGACAATAGTGAATAATCCGAGCAAAAGCATTGCGACACCAATCGCTACGGCTGCAGCAGACTGATATAAAATAAATTGGGAGAATCCTATAGCGGCGAATCCGATCATGACCGCTACACCGCTGAAAAAGACTGTACGTCCCGCGTTCTTGTATGTTGCGACAATCGCAGCCGGGACGCTTTCATTAAGCGTCATCTCTTCCTTAAAGCGGCTGAGCAGCAAAATACAGTAATCCGTTCCAATCCCAAATAAGACGGCAACAAGGAAAATCTGCGTATAGTTCGAAAGCGGGAAATCGAATTGATCAACGAGCATCGCTACGATCGATTGCGAAACCAGATACGCCATACCTACTGTCAACAATGGAATGACAGGAGCGACGACAGACCTGAATACCAGCAAAAGCACCACGAGGATAAAGACCACTGTGATTCCTTCTGTCTTTTTCAAACCTTCTTCAGAGCTTGTCATCAAGTCTTCATTGATCAGCCACTGACTTGTGTAATAGTGGTCGACTTTGATATCTTCAATTGTTTCATAAAGCAGCTTGCTTACTTCAGAAGGCTCACGGTCATTCCAGCTGATCGTAACCGATGTCAGGATTGACTTGCCATCATCTGAGACAAGCTGTTCTTTAAGGCTCTCTTCATTGAAATGTGTCAGGATATCGGTGATCCCGATTTCTTCGCTGTGATTTTCAAGTGCGCGGATTGCTTTCTCCGCTTCCTTGATCTCATCCTGAGTCAATTTCTTTTCACTATGGAAAACAAGTGCGACCTGGGTATCATCCCCTCCGCCTTCTTGTTTCCTTACGTCGTCCATGATTTTTCCGGCCAGCGTCGATGAATATTCGTCTGGCACGGTAATCTGGCCTTTTTCCCGGACAAGTTCCGCCATATTCGGCGCAGCCATGAAAAGGCCTGCAGCCACAAAAATCCACGCAATAATGACAAACCATTTCTGCTTAATAATGAATTTCACGTTATTCCACCCTGCTCTTTCTTTCTGTTAAAATGTCATTCAACTTGTCGTAAGTCTTTAAAAACTGAACGATTTCATCCTGATCGAATTTTTCAATAAAGGATCCTACTAGAGCCTGAATCCTTTCCTCTGCCTTCTGGAATAATTCATTTCCTTTTTCAGTCAGAGACAGGTAGACTACGCGTCTGTCATTTTCATCCCGCTCCCGCTGGATCAGCCCTTTTTCCCACAGCCGGGTAATGATCGCCGTGATTGCACTCTTTTTGACATCGAAAACCTCAGCCAGCTCGGAGGACGTACAAGTGTCAACCTTATTGATATACCGCAGTGTATAGTGCTGGTCATTCGTCAGGTCAGAACTTATTTCTTCCTTGATGAGTCCCTCGGCAATTTTATTGACCGAAAAAGAAACATGGATATAATGGTCAACTAAATCCTTGATTGATTTATCACACATATTTATCTATTCACCTCGCTAAATAACTATTCTATCGTTTAACTGTTCAACTGTTTAACTATTAACCTTTTTAACTTTAATCCTAATCACTTCCTATGTCAATAAGAAAACAAAAAGACTGCCCAGGTTTATCAGGCAGTCCAGCTATTTAAAAGGTATTATAAATATTCGCACACTCTTCACCTGTTGGTTCATAAAAACAGTGAAGTTTAAATCGCCCGACATGCGGCTGATTGTACCATGTCGGCGGACAATCCCCTGAAGGACGGAAATACCACAGGCTGAATTTAGAAGGCCAAAGCCTCTCTCCTTTAAGTACACGCCTCGCAAGTCTTTTTTCGGACTCTCTTGCCCGCTGGTAAAAATAACCCTTTTGTGTTGCTTCAAAAGCATGTTCCTGGTAAATCATCTGCGGAACGGTCCTTAACCCCTTAAAATCGGAACAATTCGCACGTATCCGGTTGATCCCTACATTTCCCACCATCAGCATTCCCTGCTGGCCTTCTCCCTCTGCCTCTGCCCTTAACAATCGGGCCAACAGATCGACATCAGCCTCCGTATGCTTCACTACTGCCATGGCATAACCTCCACCATCGGATTCTCAATACATAGTTGAATAACCCTCCTGTTTCCGGGCTTCACTCCTTCACTTCTAATCCTATTATTCAAAAGCTTGGGCTATACAGGTTTCTTGATAAATTGGAGGGCAGACTCGAGAAACCTCTTGGATGAAACTGGATAAAAAGCAGAAATATTCTTGTTTTCTTAAACACAGCCTGGGTAAATTCATAATACCTTTATAAAGGGAATCCAGCATTCGAGGAGGTAATGAACATGGCAAAGAATAATGACAACAGAATGGAACGTGAAGATTATTTCAAGGACCGCGCTGGAACCAATGATGCAAGATTCCACGCTGTACCCCATGATGAAGAAGGCTGGGCTGTCAAAAGAGAAGGACAGGATGACCCGGAACTTACGACTGATTCAAGATCCGAAGCTGTGAGCGAAGCTAAGCGAATGGCGGAAGAAGCCGGCACGATGGCCTACATTCATGATGAAGATGGGAAGATTGAGGATCAGTACAATTATAGCAACTAATAGTGGCGGAGCTTTTAGCTAATAGCTGATAGCTGTTTCCGTCAAAAAAATAAAGCCTTGCAGATTGAGATTGCTGCAAGGCTTTAGTCTATTAAGCTTTTAAAACATCGTGATCGACATAACGCTCGCCGTTCAGCTCACTGATGACGTTGATGGCAACCTTCGCGCCATCGCCAGCTGTGATGATCGTGTGCATGCTGACGCCTGCGCAAGTGCCTGCAGCCCATACGCCTTCAACATTTGTTTTTCCAGCAGCATCGACATCGAAAATAGTCTTGATTCTTGGCTCAGTGCCATCTTTTGTGGCAAGGCCTGATGCTTCAGCTACATCCGTCATCATGCCTGACGCGATGATGACATGCTTTGCTTCATACTCGCCGTTTTCAGTTACGACTTTAACGCTGCTGTCTGTTATGCTGACAGAAGCCACTGTCGTTTCAACGAACTCAGCACCAAATTTTTTCGCTTGCTTGATTCCAGTTTCTACTAAGTCAGGACCTGCGATTTCTGGAGCACCATAGTGGTTCTCCATCCAGGCACGTTTCGTTACGCTTTTATTGTTGTCCAGCACGATTGTTTTCTTGCCAGCCTTCGCTGCGAAAATCGCTGCGCTCCCCCCTGCAGGGCCTGCTCCGATAATTGCTACATCATACATAGGAAAATTCCTCCTTTTCTTTATTTCAATATAATCATAACAGATATCCTTCTATATGCGAAAGTTTTAAAACTAGGAGTTTTATCACAAAAAAACTCACCTAAAAAGATGAGTTATTCCAGCTTAATTCGCGGGTCCACCACACCATAAAGGATATCGGCGATCATATTCCCCATGATCATGATGGTGGAGAACATCATCGTCAGATTCATCACCATCGCGTGATCCCGCATGTTAATCGACTTGATGAACAGCTGGCCGATTCCTGGATACGTAAAAATTGTTTCAACAATGATTGCACCATTCACGATGTTCACTAAATCAATCCCTAGAAAGGTGACGATAGGAATCAGGGAATTTTTTAAAATATGGACATTGTAGATCCTCTTTTCCGAAAGCCCAATGGATTTTGCCGTTCTGACATATTCCTTTCGGCTGTTTTCCACGATATCATCCCTCAGAAATTGTGTGTATGTAGCTGTCCCGACAATCCCCAATACAGCAGCCGGCAATATGAGATGATGAACCCTGTCAAGCCAGTATTCCCAGGTCCCTTCAGGTACAGTGATATCGACTGAGCCATTGGAGGGAAACCAGTTCAGCTCAAACGAGAAGAAATAGATCGAATAAACGGAAACAACAATCAACGGCAGAGAAAGCCCAGTGTAATTCAATCCGCTAATCAGCCTGTCCCCTAGTGTATGAGGGTTCCGGCCAGCGTACCTCCCCATGAAAAAAGACAGCACATAGGTGATCAGCAAGGAGGCGATTCCCAGAACAAGGGTATTGGTCATTTTTTCCCGAAGAATCAGCGAAACCGGCACACGATAATACGACGACATTCCCAGATCCCCTGTCAGAAAGCTGGCAATCCACCTCTTATATTCCAACCATAGAATCGCAAGGTCATAATCAGTCCCCATCACCCTCGGCATCATCATAAACAAAAAGAAGACAACCATGGAGGTCAGCAGCAAACTAGGAATGGCGATGATGATTCTTTTAAAGGAAAAGATCAATACTTTCATGGTAAACCCTCTCAAACATCAGCTGTTTTTGATCATAAAGAATTTGGAGCAGGGCTTCACCTGCTGGCTGCTCCAGATTCCTATATCATTACCTTTATTTTACTGATGAAATACATATTTTCATATAGTAAATGTTCTTTGGGCTAACTTATGAAAATATAATCCCTGCATAAAAATAGTCGGCCAGTTTGCCTGGCAGGCTATGACCGACATGCTATTAAGGTGCCTGTTGATATAGCAGCGCCTGGGCAATCCCGACAAAATATTCTGATTCCCGGATGATATGGTCCAGTACCACTTTGGCGGTTGGGTTATTTTTCACCGCTTCGCTTTCAGTTTTAATTTCCTCGCATAATTTGATAAAATCAAGACTTTGCTCCAAATAATAGGAGGTCAGCTTCAACACATGCTGATGAAGCTGGGCAGGTATGTAATTGGCAGACCTCGTCACCGTCTCGATGAACCTTAAAACTTGATGGCGGGTCTCCCCCAATACCTTTTCCCATTCCTTCAGTGCATTCACATATTCCTGTTCCAAGTCAGGAGTCAACTCCCTGATTACAACAGTATGCTCCTCCTCCTGATGCTTCCAGAACTCAGCTTCATCCAATATCCGCAAGGGCATCTGCTGGCCGTAATAAAACTGCATGTTCTCACCCTCCTCAAACTGTAATCGTATGAAATGTATGTTTTTCTAACCATATATATGCCAGCTGAGAATATGTTAAAGTAAGAGTGTGATTTGGAAAAAATGAACTATCAAACGATTGGAGGAGGGCTTATGAGGGAACTTTTTGAGCCAGGTACAGAAAATGTCTTTCAGCTATTTTCCAGTGTTCACCTGTCTACACTTGCGGCTTTCCTGCTTATGGTCATCCTGCTATTCTTGTTTCGTAAACCGTTGAGAAATCCTCGGATCAATTCTATTGCACGGGTTGGATTATTTCTCGTACTGATTATTTCTGAAATCAGCCTGCAGGCATGGCTTTGGTGGAGCGGCCATTGGAGCTACCAATATTCACTCCCCCTTCATCTGAGCAGTATTTCACTCATCCTATCCGCCATTTTACTTTTAACTAAAAGTTATAGATTATTTGAATTCACCTATTTCGTCGGGGTCGGCAGCGCGCTCCAGGCAATGATCACGCCGGACATCAGCCTGTATACCTTCCCACACTACCGCTATGTCCATTTCTTCATCTCACATGGCGGAACGGTGATTGCCAACCTGTTCATGGTATTTGTCGCAGGATACAGGCCGACCGGGAAATCCATCTGGAAAGCATTTATCTGGCTGAACGTCTATACTCTGATCGTCTTCATCGTCAATTTCCTGATTGAAGGAAACTATATGTACATCTCCGAAAAACCAGTCAATCCATCGCTGATTGACTATCTCGGACCATGGCCATGGTATATTTTTTCGCTGGAAGCCATTGCGCTTGTTACTTTCTTTATACTGTATTTGCCGTTCTGGGTAAATGGAAAGAAAGCAAAGCCATAAAGATGAAAATGGCGTGAAAACGGACATTAGTTGTAGCACACCATTTTTTGCATTAAAGTACACTTTTTAAAAGATATTAAATTAATTCTGTCCTAGAAGAAGGTCTGATAGTAGAACCAGACCTTTATCTTTCAACCTCAAAGTTAAACAAGTTGGCAAGTCTTACTAACTCCTCAGAATCACCCTGCTTTTTATTCAACAACCCCTGATTAGTCATATAGTATACATAATTTTTGGTAACGATATATAACGCAGCTGATCCATATTCTGTTGTAGGTTCATGTAAAAATGCCCTTTGACCTGAAACATTTATTTCCGTGACTTTTGTTCCGTAGAGGGGATGTTCGGGAAAGAAATACTTACTCATTTCTTCAACTGATCCCGTTTCATTCTTTGTATAATGTACGGAAATAAACCTTCCTTCTGAAGTCGGGTAAAAGGCCTGTGTAAATATTTCTTCTTTACTTCCTATATTTTCAACAGATACTGCAAGAAGTGGTTCTCCTGAGATTGTATTAATCTCCTTGTAGGCATCCATTGGATAAACGACATATTCCATCCCTTTTTCGGTTAAAACCGGTGTCTCTTTCCCGTTGATCACTTCCATTGTATACAGCTTTTCTTCTTTTGATAGCATTCCTGAGACAAATGAATCTTCATTCCCCAATTGAATAATAAGCAAAAAAAGAAAAGAAAAAGTGATACTTATAGATGATATGTACCCGAAAATTTTGAAAGCTCGAGATTTAACCTTTTCCTTATAAATTTGCCTCTCCAGTTTTCTCCTGACTAAATCGGCTTGCTCCTGACTCCATTCCAAATCATATTCTACTTTCTGAAGAGCACGATTATAAGTGTTCAATTCACTTTGTATGTTCATTTAACCCCGACTCCTTGCTTAATCTTTTTTCCAAAGCTAACATCCCACGATGCAAAGTGGACTTAACTTTACTTTCCGAACAATTCAATATTTCAGCTGTTTCGCTAATTGAAAAACCCTTGATCTTTCTAAGGATGATAACTTCCCGGTGAGATTGTTTAAGTGCACTTAATGCTTCGTGAATTTCCTTTGAACTTTCTTTAAGCTGGACTACATTTTCTGGCAATAGTTTAATGTCAATTTGAGGTTGGAATAACTCTTTAAAAAAGCGAATTGGCTTTTGTTTTCTCATGTGGTCAACAGTCACATTATGAGCGATACTGAACAACCATGTTTTTTCGCTAGAATTCCCTTTGAAAGTATGATGATATTTATAGGCCTTAAAAAATGTTTCCTGAGTTAAATCCTCAGCTTGTTGATAGTCTTTTGTAAGCATAAAAATAAATTTAAAGATTGTTTGATGATACAGATTGTACCACTCATGAATATCCTCTTCCCTGTAGTCAGCCATCTAAATTGTCTCCTTGTTAATTTTCTTAATTCTTAGACGTGCAGTAGCGAAAAAAGTTTTGGTTTTGGTTTCATATTTTTATTTATAGTTATATCGGCTAATTAATCTTAAAAAAGAGCTAATTATAGCAAGTTCTTCATTGGGGTGATTATACTCTAAAACTTTTAAAATACATTTGTGTTCACTGTGATTCAAGAAAATTATATACTATTAATAGAATATTTGTTCTTATTCGGAGGGTAGTTAAATGGAAATTTGGGAAGCGAGTTATATTGCAGGTGTAATTGACGGGGAAGGAAGTATAACGTTAACAAGAATGCATGAAAATGAACATCGTCGTCCAGTACTTACAATTGCTTCAACGGATAAAGAACTTTTAATCTATATTCAGTCTTTGACTGGAGGAATCATTACTAATAAAAGGAATTATAAACCTGGCACACATAAGGATTCATTTACATTAAGCATAAAAAGTAAATTTGAAGTACTGGCGACTCTTCAACGTATACATCCATATTTAAGAATTGAAAGAAAAAGACGCAGAGCGTTGTGGATTCTTGAGAGATATGATTTAGTTACTCCACGCAACGGCAAATATAGACCGGAAATGTTAAAAGCTAAAATAGAATTTGAAGACTTTTTCTTTAAGATTTAGGCTCTATTCTCAAACTTTGTTGCTATTGAATACAAAATAGGATTGAATGACTTATGTTTCTTCGCAAAGTTGACTCTTTTTATGAGAAAAGAGCATGCAAACTTAATACCGAACTGCAAAAGGGCTTTATATTACGTTAAAATCGGATTTCGATTTTAACAACAATCTTTACGAAAACAGCCAATATTTAATAATTTTAATTAAAGAAAACCTCTAATACAATAGAAAAAGCATAAGCCTGCCATATGGCAAACTTATGCTTATTTTTCATGTGACGTAAACCATATCTTTTCCAATAAATAAAGCATAAGGTTTCCACGCTTAGAGCCACTTAACTTTATGGCACTTTTCATCAGGTTCCCCGTGCTTTTTCATTATTTTCTTTCCGATTGAATTCAATTAAAAGATCCCTATTCATTTTTTTAGGAATGCTTATGCTTTATTTTTTTGTTCTAGGAAATTTTATGGTTTATTAAAAGATGTCATTATTTGTAGTGCCTAATCTACAAACTGTATCCCAATTGCAGAATCAATTTCTCCCAATATTCACGATACACAGGATTTCTAAATACCGCAGGTTGCTTTAAAGATCTTTGTACTAACTTTCTATATGGAAATACCCCTTGTTGATGAAGATCCAATATCACATCTTTGATTTCGTCTTTAATTCTCTTAGTCCTTTCGATTTTGCTCTGATCTTTATATTTTTTATACCTAAACACAATTTTATTACAAAGATTGGGGTAATATCTTTTAACTGTACTATGTGGGAAGCCATATTTTTTAATAAACTCAGATAAACTTAGGGGAATTTCTTGTGATAATTCTAATAGGAGCTTTTCTTCTATTTCAGCTAGAGTTTCATCCCAACAAGCTTTGTTATAATTTTTATATCTTTGGCTGACTTGTCCACATAAATCCGGAAACTGATCTCTAGCTGAATTTAGACTAAATCCTTTTTCATAAGCTATTTGCTTCAAACTCTTTGGTATACGCGAAGAAATTTCATTCCTCAAATGATATTCTGTCTCTTGCTTAGAAATATATTGATTTTTCCTACTGTTGTTGCTATCATCTAATTTTATTTTCTCTAGTCGAATATCATCATATATCAAATTATATATGGTGCTATTTATTTTCCAACCTATTTTTAATAAGCTTTCTGGCGAAGGGATATGTCTATTGCTAAGCCAACACGATAAGGTTGAAATACTAACGTTTAAAAACTTTGCAAAATTTGTGTTATTAAACTTTAAAGCAGTCATAATTTTGTATAATGATATACCGATAGACTCTTTTGTAGGTAAAACGTTTACTGAGGACGATTTTTCAATTAATTGTTTATAGCTGTCAATAATAAATTTTTCTTCATTAGTTACAGAATCGATTATTTTTCCTTCAAATTTATTACCTAAACTAGTTAAACAATACTGACACTGACCAACGATAAAGTTACCATGGATATAAGGCAACATTTTATTGCAGTTGGGACATTTTTCCTGTAATTCAACAATGTGTTTATCACACATGGTTATATCTGATATATACCATATAAGAGGTTCATATAAATCTTTGTTTTCATCTTCCCATTCTTTTAAACAAACAGGACACCATTTTCTATATTTACCGACAACATTTTTCGAAAAAATACCTGTCCAACTGCTCATAGTTAATTGTTGAAGATCACTACGAGATGTCAATCGTTCAAATACATCAACATATTCGGAACTTACACGACTATTTCCATTTATATATTGAGCTGTATCCCCAAAAATCCCCTGTGATAAGTTATTTTTCAAATACATTTTATTTGTAGTTTGAGCGAATACCCCTTTAATAAGAGAACTGATTGTTACATTATGTTTTAATGCTAGCCTAGAAATATAGCTAGTTAAACTTTCAACATAAGGAGTACCGATACCAATTGGTTCTAAGTTATATAAAGCACTTCTGGAAAAAAATAAACTGTTAAGTTTATTCTCATTTTCTATTATCCTATCAAATAAATAATTCAAGATTTAACCCCCTGATTTTTCTAATTGCTTTTAAAAAGAAAAAAATAATTGAGTGGACTAGATATTTTCCACTCAATTATTTTTTAATAATCCTTTATTGCCCTACAACATCCCTTTCAGGACTTCTATTTCCGGGAAGGGGATTTCTTTTTTGTTTTGTAGTTTTTTCTGCCCTTTCTTCTTTTTTCTCAGTACCTAAAAGAGACTTTAACTGAACTCTATCTTCTTCTTTTTCAATAAAGATTGATTCTCCAATTAATGCTTCCTCAGCTAATGTAAGCAATTTTTGAGTTTGTAATGCATTCTTTTTCAAATTATAAATCGAGATGGTTTTCTCATCATTTTCAATGGCATATGACAGGCATCTTTGTAGCCAATCTTTTAAGATTCCAGCACATCCCACACAGTTTTCATAAATAAATTCTTCATGTTCAGTGAGATTAGGCTCTTCATGGACAGGTAATAATTTCTGAAAAGTTACTAATACACTTCTAAACATTTTCTTATCTTGTTTATTCCTATAGTCGTATCTTGGAAAGTGAACTTCTTTTACCCTTCTTGACAGCTGGCCGTCAAGATTTATTACAGCATTTAAGGCATATGTTCCAAATAATACTATTTTGGTGTTAGCCATATTAGCAAGTGACTTCAATGAATTAAATTGTCTTGTTATAGCAACACCTGTACCGATATCAACACTTCTTCCATTTTCAATCTTGAAAAAATGTTGAGCCTCATCAATTAATAAAGCATTTGTTTTTCTATAATATAGAGCGTTCTCCAGCGATCTCCTTAGTTCGGGTGCTGTTTCACTTTTCCTTGTACTTATTCTATCCTTCGGAACTTGGTTGAAGAACTTTTGATAATCGACCTTATGATCAATCAAAGGCTCATTAAGTCCTGTAAGAACCCTGTAATAAAAGTCCTTCCAATTAAATTTACCTAGATCCGGATTTGGAAGTTCAATTCCCGTAATAGGGATAATACTTTTATCAGCTTCCATTTGTTCTGCCATATCTAGATAAACCGAATGTAGAGTTCTTTCAAATAATCTCGATTTACCAACCCCAGATGGTCCCACAATCAATATGACGTTGCAGTCCCCTGTATATATTTCTTTTTTTAATTCTTTTAAAACTAATCCCATCTTTGGGTGTGCTACAGTATAGTTTTTAAAGAATTCTACACGTTCTTCCTTTGTTTTTTCCAAAAGCTCTTCAGGGAATGCTCTTTCATGGTTACCGTTTTTCATTATATTAACTCCCCATAAATTTCTATTTCATCATCATCATTATCATCTTCCGATTCTTCTAAGATGATATTAGTAACATTTTTTGTGGCTTCATGATCAACAATCGTTAGATTCGGTTTAGTTTCAATCGGTTTGTACTTTTCCAAAGCAAGCATTTCTTCCATATTTTCTGATTCTAAAATAAATCCAGCAATCATCTTTGCTGTGATTATTCCATTAGTTGATCGAAGTTTCTTCTTTTGTCTAAGTTCTTCGGCTATTATTTTTAGTTGTTTTTCCGTCTTTCCATTGAAGAGTGAATATTCTTCGGACAGGCATTTCTCCCAAATATTATTTATCAATGCATATGCTACACCGATATTAAACGGATCGTACCTAACTTCTACTTCAGAATTTTCGACTTTTGGATCTCTAAATTTTGCAGACCAGTAATATGAATAAGTTAATTTTATTCCTTTCCCCGGATGAACCTTTCTAGTTTTTCCTGATACTGATGGTAGGGTCATTAAAATAAAGGTTTCATCATAAGGAATATACGTATTAGGACGGTTACCAGTTAATTCCAACGATTCTCTAAAGGCTTCTTTTGGAGTTTGATTCAACGATTCATTTTCTAAATTGTCATAAACCTCATTAATCCATCCTTCAAGTCTTTCATACAAACTTTCCATTGTCCAAACAGCATGATTTTTTGGATTCACTGTTTTGGTAACTTGACGAACATTTTTCATAATTTGTGTATTACCCTTTAAATTATGAAAGAATAGCTTATTCGCCACACCAAATAAACGCTCAACCACATTACCGAACCTTGCCTTTGCTGCTGGTCTCTCTTTCTTATGGACCCCATATGAAGCAAGTAGGGATTCAAAATAAATACTTCTAAATTCCTTACCACCATCAACCACTATATAATTTGGCAGTCGGTTATATTTTTTTACGCATTCTCTCAGCACCATCATACATGACCTATAAGATGGGGGTTCGAAGGTTAGATAAAAGGCAAGAATTCTTCTTGAATAAGCATCAACCATAAGAGTACACCACGGCTTTATAATTTCGTTATTATGAGCTACTAACTTAATATCCACTACAGTATGGTCAATATGGGCAGTTTCAAAGATTCGTTCCCCATGCCTTGGGGTAGTAAGTTCCAATTCCCAATAAAATTCTTCATGTTTATACGCAGCCCGGCTTCCTTCCCTATTAAAGGTCAATTCATATATACTACGATTTTTTATTGCTTTACAAAACGTTGGGTATGAAGGGGGATCAATATTTTTCTCTTCACATTTAACAACTAATTCACGATAAACAGCTTTTGCTGTCTTTAATTTATTCGTTGCATAACTGCCATCAATCATCTCTACCATTAACTCTAAGGTTTCAGATTTAATTCTTGCTTTCCGATTTCCTCTCTTCTTTGTATACGGCAATAAACCAAGATATCCGTTACCGTGTAATAATTCTGCATCTCTATATTTTTTGACCCAGTTCCTAACAGTTCTATCAGTTACATTATCAAATTCAATTTTTTCTCCGTTTAGATACTTTACTACAGGCTCGTATCTTGCATTTGCAGTGCTTAAATCAGATTCAGTTGCTTGGGATATTATTTTATAAATACTACTATTAGTTTCACTTTCAACAAATATACCTTTGATGTAACCATCTGAAATATAGCCTTCAAATATATGAATTGGTAAGGTAATTTGGTTGCGATTATCATCCGAATATAAAAAAATCTCTTTATTTCTTTGGTCATAATTTAGAATGGTCCATGGGCTTTCACCCCATAAAATCCTTTTACCACTTTCCAATTCAATCTTATTTATTTTGCGATCTTGCTTTTTTGATTGGGCTACAATCGTAAATCCTTTGCTTTGCTCTTTATTCAAAAAAACCTTTACGCTTTCCGGCTGAGTAATTACTGAATTGTACAGATCTATATAGATAAAATTTTTAGCAATTAAGGCATATATATCATCTGTTGAATATTGACCTTCTGCATATTGAATAAGTTCCATTAATGTCAAACCAGGTGTTGCTGATATAACATCCTTTATACGGGATATTTCCTGACTCGCTAAAGCATATTCTTTTACAATGTAGTCTTCCAAAAAAGTGAGATTCCGCTGGAGATTCCAATTAATATCCGCTGATGAACGGACTAAGAATTCTAGATTTAGTTGTTTTGCATAACTTATTCCTGGAGCAAACATCCAATGCCCGTCTTCTCTAAAATATCTATCGGGTCTTTCTTGTGACAACTTAATTAATTTTTCTTCTGTTTTCCATTCAACCCAATAGGCTCTTTTTTTTTCAATTACAAAATAGTCTGGAGTGTAAAGATAAGCTGCTTTCCTGTCTTTTCCATTTTTACTTTGAAAGTAAATTAATTTCAATGAAGGTGGTTGGTCATAATATTCTAGTACATCATCATTAAACTCCATCATATATACTGCTGGAAGTTCAACTTTGTGGCTTTCAAACTGTATAGTCAATCCCATTTTTCTACTACTATACTTTCCCGCTACATTATACTTCCCGCCTCCAACTCTTCTTGACGGCGGTGAATTCCTAATAAGTTGTATTTCTTTTTTTGCTTCTTCTGTTAAATTAAGTTGTACTGCCCACTGTTCAAATTCTTCTGGACTCATCATTATAAGTATCCTCCTTATCTGAAGTTAGAAATAAAAGTATGGAAAATTTCCTCTTGCGTCTGCTCTTTTTCGAAAATTCCCTCCAATTATTTTTCACAATGAATATTAAAGTATGGAAAATTTTCTCTTGTGTTTTTTCTTTTCCGAAAATATCCTCCTATTCATTCTTCAAATCCGTTCTTAGTTAATAAGGTTTTCCAATAGTCTTGAAGTACTCTTTCTTTTAACAATCCACTTTTATTTATCACTTGTTCCATTTTCCTGCGACTTGGATAAACCCCATCAGTTAATAATGTATTGAAGGCGATATTAATTTCTGTTTTTAACAAATCAATTCTTTGACTTGACTTTTCTTTTATAAAATCACTATATCTTTGAGAAATCTGTTTACAGTATTCATTAAAATTTCTGTATAAAACTCTTCTATCATGACCGACAATTTCTGCAGATTTTGACATTGAAATCGGAACTTCATTCGTTAATATCTCAACCAATTTGCTTTCTACTATGGAATAATCCATTGGTTTACGTATTATTTTCTTTGTATTTGTGGCAAGCGAGTCATTAATTTGAAATATCCTAACACCCAATGAATCATATTCGAATAGCAAATCTAAAATTTTTATGTTTAATTTAAAGCAAATTGTCAACAGACTTTCTAATGGTGGTTTATTTACTCCATTTATCCAATATCGCAAAGTAGTTTTGGGAACATTTAAAAATTTCGAAAAGCGTGTTAAATTCCCCGAAAAACTATTCTCCTTGATTGAAGATAAACTATCTGCTAATCCACAAGTATAGTTACCATTTAAGATTTCTAATTTATTCAAAGTCATTAAATCCTCAATATTCTTTAGAAAGAATTTTTGCAATTCCAATTCAACATCACTTATTTCACTTAATTGTGAGTTATCTAGTGGAGCAAAACAGTTAGAACAAAACCCCGTTATACTTTCTCTGCGCAATATATCCACCTTTTTATTACAAGCAGAACATTCACTTTCCAGTAAACATTTATGTTCAATACAAACAGTTACAGGTTGAATATGCCAAATAAGAGGATAATGTAAAACTTCCCGTGTCCTTTTCCATTTACTAATACACTTTGGACACCACGAAAGAGATTCTTTTAAAAGATTTCTAACTGGAATAAATTCCTTCAAGTTAAATAAGGTTAGGTTCACTAAGTCATTTCTTCCAGTTAGGGTTTCCATCACTTTAACTAAATCGTACGAATTCTCCAAAAACCCATTTATCGTCTTAGCTCCCTCGTATAATCGATTTCCTCCATACAAACTACTCCTTGTCAGGTACCCTTTTTTCAGTTGTGGAATAATTAATTTATTGAACAAATTCCCTAGAGTAATGTTATGTTCGTATGCTGTTCGCATCAAATAACTGGTAAAGCTTTCTACACTTTTAGTACCAATGCCTATAGGTTCTATATTGTATAAAGCAGTACTTCCACTTCCTGTTTTTTTATTCTCCACATAAACCTTCCCCTTCTTTTTTAGATATATTTCCATAAACACAAAATTTTTATCCATACTTTTCCAAAATTCACGCTAGCGTGAATTCTATAATGCTTTTGGCCAAACAAAAAAGCCTTATAACATTAGAAATCATTCTAGTGTTTTAAGGCTTTTACGGTCTAATAAGAAAAATGTAATTGGTTATTTCAAAAATAAGCATTTTCAGAATCAGGCAAATTGTTAAGAAACACATTTTCTTCTTGTTTTTGGCAACGTTTAGGTTTGTTTAATTAGGTGTGGAAAAAAAAATCAATTAAAAACAATCGCTATCAAAGGCAAAAGAAGAGGAAACCGTGTTAATCAAAGAATGGAATTTTTCCTTTTATTCTCAATCTAATCTCTTCGATCTCTTTCAGCAATTTGGTTGAGGACTCTTTAGCCAGATTAAAATCTTCATCTGTTGCTGTCCCCTCCCTAATACGATCTAACCAGTTATCTATATCACCAATTAAACTTTCTTGTTTCATCTTACTGCTTTCTATCTCTTCACTATTATACTTTTCATATGCTGCCAGAATTAATAATTTTTCTATATGGGTGTTAGTCACACTGCTTATCCAAGCTAACATTTCATACAGTGATTCATTCAATTCAACAGTGACTTTGCGATGACTCATAACCTCCTCCTTTCCAGGCTACTTTCCCCTCTCCCAAGTATAAAAGGTTATTAATACTTTTATTCAATAAATTTAAGAAGACTGATGTATCAAATTCTTTATGGAACTTACATTTCTTGAAAATAACCATACAACCGCAAGAAAGAAACACACCACTCCTGAAAACCCAAATAAATTAGTTAGCCCTATTTTTTGTTCTAGTGAATAACCAATAATCGGACCAAGTGCAGCACCCAAGTCTACGATTAATGTAAAAGAGGTCATGATAAATACTTTATTTATTACTCTTGATGAATAATCTGTGATAATAGCATCCATAATTGTAGTTAAAACGGAAGCAATTAAAAGATGAACAAGTAAAATTGGCATCCAAACGAGTAGCGGAACATTTTTTGGAATAATGAAATACAGCAAGGCTGCACATACCAGGAAGAAGGATAAAATTCGATTTTTTTGATTAGTTTTATCAAGCGCGGTTCCAATCTTCATTACAATGATTGGTGCGAGTCCCCACCTTAATGCCTGAATTAAGCCGGCCAGTGTTGCTGCACCTACAATTATTCCGAGTAGATTTATTCTATCAGTGTATTTAATCTCAATGATATGACTTAATGTTGCGGTTATCATCCCGTCTAGTAACATAACCAATAGGAATGCTGTTCCCAGGATCATAATAAGCCTACTATTTAGGAATGAATTAAAGTTTGTTAGAAGGGATAGCTTTTTCTCTGAAGCCTCATTGGTTTGAATAGTTCTGGGTATGTACTTAAATATGATAGGTATGCTTAAAAGTGCTGAGGTTCCTATTATGATACTTATTGCCTTAATCCCAAATAAATCCGCAAAAAAACCACCAATCAGCATCCCAACTAGACTTCCTAGACGATAAAGGCCGTTATAGGTACCAACGTAATTTCCACGATTACTGTCAGTAGCGAGTTGTAAAATTAATAAAAAGGCACCTAGTTTAAAAAGTGACCATGCCAATCCCCATATAGAACGCAGTATCACCCAAACAGTAAAATCCTGAGCAAACCCGTAACACACAGTCGTAATCCCACTTAATATTACAGCTAAAAGTATACCTGTTCGAAAGTTTATCCTCTTGTACATATAACCTATTAATGGGTTCAATGGCAGCCTTACAAAGCGGTTAACCGATAGGAGAATGCCAACTTGAACTAAGGAAGTTAAACCAGCTTCTTTCCAGTGTGTCGGCAAAACAATATAAAGCATTGCATCCCCAGCTAAAAAAATAGCTGTTATTAAAGAAATGGCAATAATCGTGTGTTTATTATTAAATTCCATTTTCCACCTCTATTTAAAAAAGACCAGTCTAAAATTGAAGACTGGTCTTCAGGAATCAGCAGCAAGAATTCTTTTTGATTTCAAACACCACAGGCTGCGGCCCACTGCAACATGAAGATGCTGCCGACTTTTCAGAATTGGTTTCTGAATCACAGCAACTTGAAGAAAAATCCGTCTTACATACTCCTGTTTCAGGCAACTCTAAATGTACTTCTTTAGCTCCCTTATAATCTCCTGTTAAGTAAGCTACAATTGATCTCACTTGTTCATATCCAGTGGCAAGCAAGAAGGTTGGAGCACGACCGTAACTTTTCATTCCTACAATATAAAAATCTTTTTCGGGTTGCCTTAACTCCGCTTCTCCATGGGGCCTCACAGTCCCACAACTGTGAATATTAGGATCAATTAGTGGCGCAAGGGCTTCTACACTCTCAACAGATGAATCTAGACTTAGCCTAATTTCATTCAGGAAACTAGTATCTGGCCTGAATCCTGTACTTACCACAATCTCATCAATCATACCAAATGTGGTTTCTTTTCCATTCAATTCACCCGATACGCTTATCTTCCCATCCGCATTGTTTACTTCATGAATATAAAAAGTAGTTATAACCTCTACTTGTTTCGTATCAACCAGCTTTTGTATCCGTGTACCTAGTTCACCCCGGGCTTGTAACCCATCATTTTCCTGACCTCCATAGGCTTCCCTTACATGTTTTTTTCGAAGAACCCAGTAAATGATTGTGTTAGGGTGCTTTTCTTTTAAAACTGCAAGGTCGAGGAGAGCGTTAATAGCCGAGTGGCCGCTGCCAACCACCATTACAGTTTTGTTCTTGTATCGTTCTTCTACCTCTTGAAAATTTGGAATTCCATAATAGATTCTTTCATTCAACTTTCTTTCAGAACTGGTCCAGATTCCATTAGAAAGTATCGGATTAGGATTTTCCCAGGTACCCGATGCATCCATTATTGCTTTTGCTTCAAAAACCTTTGTTACCCCATTAATTTCTACATACAATTGAAAAGGTACATTGTCTCTAGATTCTGTTTTAAGTTTGTCACGACCTTTTTTAGCAACACCGACCACTTTTGCATTTAAAAAGATGTGCTCTTTCAATATTGGCAAATTACTAAGCGGTAAAAGATAGTTTTCTACAATCTCACGCCCCGTTGGTAAATCAGCATCATCGGTTGAAACCCATCCAGCTTCTTTTAGTAATTTCTTGGCTTCTTTATCAACGTTATATTCCCATGGTGAGAACATTCTCACATGTCCCCATTTCAACATACTTGAAGCAATTGTGTTTCCTGCTTCAAACAGTACAAACTTTTCGCCATTATTAACGAGATGAGCAGCAGCTGCAAGCCCCACTGGACCTCCCCCTATGATTGCAACAGGAAGAGTTTCTTTTCGATTTGAATTCAAAGTATTTACCCCCTAATATATTAATTTTTCCATCGCAATTACATCGACGAATTTTCCATCTAGCATACCTTGGTTCTGAAATACACCTACTTCTCGATATCCTTTTTTTCTATATAGACCTTGCCCTAATTCGTTAAAAGCAAAAGTGAAAAGAACAATTTTATGAAAGCCATATTCTTTGGCCACTGATTCAATAAAAGTAATCAATTTGCAGCCTATCCCTTTGCCTCTATATTCTCTTTTGATGTAAACCGAAAGGTCAGCTACACCTTTGTAGGCCTCCCGGTTATTGTATTGATTTAAGCTAGCCCAGCCAATTACCTTCCCATCAAATTCAGCCACAATAACTTTATATCTGTCAGTATGTTTATTCAGCCACTCTATCATGTAAACTTGATCTTTTGCTGTAGTCTCCAATGTAGCGATACGGTCAGATATTCCTTCGTTATAGATGGTTAAGATCTCATCTACATCTTCTGGATTAGCTACTCGAATAACGGTTTCATTCAACTGTAATTCCCCCTGTTTAACAACTGCCACCATCTTTATTTGTACCGCAAAATACAGGTGAGCTTGTCATCACTTTCGCAACTAGATGAATAGCTCTTTGGACAGTTTCTCGCTCAAAGTCAGTCATTTGGTTAAAGATAGCTTCTAGATATTCATTAACCTGCCGATCAATTTCTTCTGCGACTTTTTCTCCCTTTTTAGTTAAAGCCAGAATACTGGACCTTTTATCTTCCTTCGATGGCAACTTTTTAACCAATTCCATTTTTACAAGTGTTTGAATCTGCCTGCTGAAAGTCGTAATATCAATACCTAGTAAATCTGCTACCTTCTGTATAGAGGGATTATCATTGACACTGATCTCATAAAGAATGTGGCTTTGAGCAGCATTCACATCCACTCCGTCAACAGAACAACAGGTTTTATTTAATAAACCAAAACTTCGAGTTATTTCTTGAAAGGATCTTCTCATCGTTTAATGCTCCTTAAATGTTCACAAAATTATTTTTCTTCGCCATTACCGAAGGAATAATAGAAAATGCGGTCTTCCTTAACCCCAGAATAAATCTAAATGTTGGTCCATGACTATGTGAAGATAATGGGCCCGCAAAATATAAACCTGACAAACTTGATTCGAAGGATTCGTTTAATTTAGGGAACTGAGAATAGCCATCTTCACGATCAATAATAGATAATAACTCCTCATCAAAAAATGGAACTTTATCTAAATCGATACGGAAGCCAGTTGCTGCAATAATATGATCCACAATTTTCTCGGTCCCATCTGATAGGACAATCCTGACCTCATCTTCATTTATCAGTTCAATTTGTTCAATCGAAACCCCTGTATTTTGAGGAACAATCCCTTCAACATATGGTTTTAAAAAGTGGGCAACACTTCCTGGAGATTGTCCCCAACCCTGTTTTTTTTCTTCAATTGGAAGTTGATAAAAGACATCTCCAACGTCTCTAAGTGCAATTTCATTTTCTCTACTGCCTGCGTAGTTAGGAGCTTCCTTGCGATATACCAATTCAACATTCGCCCCCTCTCTATGCAATAACCCAGCAGCCTCCCATGCGCTTTGACCGCTACCTAAAACAACTACTCTCTTACCCTTGAAATGAGAAAAGCTCGTGTAGCCTGATGTATGGGATACCAATTGAGACGGTAACTGTTTCAGGAAATCAGGAAGATACTTATAATGTTCCACACCTGTTGCTACTACAACATTCTTTGCCTTGTATTGTTCACCAGTTTCACTAGTTACTTCGTAGTACCCTTCCTGGTTTTCTACTTTGATGATCTTATTAGGAGTAAATTCAATACCTGATTTCTGTGCAAACCAGTTTGCATACTGAACAAAAATGGGCCTTGGAAGTGGTGTAACGAGTTCAATATCAGTTTCCAATGAAAATTGTTGAACAGTTAACTCATCCTTCGAGTCAGAAAAACTAACAAATTCATGTGGTGTTCGAATGAACATGTCTTGTGGCATTTGATTTTTCCAAAAATCCATTGGATAGCCAAACAGTTTGTATTCCAGATTGTTAGACACAGCATGAGAAGCTAACGAAATTCCAAATGGACCCGAACCAATAATAATTAAATCCAACATTCTAACATCTCCTTTTTATTTGCAAATTACAATCTTAATGGTCTGAAATTCAACAAAAATCAATTTAATTATAGTTAATTTATAACATTTATATTTGCATTTTACAACTAATATTCATCAATTTTTTTTGATTAATTTTAAAAATACCTTTAAGGCTTAACTTCAGGGTTGAATTGAAGTATGTGTATGGACAAAATGATAAAAAACCGCAAAGCCCATGTGGCTTTGCGGTCCTCATTAATTTTGTACCTTTATCTCTTCCAGCAATTCTTCTACATAATGCTGTGCTTGTTGAGCTGCGATACTGCCATCTCCAGTTGCTGTAACGATTTGTCTAAGTGTTTTTTCACGGATATCGCCTGCAGCAAATATTCCTGGTACCTTGGTTTCCATTAATTCATTTGTCTCTATATAACCGTTGGTATTCGTTATACCTAGCTTTTCAAATGGCTTAGTCAATGGAAGCATTCCGATATAAATAAATACACCGTCAGTATTGAAATCCATCTCTTCACCATTCTTAGTGGACTCTAGAGTTACACTGCCTACCTTGCCGTCTTTTTCATTGATCTGTTTAACGGTGTGATTCCAAATAAAGTCAATTTTATCATTTGCAAATGCTCGATCTTGGAGTATAGGTTGGGCACGCAGCTCATCTCTTCGATGAACGACTGTTACTTTTGTGGCAAATCTTGTTAAATAGACTGCTTCTTCGACAGCAGAATCTCCACCGCCAACTACTACAAGTTCTTTCCCTTTAAAGAATGCGCCATCACAAACTGCACAATAGGAGACTCCCCGGCCTCCAAGCTCTGCTTCACCTGGTGCACCTAACTTCTTATACTCTGCTCCTGCCGAGATGATTAGTGCACGCGCTTTGTATTGTTTAGCTCCAGCAACTACTGTCTTATATTCCTTGCCATCGATGATTTCTTTCACATCACCATAAGCATATTCTGCACCAAACTTTTTGGCATGCTCAAACATCTTTGTAGAAAGATCCGGTCCAAGTATATGGTCAAAGCCTGGGTAGTTTTCTACTTCTTCCGTGTTAACCATCTGCCCTCCAGGAACTCCGCGTTCAATCATAAGAGTGGATAGGTTGGCACGTGAAGTATAAACAGCTGCAGTCATTCCAGCAGGTCCAGCCCCGATAATGATAACGTCATATATAGTATCTACTGACATATTTTTCTCCTCCCAAATTAACTGTTATGAACCTTCGTTTCCCTTAAGCGTTCGGATAGATGTTCTTTAATGCTTCCTTCATCTCTGGTTTCACATTAATTTTTGGTCTAACTGACTTTGCTACTTCCTCTGCTGCGTCAATAGTATCAGCTATACCCAAATCGAGAAGTGTTCCAACTGCAACCGTCCCTGTGCGATTGCTGCCTCCCATGCAGTGAAAATAAATCTTCTTTCCTTCGTTGTAGGCATTCACAACTTCATTTATCGCCTTCTTAATAGCTTCCTCTTGACGCTCTTCATCGTCCACTATTGGACTATGAATACGGTTATAATCAGAAGCTTCTTCAGGGGCTTCTGCACGCAAATCGAAGATGACATCTACCTTTTCATTTTGCATTACGTCATGGACATCATCTGCACCGCCAATAAAAATACGATCCTTAATTAGTGCATGATAGTTTTTTTCACTCATTATTAAATCCTCCCTAATTAACAGCAATCACTTTCGTTTCCTAGCAAAACAAATGCATTTTTATCTTCTGACACATCTAATGTTAGACCCTCGATATGTTCTTCAATATTCAGGTCTATTGCAACCTTGATTTCATTTATAGTTACTACTTTATCCTCTGCTTCCGGCTCATCCAGAGCCAGACCAACCTGTGGTTTTCCTCAGCCAAAGCCCGCAAAGTAAACGCGGATGCCACTGGCAGCTTGATCCTGAAATACTTGATTCAAAAGATCACGCGCATCATTGGTGATTTGCATTATTTCTCAACCCTTCAAAAATTTATTTTAAGTAATTTTGCAAGTGTTTATAACCCGAATTATCTTGGTTAATAAGCGGAACAATTGCACATTTAACAGCTAGTTCCTTATCTACTTTCTCGATCCATTTTTCTTCTGATACAACTCTCCCACTTAAAACAGGATCAATAGTTTTAGTAGCATACAGACTTTGATTTACTACCCACCATTTAGGCTGAATGCCAGCACGCTTTAAATCTTCCTGTAAACGGCTCGCTTCCAGAACAGGTGTAGCTTCTGCCAAAGTGACGATTACTACACTCGTCTCTTGTGTATTTCTTAAGCGGGGCAAAAGCTTTTCCACGCTCTCTGGTACTTCACCTGTAGAACGTGCTAGTTCTTTATGATAAGACTGGGCAGCATCTAACAGCAGTAAAGTATGGCCAGTGGGTGCAGTATCAATAACGACGATTTCATCCTGTGAACAGTTCACAACTTCTGCAAACGCTCGGAAAATAGCGATTTCCTCTGTACATGGAGAATTCAAATCTTCTTCAAGATAAGCAATACCCGCTTCATCTAACTCTTCGCTGGCTCTAGAAAGAACTTCATTTTTGTAAGCTTCCACTTCATGCTTGGGATCAATTCTACTGATGGTTAGCAACTCATTAATTTTTTCATCCCGGAACATAAATTCAAGATGTGCCGCCGGGTCAGTGGTAGTTAAATGAACTTTCTTTCCCTCTTCCACTAGTCCAAGTGCAATTGTCGATGCCATCGTCGTTTTCCCTACTCCGCCTTTGCCCATGGTTAAAATAACCCTGGTCCCATTGATGGAGAAATCATTAATGACTTCTTTCAAACCAACTAGTTCATGCTTTTGCGTTGCAGAAAGTGTTTCTGAAGCTGGCATCGTATAATGTTTTAATAGAAAGCGAAGATTCCCAATGCCTGTTAGAGAATAAGAGACAAATGGCAAGCTGAAAGTTGGTACTTGCTTTAATGAATCGGGTAACATATTTAGTGCATTTCGCTGCTTTTGATAAAAAGAGGTGGAAACCTCATCACTCGGAACATAATCCTTCATCAGGCCATTGATAATAAGCAATTGTTTAGTTATCCCAATCTCTCTCAATTCTTGTGAGGCTCTATCAGCTTCGAATAAGGATGATTCATCCGGCCTTGTCACCATGATTAAAGTGGTTTTAGCAGGGTCTGATAGTGCAGCTACTGTCTTAGAGTAAATATCCTTCTTTTCTGAAAGCCCTGATAGAGGCCCCAAACAAGAAGCTCCATGTGTGCTCTCTTCTAGAAATCCTGTCCATGCAGTAGGAAGTTGAAGAAGTCTCAATGTATGTCCCGTTGGCGCTGTATCAAAAATGATATGGTCATACCCTTCTGCAATTGCTGGATCTGCAAGCAAACTAGTAAATTCATCAAAAGCAGCTATTTCAACTGTACAAGCACCGGATAACTGCTCCTCCATTGTTAATACAACAGAATCAGGAAGCTTCCTTCGGTATGGGCCAACCACTTTTTCTCGGTAAGTTTTTGCCGCCTCTTCAGGATCTAAATTACATGCAAAAAGATTATTTACACTTGGTATAGCTAATGGAGTATTTGATAATTCAATATCTAAAACATCTTGAAGATTAGATGCCGGATCTGTACTAACTAACAATACTTTTTTTCCTTGATCAGCTAAAAAAACGGCAGTCGCACATGCTGTAGATGTTTTCCCTACTCCGCCTTTACCTGTAAAAAATAGAAATGGGGTGTTAACCGCTACTTTAGGATTAAAAGGTTGGTACATGTTTTCACTTCTTTCTTACTTGAAATCAATTTTCTTAACGGATTTCTTTTCTTTAAGTTCAGAAATACTTAAACCTGACCATTCTGAGAGCTTTTCATTTGTAGGATACTTCCCTAATGCAATAATCTCTCCATCTAATAACGTAACTGGCAATGCATCTGCACCTTTTTCATGAAGTATTTTATTTACAGCCTCATTTTCCGCGAATTTTCCCGGCTCGTTTGCCAAGTTGTATCGAGAAATATCAAAACCCTTTTTTTGTAAAAGGAATACTGCAGAAGCCATCCTTGTTAATTCCGGATCAACACTTGGTCCACATACTCCAGTAGGACAACATAATGCAGGATCAAAGATTTCGACTTTTTTCATTCAAAAAACTCCTTTAGTTTTGAAAATAGCCAAGAGAATATACCTCTTGGCTAATAAGATTTACTTACCTGTTTTCGCAAATGTTTTGATTCGGTCTTTAATCTCATCACGTACACGCTGGAAGAAAGCCCATTTCTCTTCATCTGTACCTTCAGCTTTTGCTGGGTCATCAAAACCCCAATGCTCACGTTTTACGTGTGGTGGTGTCATTGGGCAATGCTCATCTGCATGGCCACAAAGAGTAACGACTAGATCAGCGTTATTCAGGATTTGAGGGTCAATCACATCAGATGTGTGGTTGGAGATATCTACTCCAGCTTCTTTCATCGCTTTAACTGCATTAGGATTTAAGCCGTGCGCTTCTAGACCAGCACTCTTAACTTCCCACTCATCTCCAAGATATTGTTTAGCCCAACCTTCTGCCATTTGGCTTCTGCAAGAGTTTCCGGTACATAAAAAGTAGAGTGTTTTTTTAGACATCGTTAATTCGCTCCCTTTGTTAGATAATTAGTAACCAAATATATAGTCCTACAAGTGTAATGAACAAAGTAGGAATGGTTAAAATGATTCCTGTTTTAAAATAAGTGCCCCATGAAATTTTTACGCCTTTCAAAGAAAGAACGTGGAGCCATAGTAGTGTTGCCAATGAACCAATCGGAGTAATCTTCGGACCCAAATCAGACCCAATGACATTTGCGTAAATAAGTGCTTCGCGGATTACTCCTGTTGTGTTAGTATCTGCAATCGCCAAAGCGTCTATCATGACTGTTGGCATATTGTTCATGACTGAAGATAAAATCGCTGCAATAAAGCCCATACCGATTGTAGCAACAAACAAGCCCTGATCAGCCGCAGCCTGGATAAAATCTGCAAGGATATTAGTCAAACCAGCGTTACGCAGTCCGTAAACAACTACGTACATTCCAATCGAGAAGAAAACGATTGCCCACGGTGCTCCTTTTACTACATTTGAAGTGTGGACTGCAGGGCTTCTTCTAGCCATTATCAAAAAGAAAATGGCAACAATACCGGCTATAAACGATACCGGGATGTTCAGGAATTCACTTGCGAAATAACCGACAAGCAGGATTCCCAATACAATCCATGATAAGCGGAACATTTTCATATCCTTGATTGCTTCTACCGGCTTCTTCAAATCAGACATCTCATAGTTCTTTGGGATGCTTTTACGGAAGAATAAATATAGAACCAAAATACTTGCTGCTAAAGAGAAGAAGTTTGGCACGATCATTCGAGAAGCATATTCGACGAATCCAATATCAAAGAAATCGGCGGAGACTATATTTACCAAGTTACTTACTACTAATGGCAATGAAGTCGTATCGGCAATGAATCCACTCGCGATGATAAAAGGGAACACCATTTTTTCTTCAAATTTCAGATTCCGCACCATCGCCAAAACAATTGGTGTCAAAATCAAGGCCGCCCCATCGTTCGCAAACAACGCGGCTACGGCTGCACCCAGCAGGGACACGTAAACAAACATCTTAATACCGTTGCCTTTTGCAGCTCGTGCCATGTGCAATGCAGACCATTCAAAAAATCCAATTTCGTCTAAAATGAGGGAAATAATAATGATAGCGATAAATGCTAGTGTCGCATTCCATACAATCCCGGTAACATCAATAACGTCCTGGAAATCGACAACCCCAAAGATTAGGGCCAAAATCGCTCCACCTACCGCTGACCAGCCAATTCCCAGCCCTTTAGGCTGCCATATTACCAAAGTCAGTGTCACAAGGAAGATAAGTGACGCTATAATTGCTAATGACAATTTCAAACACCTCCGTTATTCACAAGAAATTCGTTTACCTTGCTTTTCAAGTTCTGTTAATTTTTCTTCCTGACTAGGCAGTGCATTTAAAAGCAATTGTACAAAATCAAATTGCTCATACTCCTGATTAAGCGAGTAAAAGATCCATTGTCCTCTCCTGCTTTCTTTTACCAAACCAGCATCCTTTAATTTTCGGATATGCTGGCTGATAGCCGGCTGACTTGTATCGAAAATCTCTACAAATTCACAAACACAGCAATCATGGTCGGCTAGGATCTTCACCATAGTTAATCTTGTTTTGTCACCGAGAAGCTTTAGCAAAGCTGCAGCATGTTCAATATCTATACTTTGTTTTATCATCGCACATTACCTCCATCACGGAATCATAATATAATAA
The DNA here is from genome assembly GCF_018613235.1 of Bacillus sp. ISL-41. Taxonomy (GTDB): domain Bacteria; phylum Bacillota; class Bacilli; order Bacillales; family Cytobacillaceae; genus Mesobacillus. Next base: position 70,518 of record NZ_JAGGQP010000029.1, read on the forward strand.
TACACTTATATAATCAAGTGATTATATGTAAAATAAATATTAAGCTAATGTAAATTTTCTAATTGTTAGTTTGCTCCCAACAAACTGTTTTATGAACTTGAAAATTATTTAAAGAACTAAGATATAATTACATCATAAACATTTAAGCTATTGGTGTATTGTCGTCAGTTTTTATTGGAAGGATTAGTAGATACTTTAAAAGGAAAGCCAAAAAGTAAATTGGTTTAGGAAGTGATTAGAATTTTACATGCAATTATATTGTTTTTATTTGCTGGTTTAGCTGAAATTGGCGGAGGCTACTTAATTTGGCTATGGCTAAGAGAAGGAAAACCATATTACTGGGGATTAGCTGGCGGGATTGCCTTAGCTCTCTACGGTGTTATAGCGACATTTCAGACATTTCCATCATTCGGCAGAGTTTATGCGGCTTATGGTGGAGTGTTTATTGTCTTATCCGTTTTATGGGGATGGGGAATTGATAAAAAAACACCTTATTTATACGATTGGTTAGGTGCAGGAATATGTATTCTTGGCGTTTCAGTAATGTTATTTTCACCACGCCACTAGAAGGAGAATCTTTGATGGTCATACAAGCTAATATGTCACCAAGAGCAATTGTCGATGTTTGGGAAAATACAGCAGTTGTTTTTACAAAGTATAATATTCCTCTTGTAAATCAATCTTTGGAAACTCTGGTCAACAATGACCTTTTGGTTTTGCTGCTTCAAGAACTAAATTCTATTGTAGGAAGTTCTACTGCAACTTGTATTGAAGGGGGCTGACAAATGCCTTTAAAAGAAGAGTAGGTTACTCTTTACTTAACATCCTTAAAACAACGTCCACTTGATCCATAGTAGTAAAGTGAAAGAAAAGCGCTTAGAATTAGAAAAATTTAAGCGCTTTTTCACTATAGTTCTTTTTTGGTAGATTTAAACTAAGACAGCATCTTTTTCAATTCATTGATAGTAAGCAACTTCCCCGCGGAAACCACATTCCCGTCAATTACTAATGCAGGTGTGCTCATCACTTTGTATTTCATGATTTCCTTGATTTCCTCTACTTTTTCCACTTCAGCTTCCAACTGTAAATCTTTTACTGCTTCACGTGTGTTTTTTTCAAGCTCCTGGCATTTTTTGCATCCTGTACCTAGTATTTTAATATTCATCATTATTTCCTCCTCATAATTATAGAATTGCGTTAAAACCATACCCAATCAGGATGATTCCTGTGGATACAACGCCAACAAATACAGCAATCAGCTTTGGTTTGATAACCTTCCTAAGCAAAATCATTTCCGGCAGGGACAGGGCGGTGATGGCCATCATGAAGGCCAGCGCTGTACCTGCTCCTACACCTTTGTTTAATAATGCTTCGACTATAGGCAGGGAACCGACGGCATTAGAATAAAGGGGCACGCCTAAAATCGTTGCAATCGGAACCGCGAAGAAATTGCCTTCTCCGGCATATTTGACTAGCAAATCCTGCGGGGCATATCCGTGGATGAACGCCCCGATGCCAATCCCGATCAAGAGATAGAGCCAAATCTTCTGTACCGTTTCCACTACATTCCGGGCAGCGAAAGTCGTTCTTTCCTTAAGTTCATCCCAAGTGAACACTGCTTTAATTTTTTCAACAAACGTTTTGGTTTCTCCCTCTGGCATGTGAATTCGTTCCTGGCCAGCCGCGATTTCATAAACATATGATTCCACATGTTTTTCCATCTTCAGCTTGCCAATGATGGCACCCGCCACGATTGCCAGAGTCATACCGGCAAGCACATAAATCAATGCTACTTTCCAGCCGAAAATGGAAAACAGCATGACAAGCGAGATTTCATTAACGATTGGCGATGAAATCAAGAACGTAAAGGTGATGCCTAAAGGGATTCCTGCTTCGACAAAGCCGATAAATAAAGGTACCGTCGAACAGGAGCAGAACGGCGATAGCACTCCAAGAAAAGCCGCCATCACACTGGCTGCTCCCTTCCTTCTGCCTTCCAGCCATTCCTTTACTTTTTCAGGTGGGAAAAAGCTCCTGATGAATGAAATTGCGAAAATCATCACCGCGAGCAAAAATAAAATTTTCGTCGTGTCGTAAATGAAAAAGTGGAGTGCACCGCCAAGTCTTGAGGACAGCTCCATGTTCATGACATCGACGACCAACCAATTGGCCAGTTCATTAAACATTCAGATCGCCTTCTTTTATATACGGAATCAGAGGTGCCAGCCTTTCTTTATCCAGACTGTAGACAGTGAACTTACCTTCTTTTCTTGATTGGATGATCTTACCCTTTTCCATGATCTTCAAATGATGACTGATTGTTGAGGATGCTCCCGACAAGCCATCGACAATTTCACACATGCAAAGATCCTCGAACCATAACAAGCCCATGATTTTAATTCGGGTCTCATCTCCGAGCGCCTTGAAAAACGATGCCGTTCTTTCAAGCTCTTCCTCAGCATTCACGAGCGGGAATTCTTCCTTAACCCCATCAATAATTCTCTTCATGCTGTCAGACGATTTTAATTCCCATCCTGTTCTGCAAGTCATAAACTGCACCTCCCACTTTTATCTTATAACTATTTTTCTAGTTTTGTAGTTTTGTTTTTGAACACTTTATGACATGTAAAAGCCGGCAGCGATTTTTTCACTGCCGGCAATGGTATTGTCTCAATCATAAGAAATCAGGTTATGCTTAATCGCATATTTAACAAGGCCGGATCTTTTCGTTGCCCCAATCTTCTCCATGATCCTCGTTTTATAGGTTTCCACCGTTTTGATGGATACGAACAATTCCTCACTGATCTCCCTCTGCGTATAGCCCAGGGCAATTAATTTCAATACCTCAGTCTCACGCTGGCTAAGGTGGGGTTTATCCATTTCTGACCCTTCGACTTTCTCATCTGACTGCTTATAGAGATAAGGAATCAGGGTCGGATAAATATAATGCTCCCCGCTTAACACAATTCTGATTGCGTTGATCAGTTCTGTATCAACCGCTCTTTTTAAGACATAGCCCTGGGCACCGGCTGCCAGCCCTTCCTTCAGATAGGCTTCATCAGAAAACATCGTCAACAGCAGAATCTTAACTTTACTGTTTGATTTCCTGATTTCTTTCGTTGTTTCAATCCCGTCTTTCCCCGGCATGCTGATATCCATGACAATGATATCAGGCTCCATTTCATTCAGTTTTTGCAAAGCTTCTTCGCCGGACTGAGCCTCTCCGATAATCTCGAAGTCACTTTCACTCATCAGGATCGTTTTCAAGCCGGCGCGAAACACAGGATGGTCATCGACTATGAATAATTTAGCTGACATTGACTTCACTCCTATCCGTTAAGAGGGGAACCTTTGCTAAAATTGTCGTTCCCTCGCCAATTGCAGATTCAATATGAAGCGTCCCATTCAAAAGTGCAATTCTTTCATGCATTCCAAGCAGGCCAAGGTGTTCTTTGGAAGGATCATTTCCGAGTACAGACTGGGTATCAAAACCAACACCATCATCTTCAATGACCACCGAAACCTGCTGGCCAGATGAAAGGACAATGATGCTGACGTTTTCTGCTTTTGCGTATTTGGTGATATTGGTGAGCGATTCCTGTACAAGCCTGAAGATTGCTGTTTCCAGTCCCGGATTCAAGGATTTAAAGCTGCCGTTAATCACCAGGTCAGCATCAATATTCGTTGACTTTCTGAATTCCTCAACATACCGTTCAATTGCTACCTTCAGCCCAAATTTATCAAGAATGCTCGGCCTGAGCTGCCACGCCATATGATGGACTTCTTCAATCGTTTGCCGGACGAGCGATCTTAGCGTTTCAATCGTTCTTTGTTTTTGCTTTTCATCGCCTTCTTCCAACAGCTTCAATTCCACCAGCATCGAAGACAAGGAGTGACTCGTTTCATCATGAAGCTCCCTTGCGATTCTCTTCCGCTCATCTTCTTGTACATGAATGATTTTTTCCAATAACATTAGGCGGATTTCTTCTTTTTTCTTGACCTCTTTCCATAGCTCCAGGTTCTCAATTGCTACAGAAAGCTGAGAAGCTAGTGAGGTAAGAATTTTAAGAAATGTTTCATCCAGCCTTGAAGTGCTGCAGATGATGATTTTTCCGATGTCATTTCCTTTCCCTGTTTTCAGTTGGAAGGCGTATACTTCCTTCTCCGACCTTGAGCATGTATAAAGGTCAGAGTTGAAATGGGTGCAACGGATCGCACATGAAGAGGAATGATTAAAGTACCTCTCCTTCGTTTCCTTCCAGTCAATTTCGATGAACGCGCTTTTCAGATCGAGCTCCTGGACCAGCTGCTGAACAAATGACTGAAGCGTTGCCTCTAGCTGGACGTGCTCTTTGAGGTTCTGGGACAAACTATTCAATAAGGTAAGTTCCTTGTTTCGATTTTTTATTTTTTCGATATATACTTCTTTATCCCTTTCCGATTTCTGCAGAGAATCTAGCATTTTGTTGAATGAAGCAGTCAATTTTCCGATCTCATCTTTCGGATAGGTGCGAATCCTTTCTGCTAAGTTTCCCGAATAGACCTTATTGGTCAAATGAACAAGGTTTGAAATCGGGATCGTCAGTATCCTGGTCAGTCCAAAGACAATGATCCCAGATAATAACATGACTCCGATCATCGTGAAAATCATCTGGTTTGTTACCTTCATTAAAGCCTCTTCAAGAGATTGTTCAGTCAACCCCGCCCTAACCGTGCCGCCTAAGTCAGGGAAGATCGGTGAGGCAGAATCCAGGATTACACCCTTGTCAGTAGAAAGCTTCTTACTGCTGGTCTCAAGCATGGAACCTTCAGACTTCACTTGATTTACTTCGATTAGATCCTGGCTGATAAAACCTTTATCTTTAGAGTGGACCACCACTTCACCGTCTTTATTCAGAACGAAGATATATTCAATATCTTCATAGCTATTCATTGTGTCATTAATAAGACTCTGCAATGCGAAAATATTGTGGGTCAGCAGGGGATCCACACTTCTTGAGGCGATATCACTGCTGATCGATTTGGCACGGTCTTCAATTTGCATGGTCAGTGTATTGGATATTGAAATCCGTACGACAATCAGACTGATGACTGTCACCATCAGGACGACGATCAGGACCATTCCATAGATTTTAAGTTCAATCGAAACACTCGATAAAAAATCGATTAACCTTTGCTTTAGCTTTTTCATAGGCTTTCACCCAACAGATATAAATCCTGTCTGATTACTTGATAGTCCTGCTGATTGATTGGGACATACCGATCGACACCCAATTCCTTCAACAATTGCCTTCCCGTGGGGTGATTTGCCAAATTGAATAATATCTCAGAAAAAGTTTCAACTTTTTTGGGGTCGACTTTTTTTGAGGCCACAACCGGCGGCATACCTGCTTCATCTCCCGTTCCGATGACCCTGATGTGCGCACTCAATTCAGGTTCTGTCGCTAGCATCTGGTCAAACATGGCACCATCCACGCTTGCACCATCGACAATCCCCAATTCAACCGCCTTTACCGAATAGTCATGGCTGTAAGTAAAATAAGTTTTACCAAAAAAATGTTCTGAGGTTTCCCCCTTCTTATCCAATTGTCTTAACATACTCAATCTGCCTGTATAAGAATAGGGATCTGTATAAGCAAATCTCTTGCCCTTCAAATCATCCAAGTTCTGATAAGGACTGTTCTGATTGACGATCGTGTACGACTGATATAATGGCCTTCCGTTCACAACCGGCGCTGCTACATCCACAATATATCCTTTTTCCAGACCGATGACATAAGAAAGGGAACATATGAAGGCGAAATCCACTTCACCCCTCCTCAGCATGCTATCCACTTCCTGATATGTCTGCCGCTGGACAATCTCAATTTTCTCACCGATATGGGATTCGATATACTCAAGTAAGTAATCATACTTTGATAGTGAAGCTTTAGGAGATATGACTGAAGCAAGGGCAACAGTGATTTTTTCTTGGTGATGGTCGGTTTCTTTGTATGGAGAAGCTTCCGCTTTATCAGTGTACAGAGTGATGTTGGCTTGCTCGACTCCCTGCTGACAGCCGCTAATCAACAATATTAATAAAATAGGAATCATATAAGCCTTGATTCGCATGTTTTAAACCTCCATCAATGGTGTTGGATACGTTCGTATAAATTATATCGTGGCTACCTTGTGAAAGGAGGCTTCGTACGAAAACAACACAAAATAGACAAAAAAAACAGCCCCAAATTATGGCGCTGCCGGAGTTTATGCATGATCGGTTTTAGCTTCTTTTTTCACTTCTTCTATTTCATCTGCTGCCAGTTCTTTCGTCGCTTTCTTGAATTCCTTTAACGTGTTGCCAACGGCCCTGCCGATTTCCGGCAATTTTTTCGGTCCAAAAATCATCAGCGCCAGAACGAGGATGATAATCAATCCGGGGATACCGATATTCGAAAGCATTTTATTCACATCCTTTATACAGTAATGTTTCGTTCACAATCTTCACAGTATACCGAGGAACTCAAATGCTGCTCACCACATTGGCCACATTCCTTATATTTTCGATAAAATATGGTCTGCTCCTGATTCTCGAGGAATTGTTTTAGATCTATTTCGTCGTCGAGTCTTACCAGTCCTTTTATCCTGCACAGATCGATACATGATTCACAGCCATTGCAGAGCATCGGCTGAAACATAGCCTTGACGGTTACATCGTCCTCAGTAAATTTCAAAGCACCTGTTGCACAAACTCGGGAACATGCTCCACAGCCATTGCATGTTTCAGTAAATGCAAGTTGCATGGTCTTCAGGTTGTCAGAAGTTTGATAGGAATGCAAATCGTTCTTATTTTTATCCAGAATCCGATGATAGACAGTGGCCATTGGGCCTTTTTTTAAGGAAATCCTCAAATTTTCTATTTCCTCATCTTCTGGAATTAGCGGCGAAACAACCTTATTCGTCACCTTTTTCGAGAAAAAAGTGATCAGGTCCCTGCGGGTATAGCTTCTTTCCATTTTATCGCTTTGGCTTTTGTCGTTAAAAGTAACCTCGGCTTCATGAGTGCGCATGCTGTTGAAATTATGAATCGTTTCTTTAATTGAAGTCTTAAGATTAGCATCATACTTGCTGCACTGCCTGCACCTTTCTTCGCGGAACTGCACGTTCACGTGGCTGCTGTTTTTGAATGCGTTAATCAGCAGGCCCGAGTCGAGCTGAGCAAGGCACGAAAGCCTGATATATGACTCATTGCTTCGGTCTTGATCGCAGGAAAAGGAGATAACCTCCCTGCTTGGCATTTCATTGAAATAGGAAAGATATTTCTCATCGTATAAAGCTTCCGATGGACAGACGGACGTACATTTCATGCATTCTGTGCAAGCATCCTCCAACACGCTTAGCCCATTTTCTAGTGATATGGCAGAGACAGGACATACATCAGTGCATTTGCTGCAAGTCGAGAAGCGGTTCCTTGTGCGAACGCAGCGCTGCGAGTCAACCTTCAGTCGCTTTGCTTCAAGCCATTTTGTCATAAGATGATCCACTAATAACATTGTCCTGTCCCTCCAATCCATTTATTACAGTGATGAATAATCCAGCTGGATGAACCTTTCGGTAAGATTGCCGAGAAGTTTATAGATTGCCAGTTCAGCATGCTCTTGAATAGCGGCATTGAATTTCGGGATCCAATGGCTCAGGATTCTATACAAGAACTCTTTTTGCAATTCGAGATACTCTAAATCGCCTGTCTCGATCAGCTTGAAATTCAGATAATACATGAACTCAAACTGGATGCTGATATGATCTGCTGGTTTTGAATGCATCGCCTGGACACAAAGTCCGCCGCGCTGGTAAAACGATTCGATTGTTTGGGTGGACCTTCCCATGACCTCCCACTTATCCTCTAGATAGATAGAGGAGTAAGGAGGTGCCAGGAGTTTAAATGGTCCAACAAACAGTCTGGCGTATTCAATCTCGTAATTTGTAAGTTCCTGATTCCCATCAGCAAATATGCCCTTCATCTCAGCACTAACTTTCAAAAGATTTTCGTCATCACATTCCTTCAATGACTCTCTCAAAAGATGAACGAAAAGACTTAAGTCTTCGCCAGGTTCTTTATACATCAGCGAAAGCAATCGGTATATCTCCGCTCGCATTGAAATGAAAGTATCACTCTGCATCGTGACCATTTAAACCACTCCCTTGCTTTTATCCCCTTACATAAAATACTCTTGGCTTCGTACCTTTTTCCGGTTTCAACACTTGGCTGCTATACTGAGCCAACACCTTGTTGATGTCACTATTCGGATCGTCCAAGTCTCCGAATGTACGCGCATCAGCCGGGCAGGATTCAACACAGTATGGTTTTAAATTATCTTTGATTCTATGGTCACAGAAAGTACATTTCTCAACGATTCCCTTGCTTCTGATGCCTTCATAAGTAAAGGCACGATCCGCATTGTAGTAAGGTAGTTGCTGACCAGTTCTTTCCTGCAGCTCTTTACTGGTTGCGGTGCCGCCCTTGATGGCAGCTGCCGTTTCTTCCCAACGGCGATGAGGTTTGTTTTTATTGAAATTGATGACTCCGTATGGACAAGCTTGCATACAGCTTTTACAGCCAATGCACTTATCCGGGTCATGGAGTGTCAGTCCGTTCTCATCCTTGTACATCGCCTGCGTCGGGCAAACCCTTACACAAGCTGCATCTTCACAGTGATTGCAGAGAGTCGGGACATATTTGTAGTTTACGTTTGGAAAGCTCCCCTTCGTTTCATGGAAGTAATGAGCCCAAAACATTCCGGTATCTACGTTATTCTCATTCTTGCAGGCGATCGAACATCCAGAACAGCCTACACATTTATGCAAATCTATTACCATTCCGTATTTAGTCATTTTTCAAACCTCCAGCAGATTATATTTTCTCGATCTTGATTCGAGCCAGGCCGCCATGACGGGCAGTTGAACCGCTTAAATGTTCGTAATCACTTGGCAGGATTTCGTTATTATTGCCTCCACGGGCAATTTTTTTCTGGTAATCCATCGTCGCGATTCTTCCGTACGCCCAGTGTCCCTGGCCGTAGCACTTGACCGCAACTCCTGGCCGTGTTCCTTCCCACTCTTTTACCGTTACTTCTATGGAGCCCTGGACAGATGTCACCTTAACCTTGTCGCCAGATTTAACACCATATTTCTTACAATCTACTGGATTGATTTTGATAACGTCATCCCATTTTTCATCCCCTGGATCCGCATCCTTGAATTCCTGGTACCAAGTTGTATTAGCGGAGCGGCCTTCACGATTGAGTCGTGAACGGTGTTCCGTAAAGATAAGCGGGAATTCCTTTTCGTCACCATAACGGATCGGTTCTTCATAGTGAGGAACAAATGCAAGATCGCCTCTTGCTTCATACTTCATCGCTTCCATCACTTTGTCGATACTGGTGTTATGGCCCTTCGCATGCTCATCTAACAGGCCTTTCAATGTTTCACTGTAAAACTCGAATTTCGTTGATGCCGTTTCGAAGCCCTCTTCCCAGTGCTTCTTATAAGGTGTCCGTTTCGCGTTCCATACGCCCACGTCCACAAATTCCTGCCAGCTGCTGATTTGGTCACCCTTCTTCTCTTCGGATAGGTGCCAGAGTTTTTTTGATAAAAACTTCGTAGCAACTAAATTGAACTCTTTTTCATTCGTTGCCTTCTTACCTGTTTCCGGATCGACAAATTCATTTCTGTAATAATCGTAAACATTGGAGAAGCCTTTCTTTGCAAGGCTTTCTGCTATCAGCCAGCCAATTTCTGTCTCATCGACCTTGCAATCCCATAGTGGTTCGACCACTGGCTGTTGTATGGAACCGTACGCATTCATGTTTTGCTTGCTCTTTATAACACCCCATCTTTCGAAAAGCTGGTGGCAGGCAGGCAAAACAATGTCAGCATACTGTGTCATTTCCGCCGGGTTAACCGTAATATGGACATAGAACGGGATTTTTTCCATCGCCTTTTCCCATCGCTGTGCTCCGGTACAAGAGAAGACGAAGTTATTCCAATACCCAATTGCCATCTTGATGTCGTAAGGATCCTCATTCAGGATCCCATCGGCCACATTATTCGTGACAACGCCTTTGTGCAGTTCGCCTTTCGCGAAGGCAGGGAACTGAATCCGGCCACGCTGGTCAATTTTCTCGTATTTCTTACCCTTCTTGGCTATCTCGTCAAGATATGCATCCAGTTCCGGTATATCTTGTAATGGCACTTTTTCCCCGCGGTTCGTACCGCCGATATTCTCGATTGAACCTACAAGGGCATTTAACGCATGCGCTCCCATGGAAGTATAACCGCCGCGAATCTGCATCGCAGAACCTGGTGCAAGCCATGAGATGGCTCTTGGCGCTGCTTCGGCGAAGTCCCTGGCTACGCGGTAAATCTGCTCTGCTGGTACACCAGCAATTTCAGCAGCCCACTCAGGCGTGCGTTCCTTCAGTTCAAGATTCCACCATTTAACGATTCCGTATGTCTTGTTTTCAACAAATGATGCTTCATCAACGGCTGATCCTTTTGCGAATAGGTTTTCGCCGTCCTTGAAGTCACCGACAAATTCACGGTTCCAGATTCCTTCTTTTAAAATTACGTGGGCAATGGCTGAAACCAATGCTCCATCCTGACCTGGAATGACTGGCAGCCACTCGTCGGCCTTGGAAGCTGTTGCGGAAAGACGAGGATCGATGACAGCAACTTTTGCCTGATCCAGTACTTTTCCGAACATGCTGATGGCGTGTGGCACCTGTCTGTTTGATGATACTGGATCAGTGCTCCACATAATGACATATCTTGTGTGCTCTAGATCGTAATCACGATAGTCCCAGTAGGCTTCGGTAACATAAGGTCCCAACTTTTCCGCTTCTGCACAAATTGCGCTGTGTGAAATATTGTTCGGCGATCCAAAAATCGTCGGCAATGCTTTATAAAAAATATCAGCAGCGCCTGTATAACGTCCTCTGAGTAACGCAAATTTATGTGTTTCATGATTCTTGCGCAATTCCATCATTTTATCGGTAACCGCATCAATGGCCTCTTCCCAGCTGATTGGCACAAACTTCGGATCTTCGTTGCGGCCTTTTTTTGGATTGGTACGCTTCATCGGAACCTTGACTCGATCCGGATCATACAATTGCTGAATGGCCAGATGTGGTCTTGGACAGATTTTGCCGTGGTTACCTTTGGAGTTAGGATTTCCTCTTACCTTGATCGCCCTGCCATTTTCGACATACACCTGAACAGGACACCATGATGTACATCCCTGGCAGGTTGATGCCAGCCATTTTCCACTTTCAGCTATTTGCTCTTTTTTTTCTGTTTCAGAAAATGCAGTGAGCATTGGTTTATTCGCTGATAAACCCGTAACAGTAGCACCGGTTACTGCAGATGCTTTTATAAAACCTCTACGTGAAATTCCCATTTTGAAAGACCTCCTTTTTCAAATCGATTACAAACCAGCCAGCGGAATCTGGCCTGAATATAGGATGATATGCTTGAATGCATAGCTTCCGATTAAGACAACAGCAGTAAATGCCATCGCTGTATAGAAGTTCATTTTTATCTTTTTCATTGTTGAATAGCTGGCAATTGCAAGCGGGATAATTAGTCCGATCGTTATTACAAGGATCCACCAGTAAACCCCGAAGTGGCTGATTAAATTCTGGTAAGCGATGATTGCTTCTGTTCCAGCCGAGTTAAGGCTGATTCTCCAGGTTAGGATGAGCAATGCCTGAATGGCTACTAGTGAAACTAATAGTTTAGAGTATGTGAAAATCTGAGCATCTGATGATACAGCTGTTTCTGAATACACATCCTTGCTCTTGGTGATGATTGACCTCATGAAAACTGCTTCAGCAACCATCAGGACGCTGCTTCCGGATAGGATTGAGGATACCAGGAACATGACTGGAATCAAGCCGTTTGCCCAGCCAGCAACTCCAAGTGACATAAGCAGAAGTCCGTGATAGATCCCTACAGCCAGTGCAAATACCGAACCAGCAATTACTAATCCTTTAAAAAGTCCCATTTGATAGGCATTTTGTTTATACTTCCATACCACCAAAAAAATCACGAAAGACAGCAAGATGAATATCGTCTGAAGGAAACCTCCCCACGATGTAACGGACGTAGGATTGACATTGATGAATGTCGACAGCATCCGGAATGGCTTACCCAATTCAGTGAGAAGCGCGAACACTCCCAATCCAACTAATACCGGCGCAAGAATAAACCCCAGCCTAGTGACCTTTAATGACTTCTCCTTGAATACCAGACTGAAATAGGCTGCTAGCAGGAAAACTCCGATGCCAACACCGCCAAGAAACAAATCAAGCGCGACACGATAATCCCAATTTGCGTGAAAATCCATTTCCTTGACCTCCTTATCGATTAAATACATTGACTACACTCCTATCATCAGATATTTAGGGCAAAAAAAATATCAGTAAATCCCCTAATCTTTTGTAGGGAATTTACTGACAAAGTTTAGTTACTGCACTCATCGGGCTTTTCACACCAGATGCGCTCTTTTAGTTCATTAAAGGGGATATCCAAAGCATTAGAAAGCAATTCAATGTATTTATCACTCGGGTATACCTTGCTGGATTCAGTGTCTTGTATAAATTTGGGTGATGTCTCCGTTCGGAATGCTAATTCTTCTATCGACATTCCTAACCCTTCTCTGATTATCTGAATGATAAAGCCGTATTCCTTACAAGGATTCCTTAACATTTAATCCTCCTTGATTTTCATATAAGTTAATAATTATATATTAATGCATATTTATTAAGAATTGATTTCACGTGTGTAAATTGTCTGTGAATCACTTCGCCTAACTAGTAAGAAAGCCTGTCAAAATCACTTGACAGGCTTTGAGTCATACTATTCCTCATTTTCCCCTATCGGAGGATTATAGTTGTATTGTGAACGGTCAACTTCAATAAAGTCTTTAGGAGTGTAAAAGCGTAGCAAATCGCCATTTACGACTTTATCTGAGTTTGCCAGCTTTTGTTCTGCTACTTCTTGCAATCTTTTAGCTTCTTCTAATTTATCTTCTGCCAGCAACTGTCCCGTAGACGAGTCATAATATTTGCCATCCGCAGAAGTGATTGTCGGACTGACAAAATCTCCGTTCCTAAAAGGAACTAAATCATCATGCTGTTCTGATAGAATATCGGTACCAAAGTGCACATATTCTTTTGTGTTGATTCCAACCAGATGCAGCAGAGTCGGAAGGAGGTCAATTTGCCCTGCATATTCGTGGTTCACTCCACCTTCCATTCCTGGCACACGAATGAATAATGGAGTCCGCTGCAATCCCGCACTTTCAAACGGTGTAATTTCCTTCCCGATAACTTCCTTCATTGCCTTATTGTGATTATTAGAAATCCCATAGTGATCACCATACATTATGATAATAGAGTTATCATATAAACCCGATTCCTTTAAATATGAAAAAAATTGTTCAAGAGCTTCATCTGCATATCTAGCTGTCTGGAAGTAATTATCGACTATTTTATTACCTGTCGTGTGCTTCTCAAGTGTTGCCTCCTCCTGATCCATTGTAAATGGGAAATGGTGAGTAACCGTAATGAAATTAGCATAGAACGGCTGAGGCAATGATTCCAAATAAGGCGTGGATTGTTCAAAGAACGGTTTATCCATCAATCCATATTCAGCTAAATTAGTTGAGTCCATATCGAAATAACTGGAATCAAAAAACTTATCGTATCCCAAAGATTTATAAATTTCATCCCTGTTCCAAAAGCTCCCTGTATTTCCGTGGAAGACTGCAGATGTGTAGCCCTGCTTTTGGCTTAAGATTGCAGGAGCAGCTTGATAGGTATTTAAACCTTTCGTTGTAAAGGCTGAACCTTGAGGCAATCCATATAACGAATTTGCTACCATGAATTCTGCATCAGCTGTTTTACCTTGAGCTGTTTGATGAAAGAAATTATCAAAGTATAGTGTATTCTCTTCATTCGTTAAGGAATTTAAGAACGGTGTAACCTCTTCACCGTGCAGTTCGTAATCAATAAGGAAATTTTGAATCGACTCCATGTGTACATAGATAACATTCATCCCTTTCCCTGCACCAAAAAATTCAGGGTTTGGCTTAGCATAATTTGATTTTGTAAAGTTTATAATCTCCGTGCTATCATTACTGTCAGCCAAAGCCCTCTGTGCGTGGGCTTTAGTACTCTGGACAGCATCATACACAGTATAATTGTACATCCCTAAATATTTCACAATGTAATTGCGGTCAAATCCTCGGGTCAATAATTGAGGACGATCCATTTCTGCAATTGCTAGATTTATTCCTGATATACTCAAAGCAACCAACATTAACGCAGTTAACCTTCGCGGTGCTATCTTCTTAACTTCAATTCTCTTAAAATTAAATGAAATCAAAGCTAGAATCAATATTACATCCGCAAAAAACAAAACATCGGAAGGTCTTAAAAGTGTTCCAATACTGCCGCTGACATCCCCGAAGTTTTGAGTCTGGGTTAAAGTGGGCAGAGTGATGAAATCATTAAAAAAACGATAATATAAAGCATTGGCAAATAGTAGAACTGACAATAATAAATCAATTAGGATTAATGAAATATACTTTAGTCGTCCTTTAAATAAAAAAGCAAAACCTAAAAATAATATAGAAGAACCCAATGGATTTAAGAACAGCAAAAACTGTTGAATGCTATTTTCAATTCCTAAATTAAATTGTGTTAACTGGACAAAGTATGTCTTTAACCAAAGGAAGACCACTGCAGTTATGAAAAAGAAAGTAAACTTATTTGTTATCTTGTTATTTAACAGCATATTAATCTCTTCCCTTCATTCGGCCTGTGTGTTAAGTTAGTCGTCAAATTAAAAAGAGCAGATTCAATTTCAAAAAGCTTTTCAATAAAAGATAGTTTAACACGTATCTTCCCAAAAATGAACCATTTTGGTACTGGTAATTATCTATATGGTATCATGGTCATATTATTATCGTGGATAATGCGAGGAGTGATTTTAGTGCTAATTGGCTATGCGAGGCCGTATTCAAGTGATCCACACTGTGAAGAGCAATTTAAGCTTCTTACCAACATGAACTGTGACAAAATCATAAGGGATGATCATTTTACATCTAATCAGGGAAAGAATCTTAAAAATATGATGAATAGCCTTAATCCAGGAGACACAATCGTAGTTGTGAAGCTTTTTGCTTTTGCAGATTCTACACGTCATCTAGCAAAATTGTTAAGCGCAATCGAGGATAAAGGAGCTAAATTTTTATCCTTAAAAGAAGATATCGATACAAGCAAAGATATCAAGGGTTCCTTCAAAGACATTATTTATCGTATCGTTGAATTTGAATCAGATATCATTAGTGAAAAAACCAAGAAAGGCTTAAGTGAAGCAAAACAAAAAGGAATCATTCCCGGCAGGCCAAAAATTCCTGACGAAAATGTGAATAGAGCAATAGAAATGTATCAAAGCAAAGAGTACAGCTTATCAGAAATTAAAAATGAAACCGGAATAAGCAAAACTACTTTATACAGATATCTTGAAAAGAAACAATAAATAAGCCGTAAACAGCTAATCATGACCTTTACTTATGTGGTCAAATATTTATTATCTTATTTTGTTTATCATCTTGAGTTTTGCATTTGTTAATACCCGATAAGACGTTCTTTAAACTGAATATTAAAAGCTGCTCTCGCCTTTTTATAAGAGTTAAATCTTTTGCTTTAAATCTTTTAGGAACTGGACTAATGCTTCTCCTGGTTCCTCATTTTGATATACAATGGGGATGATTCCTCGTTCTTTTAATAGCCTTTCTTTAACAGGGTTTGGATCCACTAAAAAAATGTATGAGTTTGGGCGTAAAGATTCGTATCTCGATTCCTCCCATTGTTTTTGTAATTTATATAACATATACCTTATGTTGATATCGGATAAGCTATATCCAATAAACAAAATTGATTTTCCTAAAGAATCGGATCGCAGTTTAATATCTAAAGGTGATTCAAAATCCAGTCTATTAAAAAAACTGGATTCGGTTAAAACGATGGATGAATCGTGATCAAAGTCCCCATGAAACTTGATGATTTGAGGTATATTTTCTTTAATTCTTGCAATGTCCACCATATTTGTAATCTTTATATAGTCCTTTTTATAATAATCGTAAGCATATTCCAGCCATCTATCAAAGTTAGTCGTATAGATAATCGGAAACCCAATTTCTACAATGAGTTTATGAATTTCTGATTGCCCAATATCTATATTAGGATTATGCCACTTACGATCCATCCAACTTCTAAGTTCACCTAAAGAACCCTTTTGATGAAAGTAATATTCAGCTAAGATCAAAAAATCATTATTTCCCCAGGCATTAAGAACTTCTGGGTCGAATCCAAGCTGGCTGGCCATTTCATCAATCAATTCTCCATATGTTGGTAACCCCAAGTTTTTGGATATACCAGAACCCACGAATAGAATGACATTATTATCTTTTATTAAATGACCTAATTCATTTAGCATAAATACACCCCTTCATCAAAGATAATATATAAGAATAAATAAAACTCACAAGAAAGATAATCTACTTTGCGGTTGGGAAACTTCACACAAGCTATACGATGTGGTAAAGAAAAATAATGAAACAAGAAACTGAAAAGGTACCAAAAAACACACTAATTCATTGTTTAGTGTGTTTTTTGCATCGTTTCTTTTATCTCTATATGAATCGGATCCACCCGGTCAAGCAAGAAAGAAGAAGGGTTAGTTCCGTATAATAAAAGTCGATGCATCGGTCTTGTCATTCCTACATAAAGCAACTTTATATCCAGTTCTTTCTCCGAATAAGGTTCCTCGATAGATACCATTAAAACAGCATCAAACTCAAGTCCCTTTGACAAGTATGCGGGTACAATTGAAATTTGGCCTTTGATAAGATCTTCCTGCTCATTCAGGAGCTGAAATGACAAATCGCTTTTTTCCATGACCTTTTTTATCTTACTGCAATCACTTGCCGTTCGACCAATTATCGCAATGGAGTGTAGGTCCACTTCAACTAAGGCTCGAATATCTCTTTCAATCAGGCTTGCCAACTCTTCCTCGTGAGATGGGTTAACCTGTTGAAACACTGGTTTGGGCCCGCTCCTTACTACTGGTTCAACCTGGGGAAGATCTTCATCCATGATGGCCAGAATATCATTCGCAAGTTCCATAATTTCAACAGTGGTACGATAGCTTTTTTGAAGCGTTAAATAATTCGCTTCCGGAAAGATCTGCTCTGTCAGTGGCTCCCAGCTTCTTGTTCCCCGATACGCGTGGATTCCCTGAGCCAAGTCCCCGACGATCGTAAAGAGATTTGTATCAAACCCTTCTTTTAATGCCGCAAATTGAAAATAACTGTAATCCTGGGCTTCATCAATAAAAACACTTTTCATCTTATGCTTTTCATCTAAACCCATTAGCTTTGACTTTAAATAGAAAAGCGGGGCAAGGTCTTCAAGTTCATATGCTTTCTTTCCAAAAATACTTCTCGAATAATTCACGAGCTGTTTAACTTCCTCTTCCGATAAACCATCTGCATAAGTAGCCAATAATCCCTCGGAAGTCATCAATTCTTGATATAAA
Organism: Bacillus sp. ISL-41; assembly: GCF_018613235.1. Taxonomy (GTDB): domain Bacteria; phylum Bacillota; class Bacilli; order Bacillales; family Cytobacillaceae; genus Mesobacillus. The sequence goes on from NZ_JAGGQP010000029.1 coordinate 88,161, forward strand.
GTGTAGATATCCTTTTTCTCGAAGTAATTCATATACGTTTTGACAGCGTTCTTAATTGATGATTGAAGCTGCTCGCTTCTTTTTTCTTTTCCATCCATCAAAGAGACGACCTTCTGCCGCCTTTTATCATTATCTTTTATTCCGTATAATGCTTTCTCCAGTGCTTCTTCATACCTTTCCTCGAACCTTGTAAGAATCTGGACCTTTTTTACTTTTACATGGTTGGTTAAAAGCTGCTTTATTTTATCCACCCGGCTATAAACAGGCAGATACCGGTATTCCTTAAGAAATAGTCTTTTTAGTTTTACAGCCTTCATCAATCGGTATTTATCGACAAAGAAATCCTCAGTTGGGGCCAGTACCTTTTCTATATCTCTTATATAAGCATCAAGTACAGCTTTAAATTCCAGTGAACCTTTGAAGGTTGATATTCTGCTCATCAGTTCATCTTTTGCCTTTCCCTCCACTAATGCAAGCAGCTTTTTTTCAGGAGGAATGACCTTAATTTTCTTACCTAGAGCAGATCGAATATAATCCGTAAAAGTAGTCTGGTTGATTTTTCCTACACCTAATTCAGGTAGCACATCAGATATATAGTCAATGAAAAGTCTATTTGGCGCTAAAATCATTAGCTTTTCGGGTCTGAATCGCTCACCGAATGTATACAGAAAATATGAGATGCGGTGAAGGGCAATGGTTGTTTTACCGCTGCCGGCTGCTCCCTGGACAATAATCGGATGCTGAAGGGACGCACGGATGACTTCATTTTGTTCCTTTTGTATTGTCGTGACGATTTCCGTAAGCCTGTTGTCTGCTTTCCCTGACAATGATTTCTGCAGCAATTCGTCATGCGTAGTCAAATCTATATCATGGAAACCCTTCAGCTTTCCTTCCTGAATCTCATATTGCCGCTTTAGGGAAAGATCCCCCTTCCGCTGCTCGCCATTCACTTCATAGCTGACTTCACCCAATCGACCATCGTAATAAACATTTGCAATCGGCGACCTCCAGTCCACGATGATTGGCATCTGGTTTTCTCTATCGTATAAAGATGTTTTACCAATATACAGGACTTCTTCGACCTCATCATCCTGTTTTTTAAAATTGATTCTTGAGAAATAGGGCTTGTTCAATACGCTTTCTAATCGGTCTAACTCATTTTCCGCCAGCTCCAGGAACTTAGCATTCGTTAAAATGTTGATATAACTCAAACTGCTATCGAGGTAATCCAGGTCTTCAAATGCCTGTTTAATGTTTTCTGTAAAAGATTGTTTATTTTCCCTGGACGCTTCAAGGATTGTTCTGATATATAATTTCGTAAACTCCAGACGTTCTACCTCTTTCTGATAATCAGCATGCTTCAGAATTGAGGCTTTGCTTTTTTCAGACATTTGCGGCTCATGACCTCCATTCGTATACATTATTTTTATTGGTGATGTTTTGTTGTTACTGAAGAGAAAGAAGAAAATTGAGGTGTAAAGGGGTTTTAAAAACAACTCGACTATAACATAGTCAGGAATTAGCTGGCAAATCAAAAAAGAGCGCATAAAGCGCCCTTACATGTTTATTTCACGATCATTACTGGACAATTCGCCCTTTTGGCTACCTTATGGCTTACACTACCTAGCATCAGTTCTTGAAGACCATTAAGTCCTCTGCTTCCGATGACAACCAGATCAAATTTGTTTTGATTGGTGTATTCGACCATAGCAGGACCTGGCTCTCCATGAAGGATTTTGATTTCAAAATTAACACCTGAGTTCTTGGCTTTCTGCTCAATGTCCTTTAAACGCTCTTTTCTTTTATCGTTGATATCCGAGGAATTCCAATTGCTAAGGACATCAGACTTTGAGCTGTCACCATCCACCACATAGACGATTTCAATTTTTGAATCTCCCTGGCAATTCGCAATCATGATGGCATGGTCAGCTGCACGCTTGGAGTGTTCAGATCCGTCAGCTGCTAAAAGAATTTTTTGATACATTCCTATCACCTCTTTATTAATGTGAACCCAGTTTATTGGCCAGCTTCTCAGCCAATTCTGAGCTTTCCTGATTCATTCCGGTTACAAGTATCTTCTTTCCGTTTTCCTCAAACTTGTAAACGATTTTGTCGATTGCTGCTACTGCAGAGTCATCCCATAGATGCGATTTGCTCAAATTAATCTCTACAAATTCTACATCCTCTTTATAGTCAAACTTTTTAATGAGTTCCGTCACAGATGCAAAGAACAGTTCCCCTCGGACTTTGTAAATTCTGGTGTTATTTTCAAGGGTACTTTTTACTTCTACTTGGGAAATCTTAGATACAAAGAAGATCGCGCTTAAAAGAATTCCGGTAAAAACACCAATAGCCAAATTATGGGTCAAAACAACGGTCAATACTGTTACTACCATAACAATTGCATCAGTTTTTGGCAATAGATGGAGAGTTTTTAGTGAATTCCAGTCAAAAGTGCTAATGGAAACCATAATCATTACTCCTGCCAGCGCAGCCATCGGGATTTGTACCACTATATCTCCCAGTAGTACAATCAAAAGCATTAAAAAGACACCAGCTACAAAGGATGAAAGCCTTGTTCTTCCACCTGATTTAATATTTATGACAGATTGGCCAATCATAGCACACCCTGCCATACCTCCAAAAAATCCTGTAACAATATTCGCAATCCCCTGTCCTTTACTTTCTGTATTTTTCTCACTTTCCGAGTCTGTCATATCATCAACGATGGTAGCGGTCAATAAAGATTCGAGCAGACCTACTAAAGCAAGTGCAAGTGAGTACGGAAATATAATCATGAGCGTATCGAATGTTAAAGGGATATCAGGAATCAAGAAAATAGGAAGTGTTTTGGTTAAAGACCCCATATCCCCGACAGTCCTCACATCAATACCTATCAAAATGACGATTGCTGTTACAATCACAATAGCGACCAGCGTAGAGGGAATCGCTTTTGTTATGTAAGGTAATAGATAGATAATTAACAATGTTAAACCCGCTAACATATACACCATTATTGGTGCATCCACAAAGTTATCCAGTTGGGACGTGAAAATCAAAATTGCAAGCGCGTTAACGAATCCCACCATGACAGAGCGGGGAATGAATTTCATATATCTCGAAAGTTTAAATACACCAAATAAAATTTGAAGAACACCCGTCAAGATCGTCGCGGCCAATAGATATTGAAGACCATGCTCAGCTACAAGATCAATAAATAGTAAAGCCATAGCCCCTGTTGCTGCTGAGATCATCCCTGGTCTGCCCCCAACAAAAGCAATCACCACAGAGATGGTAAAAGAAGCGTACAAGCCCACCATCGGGTCAACTCCCGCAATGATAGAGAAAGCAATAGCTTCCGGTATTAAGGCAATGGCGACAACTAATCCCGAAAGTATATCTCCTTTAACATTTCCAAACCAAGACTGCAAATAGCTGTTATTTTCCATATCGGCTCCTCCTTCTGTCTTGTTATTTTGTGTATTAAACCAAAAACCATGAGATTAATGAGAAACCAAATTTTACTGCATTTACTCTTTCACTCAAAATGAACAAATTAAACCCCAAAATAAAAACCCAAGTTCGTCATATAGACAATCTTGGGTTTATCTATTTTAGTGACCGGAAAGCTTTGCTCCCGGCTTTTTATGAACTGCCATTTTATCAACTAAGTTCATACTTGCTTCATTTAAGCCAACTAAGCGAACGACCACGCCTGTTGCCCTTAATTTTAAAACGATTTTATCAATTGCTGCTACGGCTGAATCATCCCAAACATGGGCATGGGTGAAATCAATTTCCACCTCATTTACATTTTCATTGAAATCGATCGCATCGATTAGTGCATCAACAGAAGCGAAGAAAACCTGCCCTTTAACTGAATAGATTTTCTTATCTTCTTCCATCAAAGAATCCACATGAACATTTGATATCTTTGCTACAAAGAAAATGGCACTTAGGATGATACCCGCGAAAACACCTTTTGAAAGGTCATGAGTTGCCACAACGGTAACAACTGTTACAACCATTACGATTGAATCAGTAATTGGAGCTTTTGTGACACCTTTTAAAGAACTCCAATCAAACGTACCGATAGAGACCATAATCATAACACCCACTAGAGCTGCCATCGGAATTTGAACGACAATTTTGCCTAGTACAATGATTAAGAACAATAGAACAACGCCAGCCACTAAAGCAGAAAGTCTTCCTTTTCCGCCGGACTTAACATTGATTACGGACTGACCAATCATCGCACACCCAGCCATGCCTCCAAAGAATCCCGTTACAATGTTTGCAATACCCTGACCGCGACTCTCTTTATTCTTATCACTTGCCGTATCAGTCATATCATCAACAATTGATGCTGTAAGGAGAGACTCTAGCAATCCAACAATTGAAAGACCTAAAGCATACGGAAAGATAATGCTTAATGTTTCCATGTTAAAAGGAACATTCGGCATGAAGAAAGATGGCAATGCAGCAGTTAACTCACCCATGTCTCCAACTGACTTAACATCGCTCTTTGTGTAGATAGCAATTACTGTTATAACAATAATGGCAATCAGCGGAGATGGAACAGCTTTTGTCAATCTAGGTAATAGATAAATAATTGCTAATGTACCTGCTACCAGGGCATACATTTGCCATCCCGCACCCGTAAATTGCTCTAATTGAGCCATAAAAATAAGGATTGCTAATGCATTTACGAAGCCAATCATTACCGACCGTGGGATAAACTTCATAAATCTGGCCAATTTAAATACACCAAAAAGGATTTGAATGACACCTGTTAAGATTGTGGCAGCAAACAAATACTGTAACCCATGATCGGCTACTAAAGTGACCATCAATAACGCCATTGCTCCTGTTGCACCAGAAATCATTCCAGGTCTGCCACCAATGAATGCAATCACTACTGCGATGCTAAAAGAAGCATACAAACCTACCATTGGATCAACGCCAGCAATTATTGAAAATGCAATCGCTTCGGGAATCAATGCTAGGGCTACGACTATACCCGCAAGTATGTCTCCCTTAAGATTTCCGAACCACTGCTGTTTAATTGTATTAATGTTCAAAAAAACACTCCTTTATTATTTAAATTTTTAGTTGACTTTGAACTCTCATCAAAGTCTGGGCCGTTGAAAACAAGGTAATATTACCACATCTGAAGAAAGTGGCAACCCGACATGTAAGCGGTTATTTACCTTGTTCTCTCTCGAATTCGTCAATTATCGCGTTTTTACTATGATGATAGTGAAATTTCTCATTTTCATTTTGCATTTTTCTAAACAGGTGGGTGCTATAACTACAAACCCTCTGAAATCTTTGTTATACTGAGAATGTTCGTCGATATAATCAAATAAGCAAGGAGGAATGAAGGAGAGAACAAACTTGTTAGAATTTACTGGGGAGAGAGTCATCCCCGACCTTATGAAACCGGCCAATGCTTTATTACTTGAACACTTAGCACGTTATCAATTTAGTTCCTACCACCTCCGTGGAAGGGTACTTGATATCGCTTGTGGTTCTGGCTATGGTTCGCAAATGCTCGCCAAGCTTGGCAAGAAACGGATCAATGAATTAATCGCAGTTGATTTCGATCCCGTAACAATTGAATATGCTCATAAACGATATAACCATCCTCTGGTTAAATATCGTTGTGAAGATGCAACAGATCCCCTGCTTCCCCAAAAATTAGGCATGTTTGATGCCATCATTTCCTTTGAAACATTAGAACATCTAGAAGAAGAACGGCAATTTTTGGCCAATCTTTATAACATGTTAAAACCCGGTGGGACATTGGTCCTGTCTACACCTTTTGGAAAAGGAAGAGGAAAACCATGTGGTTCGCCATTCCATGTTCATCAGTTGACCGTTGACGAATTTAATGAGTTATTTCCGGAATACAAAGAAGTAAAGATGTACTACCAAAAGGGCGTATTAATCGAGCCACCCTACCCGGGCGTTAAATATCCGCTTGGAGTCGCGGTTTGTACCAAATAGAATTTTTTTAGAAAACTCTACTGAGTACTTGTATAAATGTAATAAGTTCCGTTTGATTACAAAATGAAACCGTAAGTAAGGTAGTAAACCATTATAATGCAAAATTACCCATTTATATGGGGGTGATTAAACTGGAAGAAATCCTTATTAAGTGTTTATCATCTGAAGATCTGCGGATTATCGTCCCATTAGAGGATCAGATATATTCACTTCATTTCGCCAAACATAAACAACAATCCTGGTTGGTGAAAATTAGTCATCTGGACGAAAACCCTGAAAACAAAATTATCTCTTGCTTATTCGATAAATTATTTGCAGACGAACATGTACGCCAAATATTTAATCAATTAATTATCATTTCTCAGGAACTGGAACTCCAATATAAATAGCTATAGGAAGGAGGAGTTTATGGCTATTAAGCTGATATGTGAAGAATGTAAAGGCGATGGTAAGGTTCCTTTCATAAAGCTTCTTAGATTAAAGAAAAGATGCAAGAGCTGCCAAGGAGAGGGTAAGAAAATTCAACGTATTATTAGATATTAACTTTGTTCCGTACAACATTATCTTCTTAAAGGGGTTCTGCTTTTGGTTAAAGCTGAATTTTAATACTCTATAACAATTCAACCTACAAGGTTTTATATGTGTACCCAACAGGCTATTGTGAGATCAAAAGAACTGACTCTGCCATTGTAGAATTTATTCATAGAAAAGACCTTAAAGCTTGTCCTTTGATTCTTGAGTCACAAGATTCTCCAGGAGGTGATTCACTTTGAATAAAGAATGCCCTCGTTGTTCCGGAAAAGGTTATTTATTAGTTAAATTTCCGAATGAAAAAGAAGCTTGCTTCCAATGCCAAGGGAGCGGCATTATAAATTCGACTCCTAATAGGAATTGAATTTCAAAGAATATGCAGTTTCATAAACTTTTAAGGAGGGCCATCATGAGAGAAAAGATGATTAGAGGAGTCAGTTTGCATACCGCTGGAGATTCCTTGCTATACTATATCCACTTTGACCATAAGACTTTAGAAGTTACCGAGAAGGAATTCGATAAAGCTATGACTGATTTGAAAGTGAGCAAACACCCTCTTACGATAATAGATCGTAATTAATGCTTCGCTGTAGCTAAGGTTTAGACAATCCATAACCACCTTTGCTAAGATTGGCGTTGGAGGTTATTTACCAATGAAATCACAAACAACTTCAACACCACTTCAAACACCATTCTATTATGGATGGATGATTGTCTTTATCGGGGCATTGGGCGTATTTTTTTCCGGTCCTGGCCAGACATACTCCATTTCGGTATTTATCGACCACTATATCGCTGACTTCGGGTGGTCCAGGTCTCAAGTATCCGGCATTTATTCCGCGGCTACACTAGCAGCTGGATTAAGCATGTTCTTTGTAGGCAGATATATAGATCTATATGGTCAAAGAAAAATGTCTGTCATCATTGGAATTGCCCTAGCCCTTGCTTGTTTTTGGAACAGTCTTGTCTCAAATTTCATCATGTTATTCATTGGCTTTTTCTTTCTAAGACTATTGGGTCAGGGATCTATGACCTTGATTCCCAATACCCTCGTTCCTCAATGGTTTATTGAAAAACGAGGTAAAGCACTTAGTCTAATGGCTATTGGTGGATTTACAAGTTCCGCTGCTTTCCCACCTCTAAACACATGGTTAGTCTCCAATTGGGGCTGGAGTTTCTCATGGAAGCTTTGGGGAATATTACTGTTATTTATTTTTGTACCCCTAGCATTCTTTTTAATTCGCAATAAACCAGAAGATGTTGGAATGCTTCCAGACGGTGAGGATCATAAAAAGCAAACTCCTTCTATTGGAGAACAACCAAAGAAGATATTAGAGATTAATTGGACTCTGCAGGAAGCAAAGAAAACAAGTGCTTTTTGGCTTTTGCTCGTATGTGTTAGTATCCCAGCACTTGTGAATACAGGACTAACATTTCACTTGATATCAATCTTTAAACAAAATGGACTTTCATCAGGCACCGCTGCAATAGTTTTAAGCCTCATGGCAATTATAGGATTCCCTATTTCATTAGCTGCCGGTTACATTTTAGACCGCGTAAAAGTGAACTATATTTTAGCAGGAATTTTTGCAGGTGAAATTATATTTGTCGTTCTGCTTCTTTTTGTAAAGTCTTACTTCCTCGCCATCGTTTTTGGCGTTCTGTGGGGGATAAGTGGGGGATTCGAAAGAATTGCCTTAAATTACGTCTGGCCAAGTTACTTTGGAAGGTTAGCACTTGGAAGTATAAAAGGAAGCGCAATGACTGTCATGGTACTTGGGTCCGCATTAGGACCACTCCCTTTCGGATTCGCCTATGACCTGTTTGGGGGATATGAGGAAATATTATTGCTAACCACCATCTTTCCTGTAATAGGAATAGCCTGTTCACTGCTTGCGAAGAAGCCTGTTAAGTAGCAGGCCATTTAATTTAGAATGTCAATATCAATCATAAGCTTGAGGAAAGTACCCTCAAGCTTAATAGTTATAAAATTAAATAAAATTCTCCATTAAACGTTTCACTCGGTGTATACCCATTAGTAATAACGGTTTAGGTTTACTTATTAAAGGAAAACCCTTTGACAGCTAACATTGGATTCAACATTTCTTACTCACCTTCTTATTGAACTATCCTGCATCGTTCGTATTATAAGGTCATCCAGATAAGAAAATATTTCTGGTTGACCTTTTTCTATATGGTCTTATTATAACGGTAGCCGGGGTAAAACGTAACTGCACGTGGGACCTGGATCCCGTCAACAAAACAGTTTGCCCCCTACTTGTAGAAACATGATTGAGGCTGGTTGGGACATAGATCTCGTATAACAAGCGAAGCTGTGACACTGCAAGGAGAATAAGGGGTACCGGCAGAATAAAAGATTAGGAGATGATATAGGATGAATCCAGTCGTTGGTCTGGATATTTCTAAGGGGGAAAGTCAGGTTCAAGCTTTTGTCGATAAAGGCAAACCATTCCGTAAGAGCTTTAAAGTAGCTCATACACTTCAGGGTCTTGATTCACTTGTAGAATTTTTAGAGGTAGTACAAAAAGAATCCGGTCTAAAACCTCCAGTTATTCTTGAAGCTACTGGACACTATCAAACAGCAGTAGTCCAATATTTAGAGGAACGTGGGTATTTATTAATCATTATTAACCCTTTGATTTCCTATAAGGCGAAAAGTTCAAGTTTAAGGAAAGTAAAGACAGATGCCGTGGATGCTTACCACCTCTGCGAGTTGTTTTACAAGGAGGAGTTAGAGCCGTATAAAAAGCGAGGGGTTCAGCTTTTAAACCTTCGTAACCTTACAAGACAACACGAGAATATTACAGGAGTCATGATTCAGACAAAGCTTCAGTTCCAGGCTATTCTAGATCAAGTATTCCCTGAATATCGAGGAGTGTTCGGTGATTTATATTCTGTGGTATCACTCTTAACATTAAAGGAGTTTCCGTCATCAGAAGACATTTTAGAGGCTAGTGATGAAACACTCTCAAATAGAATCAAGGAATTGTGTAAAAGTCGCTCAATCAGATGGGCCAATGAAAAAGCCTTACAACTAAAAGAGGCGGCAGCTCGCAATCCCTTTGAAAAGACAGTCTATCAGAGTCATATCTTAAGCTTAGGTATGTATATTAACATTATTCTTCAATACAAAGAGCACCTATCCACATTGGAGTCAGAGATAGATGCCCTCGCTAAAGAAGTTGAAGAATATAATATTATCAAATCTATCCCTGGTATCGGTGAAAAGATCGCGGCAACGATCATTTCTGAAATTGGGGAGATAGATCGATTTACTGATCCTAAAAAGCTCGTGGCTTTCGCTGGAGTAGACCCTAGTGTTTTCGAATCTGGCAAGTTTACTGCCACCAAGAACCGAATCACAAAAAGAGGATCCAGCAGGCTTCGTCACGCCTTATATATGGCTGTGCGTTGTGCGATACGTGACTGTCGCAAGAGCAAAACAAGCGATGAAATCATTCCTCGAAATAAGAAATTACGAGAGTTCTATGATAAGAAACGCGAGGAAGGAAAACCATTTAAAGTAGCAGTGATTGCTTGTGTAAATAAGCTCTTACACTGGATATTTGCCTTATTAAGAAACAGAACAACTTTCCAAGATATAGCATAGAAACAACATCTAACTAAATAACGAAAAACCTTCCAGTTCAGAGAATACGAAGGTTATTTGGTATACCCATTTTTAGTATATCACGATGAATTTCGATATTTTAATGAAAAATATTGACAAACTATTAGCTGGTTTTGTTTAATAAGGAATTCAACAAAAAGGCGGTTAATCCTTCTGGATCAACGCACCCGATAGTTTAAGTACGTTTATTCACAATCTTGCAGTCAGAAAAATACGAACAGTACCTAATTAATAATATCCACCAGAAATACAAAAACCTTTTGAGTTTTTTATCCAAAATAACTCTTTCTCCAGCAAAAATTTTCAACGGGCTTTTTTTATGCTACGTATTCCATAATAAAAAGTCACTTCAGTTAGAAGCGACTCTATCAGTTTATGGCGTATTCCAAAACAAAGTAGAGGCATACGGAATTACAACAGCCCACAAAAGCACAAGTGAATTCCCTATTACCCCCACTATTTTAAGAGATTTTTTCTTAGTAAAGAAGGCGGTGATTATTCCAATAATCGGCAGTACAACTGCTATTATCATTGCTGATTTAGAAAATAGGTCTTCGTTAAAGAACCACGCTCCATACACAATCAAAGAAATTAAAAAAGCTGCAACTGATATGATACCAGACTTCCTCATGTTCATCCCCCTATAAATTACCATTTAGTGTAATTTTACACTAAATGAATTCGTTAGTAAATACAAATGTTTCTAATATCCATATCAATCACAAAAATTTTCTTAAATAAAAGAGGTGCCGCAGCTAAAAATTTGTTAAACTATCCTGCTCCGTTTGTTAAATAAGGAAGTAAACAAAAAAGACTGCTATTCCTTCCAAAATCAACGCACCGCTTAGTTTAAATAAGTTATTCACATACTTTTAAAGGTTATAAAGTTACCGTTGTTTTTAAGCGTTTTTTAAAAGGAAATGTATTCCCTTCTAATTTTGCCTCTATGACAATTTTCTTGGTGATTTTTAATAGTAGTATGTCTGAAGAACTAAAACAAATCTTTAATTCTTTCTTAGCTAGCTCTTTAGGTTTACAGTTCAGAAAAGAAAGTGAGTCATATCGATATGCTCCAGCAGACATTCTGCCTGTTTCAATATCATTAAACTTTCCAGTATGTATTACTGCATTTGTATCATCAATTAACTGAAAATTTATATCGTTAATTGTTTTAACATTTTCTGCAGAATTATAAATATCAATTTCAAATTGTAAATCTGCATAATCAGCTTCCTCAAGCATATCAATAGGTGATCTTCCACCATAATCATCGGACTTATAATACTGAATGTCATATTCCTTTAATTTTAACGATACTTGACCTACATTCTTCAACCAATGTGTAACAAGTAATGTACTAATAGAACCTAAAACTGTTCCAAGAACAGCTCCGATCACACCATCGTATTCCTTTAATACAGAAAGTACTTGATTAACTGTCACCTAAAACATTCCCCCTTAATCAAACTTTACTCTTGTCGCTTTTGCCTGATGTGATGTATCTTTTGTATTTACTGTAAAGGAAGTTCGGTACCTCTGGCTTTTCCATCACACACTACAAAAAATATGTTTCTTTACTTCTAAACTTAGCCCAAGCCATACATCATTAACCTTTGTGAGTTTTGGGTCAGCAGTGTTAAACTTCTCCTTTTGTACAGTAAGAATCTCAATATAAGAGCACACTATTATGCGTCTTGGTAAATGCCTAATTTATCGAGGAATATCACCTGACATTCTTATAACTTTATTGCTTGGGAAAACAAGATGATACTTGCTAAGGTTACAGGCTATAAAGAAATTAAGGTTTAATTCCTTATTATTTCTTTAAAATAAACACTCTGAAAGCAATATATTTTTATTTCGTAAATACTGACTTTCTTATCCCATTTTTCTTTCTAATATCATTAATACTTCGACAAATTTCTTAATTTCCCCTCTAAATAATTTGGAAATATATTTACAATCCACTACCGATTTTCACTACAAAAAATTTCTTTAAAAATCATTAAAGTATTAAAATATAAACTTCTCCTAGTATAATATTTAAAAATTGTTTAGGGAGGATATTTTATGTTGTCATTTAGAGCAGTATTTAAAAATAACAATGAAAAGTTTAATACTGAATGGAATGAAGTGGATTTAACCTGGTATGATGATCCATCAGATGACCCTTTTGATTTCGAATATGTAGATGAGGAAGACAATACTACTTATGTAGCTTGGACAGAACATTTAATTAGATTCCATAATTGGGTGTTTGAATATTATTCCAAAGGGTACTCTCTTTTATTGTTGAGAATAAATATTTATCGAGATCATGATCAAACACAGGATGATATACTTTTTTCCATGTCACACTTTCCTGAAGACTATAACACCTGTGTTAAGCTAATCAAAGAAGCCCTTGGCAATTATTCAGAAGCTAGTAAAGAGGATTTAAAATTCATTCATTATTTAGAACAAAGCTTACCTTTATTCAATAGAATTATTCATTTTAATAGAAACATATCTAATTTTTTGGCTATTAACGATTGTAGTCCTAATGAAACTACTCAATATAATAGTGTTATTACAACAATTTTCGAATTACCGTATCTTCTTTATCAAGTAAATACGGGAGAAAGGGATAAAATCATTAATAATAACATTAATTTACTAAAGGAATATATAAAACACTTTAGTGTTAATAACAGCAATGATACTAAGAGAGCTAAGGATTCTACGCTCCTTTTAATAAACGAATTGACCAACACAATTTCTATTTCAGATGACCCTTTTTGTAATTAATTTTTCTAAAAATACAAATGGAATAATAATTTGAAAATTACATTGTCATTCAATATCAATAATTGGGGGCATTCAAAAGATGACCCCTTCAGTGATTTAATTACTACAATTTTGAACTTTATCTCTCATTGTATTTATATCTATGTATATCTTACCCATCGTTTGAGCTGCTTTAATTTTACGATCAAGTATTTCTTTAAAACTAAATAACCCTTCGACAACAAGTATTAAGTCAGCTCAATCGATTAATATTGAGCGCCTTACCTAATATAATTGTGTCATTTTTATTCATTTTCCAAAAATATATTGTCCTCTTTTGTAGTATGGTTTAAGTTATTGTCATAGGGAGGGAAATATATGGAATTTAATACTCATATTTGGGAATGGTCATCAGAGCTTCCTAAATGGCAAAATGATTTAATCAGAAGGCTGTATCAAAAATCTATGCTCGAAAATATTGACATAAAAGAAGTAATAGATAATATACTCCATGAGAATGGTTTTTCTGAGAGGGATTTGAACATCACTCCATTAGAAAAACATCATATCCCTAATAAAAATCCAATAGATACCATTAAGATAACTTCATTAAAAAACTTCAATAATATTGCCGCCATCGAACCAGAATATGGGCTTGAATTTTTACCTGATGGGTTAACGGTTGTGTACGGTGAGAATTCTGCTGGTAAATCTAGTTATGCTAAGGTATTAAAGCAGTCTTGCCGAGCTGTGGATGAAAAAACAAAGATTCACCCAAATGTCTATAAATCAAGCGGTTCAATAAGCACGGCTGACATTTATGTACAGCAAAATGGCACAGAATCAATTATAAATAGAGTTGTAAATACTGCACCTGAACAGCAGTTAACATCTATCAGTATTTTCGACACTGATTGTGCGAGAGTTTATGCAGAATCCGAAAACGAAGTTGTATTTATTCCTACTGAATTTAAAATCTTCGATGATCTTGCTCGGCATCAAACTGAAATAAAACAGAGGTTATTACAGTTAAAAGATGAGCTTTTAATAACATTGCCTTCATTCCATGAGTTAACAAGTCCTTCTAAAGTCAAAACTTTTGTTGAAACAATTTCTTACAAAACGAAAGAAAAGGACATTCAGCAGAATTGTATTTTTACAGAAAAAGATCATGAACGGCTTAATCAGATTACAAAAGATTTAAAGGTCCTTGTAGATTCAAATCCTGTTAAATTGATCCAGGAGCTTCAAAGGAACATAAATGATATTACAGACTTAAAAAACAATCTTCAACAAATTTGTAATGAATTATCTGTTGAAAAAGTTACAGAATATGTCTCATTACATCAACGATACCTTGATTCGAAAGCAACACTAGAAGTTTTAACTCGTGAAGCATTTGTTGAACAACCTTTAGATGGTGTTGGTAGTGATCCTTGGAAAAAACTATGGCACACCGCCAAGCAATATCATGAAATTGCATACCCGGGACAATCATTTCCATATGTCGAAAATGAAGCAAAATGCATATTATGCCAACAAGACTTGAAGGAAGAATCTCGAATTCGGTTAACGCGTTTTGAGGAATTTATGACTGACAACATCAGTCAAGAGGTAGCTCAGCTACACTCACAAAGGCAAGTTTTATTAACCAAATTAAAATCATTACCTTTCACAAAAGTGAAAGATTCGTCTGTACGTTCTTTCTTTTATCATGATTCACCTAAATTGGATATGCAAGCGGAATTGTTTATCCAATCAGCATTAAAGATTAGTACATTATTACAAAATGCCGAGACAGATATACACCTGTCCTTGGATGATATTCCGGAAATTGAATTACCACCTTTAAAAGAAATGGAAAATTGGTTAGATATAAAAAGAAGTGAATTGCAACATTTAAAGACACTAGCCCAAAAAGACAATTCAGGAGATTTACTAGCAGAACAAAACGAGTTGGTTTCAAAGGGGAAAATCTCCCAAAGAATAGATCATGTTTATAGTTTAGCAAAAATTCGCCTGGAAGTTGATAGGGTTGATAAAGCAATAAAATCGTTAGATACAACAAAATTGACAAGAAAATATAACGAATTATCCAGTT
Organism: Bacillus sp. ISL-41; assembly: GCF_018613235.1. Taxonomy (GTDB): domain Bacteria; phylum Bacillota; class Bacilli; order Bacillales; family Cytobacillaceae; genus Mesobacillus. The sequence goes on from NZ_JAGGQP010000029.1 coordinate 103,220, forward strand.
CATTTTTGACCGACAACTTTAAAGACGAAATCGAAAAAGAACTAGAGCAGCTAAGAAGGGAACACATTCTATTCAAGCTAAATAGCCGAGGAGTAAAAGGTAAAACCACAATAAAACTCGCTTTGGATTCCAGTTCAAAAATAAACATTAATGAAATCCTAAGTGAAGGTGAGCAAAAAGCATTATCAATAGCCTTCTTCCTTGCGGAAATTTCTTCTATACCATCAAATGGAGGAATTATACTTGATGATCCCGTTTCCTCTTTAGACCATAGCAGGAGAGAGTATGTAGCTAATCGATTGGTACGGGAAGCTAAGAAACGGCAAGTCATTATTTTTACACACGACATCGTGTTTCTACACACCTTACAAAAATATGCTAATTTACAAAACGTAAACGCATCCTATTGTTCTGTAAGGAGAAATGGTAACAGAGCAGGAATCGCAAAAACGGAAATGCCATGGATTACCCTAGCAACCAGTAAAAGAATCAAATACTTAAAAAATGAACTGCCAAAGCTTAAAAAGTTAGAAAGCCAATTAGATCCTGATTTATATATCCCGAACGTTAAAACATGGTACATGCTGTTGAGGGAATCTTGGGAACGAGCAGTCGAAGAACTGTTATTAAACGGTGTTGTCGAACGTTTCAATTCAAGTGTACAAACGCAAAGACTAAATAAGGTTAAGTTCACAGATGAGGTTGTCCAACTCGTAACAGAAGGAATGACAAAAGCATCCACATATGTACATGATGAATCTCATGCTATCGGTCGAATAATACCGAGTAATGAAGAAATGATTGAGGACCTTAATGAATTAGAAAAGTTCAGCAAACTTTTCAAATAATAACCAAGGGAACGTTTCACTATTTTACTTATTAGGAACTTTATAAGGGAGTTGGAAAAGTTGTTCATAGGTAAAGATTTAATAGAAAAACTGGGCTATGAAAGGTGGGTTTTGAGAGAATCTGTTTTAGCTGTTGAAAAGGGATATGGAATAACATCTGATTCCACCATGATATTTCATTTAAACGGGTTAAAGACTCATAAATTAGAAATGTATGAGGAGTTCGGATCAAATAATAGAATTGAAGTTCTCGAAAATTTAAGTCCATTACTTTTTGTTACATGTTATAAAGCTCTCGATATGATATTTGAGTGGATATTAAAAGAAAATGTGGATGATGTTCCGTTTCAGTTCGCTAAAAAAATTAATCTATACGATAGCAAATTTTCACAATTTAAATACCCCGCATCTCTCAATAATGAACAGCCGCTGATACGGGTATTTTTCGAACTTTATAAGAAACTTGCGATTTATAGAAATAAAATAATTCATGGAAACTGGGGTACCAATCATGGTGGGAACTTATTCTTTTCTTTTGAGGACCGAGGTAAACAATATGAGCTAAATGTTAGTTTTAAAGACATATTGCATTTATCTGAAGCTATCTCCCTTATGACAGATGAATTAATAACCCAATCTGTGGATAGCGAGTCTGTTTTTATGACAATAAAATTTTTGGTTGATAAACTGGATCACTTACACGAGGATACTCGCTTTAATATCTCTAAACCCAGACATTATAAAGTAGAGTATGAATTGGGGAATAAAACATTTATTGACATCGATGAAATTCGAAACTTTTTAATTGAACAAAGTTTTGGGATGCAAATATCTTTTCAATTATTGATCGTGTCAGAAATTAATAAATGGTTGTTCCCCTGGAACATAATTAGAAATTTGAATTTCATTGATTTAAGTGATGATTGGACAGAATACAAACTATAAATACATAGTTATATTCGCTAAAGAGATGTAAAAAGCATGGCATTCGCAATGCTTTTTCTTTACTCTTACTCTTACTCTTACTCTTACTAGATAAGTTTCTGACTTTTTTGTTTGGTTCCAGACTTTATTGTCCATCTACAAACACTATGTTGTAGATGGACAATTAATTTCACTGTAACTGACTTAGCCAGGTTGCATGGCCAATAAAGAGCATAACTTTAAGCAACTGACAGATATTATTACTCCGAGTTTTTTTTAAACTATAAGCTTGCCAATACCTTTTTAAAGACATTAGCATACGAAATCAAGCATAAAATTTCCTAAAAAAAAATAAAGCATAAAGTTTCCAAACGGAAATTTTATGCTTTACGTCACATTTCAAAATAAAAATCCACCAACATATGTATTGGTGGAGACGGTGGGACGTGCTATTCCATGCTTTCGTCATGGCACTGACTATATCTTGAACCTGTTTTACCAGGTCCTCCGGCGTATTATGCGAGATGTAGTTTTACCCGGACTCCCGGGTCGATCACGCATCCTAGTACTGCCAGGCTGGCAGCCTATAAGTCGATACATGGCTGTTGGATTGCTCCACATACCACTCGGCATTGCCCTATCGCTATCGCGACTTAGGTTTCACCGATAAAGCCGGATTTTCACTTGCATGTTGCCACGCAAGGCGACTAATTACTAATCGAACCCACGTCCAAAGATATTGGCACTTAAGCTTCTACGAGTGTAGTCGGCATATTGGCGCTTCGCTGGTCCTTTTGCCTACCGACAGGCGGCCGGCCAGCTAGCCTGGTTGTTCTCTTCCTTCATCCTCAGGCGGTGGAATCCGGCGTAGCCCACTTAGAGTGAGTCCGCTACCCTACCACATGGGCGATGGAGGGGCGAACCGCTATGCAGTATTAAGCTGCGAAAGCGAGGTTGTTGTTTTGTTTGCCAGTTATAGGCGTTGACGTTTTTACGAGGCCGATCCCCTCGACTCGCCACCTAAGCTCAAACTACCCCTGTCGAATCCGTAACGTCCCCATATAAAAGGTTGCTGTATCTAGGATACAGACGTTAGGAGAACTCGGTTAAGCCGAGCATTAAGTTATGTGTCACTCGTGGTGACAGTTATTATTATAACACACTGAGTACTTTTTTCAACTGGTACACTCTTCCTCAGCTGACAAGCTTACATTTTCTGGCGTTCGCGGAATGCACGCTCAATATCACGGCCTGCTTCCTTCTTCTTCAGCGTTTCACGCTTGTCATAGTTCTTTTTACCCTTACCTAAGCCGATTAAAACCTTCGCATAACCGTTCTTCAGATAAATCTTCAATGGCACAAGCGCATAGCCTGCTTCCTTCGTTTCACCAATCAGCTGGGCGATTTGCCGTTTGTGGAGCAATAGCTTCCTTGTGCGCAGCGGGTCATGGTTGTAACGGTTTCCCTGTTCATATGGGCTGATGTGAAGGTTATATAAGAATAACTCACCATTATGGACTTTTGCGTATGAATCCTTTAGCTGGACGCGTCCATTACGGATTGATTTAATCTCTGTTCCCTGAAGGACCACTCCGGCTTCATACGTTTCTTCGATGAAATAGTCGTGGTTTGCTTTTTTATTCTGTGCGACGACTTTTCCCTCACCTTTTGGCATAAAAACTTCCCCCTTCTTATGTTCTCTCATTTTAGCAAAAATAGCCTTCTCCCACAATGAAAAGCGCAAGCGCCTTGGTCAGCCCCGACAAGCGTTGGAGCTAGCTATGGCTGTTAGGACAACAGAGAGCCCCTTCAGCAGGAGCTCTCTTAATCAGTTGCCTATTTTCTCTTTTTTGATTTACGCTTTGCAGCGGGGGCATTCTCAAAGAACTTTTTCTTCTTGCTCTTTGGTTTTGAACCGGAGCCTGAACCGGAACCGGAGCCATTTCTGCCCCCTCCTGATCCTCTTCCACCGCCTGAACCTCTGCCGCCTCGCTTGCCTTCTTCTTCTTTACCGCGGCGCGGCTTTTTGTCGCTGCTGCCCGTCTTGAAGATCTTTGGCTGGGCGGGGCGCTCACGTCTTGGCGTGCCCTTCATGCCGACGATTTCAAAATCAATGGAGCGTTCATCTTTGTTCACCTTGATGACTCGAACAGTAATTTCATCACCGATTCGGAAGACATTTCCTGTTCGCTCGCCAATCATCGCCAGATGGCGTTCATCATAGCGGTAATAATCATCTGTCATGTAGCTGACATGTACGAGGCCTTCGATTGTGTTAGGAAGCTCGACGAACATCCCAAAGTTCGTGACGGAGCTGATGATGCCATCGTATTCCGTTCCAACCTTGTCTTCCATGTATTCCGCTTTCTTAAGCTCATCTGTTTCACGCTCGGCTTCAACTGCGCGGCGTTCCATGTTGGATGAATGCTCGGCAATATCAGGCAGCATCGCATTCCATTTTTCCTTCGTTGCCTGGTCGAGCTTGCCCTCGATCAAGTAGGTCCTGATCAAGCGGTGGACAATCAAGTCAGGATAACGGCGGATTGGTGATGTGAAGTGCGTGTAGAACTCTGTGGAAAGACCAAAGTGTCCGAGGCTTTCAGGATAGTATTTCGCCTGCTGCATCGAACGGAGCATGACAGTTGAAACCACCATTTCCTCCGGTTTTCCCTGGACTTCCTCAATGATTTCCTGCAATGCTCTTGGGTGTACTCCGTTTGCGGATCCTCTGACAAGGTATCCGAAGTTTGTAATGAAATCAAAGAATTTTCTCAGCTTATCCTCTTTTGGGTCTTCGTGAATACGATAGATGAATGGCACATCAAGCCAGTGGAAATGCTCAGCTACCGTTTCGTTCGCAGCCAGCATGAATTCTTCAATCAGCTTTTCAGCGACAGAACGCTCGCGCAAAACGACATCCGTTGGGTGTCCTTCTTCATCAACCAATACCTTTGATTCTTTAAAATCAAAATCGATGGCGCCTCTTTCCATCCTTTTTTTACGAAGGATAGCAGCAAGCTCTTCCATCACCTCGAACATTGGCACAAGAGATTCGTAACGTGAGCGTGTTTCTTCGTCCTGATCAACGAGAATCCTGTTCACATCGAAATATGTCATTCGCTCCGTCGTCTTGATGACACTCTGATAGATTTCATGATCTACCACTTGCCCATCTGGAGAGATCTCCATATTACAAGACAGCGTCAATCGGTCGACCTTCGGATTCAGCGAGCAAATACCGTTCGATAAGCGGTGCGGAATCATCGGGATGACCCGGTCAACCAAATAAACGCTCGTTGCGCGGTCTTCTGCTTCACGGTCAATCGGTGAATCCTCGGTTACGTAGTACGTGACATCGGCAATATGGACACCAAGTTTATAATTGCCGTTTTCAAGCCTTGTGACCTGGACTGCATCATCGAGGTCCTTTGCGTCTGCGCCGTCAATTGTAACGATGACTTCATCACGCAGGTCGCGGCGGTTCGCAATCTCACTCTCATTGATCTCGTCAGGCGCATCATTCGCCTGCTTAAGTACCTCATCTGGGAACTCCATTGGCAGTCCGTGCTTATGGATAACGGACAGGATATCGACGCCAGGGTCATTTTTATGACCGAGGATCGCGGTAACCTCACCCTCAGCACTTTTGCGTCCCTCTGGATAGCTCGTCAGTTTTACGACGACCTTATGCCCTTCGACTGCACCCATCCCTGCCTCTTTTGGAATGAAGATGTCACTCGTGAACTTTTTATCATCAGGTATCACAAATCCGAAGTGCTTGCTTTCAGTATAGGTACCAACGATTTGCGAGACACCTCTCTCAATGATGCGCACAACAGTGCCTTCACGGCGCTGCCCAGAGCTGTCTGATGAAACTCGAACAAGGACGGTATCCCCATTCATTGCATTGCTTGTTTCATTGGGCGGGATGAAGACGTCATCCATTCCCTGCTCTTCAGTGATGACAAAGGCAAATCCCTTGGCATGGGCACTGAAACGGCCGCGCACGAGGTTCATTTTTTCAGGAAGGCCGTATCGGTCACTTCTGGTCCTGACGACAAGCCCCTTCTCCTCCATGACCACTAGCGCTTTAACAAAATCCTTGAATGTCGAGGAGTCCTCGATCCCAAAGGCGCTTTCCAGTTCCTGAACCGTAAGAGGTTTGTAAGCTTCATCCTTCATATAATGCAACAGCCTGTCTATATGGCCTTTAATATTTTCATCCATTAATAAATCCCTCCTTTATTGGGCTATTTTCGTCATCTTGCCGCTCATGGTGTGAAAAACAACACAATAAATTTTTTATATGATTTTATTCTTTCCAATTTAATGACTCGAGAAACTCATAAACATCTTCGTGCAGTTGATCACGTTCTTTATCAAGAGTGATGACATGCCCTGATTCCTCATACCATTTTAACTTTTTATGTTCAGACTCGATGTTGTCATGGATGATATTCGCACTGTCAGGGTCAATGATGATGTCGTTCCTTGCCTGTACCACAAAGGTTGGCGTATAGATCAGGTCGATGCTTGCACGGACTTCCTTGATCAGTTCCTGGAGGTCTTTCAGAGTGGCCATCGATTTCTGTTCGAGGTCCTTTACCTCCGCTTCAATTTGCTCTTCAGGCTTGCCTTCCATCCTTTTATATTCGCGCGCATACTCAAGCACACCCCGGTACATCAACTCTTCCGTCTTAAGATGCATCGGTGCGCACATTGGCACGATTCCCTTTAGCGGCTTCGTATATCCGAGTTTCAGCGAAAGAACACCGCCCAGTGACAATCCAGCTACAGCAATTTCCTCATAGCCTTCGTTTTTAAGGAGTTCGTAGCCATCAAGCGCATCCTGCCACCAATCCTCAGGACCAGTATGTATCAGTTCTTCAGGCGGGACACCATGTCCTTTAAACACAGGTGCATGGCATGTATATCCTTTTCCTTCTAAAAATCGGCCCATCATCCTAACGTCTGCAGAATTGCCGGTAAATCCATGCAGCAGCAATACCGCTCTTTTTCCAGCTTTAAATGTAAAAGGTCTTGGCACTAACTTTCTCATTTTCCTACTCCCTCTATCAGATATCTTCCTTAGTTTTAACAAACAATCTTGTAACATTCAATTAAAAGCCTTTATATATGTAAATACCCATATTCACCAGAAATATGTGAGGTTTTTGCTTATGTAAACACAATAAAACCCGGCCTCTATTGAAGCCGGGTCATTGTGTGTATTATAGTTCGAAATAAGTAACGGCAATAGTCAAGACAAAGAATAAAACAGACAACACGATCGTAACACGGTGCAAGACAAGGTCAAGACCTCTTGCCTTCTGCTTACCGAACAATTGCTCAGCGCCGCCCGAAATCGCGCCGGACAGACCAGCACTCTTGCCTGATTGAAGAAGAACTACTCCAATAAGAGCAATGCTGACGATCACTAAAAGAACAACTAACAATGTATGCATGACGTACCTCCCGATAAAACTGCTAACAGTATTTTAAATTTATCACATTTTCGGGAATGAAACAATACTTGTCTGAATTGTTGAGGATTATTATATTATAATACCTGATAGAACAAGAACACCTTCATGAATTCCATCCCCTGGTTGTCCGATAAGGGTAGGGATCTTCTATCGGACACTTTCTTCGGTTTCTCGCTTCTGTTTGACTGATAGGAACCTTCTATCGGACACTTTTTTCGGTTTCTCGCTTCCGTTTGGCCGATAGAGGTACAAAAAAACACCGGCAGCATCGTCATGCCACCAGTGTCCTAGTATTACAGGGTTGAATCGCAACAAAAGCGATTTACCTCGTAAAATTACTTCTTAAGGTTGTAGAAAGATTTGATTCCGTTGAAGCGAGCTGTTTCGCCAAGCTGGTCTTCGATGCGAAGAAGCTGGTTGTACTTCGCTACGCGGTCTGTACGTGATGGTGCACCAGTCTTGATCTGTCCAGCGTTTGTTGCAACAGCGATGTCAGCGATTGTTGAATCTTCTGTTTCACCAGAACGGTGAGAGATAACAGCTGTGTAGCCTGCGCGCTGTGCCATTTCGATTGCGTCGAATGTTTCTGTCAAAGTACCGATTTGGTTAACTTTGATCAGGATTGAGTTGCCAACGCCTTGCTCGATACCTTGTGAAAGCTTCTTCGTGTTAGTTACGAACAAGTCGTCACCAACAAGCTGAACTTTTCCGCCAAGGCGCTCAGTCAATAGCTTGTGGCCTTCCCAGTCGTTTTCATCTAAGCCATCTTCGATTGAGATGATTGGGTATTTAGAAGCCATCTCTTCATACCAATCAACCATTTCAGCAGAAGTTTTAACTACGCCTTCACCAGAAAGGTGGTACTTGCCGTCTTCTTTGTTGAAGAACTCAGAAGATGCAGCGTCCATAGCCAGCATGATTTGCTCGCCTGGCTTGTAGCCTGCTTTTTCGATCGCCGTTACGATTGTTTGAAGTGCTTCTTCGTTTGAACCTAGGTTTGGAGCGAATCCACCTTCGTCACCTACAGCTGTGTTCAAGCCTTTTTCTTTTAAAACTGCCTTCAGGCTGTGGAAGATTTCCGCGCCCATGCGAAGTGCTTCACGGAAGTTTTCAGCGCCAACAGGCATTACCATGAATTCCTGGATGTCAACGTTGTTGTCAGCGTGCTCGCCGCCGTTTACGATGTTCATCATTGGAACTGGAAGCTGCTTGGAGTTGAATCCGCCAAGGTACTGATATAAAGGAAGGTCAAGGTAGTCTGCAGCAGCGTGTGCAACAGCCATAGAAACGCCAAGGATAGCGTTAGCACCCAACTTGCCTTTGTTTTCAGTACCATCTAACTCGATTAGCGCCATGTCGATTCCGTTCTGGTCTAGAACGTTGAACTCTTCGCCTATCAAGAATGGTGCGATGATCTCGTTCACGTTGTCAACTGCTTTTAAAACACCTTTGCCAAGGTAGCGGCCTTTGTCGCCGTCACGAAGTTCAACTGCTTCGTATTCACCAGTTGAAGCACCACTTGGAACTAGTGCGCGTCCGAATGCGCCTGATTCTGTGAAAACTTCTACCTCAACTGTTGGGTTACCGCGGGAATCTAATACTTCACGTGCGTATACGTCTGTAATGAATGGCATGGCAATCTCTCCTTATAGTTAAAAGTTATTTTTTAATTAATGATGTTCCAGTCATTTCTGCTGGCTTATCCAGGCCTAGTAATTCTAATATAGTTGGAGCAAGGTCGCCGAGGATTCCGTCTTCACGAAGCTTTGCGCCTTCCTTCGTCACAATGACAGGCACCGGATTTGTTGTGTGCGCAGTCATTGGATTTCCTTCAAGCGTCACGACTTCATCCGCGTTTCCGTGGTCAGCAGTGATGATCGCAGTACCGCCCTTTGAAACAATCAGGTCAACGATGCGGCCTAGGCATTCGTCAACAGTTTCAATAGCCTGGATCGTCGGCTCAAGCATGCCTGAGTGTCCAACCATGTCAGGGTTCGCAAAGTTCAATAAAATCGCGTCGAAGTTATCCGCTTCGATTTCCTTGATTAATGCATCTGTTACTTCATTAGCGCTCATTTCCGGCTGCAAGTCATATGTTGCAACCTTTGGCGAGTTGATCAGGATCCGCTTTTCGCCAGGGAATTCCTGCTCACGTCCGCCGCTCATGAAGAACGTTACGTGCGGGTATTTTTCCGTTTCAGCAATACGAAGCTGAGTCATTCCAGCCTGTGAAATTACTTCACCGACCGTGTTATCAAGGTTTGATGGCTCGAACGCCACATAACCGTCAACCGTCTCACTGAAGTGAGTCAAGCAGACGAAGTGAAGGTTCTCAGGATGCCCTTCGCCTCGATCGAATGAACGGAAATCTTTATTTGTAAAAGTGTTGGAAATCTGGATTGCACGGTCTGGACGGAAGTTGTAGAAAATTACAGCATCGTCGTTCTGGATCGTCGCAACCGGTGATCCATCCGGGCGCACAAGCACAGATGGGACAACGAACTCATCAAAGATTCCGTTATTATAGTTATCTTCGATTAGTTCCATAGGGTTCGAATAAGTAGGTCCGTCGCCGTACACCATTGAACGGTAGGATTTCTCCACGCGCTCCCAGCGCTTATCGCGGTCCATAGAATAGTATCGCCCAGAAATCGTCGCAAATTCACCGACGCCGATTTCGTTCATTTTTTCAAGTGCATGTTCGATATATCCAGGTGCTGTTTTCGGTCCGACATCGCGTCCGTCAAGGAATCCGTGTACATACACTTTTTCCAGACCTTCACTGGCAGCCAGCTTCAACAAAGCAAACATATGCTCAATGTGGCTGTGTACGCCGCCATCAGACAGCAGGCCCATTAAATGAAGGGCAGTGCCCTTTTCCTTTGCATGCTTGATCGCTGCAAGGAAGGTTTCATTTTTCTCAAACTCGCCTTCACGAATCGAAATATTCACGCGTGTAAGACTCTGGTAAACGATTCGGCCGGCACCAATGTTAAGGTGTCCAACCTCCGAGTTACCCATTTGGCCTTCTGGCAGGCCGACCGCTTCTCCGCTCGCAATCAGCTGCGCATGCGGATAATGGTTCCAGTAGCGGTCAAAGTTCGGCTTTTTCGCCTGGGCAACGGCATTTCCCATCCGTTCGCCACGCAATGCGAAGCCGTCCAGAATGATCAAAGCTGTTGGTGACTGTTTACTCATTACTACCTGCCTCCAATAACTGCAAGAAGGAATCTGTCTCAAGGCTTGCTCCGCCGACCAATGCGCCGTCGATATCAGGCTGTGACATGTATTCCTTGATGTTAGCAGGCTTTACGCTGCCGCCGTACTGGATGCGGACCGCTTCAGCCACTTCTGGTGAAAATTGCTCTGCAATTACCTTGCGGATGTGTGCGCAAGTTTCATTCGCATCTTCAGCTGTAGAAGATTTGCCTGTTCCAATCGCCCAGATTGGCTCATAAGCGATGACCGTTTGCTTAACCTGCTCGTCTGTCAGGCCATTTAGACCTGCTTTGATCTGGCCGCCAACAAACTCATTTGTTTCGCCGTTTTCACGCTGTTCAAGCGTTTCACCGCAGCAAACGATCGGAGTCAGGTCGTATTTGAATGCAGACAACGTCTTTTTATTGACTGTGTCATCTGTTTCATTGAACATTTCACGGCGTTCAGAGTGACCGATGATCACGTATTTCGCGCCGATGTCCTGCAATGCTTTCGGGCTGACTTCACCTGTAAAAGCACCGCTTTCTTCAAAGTGCATGTTTTGAGCCCCGATTTCAACATCTGAATTCTGTGTAAGCTCCACTAGCTGTCCTAAGAACAAAGCTGGAGCACAGACTACAGATTCAACCTTGTCCTTTGAAGGTACAAGTCCACTCACTTTTTCGATAAAATCCTTTGCTTCAGGCAGCGTTTTATGCATTTTCCAGTTACCTGCAATGATAGGTTTTCGCATGCTGACACTTCCTTTCAAGATTGCTGTTATTTACAGCCTTGTAATGCTATTAAAAAATTCCCTCTGGATGTTGGGCTTAATATTATCTTTAACAAGAGCGGCAGGACAGCAGGTGTCAGGATCCGCACCCTTACACTGCTGCTGGCACGCCTTGCTAATCTTTAAATCAAAATTTACTTATCGTTCAATGCCACTACGCCTGGCAGCTGTTTGCCTTCCATGAACTCAAGGGAAGCACCGCCGCCTGTGGAGATATGGCTCATCTTTTCAGCTAGGCCGAATTTTTCTACAGCCGCTGCAGAGTCTCCTCCGCCGATAACCGAATATGTATCATTAGCATCGGCTAAAGCTTGTGCAACAGCTTTTGTTCCTTGTGCGAACTTGTCTATTTCAAAAACGCCCATTGGTCCATTCCAGATGACCAATTTAGACTTTTGAATGACATCGCGATAGGTTTCAGCTGTCTTAGGCCCGATATCAAGAGCTTCCCAGTCTGCAGGAATTTCTTCAATCGCAACGACCTTTGTATTCGCATCAGCAGAAAAATCATCAGCAACAATTGCATCTACAGGCATGTAGAAGTTAACGCCTTTTGCCTTTGCTTTTTCCATGAAGCTTTTAGCCAAATCAATTTTATCTTCTTCTAAAAGTGATTTTCCGATTTCGTGGCCTTGTGCTTTTACGAATGTATAAGCAAGTCCGCCGCCGATGATCAGGTTGTCTACTTGTTCTAATAGGTTGTCGATTACGCCGATCTTATCTTTAACCTTCGCGCCGCCGATAATGGCTGTGAATGGGCGTTCAGGATTTGACAATGCCTTTCCAAGCACATCAAGTTCTTTTTGCATCAAGAAGCCTGATACAGCAGGAATGTACTTGGCGATGCCTTCTGTTGAAGCATGCGCGCGGTGTGCAGCTCCGAATGCATCGTTCACATATACATCTGCAAGCTCTGCAAATGCCTTTGCAAGTTCTGGATCATTTTTCTCTTCGCCTGGATAGAAACGGACATTCTCAAGAAGCAGGACATCGCCTTCGTTCATGCTGTCGATCTCGGATTTTACAGATTCGCCGTATGCTTCATCTGTTTTCTTAACATCCTTGCCAAGCAGCTCAGACAAACGCTTTGCTACTGGAGTCAAACGCAATTCTTCAACAGCCTGCCCTTTTGGACGGCCAAGGTGGCTTGCAAGAAGGACTTTAGCTCCCTGGTCAACCAGGTACTGGATCGTTGGAAGTGCTGCACGGATCCTTGTTTCATCCGTTACCTGTCCATCCTTCATCGGCACGTTGAAATCAACGCGGCAAAAAACTCGTTTTCCTTTTACATCCACATCTTTTACTGTCTTTTTGTTCAAGGCTAGAGACCTCCTTTAAAGTAGCGCAAATGCGCGATTAAGCAGAAAAAGAGGAGAGGGAATTACCCCGCTCCCCTTTTCATCCTACTACATTATAGTCAATAATGGATTGGTTATCCAATCTTAGCTTATAGACCTTTTTTAGCGATGAAATCAACTAGGTCAACTACACGGTTAGAGTAACCAGACTCGTTGTCATACCAAGAGATTACTTTTACCATGCTGCCTTCCATAACCATTGTTGAAAGTGCATCGATTGTAGAAGAGTATGCATTTCCATTGTAGTCGCTTGATACAAGCGGCTCTTCGCTGTATCCAAGGATTCCTTTAAGTTCGCCTTCAGAAGCTTTCTTGAATGCTGCGTTGATTTCTTCAACTGTTACGTCTTTGTCTAGCTCTGCAACAAGGTCAACTAGTGAAACGTTAGGAGTTGGAACACGCATAGCTCCACCGTTCAATTTACCCTTAAGTTCAGGCAGTACTAGAGAAACTGCTTTTGCAGCACCAGTTGTTGTAGGGATGATATTTTCCGCAGCTGCACGTGCACGACGGTAGTCTTTGTGCGGAAGGTCAAGAATTTGCTGGTCATTTGTGTATGAGTGAACAGTTGTCATCATACCACGCTTGATTCCGAAGTTGTCGTTCAATACCTTCGCGAAAGGAGCCAAGCAGTTTGTTGTACAAGATGCATTAGAAATTACGTGGTGGTTAGCTGCATCGTACTTGTCATCGTTAACACCCATAACGATTGTGATATCTTCGTCAGATGCCGGTGCAGAGATGATAACTTTCTTAGCGCCTGCTTCAAGGTGCTTAGCAGCGTCAGCGCGCTTAGTGAAACGTCCTGTAGATTCTACAACTACTTCTACGCCAAGGTCGCCCCAGCCAAGTTGTGCAGGATCTCTTTCAGCAAGTACCTTTACTTTGTGGCCGTCAACTACAAGGTAGTCTCCGTCAACAGTAACTTCTTTATCTAAAGTTCCGTGTACTGTGTCATATTTTAAAAGGTGAGCAAGCATGTTTGCATCAGTTAAATCGTTAACTGCTACTACTTCTACGTTAGGGTTGTTTAATGCTGCGCGGAAAACTACGCGTCCAATTCTTCCAAATCCGTTAATACCAACTTTTACTGCCATGAGTATTTCCTCCTTTGATTCCTATAAAGGTGTTGTTTATATTAAGGTGTTACCCTTGTAACAATGTTTTAGCGGCGCCCTCATCCGTGATCAGGATCGTTGAGGAAGGTGCCTGTTTCATATAGGCTCTGATCGCCTTTGCCTTTGATTCTCCGCCGGCAACTGCAATGACATCCCCTACATTTTTGAGATCGTCCATTTGGAGACCGATCGTCAGCACTTTGTGGACGATTTCCCCGGCTTCGTTGAAATAGTAGCCGAAAGCCTCGCCAACTGCATTTCCATTGAGAATCTTATGTAGATCCTCCGGGCTGGTATTACGACGTTCCGCCATTGTAATAGCGTCTCCAATACCATGTAAAACCATGCTTGCTGATTTAACTAAATTCCAAACCTCATAAATCAGCGGTTCTTTGATGAAGGACTTATATACCTCAGTGCTGACCTGATCGGGTACGTAGAATACCCGGTGCCGCGATTTCGTGTTATCGGCCATGATTGCGCAAATCGTGTTTGCCTGATTCTTGACGTCTTCACCAATACCGCCTCTTGCAGGCACAAACAGCAGGTCCTTCTCTCCGAAGTCGGGTGTCAACATATCCGCAACAGCCGCCATTGTCGATCCCCCGGTCACAGCAATTATATTTTTGCTTTGGAGAAGATCTTTCATGCAATTGGCTGTAGCCCGCCCCAGCTCACTTTTCACCCATGGCGACCGGTCGCTGTCCCCCGGGACAACAATCACTTTCCGGATGCCCATGCGCTCCTGAAGCTGACGCTCTAATGTGTTTATACCCATAATGTCCCGCATTACTCTTTCAAGACTTTCCAGTATATCTTTTCCCTCTTGAGTCAGTGTCATTCCCTGACCTGACATCGAGATCAGATTCTGGTCCTTCAAAAACTCCACCTCAGAACGCAAAACCCGTTCGGTCAAGTTCAGGCTGACTGATAGGTTTCTCCTGCCAACTGGCTGCATCACATTTATGTATTGGAGGATGAGGTATCGTTTTTGCATAACTTGCAATAAATCGGGCAATATTCTTTTTTGAATATCAATGAGAGAAAAGTCCATGTTGATATTCTCCTTTTCCATCGTTGGACTCAAAATGTCCCGCTAAGACATATTATGTCCCACTCGCGGTAAAAAAAATCACCCCTGCTACAAAACTCATTTTAACAGGAGTGAAAACCTTAATCAACTTTTAAATCCAGGGTTTTTTCGTGAAAACGCTTCACTTATGAACATTTTGTTAATGATGCCGTATTGGAGCTCTTCACCGTCCAATTCGATCACCGGAATCATGATTCCATACTTTTCGACGAGCTCGTCATCAAGGTCGATATTGATTTCTTCTATTGTAAAATTCCATTGCTGTTGTAAGTCTTCGAGAATCTCCCTGGCGTTCTCGCACAGATGGCAGCGCGGGCGGGAGTAAAGTTTGACTGTTTTTTGCATTTTGTTCTCCTTCGGCTGATCTCTAAAATTATTTTCCAATATTAATGTTCTGCTAATAAGTTGATTTCCACTCCAGGTTGCTTCGCTTTCCGCGGGACGTGCGGTGAGCCTCCTCAGCGCTAAAGCGCTTGCGGGGTCTCACCTGTCCCGCTGATCCCGCAGGAGTCTCGCACCTTCCGTTCCAATCAACTCATTTATAATATTTAGTGTTAAAACAATCAACTTGAAACAATTGAACCATTAATCAAATCTCTTCCGCTTTGAAGACGACGGTATGCCCAGCTGGTCCCTGTATTTAGCGACGGTTCTTCTTGATACGACCATGCCCTCTGTCTCTTCCAGCATCTCTACTAGTTTTTGATCTGAAATGGGCTTCTTTTTATCTTCCTCTTTAATATACTGCTCGATGGCTGCTTTTACATTTTGCGAGGAGGCCTGGTCGTTCTCTGTGGTAGCGATCGCGCTTGTAAAAAATGATTTCAATTCGTATGTGCCTGCTGGTGTCTGCATGTATTTTTCGCGAACCGTGCGGCTTACCGTTGATTCGTGGATTTCGAGCTCATCGGCTACTTCCCTCATTGTCATTGGCTTCAGGTGTGCAGGACCTTTTAAAAAGAAATCGGGCTGTTTTTCGATGATTTTCATCGAGACTTTTAACAACGTTTCCTTCCGTTGTTCAAGGCTACGCCTGATCCATTGGTAATCCCCCTGCTTTTCCTGGAGGAATTTATTGACCTCGGGGTCCCGGTGCGCAGACAGTTGCCGAAAGTATCCATCATTAAAAGAAACTTTCGGGATCAATCTATCAAACAGACTTACAGAGAGTTCGCGGCCTTCATGTTTGACCACTACATCTGGAACGATATAGGCAAGTTTTTCACGCTGAAAGGCAGCCCCTGGTCTAGGATTGAGCTTTTGTATCTCGTCATGGACTTTCTGGATATCCTTCGGTTCGACCCCCAGCATCTTCGCCAGCGCTTTCCACTTCTTCTCCGCAAAAAGAAGGAAGTGATCACGGATGATCGTCAGCGCCAGCTCATTTTCCGGCGTACGCTTTTGTCTCATTATTTGCAGCGATAGACACTCCTGCAGATCCTTAGCTGCAATTCCAGCAGGATCGAGTGACTGAAGCTTGAAGAAAGCTGAATCAATAAGCTCTTCCTCCACACTGAACCTTTTAACAAGGTTTTCTTTTTCAAGAGTCAAGTAACCGTTTTCATCTATGTTTTCAATTAATTCATGTAAAATCAGTTTTTCTACAGGACTAGCTTTTAGCAAGTTTAATTGTGATAGCAGATAGTCTTCGAGCGTATCAGTTGCTCCTCCGCCGATCTGCTCAATTAGATTTCTTTGGTCCCGTTCGAATGTTTTTCTTCTCGTTTTTCGCGTACTATCCATACTGGCATCAAAATTTGTGATGTTTTTAAAGTCTACTTGCATCAGGGGATTTTCCATTGATTTAGCTTCAAGAAAGGCCGCAAGCTCCTGTGCTGAGTATTGCAAGAGCGCGATTGCCTGGGTCAGCTCCTGAGTCATCGCCAATTTTAATGTCTGCTTTTGCCATAAACCAGCTTTCATATCCATCCAAATCACCCCTGCACTCATTTTACATGATAAACAGGCATTGGTGTATGGAAAGAATTTGGCATTGGACGGAAAAAGACACAGCCAATCTTAAAAAAGGTAACTGGAAAAATTATTCTCTTAATGCAACCCGGTAATTCCCCGAACACCGAGCATAATCTCCCAATCTAACCGAATAATCTCTCGAAAAAAGAACGGATTCTCCCAAACATCAGCCATAATCATGCCGTTATCCAAGTTTAGGAAGAAACGAAGAGGGAATATCACACTCAATAGTTGTTTCAATTAAAGAATTCTATTGCAGCTTACCAAAAAGCTCTGTACAGTGCCTTCTACTTTACGGAGACCTGCCAGCCTTAAAAGGATATAAAAAGGCTTTTGCAGCGACCGGACAAAACTTGGACAGTTTTATCTGATTACTCTCAAAAGCCATTTGAATTACGTATTTACGCCCTCGGCAGGAATCGAACCCACATCTCAAGAACCGGAATCTTACGTGCTATCCGTTGCACCACGAGGGCATGTTTGAAGTTGGCGTTACGCTTACCTATTATAGAAGAAGTTTTCCCGCTTTGCAAGGAAGTTTTTTTGGAAGCTCAGCCATTGCTCTTGTTTAAAAATGATAATCTTGGGTAAGATGGATACGGTACAGTAAATTGGAATATACATTAATGTCGAACAGTTTTTGCTGCTATTGCAAGCGATTCGTTTGACCTTTATTGACCATGCGTGTATCATGAAACTACATAAGTGCTCTGGCAAACGAACCAGTTTATGCCAGTTTGCAAAACTGCTTTTATAAGGACCGTAGTGCCTTATATCAAAGCAGTAAATGATCTTTACGTTAAAGGAGGAAAACAAACATGAACTTGATTCCTACAGTTATTGAACAAACGAATCGGGGCGAAAGGGCATATGACATTTATTCCCGCCTTTTAAAGGATCGCATCATTATGCTTGGAAGCGGGATTGACGACAATGTTGCCAATTCAATCGTAGCCCAGCTGCTTTTCCTGGAAGCTGAAAATCCGGAAAAGGACATCTCCATCTACATCAATAGCCCGGGCGGCAGCATCACTGCCGGCATGGCAATCTACGATACTATGCAGTTTATTAGGCCAGATGTACAAACAATCTGTATCGGTATGGCTGCTTCAATGGGTGCATTCCTTCTCGCTGCTGGCACAAAAGGCAAGCGTTACGCACTTCCAAATGCAGAAGTCATGATTCACCAGCCACTGGGCGGTGCTCAGGGACAGGCGACAGAAATCGAAATCGCTGCTAAGCGCATTCTTTTCCTTCGCGAAAAGCTGAATACCATCCTTTCTGAGCGCACTGGCCAGCCGCTTGAAGTCATCGCGAAAGATACGGACCGTGACAACTTCATGACAGCTGAGCGCGCGAAGGAATACGGTCTTGTTGACCAAATTATCACTCGCAACGTTCTTGAAGAAAAGAAGGATAAATAATCACAATGAAAAACTCGCCCCTAAATGGGAGCGAGTTTTTTTGTTTCAGAGAATTAGTTTTCTTTCTGGATATATTCAGCCAGCTTTTCCACTGCTTCTTCTTCATCATTGCCTTCGGCGATCAGGTTTACGGATGCGCCTGCGCTTACAGCAAGACTCATCAATCCCATGATGCTCTTCGCATTTACCTTTTTGCCATCCTTCTCTAAAAATATATCAGATGAGAACCTGTTAGCTTCCTGCACGAATAATGCTGCAGGGCGAGCCTGTAAACCAGTTTTTAATTTTACTTCCACCTGTTTTTCCACCATTGCATTTTTCCTCCTCTAACCCTCTATTTATTTATAATTTGCCCGGCACGCAGTTTATCCGCTATTTCATCGATCTTTCTCAGCCGGTGATTGATTCCTGATTTGCTGATTGTTCCCCCGCTTACCATCTCACCCAGCTCTTTAAGGGTGACATCCTGATAGTCGACTCGGAGCTGAGCGATTTCCCTCAGTTTATCCGGCAAAATTTGCAGGCCGACGGTATCCCGTATGTAGCGGATATTCTCTACCTGTCTTAGTGCGGCTCCAATTGTTTTATTCAAGTTAGCTGTTTCACAATTCACGAGACGATTAACCGAGTTTCTCATGTCGCGGACAATCCGGATATCCTCGAATCGCAGCAGCGCATTATGTGCGCCAACGATGTTCAGGAATTCAGTGATTTTTTCCGCTTCCTTCAAATAAGTGATGAATCCTTTTTTCCGCTCAAGCGTTTTGCTATTAAGCCCGAACGTATTCATCAGTTCACATAATGATTCATTATGCTCCTGGTACATCGAGGCAATCTCCAAATGATAGGAAGATGTCTCCGGATTGTTCACAGAGCCTCCCGCGAGGAAAGCGCCTCTTAAATAAGAACGCTTACAACATTTCTTTTTCACTAGTTCAGGCGAAATGTCATGGATTATTTCAAATCCTTCTCCTATAATCTTTAAATCCTCCAGAATTTCCCTGGCTGATTCCTTAAGGCGGACAATATAAACATTATTCTTTTTCAGCCGCATCTTTTTTCGCACCAGAAGCTCTACCTGAACCTGATAACTTTTCTTGATCAAGGTATAGATGCGCCTGGCAATCGCGGCATTTTCCGTCTGTATGTCTACGATGAGTTTGCGATTTGAGAAGGAAAGGGAACCATTCATCCGGATTAGAGCGGACAGTTCCGCGTCAGCGCAGCAGCCCTTTACGTCAATATTCGTAAGTTCCTTTTTGGTTTCCGAAGCGAACGACACCTTCTCACCCCCCTGGTTACACAGCACTGTCAAAAGCGCAGCAGCTGATTTTGTATTTTTGGCTGAGGCGCCCATTAATACCCTGAGCACCCATTTCCAAAAGAGAGACAAACGCTTGCATCCTATATTTACGCGTTATATCTCTTTTTGGTTTCATCTATTATCATAGAATATAAAATTTCTGAAACTTTTTTTGTATCATGCCTGATGACATTGCCGTCGAGCTCTGCGATTTCATCCTGGACGACTTCAATTCCAAGAGACATTAGCCGGTCAAGGTCAAAATGGACAGGCTTGGCAAGCTCTTCCTTATAGCGGAGCTCAACATCCGGCGGGATTGTCTCACTGTTGACAAGGATCGTATCAATAAACGCACAGTCCATGTGATCATAGATAGCCTTTATATGGTCACTGGCAGCAAAGTCATGTGTTTCCCCTGCCTGGGTCATGAGGTTGCAAATATACACCTTGCGCGCCTTCGCTTTGCACACTTCCTTGCCAAGTCTCTTTACGAGCAGATTCGGCAGGATGCTTGTATACAAACTCCCAGGGCCGATTACAATCAAGTCAGCTTCCCTGATGGCCTGGAGCGTTTCAGGCAAAGGCTTTACGCCTTCCGGATTCAAAAAGACCCTTTTAATCCTTTTTCCAGAGTAAGGTATCTTGGATTCTCCCCGGACAATACTGTCATCCTCCATTACTGCATTGAGCATGACACTCCTGTTTGCTGCCGGCAGCACTTTTCCGCGCACATTCAGGACCTTGCTCATTTCCTGGATCGCATGGACAAAATTGCCGGTAATCGACGTCATCGCAGCCAGGATTAAATTGCCGAGTGAATGGCCGGACAATTCATTGGCTGTATTGAACCGGTGCTGGAACATCTCTTCAATCAATGGTTCCACATCGGATAGCGCTGCGAGGACATTCCGGATATCACCGGGCGGAGGAATATGCATATCCTCCCGCAATCGGCCGGAGCTGCCGCCATCATCAGCAACCGTGACAATCGCAGTAATGTCGACAGGGTGCTTTTTCAAGCCCCTCAGCAGGACTGGGAGTCCGGTTCCACCCCCGATGATGACGATTCTTGGCAGTCCATCATTCATCATTTTAGAAGTCCCTGCCTTTTATCGATATCACGGTGGGTTACACGAGTATGATAGTCCTTCTCGAAAAACTTGGCGATATGTTCTGCCAAGGCCACGGAACGATGCTGGCCGCCTGTGCAGCCGATGGCGATGATGAGCTGCGCCTTTCCTTCCCGCTTATAGTGCGGGAGCATGAAACCAAGCAAATCCGTCACTTTTTCCAAGAACTTGGAAGTCTCATTCCATTTTAAAACATATGTCGACACGTCTTCATCAAGACCAGTTTTCGGTCGCATGTGCTCGATATAATACGGATTCGGCAAAAAGCGGACGTCAAAAACAAGGTCTGCATCGATCGGTATTCCATGCTTGAATCCGAAAGACATGACATTCACCGTGAAAATTGTCTTCTTGT
The DNA here is from genome assembly GCF_018613235.1 of Bacillus sp. ISL-41. Classification (GTDB taxonomy): domain Bacteria; phylum Bacillota; class Bacilli; order Bacillales; family Cytobacillaceae; genus Mesobacillus. The sequence continues at coordinate 124,224 of NZ_JAGGQP010000029.1, forward strand.
TCACCGAGAACTCCTCAAGAATTTTTTCGCGGAGGTCCTTCGGCTTCATGCCCGTTGTTTTATAAATAAGCTGAGCCCTGCCCTTCAACTCCTCCAAAAGCTCACGTTCAAGCTGGATGCCTTCGAGCGGCAGTCCTGACGGAGCAAGCGGGTGTGAACGTCTCGTTTCCTTATAACGGCGCACTAGAGTAGAATCATCCGCGTCAAGGAACAATACCTGTGGTGTCACCCATGAAGTTTCAGCCAGTTCATCCAGCGCTTTGAATAAAGAATCAAAAAATTCGCGTCCTCGCAAATCCATGACGAGTGCCACTTTGTTCATTTTTGTGCCAGATTCCTTCATTAACTCCAGGAACTTAGGCAGCAATGTCGGCGGCAGGTTATCAACGCAGAAAAAGCCTAAGTCTTCGAAGCTCTGAATGGCAACAGTCTTACCTGCGCCAGACATACCTGTTATAATCACGAGCTGGGTATCAGTGCTTGAACTGGTACTCATTTCTCTTTCCCCCTGCAAATTATTTATGTCATCAATTTGGATCGAGCCTGTAGTTGATCAGCTCAAAATCCGGTGTATAAGTAAAAGTCCCATAGATAATTCCTTGTCCATGGACCATGTATTCCAGGATGTGATAATCTCCCGCAGCCATTGGCAGGTCTTTGATGCCGTCAAGCTCATGCCAGGAAATCGTGCCTTCCTCGGATTCATCAAGATTGATGCCATCTGCCTCAGTCGCGTAAAACGTGAACATCATCCATTCCGAGACGACTTGATCATCTTCCTTGATGACAAATGTAAAAATCCCTTTGATTTGCGGATTACGGAGATAAATCCCTGTTTCTTCACGGAATTCCCGGACACATGAATCCTTCACGGTTTCTCCTGGTTCCATTTTTCCGCCTGGAGCCACCCACCAATTTCGGCGCGGCTTTTGCAGCAGTAAAATTTTTTCATCTTTTACTAAAACACAATTCGTCACTCGCTGCATCAAATCCACCTCTTTATATGTGCTTGCGTAGGAGCAAGTTAGGCACTTTAAAAGTATTCCTGATCTATGCTGTTTTTCACACTGTTTTTATATTAAAAAGCTCCAATGCAAAAAAACAGACCTGTAGTTTAGCCGAACTTTTATTCTTTCCATTATACTATTTTTAGTTTTTCGCCACAATGAATACAAAGATGATATTTTTGTTAAGGATTAAGCGGGATTCAGCGAAATGGAATTTTAACTTTTTTATGGTGTTATAATCCTTTACAAAAGCCTGTTTCACTTTTATGAAAAAAAAAAGAGCACAGGATAACCTGTGCCGTCAAAGGATTATATTTTTAAAAGGGGGTCAATTTCTACTCCTATAATACCCCATGATTGTTTCACTACTGTTACAGTAGAATTAATAAATAATTACGTTTTGTTAATTTATGCCGAGACATGCTGTTTTTACCATCTGAATGGAAAAACCCGCTGAATCAGATCCAGCGGGTTTGGCTTTATACATTATGCGTTTGCTTTCAGTTCTTCGATCAATTCTTCGACATAGTGCTGTGCGTTTTGCGCCGCGATACTGCCATCTCCTGTCGCTGTAACAATTTGGCGAAGTGTTTTTTCACGGATGTCGCCAGCTGCGAAGATGCCAGGCACTTTCGTTTCCATCTGTTCGTTCGTTTCGATATAGCCATTGCTGTTCGTGATGCCAAGGCCTTCGAATGGCTTTGTTAGTGGAACCATACCAATGTAGATGAACACACCATCAGCCGCGAATTCCTGCTCAGCTCCGTCCTGTGTTGAAACAAGAGTCACGCTGCCGACCTTGCCATCCTTGTCGTTGATTTGCTTGACAGTATGATTCCAGATGAAATCTATCTTTTCATTGGCAAAAGCGCGGTCCTGAAGGATTTTTTGCGCACGCAGCTCATCACGACGGTGAACGATTGTTACTTTTGAAGCGAAGCGAGTCAAGTAAACGCCCTCTTCTACCGCTGAGTCTCCGCCGCCGACAACAACAAGTTCTTTGCCCTTAAAGAATGCACCGTCACAAACCGCACAGTAAGATACACCGCGGCCGCCAAGCTCCTGCTCGCCAGGAACGCCAAGCTTTTTGTACTCCGCACCTGCCGAGATGATGATGGAACGTGCTTTGTATTCCTTGTTGCCAGCCTTGATTGTTTTATATTCTTTGCCGTCGATGACTTCTTTTACATCACCGTAAGCATATTCAGCACCGAACTTTTTCGCGTGGTCGAACATTTTCGTGGAAAGTTCAGGTCCCAGAATGTGTTCAAAGCCCGGGTAGTTTTCAACTTCTTCTGTATTGGCCATTTGTCCGCCCGGCACGCCGCGCTCAAGCATCAATGTCGACAAGTTCGCACGTGAAGTATAAACAGCAGCCGTCATTCCAGCCGGACCCGCTCCGATGATAATGACGTCGTAAATTTTCTCTTCTGACATGGTGTACAACTCCTTTGAATATCATAATCCGTTAAATTTCGGTTTCATACCATAATTAGTATTTCCTGCCTAAACATATCCTATAAAACAAGTGGCGCATAGTCCAAAAATATGCTTAAGTTCACGGAATTGACATATAGTTTCACAATACCCTCTTTTGTATATTATAAAAACGAGAAAAGGGTAAACCTCGTCTCGATTGCTCGGACTTAGTCTACCCTCTTAAATGCTGTCTTCTTCATGAAGAAACTCGTTTGCCAAATTTATATATTTGGACAGAGTCGATACGGACAACCCGTATTTTTTCGCTACCGTCGCTTTTGAAGTCTTGATATTTCTCAGCTTATCCCAGAGATAATCAACCGCTGCGGCCCATGCTTTTTTATTCTTGAAGTCATAGCCAGCTTCTGATGCCTGCTCGAATACCGAGAACCACATAATGTATACCCCAGCTTCATTTTTGCCGATCGGCTGGTGGTGGTCATAAAGGAGCTTTGCCGTTTCATGGGCACCCTTTACTTCATCTTCCTTGCTGCTCAATTTGCCGGATGCCACATACGCAAGATATGATTTTTCCATTTCCGTCATTTTATCCGTTGACGTCTCCGCTGCGAGAATCTCCTTCTTTTTAGCGGATAGTGATGTAAGGAATAGCGCAAAAAGCCGTTCCTCCGGATAATCGCTGTTCAGCTGGTTCAGGATCGCCGAAACCTGCGTTTCGAACTTTACGCCCGGTTTGTCAGCCCAAGGCTCCATTCCCTCTTTTTCAGGACTGAACTCGAGCACCTTTTTCCAGGCAGACACTGCTGTATTTTCCCTGCCGGTAAAATAGGAAGCATGCGCCAGCCAGTAATAGAAAGCACCATCGCCTTCAAAACCTGTTTTTTGCAGCTTTTTCAGCCAGCGGTAAGCCAGTTCGTACTCGCCGACCAGCGCAAACGTGGCGCCAAGCTTGAACTGGTGTTCAACGTGGATCGGATGGATTTTTTCCAGAGAGTCCTTAAGATCCTGGCCTTCCTTCTCCTGTCCCTGATAGTGCGCAAACACAAGGGCATTGCACAATGCATGCAGATTGCCAGGGTTCCGCTCAAGCACATCATTCAGGATGTCACGTGCCTTGGTGGTCTCGCCAAGGTAAAAATATGCCAGCGCCAGATTATTGTAAGCTGACCAGTATTCAGGATACTCCTCGATGACCTCCTGGAAGATCTCAATCGCTTTAGGAAACTCGCCGGATTCCAGATGATTGCGGGCTTCCTCCTGCTTGACGATCAGGTCATCCTCTTCATAAAAATCTTCATCCATTTCTTCCGCTTCCATCGTAAGAAGTTCAAGCAGATCATTCGTATCTTCTGCAAACTCGCCGTCTTCATTCAATTCCAAATAAAGATTAGCATGCCTGAACGCATCCCGGAACAAACCCATATGTGCGTAGTTATTCGCTAAGAAATAATGGCACTCGGCCATGTTTTCATCAAGTTCTTCGAGGACCAAGTGCAATAGGCGGTTAGACTGCTGGTATTCACCAAGCTCCGACTGTACGATCGCCAGCTGGCAAACGATCATCGGCTCGCCAGGCTCAAGATGCATCGCGCGCTGGAAATACTTCTCAGCCTTTTTAAGGTCCCGCCTGTGGAAAGCCTTGACCCCTTTGGTGAAATAATACTCACCAGTAGGAACGAATGACAGCAATTGGCCTTTTTGCTTCATTGCTTTAGAGTCTTTTCCCATGTGATCCTCCATTTGTATTTTAGTAAAACTATATCCTTTGAACCCTTGAATTGTATAAGAATACACAAACAGTGTTATATCGAAGCAACTTTAACTAATGTAGTATAACATACGGACAGAGTATTCGAGAAGGTGTGGATTTGAATTTGTGTTTTGGGATATATCCAGTTAGCGAAGAACGTGTGGTGTTTTAGCGGTTGGTCGAATTATTGGGAAAAGTGGTTGAATAATCTTTAAATGTGGTCGAAAAAATTAAAAATCCGCCAAATTAATTCAAAAAGTGGTCGAATTAATATAATTTTCGCCAATATATTTATATCCAACTTAAACAAGAAGGTATTTTCGGTGATGAAATCGAATACAAGAGTAAAAATATTAAGGAGTGATAGAACTTGATAGGAAAAACAAGAGAATATCCTAAAGAAATCATGATTTTGGAAGCCATAGTAAGACGTTTTCCTCCTGATGACTTCAAAAAAGCAGAATTCGAGAAGAAACTTTATCGAAAACGTGCAGGTTATAAAGGAGAAAAGACGCTGGATTACTTTTTAGATCAAGTTGATCACACTGAGATGGTAATGTTGCACGATTTGAGAATTCCGATCAACAGTACTCACTTCCAAATCGACACCCTCATTCTTACCCCTTATTTTCTTCTCATTATCGATTCCAAAAATTACGCAGGCACACTCATTTTCCTTCCAGAATTCAATCAATTGATCAGAATTCAAAACGAAATAGAAGAAGTTTTTCCCGACCCGATTCTCCAAACAAAAATTCAGGCATCCCAGTTAAAAGCATTTCTTAAAAATCATCATATTTCAACTCCATCGATTGAAAATCTTGTTGCGATTAGCAATGCGCAGGCGATCATTAAGAATCCAACCAATGACAAGGAAGTCAGTTATAGGGTCTTCAGGTCATCGAATGTCGCTTTCAAAATCCCGACATTTTACAACAAACATCCCCAGTCACTTTTATCCAAAAATGACATGAAGAAAATCGCCAGACATTTAATTAAGGCGCATGAACCGTTGGTACCAGACCCGAAGTCGATGAACCTTCCGTTTGATAAAATGGTTCAGGGTGTGCAGTGTCCTTCCTGCGAAGCATTCGGTATGGACTACCATCAGGGCAAATGGACGTGTAAAAACTGCGGTCTAAAATCCCCGGATGCCCATTTTCAGGCATTAAAAGATTATTTCCTTATTTATGGCCCTTCTATGACTAGCAAGCAATTCCGCGAATTCATGAAAGTTGGGTCTCCTTCAACTGCGAAACGGCTGCTAGCTTCTATGAATTTGACGTTTGACGGCACAACCAAAGGACGAACCTACTTTCCAGGAAAAAGCTTCTTTGATTAAACGCTATTTAGGCAGCCTAAATGCAAATAAAACCCAGCGCAATCTATTCTTCTGCGCTGGGCTTCTTCCTTTTATTCAATATTGCCAGTACTTCTTTCAGCGGCAGTTTCTGTTCCTGCAGCAAGACCATCAGATGGTAGAGCAGGTCGGCGGCTTCCCACTTCAGCTCTTCGGGGTCGCGGTTTTTAGCGGCGATGATGACTTCTGCAGCTTCTTCGCCGACTTTTTTCAAAATCTTGTCGACGCCTTTTTCAAATAAGTAGGTGGTGTAGGCGCCCTCTGGCATGTCCAGTTCACGCTGGCGAATGGTTTTTTCTAACTCGAGCATGACGGCAAAATCACTCAGTGAAGCAAGCTGATCAGCGGAGCGCTCCAGTGGGTTTTTCAGTGAAGCAAGCTGATCAGCGGGATGCTCCAGCAGGTTTTCCGAAAAACAGCTGTCTGCTCCTGTATGGCATGCCGGTCCGGCTGGATTTACTAGCACGACAAGTGCATCCCCGTCACAGTCGTATTTAATCTCGATAATTTTCTGGGTGTTTCCGCTCGTTGCGCCTTTATGCCAGAGCTCCTGGCGGGAACGGCTGTAAAACCAGGTTTCCCGTGTTTCAAGCGACTTGCCAAGGGATTCTTCATTCATATAGGCAACAGTCAGGACTTCACGTGTCGATGCATCCTGGACGACAGCGGGAATCAGGCCATTAGCATCAAACTTTAATTCTTCGATTTTCATCGTACGGTCACTCCTTTTTCTCGGAGATAGGATTTTACTTCTTTTACAGAGGTTTCTCGATAGTGGAAGATTGATGCAGCTAGTGCGGCATCTGCTTTTCCTTCTTTAAAAGCATCAGCAAAATGGTCGGCGTTTCCGGCACCGCCAGAGGCAATCACCGGGACAGTCACCGCTTCGCTCACAGCACGGGTCAATGCCAGGTCAAAGCCTTTCTTTTCACCATCACTGTCCATGCTTGTCAACAGGATTTCTCCTGCTCCAAGGCGGACAGCCTCTTTTGCCCATTGGATCACTTCCCAATCTGTCGGCTTCCGCCCGCCATGGGTGTATACCCGCCATGATTCGAGATTAGGGTCGTACTTTGCATCGATGGCGACTACAATGCACTGGGCGCCAAAGAAATCAGAGCCTTCTGCGATAAGTTTTGGATTGTTGACAGCTGCGGTATTCAAGGACACTTTATCTGCACCTGAACGAAGCATCCTCTTCATATCTTCAAGTGTATTGATGCCCCCTCCGACTGTAAACGGGATGGCCAGCTCTGACGCTACTTCCCTGACCACCTCGACCATTGTCTTCCTTCCTTCAACGGAAGCTGATATATCAAGGAACACGAGCTCGTCGGCGCCTTGCTCATCGTAAAAACGCGCCAACTCTACGGGATCGCCGGCATCGCGGAGCTGGACAAATTGCACTCCTTTTACGACGCGGCCATCTTTTACATCAAGGCAGGGAATGATCCGTTTGCTTAGCATCAGGACACCCCCACTTCCAATGCAGATTTCACCGAAAAACGTCCTTCATAAATGGCTTTGCCGACGATCGCACCGCTGACACCATCTTCACGCAACTGTCGAAGGGCGGCCAAATCATCAAGCGAGCTCACGCCTCCTGAAGCGATGACACTTTTGCCCGTTTCCAAAGCAAGCTGGCGGGTTGCCTCGACATTTGGCCCTGTTAGGGTACCGTCCGTGGCGATGTCGGTAAAAATGAATGTTTCCGCTCCGGCATCGGCGAATCTTTTTCCAAGCTCGACAGCACTTACCTCGGAAGTGTTCAGCCAGCCATGTGTCGCGACGAAGCCATTTTTCGCGTCAAGGCCGATTGCAATTTTCTCACCATATTTCCTGACCATTTCCTCAGCGAACTCCGGATTGGAAACGGCAATGCTGCCAATAATGACACGGGTGACGCCATTATCAAGATAATGGTTGATATCATTTTCACTTCGGATGCCGCCGCCAATTTGGATGTTCACACCAAGATCCTTTGCAGCCTGGATGACAAATTTGTCATTGACCCGCTTGCCGTCCCTTGCGCCCTCGAGGTCGACCATATGAATCCACTTTGACCCTTCATCAGCGAATTTCTTCGCCATTACAAAAGGGGAATCTCCATAAACAGTTTCCTTGTCATAATCGCCTTGCAGCAGCCGGACACATTTCCCGCCTCGCATGTCGATCGCCGGATAGATTGTGAAATTCATTATTCAGACTTCCTTTCTGTTGCAAGGTTGGCAAAATTGCGAAGCAGTGCCATTCCCATATCACTGCTTTTTTCCGGATGGAATTGCATCCCGAAGATATTGTTCCTGCCAACAATGGCCGGCACTTCTACATCATAATAGTCGCCGACTGCTACCAGGACTTCCGGGTCGTTCGTTTTTACATAATAGGAATGGACAAAGTACACATAATCTTCTTCAAGTGATGCAACCAATGGCGATTCACCTGTAAAACGAAGCTTATTCCAGCCCATATGCGGAACTTTATAGTTTTCCCCTACAGCCGTCTGGCCGGTCAACCGCTCTACTTTTCCAGGCAGCAGGTTCAGCCCCTTCGTCAGCCCATTTTCGGTACTTTCTTCAAACAACAGCTGCATGCCCAGACAGATTCCGAGCACAGGCTTGCCGGTGGCGGCAAAAGCGTGAATCATTTCCGTCAAACCGGTACGGTTCAATACTTCCATCGCATCACGGAAGGATCCGACGCCTGGGACGAGCAGTGCATCTGCTTCCATCAAATTGCCCTTATATTGTGAGATAAAGTATGGCGCTTCCAGCCGTTCAAGCGCTTTGCTGACGCTGAACAAATTGCCCATGCCGTAATCGACGATGCCAATCATGAGTTAACTTCCTTCCTTTGCAGATTGCGTGTTCCCTTCCAAACCAGGAAGGTCACTGCCTCATCCTCGCTTCAAGTTCAAAGATTTCTTTGCACGCTGCAGTCTTATTCCTTACAGCATCCCCTTTGATGAAGGAACGCCTTTAACCCGCGGATCGATGGTCGTTGCTTCATCAAGTGCGCGGCCAAGGGCTTTGAATACTGCTTCGATCATGTGGTGAGTATTTTTTCCATAATGGACAATGACATGCAGGTTCATTCTTGCTTCTAGTGCCAGCTTCCAGAGGAACTCGTGAACCAGCTCCACATCGAAAGTGCCAACCTGCTGGGCAGGGAATTCTGCGCGCATTTCGAGGTGCGGGCGGTTGCTAAGATCGATGACCACCTGCGCCAGGGCTTCATCCATTGGGACAAAAGCGTTTCCGTAGCGTTTGATTCCTTTTTTATCGCCGAGTGCTTCGCGAAGCGCCTGTCCGATGCAAATGCCGATATCTTCGGTTGTATGGTGTCCATCCACCTCAACATCACCCTTTGCATCGACTTTCAAATCGAACTGGCCATGCTTGGCGAATAAATCGAGCATATGGGAAAGAAAAGGCACACCAGTTTCCAGTTCCGTTTTCCCCTCGCCATCGATGCTAAAATCAAGATCTATTTTTGTTTCATTCGTATATCGATTCACCGTTGCAGTGCGTTCCATCTGCGTTCCCTCCATCTTAACTATTTTAGTCTTGCCTCCACAGCCCGGGCGTGGGCTTCCAAGCCTTCAAGCCTTGCGAACTGAGCAATCTTTGCACCATTGTCATCCATCGCTTTCTTGCTGTAAAGGATGATGCTGGATTTCTTTTGGAAATCCTCGACACTCAGCGGGCTTGAAAAGCGCGCTGTCCCATTTGTAGGCAGGACATGGTTTGGTCCGGCAAAATAATCACCTACAGGCTCTGAACTGTATCTCCCGAGGAAAATCGCGCCGGCGTGCTTTATTTTTCCGAGAAGCTCCATCGGATTGTCCGTGACGATTTCCAGATGCTCTGGTGCAAGCTGGTTGATGGCGCTGACTGCTTCTTCCATATCAGCTGCCACATAAATTGCCCCGAAGTTTTCGATTGCCTGTGTGGCGATTTCTCTTCTAGGCAGTTGTGAAAGCTGCTTATACACTTCATTTTGCACGTCTTCGGCAAGCGTAAGGGATGTTGTCACTAAAACCGCACATGCCCGAGGATCATGCTCTGCCTGGGAAAGCAGATCGGCCGCAATTTCATTAGCACGCGCTGTTTCGTCAGCCAGGATGCCAATTTCGCTTGGGCCGGCGATCATATCAATCGCGACGTCCCCGAAGACCTCACGCTTGGCGAGGGCGACATAGATGTTACCCGGACCAGTGATTTTATCGACCGGCTTGATCGTTTCAGTCCCGTATGCCAGCGCGGCAATCGCCTGGGCTCCACCGACTTTATAGATTTCTTTTACCCCGGCAATATCTGCGGCAACGAGCACGCCTGCCGGAAGCTTTCCGTCACGTCCAGGCGGTGATACCATCACGATCCGCTGAACACCCGCGGTTTTTGCCGGAATGACATTCATTAAGACCGATGAAGGATAAGCGGCTGTTCCGCCAGGCACATACACACCGACTGAATCGAGCGGTGTCACCTTCTGGCCAAGCATGGTGCCATTTTCCTCCGTCGTCATCCAGGATGGGCGCAGCTGTTTTTCATGGTAGTTACGTATATTGTCAGCTGCCTCTGTGATGATGTCCACAAGCTGGCTGCTGACCGTTTTATAAGCATCTGAGATTTCCTCATCTGTCACCAGAAAATCACCGAGTGCCACTGCATCAAATTTTTCGGTAAAAGTCCTGAGTGCCAGGTCACCCGAGGCCCGGACTTCCGCGATTATGTTCTGCGCGGCTTTTCGCTGCTCTTCCGTTCCGCCATCAACGGTCCGTTTGAGCGACAGACTTCCATCTATCTGTAAAATTTCCATAGAGAATCAAATCCTTTCAGATTCACAATCCATATCATCTCGGCTGAATAATAGCATTTTTATCTCACTTCATTTACCCTATATGACTTCATCCAGCCGTTTGATCAGGTCGCTGATCCGCTCATCCTTGATCCGGTAGCTGACTGGATTGACAATCAGTCTCGATGTCACGCTTGTAATCGTTTCGTACTCTACCAGGCCATTTTCCTTCAATGTCCTTCCGGTTGAAACGATGTCGACGATCCTGTCAGCGAGCCCGATCAATGGCGCAAGCTCGATTGATCCATTCAGTTTGATGATTTCGACCTGTTCGCCCTGTTCGCGGAAATAGGCTGCAGCGATATTCGGGTATTTCGTCGCGATTTTCGGGGCGACATCATTCATCTTTGTATCCGGGAGACCTGCGACGGCAAGATAGCAGCCGCTTATTTTTAAATCGAGCAGCTCGTACACGTCCCGTTCTTCCTCAAGCAGGACGTCCTTGCCGGCAATTCCGAGGTCGGCGACTCCATGTTCGACGTATGTAGCCACATCCATTGGCTTCGCCAAGATGAAGCGGAAGTTTTCTTCTTCCACGTCAATGATCAGCTTGCGGGAATCATCAAATTCAGGAGGCAAATCAAAGCCAGCGTTCCGCAGCAGTTCAACAGCTTCGGTAAAAATCCTGCCCTTTGGCATTGCGATGGTCAGCTGTTCATTCATTGCACTCCCTCCTTCCCAACAAGATAAACGACATCAGTATAAGCGGCGGAACATGCATCTAGATTGCGTACGGCGCTGATGTCCTGGAGAATGATCCGTTCCCCATCTTCCCTGCGCTGTGCCGCCAGCTGGTATGCTTCCTTTCTACGTTCCTGGCTGAAAAGGATGCAGGTGACCGGCTCAGGTGCACCCAGATTGCCAAGGCTTTCAAGCAGGCGGTCGAGCCTGATCGCGAACCCTGTGGCTCCGGTTGATTTTCCGAATTTCTCGAGCAGCTTGTCATAGCGGCCTCCATTGCCGATTGGAAAGCCGACCATTCCTGCATAAACCTCAAATAAAATGCCTGTATAATAGCTCATATGGCTGACAATGGTTAAATCAAATTTAATCCGGCTGCTTTCACCGAAATCTTCGATGATTGCACAAAGCAGTTTCAATTCATCCAGAGCCCCCCTGCCTTTTCCGTTTTCGATGAGCTCGGAGGCCTTGCCAATCACTTCCGGACCCCCGCGCAAATCAAGGAAAGCGAGAAGCCTTTGTGAATCGATTGATGACAGCGGCAGTGATTTGACATGTTCGCGGTATCCGACATAATTCTTTTCATATAAAAATTTCGTCAGCTCCCTGGCTCGATCTTCTGTGCCAAGTATCTGTACAAACAACTCGTTGACGAAGCCAACATGGCCAACAGAAAGCTGAAACTGTTCCAGCCCGGCTTTTTTCAGCGAAGAAATCGCTAGTGAGATCATTTCGCCATCCGCGCTGACCGAATCGTCACCAATACACTCGACGCCAATCTGCTCGAATTCCGCCGGCCTGCCGCCTTCCCGCTGCTGGGCACGATAGACATTTGCCGAATAGGCCAATCTTAATGGAATCTGATCCTTATACAATTTGGAAGCCGCAACCCTGGCAATCGGTGCGGTCATATCCGGCCGCAGCACGAGTGTATGCCCCTGTTGGTCCAATAGCTTGAACAGCTGCTGATCCAGGATTGCTGATGCCGTTCCCACAGTTTCGTAATATTCGAGCGCAGGCGTTTCGATGAATTGGAAACCCCAATGCTTCATTTCTTTTTCAATAGAGCTTCGGACATTTTCCTTCGCTTCATGTAATTCCGGAAGTGTATCCCTCATGCCAAGCGGCTTTTCAAACATGAATAATCTGCTCATTGTTTTCACCCTCTTCGTTGCTGGTGTTATCTATCTTAATTATCCAAATCCTTTAGTTCGCTAATATGGTAACAAGATGAAGTTATATGTAGTTTATCGTTGATTCTATTATTCGTCAACCTTAAGCTGTTCATGTTTTGCTTTTTAAAATAGAGCTGGAAGATTGATGGCAACCAGAAATGCGGAAACACCTTGTCCAGTCCCGAAAAATGTTGGAGGGTCAGACAATAAAGTCGTTCTTAGACTTTATTAGGCGGACGCGACTCGAGGGGCTTGCAATGAAATCCGATATCCATGCCTATAAATACCTGCAAGGGGCAATTTCCTGTAAGATTGATTGTTGCCGGCAACCTTTTTCACTAAAAAATAATTTTATTGGCGAAAATCAAATTATATCGACCACTTTTCGAAATATATCAGCGGATTTTTGATTTTATCGACCACATTTTTAATTCTATCGACCACATCCTAATTTTTCCAATAATAAAAAAAGCGAAGCGGATCAGTGTCCGTTTCGCTTTTTAATTCGTTGTGTGCGTCCCATAGATTTCATCATCTGCCCAGCGTTGTGCAAGTTCTTCCTTTGTGTAGATCACACGCATCGGGTTGCCGCCGACAAATGCGCCGGCCGGGACGTCTTTGTGTACGAGTGTTCCGGCGGAGACGATGGCGCCGTCCCCTATCCGGATTCCGGGCATGATGGTGGAATTGGCGCCGATCATGACTTCGCTGCCAATCTCAACGTCGCCGAGGCGGTATTCCTTGATCAAGTATTCATGTGCCAGAATGGTCGTGTTATAGCCAATGACCGTATTGCGGCCAACGGAGATTTTTTCTGGGAACATGACGTCAAGCATGACCATCAGCGCAAAGGAGGTCTGGTCGCCGACTTTCATCCGCAGAAATGTGCGGTACAGCCAGTTTTTTATGCCGAGAAACGGCGTGTATCGTGCCACCTGGATGACGGCGAAATTTTTGACGACCTTCCAGAACGGGACGGTTTTATACACATGCCAGAGTGAGTTTGCTCCTTCTACTCGATAACGAGTCGTCCTTCTCATGTTATACTCCCAGGATTGGCAGGATGTCAGCCATGTTCTCTAACATGTAATCCGGGTTGTACTGCTCAAGATGCTCTCTACCCTTAATGGACCAGGCAACGCCTACTGTCTTCGTGCCGGCATTTTTGCCCCCGAGGATATCGTGGTGGTTATCTCCGACCATGATTGCACGTTCCGGTGAGGATCCAAGCATGTCCAATGCTTTTAAAAGCGGCTCCGGATCGGGCTTAGCTTTTTCAACGTGGTCAAGTGCGACGACAACCTCGAAAAACTCGTCCAAACCTGTCAACTTCAAGCCCATCTGGACTACATCAGATCGCTTAGTGGTGACGATTCCCATGTGGAAGCCATTTTCCTTCAACGTCCTGACCGTTTCATACACTCCCTCGAAACCTTTTACCAACAGGTCGTGGTTTGCCAGGTTGTATGTCCGGTAGGTGGTGATCATTTCTTCATAGCCTTCAGGATCCAGCTTTTCGAATGATTCTTTTAAAGATGGCCCGAGAAACGGAAGGACATCCTCCCGTTTGTATTGGCCGGGATAATAGGTTTCCATTGTATGGAGAAAAGATGAAATAATCAGTTCGTTCGTATCAATTAGAGTCCCATCAAGATCGAAAAGGACCGTATCTATTTTATTGCTCATATACTGCTTCCTTTCTTTTCGCGATATCCGCGCGGTTCCAGATGATCGCGACTGTTATCGTCAATAAAATTGCCACACCTAGGCGGATCAACAACAGCGGCAGCACCGGAATGCCAAGCGGAATGAAAATCAATGTATCCTCAACTACAGCGTGGCAGGCAACAAGGAAAATGAACGCCAGCGTGACATCCTTTTTGCTGACTCCGTCTTCCTGGACCGCCTGGATCATTACGCCCGCGCCATACGCAAGTCCGATCAGCAGGCCGGCTGCCATTGTCGTCGAGGTATTCTCCTTCATGCCGAGCGCTCTCGTAGCAGGTGCCATCCATCTTGAAAAAACGGCAAGCCACTGCTTATCCTTCATGATCTGCACAACCACCATCAGCGGGATGACGATGATAGCCAGCTGGAATATGCCAAGTCCTGCCTTCGTTATGCCTTCAAGCAGGATCGCTCCCCATCCCGAAACCTCTTCGCTTTTAGCAGGGACCATCCCATATTTTGCGATCTCAGACCCGCCATTCCAAACAAGATTGATGACCACTGCAGATATGAACGCAAGACCTAAACGGACGAGCACGATGATCCACAGCTTGACGCCAACTTTGATGGCTACACTCGATTCAACCAGCATATTATGCGAAAAGCTCAGCATCACGGCAATGATGAATACTTCTTTTACCGTCAAATCAAGCGTCAGGATAGCTCCAATGGCCGCGTATAAATTAAGGAAGTTCCCGATAACAAGCGGAATCGCAGCATCTCCTGACAAACCGAGCACCGACATCAATGGTGTGATCAGTTTGATTACCCAAGTCAGGACAGGGGTGTATTGAAGGATCGACACAATCAAGGTGACGGGAAAGATGACCTTCCCGAGCGCCCATGTTGTGTTCAAGCCAACCATCAACCCTCTTTTTAATGTAGAACCCATCGAAGCATCTCTCCCATTTTTTATACCTTGATTCATTTTATTTATTGGTTCTCACTTTTAGTAACCCGAAATTCTAGTTCTCTAAATATCGTACTTTCGAATAGCCTTTGACTCTTCTGAAAATCCATAAGCCGATCGCCAGTAGGATCAATGCAATTGAGATTGTCTGGGCAATCCGCAATGATTCTGTCAGCATCAGGCTGTCAGTGCGCATTCCTTCAACGAAGAAGCGGCCGATTGAGTACCAGATGACATAGCTGAGGAAAATCTCCCCGCGGCCCAGGTTGACTCTGCGCAATGACATCAGCAGGATGAAACCGAGCAAATTCCAGATTGATTCATACAAGAACGTTGGATGATAATATGTTCCATTGATATACATCTGGTTGATGATAAACTCAGGAAGGTAGAGATTCTCCAAAAAGGCTCTCGTTACTTCCCCGCCATGTGCTTCCTGGTTCATGAAGTTTCCCCAGCGGCCAATTGCCTGTCCAAGGATGATGCTGGGCGCAGCGATATCCGCAAGCTTCCAAAACGAAACATTCCGTGACTTCGTAAAGAAATACGCAGTGACAACGGATCCGATCAAAGCACCGTGAATCGCGATGCCGCCATTCCAGATTTTGAAAATCTCGCCTGGATACTGTGCGTAATATTCCCATTGAAAGATTACATAGTAAAGTCTCGCTGATAAGATCGCAATCGGTATGGCCCAGAGCATCAGATCCGCAAAAATATCTTTTGGCAGACCGCGGCGTTCACCTTCGCGCATGGCAATCCACAATGCAAGCGCAATTCCAAGCCCGATGATGACACCATACCAGTGCACCTGAATCGGACCGAGCGAAAAGGCAATCGGGTCAATCGGCTGAATATTTTTCTCCATGTTTTTTTCCCCTTTTTTATTAAAAAATCATTCGTACCAACACTTTGGCCGTTATTAATCAAACGTTTGATTAAGGCTTACTTCTTAAATCTGATTGTTTTCAAATCAAGGTTTTCAAGACCCTCTTGTAAAAGAGTTCCCGCTGCGTTCATGCAATTAGCTTTGTTTACTTCTTAATGTTCGTCATGGTCGCCGTCTTCAATGACATCTGACAGCCTGTTGGTGAATTGCTCTGCTGCATTGACTCCCATGCGCTTCAGCCTGAAGTTCATCGCTGCTACCTCGATGATGACAGCAAGGTTCCGGCCCGGGCGAACAGGAATCGTCAGCTTGGTTATATCGGTGTCGAGAATTTTCATCTTCTCTTCATCAAGGCCCAGCCTGTCATAGGATTTCTTCTGATCCCAAATCTCAAGATCAATGATCAGCGAAATCCGTTTATGTGAACGTACGGCACCAGCACCGAACAGCGTCATCACATTGATGATTCCTACCCCGCGGATTTCCAAAAGATGTTCAATCAAATCCGGTGAATTTCCGACCAGAGTCCCGATATCCTCCTGCCGGATCTCAACGCAATCATCCGCTACGAGACGATGTCCCCTTTTTACCAATTCGAGCGCTGTTTCACTTTTACCAACACCGCTTTTTCCGGTAATCAGGACCCCGATTCCATATAAATCGACCAATACCCCGTGGACAGCAGTCGTCGGTGCCAGCTTGCTTTCGAGATAGTTTGTCAGGTGACTCGAGAGCCTGGTTGTTTTTTGCTTCGAACGGAGAAGAGGTACCGATTCTCGTTCGGCTGCCTCGATCAGCTCAACTGGAACCTCCATGTCTCTTGTGACAATGATGCCGGGGGTAATATCTGTACAAAGCTTTTGCATCCGCTCGGTCCTGTCGCGAGGACTCAATTTTTCAAAGAAGGTCAGTTCTGTTTTACCGAGAAGCTGCAGGCGCTCCGCAGGATAATATTCAAAATAACCAGCGATTTCGAGTCCCGGCCTTGAAATGTCAGTAGTCGTAATCGGACGATTGATTCCTTCCTCTCCGCTTACCAATTCCATGTCGAATTTCTTGATGAGGTCTTTAGTACGGACTTTTGGCAAAGAAGTTCCTCCTTTATTAGGACGTTAATTTTCCACATGATAACAATACTTTTTATTTTAGCACTTTTTCATGAAGAACCAAATACAAGGAGTTAAAAAACAGCTTAGATTCGCAGAGACCTTTTGAAGTTGGCATTAGAAGAGAACGAGTGGTGGTCTATACAACCGCTGGCAGGCATTTGTATAATAAGAGTAACAAAGGGTAAAGAAAGAAAACAGGACATAACTTTCAGGTGATATAAATGAAGGATTTAATGCTGATCAATGCCAGTGTGTTAACACAAGAAGGCATGATTGAAAAAGGGTTCATTTTAGTAATGGATGGAAAGATTGCCGAAACAGGACCTTTAACCTCCCTCCCCCAACACCAGGCAGAGATCATCGAGCTTCCAGAGGACAGCACGATTGTCCCCGGGTTTATCGATGTGCACATTCACGGTGCAGGCGGAGCTGATACAATGGATGCGACTACAGAGGCGCTCATGACGATGGCATCAGTCCTGCCTGAGGAAGGAACCACAAGTTTCCTGGCAACGACAATCACCCAGGAGCAGAAGGCCATAATAAAAGCTTTGGAAAATGCTGCCGATTATATCGAGCATTATAACCAGCCGGGTAAAGCTGAGGTGCTTGGGCTCCATTTAGAAGGTCCTTTCATCAATGAATTACGCAAAGGGGCCCAGCCTGAACAGCACATCATCACACCGGATATCGAGCAGTTCATGAGACTGCAGAAAACTTCGGGAAACAATATCAGGCTTGTGACACTCGCTCCGGAAAAAGAAAACGGCAATAAGCTTATTGCCTACCTGGCCAAAAATGGTGTCATCGCCTCGGTTGGCCACTCGGATGCCACTTACGGTCAAATGGCTGAAGCAGTGAAAGCAGGAGCTACCCATGTGACGCATCTGTTCAATGGCATGCGCGGGATGCATCATCGAGATCCGGGAGTAGCTGGTGCTGCCCTGCTTTTTGATGAGTTAAAAATCGAAATGATTACAGATGGCATCCATGTCGTTCCCGAAATGGTCGATTTATCGATTCGCGCCAAAGGAACCGATGGTGTCATTTTGATCACCGACTCAATGAGAGCGAAGTGCCTTAAAAGCGGCACTTACGACCTTGGCGGACAGGAAGTCAGTGTCGCGGATGGGAAGGCACTTTTAGCTGATGGCACACTGGCTGGCAGTATTTTAAAAATGAAAGATGCGTTGAAAAATATGATGGAATTCACGGGCATCAGCCTTGAAGAAGCAGTGAAGCTTGCCAGCGAGAATCCAGCCAGGCAGCTAAAGGTTTTTGACCGGAAAGGAAGCATTGCTTCAGGCAAGGACGCCGACCTTGTCGTACTGGACCGTAATTATGAGGTTGTCATGTCGTTTTGCCGGGGAGTCGCCAGCTATACCCGTTAACAACAGCTTTGAAAGAGGTGAAGACGTATGAAATTGATTTCAACTTCAAACTACCAGGAGCTTAGCCAGAAAGCAGCAGAGGAAATCATCTCACGAATAAAGACTGAACCATTGCTGAACTTTGGACTTGCTACCGGGAGTACGCCGACTGGCCTCTATCGGGAGCTCATCAGGGACCATAAGCAGAACCAGACATCCTACAAAGAAATCAACACATTCAACCTGGATGAATACATTGGCATTCCCAAAAAAGATCGTAATAGCTATCACTACTTTATGTGTGAACATTTATTTGAGCACATTGATATTCCGCTTGACCAAACGCATATCCCAGATGGAACAGCGAAGAATTTGGAAGAGGAATGCATGCGCTATGAACAGTTCATCAACGAGCATGGCGGCATTGATCTGCAGATTCTTGGAATTGGACAGAACGGCCATATTGGTTTTAACGAACCAGGGACTCCATTTGACAGCAGGACGCATATCATTGACTTGGCAGAAAGCACACGGAAAGCAAACTCCAGGTTCTTTGAATCATTGGAGGATGTCCCTAAGCAAGCAATCACCATGGGAATTGCCTCAATCATGGATAGCAAAGAAATCTTTCTGCTTGTTTCCGGAGCCTCCAAGGCAAAGGCACTCGCTCGTTTGATCAATGGCGAAGTCAGCGAGCAATTCCCTGCTTCCGTTCTTCAAAAGCATGGAAATGTGACGATTTTTGCTGATAAGGAAGCGACAGCATTACTTTAACACTTTTATATGAAAATGCTCTTTTCACAAAAAGTATATAGAGACCCATTTAGGGTCTCTTTTAAAATAGACTTATGTTTAGTTCCACGCTAAGTTTAGAAATCCTGTTGATTGGAGGGGAAGGCGCGTAGACTCCTGCGGGATCAGACGGACAGGTGAGACCCCACAGGCGTCAACGGCGTCGAGGAGACTCACCGCCGGCCCCGCGGAAAGCGAAGCGCCTGGAACGGAAATCAACAGTCCCATTCCAGCACCTACCAAAAAAAGACTGTAAACAAACACGATTTACATCGAGTTTGTCTACAGTCTGAGAGACCCATTTAGGGTCTTGTTTAATTAGAAATGAGAGCTGATCTTCGTCAAATGTCGAAAAGGAAAATAAATCATTGCTTATTTCCACGGAAATAATCGAACCTGCCTGTCGAAATATTTGTCTTGGTCGCTTAAAATGAGGGTACTACATAAAACAAAAGGGGTAGATGTCATGCTGAAGAATTTCCAGATCGATGATCACACAAAAAACCAAATGACGGATGAAATAAAGAGATATTTCCTTGAAGAACGTGGTGAAGAGCTTGGGGACCTGGCTGCATTGCTGATCCTTGAATTTGTTGCCGATAAGCTCGGAACCCACTTCTATAACATCGGAATCCAGGATGCTCACGAGTTTATGTCGCAGCGGATTGAGGATATTTTTGAGTTGAATAAATAATGCTTAAATATTTTGGTTTTCGGAGGATATGTCTCCAAGTCTTTAAAAGATGTTGAAGGGTGATTAAGAGAAGCGATATTCAATTTAAAAATGGCTTTATCTGATGTCACTATGCCCTTTTTCTGCCTTTGGTCATATATATACTGATGAGGAAATCTTTTATCGGAAGGTGTGATAATCTTGAAGATCATGCTTGATGCTGGGCATGGCTACAACACCCCGGGTAAGCGAAGTCCTGATGGTATGAGAGAATATGAGTTTAACAGGGCTGTGGCAAATTACGCCAGACAGCTGCTGGCAAACTATAAGAATGTTACAGTGTATTTTTCTCATTCCGATCAGCGGGATGTATCATTGAAGGCTAGGACAGATAAGGCAAACAGCCTGAATGTAGATATATTTGTTTCGATTCATGCCAATGCTTTTGGCAGCGGCGGCTGGAGCAATGTCGGCGGTATTGAAACATTTGTCTATCCAACAAGGCCGCCTGTGGCTTATCAGTTAGCGCAAAAGATTCAACGCACTCTTGTTATCTCAACAGGCCTCGAAAACCGTGGTGTAAAAACAGCCGATTTCCATGTCCTGAGGGAAACAGAAATGGACGCCGTGCTAGTGGAATGTGGATTCATGACCAACCGGAATGAAATTAAATTGCTCCGTTCCGAAACATATCGCCGAACGATTGCGGAAGGAATTGTGAAAGCATTAGCAGAACAGTTCAGGCTGCAGCGCAAGACTAATGTTGCACCGGCACCGGGACCAAAGCCGGAATCAGCGCCTGCTCCGTCATCCGCCAAACCTACTGCGCCAGCCAACAAAGACGGGCTTTATAAGGTTCAGGTTGGAGCATTCGAAGATGAGGAAAACGCCCAGGAACTTGCACAACGATTAAGGAAAGCGGGCTTTGAGGTTTATATAGACAAAGAATAGACAAAGGCCGACACAAATGTGCCGGCCCTTTGTCTATTCTTTTGATTCACGCAAGAACGTGTTCTGGATGACCAGATTTGCGATAGACATGATGATTGCCGTAAGCAGCGCCATGCCAAAACTGGAGATCTCGAAAGAACTGCCCATTAAACTATCTGTCAGCATCAGCGTGATGGCATTGATGACAAACAAGAATAGTCCAAGGCTGAGCACAGTTACAGGAAGTGTCAGCAAAATCAAGATTGGCTTAACGAGAACATTCAATATGGAGAGAATGAAGCTTGCTCCCAAAGCGGCACCAAAGCCAGAAAGATAGATATCAGTCTCGAAATAGCCGGCAAGAGCCATGAAGAGAACAGCGTTAATGACAATCCCTAACAGCCACCTCATCTTTTAGTACCCTTCCCTGTTTGGCAGTACGAACACAAGTATAAGGTAGATCATAGCCATTGGAAAAAATGCAGTGCTGAACGTCAAGATTACAAATAATATGCGCAGCAGCCCCGGACTCATCCCAAAGGATTCGGCCATGCCTCCGAGCACGCCTGCCAGCATTCGATTTTTCCGTGAGCGGGTTAATTTCATTTCATTCACCCTTCCTGTTTTCACAATACTATTGGATTAATTTCTTAACGGCGATTGAGCCGGTTTTTGTATCCACATGGAGCCTGATAGCTTTTTGTCCGCTGTCGGCAGGCTTGAAACGCAGGTTCTTCTGGACCATATCGCTTTTCTCCTCAACGACCTGGATACCGTCGATTTCAATGGTAAAACCGCCCAGATTTGATTTCAGCTCTCCGCTGGCCGGTGTTTTCTCCGGCAGGAAGACCTCGATGCTTCCGGTAGTCGCCTTTACTTCCACACTTTCGCAATCTTGATTTTTCACAGTACACGTCACGTTACCATTGAAAGACTGAAGATCGACATGATCGAAAAAGCCATCCGCCTTAATGGCGCCATTGATCGTTTCAGCCTCCAGTTCCTTGATCGCGCTTCTGGTGATATTAATCTGGCCATTTGCTGTTTCAGTTTCAAGCTTTCCGCACTCAAGATTTCCAAGCAACACTTTCCCGTTCGCTGTTTTTGCACGGCAATCCTTCACTGTTAAGTTTTCACCTTCGATGGAGCCATTAAACAGGCGGATTCGAACATTTTCATATTCTTCTTTCGGGATATGGATGACCGCATCGACCTTCATCCACTTCTGCTGGACCGAAAAACGGAGCTTCTGGTTTTCAACTGTGAAAATGGCATCCTCTAAAAACTTCCTGCGCGCCTCATCCTGGTTTTCTACTCTGTATACTTTTGCGCTGCACTCAATCCTTACATCCTTTTGCTCCCATGGAACAATCTTCACAGATCCATTTGCCATATCGATATCTACCTGATTCAAATAAGCGTCGCCCTGCTGGAAAATATGCGTGATATCGACAGACTGGCCAAAATTAAGATCCAGATCAAAATCCTTTATTTTTTTGAATGCTGAATCAACAAAATCCAGCACCTTGTCTTTCATAATGTTGAATTTATAAGAATTGAAGTCTTCTTTTTTGAACTCTTCTTTTTTCTCCTCTTCAAATTTTACATCAGTTGATAATGCAGTTGATTTTTCATGGTGCTGTGTATTCCCGTCCTCCAGCTGCTCGATCATGAATAAAGCTTCATCAACTGTCAATTTTCCTTCTTCAACAAGCTTTAGAATCCTTTTCCGTTCTTCCTTCATCATTTCCATCCCCCTCAATTTATATTAAGCACTTTTATCCCTTTGACCAGATTCCAAATTAACACGATGAGACTCAATATGACCATTAATATAGCGCTGCTGAACATGAGCACAGGGAAATCCCCCGTTCCTCCGTTTATATCGATGAAAACAGCAATTAAGATAAGCGGCAGCGGGATCAGCGGAATGAGATGCGACAGCAGCGCCTTTTTCGCATGAACCTTAACATCCTCATCCTCTGATGCAAAATAAGCTACAAGAGGAAACAAAATCCCGGCAAACATAATACTGAAATAACACAAAGCAGACAGAATCCTTTTCGTATCCATCCTCTTCATCTCCTTAGAAATTAATACGCTCGGGAGTCCTGGAAGTTTCATTTCTTTATGAAATTAGTTCGACAAATTGCGATGTAACCCTTGTTTATCTTCAATTTCAGATGGTGAAAGTTATGTGAATGTTTTTTGTAGGGGATTTCCTTATTAGATTTCGTGCTAGTTTAAGGTTATTTGCTGGATATTGGGCAGAGTTTCTGGCTGGAAAAATTATTCTCTTACTTGAGCATACTAATTGCCCGATCATCGCGTGTAATCTCCAAAACAAACGGGATAATCTCCCGAAAGGCAACCGGAATTGCCCGAAAATCGGCAATAATCGTGCCGTCATCCTAATTCTGGAAAAAACAAGCTTATATAATCAAAGAAATAAGCTTCGAGAAACTGAAGAACCGATAATTTCACGAACTGGAAAAATTATTCTCTTACTCTTCATGCT
The DNA here is from genome assembly GCF_018613235.1 of Bacillus sp. ISL-41. Taxonomy (GTDB): domain Bacteria; phylum Bacillota; class Bacilli; order Bacillales; family Cytobacillaceae; genus Mesobacillus. The sequence goes on from NZ_JAGGQP010000029.1 coordinate 147,416, forward strand.
TAATTGCACCGAAAATCCTCATAATTGCACGAAAATAGGTGTTAATTGCACGCTTGCAGGCCGTAATTGCACGGAAAACCTGAATTATTGCAACTTCTCCCTAATTTTGGTAAAAAATCACTTTTCACAAAGAAAAAACCCTTCCATAATCGGAAGGGCACGAATTACTATTACACATTGCTTGTGCTTTTTTCTTTTTCCTTTATTTGTTCTTTCATCCGTAGCCTGTCGCGTTCCAATATCGGCTTTAGATACCTGCCTGTATAGGATTCAGCCACTTCAGCGATCTTTTCTTGTGTTCCGGTGGCAACGATTGTGCCGCCACGGTCACCGCCTTCTGGTCCGAGGTCGACGATGTAGTCAGCTGCTTTGATGACATCGAGATTATGCTCAATCACCAGGACGGTATCGCCGTTTTCGACGAGACGCTGCAGGACTGTCAGCAGGCGGGAAATGTCATCGACATGCAAGCCTGTTGTTGGTTCATCCAAAATGTACAGCGACCGTCCGGTTGAGCGGCGATGCAGCTCGGAAGCCAGCTTCACTCGCTGCGCTTCCCCTCCGGAAAGAGTCGTCGCCGGCTGTCCGAGTGTGATGTATCCAAGTCCAACATCGTAAATCGTCTGTAGCTTGCGGGCGATCTTAGGAATGTTCGCGAAGAATTCCACCGCGGCTTCAACCGTCATATCCAGGATATCGGAGATGTTTTTGCCTTTGTACTTTACTTCCAAAGTCTCGCGGTTGTAGCGCTTGCCATGGCAGACTTCACATGGGACATATACATCCGGCAGGAAGTGCATTTCGATTTTGATGATGCCGTCGCCGCGGCATGCTTCACAGCGTCCGCCCTTGACATTGAAGCTGAAGCGTCCTTTTTTATAGCCGCGGACCTTCGCTTCATTTGTCGATGCAAATACATCGCGGATATCATCGAACACACCCGTATAAGTAGCCGGGTTCGATCTTGGTGTTCGTCCGATTGGCGACTGGTCGATATCGATGACCTTATCGAGATGCTCGACACCCTTGATTTCCTTGAACTCGCCTGGCTTGCTTTTTGCTCGGTGCAGCTGCATCGCCAGCGATTTATGAAGGATTTCATTGATCAGCGTACTTTTACCCGAACCGGAAACACCAGTCACAGCCATGAAGGTTCCAAGCGGGAACTTCACATTGACATTTTTCAGGTTGTTTTCCTTGGCGCCCTTAATTTCAATATAGCGGCCATCCGGTTTGCGGCGCTCTATAGGCAACGGGATGAACTTTTTACCGGAGAGGTACTGACCTGTCAGTGAATTGGAATCATCCATCACCTCTGCAGGCGTACCCTGGGAGATGATTTCCCCGCCATGGACACCTGCTCCAGGACCGATATCGATCAGGTGATCGGCCGCAAGCATTGTGTCTTCGTCATGCTCGACGACAATCAGCGTATTGCCGATGTCACGCATGTTTTTCAGCGTATCGATCAGCCTGTCATTGTCGCGCTGATGTAAACCGATGGACGGCTCATCAAGAATATATAGGACTCCGGTCAGGCGCGAACCGATCTGGGTTGCCAGCCTGATCCGCTGGGCTTCACCTCCAGATAGCGTTCCAGCCGAGCGGCTCATCGTCAGGTAATCCAATCCGACATTGATCAAGAAGCCAAGGCGTTCCGTAATCTCACGGAAAATCATATTAGCAATCTTCATTTCTTTTTCCGAAAGCTCTAGACTCTGGAAAAATTGGTGCGCTTCCTCAACCGACAATGAGGTTACTTCACCGATATGGCGGCCGTCTACAAGGACAGCTAGCGTTTCACGCTTAAGCCTGTAACCTTTACAAGTAGGGCATGCATGCTCGCCCATATACTTTTCCATCTGCTCGCGGATATAATCAGAGCCTGTTTCTTTATAGCGGCGCTCGATATTTTTCAAGACGCCCTCGAAAACAATATAGTTCTCACGGACCTGGCCCCAATCATTTTCATAACGGAAATAAATTCGGTCCTTTTCCGAGCCGTAAAGAATCTTGTCCATCTCGTGGTCAGGCAGGTCTTTTACGGGTACATCCATGTCGATGCCATAATGATTGCAGACTGCTTCAAGCAGCTGCGGGTAATACTGCGAACTTGTTGGTTCCCATGGAGCGATCGCATGCTGCTTCAATGAAAGCTCCTTGTTAGGGACGACCAAATCTACATCAACTTCAAGTTTCGCACCGAGTCCGTCACATTCCGGGCAGGCACCAAACGGGCTGTTGAAAGAGAACATGCGAGGCTCAAGTTCGCCAATCGAGAAGCCGCAAATCGGGCAGGCGTGGTTCTCACTGAACATCAACTCTTCTTCTCCGATTACGTCGATGAGGACATTTCCTTCTCCTAGCTTAAGCGCAGCTTCCAGTGAGTCCGCCAGACGGGCAGCAATGCCTTCCTTGACGACAATCCGGTCGATGACGACTTCAATCGAATGTTTCTTGTTTTTCTCAAGTTCAATTTCGTCGCCCAGGTCATGCATCTCTCCGTCAACACGGACTCGTACATAGCCTTGTTTTTTCACATCTTCAAGAACCTTGGCGTGGGTTCCCTTCCTTCCGGAAACAAGCGGAGCAAGGATTTGCAGCTTTGTCCTTTCGGGATATTCGAGCACTCGGTCGACCATCTGCTCGATTGTCTGTGAGGAGATTTCGATATTGTGAACCGGGCAGGTTGGACGACCTACCCTGGCAAATAGCAAACGTAAATAATCGTAAATCTCTGTCACCGTTCCAACTGTTGAACGGGGATTCCTGCTCGTTGTTTTTTGGTCGATGGAAATGGCCGGGGACAATCCCTCGATCGAATCAACGTCCGGCTTGTCCATCTGGCCAAGGAACTGGCGCGCGTAGGCAGACAATGACTCTACATAACGGCGCTGCCCTTCTGCGTAAATTGTATCAAATGCCAGTGAGGACTTTCCTGAACCGGAAAGCCCTGTCAGCACAACAAGCTTGTCTCTCGGAATGGTGACATCTATATTTTTCAAGTTATGGGCCCTGGCGCCTTTGACAATCAATTTATCCATAGCCATGGTATCGTCATCCTTCCGCTTTTAACTCAAGAATGAGGTCACGCAGCTCGGCTGCCCTTTCGAAGTTGAGGGCCTTCGCTGCTTCCTTCATTTCTTTTTCCATATTTAAAATCACTTGTTCGCGATCTTTCTTCGTCAATTTCTTCAGGCCTTCTGCCGGGCTGTACTCTTCCTGCTCCTCGGCAGCAATCGTCGCCCGGATCACATCGCGGATACTCTTCTGAATCGTTTGCGGCGTGATGCCATGCTTTTCGTTATATTCTTCCTGGATCTCACGGCGGCGCTTTGTCTCGCTGATCGCCTTTTCCATCGAATCGGTCATCCTGTCAGCATACATGATGACGTGACCATTCGAATTCCTCGCCGCACGCCCGATCGTCTGGATCAGCGACCTTTCCGAACGAAGGAAGCCTTCTTTATCGGCATCAAGAATGGTGACAAGGGATACTTCCGGAATATCGAGGCCTTCCCTCAACAGGTTGATCCCGATGAGGACATCGTATTTTCCAAGCCGCAGCTCGCGGATGATCTCGATCCGTTCGAGTGTCTTGACCTCAGAGTGCAGGTATTGGACCTTGATGCCGATTTCCTTTAGGTAATCGGTCAGATCCTCGGACATCTTTTTCGTCAAAGTCGTCACGAGTACGCGCTCATTCCGCTTCGTCCGCTCCTGAATTTCGCCGATCAGGTCGTCAATTTGTCCCTCGATTGGCCTTACATCAATCGTCGGGTCAAGCAATCCTGTCGGGCGGATGATCTGTTGGACCATTTCCGGCGTATGCTCCAGCTCGTAAGGCCCTGGAGTCGCGGATACGAAAACGGCCTGTTTGACATGGTCCTCAAATTCGGTAAATGTCAACGGCCTGTTGTCCATCGCGGACGGCAGGCGGAAGCCGTGGTCTACCAGCACCTGTTTACGTGCCTGGTCACCATTAAACATTCCCCGTATTTGCGGCAATGTAACATGCGACTCATCGACTACAATCATAAAGTCATCCGGGAAGTAATCAAGCAAAGTATATGGAGTCGCACCCGCTGGCCTTAATGTCAGGTGGCGAGAATAGTTTTCGATGCCAGAACAGAAGCCCATCTCGCGCATCATTTCAAGGTCATATCTTGTCCGCTGCTCGAGCCTCTGTGCTTCAAGCAGTTTTTCCTCGGCACGAAGCACTTCCAGGCGTTCTTCCAGTTCTTTTTCAATATTCTCAATCGCAATCTTCAGCTTCTCCTCACGGGTAACGAAGTGGGATGCCGGGAAAATCGCAACATGATCTCGTTCGCCGATGATCTCGCCAGTCAACGCATCAACCTCTCGGATTCGGTCAATCTCGTCACCGAAAAATTCGATCCTCATGCAGTGTTCATCACGGGATACCGGAAAAATCTCGACAACATCGCCGCGGACACGGAACGTCCCGCGCTTGAAGTCGATATCATTCCGCTCATACTGGACGTCAACCAGCTTGTGGAGGAGCTTATTCCGCTCAATTTCCATACCTGTCCGGAGTGACACGACCATGTCACGGTATTCATCCGGATTACCGAGACCGTATATGCAAGAAACACTGGCAATGATGATGACATCTTTGCGCTCAAACAATGAAGATGTAGCGGAGTGACGCAGCTTGTCAATCTCATCATTGATGCTCGCATCCTTCTCAATGAATGTATCCGTCTGCGGCACATACGCCTCTGGCTGATAATAATCATAGTAACTGACGAAGTACTCTACCGCGTTATTCGGGAAGAATTCCTTGAACTCGCTGTAGAGCTGGCCTGCAAGAGTTTTATTGTGGGCGATGACAAGCGTCGGCTTGTTCACTTCCTTGATCACATTGGAAATCGTGAACGTCTTCCCTGTTCCTGTCGCTCCAAGGAGTGTCTGATGCTTCTTGTTATCGCGGATTCCCTGCACCAGCTCTTTGATGGCCGCAGGCTGGTCTCCCTGCGGAGAATACTTCGAGACTAATTCAAATTGGTCCTTCACAGAAAAGCCTCCTGTAATTTTAAATTTCATCTATATACGCCTTACATAGTTGTCAAAAAGTCATATCCTCATTCTACCACAAAGAAGGTAAAACAAACCAACAAAAAGCGAACAAACATTCGAATTGACATGTTTGTTTTTAAAGATGATGAAGGGATCAGTCGAATAGTTGTTAATCAAACGTTTGATTAAAGCGGGGTTAGCCCTCATAGAATTAGAAAAACCCGCCGAACATAGTTCGACAGGCTTACTTGAAGTTTACGATTGCTTTTTGTTGCGCTTCATCATCCGGTTCGCCAGATAGAAGCCCACGGTCAATGAAAAAGCATCGACGACAATCAGCAGGAAAGAATCTGTGTACCCTTTATAAACAGAAGCCGCAATCAACGCGACCGTCAACACAAGCGCAAGGATGTGGTTATAGGCTACCCTGGTGAAAAACACGACCATGAAACCAGGCAGGAACAGTGCGGACAAATATTTCAGCACCAATTGATTAAACACCTCATTCAGGGAAAATAACGAAAATTTAAAAACCTACTAAAAATATAACTTTTTTGGCGCTTGGATACAAGAATCTTCCACTCTCTGATTGATGTTCTAAGGTATATTTCTTTTTCGTTATTAAATGAAAAAGCATGCGCATGCATGCTCAATAAAGTTATGGATTCACTTCGCTTAAAACCTTGGTGGCCCAGTCACTCGCTTCTCCATAGAGCCTGAATAGTTCCTCCTTTGGCATTTTAGTAGGATTGAACGTCAGCTCGAGGTCTTCGTGAAAGGAGTGTTCTATGTCTTTTAAAAATTGAAGCATAGCGTACTCATCGTTCTTTTCACCCGATAAGGCAGCCTTCAATTCATTGCTTAACGGCAGGTCTTTAAGGAGCTCCTCCATCGGATGGTGCAACAAGGAATCCATCAAGGAAAACATTCCGAGCAAGAAGTATTTTGACGCCAGCACTTCTCTGCCTACCTTCCTGCCGATCAATTCTCCCAGTTTCCCCCGCTTGAGAGATAACTCAATGATTTCCCGTTCCTTGGAACCTCCTGAACCTTTGTCGGCTCCCCTGATCGCCAGCACGTAAATCCATTTTTTGATTTCATTAAGGCCTAATAGAATGATGGCTTGCTTTATCGAGGAAACTTCATTTCTTGGCCTGAAAACCGGGTTATTGATCAGTCTCAGCAGCTTATAGGAGAGTGAAATATCCTTTTCGATAACATCCTTTATTTTTTCAATATCAGGATCCGGACTTTCGATCTCTTTTAAAATCTGAAAATACGAATGATAGTATGATGGAATATCATAGCTGTTCAGGATGACAGGCCTGCTGAAATAAAATCCCTGGAAGTATACGAAGCCGTCTTCTTTCGCCTCTATATATTCTTCAATTGTTTCGACTTTTTCAGCAAGAAACTTGATGTTCCGACCTTTTATAAAACGAATCATTTCCTGCCTGTCCGTCCGGTTCGTCGCTCGGAAATCAATCTTGATAATATCAATATAATCCAGGAGCTGGACCGTCAATTCGTTCCATTGCGAAACAAAAAAGTCATCGAGCGCAATTGTATAACCATTTGCCTTCAACTCTTTGCAAATCCCCAGGATGTCTTGATTCAGTTCCACTGTCTCGAGAATCTCCACAACGATGGATAATGGATTGAAATAAGACGGAACACCCAGTTTTAATAGTTTTTCAGTAAAATTTATAAAACAAGGCTTGCCGTTTGATAAGTCTTTGACACCGATATTCAAAAAACTATTAACAATCACATCTGTCGTGGCCTGGTCCCCATCAGTATGCTGATAATTATTGACCGAGCTGTTCCTGTATAGTAATTCATAAGCAACTGTCTCTTCATTTATATCAAATATAGGCTGTCTGGCAACATAAATATCCATATAGAATCCTCCCGGGGACTGAAAACGACAAACAGTTTCATTGTAGGAAAAATATACTATTATTTTACAAGTTTTACAAGGTGAATATTATGACCGAGGGGATTTTTTCATATAATAACAATTAGTACTTCCGGTACATCCCAAATGAATTAGGAAAAGTATAGTCAAAACCAAAATGTTCATACAGCTTGTTTGCCGGGGCATCCGCAATCAGACTGACGTACGAACCTTCATATGTATGTTTATCAAGGTACTTGATAAGCTTCCTCATCACAAGTTTTCCGAGTCCCTTCCCCTGATAGGTCGGCTTTACGGCAATATCAACTACTTGAAAAAAAGCCCCGCCATCGCCAATGATCCGGCCCATCGCCACCAAAGTTGTATCATCATAAACAGTGACAGCAAACAATGAATTCTCCAGCCCGATTCGCGCGGCCTCCAGTGATTTCCCGCTCATCCCTGCTTCAATACGAAGGTTGATATAGTCTGAGGGGCTAGGGGGGTTATATAAAACATTAAAATCAGTCATGGTCTTCAGCTCCTGTTTGAATAATTACGAACAATTCTTCCAGTTCCTCGATGGTATAATCCGCTTCCGCGCTGTGCCAATAGTCATCCCGCTTCCAAATTCCCATCATTCCAGCCCTTTTCGATGCGGCCACATCATTCTCAGGATGGTCGCCTACAAATATACTCCGAGATGCTGATACAGCAAGAGCTTCCAACCCCTTCTGAAAAATCTGGGAATCAGGCTTCCTTAATCCCACCGCTTCCGAAATCAAGATCGTATCAAAGTAACCCTCAATATCCAAAGCTTTTATATTGGCCATCTGGAAATGGGTTTTGCCATTCGAAATCATACCCATCTTCAAACCCATTTGCTTCAGTTTCCCGAGAACTTCGTGCAGGTTTTGGAATCCTGTACATGAATGCTTGAAATTCGTTATGTAATCCTCTAACAGCTTTTGCCATGTCACACCGGCTATGTTCATTTCCGCTAAAAGCTGGTTGTATACTTTGTCCTTCCACACGTATCCGCGGGCATCCAATTCAATGAATCTTTTTATATAAAGCTGCTTGTCTATCTCATTCAATTCAGGTTTATAACGTTCGTATTGTTCTTCAATGAACTTTACAAGAGATGCTTCTCGGTCCAGCAAGGTTCCGTCAAAATCAAAAAAGACTGCTTCTATATGTCTCAAGCTAACTCCCCCTCTTTAAAAATTGTTTCTATGGATTCTTCATTTCAGATCGTGTCGAGGTTTTTATTTGCTGCAAAAAAGAACAGACCATTTAGGCCTGTTCTCATTCTACCTTATTTCAAAAATGCGTTATAGTAGCGTGTCATGGCAACGGCAAAGTCGCCACGAGTATTTTTTACAGAAGGGTTGAAGCTTGCTGTTACCTTTGGTTTTAAATCATACGGACCCTGTGTTACAGCGAATTTCGCATTGAGGATGTTCAGGTTGAGAGCCACCTGGACATATCCTTTCAGGTGTTCATGCACCTCTGATGCATCAGAAATTGCGATTCTTTCAGTGTTATATAGTACTGTCAATTCACCGCTGAATTCTTCCGCCTCTTTTTGCAAACCTAATGCTTGAACCAGTGAGTATGCTAACTCTGCACGAGTCACACTATCCTTTGGCGCGAATTTGCCGTTTGCTCTTGGCAAAATGACCCCTTTCTGGATATGCTGCTGATCGCGGAATGAAGCTCCTTTTGCTGTTGCTGCTTCAACGAATGGAAGGTCTGCGCTTGAAACATCCGAGAAGCTCGGCGCTGCTGGCAATGATTGCTTAATCTCAGCACCCATCACCAGATATTTTGCCAGCTCTGCCCTTGTTAAAAGCGCATCTGGTTTGAAGGCTCCATTCGAGAAGCCATCGAATAATCGTTCACTCACACCCATTTTAATGGCATCTGCTGCCGGATGGCCGGCAATATCGTTCAATCCTGAGAACCCGCTGACCTTAGTGAATGCCATTTCACCTTTTACTGTTTCAGGCAAAGCCAGGCCAAGCGGATTGGCATCTGCACCGCGAAGTCCGCGGATCTCAGCCTTCCACGCCCCAGGTGCCGGAGAAGTCACCGATACCGTGCGGTCATAGTAAAGCGGGAACAGCAGGCTGACGCCTGAGCTATATTCTGTGCCATCCGGAGCGATCAGCACAAGATTGATCGGATTGCCCGTTTGTTCCATTAGGCCCGCCCCATCAACTTTTGCCACAAGGCTGGACATCCCTTCTTCGACTGTAAATTCGTATTGATTGTCAGAAATAAATGTCAGCGGATTGTAGTCAACAGAAAATCCTTTGCGTTCTGTTGATGATTTGACATTGCTGTAAAATGTCTGGGTTGAGTTCAGTGTTGCTCCATATGATGTATCATTGAATGCCTGATCAATCGCTGCATAGGCATTCACATAGCCTGCGCCAACTTCCCAGGTTTCATAGCCTGGCATATTCGTAGCTGTCTGTTCAAGAATCGACTTGACTTCAGCTGGCGACAACAGTGGATTTGCCTCTAGCATCAGCGCAACGATTCCCGCCACATGAGGCGTCGCCATCGATGTTCCGCTCATTGTTGTGTAATAAGGAAGGTACGCCGTTTCGATTGTTTGGGCATCCTGGTCGATTGCCAGGGTCGAAACCGGAGCGATGACTCGCGTAGATACGATATCCACTCCAGGGGCCGTGACGGTCGGTTCATCCTTCCAGCTCCATTCCTTTCCATCCATTGTAAAAGTACCGCCGACACCTTTTGTTCCTCTTGAAGAGAAATCGGCTAACTTACCATCCTTGACTCCAGCAGCCACTGAAATGACCCACGGAGCTTTTGCATATGGGTTATGAGTGTTCTCTCCAGGGCCTTCATTCCCTGCCGCAAAAAGAACCGTGATCCCGCGGTCGTGCGCTTTTTTGCTGGCAATATTGATTGGGTCATTAGGGTCAAAGTCTCCCGATGAACCCCATGAATTCGTGATGACGCGGATATTGTACTGTGACTGATGGGTAATCGCGTAGTCAAAACCGCCAATGCCATCAAGGACGAATAATGCCGCTCCTGAACCGTAACCAATCAAATCAGCTCCAGGGGCAGCGCCTTCATACTTGCCCCCAGACATCGCGCCAGTTCCACCGACCGTGCCGGCAACATGTGTACCATGCCCTGAATTTGTATCAGTATTGTGCACGTTTTCCTGGTAAGTGACTGGCAGCAAGCCTGGTGCCAGTGCATTCAGATTGGTGGAACCCATGACATTCTGGACAAGGTTTTTGCCAAATTCGTGGTCCTTATGTGTTCCGTCAACACCACTGTCGTTCACGACGACTCCGATTCCTTTTCCTGAAACAGGCAGCCCGCCGTTTGTCTTGCGGAAGCTGTCGTCCGTCCTCGCTTTATCGACGCCAGTGATTGCGGTCGCATCTGCGTTGAAGTAACTAAGCTTTCTGTTCATGTAGATCGACTGAACTTCCGGATTTGCCGCAAGCTTTTCAATTTGCGCTTTTGTCGCGATGACTCCGGCAATCGGCAGGGATTTCATGCTGATTCCTGTTTCGATGCCGAGCGTTTTTAACAATGATAATTGCGTGCTTGTTGGAGCGCTGTCTCCTTTAAATGTAACAATGACTTGCAGCGAGCTTGCAGTGTCAAGCGCCTTGCTGACAAGCGGATCGACAACAGCCAGGCTGCTCGCCTTCCCCTGTGGTGCAGCAAATACCGGAAAAATGAGCAACATAGCAAACAGCAGATACATAAAACGTTTCATCAAATTCCCCTCTCATCCAATAGAAAATTTTGAATATTCCTAACTTAATTATCATGAAATCCCCGCTGGAAAACTATTCTTCAAAGGTTATAAAATCGATTTCCGGAATATCTATTTCGACATCGTACAAAAGTTATAGATGGAGTAGTGCTTTCTAGGAGGTTATTTTCCCAAAATTAGTGCTTTCTAGGAGGTTATTTTCCCAAAATTAGGATGACGGCACGATTATCAGGATTTTTCGGGCAATTAACTTCATAGTTCGGGCAATTATTGTGATCAATCGAGAGATTACCGTGAAGTTTCGGGCAATTAACTCCGCTGAGTAAGAGAATAATTTTTCCAGCATTGAAAATGATGCCTTTTTCTCTTAAAAAAGTCCTTTAAAGTGGCAACCTCCTCTAAAAAAAACAATTTTGCAGACTCGGATTCTCGATCCCATTGAGAAAAAGAGGTTTTCGGTCGATTTCACGCTTCTTTCGTGAGTTTTTCACCTCATCACTGGAACCAACCATTGCAGCGGAGTAAAAATCTCCCTTGCCCAAGCAAGGGAGATCAACTCATTGTCATTTATGCTTTTTAAAAGCTGCATCTACTGCCCCATATGCATTCACATAGCCTGCGCCGACTTCCCATGATTCGTAATCCGTCATGGGTGTCGCCGTTTTTTCGAGGACCGATTTCACCTCAGAAGGCGACAGCAATGGATTCGCCTCAAGCATTAGTGCGATGATGCCTGCGACATGCGGAGCGGCCATCGATGTTCCGCTCATCGTCGTGTAATAAGGCAGATAAGCGGGCTCGATGTATTCAACATCCGCAGTCGCACCAAGCGCCACGAGCGGGCTGATGACCCTTGTTGAGACGATGTCCACTCCAGGCGACGTCACGGTCGGCTGATCCACCCAGTTCCATGTCTGCCCGTCAACTGTTACCGTTCCGCCACGGCCCTCTTCACCGCGGGAAGAGAAATCTGCGAGATTGCCAGACTTATCTCCAGCGGCTACGGTAACGACCCATGGAGCTTTTTTATAATTACCGGAAATCGTTTTAGCATCCGGACCTGAATTGCCTGCGGAGAAGACGGTTACGATTCCGCGGTCATACAGTTTTTTCGTTGCGATATTAATAGGATGATAGGGATCGAATTCGGTCCCGGCATCTCCAGTGTCTCCCCATGAATTGGTGATTACGCGGATGTTGTATTCCTGCTGATGGGTCAGCGCATAATCAAAACCGCCAATTGTATCAAGCATCGCGACTGCCGCTCCTGACCCGTAGCCAATCAAGTTCGCGCCAGGTGCGACTCCCTCATATTTGCCTCCTGACATTTCGCCAGTTCCGCCAACAATACCGGCTACATGCGTTCCATGGCCTGAACTTGAATCAGTGTTCGGGACATTTTCAACATAAGAAACAGGCAATAAGGCACTGAGCGCATTCAAATTAGTCGATCCCAATACATTTTGGACAAGGTGGCTGCCAAACTCCAGGTCTCGATGCGTCCCATCAACTCCGCTGTCATTGATGACGACCCCAATCCCTTTGCCACTTACCGGCAAGCCGCCATTCAGCTTTCTCATTGTGTCATCGGTACGAACCTGGTCCACCCCGGTGATGTCCGTTGCTTCGGCATTTTCGTATTCCAGGTTCTTGTTCAAATAGATGGAAACAACCTGGTCACTCTGGGCAAGCTGATCAATCTGTGATTTTGTCGCGAGAATACCCGCGATTGGCAGTTTGTTCAGTGTCAGCCCTTTCGTAATGCCAAGCGTCTTCAGAAGATTCACCTGCTCAGGCAGGACTCCCTCTTCGCTTTTAAAAGTAACAATTGCCTCAACCGGTGTGATGGTCGTCAAAAGCTTTTTCGTCAGCTCGGAGTCAACCACCGCGTTGACAGGCTCAACTGCCTTTGTAGTGGTCCCGGGAACGAGCGAAGCAAACACCGTCGCGGCCATCAGGATAAAAGATAAAAATGCAGCTTTAAACTTCATTCAATTTTTCAGCTCCTTAATATTTTTCTTAATATTCCCACAATATTTACATTGAAACTATTCTGCATTGGAATTAAAAAATAATAACCTCCGTACTAATCTTGGTTACTACTAAAGTAGTATCCAAGAAAACGATCGAAATGTTCTCATGAAAAAAAGCCCTCAATAGGAGGACTCTTCTTATGCCCCGCCGGATGTCGGCGGGATTGGCACGAGCTGGTGCTGGACGGCGTGAATGACAACCTGGGAGCGGCTTTTGACGTTCAGCTTTTTGAAAATTTTGCTGACATGGATTTTGACGGTTTTGTCGCTGATGAACAGGCGGTCGGCGATTTCTTTGTTGCTGAGCCCCTCGACCAGGCAGAGCAGCACTTCCTTTTCACGTTCTGTCAGGGCCGTGTCCTCCTGCTCTGTTTGTTTTTGCTGGTGGAAGGCGAGCAGCTTCCTCGTCATTGACGGATGGATCACCGATTCTCCGCCTGCGACGGTCCGGATGGCCTCGACGACCTGGTCGGAAGGCGCGTCCTTCAGTAAATAGCCGTCCGCCCCTTCACGAATCGCGGACATAAAGTATTCCTCATGGCTATGCATCGTCAGCACAAGGACTTTGATATGCGGGTATTTCTTTTTCAAAATGCCCGTGACTTCCACGCCATTTCTCATCGGCATGTTGATATCCATCAAAATCATATCCGGATTGCATTTTTCCACCTGCAAAAGGGCATCGTCGCCAGTAACCGCTTCGCCGACGACTTCGATATCTTCTTCAACCGATAGGATATTGCGGAGCCCGTCGCGGAGCACCGCATGGTCATCCACTAGCATGAGCCTGATCATTCGTATTTCCCCCCTCGATTCCCATTCTGGGAACGGTGATGCTGACTTCCGTTCCCGAGCCTTCCTTGCTGTCGATCTGCAGGGAAGCGTTGATTTTTTCAGCGGCATCGTTCATTTGCAGGATGCCGAAATGCGGCTGGTTCCTCGCCTTCAGCATCGCCTGGAACAGCGAGAACCCTTTTCCTTCATCCTTGACTTTTAAAAGGATATGCTCTGTTTGATAGCTTAAAAGAACTTCTACCTTCAGTGCCTGCGAATGCTTGATGGCATTGTGAAGGCTTTCCTGGAAAGTGTCGAACAGAACCTTTTCGACCATCGGGCTAAGCTCCTGCTCCTGCCCCCTGATCTCAAATTCGATATCCTGCCGGTATTCCTTCTGGACAGCTTCGATTTTTCGTAAAATCGCTTCTGCCAGTGTCGCTTTTTGAGTTGGGTATGGGCGCAGCGCGTAGATCGATTCGCGAACCTCCTTCAGGCTTTCCCTCAGGCCGCTGACACTTTCGTCCATAAGCTTCCTTGTTTCCTCGGGATTTTTAGCGAATTTCTTTCCCGCCGTTTCCAACTTCATGACTGCCCCGGCAAGTGTCTGGGCCACTCCGTCATGGATATCGCGGGCAATCCGATTCCGTTCCTCCAAGACAATCACCTTTTCTTTTTCGGTAAAAAGCATCCGTGTCTTGATGATGACGGCAAGCTGGTTGGCCAGCGTCGCGATTGATTGGACATCGTGGTCCTCGAAGCTTTTCGTCCGGCTTCGGGCAACAATGAACATTCCAATAGTCTCGTTTTCGATGACAAGCGGCGAGTATACGAACGCCTTCACGTCTTCTTCAAAACAAGCAGACGCCACACCGCCATCTTTTTTGCGGTCATTATAGACCACAGGGCTGCGCATTCCATCAAATTCAGCAAACGTCTCTGTTGTCAGTTCACATTTCGATCGCGCCCTTCCATCTTTGAAGCTAAGCTCCCAATCGCCATCCTTTTTGATCCATAATAAACTGGCCTCTGCACCGATCAATTCATTGAAGCTCCCTCTTAAAGCTGAAAGCCAGTCCTGCGAAGGAAGCATCTGGTTCAACTGTGAGGTGATCGAAAAAAGCAGTTTCAAACGATTCTTTTCTCTTTTCAGCCTGGCAATCGTCGCACTTAACAGCGAGATCCCGACAAGCGGCGAGAAAAAGAAGAAGTACGCAAAGACATCGATCTCACCGCGGTTCTGGCTGCCGACGACATACAGGGTGATTCCGTAAATTAAGGAAATACCCGCACTATTCAGTTCCGTGAGCGTCTTTTGTTTCCACATTTTAAAAGAATAATGCTGCGGCCTGATAAAAAGAACGAGGTCGACAAGCACGTTGTTGACCAACACATAGATGGCCAGCAGCAAAATATAATTCAGCATTCCCGCGATAATCGGTGTGGGTGCCAACTGATTCAGCAAAGGTTCCAGCAACGGCAGCATGATTGCGGCAGCGTAAAAACTGAGCACCAGCTGGGCAGGATTGAACAAAACAGTTCGGAGCGGTCGTCTGTGGATGAGGTTCACAATCAGGACAGCGCCTGCATACGCAATCGCAGTATACGAAAATCCATACAGCAAAAATAACACGTAGACAACCGGGAATGTGATCGCCGTATGCCCTCGCCAAACCGGCATCGGATAGTACTCGCTAATAAGCAGGAATAAAAATAATAGGGCTAAAACAACCGGTTCAGCAGGCGGTTCTAATTTTACAAAGGAAAAAAGGATGAGCACCCAGCCAATCAATGAGACACTGTTCATGAAAAGCTTTGCGGTCTTTTCCCTTCTTTGAGAAATCTTCTTTTCCAATCAGTCACCTCCCTCAAGTTTAGAATTTTCAGTTAATTAATTTTATACCGCATGCTCTTAAAAGACAAATAAAACCCACTCACTGGCCGAATGGGAGTGCCACTAGCCAATGAATGGGCCAAACTCACGAAGAGTTTTGTTGAAAACTATTATGACAAAATATTTGCGAGCAGACTATTCATCAAACGGGGTATTTTTATAGTACGAAAGTGTTATAGTGATCTACTCCCCCTACATTCCCCTGTTGTTCCTGACCATATCCTTATACTTGAAAAAGTCGCTCAGTGATTTATTGATCATTGCCACACTCAAGGCAGTCAATGCGAAAAACAGGATCGGTACATAGACAATCCACTCATATGCAAGCATAAAACGCTTGTTGAGACCAATCAATCCTGACCATTCATGTGTGACCGAGGACGGAGGACCCTCACCCGTGATCGTCCCTCCAAACAGAACTTGCAGGACGCCAAGGTGGATAAGGAGCGCCAGTACCTGCAAGAACTGCTGGCCAAACATCAAAATCCATTCTTCGTACAGCTGCGGAAGGACATGCTTGAAGTAAATATGCCGCTTGCTCCCGCCAAGCGTAATCGCCGATTCTATAAATTCTTCCTTCCAGACCCTGCGCTTTTGCTCGATCAGCTGGACGGTCAACGCCGGCAGCGCAATCACGACCAGAATGATAAACTCATAGACCACCCTGACCCATAAAGGATGATGGAAGCCGTGGATTGTATACATGACAACTGTGACCAGCAGGAAGTAGGCAATCAGCGTCTGCGGGAAAAAGGATAATGGTTCCGAGACCGTTTTTACCAGATTGAAAATCCGATCCGGCAACCTGAATAGAAAATAACTCAACACAATTGATAAGAACATCCTTAAAAAAGCGACAATCAACACAATGCCAATTGAATATTTTGCCCCTTCTATTATCGTGTGGAGCATATCATAGCCATACATATCCGAGCCAAACAGAAAAACATCAAACGGCGGGTATGGCGGCGCTTTTTCCAGCGTCCCATCTTCATTGTAGATGAACTGTACCTGTCTTATTTTCCCGTCATTCACAACGGTGTTCCAAATGCTCAGGGTCAGCAGGAGCGTCAGAAAAGATACTCCAAATATGAATTTTTTCGTTTTCAGCAATCTGATCATATCGATACCCTTCTAAAATCTATTAGTCTGTAAATCAGGAAAAAAGGCGTAAAGAACAGGATGCAGCTAAACACAAACAGCTCGACGGAAACATACTTGATATTGAACAGCATCAAACCATTCAGATTAAATATGTATTCGACCATGAACAGCGTCGAGAGCATCATCCAGACAATCGTCTTGAAGTGCCCTTTCAAATCCTGGCTGATATTCCGGACCACGTGGACATTCAGCATGTAAAAATAGGACAGGCCTTTCGCTTTCGCTAATAAAATGTATTGTTTATCCAGCTCTTCAAAGATTTTAAGGACGATAATCTGCGTCAAAAAAAGAAAAGTCGGCAGGCTCAGGCTGATAAGCGGAAGCAGGACAGCCTGATGATCACTTCCGAGCGAGGTCGTCTGGACGAATTTCACCCCGTATGTTTTAAAAACCCAAACCACTGCAGCCTGCAACAGGAACATCCATAACACATCAGGGATGGAACGGATGATTTCTATGAAGCTGAGAATATAGTCTTTTTTCTTTTCAAAAAAGAGTACGATTAAATAGGATAGCAGGAACGCCAGCGCTGTGGCAGCGAACAGAGCCATGCCCAATGTCTTCATCGAATAGAAGAAGCGGCCCAGCACTGCCGGCAGCATCTCGTGCCGGCCATCGTAAGTCAAATTGCTTAATGTGAAAATTTTAACGGCCAGATCGCTAATACTGTTAAAATAGCCTTCCGTGTCAAATGTCAAATCTCTTAGGAGGACGGGCAGGCTTCCAATGATAATAAACAGAAGCACGCCTGTTATGTACTGCAAAATAAATGCTATGAAACGCATTGCACTGCTTTTCACCATGACGAATCCCCTCAGCTCTACCATTAGTCCATAAAATTATAGTTGACTTCTCTGTTTATTTCCAGTTTTTTCATTTCGGACACTTAAGTGGTAGAACACAATGGTCATCGTCTGCGATAGCAGGTAGATAGGGAACGACCAATACATTTTAAATCCCTTGTCGTAATGGAATAGGCCGACCTGGAGCCCAATCCATTCCAGCAGCATCGAGAGCGCCGACCATAACAGGATATAGGGAATGATTTTAAGCTTCTTAATATTCCATTTAACATAAAAGTAGACAAAGAAATATCCATATGGACCATACATCACATAGCTCAGGAAATCGATGAACTGATAGGAAGAGTTGTCGTTGACGTCATAAAAATCCCATGGCTTGATTGAGATAGTATGATCGTAAAACAAGCCGATGTAGATCCCGAAAATATAGTACCCGACACTCTCCAGCTTGCTGAAAATTTTCGGGGTGAACCAGATCGCCAGATTCATGACGAGGATGCTGATGATCACGAACCATTCATTCTCATTGAACGCAGAGTCATAAACTTTCATTTTGGCGATTCTCCAATGTCTGTATGAATGATACCAGCTTCATAACACCTAAGGACGAGAGCAGGAAGCCGGCATTCAATAAAATCGTATAGAATAAGTTCCACTTGATATAGGTAAAGATATGAAATTGCACAGCAAGCTCATGCGTGCCAACCATCACTGCCAGCGAGATTAAGAAGGTCACTGCTTTATAAAATGGCGAGCCGGCGCGCACATAATAATTCGCAAAAAGCACAGTGACCATCGGAGTAAGTACATCCCGGCAAAGGATCAAACAAATGAACAGCCAATAATCCTCGGTCATTTTTAAAAAGTGCCATTCCAGCGCCAAAAGCGTCACGCATTGGCGGGTAATGATGGCAATTACCATAAAAACCAGCGCGTTCTGCAGGAAGTTCAGCGGCTTTTTTACATGATAAGCAAAATGCAGCATCAATATCGTAATCGTTATATAAATCGAGAGAGCCATAAAAACATCCTCAAATAAAATTCAGTTCATCATTCCTTACTTTGTCCATCTATGAGAATCCTAACCGTTTGAATTTGAATAAGCATACAGCCGGAACTGTATGCTTGTGGTCAATAATTATTGGCGCATGCGGACATATTTTCTTTTGTGGTTTGCGGGTGGCAGTGCGATTCTGGATCTGGTGCTTTTTCAAGAGCCATCCATTTCCCTCGTTTGAACTGGATAGCCAGGACAATGGCACGGAAAGCAATGTCGGCTCCAATCGCTATCCAGACGCCAGCAAGGCCCCAGCCGAGCTTGATTCCCAGGAGATAGACCAGCACCGTCCGGACAGCCCACATCCCGAATCCTGTCAGGTACATCGGGAACTTGGTGTTGTTCGCGCCCTGAAATGCGCCTGTCAGCACCATCAATACAGCAAGGAATGGCTGGAAAACTCCTGAGATTTTCAGTGCTGTACCAATGTTGTCGACAACCTGTTGATCTTCTGTAAAAAAGCTGCCGGCCCAGTCGCCGAGGAAGAATAGCAGAGCACCGAGTACAGTCATCGAGCCGACTGTCAGGTAAGTTGATAATCTGGCATAGTGCTTAGCCTCATCAAGATTCCCGGCTCCGATTTGCTGGCCGACGAGGATTGTCGCAGCAGTCGCAAATCCATACCCGATCATATAAGAAAATACCTCTACATTCCCGGCAATCTGGTGGGCGGCAAATGCATTTGTCCCGAGTGCAACCACGAAACCAAAGTAGACGATTTGCCCTGCGCGCATGACCAGCCTCTCCCCTGCTGCTGGAGCTCCAAGGGTTGTCAGTTCCATCAAATGAGTCTTGTCAATACTCCAGTAATCCTTCCGGAAGGTAAGTGTTTCTGTACGATTCACATAGTAAAATAACGCAATGCTGCCAATCAGTCTTGAGAATACCGTTGCCAATGCGGCTCCCATAATCCCCATTTCAGGTATGAACAAGAACCCGAAGATGAGAACATAATCCAATACAGCATTGATAATATTGATGACAATACTGACCTTCATCGGTGATGTTGTGTCGCCTGCCCCACGGAGTATTGCGCTTAAAACAAACATAAAGCTCATCACAATCGACGGAATTCCGACAATCCTGAAATAGAGAGCTCCTGCTTCGAGCACTTCGGCTTCTATACCCATAAGCTTCAGCAGCGGCTCAGCAAAAACCAATGTTATGATTCCTGTTAAAACACCAAAAATTGCAGCGAGGACAATGGATTGCTGTGAAATATGCCGGGCTTTTTCCGGCAGGTTCGCACCAAGGAAGTTCGCAATCCTTACATTGGCCGCTACTCCGATGGCCATGAACAAAGCAAAATAAATAGCGAGGACCGCATTGGTTACCCCGACTGCAGAGACTTCGGCTAAACCAATTTTTGAAACAAAGTAGGTGTCAACAAAACCGAGGATCGTCTGGAAAAAATTCTCGATAACCGCCGGGATTGCCAGCACAGTAATGATTTTCAGCCGTCCTTTGTTTGTTTGCGGCATGCTGATTTTCCCTTCAATGACTTTATCCTTCAACACATCCAACCTCCCTATCTAGGAACTAAAACAAAAGCACACTATGAAAGTGCGCATTTGTTTTTAGCATGGCCTACTCCTGGACCTCTATGACAAAAGGAGCGGTATATAGTTTCTCTTTATACTTGAACTGTCCCCAAATCTTATACAATCCTTTACGAGGGAAACTTGTCATATACTCTACTTCTGGGCCTTTCGTGTACTCGTCAGCTGGATGGACATGAAGGAATTCTTTCATATCCTCGCTTACAATCACCACATGCCCAGCAGATCCAAGATAAGGCTCGAGTTCCGTAATTGGGCTGCCATCCCTATCGCTGAGTGCGAAAATCAGTTTTAGGTGCTCATTTACCTTTGCTTCCGGGAGGATAAGCTCAATTTCAAGGTCATCTACTCTCTTTTTCAGAACCTTATCAGCGTCTATTTCTTCATTGGATTCTGCTCCAGTCACGACAAGCTCATGCGATGCCAGCTGTTGATTCACCCCTTCAGGCAGAAAGTCTGCATACAGTTTATATCTCCCTGCTTTTGGGAAAGTCGTCTTAACCTGGAACCTGCCCTTTCCGAGATATGCAGGGTGAAGGTGCAGGAACACAGATAAATCCTTTTTGATTGCCAGGAGGTGCATCTCCTTTTCATGGACTACAGAGAACCCCTCGACAGCCTGGCCAGCTGTATCCTTGATTTCCAGGAGGATTTCCGCTTCCTTATTGGTTTCGATTGTCACAGGGTTTGAGATCCATTCGACCTGCACTTCCGCTGTTCTCTTCTCCCCTGCAAGCTGGCCGTGTCCCTCGTGGCCGGCATGGCCAGCTTGGGAATCTTGCGTACCGTGTCCAGGATGATGTCCATGATTTTCATCCATAGAACCGCCTGCCTGGATTTTGTCTCCATGTAAGCCGTCTTGCTGAGAGTGGCTATGGTGGCTGCCACTGCCATGTTCCGGGTCACGATTCATCTTCTCAACCTCCGTTTTGTAAAGTTATTCTTCCATCATATGGCTGAAATGATTCACTACCTTCTTTTGTTCTTCCGGTGTACCAAGAGGCGTTACATCTGCTTCATTTTCCTGAAGGTACTCTGTGATCATATTGAGGAGCTGCACTTGCTGGAGGGCCATTTCAATATGTGTTTGCTTGACTCTTGGATCCTTCATTTTTAATGCTGACACGAAATTATCTTTTGCCATCGCCTCTGTTGAAGCCTTGATTTCCATGGCGATATGCCTGTCCATTTTCTGTGTTCCTCTCGTTGTGGTTTCTAATTGATCTTGCGGGACTTCATCGAAATCAGGCAGCTTCTCGAAGTCGCTTTTATCTGGATCAAGCATGTCCATCATGATCCGCACATGGCTTCTCATGATTCCAACTTTTTTATTAAGCAGCTCTATTAATTTTTCATCCTTTGTTTCTTTTGCCAAAAGCTTTACTTTCATGATCATGCCGTCATGGGCGGGTAAATGTGTCGTAATCAACCCTAAATCTGATGCTGGAAGTAACATATGATTTGCCTCCTTAATTTCCGTTGTCTCAAATTACAACTACCACTTTCAGGGAAGCCTAAACTCCACAGAAAATGCATATTTAGCTGATAGGGTCTTTATTGTTTGCAATGGAAATTCGGCGCTTATAAAATACTTTACGAGGTATATAAGGAAAAAATAAAGAAGCATCATAAAAGCGACCACAACTTCTAAGGAGGAGCAAAATTGAAAAAGATACTCATAGCAGCAATCATCATTCTTGTATTAGTCATAGCAGGCGGCTGGTTTTTCATGAGAAGCATGGGCGGTATGGGCGGAAATATGCCCGGCCAGGGCGGCGGCATGATGGACGGCGGAGGTATGGGCATGGGCGATGGAGGCATGATGGGCGGCAACTCCAGTTCGGTTGAGGATATGCGGAATGATTCGCTGGCAGAAGGAGAAAAACCGCTGCCGATTCCTCCACTCCTTGAAGATGAGAATCCCGATCCTGGCAAAGCAGAATTCACTCTTATATCGCAAAAAGGGTCGATGGAGTTTTTAAAAGGTAAAGCAACAGACACGTTCGGCTACAATGGGGATTATTTAGGGCCGGTCATCCGCGTGAAGAAGGGTGACGATGTCTCCGTCAAGGTGAAAAATGAGCTGGACGAGGCTACAACGCTTCACTGGCATGGACTAGAAGTGGATGGCGAGGATGACGGCGGTCCGCATAGCGGAATCCAGCCGGGTACCACATGGAATCCCGAGTTTACGATCGAGCAACACGCGGCGACATTATGGTACCACCCCCACCTGCTCCATAAAACAGGTGAACATGTATACAAGGGACTTGCCGGTTTATTTCTAATCGATGATGAGGAAAGTGAGAAGCTTGATCTGCCTGACGAATATGGAGTGAATGATATTCCGCTCATAGTCCAGGATAAACAGCTCGATGAAAATGGCCAATTTGAATATGATTTGAGTATGCATGATGTGATGATGGGCCTTCAGGGGGATACGATCATGGTCAATGGAGCCATCAACCCCTATGTAGAGGTTCCAAAAGGCAAAGTGCGTTTCCGGCTGCTGAATGGGTCGAATGCTCGTATCTATCAATTCGCTCTGAGCAACGGACAGGAATTTTACCAGATTGGGACAGACGGCGGGCTGTTGGAAGAACCGGTAAAGATGAATAGCCTAGTGTTGAGTTCGGCGGAGCGGGCAGAATTAATCGTCGATTTCTCAGGCTATGAAGAGGGAGAAAACGTTGAACTCACCGACCAGGGAATGCCGTTTATGAAATTTATTGTGACCGGTGAGGAAAAAGGGCCAAAAGAGATCCCTTCCCAATTGGTTGATATTCCGGGAGTGGATGAATCAATGGCCTCCAGGACGAGGGAATTTGTCATGTCAGGAATGGGCCGAAATGTCACCATCAATGGCAAACAAATGGACATGGACCGCATTGACGAGCAGCTCAAGCTTCATGATACAGAGATCTGGGAAATTTCAAACGAGGGAATGGGAATGATGGGCAACAACATGGGAATGGCCCACCCCTTCCACGGACACGGCACCCAGTTCCTGATTCTTGACCGGGACGGCAATCCCCCGCCAGCCAACGAACGTGGCTGGAAGGATACAATTTTGGTCGAGCCAGGCGAAAAAGTGAGGGCAATCGCAACATTCGATCATAAAGGACTGTTCATGTACCACTGCCATATCCTCGAACATGAAGATGCCGGGATGATGGGACAGTTTAATGTGGAATAATTCGCATACTACGTCTGAATCCGGCATCATTTCGGGCACATTCATGGCTCAAAGACGAGACTTTGTCCGAACCCGGCATCACTTCGGTCAAAATCATGAGAGAAACCCGAAAACCCATCAGAAATTGCTTTTAGCTCCGGTTTTGTACCGGAGTTTTTTTATAATTGATTGTTGATTTCACAGTGTTTGAAAAATAAACGGAAAAATTCCGCTTAAATTGGAAACGACCCTTGTTTTGAACTATACCCCGGATAGCGGACACTGATAAAATAGTGCCCCTATCCGGGGTTTTTTGTGTTTCAATAGATTTAATGAATATGGGCGGAGGATTATCATGAGTAAGAATATTTATAATGAATTCCAAATTAAAGAGCTTGAGAAGAATCCTAATGTACTGAGTGCTTCTGAAAGATCAATCTCATATAGTCCTGAATTTAAGCTAAAGGCAGTTAAGGATTACAAGAGTGGAAAAATACCATCGCAAATTTTTATTGAACAGGGCTTTGACCTAGACATGGTCGGTAAGGAACAACCCAAACGTTGTCTTAAGCGTTGGAGGGATTCTTATGAAAGGTTTGGAGAGGAAGGTTTCCTTACGGAACGCAGAGGCAAAGGAAGTACAGGACGCCCTTCTTCGAAGGAACTTTCTGTGGAAGAAAAATTACGAAAAGCTGAAGCAAGAATTAAATTCCTTGAGGCAGAGAATGACTTTCTAAAAAAGCTGGAAGAGCTAGAAAGGCAGGCGTTGAAGAAGAAACGATTTTAACGGCAGATGAGAAATTTTCCTTGATCGAGAAAACGATCAGAAAACATCAGTTGAATAAAGCTGTTTCCTACCTTTGCGAACTGGCAGGTGTCAGTAGAAGTGGCTACTATGATTGGCTTAAGGCTGCACCATTACGGGCACAACGTGACGAGCAGGATGAATTGGATATAGTCATCATCCAAGAAATATTCAAAAGCAAAAAAGAAAAAGTAGGTGCCCTCCAAATTAAAATGATCATGGAGAATGATTATTCAGCTGTAATGAATCACAAGAAGATTAGGCGTTTAATGACAAAATATAATCTTGTAACTAAGATCAGGAAAGCCAATCCATATCGTAAGATGGCCAAGGCAACCCAGGAACATCGAACCTGCCCTAACCTTCTTAACCGTGAATTCAATCAGGAAGTACCAGGAAAAGTTCTGCTTACTGACATTACTTATCTCTATTATGGAAAGGGCCAAAAAGCATATTTATCCTGCGTAAAGGACGGGGCTACAAAAGAAATTCTTGCCTACTACCTTTCCACGTCTTTAGAGATGGATATCGTTTATAAGACATTAAAAAGGTTAAAGGCAGCTGTTGGCAACGATTTTCATCCAGAGGCCATGTTGCATTCTGACCAAGGAATGCACTACACGCATCCTCTATTCCAAAGCAAAGTGAAAAAGCTTGGCTTAACTCAATCGATGTCCCGAAAGGGAAACTGTTGGGATAACGCGCCAATGGAAAGTTTCTTTGGACATTTTAAAGATTTGGCAGAGTATAAATCACTGGATAACATTAAGGATGTAAAGAAAGAAGTAGATCGTGTAATCGAAGAATATAATCATCATCGATATCAATGGGGCTTAAGCAAAATGACCCCGGTACAATACCGGGGCCACTTATTGGCTGCATAGGCGCTTTTTTTAAACTGTCCGTAAACGGGGGCACAGTTCATTTCTTAAAATAAGGGTCTTTTTTCCGGTTATTTAATCCAAATCGGTGGATTTTTTCAAATTTTTATTAGTTAACCGGAATATCTCCGCTAATTTCTGCTTCATAAGCGTCATCTATATACAATAGCCGGAAATTCTCGGTTATGAATTCTTATACCTACATCAAAATCAACAATGGGGCATAACAGAGCTTTTCAATAAAAAAAGCATAGGCTCTGCTGCCTATGCTAATTGCCTTCAGGATAATATTCCTTATTTTATAAGTTCAATTAACTCGGCTTTGCCAAACCGGTTGATGAATTTATGCATTTGCTCGCGCTTTCTTCCTTGCTCACTATAGATTTCGATCAATCTGTCTACCTTTTGATAAAGTTCGTCAGGTGTCAGCTGTTCGAATAACAGGGTTCCAGCCGCAGCATCCTGGCCCTTTGATTTTCCGCCAGCATACAGGCTGTAGCCGTCTTTCACTTTCATGATCCCGATATCGTTGATCAGCGGCTCTCCGCAGCCAACCGGGCAGCCGGTATAGGCTGGTTTCAGGGTAAAAGGAACAGGTTTGCCAGCAATCCTTTTGTTGAGTTGTATTGCGACCGGCATCCCTTCCTCCTCGGCTCCTTTGCAGAAGTTGCAGGTGCGCAGACTTTTCACGAAGCTTCCGACCGGATAACAGCTGAGCCCCGCCTGTTCAAATTCAGCTATTGCCGCATCTTTCCTGCTTTCAGGGATTTCGATATACAACTGCTGAAACGTTGTCAGCTCAAGCTCCTGGTCTTCATCCAGATATCTCGCCAGGACGAGAAGCTGTTTGGCGTTCAGCTTGGAGCCAAAATTTATGCCGCCGTTAACTGCCAGCTTAATTGTTTTTTCTGTTGCTTCCAATTACATTCATTCCTCCTTCACCGTTTTTGGGAATAAATTTATATCCATCATACCGTGAAAAAGTGGAGAATGTGTGGATTTTTTTTAAAGGACGATGTTATCAGTCCATTACAGTTATGCCATTAGGTATTTCCCCGACGCCAATCGTTTCTACGGTCTTGCTGTCAAGATCGATGATGCTGACCGTGTTGTCAAACATATTGGTTACATAGGCGAACTTCCCGTCTCCGCTTACAGTTACACCATGCGCCCCATTCCCTGTCTTGATCTCATCGACAACCGCCTTCGTCTCCAGGTCTACTATTGTCATTGAATTTGACGGTGATTCCTCGGTCCCCTGATTGGCGACATACGCATATTTGTCATCCGGCCCTATATAGACCTGTGCTGGACCTGTTCCAACTTCTACCTTGACCACTTGCTTCGTTTCCAGATCAACTACGGCCAGTGCATTTTCTGAGAAAAGGGTTACCGCCAGGGTCTTCCCGTCCTTAGTAACTCCTGTTGTAACAGGTGTATTGCCTGTTTTAATCCTTTCTTCTTTGAAAGTTTCGAGATTAATCGCACTTACTGTATCCTCACCCATATTGGCGATATAGGCAATTTTGCTGTCCGCTGAAACCCTGAATCCATGGGGGCCATTGCCCGTTGGAATAGTTTTGACCACTTCATATGTTTTGGCCTCAATGACTGAAACTGTGTCATCTTCGTTATTCGTGACGAGTACGTATTTCCCTTCTCCTGTGTACACAACATGTGCAGGATGGTTCCCTACTTCCACTTCTTTTAAAAGGTCATTTGTAAAGGCATCATAGAATAATACTTTTCCTGCAGCTTCTTCTCCGTGACCGCCGTGTCCGTGCCCGGTCTCCGGAACAAGAGTGGCCGCAACCACTTTGCCGTCAGGCGACAACTGGATATTGTGGACCACTCCATCAGCCTGGATGGTTTCAGTGATTTTATTGTCTTTTACACTGATCTTGCTGATGGTCCCGCCCTCATTTGCGGTAAAATAATATTTTTCTATCGTTTGTTCCTTTTTGGCCGCCTTTACTGCAGGCTTATTCTCAACCTTAGTAGCGGCATCCGATCCACACCCTGCCAGAACAATGCCAATAGATGCAAATATACTAATCATTTTTACACTTAAACTACTCATCTTGAGCCCTCCTTTATGGAAATCTACCGTTATGATAATCCGTTAATTCCTATTGGAAATGTTAACTTCATCACAAAATGAAGTATTTCGGTCAAAGGTTTAACAACTTTATGAAATCGATAAAATCTGCAAATCTGTTATGTAAAATTTACTTTTTGTTTTTGCAGAGTTTCTCTCCTCTATGGCTAAGATAAGGTTAAATAGTTGAATTATCTTTCAGATACGTTAAAATGATATCGGATTTCGTTATTGGATTTCGATATCAAGGAAAGAAGGAATTTTTCATGGAGGATAAGGTCCTCAGGAAACTTTTTCTCGGGTTCATCCAGATTCATATTTTGCATCATGCGAAGGAAGAGCCGATTTTCGGGCTATGGATGCTGGAGGAGCTTAAGGAGCATGGCTACACCATTAGCGCGGGCACCCTATACCCAATACTCCACAGTATGGAATCGGATGGCCTCCTTTTTAAAGAAGAAAGAAATGTGGAGGGGAAAATCCGTAAATACTACCGGACAACAGACAAAGGCAACAGCGTGCTTAAGGAAGCCAGGGAAAAGGCTTATGAATTATTCAGGGAAATCAAGGATTAAGTAAGTTTGAAGCGGTTTGAGTTAACCACGATTCATGGGAGGGACGCAGTTTGTTTGAACTTAAGAATGTACAAGTGGACGGAATCATTCTTATCGATGAGTTAACCATTCCATCCAATCAATTCACCTGTATCGTCGGACCAAGCGGCAGCGGAAAATCGACGCTCTTGAGATTATTGAACGATCTGTCGAACCCGGATGATGGAGAAATTCTTTTTAAAAGTAAATCCATCAGCAACTTGGATCCCCTGCAACTCAGGAGAACCGTCGTCATGGTTTCGCAGGCGCCGGTCATTTTTGATGGTAGCATTGAAGACAACCTGCAGATTGGCCGTTCTTTTTCCGAAAAAGAGCCGGCCAGTGCGAAGGAAATGGAAGGAATGCTGCAATTGTTTCTGCTTGATAAAAGATTGGATGAAGAAGCGGACCACCTTTCTGGTGGAGAAAAGCAGCGGCTTTCCTGGGCACGGGCGATGCTGCTTAATCCTGAAGTGTTTTTGCTGGACGAGCCGACCTCTGCGCTGGATGAGGATACAGCCCGTACAGTGTTAACGAGATTTTATGATTATGCTAAAAGTAATTTAAAAACAGTCATCATGATCACCCATTCGAAAGAACTTGCGGGCCTTGTCGCGGAGAATACAATTGACATGTCGCAATATTCAATTGAGAGCGGGGTGAGCTGATGGACGATGTAATGGATTTATCCTTTCTGCAGCTTGCAGCAGCATATATTTTCATCCTGATTTTGATCGTCATTGTCAGGGTCCGCGGGATTCCGCGAGAGAGAGAAATCCTGCTGGCGACCGTGCGCATGTCCCTCCAGCTGGTCCTGGTCGGGTATCTGCTCGTCTATCTTTTTGATAATCCGAATCCCTTTTATACGTTAGTGATCATTGCCATCATGCAGATCTTTGCGATTTATAATGTTTACAAACGGACAAAGCATCCTCTTGGCGGGGCGATGAAAAAGCATATTGCCTTTGCGATGGCAATTGGCATCCTGACGAGTCTGTTCTTTTTCATTCTCATTGTCCTGGATGTGACTCCTTGGTACGAGCCGCGTTATTTCATCCCGATTGCCGGGATGATCATCGGGAACTCGATGACAGGTGTTTCGCTCGGAGTAAACAACTTGATATCAGGATTCGCGGCGAACAAAGCACAAATCGAGGGGGCTCTGATGCTTGGGGCAACTCCGAAGCAGGCAGCCAAAAAAGTGGTCAACCAGGCCTTTGACGCCGCGATGCTTCCGACGATTAACTCGATGGTGGGCATGGGGATCATTTTCCTCCCCGGAATGATGACTGGCCAAATACTATCTGGCACCTCCCCCATCGTTGCCGTGGAATACCAGATCGCGATCATGCTCGGAATCGTCGGCAGCGTGTCACTGACGGTGATTCTATATTTGCAGCTGGCCTATAAATCGTTCTTCAATGAACGACTACAATTAGTTATGAAGGAGAAAAAGAAATGACAGAAAAGAGAAGTGTTACTTTCCAGTCGCTGCTGGAAATTCTGATGGTTTCCACCAGGCTCGGCCTGACATCATTCGGCGGGCCTGTTGCCCACCTTGGCTACTTCCATGAAGAGTATGTCCGCCGCAGGAAGTGGATGGATGAAAAAAGCTACGCGGATTTGGTGGCATTATGCCAGTTTCTCCCCGGCCCCGCAAGCAGCCAGGTCGGTATCGGCGTTGGTTTGATGCGCGGCGGATTGCTCGGTGGATTGTTCGCATTCCTTGGATTCACGCTGCCTTCCGTTTTGGCACTGATTATTTTTGCGATTATTTTACAGGAATTTGATGTTGGCGATGCAGGCTGGATCCACGGCTTAAAAATTGTCGCTGTAGCAGTAGTGGCCCACGCGATCCTCGGAATGGCGCAGAAACTGACTCCCGACCTGCCGCGAAAGACGATTGCATTATTTGCACTCGCTGCAACGCTGCTCTGGCAGACCGCGTTCACGCAAATCGGAGTTATTGTCGTCGCAGGCATTTTAGGATACGTTCTATTCAAGTCCCATAATGCCGCAGAGGATGACAGGATGACTTTTGCACTTTCCAAGTCGGTGGGCTATATCAGTCTTGCTTTGTTTTTCGGCTTGCTGATCCTCCTGCCGATTTTACGAGAGGCAACTTCATTGAACTGGATCGCGATGTTCGACAGCTTTTACCGTTCCGGCTCGCTCGTGTTTGGCGGCGGCCATGTTGTCCTGCCATTGCTTGAACGTGAATTCGTTCCGACAGGCTGGCTGAGCGAGGAAGCCTTCCTTGCTGGTTATGGTGCGGCCCAGGCTGTTCCTGGTCCATTGTTCACATTCGCTGCCTATATCGGGGCGATGATTAACGGCTGGCAGGGCGGATTGCTTGCGACAGCGGCGATCTTTTTGCCGGCGTTCCTGCTGATTCTTGGTACTCTGCCTTTCTGGGACGCGTTAAGGAGAAACAGCAAGATTAGCCGAGCGCTAATGGGCGTTAATGCAGCCGTTGTCGGAATCCTGATCGCCGCGTTCTACCACCCAATCTGGACGAGTTCAATCCTTGAGCCAATTGATTTTGTGTTCGCGGCCGTGCTGTTCAGCATGCTTGTGTATTGGAAGCTTGCGCCTTGGATTGTTGTTGTTACAGGAGCGCTTGGCGGATTGCTTTTATCGATGATTTTCTAAAATTAAACGGGGCTGATGTTCGGTTTATTGCTATTTATTGAAGATTTCATTGATACAGCCCCTTTATCTCGCCTAATTTTTCCAATAAAGTTGTTTTGTTTGGCGTAAATCAGATTTTATCGACCACATTTTTGAATATATCGACGGATTTTTGAATATATCGACCACTTTTACAGATATATCGACCACTTTTTCGAATATATCGACCAAGTGGATCAAATACACATTCATAGAGTAAAAAGAACCTTGACCACGGTCAAGGTTCTTCTAATTATTCAAATGTCCCTTTTACAACTGGAAGCTTATTCTCCACCATGACTTTCCCCATCGCAATGACAGTGTCAATCTCAAGACTGTCATCAAGCAGTACTAAATCTGCATCCCGGCCAGCCTCAATCCTGCCTTTTTGCGATAGTTTCAGGACTGCCGCAGGGTTTGCGGTAATGACACGGATGGCCGCTTCGAGCGGGATGCCCTCAGATAAAACAGCATCCTGGACCGCCTCGAACAAAGAGGAAACCTGGCCGATCTGCAGACCAATCAATTCACCATTTTCATCAAAATCTGGCAGGCTCGCCTGTCCATCGGAGGTGAAGGTGATTTGTCCGATCTCTACTCCTGCTTCAAGCATGCGTTTTAACCCAACGCTGCATTTTACCTCGCCTTCTTCAAGGAACTTCGGAATCGAACTTGTTGTAAAATCAACCCAGCCGCCTTTCTTCGCATATTCAATGCCTGCTTCGAACAGATGGTGATTGCGGTTGATATGGGTCGGATAAAACTGCCTGATTGGGATATCGGTATGCTCTACAACTTCCTCAATCAGCTTCAAATGGTCATAGCTGTCGCCGACATGGACATTGACGATCCCAGCCTTTCCGGCAAGCATCCCGCCAATCCGTGCAGCCGAAGCGATCTTCGCCAATTCTTCAGCAGTCGGCTGCGATGAGCGATGGTCGGCAATCGCGATCTCCCCGGCGCCGATGATTTTATCGATTAAAATGATATCGTCCTCGATTTTTCCGGTCAGCGTTTTGACCGGGACCTGATAGGAGCCTGTCTGAACATAGGTGGTGATCCCTTCTTCCTCAAGCGCCCTGGCCTTGGCAATCAGGTCGGGCATCGTCCGCGTCGTCCCATCGGTTCCGAGCACACCGACCAGGGTCGTGATGCCAGCGGTCGTTGCCTGTGTCAGCTGGATCTCCGGCGTCCTCGTGCGGAACCCGCCTTCCCCGCCTCCCCCAATCAGGTGGACATGGGAATCGATGAATCCCGGAACGATCTTCTTACCTGTCGCATCAATAACCTTCACGTATTTTTCAGGAAGCTCGATCCCCTCCTCTATGAACCCAATTTTCCGATCCACTATTAAAAAATCCTTTTTACCAAGATAATCCGGGGCAAAAACCTCTCCATTTTTTATCAGCGTGAGCATTTGAATTCCTCCATTTTTCGAACAATGTATCCTTATTATAAATTACAAAGACAGAATCTCTTGACACTTTTTTATTATCATACTATAATTTCAAAAAAACATTTTAATAAGTTGAAGCGTTGAAGAGAGTCTTATTAAGCCGGTCTCCCTGTTAATAGAGAATCAGTGGTTGGTGGAAACTGATACAAAGGCCAGGTGAATTTCGTTCTTGGAGCTTTTCCTTTTTTTAAAAAAAAGGAACGGATTTGGCCGTTATCCAGTAACTTGAGCGGGAAGCAGCATGCTTCCAAATAGGGTGGTACCGCGTGTTCAGCCACGTCCCTATCCAGATTGATGGATAGAGGCGTGGCTTTTTATTTTGCCGTGACATCAATCATCCAGCTGAAATAAAGAGAAAAAGGGAGAAATCATCATGGAGAAAGAACAATGGTCATCGAAAATCGGGTTCGTCCTGGCCGCTGCCGGTTCGGCAATAGGCATCGGAGCGATCTGGAAACTGCCTTATGTAACAGGAGTAAGCGGAGGCGGGGCATTTTTCCTAATGTTCATTCTATTTTCGTTATTCATCGGACTGCCACTATTGCTGGCGGAGTTTGTCATCGGCCGAAGTACCGGCAAGGAAGCGATCCGTGCCTACTTGGAAATCGCGCCGAAAAGCAAATGGTATTTGATCGGGATACTCGGTGTCGTCACCAGTTTTGTGCTGCTTAGCTTTTACAGTGTGGTCGGCGGCTGGATCAGCCTTTATTTTGTCAAAGGACTGGCGGGCGGAGTAATTGAAGAGGGAGCTGATTATGGGGAATTGTTCGGACTGACGATCAGCAGTCACTGGAGTGTGCTCGCAGCCCAGGCTGCCTTCTTATTGATCACGATTATGGTCGTGGCCAAAGGAGTGCAATCCGGGATTGAAAAAGCGAGCAAAATCCTGATGCCAGCTTTGTTCCTGCTTTTCATCATCTTGATCATCCGTTCACTGACGCTTGATAACGCGCTTGCTGGCGTGAAGTTTTTTCTCGCTCCTGATTTTTCAAGCATCACTTCGGAAAGCATCCTGTTCGCAATGGGACAATCGTTTTTCTCGCTGAGTGTCGGCGTATCGGTAATGGTAACCTACAGCTCATACCTACCGAAAAAAGGCAGCATCGTCCAGCCTGCACTATCGGTTGTCGGGATGAATCTTTTTATCGCCCTGCTTGCCGGGCTGGCGATCTTCCCTGCGGTTTTCTCGCTCGGGTTTGAACCGGCAGAAGGACCGGGGCTGTTATTCGTCGTCCTGCCAGCTGTCTTTGAAAAAATGGTTTTCGGGGAACTGTTCCTGCTGCTGTTCCTGGCATTGTTCCTGTTTGCGACACTGACCTCCGCTTTCTCGATGCTTGAAATTGTCGTTGCCACCCTTGCAAAAGGCAATCAGAAAAAGCGGGCAAAATTCGCATGGATTGCCGGCGGATTGATTTTCCTGCTTGGAATCCCTTCTGCCCTTTCATTCGGAACGATGGCAGAAGCGACGATATTCGGGAAGAATATCTTCGACACAGCCGATTTCCTTGTAAGCAACATTTTGATGCCGCTTGGAGTACTGCTGATTTCGATATTTGTCCCACTTAAAATCAAAAAGGAAGTACTGCGACAGGAGCTGCTGCAGCAATCAAAGGCCGGAAGTTGGCTCTTCAACCTCTGGTACAATGTGATGAGGTTTGTCGTGCCTCTAGTTATTATCATCGTGTTTCTTGATTCACTAGGAGTTTTATAATCGGAAGCTGACAATACGTCAGCTTCTTTTTTTCATACAATCACATAAAACTATCATCAGTATAATTTTTCCCTTTAATGCAAAACCTTTTGTGTAGGTGATTGCATCGGGAGGGATTTTGATGTTCTTTAAGAAAAAGAAAGCAGAAGCCGACAACAGCAGCAAGAATCAAAAAAACCTCGACGAAAAGGAATTAATCCCTGTAGATAAGGCCGAATTCATCCAAAAAATGAAGGAATGCCTTCATGATAGTGCGGATTTAAATATTAAGGAACTCCAAAATGGCTTTACACTGATTTTCTTGGACACATTAACGGATAAAAAGATGCTAAATGGAGACATTCTCGCTCGTCTTGAAGATGCGGAATCTTCCCCAAACGAGGCGCTTAAGCATATTACAGTATCCCGTACTTCCAAACATAAATATGTCGAAGATGTGGTTAATTCGATTTTACATGGAGCAGTGGTGGTCCATTCGCAAGGCCACCCTGTCATCATCAGCGCATTGGTTGGTACCCAGGAAAACCGGTCCTTGACCCGGCCGGAAAATGAGTCACAGGTTTTGGGGCCTCAAATCGCCTTTAACGAGAGTCTTGCAACCAATATATCTCTTATCCGCCGATTTCTTACAAATCCAAATTTATGCAATGAGAGCTTTTCTTTAGGAAAACAAACGAATTCAGCGATTTCGCTTCTCTATTTAAAGGGAATTGCGGACGATGATATGATCGATCGGATGCGTGAGCGGATCAAATCAATCGACATTGACGGGATCCTTGACAGCTCAATTCTGGTACAGCTGATTGAAGACAATTCATTTGCCATTTTTCCGCAGCTGCTGCTGACAGAAAGACCGGATCGTGCCTGCGCCTGGCTCTTGAATGGGAAAATGGTGGTCCTTGTTGATGGCAGTGTACAGGTTATCGGTGCACCGCAAACATTCATCGAGTTTTTCCAGAGTATGGAAGATGAAAGTGTCAGATGGCAGATCGCGACATTTCTCAGAGTCTTAAGGGTGTTCTCCATGGTTGTTTCGATTTTTTTCACGGCAATCTATGTGGCAGCTCTGACATTCCATTATGAAATTATCCCGCAAACACTGCTGATCCCGCTTGGTGAGTCGAGGTCACGCGTACCCTTCCCGCCAATAATCGAGGCATTATTGCTGGAAACGATGATTGAACTCTTGCGGGAAGCCGGAGCCCGACTGCCAACGAAAGTCGGCCAGACGATGGGTATCGTTGGCGGTATCGTCGTCGGAACTGCTGCCGTAGAAGCTGGATTCACAAGCAACATCCTGATCATCATCATCGCCGTTAGTGCACTCGCTTCGTTTACAACACCTAATTATATGATGGGCAACGTCATCAGGGTACTCCGTTTCCCATTAATCATACTTGCAGGATTCTGGGGATTTTATGGATTGATGGTTGGCTTTTGCTTCCTGCTGATCCATCTGCTCCGCCTTTCCAGTCTGGGAACACCGTTTTTGGCGCCTTTTTATCCGCCGAGAATTGAAGATTGGCGAGACAGCATCATACGCCTGCCTATCGGATGGACAAACAACAGACCGTTGCAGACTAGGCCAATGGACAGATTGAAGTATCAGAAACGAAAAACCAAAGAATAAGTTGTGGTGTTATAAATGAAAGTTCACATCGAGCCTAAGCCTCAAAACATGGTCAATACATTCCTGCTTATCTTCGTGATCCATTCTATGCAGGTGGGCGTTGGCATCCAGGGCTTCCAGCGGATCATCTATATGGAAGCAAGGCATGATGCCTGGATTTCCGTCATTCTTAGCGGGATTGCCACTGCCACCATAGGGTTCATTATGGTAAAAACATTAAGTTTATATGAGAATTCTGATATATATGGAATCCAATATGATGTGCTTGGAAAGTGGCTCGGCAACCTGATTAATATCTTGTTTGTCATCTATTTTCTTGGAGGTTTCCATATTATCGTTCGGAATTATGTCGAAGTTCTGCAGGCATGGGTTTTCCCTGAAGTCCCGAACTGGCTGATTGCTCTGACTCTCGTATACCTTGTTTACTATGGCTTGAATGGCGGGCTGCGGACAGTTGTGGGTGTCAGCTTTTTTAGCGTTATCCTATCTTTGTGGCTGATTCTGCTTCTCGCCTATCCCTTCCAGTTCACCAACTGGGATTACTTATTTCCGATGTTTGAAGCGAAGATAACTGAAATATTGAGAGGAGCAAAGCAAATGACATTCACGGTCATCGGCTTTGAGATCATTTACGTTATATATCCCTTTTTAAAAGAAAAAGACAAGGTCCATAAATATATGCAATATGGTCTTGTGTTCACGACCATCCTCTATCTTGCGCTCATGGTCGTCTCCCTGGCTTATTTCAGCGGCGGCCAGCTGGAACGGACAATTTGGGGTACGTTATCCCTTTTTAAAATCGTTCGCTTTCCCTTTATTGAACGCTTTGAATACGTGGCAATCACTTTTTGGGTCTTGCTGATCCTGCCAAACCTGATGCTCTATATGTGGGCAGCCACTCGGGGAATCTCAAGGATTTTCAATAAAAAAGAACAAAAAGTAAGCTGGGTTCTCTTACTATTCATTTTCCTGACCCTGCTTTATCCGCTCACCAGAGTCCAGATTAATCTATTTAACGATTATTTCGCGAGGGGTGCTCTCTATATTGTTTTTGCCTATCCGTTACTCCTGTTCGGCGTTGTTCTGATCAAGAAGAAATTTTTCCGTAAAAAGGATGAAGCCAATGCGCAATAAAAGCCATAAGCTCATGATCGCCATACTTGTCATTCTCGTTTCTGGCTGCGCAGAACAGAAAACACTCGAGAAGATGGGTTTGCTCACCACAGTTGGCTATGATCTGACAGAGGATAAGCAAATCCTAGCCACAATGGTTCTTCTCCAAATCGATCCGGAGGCTCCGCAAAGTTCTGTCATCCTGGCAGCAAAATCGGCAACCAGTAAAGGAGCAAGAAATGAAGCCGATCTAAAAAGCCCAAAAAAATTACAATCAGGGCAGCTGCGCGTAGCACTTT
The DNA here is from genome assembly GCF_018613235.1 of Bacillus sp. ISL-41. Taxonomy (GTDB): domain Bacteria; phylum Bacillota; class Bacilli; order Bacillales; family Cytobacillaceae; genus Mesobacillus. The sequence continues at coordinate 183,843 of NZ_JAGGQP010000029.1, forward strand.
TCAGTGAAGAAGTTGTCCGTACCGGTCTTATCAATCTGGCAGATACACTCGCACGCGATCCATCGATCAGTGACCTTACCTATCTCGCGGTCGTTGAGGGAAGCACCAATAAGCTCCTTAACCAAAAAAATGAACAATTTTCCGATATCAGCCAGCTCATTTATAAGGAATTGGATCAAAACATAAAAGGTGAAAAAATCCCATCCTCCACCCTGCAGGAAGTATTGCATGATTTCTATGCACCAGGAATTGATCCCATCCTGCCAACTTTAAAAGGTGATAATGGCATCGTTAAAATTTCCGGGATGGCTCTAATAAAGAATGATAAAATGGTTGGCAAAATTAATCCAAAAGAAGCCTTTTATTTAAAATTGGTTAATGACCGCTACGAGGCAGGAGCCATAGAGCTTGAAATTGACAAAGAAGATTTTGATCTGCCCGAGTCTACTGAATCGCCCGTCAAACTCGCAGTAGTTCTTGACACAATCCATAGCAAAAGTGACATCAACCTGATCAGCAAAGAAAACCTGCAATTCGAACTGAATGTCAAATTACAAACAAGACTGCTTGAAGTCAATCAGGCACTGGACTTAAAAAACCCCAAAGAGCTTTTGCTGCTGGAAACCAAGATTAAAGAAAAAATTACCTCAGATATTGAAAAATTGATCAAAAAAGCACGGGAATCAGGGGCAGATCCATTCGGGTTTGGAGAGATCTATCGAAAGAGTGTCCGACAAGCCAACTTGACCACCGAGAAATGGCATCGCATGTACCCGGAAAGCAAAGTCGATGTGAAAATCGAGTTTGAGATTATGAGGACTGGAGTCGTGGAATAAAAGAAAAAAGCGGGAGCCCCGGTTTAGTGTGGTGGCTCCCACTTTGTTAAACAGAACCCGATAGAGGGGTATAAGCTACTTCTAAATCATTGTAACTCTATTCCGCCCTTCATGCTTTGACTGATACAATCCTCTGTCCGCCCGGCTTATTAATGTATCGACTGATTCACCCGCTCTAAACTCAGTCACCCCAAAACTTACTGTCTGTCTGCCAGCTGTTTTAAAAGGGTAGTCATTGATTTTCAAGCGCAGTTCTTCAGCCAGCATTAGTGCATTTTCACCGGATTGAGAGGAAATGATAATAAACTCTTCCCCTCCCCAGCGGCCAAATTGTTCATTGGGTGTAAGATTTTGTTTCACCAGCCCTGCTAATTCCTTAAGGACGGAATCCCCAACTTTATGTCCGTATGTATCATTAACAGCCTTAAAATGATCAATGTCGAAAAATAATATAGATACGGGCGCTTCCTTTGTTCCCGGCACTTTTTCATCCAGCCAAATGTCGATTTGATGCCGGTTCGCGATTCCTGTCAGTGCATCAGTATAAGCATTCTCTTTCATATTTTCAAAGTCTGAAAAAAGCTTAATTAAAAACCGGGAGTAATAAATAATCAGGATGTAAAAAAGGTAGGCTACATAAAACTGAATAACCGATATTAAATAATCCTCTGACATCTCAGGAAAATTCATTAAACCCATAACAAAGATGACCAAAAATACAGATAGGGAGAAGACAAGCCCCCGCCTAGCTCCGAGAATAAGAAAAAAGCTGAGAATCACAGCAGGAACCCACATTACTGTAACTCCAAATGCACCAGCTTTATCAGTGGCAATATAATTAAAAAAGCCATCGTATACTGTTCCTATATGCATAGCAGAAATAATTATTAATGTACCATACTCCACAAGAGGCATGAGCCTTTTGTGATATAACAGTATTAAACTGATGGTAAACCAGCAAGTCAGAACTACTGTAAGTATTAAATATTTTCCGTGCCCTGGCTGGTTGAATACGAAAAGCATGTAAGAGATCATAGCCAGCAGACTGGGAATGATCATACTTAGATAGACAGTCCGTTTAAAGTCCTTTAGAGAACCGAATTTCCCCATTATGTTTTCTCCTTTAAGTCAAAAGAGACCAATCAATTACCTGATTAGTCACATTAAATCTTGGAATCAGTAACTGGCTGACGCAGCCTTGGCCGGGCTTAGTTCCTTTAGTTTTGCTGCTTCATTTTCAAAAGAATTTGCCGTTATATCCAATTTTAATTATACTCAATTTTCAGCTGATAACTGAAGATAGTTTATATATAAAGGGACAATCTATAAAAATAGAAAGTCCTTCGAGACATTATCTCCAAGGACATTCCACCACGCCAATTAAACTTAATAAGCTTTCAAAGAAACAATATTAAACAACGGCACTGTCCCACTTCTTTTCACCCTGGACAAAAAGGATGCCAAGTTCGTGGTGATCGCCTTCATACAAAGCCCTCTGCACGAAGCGGATTTGCCCGTTCGTATCAAGGACTTCAAGCTTGCAATGCGCCCTGTTTCGCGACAGAGCTTCATAGAAGGTTTGTTCATCATGGACATTCGTGCCGTTGACCTTTGTGACAAGCTCGCCTACACCAAGAGCCATTTTATCGGCCGGAGATTCAGGCAGGATACCGAGAATCATCACGCCATGGTTCTTTTTCGAAAAATAAAACGGCCTGCTCTCTTCCTGCATCCTTTGCATGAGTGTCAAGGCTTCGCGTCCAATCATGGCAATTGCAACGGCTGCAATGGAAGCGATTGGGTACCAGTAACCCGCGGCGGCAATCAGCGCGATCAGAATACCGAGCCCAACGACACGGCTGCCCAATTGACTGACAGCTTCTTTTGGCATCATGCTCTGGATTTGCTGATGTAAACCGATCGCAAATGGAACGAGGATCAGTGAATATGTATTGTCTCCAAGTGCGAACACAGGCCACCACTCGAACGGCAGCGTCAGGATTTCGCCCGGAAGGAGCATGAATGCCGGAACAACCCAGAGCCTCTTCACCTCGTGGACACCAACCGTCTGGCCGCGCTTGCTCTTGATCAATTTAGGAGAAGTTCCCTTTTTTCCATTTCGTAAAATAAGGAAGCCTTCGCCAATCGTTAATAATGCTAACAAAATCGCAATCGATGGAAAGATTTTTTCATCAAGACTTGAAAATAAGTCGCCTGCTAACGGGAGATCGATTTGCCTTCCTGACAGGAAAATCAATGCAAAAAACGCTGCCCCGACTGTATATGCAGGAGAAAGCAGCCTGACCCTTGTTGTCAGACCCAACAGCAATGTTGCTGCAGCAACTGAAACCACCGCTGCGAATGGAATCGCGATTCCAGCGGCAATGGTTAAGATTGAGATGGAGAGCCCGACCAGCAATCCCAGCGGAAATAGCTGCCTGAGCTCAAAATAGGCATCCTTTGCCCTTACTGTAAAGTTTTTCCTCTCCCGCTTCACGCGCGAAACACCCAGGACAGCCGCCAAAAATAAAGAATAATAGAACACAGGGTGAAGCAGAAGCCTGCCCATCCCTTTCAAAAGTTCAATGAACCAATCCTGTGCCACCCCTATGTCACCAGCCTTCATAAATTACATGATATTAAGCTTATTCTATCAAATCTAAAGGTTAAAACCTATCAATAGTTGAGGAATATTGATGGGATTTTTTTCTTGTAGAGCTGTTTTAGGGCAGAATCTGGGGGTGGGGTCAGAAATTTGATGAAAGATAGGCCATTCTTTGGTGTAGTCAGGCATTAATTGCACTTTCTAGTATGAAATTCATCCAATTTTGGGTGAATTCATGGGGGTTCTTTTTAAAAAGGTAACTGGAAAAATTAATCTCTTAATCAGACGCAATATTCTCTCACTCATCTGCTTAAATTGCCCAAACAATCGGCAGAATTGCCCAAAATTCTGTCGGAATTGCCCGATCAGGGGCCAAAATCGTGCCGTCATCCAAATTCAGGAAAAAAACATCTGATATTTATGCTACCTCACAAAGGTTTTACTTAAAAAGGTAACTGGAAAATTACTCTATTAGATCAACCCGAAAATTGCACGTTCATCTTTAATAATTGCGCTGAGATGAAGGATAATTGCTCCGACATTAGCCATAATTGCACGTTCAGCCACACTAATTGCACGTTTATCCAAATAAAGGGAAAAAGCTGCATCCCATTTAATTAAATCAAATGAGATACAGCTTCTTTTATTGATTCGCCAACAGCCTTAAAGCTGTCTGCAGCTGGAGGTCGTTTTCTTCTTGTTTCATCGCTTTTCTGGCCGCATCCTCGAGTGCCGAGGCTGTTTTTGCATCAATGACACCAGTTACGGTCATGTCATTTTTGCGCTGGAATGCTTTGACGGCAATTTCAGTCATGCCGCTGAAGTATCCATCGGTACGGCCCGGCTCAAACCCGAGCCCAGCAAGGATTTCCTGGGCGTTTTTGACCTGCTCGTTATTCATATCCAGCTTGAGCGGTTTCTCGGCCTGGATAGGATGGGTATCATAAAGCGCCGGCTGATTGACCTCGACGGTTGGCTCGATGCCTTTTTTATGGATCCAGTTGCCATCGGGAGTCAGCCATTTGAACAGCGTCAGCTTGATATTGCTGCCATCCCCCATCGGCACAGCCTGCTGGACTGTCCCCTTACCGAAGGTCTTTTCGCCAATGACCGGATAGCCGCCCGCCTCCTTCAATGCCCCCGCCAAAATTTCCGAAGCGGATGCACTGCCATCATCCGTCAGCACAGCCACCGGATACTGCTTCGCTTTTTCCAGATTGGAGAAGTAGCGAGTCTTATCGCCGCTGCGTTCTTCGATTTGATAGAGCGGCTTCTCCTTGGAAATCAACTCTCGTAAAATTTCTTCGACACTGGAAAGCAGCCCGCCAGGATTGCCGCGCACATCGATCAGAAGCGCATCCATCCCTTCTTTTTCAAAAGCCTTAAGCTCCTTGTTGAACTCTTTGGAGGTATCTTCTGAGAACGAGGTAATCTCCATGTAACCAACCTTCTCTCCGTTTACCTTTTTCATGTCAGCATGGACGGTAATCTGCGGAATCTCGTCGCGAATCACTTTAACCTTCAGTGAATCCTTCAAGCCTTTACGTTCGATTTCCAGTACAACAGGTGTCCCTTTTTTGCCGCGGATTTTTAAAGTTGCCTCATATAAATCTAATCCCTCGATACTCTCGCCATCGACCGTTAAAATCTGGTCATTTGGCTTCAAACCCGCTTTCTCTGCTGGGGAATTTTTAAAAGGAGAAACGATCACGATTTTTCCATCGACCGTGCTGACTTCAGCACCAATTCCTTCAAAAGACGACTCCAGCGTCTCATTGAATTGCTTCGCCGTTTCCTTGTCCATATAGACGGAATACGGATCCTCCAGGGTTGAAAGCATCCCCTGAATCGCTCCTTCAACCAGCTTTTCTTCTTCTACCTTTTCAACGTAACTGTTAAAAATCAAACTGTATGCCTGCTCGACTTTATCGAGACTGCTTGCATCGCCTGCCTCTGCACCTGCATGGTCTTTCAAGGGCACAATCTGGCGTTCCAGGACACCTGCCTTGCTTTCGTACCATTGCATGCCGGCATATGTACTTCCCGCACCAGTCAGCAGCGAGCCCGCCATCAAAATGGCAATCCACTTACGCTCCATTGCCAAACTCCTCCCTGTTTACCGCATCAACTGCTCCTCTGCCGTAAAAATTTCTATGATTCCCATTATATGACGAACAGGGACAGGGTATGAAGGATTAATTTTGGATCGAACTTCCAAGTGGTTATATTTTACAAGTTTCTGAGACTATTCAGCGGGAAAAGAAAAAGGAAGAGACGTTGAGTCTCTTCCTTAGTAATTTTAATTAAAGTATGAAACTGGATTCACGGCATTCGATTTTGAAGCATTCCATTGACCTTTGTGAAGTTCAAAGTGCAAATGCTGACCGAAAGACTGTCCAGTATTACCCATTACACCAATTTGCTGTCCCTTTGAGACTACTGAACCATTACCGACGTGGCGGCTGCTCATATGGGCATAAACAGTGGTGTAGACTTGTCCATTAATAGAGTGAGCTATAAAAATGGCGTTTCCATAGCTTGATGAATAATATGAACGGATGACAACTCCATCAGCGGCAGCAACGATTGGCACGCCACTTGCTTTATTTGCGATATCAATACCCGCATGGAAAGAACCCCATCGAGCACCAATTCCAGAAGTTAACCTTCCATTGGCCGGCCACATGAACATGCCATTAGAGACTGGCGGTGCTGATTGTTCAGCGACAGTTTGAGTACTTCCCCCACTGCTCTTCTTTTTAGACTGTGCAGCTCTCTGACGCGCAAGCTCTGCTTGTCTGGCACGCTCTGCAGCAAGTGCTGCCTCACGTTCCTGCGCTAACTTAATGGCCTTCTGGATTGCAGAAGCCTGTGCAGCCAGGATTTCATTCTGCTCCTCCAATTTAAGGTTTTCCTTGTGTAATTCTTCTTCCTCATGCTTAAGCTGGCTCATGAGTTTATTTTTTTCACGGATCTTCGCGTTTAATCTTTCTTTGAGACCTACCAGATCCTGCTTCATTCGCTTAAGTAACGCAAGCTTTGATTCTACTTGCTGCTGCTTTGTTTCCAGCTCTTGCTTGTCCAACTGATGCTGCTCAATAATATCCTTATCTGCTTGTACAATTGTTGTCACAGCACTTACACGGTCGATGAAATCCCCGAAGCTTTGCGCTCCCAGCAATACATCCATATAGCTGACTGTTCCGCCGCTTAACTGAAGGGAGCGGGCACGATCCTTCAGCAATTCATTGCGTTTTGCAATACGATCTTCTAAAACAACAATCTCAGCTTTTAACGCTTTGACTTCTTCATCTGTCGCTTTGATTTCTGCATTTTTTGAATCGATCTTATTCAATGTATCTTCAACAGTCATATCAAGGTTTCGAATTTCCGCTTCAACCTGGCCCTGCTCACCTTGCAGTTCACCGATTTTATTGCTCTTCTGCTCAATTTGCTTGCTTACCCCAGATCTTTCATTTTGAAGCTTCTCCTTTTGCGCTTTCAAATCTGAAAGGCTTTCTGCTGAAGCTTGATTCACTGATAACGGGCTTAATAAGGAACCCAGGCTTAAAGTACTGACTAACGCTAGTGAGAGTATCTGTTTTTTCACTAGATCTTTCCCCTCTCATACTTATAGTTTCGTAACTTTATTTCTCTATCTATCGTCTATTGGCAATTTCTCTACACTTTCAAAAACTTGCGGACGGACATAAGACTTCCCCAGATTCCAATTGCAGCACCCATGATGATCAGGATCGCCGATAATTGATAAACAAACGGGTTAAATTCTAGCAATTTAATAAAGTGGTCTTTCAATCGATCGTTCAAGAAATCGAATGCATAATAATAGGCGCTGGAGACGACAGCGATTGGTATCACTGCCCCAAGTATGCCAAGCCATAAACCCTCTAAAAAGAATGGCCATCTAATGAAATTATTCGTTGCTCCTACAAGTCTCATAATCTCAATTTCTCGTTTGCGGGCCATGATGGTTATTTTAATCGTATTCGATATCAGGAACATCGCTGTGAACAGAAGGCCGACAATCAGTATAAGGCCGACATTCCGGCTTATTTTTATAAAGCTGAATAGCTGCTCTACCTTACCCTGGCCATATTTTACAGATGTTACATATTCCTGTTTTTCAATTAGCTTTGCGACTTTCATTGTATCGGTTGGGTTTTTCGTCTTTATGACGAACACATCATTCAACGGATTATCTTGTTCAAAAAGCTTGTAAGCCTCTCCTTCTTCACCCATGCTTTCGATGAGGGCTTCGAGCTCCTGCTCTTTAGAAGAATATTTTACGCTTTTGACTTCCGGAACCTGTTTGATTCTTTGTTCCAGTACCGCTTTATCTTTGTCGTTCGCTGCTACATCCACATGGACTCGGATTTCTACATCTTCCTCGATCGTGGTTGCGACTTTATTTAAATTCATCATAATGACGAAAAAGACACCGACCAAAAGCAGGGTAACTGTAACGGCGCTTACGGAGGCAAAAGTCATCCAGCCATTCCTGCCTAAGCTTTTAAAGCTCTCCCGGACATGGCGGCGAAATGTTCTAGCTTTCATATCCGTATTCACCTTTCATTTCGTCACGGGCAATCCTGCCATTCTCAATCGCGATGACGCGATGCGTGATTGTGTTGACGATTTCTTTGTTGTGGGTAGCCATGACGATCGTGGTTCCCCTTAAGTTAATTTCTTCGAAAATGTTCATAATTTCCCATGAAGTATCGGGATCAAGGTTTCCAGTGGGCTCATCGGCAATCACCACTTTCGGTGCGTTCACAATTGAACGAGCAATGGCAACACGCTGTTGTTCTCCTCCTGATAGCTCGGTAGGAAGCGCTCTCGCCTTATGCTTAAGTCCGACAAGTTCCAAAGTTTCCATAACGCGCTTTTTGATATATTGCGGCTGTTCCTCGATGACTTCCATCGCAAAAGCGACATTTTCATAGACTGAAAGAGTATTCAACAATTTGAAGTCCTGGAACACAACGCCAATATTCCGGCGCAGCAATGGTACTTTGCTGTCCTTCAACTTTGCTAGATTGACACCATTTATAATGATGGAACCTTTGGAAGGCTTGACCTCCCGGTACATCATTTTAATAAAAGTGGATTTTCCAGCACCGCTGGGCCCTACTACGTATAAAAATTCACCTGCATCTATATGAACATTAATTCCATTAGCGGCAACAATGCCGTTAGGATATGTTTTATAAACATCCTGCATATCTATCATTTTTGTATCACCTTAGATAGTTAGTCTTATCAAATCGGCTATTCTTCGACAATTTGTAACAAACCTATTATAGCATCTCCCTATAGTAAAAAAACCCTTTTAATTATTACAGTTTCTTTTCAAATCGGGCATTTTTTTCCACTAAATCCCTACAGTGGATATCCTATCTATTGATTTGACCGTTGTTCTGCTTCTCAAGCCAGCTATTAACTTAGTAAAATACTGGTATAATCCACTTTTTTATTTAGTAGAATTTTTAGTTTTATTACTGCAATGTAACAAGTATTTGTCGTAACATGTATGGACATTTTGTGAAGCTTGCTGAATTGCTAAATAATTTGGCGATTTTACGAAAATGTATAAAGACAGCAATTTCCCTATGGTTGTATTGGAAAGAACAGCATAAAAAAAACGCCCTGTAATCAGGACGTTTCCTTAAAACTCTTATTTTTTGTTAGCCAACCATTCAGCCACTGCTGAAGCATCGTCGCCTTCAAGCAGTTTTGGAGGCATTGAGCCCTGACCGTTTGCGATTACACTTTCAATTTCTTCTTGTGACAAACGTGAACCTACATCGCTTAGCTTAGGTCCAACTCCGCCTTCCAGGTCACCGCCATGGCAGCTAGAGCATTTTTGATTATAGAGCTTTTCTGGATCCGCACCAGCTGTGTCCCCACCGCCAGCTTCATCACCGCCGCCTCCGCAAGCTGCCAGTGCCAAGGAGGTTCCCATTAATAGAGCTAATAATTTCTTCTTCAACTTAACTCCCCCTAAGAAAATTTTGCATACACGACTATTTTATACCAATATTAGGCTCTTTTAAAACCCTCACCCAATACCTCAGAAGCATCCATTACAATGACAAATGCTGATGGGTCAATGGATTGGACCAATTGTTTCAATTTTGTGAACTCCGTCTGGTCCACGACACACATGATAATTGGCCGTTCCTGGTCCGTATAGCCGCCGTATGCTGATAGTTTTGTCACTCCGCGGTCTATTTTATTCAAAATTGCTTCACGAACTTCATCCTGCTGGTTTGTAATGACCATCGCCATCTTCGAGCGCCCGATGCCGACCTGCACAAGGTCAATCGTTTTGCTGGTCACATAAAGCCCGATCAACGCATAAAGACCGCGTTCAATATCGAATACAATTGCTGCAGATAATACAATCAGTCCATCAATCAACGCCACGCAGGTACCAAGCGACAGCCCAGTATACTTGTGGATAATTTGCGCCGCCAAATCAGTACCGCCAGTTGACGCGTTTCCTCTAAAAACAATGCCAAGACCAAGACCGACGCCAATTCCGCCGAACAATGATCCAAGTAAAGGATCCAGAGTCCATGGTTTTACGTCATTCGTCAGGAACACGACAAATGGAAGGAAAATGGTCCCTGCAAGAGTTTTATACCCGTATTGTCTCCCGAGTAAAACAACCCCCGCAATAAACAGCGGGATATTAAAAGCCCACTGCACATACGCCGGCTCCCAGCCAAGCGTCGCATCCAAAATCGTACTGATCCCGCTGACCCCGCCTGAAGCAACCCGGTTCGGCAGCAAGAACACATTGAACGAAATGGCCACAATCCCAGAACCAATCAACACATATACATATTCAATCAGCTTTTCTAAAGTTGGATTTATCGTATGATTTCGCCGTTTTTTCACAGTCCTATCCCCTTTTCCCTTTAATGCCGTCAGTGAGTATAGCACGTGTCGAATTTTCTGTAAACGCTAGCAGTGCGCCGTGTTAAAGGGGCAAAGTTGATTTTGAAACCTTCCCTGGTGTTGCGTTATTTGAGACTTATTTGATGTAAAAACGAATATTATCATTTTCACTAACACTATTACTGTCAAACAGAGCCTATATTATAGAAACAATTCGTCTAGTTTATTTTGCAAGCAAAATATTGTAGGAATTAGTTGTGTTTGTGAAATTATGAACAATTTTTGACGTTTCATCAAATACCCTTACCCCTAGTCGTACTTTGTGATATATTTCACGTATAAGGAGGCGGTCATATGATTAGTCTTTCCTGTAGAAAAGAAAAATACATTTTTTTAATACCTCACATGCTCACCATTACACATATTCGGGTCCAGCATCTGGCCAGACTGTAGATTACGGATTGTAAATAAAGAGCTTGTAAGTAACTGACCAATAACAAATCGAAACTATATAAATTTTTCAGAAAGAGGGTAATGAATATGGCTAAAAAAGTGGTAATCGTAGGTGGAGTTGCAGGCGGAGCTACAACGGCTGCTCGTTTAAGAAGATTGGATGAACAGACAGAAATCGTGATGATCGAACGAGGTGAATATATTTCTTTTGCAAACTGCGGACTTCCTTATTATATTGGCGGTGCGATTCAGGAACGAGACGCATTGCTGGTGCAGACAGTTGAAGGCATGTCCAAGAAATTCAACATGGACATCCGCAACTTGAGTGAAGTGACGCGCATTGACCGCGAACGAAAAGTAGTTGAAATCAAGAATCTTAAAACAGGCGAAACTTATGAAGAAAGCTATGATGTGCTTGTTTTATCACCAGGAGCAAGTCCAATTAAGCCGCCAATTCCGGGCATTAATGAAGCGGAAGCATTGTTCACGCTTCGCAATATTCCTGATACTGATAAAATCAAGGCGTATGTTGATGAGCAGCAGCCAAAGAAAGCGACAGTCATCGGCGGCGGCTTCATCGGTGTTGAAATGGCCGAAAACCTTTGGGAACGCGGTGTTGAAGTAACACTCGTCGAGATGGCTGATCAGATCATGGCGCCAATCGACTTTGAAATGGCTTCTATTTTACATCAGCACCTACGTGAAAAAGGTGTGAATCTTGTCCTTGAAGACGGCGTGAAATCTTTTGAAAAGAACGGACAAATCATTAACCTGAACAGCGGCAAGCAAATTGATACTGACCTCGTTATTCTTGCGATTGGCGTTGCGCCTGAAAATAAATTGGCTAAGGAAGCTGGGCTGGAGCTAGGACTTCGCGGTGCCATCCGTGTCAACGAACGCCTGCAGACGGCTGACGAAAGCATTTACGCAATCGGTGACGCAATCGAAGTGAAAGACTATATCAACGGACAGGCAACTCACATCCCGCTTGCATGGCCGGCCAACCGCCAGGGACGTATCGTCGCTGACCATATCAACGGCATCGACTCCAAGTACCAGGGCACACTTGGCACGTCCATCGCGAAGGTGTTCGACATGACCGTTGCAGCAACAGGTAATAATGAGAAGACTTTGAAGCGTCTTGGCATTTCGTACGATGTCGTGCACGTTCACCCAAGCTCTCACGCTGGATACTATCCAGGGGCCTTCCCGATCGCACTAAAATTGATCTTTGACCGCGAGACAGGAAAAATCTTCGGTGCACAGGCTGTATCTTATGATGGCGCAGACAAGCGCATTGACGTATTAGCAACTGCCATCAAAGGCGGCATGACGATTTTTGACCTGCCGGATCTTGAACTGGCATACGCACCGCCATATTCTTCTGCAAAAGACCCAGTCAACATGGCTGGCTATGCAGCGAAGAATTTAGCCGAAGGTCTAGTGGAAACAGTTCAATGGCATGAAATCAATGATATTTTAGCTGATGGCGGTTACCTGATTGACGTCCGTGAGCCAATCGAGCGCGATATGGGCATGATTGAGGGTTCTGTGAATATTCCACTTGGCGAGCTTCGCGACCGTCTGGGTGAGATCCCAACGAAAGAAGTGTACGTTTACTGCCAGGTCGGCCTTCGCGGTTACCTTGCTACCCGCATCTTGATGCAGGCTGGATTCAAGGTAAAGAACCTGGATGGCGGCTACAAGACTTACTCTTGCGTGTTCGAGCCAGATGCGAGCGAGAACTGTGGTACACCGATCAGCGACAATGGCGTTGCACAGCGTAATGCTGCGATGGAGGAAATCGCTGCTGGTGCTGCCCAGGCTAGTGTTGGATTGGCTGTTGAAGCCGCTCCTGTAGCCGCTGATTCTGTCGCTCCTGCCGTGGCAGCTGTACCGCCGACTGTAAAAACAACTCTTGATGCTTGCGGCCTGTCTTGCCCTGGTCCGATCATGAAAGTGTATAAAACTATTGGCGATATGCAGGACGGCGAAGTGATGGAAGTCCACGCAACAGACCCAGGCTTCGCGAAGGATATCAAAGCTTGGTGTGAGAAAACAGGCAACAAGCTGATCAGCAACAAGTTTGAGGATAAAAAGTTCAAAGCGCAAATCATGAAAGGCAATGTGGTCGTGCCTATGAATACGATGGTGGCTCCTGTTGAGGTTCCAACTGGCGTGCCGACTGCGGCTAAAAATGGCGCGACGATGGTCGTGTTCAGCGGCGACCTCGACAAGGCCATCGCAACCTTCATCATCGCATCCGGTGCGGCGGCGATGGGCAAAGAAGTAACCTTGTTCTTCACCTTCTGGGGACTGAACATCCTGAAGCGCAACGACGCACCATCAACCGAGAAAGACATGATGGCAAAAATGTTCAGCATGATGATGCCGAAGGGCGCAAACAACCTGCCACTGTCCAAGATGAACATGGGCGGCATGGGCTCCAAGATGATCAAGACAGTCATGGCCAACAAAAACGTCGACAGCCTTGAAACTCTGATGAAAAACGCCATGGACGCCGGCGTCAAGCTAGTAGCCTGCGGCATGAGCATGGACATCATGGGCATCGCAAAAGAAGAACTCATCGACGGAGTCGAAATCGGCGGCGTAGCAGCTTATCTCGGTGACGCTGAGGATTCTGGATTGAATTTGTTTATCTAATATTGGTTTGGAGGGCGGCCTTCCACGGCGGGAGGCTGCTTTTTTGGTGTTTTTTCGAGGTTGAATTTTCCAAATTTCGGATGAAGGAAAGAATATGGTGGATTTTCGGGCAATTATTGGTCAGTTTCGGGCAATTCCTCTCCAGTTTCGGGAGAATAGTTATAAAGATTGCTCAATTATCCCTTTGAATTAAGAGAATAATTTTTCCAGTTAAAAAATAGACCCATATATCAGCTGAATTTTATCAAAAACTCCTCTATCCCCCCTGATTTCTCCACTTCTACATGTTCTATTATTCAACTTTGGTGATCTGACGAGTCACTTATATAGAAAATTGATAAAAAGTTACCTCTTTCACTCCTTATTGGTCTGGTGCTTGCTTACTCGTTTGTGATTCATATCTATTTTGTCCTTCTTGCTTAGCGCGTGGGGTTGTTGAAAATAGGTAATTGAGGGGTGAACCGTTGTTTGATTGGAAGTTACCTTTTTTACTCCTTATCTGTTTTGTGCTTGCATACTTGTTTGTGATTCATATCTATTTTGTACTTCTTGCTTTGCACATGGGGGTGTTGAAAATAGGTAACTAAGGGTTTGAACCGATGTATAGTTGGGGGTTACCTTTATTACTCCTTATTTGTTTCGTGCTGGTTCTTATATGACCTGATATTTCTGTTTTTTCTATTCAGGATTTTTATCGAGAATTATCGAATATGTTGCTATTAACCTAAAGGAGTGAAGGCTTTTTGATAGCAAAAAGAAGAACGATCCCACTGAGAATACTCGTAAATGAAGCGTTGCTGCGCAGACTCCCTCTTGATCATCCCAAAAGGCAAGAAATTCTAAAAGATCTGTTGATTAAAAGAGCTGGTTTAAAAGGCGAGCAGGATATGGATTATTACATTAGCCTTTTAAATGAAAATGATTTTTCCATCCTCCAGGATCTCCGCATTCCACTTGGCACGAACTACTTCCAAATTGATTTCCTTCTTTTATCAACCAAATTTGCCCTGCTGATTGAAAATAAGAATATGCCTGGCATCATCGAATTCGACCCTGATTTTAAACAGGTGTTTCGCAAGTACAATGACAGCATGGAAGTATATGATTGCCCCGTCGACCAGGTGAAAAGGCAAGTCTATCAATTCAGGAACTGGCTGAATAAACATAATATCAACCCGCCTCCACTTGAGTTCCTAGTCACCTACAGCAATCATGGCTCTATCCTGCAAAATCCAAGTAAAAACCTAGAAATTTTTAACCGAGTTTGTAAAGGAGGACAATTGGTCTTTAAAGTAGATGAATATCAAAATCGTCACCAAAGAGAATTTCTTTCGATCAAGGATGTAAAAAAGTTAGCGAAACTGCTGATCAAGAGCCATGAACCTGAAAAGCAAGTATCAGCAAGTACAATATCTCCCCTTCTGAAATAACATCTGGCATCCTCTGTCCATCCTGCCACCGCTTCCACATGGAAAGAATCTCAAGGAAATGGTACTGCCCTCATTGCGGAACTACTTCGACCAATGCACATGAACAGGCTGTCTTCGATTACTTTTTACTGATTGGTCCTACAGTTTCGAACATGCAGCTAAGGGCCTTTCTGCATCTTCCATCACAGAAAGTTGCGAGTTACTTGCTTGGGATTATGGAACTCGAACATACCGGGAGTACGAAGAATCGGGTTTATTATCGAACATATATTGGCTAGTTTTTTTGAGTTGAAAAATTGAACTGCCTCTGGGGTATTGATTTACTTAAGTAAGAAATCCGATTGGTAAATAATTGTTAATTCCATTCTATTTAGAAGTAAATAATTATGATAAGCTAAAAAGAGACCAGATATTTATAGGTCAGCATGTTTTTAGAAAAGAACGGTGTGCATGTATCTATTCCAAGTTATTGAACCCATTAAAGAAAGTGATAGTTTATGGGTATATATCATGCCCCCTGCCATCTTACTACTAGCACTATTAGGTATATATTTTATTTCTATCGGTTTAAAGAGGAATAGAAATGACAGATTACAAAGGATTGAAGACAAGTTAGATACACTTCTATCGAAAAAGGGACATAAGGATAGTCAGAAACCAAAAGGTTGAGGATGGCTCAAATACATCTTTGCTTTAACTAAATTCTACGAGGTTTGATAATAATGAAGAAAAAAATCGTAATGCTATTAACTGCGGCTCTATTTTTCACAATTTTTGCTGCTTATCTTGTTGGGTGGAAGGATTCCAGGAAATTAAGAGTTATTGAATCAGAATACGCAGACCTTGAATGGTTTAACAAGCAGATACAACTAAATAATGAAGTACAAATTTCATATAGCCAAGGTGAGCTATCCAAAGAAACGGTTGAAGTTAGTTTGAGCTCGTTACAAAATGCCTACCAACTTTATTTGCCAAACGAGACAGAAAGATCGAAAGAAATAGATGAATTGTGGGCTAGATATTGGAGTGTTACTACTAAAGATAGAATGGCTGAATATGATTTATCAGTTTTACAGGACATTGGAACAGAACTAACTAAAATTGAAAGGGATATGGCAAGTGAGGTTTCTGTTTTAAGAGAAAAGCAGAACAATTATTGGTGGAAGTAAGCCTAGATATGACTTTAAATAGTAACGCTCTGAGTTTTCATCTCCTACTCAGAGCGTTTTTCTATTCTACTTTGAATATCCATCGAAATATTGCCCTAAGGATTAAACTCCACATCTCAACTTTACCAAAATTATGCAGACGGCACGATTATTTGTGTTTTTGGATTTATTATTGCTGTTTTTCGGGCAATTAAATCCGTCTTTCGGGAGATTCCGTCTTTGTTTCGGGAGATTATCAACATTTATTAAGAGAATAATTTTTCCAGGTCCCCAAACGGGCGAGTTTCCCACTAAAAAATCCCCCGCCAACCCGGCGGGGGACTCCCAAAACTCATATTCAGTTCGGTTTATTCACCCAAACTTAACTTAGACCTCAAATAAGCATCAATAAACATATCAATATCGCCATCCATAACGCCTTGGACGTTGCCGGATTCGGCGCCGGTGCGGTGGTCTTTTACCATGGAGTACGGGTGGAATACATAGGAGCGAATCTGGCTGCCCCAGCCGATTTCTTTTTGCTCGCCGCGGATTTCGTCCAGCTCGGCTTGCTGCTGTTCGATTTCACGCTGGTAAAGCTTTGCTTTCAGCATCTTCATCGATGTTTCACGGTTCTTGATCTGTGAACGTTCTGCCTGCGAGGAAACAACGACACCAGTTGGCAAGTGCGTGATCCGGACGGCTGAGTCAGTGGTGTTGATGTGCTGACCGCCGGCGCCGCTTGCACGGTACGTATCGATTTTCAGGTCTTCCGTACGGATTTCGATCTCGATTTCGTTGTTGAACTCCGGCATCACTTCGCAGGATACGAAAGAAGTATGGCGGCGTCCTGAAGAGTCGAATGGCGAAATACGTACCAGACGGTGTACGCCTTTTTCTGCCTTCAAATAGCCGTAAGCATTATGTCCGTTAATTTTCAACGTGACACTCTTGATTCCTGCTTCATCCCCTGGCAGGTAATCCAAAGTTTCTACCTTGAACCCACGCTTTTCCGCCCAGCGCGTGTACATGCGCAACAGCATTGAGCCCCAGTCCTGTGATTCCGTTCCACCAGCACCTGGGTGCAACTCAAGAATTGCATTATTTTTATCGTGCTCTTCACTCAACAACAATTGAAGCTCAAACTCACTCATGCGCTCCTTGAATTCCAAAAGCTCCTTCTCCAGCTCTTCCCGAAGGTCAGCGTCGTCTTCCTCTTTTACAAGCTCATAAGTTAGATCGAGATTTTCGTATGTCTCGTTCAGCTCGTTAAAAACATTAACCTGTTCCTTCAGCGCATTTGCTTCGTTGATGACAACCTGTGCCTTCTGCTGGTCATCCCAGAAGTCCGGCGCAAGCATGCCATCCTCTAGCTCAGCGATCCGCGCTTCTTTATTTTCAAGGTCAAAGAGACCCCCTGAAGTCCGCTAATTTCTTAGCTGTTTTTTCAAGCTCATTCCTGATATCCGCTAATTCCATATCATTCACCTCAAAAGAAAGTTAATTACTATTATACCTCATTCTATGCAGCAAGGAAAAAGAGAGCCGGTTACCCGCGCCCTCTTGGAGTCTCTTTAACGCATCACCGCACCGGGGGTCAGACCCCCGGTGCGGTAGTGCGGTGAAGCAGGTTTTATTCTGCTTTGCCGCAGCAGTTTTTGTATTTCTTGCCGCTGCCGCAGATGCATGGGTCATTGCGGCCGACATCCATTGATTTGACGACAGGCTTCTTCTTAACTTTACCGCCTTCGCCTTCTTTTGGATTCACCGCGTGGCCTTTCGCTACTTCCTGGCGCTCAAGGTTGCTGCGGATTTCAGCTTTCATGATATATTTCGCAACGTCGTCTTCGATGGAAAGTACCATGTTTTCAAACATCGCAAACCCTTCGTGCTGGTATTCGCGCAACGGATCGATCTGGCCATATGCACGCAGGTGGATACCCTGGCGCAGCTGGTCCATCTGGTCGATATGGTCCATCCACTTCGAGTCAACCGAACGCAGCACGATAACTTTTTCAAATTCACGCATTTGCTCATCTGTCAGCATTTCTTCTTTTTCATCATAGCGCTCTTTCACCTTCGCCATGATGGCTTCAATGATTTCATCCTGCTCTTTGCCGCGAAGGTCTTCGACAGTGATGTCGCCTTCGTGTAGCAGGTTGCCGTTTACGTAGTCCATGATGCTGTTCAGATCCCATTTTTCCATATCCTCGCCTGCTGGCGTATGGGCAGAGACATTGCGCTCCAATGCAGACCTAATCATTTTTTCAACGATGTCTCGTAGGTTGTCAGATTCAAGAACCTCGTCACGCTGCTTGTAGATGATTTCGCGCTGCTGACGAAGAACATCGTCGTACTGAAGCAACTGCTTACGAGCATCGAAGTTGTTGCCCTCAACACGTTTTTGCGCAGATTCAACGGCTCTTGAAACCATCTTGCTCTGGATTGGCTGGGTGTCATCCATGCCCAGGCGCTCCATCATCGATTTCATATTGTCAGAACCGAAGCGCCGCATCAGTTCATCTTCCATAGAAAGATAGAACTGCGTCACACCAGGGTCTCCCTGACGTCCGGAACGTCCGCGAAGCTGATTGTCGATACGGCGGCTCTCGTGTCGTTCTGTACCAATAACCGCAAGACCGCCAACTTCTTTAACACCCTCACCAAGCTTGATATCCGTACCACGGCCCGCCATGTTCGTCGCGATCGTAACCGCGCCTTTCGAACCGGCTTCCGCGATGATTTCCGCTTCACGCTCATGGTTTTTCGCATTCAGGACATTATGCTTGATGCCCTTTTTCGATAAAAACGCAGAAATGATTTCGGAAGTTTCAATCGCAACCGTACCAACAAGGACCGGCTGTCCAGCCTGATGGCGCTCAGCGATGTCTTCGGCTACCGCCTTGAACTTCCCTTCCATCGATGCATAGATTAAATCCGGACGGTCGTCACGCGCGATCGGACGGTTCGTCGGGATAACGACAACGTTCATATTGTAAATATTGCGGAATTCTTCTTCCTCAGTCTTCGCCGTACCCGTCATACCGGAAAGCTTTTCATACATACGGAAGTAGTTCTGGAATGTGATTGTCGCAAGCGTCATGCTTTCATTCTGGATCTCAAGGCCTTCTTTTGCCTCGATCGCCTGGTGCAAGCCTTCGCTATAGCGGCGCCCCTTCATCAGACGGCCAGTGAACTGGTCAACGATAACGATCTCGCCGTCCTGGACGACATAATCGACATCCTTGTGCATGCTCGCCTGGGCTTTCATCGCCTGGTTGATGTGGTGAAGCAATGTCACATGCTTGATGTCAAAAAGGTTCTCGATGCCAAAAGCCTTCTCGGACTTCGTGATTCCTTCCTCAGTCAGCTGGACACCCTTCGTTTTTTCATCATAAGTGTAGTCCTCTTCACGCTTCAGCGTGCGCACGAATGCATTCGCCTGAATGTATAGTGCGGCAGATTTTTGCGCAGAACCCGAGATAATCAATGGCGTACGCGCTTCATCGATCAAGATGGAGTCAACTTCATCGATGACACAGAAGTGCAAAGGACGCTGAACCTTCTGGTCTGAGTAAAGCACCATGTTGTCACGAAGATAGTCGAAGCCGAATTCGTTGTTCGTACCATAAGTGATATCAGCGCGGTACGCTTCCTGCTTCTCTTCCTTCGTCATGCTGTTCAGGTTGAGGCCGACAGAAAGGCCAAGGAATTCATACAGCTTGCCCATCTCAACGGCGTCACGGCTTGCCAAGTATTCGTTGACCGTGATGACATGCACACCGCGACCAGTGATTGCGTTCAGGTAAACCGGCATTGTCGCTGTAAGGGTTTTACCTTCACCAGTCTTCATTTCAGAGATATTCCCTTCATGGAGGGAAATACCACCCATCAACTGGACTTTATAAGGATACAAACCAAGGACACGCTTAGCACCTTCACGGACGACTGCGAACGCTTCAACTAGCAGGTCATCAGTAGACGCGCCGTTCTGGTAACGGGATTTGAACTCCTCCGTCTTTTCCCTGAGCTGATCGTCTGACAGCTTTTCCATATCACCTGCAAGCGCATCGATTTGGTCCGCCATTTTCGTCAATCTTTTGATATCGCGTTTATTCTGGTCGAAAATTTTCGTTAAAATCCCCATACAGACGCTCCTTTTATCTATTGAATCTCGTTGTATTTTATAAGTTGTTTGTCGTAAAAAATTGTTCCAAAGAAAAAAGATTCGCTGTTAACGCACCGAATCCCTTTTAGAAAAATTCGATTTATTTCTTCTTACTATTCTACCACTTACAAAAGGGAGTGACAACCAATCGGAAAAGGCGAAAAGTCCCACTGCCATCAGACAGAGGGACCCCAGGTATTATTGATTTTTCATAAAATCCAAAACTTCAAGGTCGATCTTGCCCTTCTCCTGCTCTCTTTCCTCGAAGTTTTCGGTGTGGATATAGGCAGTGAGCGCTTTGTGGAGTTCTTCGTCATCATCTGGATCCGCCTTAAGGTAATCAAGACGCTTGAGATGCTGGACGACTGTCGCCTTGACCTCTCCATCAACTACCACAATGTTCTCATGCTTTGCTTTTGCAAAATAAAGCTGCTGCAGTCCGTAGATGCGGATCAGTTCGGTGATAGGCTCCGGATGGTCATCGACACGCAAATCGATGTAACGGTCGTTGTAACCGCCATATCCGCCCTTCTCCTTGACGACAAGAAGTGCCGCCGACTGCTGGCCTCTGCTGTCGCCACCCGCTTGCTGGCCGGCGTTGAGTGCCTGAAGCAAACGGTGTGCGAGCGAGCCTTCCGTCGACTCAAATGTATCTGCCATAGCTTTCACAGTATTCTCATCAACTAAAATATTTCCCTGCGCCGCAAAATGCTTGCCAGTCATTCCTCCCGCCCAGTCATAGCAATATGTACCAGTAAAAGTTGCACCGTTTCCTTCTGCATCAATCAAGCCGACCTGGCGCATTTCCTTGTCGGGGTCGTCCTTCGTGATCAGCTCCATCACTTCCTCAGCAGATTTCCCCTGAGCCATCAGCTCCAGGGCCTGCGGGCCATATGCTGTATTCGCGTATGACTGAGTAGCCAGAGCTCCAACACCAGCCTTCGCAAACGGAACAACTGCCCCTACTCCAAGAAATTTAGATTGTACGGCAATTCCCCATTCTTTTTCCTGGTTATCATAACCTACGATTGAAAATGTCATATGTATCGCCTCCTATAAAAATATTTCGGCACTCGGCATAATATTTCCTTCAAAAGAACATATTAAAACCCACAGCCAATTTCTGACTGTGGGTAGAGTGTTAGATTATTATTGAGCTTCAATCAAACCATAACGGCCGTCGTTACGCTTGTAAACAACATTTGTTTGGTTTGTTTCAGCGTTTGTGAAGACGTAGAAGCTGTGGCCCAGCATGTTCATCTGCAGGATCGCTTCCTCGCTGTCCATCGGCTTCAGGTCAAAGCTCTTGGTACGGACAACTTCAAGATCCTCATCTTCTTCAATCTGCTCAACTTCTGTGAAAATTGGAGCGTAATCCTTAAGGCTTTCCTTTTCACGGAACTTGCGGTTGACCTTTGTCTTATGCTTGCGGATCTGACGTTCAAGCTTATCAGTGATCAAATCAATCGCAGCATACATATCTTCATGAAGCTCCTCCGCGCGAAGCACAAGGTCCTTCATCGGAATCGTAATTTCAACTTTTGATTTTTTATCCTGGTAAACTTTCAGGTTCACGTTCACATTGGCATTGGGTGACTCGGTAAAATACCGGTCAAGCTTCGCAACCTTCTTCTCTACATACTCTCTGATTGCTGGCGTTACCTCAATGTTTTCTCCACGAATGTTGTAGTTCATAGTGGACTCCTCCTTTGGGATATGACTATGTATTACTAATTCTATTTTACCCCAAAGAACTCCTGCAAAAACAGTCTGAAGATTTGACATTTTTATGTCTGTTTTTACCGTCGGAATAGTGGATAATTTGTAGAGGCTTGTCCGAATATGGGAAAACCGCCCGGGATTGGGCGGTTTAGTTGATGTAATAAGGCCTGAATTGTTTATTGATTTTCCTGGACCATTCGGAAAAAGCAGGATAAATACTCTCACCAATTACCTCTTCCCATATACTGTAATCAGAATGATGAAGTAATTGAGCCTTTTCCCATACATTCGTAAAAGAAGTGAATTGGATCAGGACTTCCGGTCGCTCCCCAAAATGCTCAGCCAGAACCTGGTTGGATAGATGGATTTGCCCAAACGCCAAACTGACATCATCCCACAAGTGATCAGCGTCCTCCAGCCTCAGTTTTTCAAGACAAAGAAAGATATGTCCAAATGCTTCTTCAATGGTATCCAGCAAACCGATATACTGCCTGACCAAGAGCATTTTCTCTTCATTTAACGCATTCAATCCATTCACCTATTTCCTCTTGTCGTAAAACATGCCATCTGTCGAAAGGTTTTGATATGGATTGACATATTTTGTGTTTGATTCTTTTTTCGCCTGCAGGTTCTTGATGTCTTTCTGAATCGAGACTTTTTCAGTTTTTAAAAACTGCTCAAGACTGGCGTTCAGTTCGACGATTTGCTTGCCCAGCTCAGCTTCCTCAGGAGTATAGGGAGGAACGATTTCTTTCATAAGGACCTCGCGCCTGTCCAAAAGCTCTTCCACTTTTGAAATCTTCTCATCCCGTTCTCCCTGATAACTTTGCAGAATCTGAATCAACTCAATTGTTGCCTCGTAAAAGTTCTTTACTGCACTCACTACGCCATGCCACCCTGGCTGTGCTGCTTCTGGCGGTTCAGCTGGATGACCTGCTTCCACGTATCACGGAATTCAGTAACCAGCCCTTCCACTTCCTCAAGAGCACCCAGATCATTCTTAATATTCGCATCGATCAAGCGGCGGTTCATGAAATCGTACAACGACATCATATTTTGCGAGACTTCAAGATCCATATTCAGCGTCACCATCAACTCCTGGACAATGTTCTGCGCCTTCTGGATATTCAAATTCTTCGCCTGGATGTCCTTCGACTGAATGCCTTGCTTCGCAAGATTGATAAACTTCAAGCATCCATTATATAACATCAACGTCAATTCCCCAGGAGATGCAGTATTAACAGAACTCTGCTGGTAAGACTGGTACGGATTATTTAGTGCCATTTAGAACGCTCCTTTTTTAAAACTTACATACTGAACTGCTGCATCAAATACATCGACTGGCTGTTCGACCGCTGGATTGCTTTTTCCATGGCTGTGAATTGGCGCCAGTAACGGTCCTCCACTTTAATCATTCGATCCTCAAAGCGGTCAATCTGTCGGTCAACATTATCGAGCTGGCGGCCCAGCAAGAACTGCTTTGTTGTAGAAAACGAGTTCCCTGCACGCTCCTTTAATTTATCCATTGCCCCATTGACTGTATCATAAAGCCGATGGACAATTCCTTGCTCGTCACTTGTTGTGCCTGTTCCGCGGAATAGATTTTCAACAGAAGCTGGATCGTTTTCAATCGCTTTTTTCAGCTCTGCTTCATTAATCTCAAGCTTTCCACCCTGCATATAGTTTGCGGTCGTTTTGATCCCAATGCTAGCAAGCTGATTCATCAATGGATTTACGGCTGCACTTTTAACTGGAGCATAAAAATTGCTGCGCATTCCGTTGAGGACTCCGGTTAAAATTGGATCTCTCTTGAGCAAGCCGCTCTTTGCCTTCTCTTCCCATTGCTCCTGCTGTTTATCTGATAATGACTCACGCTGTTCATCAGTTAAAGGTTTATAGCTCCGGTAATATTCCTCTGATGTCTTCTTTTGTATCTTATCAATCAATTCGTTATATTTATCAACAAATGCTTTAATATTGTCAAAGACCTTGTTTGAATCATTGTTAACCGACAAGGAAACCGCTGGGTCCGTGTCAGCAAATTTATTTCTTAATGTAAAAGTTACCCCGTTCATCTCGAATGTATTGGAACTACGGCTTGTCTGCATGCCGTTAATCTCAAAAACAGCATTGGTCCCATTGCTGTCACCAGCGGATAATTGCAGGAGTTCAGTAGCGAATAATCCTGTCGCTTTAATTTGGTTGACTGCAGGAACTCCACCACCAGAAAGTCTACCGTCATTAAAGTCCCCCGTCTCGGTTCTCGTTAGCGATAGCTTGTCCGCATACTGGTCATAAAACATCGTTACCCCGACATTCGAACTGTTCACCTTGTTCACAACCTGGTTAAGAGAATCGGTTGTGGAAATCAAAAAATTCTCACTTAGCCTACCTTTTGATGTTTCACTGGTTAAACTAAAGGAAGCATATTTTGGCGTATAAGTGACCTTTATTTCTTTTTCAGTCGCTAATGCCGGAACGAATTCCGTTTTCCCTGTTTCAAGATTGACTCTCCCGATTGAAGAACCATCATCTGCGACAAGGGCTTTAAAGCCAGCTGAATCAGGCTGGTCAGGGCTCAACTTGTAGGTAATTCCATCTACCTCCAGTGTAACGTTAGAAATTGGTGAGCCGATCTCCCAGGCAGATGTCCCTGACGAGAATTTCTTGGTTTCAATCTTTTCATTGAGGATGTAATCAAATTTGATTGTTGAATCCTTAGCAAGCGGACCACTGAAACGCAATTGTCCGTTTTCATCAACTGCAACTTGATTTGCTTCTAAAACAACGCCAGCTACATCCTCAACCAGTGTATAATTTTTCCCATTCACTTTCACTGACATTTCACTAAGGCTTGAAAGCTTAATTTTCTCACCATCATTTAAGTTTCCAGGAAATTGGCTTAGCACCCCGTCAGCCTTTACGGTTCTGCTTCCGATTGCCCCATCTGTCCATTGAAACTCCGAACCGCCAGACATTTTAGACTGTTGGCTATAGAGCGATTTCGAGGCGTCGACCTTATTGAGTGCATCCGTTGAGATACCTGAACTGACCTTTGTAGCCGCTGAGGCCATGCTCGTGACACTCTTAATCGTATATGAAGCCTGTGAAGCAGCGCTACTTGCAGTGGCTGATATCATGTTGGAGTTTGTTGATGTAACTGATCTCGCCCGGTATTGAGTTGTGAGTTTCATGTTTGTCAATTCAGTCCGAAAGCCAAGCAGCAAGCTATTCATTGAACGATAATCATCCCGCTGCCATTCAAGCACCTGTTTCTGTTGTTTCAATTTATCAAGCGGCATGCGCTCTGCCTTCATCAAATCGCCTACGATCTGGTCGATATCCATGCCACTCGCCAAACCGCCTATCCGCATATTAGACATACCCAATCACCTTCAAATCTTTTTATCCACCATCAGACCAATGAACTCAGTCATCGCCGCATAATAATCAAGCATCTTTTTCGGAGGAATCTCTCTTACTGTTTCTTTCGTTTTCTCGTCTACAATTTTTACGTAGTATTCATTAAGTTTTTCATGGAATTCAAACTTCAGCGCAGTAGGCGAATCCTCCATTAATTTATTCATGCCATCAACGATTTCTTTTACTTTCTCTTTTGGGAAATTCAGTGACTCATTGATATCATCTTTCTTTTCAACTTGTAAAACTTCTTCCTGTTTCTCAGTGGTTACATCAAAATTTTCGATGTTTCTAAGTTGTGAGGATAATTCATTGGATGATAAGCGTTCAATCATCTCCAATTCCTCCTGCACTATACGTTTTATAGTAGTTATATCGGAATAAATCAGGCTAAGTTTAATGTTTTTACATTTAATCTATTTCACATTATAATAGATACAGAACAAACGTTCCTGTTTAGGAGGTTTTTATATGAAGGAGCTTTTAGGTAAACTAACTTTGACTCAAGTGAATATTCTAATAGGGAGTATTATGGCAGATGGAGAAATCACAAAGATATACCCAGGAAGCAGGAGGAAAAATAATAGCTATCGAGAACACTTTAGTATTAACCAATTGGCCTATCGAGAATGGAAAGTTTCCATGTTGCCACAGCTGTTTTACTTACGCAGTTCTAAAGATTATTTAGTTTCAAAATCAAACAGCCTCTTCACAAAATTATATCCTCATTTTTATAATAACGAGGGAAGAAAGATACTCCCCGATGAATTACTGCCTCTATGTACTTTACCAGAATTTATTGCTGTCCTTTATTTAGACGATGGATCACTTTGTATATCAAGGAGGATTAATGTCCGCAAGAAACATATCTATTTAACTCCCCACATATGCTTATACTTACAAAGCTACCTCAAAGATGATTTAGAAATTCTTCAGAAACACATTGATGAAAATTTTAATATCAGCTTCTCATTAAACAAAAGAAAAGATGGATACGGGTACATATTAAAATTGACGAAGGTCAATGATAGCATGAGGTTTTTAAAATTAATTAAAAGTGCGGTTGAAGAATGTAAATTGGAGTACAAAACTGATTGGAAGAAAAGATTTGAGATTGAAAAAGAAAAGCTTCAATTGCAGTATCCTGATTTTAAAATCCTTTCTTCAGATTCGGAAAGATGGAAGAACTACACTGAACAAGAAGTAAAGACAATTATTACTCTTAAAATGGCTGATCAAACCGATAAAGCTATTGCACAACAATTAAATCGTTCCTACTGGTCAATTGTTTATAAAATCCGAGAATTAAGAAAGGATGGCCGTTTAGAATAACGGCCATCCCTTTTTAAATTAACGAAGAAGTTGTAGAACTCCTTGTGGTTGTTGGTTCGCTTGCTTTGCGACTGTACCTTTCAGTTACAGAATAGACTATATCTTCACCCTTGTCTTCAAGGGGCTGGGCACTTCGAACAGCTACTATTGCTGCCCTACGAGATTCATAGCCATAGCTTTTGCCTTAGACCGTGTTCTCTAGTCGTTGAACCTTCTCCAGAGTTTCCTCACAGGAGCTTGGCTGCTGATTATCCATTGTTTTATCTTCATCATTTTCATACCTTCACGCTGACCGTTTCCAGTTGCGTTGTGGTTGATAAAGCTTTAGGAAGTTCCAGCAATTCACCCAGTTATACTCTAGCTCGTTACCAAGCTAGACGCCCTTCAAATCTTTACCTTAAAAGTTGTAAAACTCCCTGAGGCATTTGGTTTGATTGAGCCAACATTGCTTGTGCTGCTTGAGAAAGAATAGAATTCTTAGTTTGGTTCATCATTTCTTTCGCCATCGTGCGAACATTTGCTTTCACAAATGACCAGACTATATCTTCACCCTCTAGCAATCTAGTAGGGGTCGGGCACTTCGGATTCACAATGCTGATGACCATTGTTTCACCTACGGATTTCATCATCATAGCTTTCGCCTTAGATGGTTTATCCTAGTCGTTGAACCTTCTCCACTCTTTCGAGACAGGAGCTTGGCTGCTGATTGCCCATATCTTCCTTCTTTTCAACCCATCACGTTTGCCGTTTCCAGCTCCGTTGTGGGGAAGAAAGCTCTAAGGGGTTTCCAGCAATTCACCCGATAATATTCACTAGCCGTTACCAGCCAGGACGACTGTGCTTGTCACTGTTAAGCAGCTAAAGCATAATCAACGTCACGGATACGAGATTCCGCAGCAGTTAGGTTTTCTGACGATGTATTCAAGTTGTTGATAGTGTGCTCTAAACGATTCTGAACAGCACCAAGGTTTGCACGTTCAGTAGAGACCGATTTAATTGCATCGTCTAAGGACTTAATTGCATTGTCTGCACCTTCACGAGTAGCGATATCAATATCTGCAACATTTAAACCACTTGTTGTCATGTCATTAATTTGCAGATTAATATTTTGCCCCTTATTTGCACCGATATGGAAGTCTAATCCGCCAGTATTTGAAGTTCCTGCGCCTGAAAGACCTAAAGCATCAGCAGCATCACTCTTAGCAAATTCAATAGTAACTGTATCTGCTTTATCGGATTCAATAACTAGCGAACCATCCTTAACCTTAACATCAACATTCCCAAAATCAGTACCAGTTAATTCTTCATATTTATCTAATGCTGCTTGAATATCTGTTTTTAGATCCTCAGATAAACTTCCAGTTCCAGACATCTCAGCATCAGTAAGATATGACGCAGCTTCAACAGTTTCTAGATCGACAGCGATTTTATTTCCATTTACACTCATAGTTAATTTGTCAGTCAATTCTAGATTAGTAATTGCAGTTGCAGCTTCAGCAGAAAGTTTTCCATCTGAACCTTCTGTCCAAGTTGTATCATCAGCTAACTTTGTAATCAGGTCGGTTGAAGCTGGTGCACTAGTATTACTAGCATCGTCTAGTATTTTGAATTCAATTTGTGATGAACTGCCTGTTGTTCCACTAGTAATAACGAAATCCATACTCGTCTCAGATTGGACATCTGAAATTTCAAATTTTGGTTTTGTTATTTGTGCATTTGGATTACTAGTATTATAAGCATCAATCGCAGAATTCAGGCTAGTTTCTAGATTTTGGAAAAACTCGAAGTGGTCATTACCTGTAACTCCACTTAGGTTAAATGTTTGACCATCTACCTTAACTTGAACTTCTTGCGAAATACTAGCTGTGATTGCATTTGAAGTTGGATCAAAATCATCAATTTTAATGGAAGCAGCAGTGGCAGTACCTAATTTGCTTCCAACTCCACCAACTTGACTACCAGATAAATCACCATTTAATAATTTCTTTGTATTAAATTCAGTATTATTACCAATTCTATCAATTTCACTCTTAAGCTGCTTTACTTCGTCTTGCAGCGCTTTACGATCATCATTAGTAGCAGTATCGTTTGATGCTTGCACAGATAGTTCACGCATACGTTGAAGGATATCATGTGTTTCATTTAGAGCTCCTTCAGCTGTTTGAATTAATGAAATTGCATCTTGCGCATTGCTACCAGCTTGCTCTAAACCACGTACCTGAGCACGCATTTTTTCAGAGATTGCTAGACCTGCAGCGTCATCTCCAGCACGATTAATACGAAGTCCAGAAGAAAGTTTCTCCATTGATTTTGATTGTGCACCTGAAGCACTATTCAACTGACGATAAGTGTTAAGTGCCGCAATATTATGATTAATTCTCATTACTAAATTTCCTCCTTGAATTTGATGTTCACATCCTTGTGAACAATGGTTGTATTTGTCTGAGTCGATAAGGTCGGCCGTCCCTTATTTTCTCTTACACTAGTTTTATCGTCTGGGGTTTTGGATTGTTTAATAGTGTTTTTAATTTTTTTTCATGAATTTTAGTAGAGAAGAAATGTCTTTTGATGCTTGCTTGTTTTCCGACTGAATTTGGTCCAGAATTTCTTTGCGGAAGATCTCGACGTTTTTTGGTGCTTTGATGCCGATTTTGACTTGGTCGTTCTTGGCTGAGACGATGGTGATTTCAATGTCGTCGCCGATTTTGATGGTTTCACCGTTTTTTCTTGTAAGTACTAGCATGTTTGGTCACCCCTTCGCTTCTGCTTTTTCAAAGATTGGGTGTTTTGTCTTGTATTGTTCGTCATGTAAGATAACTTGCTTTGCCTTACGGTTTTTTAGATTGATAATAATTGGCGCTTGCAGGTTTGCTGTTGTTTTTTCGAACGGATCCTGGACGGTTAGGATTGAATAAACAGCTACATCTTTTTCACTTTGCAGTCCTAGTTCCTCAACCGCCACCTCTTCCAACTGGAAATCATATGTTCTGAAGAAATGGAAAGGGCTTGATAAAATAAATGCTAGTCCTGGTGTGGCCACGGACTGCAAAACAAAGAAAGTTTCATCATCCGACAATGGCAACAGGACAAATTGTTTTTCCTCTACAAAGCCTGGTATCCCTTTTTCAAAAGTTAAAATCTCATCAACTTCCACTTCTCCATGGTACATCGTGTTTATTTTCATTTTGGATTCCTTCCTTAAATGGATTGTTCATAATTAATGCCGACATGCTTTAGGTTGGCAAAATCAATTTTCAATGATGGGTGCTGCTTCAGACTAACTTCCGCCTTGCCAGGTGTATAGTTAATGACCGGTTTATTGATCTTGCTTTCGATGACCGGCTTATTCGTTTTCCAGTTGATATCGACTTTGCCAGGGTCATATCCAAGCTTCACACCACCTGCTGACGGAATCCAACCAATATTAAAATCAAGCATCGGCGTCTCGCTGTTCCGCTTTGCCTGGTCTGCAATTGGTTGTCCGCCGTTCTCGATCATCATCAACTCATCACCATCCTGGGAAACGCGTGCCAGACCGGCGAGCCAATCCTGATATCCCTGTTGTGCAGCTTCTTCAATACGGCGGGAAACATGTTTTAAATCCATATCAGCACGAGCTTCGGTCTGATCAATCGTCAATTTTGCCGGCTTACGGTCGATATTCAGCTCGGCTGCCGGTTGCTGGATGCTTAACTCCGCCTTAGGCTGCTCCATTTCCAGCTGCGACGGCTGGGTACGGATTTCCGTCTGCGCAAAAGTCGATTGCAAACGTATTTGAGGAAATTGCATATTATATCCCTCCTAGAAAAAAAAGCTATTCCCAATGAGAATAGCTTATCTTAAAAAGTCTAATAGCGTCGGCTGAAGAATACGTGCCCCTACTCCTAACGCAGCGCGGTGCACGCTTTCCTGGGTCTTCAAATCGGTGATGACCCGCTCGATGTCCGCGTCTTCATTATCGGACAATACTCGATTTGCCATTACTTCCTGCTGGGCAATCCGGTCGTCAATCATCTCAAGACGATTGTATCTTGCGCCAAGCTCGGAACGCTCCGCCGAAAGATTGTCCATCACACCGTCCAATCGTTTCAGCAGCTCATCGAGATCGCCAGGTTTGTCATCATCCAAAGCGGTCTGGATTTCCTGCACAACGTCGAAAAGTTCCTGATTAAAGACGCCATTAGGATCAACATTCGCCCTCAATGAAACTCCGCGTGATATCTCCACCTTGTAAGTGTTAATATCAGGATTAGCTAGGTTTTCTGCAACCTTTGGGGGATTTGCAGTTGGTACCGGCGGATGATCTGTATCTGTCCCATGAAAAATATAGCGTCCGGAAACTTGAGTGTTGGCAACCTGAACCAAGTCATCCTTAATTTGTCCAACCTCTCTTGCAATCGCTTCACGATCGGTCGGGCTCAATGAACCCGTCTTACCCTGGATAACCAGTTCACGAACACGCTGCAAACCATTGTTTGCGTGCTCGATTCCCGCCTCAGAATTTTCCATCCACAAATAAAGCTCAGACAAGTTACGTTTGTATTGTTCTACCTCAGTCAAGTTAGAGCGATAGAACATTCCTTTCATCGCTACAACCGGGTCATCAGAGGGTTTAGTAATTTTTTTACCAGTCGAAAGCTGATCCTGGGACTGCCCCATTCGGCGGTAGCTTTCACTCAAATTTCTTAATGAATTGGAAGAAAGCATTGATTGTGTTATGCGCATTTCATTTCACCTATCTTCCTACGGTTCCCATGCCGTTGATGATTTTATCGAGCATCTCGTCCTGGAGGGTGATCATCCGAGCTGATGCGTTGTAAGCATGCTGGAACTGAATCATATTGGTCATCTCTTCGTCCAGCGATACGGAGCTCACTGATTTGCGGCGGTTGTCAACTGCTTCCCTCAATGAACCACTGTTTTGCGTCAGCCTGACCGCTTCCTGTGAAAGGACGGCCATGCCTCCAATGACACCCTCATAATAATTTCTGAAGTTCGATTTTTCAGAGTCCGATGCATTTTCTTTAAACTTATAAGGGGTTGTCAATACATTCGCAAGGTCAATTGCATTCGACGAATCCCCAACAGTAGCATCCACATACGGCTTGTTATTTTCATCATACATCTGTTTGCCTTTTGCGGTAGCTATATTATCAAGACTATCATGAATCGCCTTGGATAATTGAATTCTGCCTGCGAAACCATCACGAGCAATATCCGTTTTGCCCGGATCTACGAAAAACGAATTCTCAACCTTTACTCCAGTTGAGATTTCATTTGGACTGACTCCTGCCTCATGAATGGCATTGAAGTTAACAGCAAAGGTATACGCAAGGTTATCCAACTCATTCATCATTTCAGGATAAACACCAGCAACTTTGCTACTTTCCTCATACCCATATGAATCTACTAAAGCTTTAAGCTTTCCTGTTGAATTTAAATCTTTAAAGTCAAATTTTGAATTGCCGATCGAAACTGTCTTAACAGATTCGTTCGCACCATCAAAGTTTACAGTCACATTGTTATTGCGGTCACCGCTGACCAGGATTCCTAGCTCTTTTCCGCTGTCGCTGACCATCTTGATGACAGCCTGTCCATCGGCCATTTTAAGCGACCCGCCACCAGAGTTTGTATAATCAACTTTAATATTTACCAGTGACGCTAATTGATCTACTAAACGATCGCGCTCATCATATAAATCGTTTGGCAAATATCCATGTGGCTCAACATCTGCAATTTGACCGTTAATCTTACTAATCTGGTAAGTTAACGAGTTGATTTCTTTCTCGGTTACAGAGACCTCATTCTTCAAATCTCGTTGAATGGAAGATAGAGTATTGTGCAGATAGTTGAACGTTTCAGCTACTGCAATACCACGCTGGCGAACAACCGAACGCGCCCCAGGGTTTGTCGGGTTTACAGCCAAATCCTGCAAGGACTGCCAAAACTGGTCCATTGTCTTGGATAAACCTGACTCGGATGGCTCATTCAGTACTTCTTCCAGCTTGTTGTACGCTTCGGCCCTTGTCTCCCAATAGCCCAACTTGTTGTTTTCACCACGGTATTGAACGTCAAGGAAGCTTTCCCTCACACGCTGGATCGAACCTGCCTTGACACCTGTTCCAACTTGACCAGGTATCTGCGGGCGATTGAGCGCTGCGTTTGGATATGGTTCTGTCTGTTCAAAATTAATACGCTGACGTGTGTAACCAGGTGTATTGGCATTGGCTATATTGTGACCAGTTGTATGTAAAGCACTCTGCTGCGTGAACATTCCGCGACGTGCTGTTTCTAATCCCATAAAGGTTGAACGCATTTTTCGTTCCTCCAATTGTTATGCTTTTGAGTTGAACATTCCTGTCGATTGGCCAGGCTTTGCTTTCTTGCCGGCAGGCGGTCCGTAATTGAATTCCTTTTCCTGCGGCATCACAAGGCTTTTGGAAAAATTGATGAATTGCAGGGACTGATGGATCAATTGCTGATTCAGTTCATTTCGTTCCTTGATATCAGCAATGACATGCAATAATTCTTCTTTTACCTGTAAAAGCTGACCTTTTACTGCAGGATTCGCCTCAGCTATTTCCTGTAAAGATGCAGTAGGTGATATCGTACTTGATACTGCATTCCGCTCTTGTTCCAGCTTATTGATCGCCGCCACATGTGCTTGTTCATCTTTCAAGAGCTGATCGAGGGCAGCTGTGTCGCCTTTTTTCACGATTTCGGTCTTCTTTACAGTCAGCTCATAAAGGCTTTTATGCAATTTGAGCATCTTATTCATGATGGTTGTCAGCGATTCTGCAGACATGGACTGCCCTCCTTCTGTGAAAAGCGCAAGCACCTTGGTCAGCCCAGACAAGCGCTGGAGGACCGACCAGTGAAGTCGCTCTTTGACTTCATTGGGCGGGCCGAAGCGACTCGAGGGGCTAGGTGCTGGAGCTAGACACTACTCTAAGTTAAAAAGTTTACCTTTTCCGCATAAAGAAACACCCGTCATAAAGACGAGCATCTCTTCTATTTTTTATGATAGAAATTTAGTATGCTCTTTGCTGTTTCTTTTGCATCTAATTTATAAGTACCGTTTTCAACTTGAAGCTTCAGCTCTTCCACCTTTTGTTGGCGCTGAACGGATACTTGGGAAAGCTGCTGCATTTCTTTTGCGGTCGAAGAAATTTCAACCTTATCAGCCTTTTTGGTTTGCGTGTTCGCTGCTGCATCTAGCTTGTTCATCTGGCGTTTATAAGGATTGATCCCTGACGGACCTATATTATTGTTGATTTTCATCGTCTAAACCTCACTTTCAGAACGATTTCTACTATTAGTATCGGCAATCATCAGCCAATTTTTAATAATTCTTTTCACCTATTCTCGGTGTGTGTAAAAAGTCGCATGGTGTTGTGCATTTTCCTTCTTACGCTTCTCCTCTTTCTGGACGGTACGCAAGTCAGCCATAAGTTCCCCTGCGCACGACGCACAGATTCTGCCTTCTCGGATGACAGCACCGCACTTATCACAAGGATAACCGAAATTAGGGAATTGAGTCAGCTGAAACCGGCCAGTCCTGATGAATTTTAAGATCTGGTCTTCCGGGACACCGGTCGCTTCCACGACTTGCAAGACAGTTGCTGCTCTGTTCTCACGCTTTCTCATGAACTTAGCCACCGTATCATATGCTGACTCTTCCTCTTTCCAACATTTCTCACATACATCACGAAATTTATTTTTTACATAAAGCGAATCACATTTTGGGCAATTTTGAAGGTCCAATGTCCTTCCTCCTTCAATAATATCTCATCTAGCGCGCCAAAGTGAATGAATACACTTTCGCCGCTCCGTTTTCTTTTAGTATTTTGGCTGCATGCCTCAGCGTTGAGCCTGTAGTATATATATCGTCAATCAGCACAATTGTTTTACTGTTAAGATTTAGGTCTGTATCCAATTTGAATACCTGCTCCAGATGGATTCTTTCGGAGCGCGATTTTTTTGACTGTTTTTCGGTATGGAGTCTGGTTAAAAGGTGGGTCGACTCAAGGCCTGCCTTTGTGATGAGGGCTTCTGCCTGGTTGAAGCCTCTTTCGTAGAGTCGTTCTACACTGAGCGGGATGGGGACAATATAATCATATTGGAAAACTTGCAATGCCTGCCGGAGTTCTTCTGCAAAAATTTCCGCAAGTACATAGTCCCCTCGGAATTTGAATTTCGCCACCACCTCTTTTGTAAAATCGGTATAGCGATACAGAGAGCGGTTCTGATCGAGGCTTCCGCTCCAACGCTCGTCCTCCTCCCAGCGCTTGCAGTCGAAGCATAAATTTCCAACCCTATACTCGGCTTCCAAATAAGCAAATGGCCGTCCGCAGATTTCACATACTTCCCCTGTAATCGGTGAAAAGTTCTCTTTGCATTCTCCGCATCTCTTTGGTGCTTTTTCTTCCCCGAAAAGAGTTCTCCAGGTAAAAACAGATTCAATTTCTACATGGCATATCAAACAATGACTCCCTTTCATACATCAATCAATCCCTTCCTGATCCCCTCTTTGTTCATCATCACAATTTGACTGCGGGCACTAAGCATCGCTTCTGTTTTGCCATAATGGAAAAATGTCACGTCGCCTGTCGGATATTTGGCACTTCTCCCTGCCCGCCCGGCAATCTGCACAAGTGCGCTCTCGGTAAAAATCCTGTCATCCGAACCGATGACTGCAACATCAATATTCGGGATGGTTACACCCCGTTCAAGAATGGTTGTGGTCAGCAAGATGGGGATTTCTTTATTGCGGAACTTCATTACCTTTTCTTTTCTATCTGGATCTTCAGCATGGATGGATTCAATAAGAGGATGCAATTGTCGAAGGATGGTGAGAATTTTGTCCATTGCGGTTATTTTCGGGGCAAAAATCAATGCCTGTTTCCCGCTAGCTAATCTGGATCCTACCCATTTCAAGATATTTGGAGGAAGGTTCGCCTTAGAAAGCTTCTTCTCCCAGTTACCGGCCCATACAAACTGGGGTACCGGCAGAGGATGACGGTGGTAGCGGGCAGGAATCGTGACATAATCTCTTTTTCCCAGACGGCACTCTCTCTGCCATTGTTTGTTAGGGGTGGCAGTTAAGTAAATCAACGAGGACTTCAGTTTCCTCGATTGCTGGACTGCATATTGGAGAGTTTCGTCAATGGAATACGGGAAGGCATCGACTTCATCGACAATCATAACGTCGAAAGCTTTGTAAAAGCGAAGCAGCTGATGCGTTGTTGCGATGGTAAGCTGGGAATATTCTTGACGGTCTTCACTGCCGCCATAAAGAGCGGCAATTTTAATATCCGGGAACACTTTTTGAAAACGAGGGGCCAGCTCAAGAACCACATCCGTCCTTGGTGTTGCCACGCAAACCCGCCTGCCTGTGG
Source organism: Bacillus sp. ISL-41 (assembly GCF_018613235.1). Taxonomy (GTDB): domain Bacteria; phylum Bacillota; class Bacilli; order Bacillales; family Cytobacillaceae; genus Mesobacillus. The sequence goes on from NZ_JAGGQP010000029.1 coordinate 219,943, forward strand.
ATAAAGCCAGTGCAATCCCGGCAAATAATACCTCAGTTTTACCAGCACCGGCAACTGCCCAGACAAGGAGCTCCGATGAGTTTTCCACAGCTTCCGCAACTCGTGTAGAAGCAGCCTTCTGTCCTGCTGATAATTGACCTTCCCAATGAAGTGGTCCGGAAATTCTATTAAAATCCGGTTCCGGTCCCGCCCAACTGACAAGAGGCGTGCATTCACTCACTCTTCCCATCATCAGACACTTCCGGCAATAGAACTCTACACTCCCACATCGCGAACATGGGAATTCCGCAAACCAGGAGGGATCTGATGTGCCGCATCTTATACACGACAATCGCTCTCGGTTGATACCTTTTCGCAAAAGTACATAGCCATGTTCATAGTGCTTCTTTATTTCTGCCCTAGGGAAATGCAATTCCTCATGCAACAGTTGTTTTCCAGTCAGCATTTTTTGTAGTTGAGGATTGTATTGGAATGAATGATCTGTGGATAACGAGGGAAATCTGTCGGTGAATACCTGTTCATCAACAGTATGAATTGCGTTGGGGATTAAATTTTCTTCTTTTACCAAAGTTAATCACAGCCTTTTGTGGATTTTTATGTGGATAACATGGTTTTCATGTGGATGATGTGGGTTGTTTTGTTGATAAGTGTCTATTCAGAGTGATGTAAGCGGTTTTTGTTGTGGATAATTAGAGGTGGAATGCAAAAATCCTGTTAATAAGTGGACCGTTTTGTTGATAACTACCATATTTATGTGGATAAACAAATAAAGCGCCAAATCCACATACGGATCTGGCGCTTTAGCAATGTTGTAAGGACTCTTCCGTAATTATTTCTTATACCAGCCCATCCCCATCGAACCTTCTCCGAGATGGGTTCCAATGACCGGACCGAAGTAGCTTAACATGAATTCAACATTTGGAAACTGAGCTTCTAGCTCGCTTTTCCATTCAAGTGCCTCTGCTTCACGATTGGCATGGATGACGACCGCCCGGTACTCACCGCCGCCGTTCACATCTTCCGCAAGCAATTCAACGACACGGTTCATCGCCTTTTTACGTGTGCGCACTTTTTCAAACGGAACAATCTTTTTGTCCTCAAAATGGAGCAAAGGCTTCACCTGCAAGAGGCTCCCAATCAACGCCTGGGCACTGGACAACCGGCCGCCGCGCTGAAGATGGCTTAAATCATCCACCATGAAGTAGGCACGAATGGAGTGTTTCATCTCATTCAACCGCTCGATGATTTTCTCAGGTTCACCACCCTGCCCTGCCAGCTCTGCAGCTTCCAGTGCATAAAAACCCTGGACCATGGCGCTGATCTCAGAATCAAATGGATAAACTTTTATACCCTCAACCATTTCGCCTGCGCTCACCGCACCCTGGTACGTACCGCTGATCCCGCTGGACAAATGGATGGTGATGACCGAATCGTATTCTTTTGCCAATTTTTCAAAAAGCTCGACGAACTCGCCAATCGGAGGCATCGACGTTGTCGGAAGCTCGCGCTGCTTCACTTCTTCATAAAACTCTTCTGCGCTGATATCTATTTCTTCTCTATATGTCTCATGATCGAAAATCACGCTCAACGGAATCATGTGGATATTCCATTTTTCCCGTAACTCTTTCGGGATGTACGCAGTGCTATCCGTGATAACTGCCGTTTTCATTATTATATTACCATCCTTATGTTTTTCTCTACAGTTTGTACAATCCCATTTTATATGAACTTCATGCAAAATGCATTCTTTCGGGAAAACTATTTTGATAAAAAGGTTTGGAAATGTGGAATAACAATTTATAGTGAATAGTATTCTGCCCTTCAACAAACTCCTAAATGACATATTGGGAGCTGCATCTCTTTTGGGCATATACATAAGTTGAACTTAACAAATATTAATTTAATGAAGCGGAAGGTGCGTAGACTCCTCGAAAATGCTAACGCATTTCCTTCGTGCGTGGGCTTTTTCGAGGAAGCCAACCAATGTCCTGCGGGATGAAAGGTCAGTGGGAGACCCCGCAGGCGCTTACGCCGAGGAGGCTCCCGGGCCGCAAGGAAGAATTTGATGTTTGAAAAAGCCGGCAGTTGGGCTTTTTCATAATTCTTCCCCGCGGAAAGCGAAGCACCTGGAGCGAAATGAAAAGGTAAACTTTTTAGTTCAACTTATATAATACCTTTCTATTTGACCTTTTTTAGTTCTACCCCTCATTGTGGCTTAAAGAACTTGTCTATATAACCTTTTGGGGTCAGGAATAATAAAAAGACACTGGCAAGCGATTGCACAGTGTCAAAAATTTAAGAAACGTATTGGTTTTCTAAGCTATTTAATCCTCTGTTATTAATTTCTTCTATTAGCATTTCGATAAAGGTTTCATCCAAATTTAACAGAGTAGCCTTTTGGTATGCTTCTAGTAATTTTTCATCTGTTAGTTCCCATAGTGTAGAAATGTTGACCACCCCTTCGATTTACTTTCCCTCATTATATCGGAATTTATTAAGAAAATGTAAATCTCTGGAGGTTTTTTTGTCGTATTTTTCCACCAAAAACCGACAAAAAACCACATCCGCCATGTCGACAAATGTGGTTTCTTCGTTTTATCTCACTTCGACCCAGCCATTCTTGATGGCAACGACTACTGCCTGGGTGCGGTCGTTTACGTTCATTTTTTGTAAAATATTGCTTACATGGTTTTTGACTGTCTTCTCACTGATGAACAGTGCTTCGCCAATTCCTCTGTTGCTCTTTCCATCTGCTAACAGCTGAAGGACTTCACATTCACGGCGTGTCAGCAGGTGAAGAGGCCGGCGAATTTCCACCGGGGATATGTACTTGTCTGATCCGCCTTCATCAGCGGATAAACGGCGGTATTCTTTTACAAGGTTATGCGTTACGCGCGGGTGAAGGTATGAACCCCCGTCTGCCACTACTTTAACCGCTTCGATCAGTGCATCTGCATCCATTTCCTTCAGCAGATAGCCTGTCGCGCCTGTCCTTAGCGCGTGGGTAACATAATTCTCATCATCATGGATGGAGAGGATGATGACCTTTGACTCAGGATACTTTTCAATCAGTTCAGCTGTCGCCTCTACCCCATTTGTGGTTGGCATATTAATATCCATAATGACAACGTCTGGCTGATGCTGGTCTACCAGCGAGATAGCTTCGCTGCCGTCGTCACCTTCTGCCACTACTTCGAATGTTGGTTCAAAATCAAGGATCCGTTTTACCCCTTCTCTGAAAAGTTGATGGTCGTCAATAATGACAATCTTTGTTGTCATATCATTCGCCTCCCTTTACGGCTTCTATCTCTATTTTTTATCTTGGCAGCGGCTGTTTCCGCATTGGATACGCTGCTATTTTCATAGATTCATCGGTACCTGGATGATGACTAAAGTCCCTGTGCCCATTTTCGAGTGGATGTTCAGTTCGCCATTGAGCAGTTCCACCCTTTCCCTGATTCCAAGGATACCGAATGATTCAGGTTTGGCATCGTTGACATCAAAGCCTAGTCCATTGTCCTTTACTACCACCATTACCAGGTCCCTTTTTATATCCAGCTTAACCTGGATAATCGTAGCATTGGCGTGCTTCAGCGCATTTTGCACTGATTCCTGAATCATCCTGAACAGCGCAACTTCATACTTGGCAGGGAGTCTTTTATCCTCACCTATATTTGAGAATTCTATTTTTGTCGTCTTATGATAGTCTTCGATTGTCTGTAAGTATTTTTTGAGGGTAGGAACCAAGCCTAAATCGTCAAGAGCCATTGGCCTCAAATCGTAGATGATTCTCCTGACCTCATATAGTGCCGAACGAACCATCTTTTTCATCTCTTTGATTTCAATGATCGCTTCGCCTGCACTGCGTTCTTTATAGATTTTCTCTATAAGATCCGATCGCATCATCACATTCGCCAGCATCTGGGCGGGACCATCATGGATCTCCCGGGAAAGCCTTTTTCGCTCATCTTCCTGGGCTTCGATGATTTTCAGGCCAAAATCCTGCTTTTGCTTCGCAGTTTCAAGTGCTTCACCCATTTGTCTGATATCGCTCATCAAATAATTCATGACAACAGTTATTTGAGATACAAGGTGTTCAGCGCGTTCGATTGTTTCGGTTAACCCAAGGATTCTGCGTTCAAGGTCATCCCGTTTTTCGCGAAGCTGTTTTTCAATCTGCCTGTTCAGTGTCAGATCCATTTGCAGCTTATGGGCAACCTCATATGCCTCACGGACCTGCACTTCCGTATAATCCTTAAAATGCTTGCTTACTTCTGACAGCCTTTTTCTCGCTGCCCTTACCTGGGTATCAAGAAAGTCACCTTCATTGATCGTTTGGGCAACCTTTCGTTTAACTTCTCTTAATTCATCTGTAATTGACTCATAATCTAAACGGCATTCCTCGCCAATCCGAAAAATTTCGTCTTTACTTTCGCCAACGGTTTCAATCATTTTTTCAAGAATCATGTCAAGCGCTTTAGTGTCAAACATTTTAATAACCATTTAAATTCCCCCACGGGTGGCACACATAGATATTTTATCGTGAAACATGGATGGTTACTAATTTCAACAAGAAAATCATGCCAGTTTTGATAAAAATCGTCATAAAGACACAGAATCAGTTTACCATTCTAAGTCTTATATCCTATAATTTTAGGAAATAAACTCCACTTTGAAAATTAAAACATTTTTCCAAAAATATTAATCAGAGCCTTTCCTATTGGTAGGACCACTAAACATTATAACATCCATACATATTTACTGTATTAAAGTTATATTACAATCATAAGACATGAATTGTCCTATGTTGAGGTGTAAACTTATAATGAATTGTAGCACTAAAAACTACTAACGAAAATAAGCACTGTGTCAAAATGACCATATAGAGTATTGGGAAATTTTTAAAAGAGAGGAACGAACCTAATTGCTTCCAAATTACTATACAGTAAAAGGTTATGGAGAACATGAAATCGAGATTCAAAAATCCCGTTTCATAGCATATATAGATAGAGCGGAAACAGAGGAAGAAGCCCAAGAGTTCATCCAGTCAATCAAGAAAAAACACTGGAATGCAAATCATAATTGTTCTGCCTACCTCATCGGCGAGAATGACCTAATCCAGAAGGCCAATGATGATGGAGAACCAAGCGGAACTGCCGGGGTGCCAATCCTTGAGGTTTTAAAAAAGAAGCATTTAAAGGATACGGTTGTAGTGATCACGCGTTACTTCGGCGGCATCAAACTTGGAGCCGGCGGTTTGATTCGCGCTTACGGCAAATCAACTTCCGAAGGTTTGGCAGCCACAGGAATTGTCGAGCGAAAACTGATGCGAATCGTTCACACCACTGTTGATTACACTTGGCTTGGCAAAATCGAAAATGAGCTAAGAACATCTGTATATCAATTAAAGGAAATCCACTATCTCGATAAGGTGGAAATCGAAACATTTGTGGAAGAAGCACAGACTGAAACGTTTAAAGAATGGATGGTTGAATTGACGAGCGGACAATGTGAATTGCGTGACGGCGACATGCAATATTTGGAGGAGCCAGCTGAGGTTTAATCGAACTCAGTTCCTGCAAATGAAAAATTCAATTTACGAAACACCATAAAAATTGTAGAATAAAATGTGGCTTACTAGAAATGCGAAAGCGCCTTGGTCAGCACCAAAAAGCGCTGGAGGGCCTGACAGTGAAGTCGTTCTTTGACTTCTTTGGCAATACCGAAGCGTCTCGAGCTGCTCAAAGCTAACGCTTCTCGCAAGATACTCGGCGAAGCACAAGCCGAGATGAAAACTGCTAGGCGCTGGAGCTGGACAAAAAAAAGGTTGATAATTTTTTTACAGAAGGAGCTATCTTATGTCTGTTGAAAGACGTACTCTAATGAAGAAACGCAAGAAACGAAGAAGAGTCGTTTCCACCATATTGTTCGTAGTGCTATTCACCGTTCTCACTGCAGGTGGCTACGGTGCATTTTTATACAGTAAAGCACAATCCGTCATTGATGATTCTTATAAACCACTGGACCGCCAGTCCGATAAAAGGGATAAACAAGTAAATCCTGATGTTGATAACATTTCCGTCCTGTTTGTCGGAATCGATGACAGCGAAGCCCGTAATTTCGAATCCGCATCACGAACTGATGCATTGATGCTGGCAACACTTAATGAAAAAGACAAATCCATCAAGCTGTTAAGCATCCCTCGTGACTCGCTTGTCTATATCCCTAGCAAGGGGTATGAGGATAAAATCAATCACGCGTATGGTAAAGGCGGCATTACTTCTACTATTGAAACGGTCGAAGAATTGCTCGATGTACCGGTTGACTATTATGTCCAAATGAATTTTGAAGCTTTCATAGATGTCGTTGATGCCCTTGATGGCATTGAAGTTGAGGTTCCTTTTGAATTACGAGAAAAGGATTCAACTGACCGCAACGGTGCTGTTTACCTGAAACCTGGACTCCAGACACTTGATGGTGAAGAAGCATTGGCACTTGCACGCACAAGGAAGCTTGACAACGATATCGAGCGTGGCAAACGACAGCAGGAAATTCTTAAATCAATTATGAAAAAAGCAGCGTCCGCTAAATCGATCACAAAGTATTCAGACGTAATGGAAGCTGTTGGCGACAACATGCAGACTGACTTATCCTTCAGCGAAATGAAAGCATTAATCGACTATGCTACGGCTGGTTCAAGCCTGGATGTAGAAACAATGTCTCTCCAGGGTGCCGATGCGACGATTGACGGCGTATATTACTACCAGCTTGACGAAGAAGCATTGCAGCAAACGATGCTTGACCTCAAAACCCACCTGATGGTCTCAGGGCAAGAAGATACGCACAAACTTGCCGAAAAAGAAGACGAAGAATAACATTTACTGGACAGCATACAGCTGTCCTTTTTATTTTGTAGAAAACATTATGGTTTTATGTAGTGCCCTTCATCATTTATTGCAAAAGGACACTAAATCACACCTTGTTTTTTATATATCCAACAGCACTAAGAGTAAACATGTTTTTTGGGCATATTCCTAAACAATCCATTTTTCCCAACAAAAAAGCCGTTCCAATTCAGGAACGGCTTACTTCATTATGATCGATCTTTTGCTGTCGAGTAACGACGAACAAATTTTAATAATGGACGATGGTTCTTACCCATCAGGCCGATGCTTTCCGCTAACACTTCAATAAGCAGCAGCAGGCCAGCGATTACAAGGAATGAACCCCATACCTTTGCCTGGGAGAAAATCACAGCTGTTAATCCGAAAAAGGCTGCAAGAGCGTAAATCAAGATTACAGTCTGGCGATGCGAATACCCAAGTCTCAATAAGCAATGATGCAAGTGTGATTTATCCGGTGCCGATAACGGCTTTTTATTCACTACCCTTCTGATGATCGCAAAAAATGTATCAGATATGGGTACACCGAGGATAATAATAGGAACAATCAATGAAATGACTGTGACATTTTTGAATCCCAACAGGGAAAGGACAGCTATGATATAGCCTAGGAACAATGCTCCTGTATCTCCCATGAAAATCTTTGCTGGATGGAAATTGTAAAACAGGAAACCAAGTGTGCTTGCAAGCAATACTGCAGCGATAGCAACAACATAGAAATTACCCATAATCAACGCCATAAAAGCGATTGTGATCAATGCAATGGATGATACGCCTGCAGCCAGGCCATCCAGACCATCAATCAGGTTGATGGCATTGGTAATTCCGACAATCCACAAAATGGTCAGCGGGATACTCAAGTAACCGAATTCGATTACTCCGCCAAACGGCAGGTTAATAAATGATACGAGCACATCGCCCCAAACGACCACAACAATGGCTGCTGCCAATTGGCCAGCAAGTTTTACTTTAGCGGAAAGTTCGAACATATCATCGAAAATTCCGGTTAAAATAATGATTAAGCTGCCAAGTACCAGCGGCCAGTGGGTTGCACTGCTTGGCTGGAGTACGAGCAAGCCGACGATGAAGCTGATATAAATTGCTAAGCCCCCGAGTCGAGGCATGATTTTTTGATGGACTTTTCTTTGATTAGGTTTATCTGTCGCGCCGATTTTAATGGCAAACCTTTTTACCAGCGGCGTGATCAAAATGGAGGTGATAAAACAAATGAACATTGTAACATAAATCATGTTGGTCCTCCTTAATTAATAGCATAACCAATGCGGGTTTATTTTGAACATCTAATTGATGACTTTTCCGTTATAAATTGTCAGTGCACAATGCAGTTGTCAGAACTGTCTCCAGTGCATGTCTAAAGCCGAAATGAGCAATTGCTCAGATTACCACAAAAAGCATTATAGCATAAGTTAGTAAACTCTGAAACAACTAATATTCCTAACTATCGACAAATATCTTCATTTTACTAGTACATTTCCCAATTTCCCATTAAAGCAAACGCATTCCAGCCCCCTATACTTTTCGTAAATAACCTGATTATTTAGTGGGTACTCAACTCAATCTTTTATATAGACGTTGTGTAATACGAATAAGTTACCGAGAATAATAGAAAAATTTGTCACCTTGGCAAAACATACTATTATAAGGAAATAAATGATATACTACTATAAAAAGCGGAAGCGCCTCGTTCAGCCACGACAAGCGCTGGAGGGCCGCCCTATGAAGTCGTTCTTTGACTTCATAGGGCGGACCGAAGCGACTCGAGGGGCTAGGCGCTGGAGCTGGACACTACTCAAAGTGAAAAAGCTAAATAAAATATTCAAACATGATTAAGGGAGCGTTAATGGATGCTGTCGATTTTAAAGAAGAAATTTGGCGATTCGAATGAGAAGCGCCTAAAAAAATATAGAAATCTGGTCGAACAGATTAATCAACTTGAATCAAATATAGAAAAGCTGACTGATGATGAACTTAAAAATAAAACAGTTTACTTCAAGGAGCAGCTGGCAAATGGAAAAACGGTCGACGACATCAAGGTCGAGGCTTTTGCGGTCGTCCGCGAAGCGTCAAAGCGTGTGCTGGGGATGCGCCATTATGATGTGCAATTAATTGGCGGGCTTGTCCTAAACGAAGGCAATATCGCTGAGATGCCTACCGGAGAAGGAAAAACACTGGTCGCTTCTTTGCCCAGCTATTTGAGGGCTCTTGAGGGCAAGGGTGTCCATGTCATCACCGTCAATGATTACCTTGCGACACGAGACCGCAACCAGATCGGTAAAATTCACGAATTCTTAGGTCTGACAGTCGGTTTGAATGTTCCGGCGATGCAGCCCGAGGAAAAGCAATTTGCTTATAAAGCGGACATCACTTATGGGATCGGAACGGAATTCGGCTTCGATTATCTTCGTGATAACATGGTTGCCAGTGTAGCACAGCGAGTCCAGCGGCCATATCACTACGCAATCATAGACGAAATTGACAGCGTCTTGATTGATGAAGCGAAGACACCTCTTATCATTGCTGGTAAAATGAAATCCAGTGCTGATTTACATTACATAGGCGCGAGGCTTGCCAAGCGATTTGTGAAGGATGTTGATTACACATTCGATGAAGAAACTAAGGCAACTAGCCTGACGGATGTCGGAATCGATAAAGTCGAAAAAGCCTTCGGTGTCGACAACCTTTATGAACTCGAGCACCAAACCCTTTACCACTATATGATACAGGCTGTTCGCGCTCACGTGATGTTTGAACTGGATGTTGACTATATCATTAAGGATGGCAAAATCATGCTGGTTGACATGTTCACTGGCAGGATCATGGAAGGACGTTCGCTTTCTGATGGTCTTCATCAGGCGCTTGAAGCTAAAGAAGGTCTCGAGGTTACTGATGAAAATAAAACTCAGGCCTCCATTACTATCCAGAACTATTTCAGGATGTATCCTATCTTATCTGGTATGACTGGTACTGCGAAAACTGAAGAAAACGAATTTCGCCATGTATATGGAATGGATGTCATCCAGATTCCTACGAATAAACCAGTCATCCGGCAAGACATGGAAGATCTTGTTTTCGAAACAAAGGACCAGAAATACAAGGCAGTTACAAAAGAGGTAAAAGAGCGCCATGCGAAAGGCCAGCCAGTCCTGATTGGAACAACCTCCATTCTCCAGTCGGAAAAAGTGGCAGAATACCTTGATAACGAAAAAATGGAGTATCAGTTACTGAATGCCAAGACTGTTGAACAGGAAGTCCAGCTGATTTCCCAGGCAGGACAGCGTGGCCGTATCACGATTGCGACAAACATGGCTGGCAGAGGTACAGATATCCTTCTTGGCGAAGGCGTTGCCGATTTAGGGGGACTTCATGTCATTGGTACCGAAAGACATGAGAGCAGACGAGTGGATAACCAGCTAAAGGGACGATCTGGCCGACAGGGTGACCCAGGTTCATCCCAGTTCTTCATTTCCATTGAAGATGATATGTTCCGCCGTTTTGCCCAGGATGACCTGGAAAAACTGAAGCCTACCGTTATAGCGGATGAAATAGGCATCATTCAGAACAAAAAGATTCATGAGTTCGTTAATCGTACACAGCGTATTTGCGAAGGGTCAAACTTCTCAATGCGTGAGTATAATTTGAAGCTTGATGATGTCATCAATGAGCAGCGTAATGTCATTTATCATTTGCGCAACCGTGTTTTGACAGAGCAGAACCAGATTCCGATCATCTTGCCTCTTCTGGACCGAGCTGTTAACAGTTTGCTAGATAAATATTGTCTGGAGGATGAAATTCCGGAAAACTGGCACCTTGGTGAATTGAAAGCCGAGCTGAATCAGTTTTTACCAGCGTCTTCACTTGAATTCCCGGATGAAAATTTTGACCGCCGTGCAATTGAAAAAATGGTAGCCAAGATCGTGGAAGAATATAAAACGATGGTAGAACCTTCAAATGATAACCCTAAGCTCCAGGGTGCGCTGAAAGGTGCTATTATCTTCATTATCGACAGGAACTGGATCCGTCACCTTGAAAATATGAATAGGCTGAAGGAAGGTATTGGGATGCGCCACTACCAGCAGGAGGATCCTATGCGCATTTACCAGCGTGAAGGTCTGGAACTATTTGAAATGGCCTATTATAAGATCTCAAAGGAAATCAGCATCCAGTTTGCTGAGCTGAGAAAATTATCCGAATTACAGGAATAGGAAGGATAAGAGGCATATGTTTTCATTTTTTAAAAGAAATAAAAAAGACGAAATTGAAAAACAGGGTGATGATTCTGTTATTTCATCGAAAGAGCTGATTGACGAGGAAGGCACTGTTGAGGAACAGGAGGTTTATACTGAACTCTCCCTTCCTCCATCTCTTAATATTCCACAGGAGTCACAGTATGTGCTGCGTTTCTTAAACAATGAGCTTCCCCCGTTGAAGCCAAACCAGATCTCACTCGCAGGCATCGAACTTCGGCCTGAGGAAAACAAACTGATTGTGTCCGCTTTTGTGCGCAACAGTCTCGCAAAAGGAATCCGTCTTTCGGAAACCTCGCTTTTATTGATCGGGCCAAACGGAGAGCAATTGGCACGTAAGGTATTCAACCTTGCTGATCTCGGTGAAATTCCGGCAAAATCAAGCCGTCCTTGGCACTTTGTTTTTGATAAGAGCGATTTATTGTCTGAGAAAATTCCATCACAAGGATGGAAGCTTGCCTTTGAACTCAAAAAACATGCAACTCATCGTCTTGATTTGCATGAAACATGGGAAAAAGCGATTCCTCAAGAAGAAAAGGACAAGCTTGAAAAAATGGTTGAAGGCCTGCCTGCCTTAAAGCAAGGCGAAGTGAATTTCCTTGGACTGCAGGCAAAAGAAAATGAAAACGGCGGATTAAGTGTCACAGTATTGATCCGGAATGGAAATACGAAGAACATTCAGATTCATCAGTTGCCGTTGCTGGTTGAGGATGCATCAGGGGCCGTGGTTGCAAAGGGCGGATTCACCCTCGATAACTTTGAAATAAAAGCAAATACAAGCAAACCATGGACATTTATTTTCCCAAAAGAATTGGTGTTAATTGAACAACCTGATCTTTCTAAATGGAAGGTAACCATTCCAGAGAAAAACTAGCACAAAAAACCGGGTTCTCATTTGAGACCCGGTTTTTAACTGGAGTGATTTGCCTGCTCTTAAATAAAATATGAAGAGTACCTGTTACTAGAACAGGTACTCTTCATCGGCCAGAACCCAACCATCGCACATATTTGAAATTACAAAACAGGAATTGTGCTACACTCCTATTTTACCACGTTGGCATCTTTATACAAGGATAAAATAAGAAATATTGTCATATTTAAGCAGAGTTTTATGGGATTATATCTATAACATTTTTCTGAAATTTTAAGCAATATAGACATTTCGACTCATATGAAAAGAGAGCAATGAATTAGTAACCCATTGCTCTCTTCTAGTATTATTTCACATAGACTTTCAGCTTGTACGGCTGAAGGGTCGAACCACCATGGAAATCAGTGATCTTCACCTGGTAAGTGCCCCTCTTCAACGTAACCGGCATAACTTCAGCGTCTCCTTCAGCATAGTAATCTGCTGAATGGATCAGCTTTCCGTTTTGGTACAGCTCGATTTTACCATCGGATTCGAATGAAGTCTCAAGCTTGATGACTCCTGATACCGTACGGCCTACTGTGAATGTGTACCAATCTTCATCTCCAAAAGCATGCCCAGAGTTGAAGTGGCCTGTTGATTCCCACATATCAGCTGTCATGCGCTTCATTTCGATTGGCTTTGACGCGATATTGTTTGTTACTTTATTGCCTGCATCTTCATCCTTAGCATTTACTGCAGCAACAGTAAGCTTGTAAGGCATGAGCGTTAAAGGCGTGCTGCTATCCGGCCATCCGGCAGCGACAATGATATAGTTGCTATCCTTCTTGGCTTTGAACGAACCGAATGTATAGCCGTTCACTACACCTTTTTCAATATATTGAACCAGGCTATATTCTTCTTCATCCAGCTTGCGGTTCTTGTTCTTATCCTCAACAACCTGTATGAAACCGTAGAATGGGCTTACGATTTCTTTTGGAAGGTTCTTCAGATCTTTAGTGAGCTTTCCATTCTCAAGGGTTACCCCGTAAACCTGGTCTGCTTTTGATTCAAGGTAGAATACATCCTGGTCATTCGGCATGCCGAAGTTGCCGACTACTACTGAACCAGGAATATTTTTGACATCCTCAAGCTTGTCGTTATCCTCATACTTGTCTTCTGCAGCAGTTGTTAATAGCTTGGAAGTGAAGGAATACTCATCAAAACTGATTTGGTTTCTCATATAATCGTTACCGATGCGAATTAGATACTGTTCACCTTTTTCAAGGCCAGTGTATACCTTCGGATTTAGGGTTTCTCCCATCATATCCCATGCCATATTTGTGCCGACATAGTTCAGCCATGTAACTTCTTGTCCGTCTTCCATTTCTTCAACTTCAATTTTGTAGATTTCGAACCACGGAATATTGCCCTGCTCATCAAAATTGAATTCATATACACCAGTTTCTTTTGGTGTCATTTTGAAGAAGTCTTCATCTTCGAACGAAGATAAATATCCTTTGCCCTTACCATCTGTTTTATATTCACGTGCATTTTCAAGAATCATGTTAATGAATTCCTGTTCCCCATCGTCATGCGCAACTTTTACAGAGCCTTCTTTCTGTACAGCTGCTGCTTGTTTAAACAGGTTTCTCTGGCTTTCAATTGTACCCTCTGCTTCACCTTCTTCAATTGGCTCTTCAGGATAATACATTTCTTCTGGGTACGGAAGATTGTCTTCATCTGCTGGCATTACTTTACCAGAAATGTTGAATGTGTATGGAACCATTGAGCTTTCTGGATCACTTGATTCCATGAACATATCAAAGCCATAGTAATACTCGTACATGCCATAGTAGTTGCTTGGCTTATTTGACACTTTCACAGCATATGCCATACCAGGTTCTGCCTGGAATGTCAGGGTTTCACCCTCGCTGATGCCGCCAAAGTTAGAGTAGTGCCATGGATCGATTTCTTCCTCATGGCCTTCATGTGCTGCACTATATTTACCTTGGTCCGGATCCTCTTCGCCAGGCATCTCCTCACCAGGCATTGGCATCAGCATTTCCAGCGGATAAACGCTGATTGCGGAATTAACGCCAGGTACTGCACTAACATCCAGCTTGACTACCTGTCTTTCTGCAACTGAGAAAGTAAAGTAATCATCATCCCCTTCATTCCCTGTAAAAGTAAGCGGGGATTCACTGCCATCATAAGGGATCGATTCAATCGCAATTGGGTTTTCAAGGCTCGACTCATCCTCAGGAGCTGCTGCCTTACGGTCAATCACCAACGAATATTGCGAAAGCTTGACAGATGAATCGTCGTAATTGCCGTTCACATCTTTTACGCCGATGAGAAGCATACCATTAGCTGGCGCCTCGACAAGCTTAGCCTCTGCTTTGCCTTCTCCAACCTTATTCACATCTTCTGACAGCAGGGTTTCACCGCCGGCAATAAAGCGGATCATCATCTTGTAATCATTAACAGGAGTCCCTTCCAGGATTGCCTGGATGTTATCTCCCTTTTTCACACTGAATTTAACCCATTTTTCTTCAAAAGGTTTTGTAAGAGCTTCATTGATTTCAACCGGTTTAGTTACCGCAATCATTTTGCTGTTTCTCAAGATTTGTTGATCGGTTTGTTCTCTCTTAACAAAGGAAGGTACTTTTTTGATATCAAACTCTAAAGCTTTAACAGGATTGAGTAAACCATTACCAAACTTCACATCAAATCCCTTTTCACCCAAGTCATCTGCACTGTGTTCAAGAATGTATTCTACCTGCGCAGGTGTTAGATAAGGATACTTTGATAAAAGAAGTGAAGCTGCTCCGGCAACCACTGGGGAAGCCATGGATGTACCGCTCATTTTCCTGAAGCTTGATAGCTTTTCAGGTTCATAGATTGTGCTGTACACTTCTTCACCTGGCGCGACAATGTCAACAGAAGGACCAAATGAAGAGTAGTATGATAGCTTCTTATCTTTATTTACAGAACCAACGCTGATAACCCCTTCATAACCAGCAGGGTAGTTTTTCCAATCATCAGCTGAGTTTCCTGCCGCTGCAACTACAACAACGTTTTTCTCAAGTGCGTATTTAACTGCTTCCTCGATGACAGGAGATGGCATCGGACCGCCAAGGCTCATATTAATAACCTTCGCGCCGCCTTTGACTGCTTCAAGGATTCCTTCGGCGATGGCGTAGTCACTTGCGCCCCATCCCCGGTCGAAAACATCGATGGAAAGAATGTCAGCATCAGGGTTTACACCATGTCCGCCAATTCCGTTATCCTTCTTGGCAGCGATGATTCCGGATACGTGTGTACCATGGGAATCAGCCACACCAGGGCTGATCGGATTAACCGTGTTCACACTTGATAGGATTTTTCCTTTTAAATCAGGGTGATTTCGATCAATACCAGTATCAATAACGGCTACTTTCACTTTATTTTTGCCAGCAAGCTTTTGCGCTTTTTCTAATTGCAGCATTGCCTGATGGTACTGCTCGCCCACCTTAGGGTCTTTGATTCCTAACTGTCTATAAAGAACAGAAGGACTGACAGAAGTGACCTTTCCTGCCTTTTGGTAATTACCAATGACCTTATGTAGATTCTTCTTGTCTTTTACCTTGACTATTGCATAATTCAATCCTGAAACTTGACGGACTAATGTGCCGCCTAAGCGCTGGTGTTCAGTTGCAGATAAAGGTTTTTGGTATTTAACCACCAAAGTGTCTTCACTAAAAGGCGATTTTTGCTCATCCAATTTCTTCTGAAGCAAAGGATGGTTCACGGAAACAGCTGAGATCCCCACATGACTGCTTGCATCGGTTTGCGAAAAGGCTGCACCTGTTGGAACAAGCGTTGAACTAGCGATTAAGCTAGCACTTACCCCAAAAGTAGCAAGACCTTTTTTCAAATTCTTCATTTTACTCCTCCTGCCCTTTCATTTCATTGGAATAGTTATCCAGTTTAATAGTAACCTGTCCAATAGATTTAAACAACCTGTAAATTCAAAAAATTACCAACACAATGTGACAAGCTTTGGGTGAAATTTGAAAAGAATTGTTTACAGATTGTCCTTTTATATAGACGTATTGGGACAGGAAAAAGTTCCCTTATTTTTTGAAATTTTTTCAATTTTTTTCATTTTATTGGAGAAGCAGAGACCCATAAGGGCCCGGGTGGGGTTGTGCAAGCAGCAAATGAAAAAAAGGCTGCTATGGCGGCAGCCTTTTATGAACCGTTTATGTTCTAAGTTTGAAAGCATTGAGTTCTATTTATTGCTCACATGAAGCGGTTTTTCTTTTAATTGGTCATAAGAGAAATTTTCAAGCTGTGATGACAGATTTTCTACCTTCTTTTCATATTCTTCCATTGATTGAATTGGCTTGGTAGCGGCCATCTTTTCCAGCAGAAGATCATTTATATAAGGAAAGTAATGGGACCGGTCGATATAATTCCCAACGTTAAAAGTAATATCAGCATCATCCTGAAAATCATAGACGACTGCATTATTAAATTTCTGAAGCTCCTCATAGATTTTTAGCTTCGCCTCTAACCGGGCTTCGTTTATGCCAGGCTTATCCTCCTGAATGATCATATGCCTTGTAATTGGATATGGCGTGTACATGAAGGTGAATTTGGTATCAGGATATTTTTTAATCATCGGAAGCATGTTTACCTTAAAGCTTTCCATGTAAGATTCCAGTGTATGAGCTTCAGCTGGCGGTGCGCTCTGGCCTTCCAGTTCCTTTTTCATCATTTCCACCGTTAATGGCTTTTTATTCTCGCCAAATTTATAAAAACTGTAAGGATCCACATTGGATTTTACCAGGTGTTGATTTTCCCATTGATGATCAATTTTTTTAAATGCTTCATAGCTTAAAAGATATGGAATATCATTGATGATGTTCCGGTCGTATAGAAATTTTGGGAAAGTCGCGTCGACACGGTCCGCCTCCCCTGCCAGGGAATCATAATTGATTTCCCAAAAAACATGCTTCACATCTTGGGATTTCATCGCCAGCTCCATGGCTTTCCTCTGCTCTCTTGCAGATGAACCCGAGATGGTTGCATTAAATGAGCTTGTCTGAAACAGTTCGTTTATCTTCTCTTCTTTAAAATTGTGGCCCATCGACGTGCCAACGAATAGAGTTTCGTATTCCAAATTCCTGATCATCCCTGGAATCTGGTAGCGCATATTGAAGTTTTTTGTGAAAGTACGTTTATAAACTCCATCCTTATGATAGTAAACATAAGGATCTGTCACATAAACGATTCCAGCAATGAGCAAGAGCACTGCTCCGAAAACGGCTATGAGTTTAAGAACGAACTTCTTATAATTACGCTCCACTTGCTGCTCACCTTCTATCATTTTAGAAATTGAAGTACAGGAACTCGGAAACTTTTCCAAGCTGTAAAATCGATACGATTGAAATGAGCACGATGAATACCATGTTGATGTTGTTAGGCTTGAATCGTTCTAGCATTTCAAAAGAATTCTTTCTTAAGGTCACGACAAGCATACCGATGATGATTAACAGTACGCTCGGGGTGGTATAAAGCATCTCACCTTCTGGTAAAAGGTTGATATTAAAGATTGGTCCCAGGACATTTGCCACCCTTGTTGGCAGTTCGATTTTACCCATGCCGAACATCGCTTTCAGAATCGCGATCGCCTGTGCGAAGCTCTCTGCACGGAAGAACACCCATGCGGCATTCACAAATTGGAATGTGATAAACCACGCGAGCAGCTTAGGCATTGAGTAACCGCGACGGTTCCACCACCTATAGATGACGGAAGCTACTCCGTGCAGGAATCCCCAGAAAACGAACGTCCAGCCAGCGCCATGCCAGAAGCCGCTGACCATGAAGATGATCATGATATTGATGTATGTCCGCGACGGGCTTATTCTGCTGCCGCCAAGCGGGATGTATATATAAGCCGTCAGGAAACGGCTCAGCGTAATATGCCAGCGGCGCCAGAAGTCCTGAATGTTCAGCGCCTTGTATGGAGAGTTAAAGTTGATCGGCAGCATGATGTTGAATAAGAGTGCTGCCCCCACCGCCATGTCCGCATACCCGCTGAAGTCGAAGTAAAGCTGGAATGTGTAGGACAGTGAAGCGATCCAGGCTTCGACAATGTTCAGGTCGAAGGCGTTTTTATATCCATCGTTTGCCCATATCGCAAAGGTATCGGCGATCATCACTTTTTTGAACAGGCCGATGCCGAAGATATATAGGCCGAGCGAAATGTTCTTAGCATTGATCCGCGAGTTCTCGTTATGGAATTGGGACATCACTTCTTTGTGATGGACGATCGGACCGGCAATAAGCTGCGGGAAGAACACGACAAAAAGCATATACTCATCGAACCGATACCCCTTCGTTTCATAGCGATAGCTGTCGACGAGGTAAGCGATTTGCTGGAAGGTGAAAAAGCTGATCGCCAGCGGCAGCGCTAGATGAAGCAAAGGAAAGCTTTCTTTTAGTACAGTATTTACTGTAGCAATGAAGAAATCAGTGTATTTATAATAGCCCAATAATAGGACATTAAAGACGATGCCTATTGTAAGGACGGTTTTACGTGTTCCCGGTTTGTTAGTTCTTCCGAGATAAGTACCGACCGCGTAGTTGACCACAACAGATGTCAAAATCAATGGAAGGTAACTCACATTCCACCAGCTGTAGAAAAATAAGGATGCCACAACAAGCGAAATCTTCGCCAGCCGCGAAAGACCCGCATACTGAAGAACAAAATAAATAACAAAAACAGAAGGCAGAAAATAAAATATAAATTCATACGAATTAAATAACACAGTAAACGCACCCTCATTAAAAAGATTTACTGCACAATTATACATAAATTAGCGAACAATGTCATATAAACAAAGAACACCCCGAACACATCACCCCTTTAAAGCACTGGGGGTCAGACCCCCAGCACTTTAAAGGGGTGATGTAAATAGGCCAGTCCCCGGGGTATAAATACATGCCGGGGACTGGCCTATTTCTACTATATTATTATTGTTGCTTTGTAACTGCTCTGTACAGGAACAGTGCATATTGGACTCGGTCGACACTTCCGTTTGGTCTGTACTCGGTTCCATATCCTTTTGTAATGTCGTTTGCGTACAAGCTTAAGATAGCGTTGTATGCAAAGCTTGCTTCTGGGACATCCGTGAAAGGCATTTCTCCTGATGCTTGCAACTTAAATGCCCTTTGGAGGATGGCAGCCATCTCCGCTCTTGTCAAAGGCGAGTTAGGGTCGAATAGGGTCCCGCCTTCTTTACCATTGATAATGCCTGCATTTGTGATCGCAGCGATTTCCTTATAAAAGCGATATTCTTTAGGGACATCCAAGAAGTCTACATCTCTAACGTTTGTAGTATCCAGCTTTAATGCTCGTACTAGCAGCAATGCTGCGTCCAGGCGTTTTAATGTAGTCGCTGGCCTGTATGTTCCATCTGGGTAACCCGCAATGATATCTCGATCAAACAAGTACTTAATCTGCGGGTAGTATTTGCTTGTACTAGGGACATCAGAGAAAGGAGATTCTTCGATCGTTACTTTTATTGGAATTTCCTTTGTGAGGTTTCCATAACTAGCAACAATCACTCCCTCACCTGGTGTTTTTGTTTTTAAAGTTGTGCCCTCAAAAGTTCCTAAAGTGCTGGATAGCTTTAATTTTGAAGAATCTTTTGTAAGAGGGTTATAAAATTGATCCAGTACGTACTTCAGAGAGACAGTAATCGAATCCCCTACTGTTACTGATGAGCTGGAAAGGCCTACATCAAACATACTAGCAGTGCCTGTTGGGGCTGTGCTGATGGCTTGTAAGGAAGTATGGACAGCCCTTTCCCATCCATCAGATGGCTTATTAATTAGCGAAGCCATGTCATTTCCATACTTACGGGCCAGCATGGTTGTCGATCCGCCGCCATCAAGATTCAAAGCTTTATAGGCTCCTAGTTTTACAAGGTATTGAGCAAACTCGGTCAAATTCATGCCCTTACTGTAGCCTTCTGCCCTGCCATCTACTGTAACCATGAAAACCTTAGTCAAGGTACGGTCCACAGCGATTGCTGTTCTTGGTGCACGTTCAAGTGCGCGCTGACTTTTTGGGTCAATACTTAAAGAAACATTCCCGTTATCCACAAGTCTAGGGCCACTGGCAAGGATGTACTGGGCACCCTTCCATTTATCATCAATATTAATAGAAACCTCTACTTGGTCTCCAATTTTCATTTGTTTTACGAACTGAAGGTTCTCAGTTCCATGAGCAGATAATACGAAACCATCTGCGGGAATCTGAGTATTGGTATTGGTGTTGTATGGACGTATTGCACTAACCGTTCCAGTGATTTTATCACCAAATTTTAAATCTTTATTTTTTGAAGCACCTGTAAAAATAACTTCCATGCCATATTGATTTGAGTTCGTATATCCACCCATATAGTCAGGAGTATATAAAATTAAATTATTTTCTGTCCTGACCTTATTCATGCTAGTAATCTCCATGGTTGTTCCATTGTGAGCAGCCGCAAGATCCAAGTCAAAGTAATCAATCTGGGCTTTTTTTGAAGCATCTATTCCAAAGGCGATTGGTTCATTCACATATTGATCACGGCCTGATGCAACAATTCCAGAGTTTACGAGAATATCATTTTGTGCGATTAGATACATAGGAAGCCTGGTTTTTGTATCAAAAAATGAGCCATTCACAGCCCCTACCACTCTGTTTCCATCTCTGTGGACGTATTTTGCTTGAGCAGTGGTACCTGAAATGGTTCCGATTTTTGGTACTGACAGATCCAACTTCGTATACTGATCCTGAAGATTTACCTCCAGCACTTTAATAGATTGGTCATATCCATTGATAACTTCTCTATTTTCCTTGTATTTTACGCCAGAAGACACTGGATACTGTTCAACCGTAGCCGCTGAGCCAGATTGCATACCAATTGACTGAAAAACAAGGAAGCTCGCGATGACACCGACAACAACCTTCTTAGCTAATTTCAACTCTGTTCCCCCTA
Organism: Bacillus sp. ISL-41; assembly: GCF_018613235.1. Taxonomy (GTDB): domain Bacteria; phylum Bacillota; class Bacilli; order Bacillales; family Cytobacillaceae; genus Mesobacillus. The sequence goes on from NZ_JAGGQP010000029.1 coordinate 240,998, forward strand.
TTTTTCATTCTTCCATTATCTGTTTCTACCAAAATATTTTTACCATATACAACAAATTTTGTCGAATGGTGAATAAAGGATATTACTAGGTATTTTTACATATTAAGCCTGGTTTTTACCAGTTTATTAGGATGTAAATAACCTTAAATTACCAACTAACCTAGCTGTTTATTTTTTGTGAAAACTTAATTAGAATAGAGAAGCAAAGAGACCAATATGTTAAAACTCATAATGGAAAAGGACATCGTGTGGGGGGGATAGGAATTGAAGAATTTGAAGAATCCGCGGTCTTGCATGCGCAATAATACGTTAAAGCACCGGGGGTCTGACCCCCGGTGCTTTAACGCGTTACTGTTTATTGTTGATTTGATGATGCGGTCGTGATTTTTACTGGATTGATTTGTTCACTGCCTACTGTTGAAGCGGCATCAAAGTTCAATGCTGATGCGTTTGTTGTTCCTGCAGTGAAGTTAAATTCGATTTCGAGTTCATCGATATACAGCAGGCCTTCTTTGCCAGCAAGGTCTGGAGTAATATCAAAAGTCAGTACTGTAAGGTCATCAGAAATAACTGCGTTATTTATTGCTGGGATGGTTGCAGATCCATCTGCAAATTCTGCTATAATCCATAGACCTGCGGCAACTTCCTCGGCACTGTATTCCGCTGGGGCAGCTTCTTCAAGGGTTACAGTAATTGTATCTGAATCTACTAATTCAGCAGTCTGAGCATATGGAATGTAAATTGTATCTTCTAAGAATGTAAATGTTCTATATAGAAGGTTGGCAAAATCTCCGCGAGTAATATTCATGTTTGTACCAAAAGTAGTTTCTGTTTTACCATAAGTGATTTCGGTACCATATAACGCTTCAATATAAGGGCCAAAAACTCCAACTGCATCTATAAATGGTGTGTCGACAGCAAACTCATCAAGTTCAAAGCTAAGTACCAGTATTTTAGCCATAGCGCCACGAGTTAGTGGATCATTTGGCGCAAATTTTTCTTTAGTAACACCTGAAATAATGCCATATTCAGCAAGGGCATTAACTGACCCAGCAATACGAGAATTCAAATCTTTAAAACCAGCAGATGGTGCATTTTCTGTATCTAGTCCCAATGCATTGGCCATGATAACTGCTGCATCACCACGTGTTAAGTTAAGGTTTGTACCGAAAGTCGTCTCTGTTTTTCCGTTGACAATTTCCCAGTCATGAAGGAATGTAACAGCCTCTTCATAGTTTTTTGTTACATCTGAGAATTTGTGACTTTCGTGTGCAAATGCAGCCGGTGTTACTGCAGCTACAACGACAGCAGCCGAAGTTCCAGCTGCCAGGAATTTCTTAAAAGAGTGATTTGACAATGTAATTCCTCCTGGAAATATAAATGGATAAAAACGTGAATTTTACTGGTTATTAACTTGCTGAACATATTTTAGCAAATTAAAAGTTTTAGAAATACAAGTAATTTATGGATTTAATACAAGCTTTTACTAAGTTGAACATAAGGCTTAGCTACTTAATTACTATCATCACATTAACCTTGCCATCTACTCTTATCCAGGATAGGTATTGACCAATGTTTGTAGATAAACAGGAAGTTTGTTAAATGATTCACCGATATAAATCAAAAGGAAGTTGCATCTAAAAAGTGATTACTATTTTTAAATAAGTCAATGTTCAACCTAAATAAATAAAGAAGGCAATTAATTAGTATCCAGTTAAATAAAAAAGTTATTGTAATATCATTTATTTCAATTAATAAAACTGGTAAAAGATTTACAATACATAGTCATATAGGTATCCGCTTGCCATAATGTTTTATTTTACCATAATAAATACTATTGCTATTACCCTTATAAAACTAAATAGGTAAACGTAAGTTATAGTAGACTTTGGTTGAATAGCCATTTTGGGCTTCCCCCTTCTTCTGGTAAAAGACGGGGGTTTTTTTATGCCCTTTACCATACAAACACACTAACGCGCCGGGGGTCAGACCCCCGGCGCGTTAGTGTGGTAAAGCTATTTTTTCTTTGTTTTATTGGCGATCTCAATGGCCCTGTCTGTTCCTTCTGCTGCCTGGTCTAGTGCTTCTTGTGGCGGTGTTCCCTGGTACATGTTTTCAAGTGCGGTTACGACTTGCTGGCGTGATTCTGGGAAGACGGAGATCAATGCACCCTGGGTCGCGAAGGATGGTTTTGTATCCTGCAGTTGGTCTACCGTTACCTTGAATTGCGGGTACTTTTCCCACTCTTTCTTCACGATGTCTTCCTCATATGCTGCCGGATTGATGGCGAAGTAGCCTGTGCCGATATGCCATTTTGCCTGGCTTTCCGGAGAGGCGAGGAATTTCATGAATTCCCATGCTGCCTGCTGCTTATCGTCGCCAATGCCTTTGCTCATCCATAATGATGCTCCGCCAATGGCGACGCCCTGTCTTTCGACTTCATCCGGATAAGGGATATAGGCAACTCCTACATCAAATGAAGAGTTATTGATTGCGCCCGCAACACCTGCGGATGAATCCATGTACATTGCGACTTTGCCTGTCTGGAAGGCTGCGCGGATATCATCCCAGTTTGTTCCGTAATTGCCGAAGGTTCCAGCTTTGTTCATGTCATCGAGGAACTTGAAAACGCGCAATCCTTCTTCTCCATTAAACACAGCTTTTGTCGCGTCATCAGAACGGCCATTATCATTGTCGACATACAACCCACCCTGTGTGGCAACAAGCTGTTCAAAGAACCAGCCATATGTCAGCATCGAGAAGCCAAAGCGCTCATTCTTCTTTGTCAGCTTTTCCGCAGCCGCTTTCACTTCGCTGAATGTTTGCGGCGGGCTTTCCGGATCAAGTCCCGCTTCCTTAAATGCATCCTTGTTATAAATCATCACTGGAGTTGAGGAGTTGAAAGGCATTGAATACAGCTTGCCATCAACCTTATAGTAGTTAAGAATATTTTCCTCAAGCTGAGACAAATCATAATTGTCCTTGTCAATGAATGTCTGCATCGGCTCGATGAAGCCACTTTCAATCATGTACTTTGTCCCTACTTCGAATACCTGCATGATGGCCGGCGCATTATCAGTGCCGCCAACACTGCGAAGCTTTGTCAGCGCTTCTTCGTAAGTACCCTGGAACTCCGCGTGCACAACCACTTGATCCTGTGAATTGTTAAAATCAGCGACAATGCCATCAAGCGCTTCCTGGCCCGGTCCCGACATCGCATGCCAGAACGATATTTCTGTTTTCTCGCCAGGCTTCGTGCCGCCATCCTTCTCCTTGTCTTTGTCATCTCCCTTGCTTGCATCATTCGAGCATGCCGACATGACCAACAGGCTGAAAATCGCACTAATCACGAGGAACCATCTGAACTTTTTCACCATCTTGCTGAACACCCCTTTTATTTAAATGCTTCTGGATACCAGAAGTTGAAACCGATTAATGAACTACTTGAGCGCTCCCTGGGTCAGGCCTTTTTGAAGCTGCTTCTGACCTGCAAAAAGCAGTAGCAGCGTCGGGATGATGACCACGATCACTCCCGCCATGACGACGCCCCATTCGGTCGCGACCTCCTGGGATTGCAGCTGCTTCAAGCCAATCTGCACTGTCCTTACCTGGTCCGTGCTTGTCACGAGCAATGGCCATAAATACATATTCCATGTCGTCAGGAACCCGTAGGCTCCGAGCGTGACAAGGCTTGTTTTTGAGACCGGAAGAATTACCCTCCAAAAGAAAGCAAACTTCCCGAGTCCTGCGACTTCCGCTGCTTCATGCAGTTCCTTTGGAATCGTCTTGAAGTGCTGCCGCAGCAGGAAGGTTCCGAATGCCAATGCGAAAAATGGCACGGTCAATCCTTGATATGTGTTCATCCAGTCAAGCTTTTGGATGGTAAAAAAGTTAGGGATCATCGTTGCTTCCCAAGGAATCATCATCGTCGAGATAAACAGGAAGAAGATGAAATCCCTACCCTTAAAAGGAATGAAAACAAAGGCATATGCCGCCAGACTGCAGACAATCAGCTGGCCGAGCATGACGCCGAACGACACTATGAAGCTATTGATCAGGTAATTCATCAACGGCAGCCGTTCGAACACTTTTACATAGTTATCAAAATGGATCGATTCAGGAAAAAACTTGCCCTGGAGGATTTCCCCGCCAGACATGAAGCTGATCATGAAGGCATACAGCACCGGGAAAAAGACCAGAAAGGCCGAGATTATCAGCAAAATATAAAACAGGATTTTTTTCGGTGTCGACATCATCATTGATAGTGCACCTTCTTTTCTCCGAGCTTAAATTGCAGGATCGTCACGATCAGAATGCAGATGAACAAAAAGACTGCCTGGGCGCTTGCCGTGCCGAACTGGTAGTTGACGAATGCCTCCCGGTAAATGGAGTAAACAATCAGATTGGTTGCCTGGGAAGGACCGCCCTTCGTTAAAATGTCCACCTGCCCGAATGTCTGGAAAGCATTGATCAAGGAAATCGTGATGATGAAAAATAATGTCGGCGACAGCATCGGAATCGTGATCCTGCGAAGCTGATACCAGTAGCCGGCACCATCAATCTTCGCGCTTTCATATAAATATTCATCGATGTTCTGCAGCCCGCCGAGCAGGATGAGGAACGAGAAACCGATATTCATCCAGATTGTCGAAATCGAAATCGACACGAGCGCCCAATCCGGATCAAGCAGCCATTGCACGCCTGGCAGGTTCATGACATTCAGCAGCCGGTTGAACATGCCAATGCTAGGGTGAAACAGGAACAGCCAGACAACAGAGGAAGCAGCGACCGAAATGCCCATTGTCGAGGAATAGACCGTCCGGAAGAAGCCGATTCCTTTCAGTTTTTCATTGGCGATCAGCGCCAGAAACAGCGCGATGATCACCCCTGTTGGAACGGTATACAGGACAAACAGCACCGTCGCCTTGATACTGTTACGGAATTCCTTTGACTCGAAAAGGTAGGCGTAATTTTCAAAGCCGACAAACAATGCAGCCGCACCCTGCTGGTCGGTCAGGAAGAAGCTGAGGTAAATCGTCCGGAACATTGGGTAAAAAATGAACACCGCAAACAGAAGGATCGACGGAAACAGGTACAAAAGCGCGCTGCGGGCATTGAGCGATTTTCTCCAAAAATTTAGTTTCGGAGGAGCGTCTGCTTTCATAGGAACACCTCTTTATCAAACACTTGGTTCTCGATGTCCGTAGGAGTTTTGATGATTTTTTCCGTCTCGCTGTCAAACAGACAGACGGAGTCATAATTGATGACAACTGGAACCACATCACCGACGTCGATCCGCCACTGGCCAGTCCATTTCGCCATCCATTCCCTGCCGCCCATATCGAAGGAGAAGATCGTTTCATTGCCGAGCACCTCGACATTGGTCGTTTTTACATAGACCTTATCTCCTCCGCCTTCGTCTCCTTCGTCGCTGCCTTCAGATGCTCAGGACGGATGCCGACAATGATACGGTCTGTTTTTAAAAGCTGACGGTCCTCTACTGGGATGGCTAGCTTCGCCTCATCACTGAACACAACCTCGTTCTTTTCTTGATTGACCTTCCCTTCGCCAATATTCATTGGCGGGGAGCCAATGAATGTCGCAACAAAAGGATTGGCCGGATTATTGTAGATATCAATCGGTTTGCCTATCTGCTGGATTTTTCCGTCATGGAGAATCATGATCCTGTCCCCCATTGTCATCGCCTCGATCTGGTCATGGGTGACATAAATCATCGTAATGCCTAGCCGTCTCTGGATCTGCCGGATTTCCGACCGCATATGCGCGCGCAGCTTCGCGTCGAGATTGGATAACGGCTCATCCATCAGGCAAATCGGAGCCTGGTTGACAATCGCACGCGCCAGGGCAACCCGCTGTCTCTGGCCGCCGGACAGCTCACGGGGCTTTCTTTTCAAGTATGGTGTCAATCCGAGCATTTCCGCGACATCCTCACAACGTTTTTTCCGCTCGGTCTTCGGGACTTTTTTTACATGGAGACCGAAAATGATGTTCTCTTCAACCGTTAAATGGGGATATAGAGCATAGTTCTGGAAAACCATCGAGATATCCCTTTTGCTTGGCGGCAGCCAGTTCGCCTCCACATCGCCGATTTTCAAAGTCCCGCCCGTGATTTCCTCCAGGCCGGCGATCATCCGCAGCATCGTACTTTTCCCGCAGCCTGAAGGACCGACGAGGACGAAGAACTCTCCGGGCTCGATCGTGACTGTAATATCTGAAATGACTTCTGTTTTTTTATCATATGATTTCGAAACACCAACCAATTCTACTTTTTTCATGCTCGCCACCCTTTCTCTATAAATCCTTTTCCTGAAAAAAGAGACCACAAATAATGCCTATCCATTCAGGCAGTAGATGTGGTCTCCTGGTCTCCGTCACAAAGTATTAACTTGTAAAGTTTGCAATATATATATATTGAGAGTATATGTTTTTGATTTTGCTAGTATGTTAGGAAATTACATTTCACATAAAGGTGAGGGAATCATGAAAAATATATGGCTATTTATCTTCTGCTTTATGTTGCTGGCAAGTGCCGGTTGCGAGGATCGCAAGGCTGGGCCTGCTTTTGTTTTGACGGAGGATTTTATAATCATCGCTCATAGAGGAGCATCGGCCTATGCGCCGGAACATACATTGCCTGCGTATGATCTGGCGATACAGTCTGGTGCCGATTATCTTGAAATTGACCTGCAGATGACAAAAGACGGTGAGTTGATTGCCCTGCATGATGCGGAGGTAGACCGGACGACGAATGGCTCGGGTCTGGCAAAAACGCATACTCTGGATAAAATCAAGGCTTTGGAGGCTGGTTCGTGGTTCATTGAACAGTATCCGCAACTCGCCGACACTGCCTATGAAAATGTGGAGATCCCAACACTCGAGGAAATCTTTCAACGATATGGGACTGGTGCAAATTACTACATCGAAACCAAATCACCTGGAATAGAAGCGAAATTAATCAAACTGCTGAGGAAGCATTCGCTGGTTCACTCTGAATCGAAAATCATCATTCAATCTTTTCACAGCGAAAGCCTGAGGAATATTCACAAGCTGGAACCGGGCATTCCCCTGATCCAGCTTTACAGATATTCTGATAAAGCAAGATTGAAAGACCAGGAGCTAAGGTCACTGAAAAAATATGCGTCAGGAATCGGAGCCAATTTTGGGAGGGTGAATGAAGGATATATTAAAAAAGCCCATCGTCATGGGTTGGCGGTCCACCTTTTTACCGTCAATACATCCGAGGACATTCAGCAGTCTTATAAAATTGGAGCGGATGGAGTGTTTACCGATTATCCTGAGAAAAGGCCAGCCTTTCTTCACAAAAGGTAAATAAGTATTGGGTACATTGTAGGAGCAATTAGGTGGATTCAAATGTGATTGAAATACAAAAACGCCCAGCAACAAAAACATCCTGTTACTGGGCATTTAATACCTCTTAAAATACTATTCTGCTTGTCTTTTAATTGCCTTGCTTGCTTCTCTCGGATTGCTGCTTCCTGTAATTGCGCTTCCGACAATAGCAATATCTAAGCCTTGAAGCCCTCCAATTGTCTTCTCCGATATTCCCCCTGCGATTGCGACTTCGACATTTTCAAGTCCGTCAATCAGTCGGTTTAGTGAACGGTCTGCCAGTGCACCTTCCTGCTGCATGTCCTTTCCTATATGGAGACAAAACAAGTCGACTCCAAGTTCATGAAGTTCTTGGACTCGTTCACTGTTTTGGACACCAAGCAAATCAATCATGACTCTCTTTTCAAAATGCTGCGCTGTCTCTAGTGTCTCAGCGATTGTGTTATTATGTGAAAATGCCATTACCGTGATAATATCTGCACCTGCTTCAAAGGCCTGCTTTGCTTCATGCCTCCCCGCATCACATGTTTTCATATCAGCGACAATTGTTTTAAGCGGATAAGCCTCTCTAACCTCTCGAACAATCGCCATTCCATATTCTTTGATGACACCGGTTCCTATCTCGATCCAATCAATATAATCACACGTCTCTTCCAGAATAGAAAAGCACCGTTCCCTTGTAAGCCGATCAAGTGCAAGCTGAATTTTCAACGCTGTTCCCTCCTCTTAAAAAGCAAACACCCACAGAAGTTGCTCTGTGGATGTTGCGAAAAATCTCTATTAAACTTAAACCCCTGAATAAGCCATGAATCCGCCATCGACCGGCACAGTAACACCGGTCACAAATCCGGAGTACTCTTCATCTGTCAGCCAAAGTAATGCACCCAACAAGTCCTTCGGCTGCCCGAAGCGCTTCATTGGCGTATGCCCAATGATTTTCTTGGAACGGTCTGTATGGGTTCCGTCTTCGTTCAGCAGCAAGTTGCGGTTTTGCGATGTTAGGAAGAATCCTGGCGCAATGGCATTGACACGCAATCCTGTTTCGGCAAAATGGACCGCCATCCACATCGTGAAGTTATTGATCGCCGATTTAGCCGCGCTATATGCAGGAACTTTTGTCATCGGCGAATAAGCGCTCATCGATGAAACATTGATGATGACAGGAGCATCCTGATTCAGCAGTTCCTTGCCAAACACCTGGCATGTCAAAAAAGTACCGATGAAATTAGTGTCGAAAACCTTGGAGAATCCGCGGGCATCCATATCGAAAAAGGATTTTTCTGTTGAGTCCTCTTCATATGTTTCCACTGCCGTAATCGCGTCAGGATGATTTCCGCCTGCTCCATTGATTAAGATATCCACACGTCCAAACGCCTCGACAACCGTAGCTTTCGCACCTTCAAGTGATTTCTCGTCCAGCACATCTGCAGCAACAGCGATTGCTGAGCCGCCAGCTGAGTTTATTTCGCTCGCGATGGCTGCCCCTTTTTCCTCTGTACGGTTCAGGATCGCCACATTCACGCCATGCCTTGACAGCTCCCGTGCCATTTCGGAGCAAAGCACTCCGCTTCCTCCGGTAATGACAGCTGTTTTACCCTTTAAATTTTCATGGATCGGAAACATCGTATCCCTCCTATTTTGAAGCCTGGTATGCATCCCATAAACCATGTAGGTACATGATGCCAAGCGCCCTGTCATATAGACCATATCCCGGCCTGCAGACCTCGCCCCAAAGGTGTCTGCCGTGGTCCGGACGGACATACCCATCGTACTGGATGTCAGATAGCTCTTTTACTACCCCTTTGATATTGATGGAACCATCGGTTGTTAAATGTGATGTTTCAATAAAGTCTCCGTTATCAAAGATCTTCACATTACGAATGTGCGCAAATGGTGACTTATGCGCAAACTCTGCGGCAAGTGCGACCATATCATTCTTAGGACTGGCCCCGAGTGAACCAGTACAGAAGGTAATTCCGTTTGATGGAGAATCAGAGATTGATAGAAGTCTCTCAAGACTCTCTCTTCCAGTCATGATGCGCGGCAGCCCAAAAATAGTCCATGGCGGATCATCCGGGTGGATGGCCATTTTGATTCCAGCCGCTTCAGCAACCGGGAGGATTTCATTCAAGAAATAGCCAAGGTTTTCCCAGAGGTCTTCCTCTGTAACATTTTCATATGCCGCAAACAATTCCTTGATCCGGCCCATTTTTTCCGGCTCCCAGCCTGGAAGTGTTAAATCAGATGCTGAAGAAACGGTATCGATCAACTCCTGAGGATCCTGGTTTTCCACTTTTGCTTTTTCGAAAAATAAAGCAGTCGAGCCATCAGGTAGTTCCTTGAACATTTCTGTACGTGTCCAATCAAAGATCGGCATGAAATTGTAGCAAATGACCTTGACGCCAACTTCCCCCAGATTCCTGATTGTCTGCTTGTAATTTTCGATATAGCTGTCACGGTCTTCATTCCCAAGTTTAATGGCTTCATGGATATTGACACTTTCAACAACATCGCCATGGAAGCCAAATGATTGAATATAATCCATTTCCGCCTTGACTTCTTCTTTTTCCCAAACTTCACCGACTGGCTTCTGGTGCAGAGCCCATACGATGCCTTTCACACCGGGAATTTGTTTTATATGGTCGAGAGTGACCGTATCATTGTCACGGCCATACCAGCGAAAGGTTATATTCATGATGCATCCCCTCCAGTTACTGCTTCAATGTAATTCTGGCAAAGCTCCGTGACGCCTTCTTTTCCCGCTGAACGGTATGCCTTGTTCAGGTCGCTGCCAATTCCAGCTGCAACTGCGCCTGCTCCCAGCCAATCCTTAACATTATCAAGGTTGACACCGCCCGTTGGCATGACACGGACCTGAGGTAGAGGCCCGTTGACCGCTCCAATGAAGGATGGGTCGAAACGATTTGCCGGGAATAGCTTGACAATGTCACAGCCGCTTTCAATCGCTGTTACGATTTCGGTAATCGTCATGCAGCCTGGAAGATATGCAACAGAATAGCGATTGCATAACACGGCGATCTCTTTGTTAAAATTCGGGCTGACCACGAATTTCGCTCCGCTTAAAATTGCATGGCGGGCTGTTTCCGGGTCTAGGACGGTACCTGCTCCTAAAATTGCATCCGATCCTGAAAGCGCCTCGAATACCCTGGCAACATCAGGAGTAGTATATGTTAATTCAATTGCCCGGAAGCCGCCTTCAATGGCAGCCTCCGAAATTTGAATCGCTTCTTCAGCAGTGCCGCCGCGGACAACCGCGACGACTTTGGATTCAGCCAATTGCTTCAAAGTTTCTATTTTCAAGTTCATCCAATCGCTCCCTATTCAAAAACAATAACTGCTTTCCGTACTTCACCCGGATTCTTTTCTACAAATGTAAATGCCTCTTTTACCTGCTCAAGCGGGAATTGGTGGGTGATAAAACCATTCCCCTTCAGTTCTCGTTCATTGAGTAAGGAAACAACCTTGCCAAACTGATTTGTCTGCAAACGAGAACCGACAATCGTCACTTCCTTTTTCGTAATCGGAAGCTGAGGAATCTGAGATGGACGCTCATCAAAACCGAGTACCACTACTGTGCCAGCAGGAGAAACAACATTCACTCCCAATTCAAAAGTCATAGGCAGGCATACAGCATCAATCACCACATTCGGACCTTCGCCATCTGTAAGCTCCATAACCTTCTCTTCTACAGAAACTTCGCGGGCATTAATGACCTCATCCGCCCCATTTTCCTTAGCAAATGTAAGTCTTTCTTCTTCCAGATCAGTCATAATGACTTTAGCACCTTGCAGCTTTGCCATTTTTAAAATACAGATCCCAATCGGACCTGATCCCTGGATCAAAACCGTATCCCCTTCTTCTACACCGCCGCGCCAGACTGCCTGTGCACCAATCGTGAATGGCTCGGCTAAAACGGCTTCATCCCAATCAAGGGTTGGATCCACCACATGGAGCTGCTTTTCTGGCAGCACGAAAGATTCGCGCATTCCCCCATCCTCGTGGACACCAAAAACGGACAATGACTTACACACATTCGGGCGGCCTTTGCGGCAAGCGTAGCATTCGCCGCAGTACCGGATCGGCTCGACAACCACACGGTCTCCTGGTTTTACATTTTTAACAGCAGAGCCTACTTCAACCACTTCCCCGGCAACTTCATGGCCGGGAATGCGTGGATAAGTGGCAAGAGGGTTCGTACCATGGTAGATATGCATATCTGAACCGCAAATACCAACGCGCTTTACTTTTACAAGGACATCGTCGGTATTTTTAATCACAGGCTGCTGTAAATCTTGAATGACGAGTTCCATTGCTTCAGGAATTTGAACTGCCTTCATTTTATAACCACCTATTCAAATAGACTTGGTAAAAATAGTGATACTTGCGGAACAAACGCTACCAGCATCAAGACAACAAGGCTGACTCCGATGAACGGAACAAGCTCTCTTGCCGCTTTTCCGATAGGCACCTTTCCGATCTGCGATGCTACGAACAAGCACACACCTACTGGCGGTGTAACAAGACCAATAACAAGGTTAAGGACCATCATGACGCCGAATTGGACTGGATCCATTCCAACTTGTGCAGCGACAGGCATCAATACAGGGAACAAGATGACAAGCGCAGCTATTGTTTCCATAAACGTTCCGACGAATAATAACAGAAGATTAATCAGCAAGATTACAATAATAGGGTTTTCAGAGATTCCTAGAATAGCATCTGCGACCAACTGTGGAATCTGTTCACTCACCATAATCCATCCAAACAGGTTGGCGAATCCTACTAAAAGCATGATAGATGCTGTCGTAGTCATGGAAGATAGCATGATTTCAGGTATCTTTTTGATCGGCAATTCCTTATATACAAAAATTCCGATTACAAGAGCGTAAATAACTGCGATAATGGATGCTTCAGTCGGTGTGAAATAACCGCCAAGAATGCCCCATAAAATAATGACTGTCATGAATAATGCCCAGAAGGACCCCATGAAGCTTTCAAAAATTACTTTAAATGATTTTCTTTCCCCTTTTGGATAGTTACGTTTAACTGAAATGATGTAAGTAGGAATCATTAATCCGATTCCAAGCATCAGCCCAGGCAGTGCACCAGCTAAAAACAGGTCACCAATGGAAACGGAAGCCAATGTACCAACAATGATCATTGGCAGTGATGGCGGTATGATTGGTCCTACAGTTGAAGAAGAAGCAGTGACTGCCGCAGAAAAACCAGCTCCATAGCCTTCTTTTTTCATTGCTGGAATCAGAATGGCACCAATACTTGCCGTATCTGCCAGTGCAGTTCCTGAAATTCCGGCAAAGCCCATGGAAGAGCCAACATTCGCCAATCCCAATCCGCCGCGGATATGTCCGAAGAGATTATTCGCGAACTTGATAATCCTGTCTGTGATTCCGCCTGCGTTCATCAGGTTCCCCGCAAGGATAAATCCTGGAATACAGAGCAAGACAAAGGAATTTAGTCCGGCAAACATCTTTTGGGGAATGATGGTTAGAGGAATATCTGCCAGGAACAAATAGACCAAGGAAGACAAACCGAGGCTAAAAGCAACCGGCACGCCTAAAAAAATCAGGATGATAAAAGATATAAACAGTACGGCCGCCATTATAACTCGCCTCCATCGATGTCTGACTTGAAGTCTACTTCATTACGAATCAACTTCATTATTTTTACAATAGAATAAAACGCTAATAGTACTGACATAATCAAGATCGCCGCATGAATGACAGACATCGTGAACGGCATAGTCGCTGAGGTTTGTGTGCCAACCAGCGTAAAGTCATACCCTGTCTTGATCATTACTCCGAATAGCACAATCAACACGACGTAGATCCCAATTTCGTAAAAACGCCTGAAGTTATGAGACATTTTTGCAAGTATCATATCGACATTGATATATTCTCCGCGCAGCAATGCCAGCGGTGCACCGAAGCAAATGGCATAAATGAATAAATATCGCGTCAGTTCCTCAGTCCAGATCGCTGTATAAGGCAGATATCGGGACATGATTTGAATCATCACGACAATGATGACACCAGCAAAGCTGACAACAGTCAAAAAAGCCAACAGCATATCCAGCCATTTACGTATTTTCATGTTTTCATCCCTTCCTTAAAGGAAAGGCACAGCCGGCTGAATAGCCGGACAGTGCCTTATTTAGAATTACTTCGTTTCAAGAATCTTCTCGTATAGTTCATATTGTTCTGGCTTCAAAGATTCCTTGATTGCAGGAATCATTGCTTCACGGAATGCATCCTGATCAACATCGACAAACTTCATGCCTTCTTCTTCAAGGTCTTTTTCGATTTGAGAGATTTCTTTGTCATACAGGTCTGCGCCAAACTGTTGTGCTTCAGCAGCTGCTTCTTTTACAGCTTCTTTCTGCTCATCATTCAGTGCATTGAACTGCTTGTTTCCAACAAGAATGTAGATCCATGAGTAAACATGCTCAGTACGGTTCACATAATCCTGAACTTCATACAATGCGCCACTCTTAATCAAGTCAACAGGGTTTTCCTGTCCATCGATTACACCCTGCTGAAGACCTGTAAATACTTCATTGAAGTCCATTACCTGTGGCTTAGCGCCTGCAGCTTCCCATACTTTCAGGAACAATGGCACGTTCGGTACACGCATGCTGAAGCCTTTTAGATCCTCAGGTGACTTGATTTCTTTGTTGGATGTAAGGTTACGCGGTGCGCGAGTGTGATAGTACAAAGGTGTTAAACCAGCTTTTTCATTGATTTCTGCTTCGATTTCATCCCCGATTTCACCTTCGACAACCGCTTTAACATGATCCAAATCGCGGAATGCATATGGAACCGCCATTAAAGCAGCCTTTGGTGCCCAGTTTTGCAGTGTCTCACCAGAGATAACCATATCAGCTGTTCCAGACTGGATTGCATTGATTGTGTCTGTCTCCCCGCCAAGTGAGTTATTTGGATAAATGCTGATATCGATGCTTCCATCAGTCTTCTCTTCAACAAGTTCTTCAAATTTCAATGCTGTTTTATGCCAGATGTGGTTCTCATCAGCCAGGTGGCCAAACTTCCACTTGATTACGTCTCCCTTGCTTTCACCGCCAGCTTTTTCAGAATCCCCAGAGCTACATGCAGTTAAAAGAAGTGATGCTGCTAAAACACCTGATAAAAATTTTGCTTTTTTCATGAAAAACTTCCTCCCCTTTTTGACAATGATTTATTTTGTTAAAAATTGATGCACAGTAGAAGCAATGGTAATGCCATTTTCAAGGTTTTTCTCTTCATTCAGTTGCTCAATCTCACCCGGAACGAATACCTGTGAGAATCCTGGTGCAGGCGGTGCCTGGCGAATTTCAGCCATCATCTGGTCCATGTTTTCCAGGAATGCATCGGCATCAGTAAAGAATGCTGGATTGATGGCACAGAAGTAATGCCCAAGCTTGCGCTTCTGATCCAGGTCGCCGTACATCTTGGAGATATGTGGACCGAATGCTGCTCCTGCAAGCAATCCTGAGAAGATATCGACAATCATTGAAAGCCCATAACCTTTAGGGCCTCCGAATGTTTGAAGTGCGACAACTTTGGCTGGATCTGTAACGGTTTCCCCGTTTTCATCAACTCCCCAGCCAGGAGGAATCTCCTTGCCTTCTTCTTTGTACTGAAGGATTTTACCAAGGGCTACATTGGAAGTAGCCATATCAAGAATGAACGGCTTGCTCGTTTTGGCTGGAACTCCATATGCGATTGGGTTCGTCCCGAGGAACGCTTCCTTGCCGCCAAACGGAACGACGATTTTATCCGTATGGGTCATCGCAATCCCAATCAGATTTTGCTCAGCAGCTTCCTGGACAAAGTAGCTCAGCGCGCCGCAGTGGCTGCTGTTGATCGCAGTCACCATCCCGATGCCATTTTCCTTTGCCATATCGATCGCCTGTTTCATCGCAACATCAGCGATCACATGGCCAAAACCATCATCACCGTCGACTACGCCTGTTACAGGGCCAGTTTTATTGAATTGGATATTCGCGTTTGGGTTGATTCCCCCAGCATTCAGGCGGTTCACATAATGCTCTGTGCGCAGAACACCGTGTGAGTTAACGTTTCGAAGGTCAGCGTGTACAAGGATTTCTGCTACTTTCTCTGCATGCTCCTTGTTCAGTCCTGCCTCGGTAAGTTTCTTTACTGCTAATTCTTTCGCTTCTTGATGCGGAATGGTTACTGTTGACATTCCTTCTCCCCCCTATTCCAGATTGGAATGCTTCTTTCTCAATTCTTCGTTCGTCTTTCCTGCTGCCAGGCTGTCAATGATTGCTGCATCCATGATCAGATGGGCTGCCTGGTCGAATTGGTTTCCAAGCGGCTGGATTGTTTCCGGTTCACCCGCGAGGCGATATTTTGTTGCGGCCGGAATTCTCATCCCACCTGATATAAATGGAAGCTGAAGCGCTTCATCGTTTGTCGTAATCATGAATACTGCTGCACCGGCGTGGTGGGCACTTTCGGAAATATTCAGCGCCTGAGCGGTTTTTCCAGAACCTGAAAGTACCACTAAAATATCTTTCTCCTGTATTGCCGGAGTTGTTGTCTCTCCGACAACATAGACCGTCTTTCCGCTGTGCATCAGCCTCATGGCGATGGCCTTTGCTACAAAGCCTGATCGCCCTTCGCCTGTGAAAAAGAAACGCCCGTCTTCCTTTAGCAGTTGAACGAAGGAATCGTACTCTTCAGAATTCACATTCATACAGACTGTCTGCATTTCTTTTAAAATAGTTGAAATCGTATCCATGGTCCCTCCCGTCAACGCTCAATGATAGATTCATTGTTTATAAAAGCGCTTACTTCTTCAAGATAAGGAAGACCTTCATTATCCCCTGATACTGTGGTGACAAGGGCGCCGACTCCATTTGCAAAGCGGAGAAGCTGTTCAGGTTTTAAGCCATTGAGCCATCCGTATACATAACCGGAATCAAAGCCATCTCCGGCTCCTACCGTATCAATTGGATTCACGCTGAAACCAGGGGCTTCAATCCAAGTTCCATCACGGTAAAGCTTGGAGCCATTTGCTCCATCTTTAATCACCAGGTCTTTGATTCCATATTGATTGGCAAATTCTCCAAGTTCCTCAATCGAATCCTTGCCAATGATCAGGCGGATTTCATCCAGGCCAGTAAGGAGAATATCCACATAAGGGAAAATTTCATTGTAAGCCTTCCGGGCTTCTTCAATACTCCAAAGCTTTAGCCTGATATTTGGGTCGAATGAAACTGGAATGCCTTTGTCATTGGCTATTTCAACCAGCCTTTTAACAACCTTCACATTGTTCGGGTCGATTGCCATGAACACACCAGTCAAATGCAACAGGTCGACGCCTTCAAGCCATTCTTCCTTAACCTTTTCAGGAGTCAAGGTTGTAATTGGTGAATGATATCGGTAGTAAAAGGTCTTGCCCGAACCGTCACCATTGATTTCCTTAAAATTAAGCGATGTCGGATAGCCTTCCACCAGTTTCACTTCAGAGACATCAACACCTTCTCCTCGAGTGAAGTTGTAAATCACCCTGCCGAACTCGTCTTTGCCAAGTCTGCTGACCCACTTGCTATCAAGGCCAAGCCGCGCACAGCCAATCGCAAAATTCAGCTCCGCTCCGCCTACTTTTCTATTGAAGCTTTCCACAAAGCGCAGGGGGCCTTGCACAGATGGATTGAATGTAATCATTGCATCTCCGATGGTCAAAACCTTATATCGATCTGGCATTATTCTTCTCTCCCAACACTTGCACTGACTCCCGTTCTACCAATACGGGGTCGTACCTTCTTATATCATATGAATCTTCTATTCTCCCCTCGGAAATCAGGTTGAACAGCATTTCAGCAGAATCCTTGCCGATTTGGAAGGTTGGCTGCTTGATTGCCGAGATCGGTGTAGCTGCGATTTCAAGGAAATCAGAGTCATCCACCGCGATAACGCTTACATCTTTCCCGATTTGAAGCTTCTTTTTCCTCAAAAACTTGAGCAGTTCAATCAGAGAAAGATCATTTGTGGCAAAAAATGCTTCTGGCCTGTCTTCCTGCTCCCAAAGCTTTTCAAGCGCCAGCGCGATTTCTTTCCGTTCAGCTGTAGTTATCCAGTTTTCATTAGGAGTGATACCGTTGTCGGTAAGCGTTTTCTTGAAACCGGTAAGACGTTCCACCCTTGGTGAAACCTTCTGGGTGATGGACATCGATACAGCACCGATTTTATTATGCCCCTTCTTCAAAAGCTCCCTTACAGCAATTTCTGCTGCTCTCTCATTGTTCAGCATCAAAGTCGGATAAATCGGCTGCTCCACTTTTCTGTCAACGAAGACAACCGGAAAGTTCGACCGTTTCAGCTCTTCATACAAACACATATTATCAGCCGTCGGGAAGATAATCAGACCATCCACCTGCTTCGCGAGCAGCATGCTGATATATGCCCTTTCCTTCTCCGGATTGTCATCTGCATTGCAGACAAACATATGAAACTGGCTTTTTTCGCACGCATCTTCTATCGCCCGGATAATCTCCGTTGAAAATGTGTGAAGAATATTCGCCACAATCACGCCAATAGTTGATGACTTTTTTTGCTTCAAGCTCTTCGCGACGAAATTCGGGATATACCCAAGCTCGCGGATTGCTTCCTGAATGCGGATCCTTGTCGGCTCCGCCATAAACTCATAACGGTTATTTATGTACTGAGAAACCGTGCTTTTCGAAACGCCCGCCTTTTCAGCAACATCCTGCATGGTTACTTTTTTCATAGGAATCCCTTCTTTGTGAATCCTCTAAACCGGTTTAGTAAACCGGTTTAGTAACAGTATAAATGAAACCCCTTTCAAAAATCAATCAGTATTTTTAAAAAATTTACACACATCTTTTTCCAATCATAGCTATCATGTTTCCTACGCCCTGAATCAAAATAAAGAGCAGCTAATTTTAGCTGCTCTCTTAGGAAATATATGCCGGCTCTGGCTGCTTAATAGATGCTGATGCTTCGCTTTCTAACTTGAAAGGAAGGTATCGGTTTCATGACAAAATAATATAGTTACATACTCGAATCATGTTATTTAAACGCCATCGCAGCGTTAACAGCTTTTTTCCAGCCGCTGTACAGCTGATCACGATCCTCCTCATGCATCTTTGGTTCAAACTTACGGTCAATCGCCCACTGTGAGGCAATTTCCTGCTGATCTGCCCAATAGCCAACCGCGAGTCCGGCCAGATAGGCTGCACCAAGGGCGGTCGTCTCATTAACAACAGGCCTCTCGACAGGAACGTTGAGGATATCGCTCTGGAAGTTCATCAGGAAGTTGTTTTTCACGGCACCGCCATCGACGCGCAGCGTTTTCAGCTCGATACCGGAATCAGCCTCCATCGCAGCCAGTACATCCTTTGTCTGGTAAGCCAGCGACTCCAGGGTGGCACGGACAAAATGCTCTTTGCTCGTTCCGCGGGTCAGGCCGAACACTGCCCCTCTGACGTCACTGTCCCAATACGGAGTTCCAAGCCCAACGAACGCAGGCACCACATATACGCCGTCGGTGGATTCCACCTTTTCAGCATATGTCTCGCTATCGCTTGCATGTTTGAGCATCCTCAAGCCATCCCGCAGCCACTGAAGTGCCGATCCGGCTACAAAAATACTGCCTTCGAGCGCATATTCGACTTTCCCGTTTAGGCCCCAGGCGATCGTCGTCAACAAACCGTGTTCAGACTTCACCGCTTTTTCGCCTGTATTCATCAGCATGAAACAGCCTGTGCCATACGTATTTTTCCCCATGCCTTCCTCAAAGCATGCCTGCCCGAACAGAGCTGCCTGCTGGTCACCAGCAGCCCCGGCGATCGGAATTTCCTGCCCGAAGAAATGGTATGGTGCCGTTTTGGCATAGACCTCAGAAGATGGTCGAACCTCCGGAAGCATCGACGCTGGAACTCCGAGAATATTGAGGAGCTCTTCATCCCACTTGAGGTCATGAATATTGAACATCAACGTGCGCGAGGCATTGCTGTAATCCGTCACATGCGCCTGGCCACCGGAAAGCTTCCAGATCACCCAAGTGTCGATTGTTCCGAACATCAGCTTTCCTGCTTCCGCTTTCTTCCTCGCACCCTCGACATGATCAAGAATCCATTTCACTTTCGTCCCTGAAAAATAAGCATCAATGAGGAGGCCGGTTTTTTCACAGAAAAGGTCATTGTGCCCTGCAGCCTTCAATTCATCACAAATCTGGCTCGTCTGCCGGGATTGCCAGACAATCGCGTTATAGACAGGCACTCCCGATTCCTTATCCCAAACAACCGTTGTTTCTCGCTGGTTCGTGATCCCAATTCCGGCTATTTGCTCTGGCTTAACATTTGATTCCGTAAGGACACTCGCAATGACTGCCAAAATCGACCCCCAGATTTCGTTCGCGTTATGCTCGACCCAGCCTGGCTTCGAAAAAAGCTGCGTAAATTCCTTTTGCGCAACGTGGACAATCTCGCCCTTTTTGTTAAAGAGAATGGCCCTTGAGCTTGTCGTGCCCTGGTCCAGTGACAAAATAAATCTCTCCATCCCCGATTCCTCCCCTTTTATATTGAAAAGAGGAGAATCCATACAGAAACTGCCCCAATAACAGGATTATTCTGTGTGATTCTCCCCGACTCCATCACGATAATTAACTTAATTGCAGTATACCTCACACAGAAATCGCTTTCAATGATTTTGGAGTTTTTAAAAAGCAGGGCACTTAAAAACATCCACTCCGAAAGAATGGATGCTTATACTGTATTACTTCTTTATTCTATATCGATTGATTCCTTCCCCTTCAAAAATGACAAGGCCTTTTTCCAACTCGACGTAAAATGTCAACTTGCCTTGAGAGTTTTTTAACATTTCATCACGCAGGTCGTTCGCTTTTTGTTTCCGGTCATTAAAGGCAGATTGTTTCATATTGACTATGAAAGTATGATTATGACTTAAATAGACTTCTGTTTTACGAATTCCAACGGGTTTCGTCTTCTGGACATGTTTAAGAGAAAACCAGATGCAAAAATCATCATTGTACGACTTGGTCGGAAATAGCCAGATTCCCAGATGACAGTTGATTTTTATCGGGCACATATTGATATCGCCTAGTATTTCCCTGGTACTTTTACGGCCTGCTTGGAAACTAGACCCGAGGTCAACCATCGTCTTGTTGATCACTTCAATAGGCTTCATATTAACGAGAAAAGTGTTCTTGCCTTCAATCACTCTTGTACACAGCTTTCCGTTTTCGTCATACTCCCCTGTCAGCAACACTGTTTCCTGATTAATTCTATAATCATTTAATAGGCTCACTCTTTAGTCCTCCTATGTATTGCATTCTCTGACAAAAAGGGTATACTAACAGAGTTGGTATACCCAACGCCCTGTCCTCAGGATTGTCCGCACGACTTATTCCTGGGGACTTTTTATATTAAAATTCACGCCACAACCTCCTGTCCTGTTAACAGGGCATGTGCGTCTTTACTCTCGGTGTCCATATAGCCCTATAGGTATTATTATATTTTTAGTGGCATTTAAATGTAAATCTGTATTTTCAGTTGAATTTCACACTAGTTCTTATGGAATATTGCTAAAAATTCATTTTATTAGTATAATATAATTTTCTGCGGACCTGCTTTCAGGTCCGTTTCTTGCGTTTATCGGCCTATGATTGAGAGTATTGGCAGCCTTATTCCTATACCGATATTATTAATATGCCAACATAGGGTTGGAAAAATATTTATCAAGAGTTGTCTAAAAAATTTCACAATTGCTTCGGGATTGAAAATATTAATAGCACCTAATTGAGACATCTTCTGCAAAAAGGCCTTGAAAATTCAATTTTGAGGCCTTTTTTCGTATTTTTAGGCTATTTTGCCTTCCAAAATTCAATTTTCGCGATTGGTGTCAGAGCCATAACCGGGAGTATGGTAAAGCTACCCGGGAATACATTGGAACGCGCGCGATCCCGAAAGGATTGCAAAATGGAAGGCTTTGAACAACTGGCAAAACAATATGAACCTTTGATTCATAAAATTATTTCTTCGCTGAATATCTATAAAAATAAGGAAGACTACTATCACATCGGCCTGGTCGGCCTCTGGGAAGCTGCAGAAGCCTTTAATCCAGAAAAAGGCGAGTTCACAAATTACGCCTATTCGTATATAAAAGGACAAATCCTGAACGAAATGAACCGAAACAACCGATTTGTAGAACGGACCATCCATCAAAAAGAGGAATATTGGGAAACCGTCGAGGAGACGAACGCAGACCAACCACTTGAACTTGAATTCCTGCTCAGCCATTGCCAGGGCCTCACCGAAAAAGAAACAAAGTGGGTCGTCTACACCTGCGTGGATTTCCTGTCCATTAGAGAAATCGCCGAAAAGGAAAGCGTCTCACTGTCCGCGGTCAAACAATGGAGAAATGGAGCTAAAAAGAAGGTAAAAGAACAATTGATGGAGATATTAGATTAGAATGTGGCAATAAAGAAATAGGACCGTGCTCAGCAGCAACGGTCCTATTTTGCAGGTATTAGGCTTTTTAACTCAAGAAGCTTTAGCCTTAATTGATCTCTAGAAACTCTAGTCCTTCAACTCAAGAAGCTTTACCCTTAACTCATTTTCCATCGCCGCAAGATCCTGCTCGGCCAGACGGCGCTTGGTTCGGCCTTCTTCCTGGATTCTTAATGTTTCTTCCAGCGTAGAAATCAAGTTTTCCTGAGTCTTTTTCAATGTTTCAATATCGACCAGGCCACGTTCATTTTCCCTGGCTGTTTCAATCGTATTCGTTTTCAGCATTTCGGCGTTTTTAAGCAGCAGCTGGTTGGTCGTCTTAGAGACCTTCTTTTGTGATTCCACGGCATGGCGCTGACGGATGAGCGTCAACGCGATCGCGACCTGATTTTTCCAGAGTGGAATGGCCGTCACAATGGAAGACTGGATTTTTTCAACCAGTGCCTGGTTTGTATTTTGGATCAGGCGAATTTGCGGCGCACTCTGTATCGTGATTTCCCTGCTGAGTTTCAGATCATACAGCCTTTTATCAAGACGGTCAGCGAACTGGATCATATCGTTGACTTCCTGGTACTTCATCTGATCATTCGTTGCCTCCGCCGTCTTTTTCAAAGCAGGAATTGTTTTTTCATGAAGCTCTTCCAGCTTTATTTCACCGGCTGCGATATAGATATTTAATGCATTGAAATATTCCTTGTTTGTTTCATACAATTTTTCCAGCATGCCTATATCCGATAAAAGCACATTCTTGCTGCGGTCCAATTTTACGCTGATCCGGTCAATCTGGGCACCGGTTTTCTGGTACTTGGAAAGCACTTCTTGAATGGAGCCTGACACCCTCCCAAACACCTTTGAAAAGAAGGACGGTTTCTCTACACTTAATTCATCGGGGCTGACATGGTTCAGCTGCTTCATCAAATCACTGATAATGTCCCCGATTTCTCCGACGTCCTTTTTTTGGACATGTTCAAGCATCGAATGTGAAAAAGATAATAGCTTTCCTTGCGCCTGTGTTCCATAGGTAATCATCGCCTGATGATTTTTCGGGTCAATCTGCTCTGCCAGCTGGTAAGCCTTCGCCCGGTTTTCCTCTGGGATCACATCAATCAATTTTACAGGCTTGCTCTCCGGCTCCTTCTCCACTGCCTTCATAACTAATTCACCTTGCTCGCCAAAAGGATTGGCAAGCATATCATCCATAAGACTGCCGCTGTTTTTCAATAGATCGATATCCTTCTCTGTCATTTTTTCGTCCTCCAGTTTTCATCAAGATACTTCGGCTCTTTTACCGAGTTAAGCCTGTGCTTAGCTACATCTATCTCAAAATTCAAATGGTCATAGTCATCTGACAGGACTTGATAGAGATCCTTTTCCACTGCTCCTGTCATTTCAATCAATGTCTTTTGCGTATCGTCAAGTGTGTACTGCATCTCACGGTTCGTTTTTGACTGAGCGGAAAGAAAGGCGTACTTCTCAGTAAGTTCAAGTACAGAATCCAGGTGTGAAAAATAAAACTGCTCCGCCTGGTAAAATCGCTTCGGTTCCTTCCGGGTCAAGCTATAAATATTCCGGACCATCCGGACCAGCTCCATCCGCTGCTTCAGCGACCTGATGTGGCGGATAGAAAACTGCACCTTTTGCAGGCGGTTGATTTTCTGCTTCGCCTCGTCCAGATTCTTCTTTATATAATGATATTCCTTTCGGGTCAGGCCGTGTTTCTTTAAAAATCGGCTCTTCATGACACTGCCAAGTCCGAAATAAACAAGTCCTCCTGCTCCGATGGCAATGAGCGAAGCCATTCCAAACGTCTGATCAAAACCAGCATAACTTAAAAGCCATATGAATCCTGTTGAAGGGATGGCTATAAGTGTACGGATAATAACTGAAAGAATCGGGTTCATCAAAAATACACTCCTTCATGGAATCCTTCCTATGTATACGAATGACATAGGGTCATTGTTTCACTTTTTCCATACTTTCATATTACCCATAAACTCCCCTGTCATTAACAGTCTAGTAATGTAATGTTGTCTAAGACCTGAGACCGATTTTTTTGCATTGGCTATGAGAAAAGCGAACCGAAATGCCAGTTAACATTCTTTTTCGATCCAGCCGCCGAAATGCATGGTGATCAATGCTAATTCATCGTCCGGAATTTCATCTCCAATCACGTCCTCTAGATGGGAAATAACTTTCTTAGTTTTCTCAAACAAATCGGCATAGTTAACCATGATCATGCCGGAAAGCGGATTATCATGCATTTGCCCATGGACAATGCGATAGTAGGCTGATTTTATATGGAAGAATAAACTTTGTTCCAGCGCGTCGCGTGTTTTAAACATTACACCAGCTTCCTTTTGGAACTGATCGACCATTTCGAGGATGACACTCTTGAGGATGTCCATGTCCTCTTCACTGCTGTTGGCGAGCGGGTGCTGATTCTTGGCGGCCATCAGGCAAATGGTGATATAGCATAGCTCATCATCTGGAATGTCGACGCCGAACGTTTCTTTCACCTTTTCACCTATAAAGCTTGATGCGTGGAATTCTGGCGTGGGCTTGACCACAACCTTTTCAACAGGGTCGAGAGAGATGACTTTCCCTTGCTTATATCTTGATAGTAAAAGCATTAATTGTATGCTTAATAATTCGATTACATCTTCAGGATAGCGGACATTAAGGTATTTTTGTGAATCTAATATGATTTGGTGGATTTTCAAGGCATGCGGCGGTGCGACCAGGTCACTGCGCCACTCTCGGGTTGAATGTGTGTTTTGGATGATCCAGTGTGTTTCTCTGTGAGGGTGTAATTTTGATAAAAAGTGGATTAGGACCTTGCGTTTGTTTTGTTCATCTCCTGAAATGGAGTATCCTTCTTGTCTGCTGAAAACCAATTTCAGCCTGAAGGGCAAAAGAATTTCAGCAAGCAGTTTCAGGTCGCGTTGGATGGTACTCTTGCTCAATGAGAATTTTTCGGTGAGGTCATTTGGGAATATGGTTTGCTCCCTGGTCAGCAGAAGAACTCCGATCCAGGCCACCCTCTCACCGCGGGAATTTTTGTATTGTCTGTCGAGCTTAAGCTCCCCAAGCCTCTCTTTAATAAGAGCCTTGCCAGCATGCTCAAAGTAAAAGCCGGCGAAAGGATGATATTGGACAGCAGCTAGTTGATGGTCTTCCAGCCATAGATTGATATTTTCGACATCACTGAAGATAGTCCTGCTCGAAACCCCCATCTTCTGCGCCAACTCCTTCGCAGAAACATACGAATGGGAATCAACAAGCCTTATTAAGATCCCAACACTCCGCGCATTCAGAACCATCCTAAGAACCCCCATCCTCGTAAACTGCGAAAACAGCCAGCCGAACATTCCATCTACCATCTATTATACTGCCAGCAAAAAGGAAAATCATTAAGAATAGAAAGTAGAAGATCCTTTACCACACCACCGCGCCGGGGGTCAGACCCCCGGCGCGGTGATGTGGTAAAGCGTATGGACTTTTTATCTTAAGACTCCATGGTTTTGTTTTAAAGCTACTTCATGGTCTATAACTTTTTTATAGTGTTCTTTTGGCGGATCCGGGAAATAGGATAGGATTCGATTAGTGGTGATGTGCGGGTTTTTCTTCTTAGAAATGTAAGCCTGGTAACTGCTCCATTTGTATTCAGCAGGATTCTGGACAATATTCCCTTCCAATGGGTTGAGGTGAATGTATCGGCTGGCGTTCAGAAAGTATTCATCAGAGTCAATCAACTCAGCTTTATAACGGCCTTGAAAGACATGTCCGACCAAATCGTGACGTTTATTAAAGTAGATTCCGTATCGGGAGTTAAGCATTTTCATAATCTCTTGCGGGTGATGGTTGATGGTTTCCAACAGAAGATGATAGTGGTTGGTCATGAGGCAATAGGCGTGAAGGGTGAATGGGTGGTGTATGCGGGTTTCCTCTAATAGATCCATAAATTTGACGCGATCCTTATCATCACTGAAGATAGGCATTTTCCTATTCCCCCGGTCTGTGACGTGATAGACGGCCCCCGGATACCATATGCGCGGTTTACGGGACATTGTGACAGCTCCTTTATATAATATTTTTCCTTTCTAATATACTTGAATCTCGTTGGACTGCCACCTCCTTAGTCTATTGTTAAAATTATATCATCATAATGATATCAAAGAATAGGAATTTAATAAAAAACCCCTTTTTAGAGGGGGGCAAAGCACAGTTTATTAAGAGTAACACTTCAACCCTTTAATACAGTGGGGGGTCTGACCCCCACTGCTTCACTGCGTTACTGTCCTGGGGGTCTGACCCCCACTGCTTCACTGCGTTACTGTCCTGGGGGTCTGACCCCATTGGACCCCATTGACTCTCCTTGCATTTATTGTGTGTCCCTTGTATGGATTTCTGGGATTTTTGTTGTTTTGAATGTTTTGGTTAGTTTGGCGGATAGTATAGTTGTGCAATAGGTGATGAGCGATTTGATTTTTTTGTGTTTCTGAGGATGTTTGCTTATTCTATAGGCCCATTCCATGTGAAGATCGCGCATAAGCCTCGGTGCTCTTTGAACTTCCCCAGAAAGGACATCGAAACTTCCTCCAACTCCCATAAATATGCCATGCTCAAATTGATCAATATTATTATAGATCCATTGTTCTTGAAGAGGCGATCCTAATGCTACAAAAACACAGTCAGGCTGAGCTTTTTGAATGTTTCTTACTACCATCCGATTGTCCTCGAAGTAACCATGCTGATAACCAACGATGATGACATTTGGAAAACGCTGTTCAATTTTCCTTTTAGTATGCCTAAGGGTGTCTTCCTTTGCTCCTAAAAGGAAAATAGTTACTTTTTGTTCGTCTGCATTTTCAAATATATCCTGCATTAATTCTATACCTGGATAATGAAGAGGAGCAGATCTTCCCAAAAGCTTCTCCGCCCAAATAATCCCGATTCCATCAGCAATCATTTCACTGGCGAAATTTAAAACATTCCCAAAATTACTATCCGCAATTGAATTGCTGATAGTTTCAGGGTTTGCGGTTATAATAAATTTCTTCTTTTTTCCTCTGATGCTACTATAAATTTCCTTTAACAACCTATCTCTTGTTCCTTTATAAAATTGATATCTATTCAAATCTCCTATATACATTTAATATTTCACTCCAGCAAATTCCACATTAATTATAATGATATTAAACCTGACATTAAGTATATAGGATTAATTCCTTCCATTAATCCTATATATTGTCTTAGTGCATAAATACTGGTTCTTTTGACACTATTAGTATATTGAAATAATAAATAACCACGCGTAACATGGAAATTGTGTCTTTTTTCGGAGCTAATAAACATTATGGGGGAATATAGAGGAATGCTGGTTTTAAATATATTTGGAGTGTTATTACAATTTTTCATTATTTTCTTTACTGCTTATCAAGCAACGATCAGTATAAGCGGGCTTTTAAAAAGAGCAAAAAAATCTGATGCAAAGCTATCTGAACAAAATCGTTTTGCTGTTCTGGTTTGTGCACACAATGAAGAGGCTGTCATAGGCCAGTCTGCTAAAAACCTTCAACAGCTTAAATATCCAAAAAGTCATTATGATGTATATGTTATTGCAGATAACTGCACAGACAGTACCGCCACTGTTGCCCGGGAAAATGGTGCCATTGCCATGGAACGGCATGACACTGATTTAAAGGGTAAAGGTTATGCTCTGGAGTGGATGTTCGGAAAGCTGTGGTCCATGGAGGAGAAGGGTCTTGTTTATGATGCGGTTGTAGTCTTGGACGCTGATAATTTGGTTTCATCCAACTTCTTGAATGTGATGAATGAAAAGTTAGCTAACGGACATGAAGTCTGCCAGGCATACTTAGGCGTTAAAAACCCAAAGGATACATGGGTAACCAAAAGTTATGCCTACGCTTATTGGACCACTAACCGGATGTATCAACTGTCGAGGGAGAAAATCGGCTTATCCGCACAGTTAGGCGGTACAGGCATGATGCTTTCAACAAAGGTACTAAAAGAGATTGGCTGGGATACAAACTCATTGACGGAAGACCTAGAATTTACAGCGAAATATATATTAAAGACTGGCAAGACTGTTGGCTGGGCTCATGATGCTAAAATTTTTGATGAAAAACCGCTAGAATTGGCTGCCTCAATGAAACAAAGAGTAAGATGGATGATTGGTCATGTCAATTGCTTAATTAAGTACCTCATTCCTCTTATAAAAAGCGCAATAAAAAAAGAATCACTTGTCCATTTTGATATGGCAGTTTATTTAGTTCAGCCTGCAAGGACGGTTCTGGCATTATCACAAGTTATGTTTATCATTCTTTCACTCGTCGGCCTTGATTATTTTTACGTCCTGAACCACTGGGTTTGGTTATCCATCGTCATAATCAGCTATGTTATTCTGCCTACAATTTCTATTATTTTAGAGGAGAAAAGCAAGTCCATTTTGTGGTTGGTAATATCCTATCTATTCAGCCTTTCTTGGATTCCAATTATCCTATGGGCTTTTATAAAAAGAAAAGAAACTTCATGGTCACATACTAAGCATACGAGGACTTTATCAGATGAAGAATTAAATTCATTTGAAATATAGGAGGGAGAACTATGTATCTTTATATATTTACCCTGCTTTTATTTCTTAAAACATACATTTTAAGAACGTTTTTATTTAATGATTTCTCAATAGAAACAACAATATTAATCGAGCTTAGCTCATTGTTGGTTTTTCTTTTATTAATAGAAGTATTGGCTGGCAAGCGAAGCAAAGTAATCGCATATTTACTATTTGATATACTTTTTACTACTATGCTAATCGGTATTGCGGGTTATAAAAATATCTTTGGAGTCGTACCCACGTATCATGTATTATTCCAATTAAATCAATTAGACACTGTCAAAGACAGTACAAAATCTGTATTTAATCCGATACTACTTTTATTTTATCTTGATATTATCATCATTTTTTCGTTGCTTTTCTTTAAAAGGCTGCCTTTTAACAGCAAACGAAAGTCGTTTAAGAAGCTGCTTGTTACCCTTGTTGTTGTGCTATCCATTTCAACTATAAATATTTATAGGTCTTATCAAACAGATATCGCAGACCCTATGCTTAGCTTCCAACAGAATGGCTTGGTTAATAATCAGGTTCTAGCATCGTTTGACAGCCGCACAGTAAAGGCCTTTGATGACTTAGACCAACAAGAATTAAAAGCAAAAATCAGGGACCTTAAAGGATTGGGGAATGAAAGTAACCAAAACTATTTCGGGGCTGCCAAAGGTAAAAACTTGATTATGATTCAGGTGGAATCACTGCAGCAATTTCCCATCAACATGAAAATAGGCGATCAAGAGATTACACCCAATATAAACTCCCTAATCAAAAACAGCTTTAATTTCACGAATATCTTTACTCAAATAGGTGCAGGCAATACATCTGATTCGGAATTTATTTTTAATACATCTTTGTATCCTAACGCGAACCAGCCTTCATCATCAGCATATGAAGGAATTGACTTACCTGGGCTCCCTAAGCTGCTAAAGCAGGAGGGATATAAGACACTGACCTTCCACGCGAACAACCTGGAGTTTTGGAATCGGGATGAATTATATCCTTCATTAGGAATTGAGGAGATATATGATTCTGCTTTTTTCAATTCAAATGATAATATTGGCATAGGTGCCTCAGATGAAGTACTTTTCAATAAATCCATGGATGTGTTAAATGCACAGAAGAATCCCTTCTATGCACAATTAATCACATTAACAAGCCACCATCCATTTAAGTTGCCGGAGAATAAAGTAATGCTAGAAGTTCCTAAACAGTTTGACCAAGGGATTGCAGGTGATTACCTTCGGTCCGTTCACTATACGGATAAAGCAATTGGGGAGTTTATTGAAGAACTAAAAGCGAATGGTTTATACGAAAATAGTATGATTGTCATTTTTGGTGATCATTTCGCTCCATTTTCACAGGAAGACTTCGGGGTTATCGAAGAACTAACAGGCCGCCCATATCAATTCATTGATAAATTCAATATTCCTTTTATCATCCATGCTCCAGGAGTTACGGATGGCGGAAAAACATTTGATCAAATAGGCGGACAGGTTGACTTCATGCCTACCGTAGCGAATATGCTGGGAATACCCCTAGATGATTTTGTCTATTTCGGCCAGGATTTAATTAATCAAAATAATAGAAATCTAGTAGGATTGACATACTACATGCCAAAAGGCACTTTTATAAATGATGATGCACTGGTCGTTCCTCAAACGGGTTATGAAGATGCAACAATATATGACATCAAAACTGAACAACCTATAGTGCAAAAGGACCTCCGTCAAGATTATACAAATATTCGCCAGCTGATGAAGCTGTCACAATGGTATGTCGAGAATAAACTAAAATAATTGAAGAACCCCATTGACATTGTCAGTGGGGTTTTCTCAGGCTAATGCCTGCTTTGCATTAAAACTTGCTGATTCATTCTTAAAAACCAACCAGCTTCATTGTTATACCAAGGATACTTTCTTCCACTTTCAATAAAGTCAGAGTGAATTTTCTTATTAAATATACTAACTCTTGCAGTATCATTCATAAGTGAGGCTGCATAACCCACAACCACCCACGGGAAAGGATCTGTATCTCCGAGGTTATACCAGCGATTATGAGTAAAGTTAAATTTATCATAAATACGGTTGCTTAGCACTCCAGTAGACGAAATGACATCAAATACGATTGGGAACAATTGTGATGTACTGTCTGGATACCACTTTTCCCAGTTCGCTTCCTTTTTAGCAGAAGGTGTAATGGCATAATAAAATTCATTTCCATTCCTCATATTTTTTATAATTGCCATCCTGGTGTTTTCAGCCTGAGCCTCATACCAATTTCCACTGTCTTCATCTAAAAAAACACGGTGATATAAAAAGGCCATATCTATTAGTCCTTTATAAACCTCACTGTTATCCATTAAGTACTTAACCTTATAGTTCGGTTTTGCCCATGTCAGGTTATCCTGATCCATCAGCTTGATCATTACCCCGCCAATAATATCGATTTCATATTTATGCTCTTTTAAAAAAGTTAAATCCCCTCCTGACTCAGCAAATGCCCTTGCCAAGCTAATAAAGGTCGCCGCATAGGAATCAGCCGAATCATAATCTTTCATTGAGATTTCGTTAAGAGAATCCTTTAATTGATAATCATAAATGGTCCCATAATATCCCCATCGATCTGGCATATTCAGGTGTTCAAAATACCACTTCATGTATTTTTGAACAGGTTCAATGTGTTTTGGACTGCTTTGTAACAGAGCAGTTGCAGTAAGATTTGCGAAATAAGGATTTATTTTCTCCTGAGACCGGTGCGGACTCATCACTATTGACCCGTTATCCCGCTGCAGTGAAAGAATCCACCTGCTCTCATCCTCTATGTATGCCTGTATTAATTTTTCATTATTGTCCATCCTGGTATTTTTCACTTCTGCTGACACATTATTCCCCACAGGTATAATTAATTGCATCGATAAATAAATACAAATAGATGTAAGAAAAGATGCTTTTATGCAAAATATTTTCGGCATGGCATACATGTCTCCTCTAATAATATATTACAATACTACCATAATTAATTATTTATGGGTAAATATTCCCTCAATATATCTGCAAAGTTTTATAATGGTTAAGTTAACATATTCATAGAGAAACTCGAATGAACATTTCCCAATAAATTGCGCAATTAACATCTGTTTTTATGAATTCTACCAGTAAAATATGTCCCAAACGACTCCGACTCTCAATGAATTGCGCTCCTTCACGGAAGAAATGACTTTTATTCGATAGTTTAATCATTTATTCCAATGGGCACTGATGATGCTTTAAACTTCCGTGAAACCGAAGGTGGTAACTACTGATAGAAAGCCAGCTATGGTGTGAATTAAACATTTTTCTTGAATGGATATAGAGGTTTTTTACTGTGAATGAAAAGGCCTTGGTGGGGTTTGAATATGGATACATGGCATTACCTATCGTGGAAATGGTACGAGGCAGCGGCTAACGACGCTCAAAAGCAAGACGATACTGCCAAAAGGAAACGACTTGATTTTAAAATTACTATAGAATGCAGACTGATAGTTAATGGCAGTGGCAAAAATAAGATCACTATTAGAGTTCGACCACATAAAGCGTTTGGTATTATAATGAAGTAATAGAATTTTATAGAAAAAAATATGGGTAATTTATCACAGATTAACGTAAAATGTCGCTTTTTGTAATATAAACGTAATTTTCCTGTTATTGGTCTGTAACCCCTTTCGATATATACTATGTTTAACATCTAGCAAACGGGGGTAAACAACTTTGTTTAAGAGAATTATAGCTTCTACGATGCTCATCTCACTACTTGCCACTGCCACTCCGTCCATGGATCAAGCTTCAGCTGCTGGAACAGCCTATCATGTAAATGTAAGTTCCGGCTATCTAAATGTAAGGAATCAACCATCACTCTCTGGTAAGGTTTATACTCAATTAGCAAAAGGTTACAATGTAACAGTAACGAGCCAGGGTAATGGATGGGCACGAATTATTTTCAATGGAAAAATCGGATATGTAAGTTCAAAATATATCGCTGCTGGAAGCACTGTAACAAAAGCTTCTACAGTAAGCACTGATTATAAATCAAAAGCAATTTCAATCGCTAAAAGCCAAATGGGTGTCAAATATGTTTGGGGAGGAACAACTTCTAGCGGTTTTGACTGTTCTGGCCTGGTAACTTACGCATTCAAAAATGCTGGATACAACAAACTGCCACGTACTGCCGGAGAAATGTATAATGTAGGTACTAAAGTAACCTCATACAAGCCTGGAGATCTATTATTCTACGCAACTAGCGGCGGAAAGAAAGTCACACACGTTGCGATTTACATCGGCAATGGCCAGATGATCCACGCTGCAACATCTAAAGGCGTATCAATCGCCAGTATCAATAACTCATACTGGAAGCCAAGATTCATCGGCGCTAAAAGACTATAATTAATGAAAGGTGGCTGATTAGCCACCTTTTTTGTATTGTATTTTTTCATTACAATTATTTTAGAAGGCTTCCCCCATTTTACTGCAGAAAGATAAAAGGTGGTGCCTAATTATCATTTAAAATTTTGCATAACGAACATATAACTGGATTGATAAGTTCCTCCATGCTTACGGAAGTCATATCCCTCTATAGAAAGGTATATTTTCTCTTCTGAAAATCCACCTTGGTAGTAGCCTCTTTTTTTATAAAGCATTGTTTCGTCAATTTTCTCTTTATCAAAGGATTTAGGGAGACCAACGTAGGGTTTAAAGTAATTTTGATAAGTACCAAAGATCTTTTCCAAACTGGCTGAAGACGGTGCTGTATTTGAATTCTGATCCACATTAATTACTACACGATTCAGTTTATCATCCTTAAAAGTAAATAAGTATTGCTCATTAGAAAATAGCCCTGTGACTTTTGCAGAGTATACGATTTGGTGATCATTTGTCGCCAATGGCAATCTAATTTCGTCTACTATTGTATAGTTTTCCATTAGCCCTTTTACTTCAGCAGCAGACATATCATATTTTATGTTTGGAAGAAAGAGGTTAAGCACAGAGTAGCTCCCTCTGAATTCAGGATCTAGAGAGCGCGCTATAAACGCAGAGAACTGAGCGCGTGTAACAGAGTCTTTTGGCTTATATGTCCCGTCTTTAAAAATAGACGTAATACCGTTGCCTGCCAACGCTCTAACTGCTGGAAGCAGATCAGCGGGCACATCATTTATTCGGCCAGGATAGGAGCCTTTTAACTTATAAGCATTCACCAAATACTTAGCCATCTCCCCCCTAATTAACACGTCGTTAGGACGGAAAACAGTTGCCTTCGGGATGATGCCTGCTTGTACAAGAGCAGCCACGTCTTTGTAGGCAGGATGAGATGAAGGAAGATCAGAAAACCCTGGGTTGATCAAATTTTGTGTGGACAGTTTCAAAGACCTGTTCATCATCATTGCAGCCTGAGCTTTAGTGACCGGCCGCCCTGGCAAGAACCTTCCATCAGCGTAACCTGCTATAACCTTCAGGTTTTGCAAATAAAGAATTTCTTCAATAGCCCAATAACCACTCGGCACATCCTTAAAATACGATTGCGCATATGCTCTTTCCTTTTCCGTAACACCGTACGAAGCACTAACCATAAACAAAACCAATACAGCCATTAATAACTTCTTCATTTCAGACCCCTTTTCTAATCAACTTATGGAAAATACAACCTGTATATCGGCTGAATTAACAATATATTTAGCCGCGGGGTCAGACCCCCACCACTTTAACGCGTTATTGTCTTGGGGGTCCTTGGGGGTCTGACCCCCGGCGAATTAACGCTTTACTGTGTGGTTGTAGTGTTAAAAACTCCTCTCTAAATGTTCTCTATTTCGAAATTCGACCTATAATTCATTAGGATTTAAATAATAGTCCAAATTACCAAAAACAAACTCTCCTAACAGCATATCCTCCTTTTTACCTGTCATTAACACGCAAGAAAAGAGAAAGTATACTACTATTTTCCCGAATGCTGTCGTTTCTTATCGAGAACATTTTGTGCAAACTCTTTAACTTTTCGTATAGAATTAAATTAACACTATTTGGGAGGAGTTAATTAATATGCCTTTACTTCAGATGAAGGAAGTCTATACGCCACTCAAACTGATTGGGATAAAGGTTTTCAAATGCAAGGAAGGCCATACATATATTAAATTTTGGAACAAACCGCGAAAAAGAATGAGCAACTAAAACGAGCAGACAATAAATGTCTGCTCGTCACATTTTAAACTCTATAAAAATTGCCCGCTGTTTATGATAGACTGCCTTTTGCTGTAACCTGGACTTAAGTTCTTTACATACGGCATCTTCCATTAACACTTCGTTATACTTTTGCAATAATAAATGAAAACGGTATTTTAACTTAAATACAGATTTTAACACATTTTCCCCTCCTTTTTATCACATAAATCGCAGGAGTTCGTGTTCGGAAACTGGCTGACATAGTCATAAAGTCATAACTTTAGTCCCTATAGTTTTGCGTCGCCATTTTTCAATGACTTTGCCCTTTTCGTACGTTTTATGTGTTTTCTATTCTGAAATTACCAAAATTAAACACATTTAGTAAGGGTCTTAAGTCCTATTAAAACTGATATCATTACTAAATTATATTCCCCCTTCCCTCCCTTTAAAAACTCTTTGGACAGAATAAAACCCCAAAATTGAACATAATTATCCTTATGAACTTCCTTATTAAGGGGTGGTGAAGATGAGGAAGAGGCGAAACCAACTGCCCATACTTCCCATACTAATTGGTATTCTCCTAGTTGCTTTTTTATTATTTTGCTTGGAATTTTTTTTAATTAATTCCTCTACTCAAGCTAAAGATATTGTTGAAGAATTTTATCAATATGAACAAAAAGGAAATTTCTCTGATTCATGGGAACTTTTCCATCCTTATATGAAAGAGAGGTTCACTAAGTCCTCATTTATACAGGATCGCGCTCACGTTTTTATTGGCCATTTTGGGGCGGATACTTTTTCGTATGAGATTAGTAAGCCTGTTGAATTTGATAAATGGAAACCTGAAGAGGGCCAGGATAACTTTAGGGATGGTTACAAAATGGTTGTTACTCAGATATATTCAGGTAAGTATGGTAAGTTCAACTTCCAGCAAGAAGTTTATGTTGTAAAGTACAAAGGTAAGTGGGCTATATTGTGGGACTATAATTCTAAATAGCTATTGATCATGAATTACTATTAACAATTATCATAATATATCCGATATAAGTATAGGCAAAATCACTGAAAGGTGATGACGCAAAGCTATAGGGGCCTCTGTCTAAGGGCAAGGCCAGCCAGCTGCCACCAGAGAGAAAAGGAGTATTTTGGATGTCTACTTACCATAGGCTTACACCAGAGGAGAAGCAAAGGAAGAAAAAAAGAAACAAAGTTATAATGTACACTTCCCTCCTAATCTTCTCAGTAGTATTAAGCGCACTCGTAACCATTCTGGCAAACCAAATATAAGAATTCTCAAAGATCCTGGTTACATTCCAGGTCTTTTTATTGTTGAACATCCTTTAACGCTTTAAGGCACTAGGGGTCAGACCCCCAGTGGTTTAAAGCACGAAAGGCCTCCCACTGGGAGGCCTTTCTAGGTATTTCAGATGTTATTCTTGAATGAATGTGTAGATTACTTTGGCGCCTTGTGCGCGGTTTGCTGACACTTTTGGTGAGAATGTGTTGTTAGTGTTGCCAGTCATGAAGCCTAGTTCATAAGCTGCTTCTACTTCTGCAACTAAGCCTTTGCTAATTTTCTTAGCATCTTTATAAGAAGGCTTTTTCGTTACTGTGAAGTCTTCACCCGTTTTCTTTTCATAAGCACGAACGATCATTGCTGCCATTTGTTCACGAGTAATCTCGTTGTTTGCACCAAATTGCTTAGGAGTAAGGTTAGTGATACCGTTTTCGTAAGCAATTTGAACTTCTTTTGCTAAACCTACTGTTCCATCGCTAAGTCCCATCGCACGAACAATCATGGCGATAAATTGGCCGCGAGTCAATTTGTCTTCAGGAGCAAACTCGGAAGCATTTTTACCATTCACTAATCCTTGTTCTACTAAAGACTTAATATATGTTTTTGCCCAGTGGCCTGGTGCAACATCTTTAAACTCATGTGCCTTGCCTGTATCAATGTTCAAGTCATATTTTGCGAATCCACTTGGGTCCATATCAACATAACTAAAGTTGTCATTTTCTCCAACCAGATCCTTCGCATTTGGTGAAGACAAGAAGTATACATTCACATTTCCTTTAATTTCTTTGAAAGTCCAGTTCATATCAGGAGTTGGATCAATAGTGCCTTTTTCAACAACATATGCTGCCACAACTTCCCTGCTGGATTCTGGAGATTTCACGACGATTTCAGAACCTTTAACACCCGGGAATGAACCAGAAGCACGATAGTCGTTTGTTGCCACTACAAATTTCTGTGTTGGATCAACTGGCTTCCCTTCAAATTCCAAGTTCACAATGCGGTTTGCCTTTTCATTTACCAGGTTACCTTTTGTATCGTATTTTGCTGGTTGCAATACATCTACTTGATAAGAAACACCGTCGATTACATCAAAATTGTAAGAACGGTAATCACTATTAATGATGTTTTGTTCTTCCATTGTACCTTTTTTAATCTGGTTAAATTGACCTGCTGTCATCTCAAGCCATTCTTTTAACTGTGCACCATTTATAACAATCGCATTTAAAACGTTATTGTCATACAGGTACAGGTCAGCAGCATTCTTAATTTGAAGCGGTCCTGCAGGAATATCAGTGTAGTAATCAACATTATCACGAGTACCTGCTTTGAATGGAGCTGCCGCTGAAAGAACCGGAAGTCCTTCAAATTCAGTACCTTGGATTGCATTTTCTGTATACCACTTTTGTGCTGCGTTCAGAACTTGCATTGCTTCATTATCTTTTACTTGAGAGAAGTAACTGTTGATTGGAGCAGTTGTCTGTCCAAGTTCACCCTTCATGTACTCAATAGTAGCTTCGTGTTCGTGTTTAACAGCCTCGATTACATCCTGGTCAGCATCAGCATGTGAATGAGTTCCGGTGGAATCTTTTACATAAATCTGGCGAGTGGAGCTTTGAGAATCTGTGATAGCCCACTTTCCGTCTTTCTTTTCTAAAGTCATATCAATCAAGCCAAGGTTGTCTCCCCACATGCCTGCTTGTACAGTTGCAACTCCGTTTAGAGTTCCTTTTTCAATATCTGCGCCCGGAACTTCTGCATACTTTTTACTTGGGAAGGTTGCATGTGAGTGGCCGAACAGGATTGCGTCAATCCCCTCTACATTGCTTAGATTATATACAGCATTCTCTTCATTTGTTCCATTTGCAGTTGCATCGATACCCGAGTGCGGAATTGCAACAATCAATTCAGCGCCTTCAGCTTTCATTTCAGGAACAAATTTCTTTGCTGTTTCAACTATGTCCTTAGCGATTACTTTACCGCCAATGCGCTGGGCATCCCATGTAGTAATTTGCGGAGGTACGAAGCCAATTACCCCTACCTTCAATGTGTGTTTCTCGCCATCTTCATCTGTCACTTCTTTATCCAGGATGATATAAGGAGTGAAGGCATTCTTGTCATTTGTTTCATCTTGATCCTGATCATCAATATAAACGTTTGAGTTAACGTAAGGGAATGCTGCTCCCTTAAGTGTACGGTCAAGGAATTCAAGTCCATAGTTGAACTCGTGGTTACCAAGGTTTCCTGCATCATATCCCAATAGGTTCATAGCTTTATAAACTGGGTGCACTTCCCCATTTTCCAGCTTATTAACCTTAGCCACATAATCACCCATAGGGCTTCCCTGAATCAGGTCGCCATTATCAAAAAGCAGACTGTTGTCAGCTTCTTCTTTGGCTTTCTTGATAAGTGTTGCAGTTTTAGCAAAGCCAAAAGTCAGTGACTCTTTATCCTGGTAGTAATCATAGTTCATCATGTTGGAGTGCAGGTCAGTAGTTTCTAGTATTCTTAACTGAACTACATCTTCGTTTACCGCTGCATATGAAATGGCAGGTGTTGCTTGTGGTATAATCAACCCCATCGCCAATGCAGTTGCAACTATCTTTTTCATCTTCTTCAAGGCTCTTCCCCCTAAAATTGAAATCGCTTGCATAGATATTTTAGCCTATAGCTCTCCAAAAATCTAATAATTATTTTTAAATTTAATAATACTTTTACAAATCACGAAACAGATAGACAAAAAATATCCATAATATATTACCCCATTAACGCGCCGGGGGTCAGACCCCCAGCGCGTTAATGTGGTAAATCCTCTATCTACGATATGGTATTTAATAGAGGGCTTACTATTATTTACCTGATTAAAAGGGTGATGGAAATTGATAGAATTATAGGGGTATTTGGTATTTATTGTTTTCAAGGAGGAAAATTACTAAGAGAGAAGGGCGAATATGGTTAGAAAGTTTATTTCTTTGTTTTTAACTATTTTATTAGTTGTTAATATAATGCCGATTGGGAGTGTTTTTGCAGAGGCAGATATTACTGCACCCGTTTTAGTAAGCGTAACTGTGGATAAAAAAGAAGCTGTTTCCGGAGATTATATTAGAGTAAGTGTAAAAGCAACTGACGATGTTGCCATTCAATATGTTTCAGCTTACTACAAGAAGCCTATCACAGGAAATTCTCTTTCTCTCTCACTTTATTACAATAGTGCAAGGGATGCTTATGAGGGAACTATTCCCATTAACTCTTCTTCCGAAGCAGGAACCTATAATTTATATTCTATTTCCATAACGGATACATCCTATAACTCGACAAGCATCAGTACGTACAATGACCCTGAAATTCAGTTGCCCGCTGGGAGCTT
Organism: Bacillus sp. ISL-41; assembly: GCF_018613235.1. GTDB lineage: Bacteria > Bacillota > Bacilli > Bacillales > Cytobacillaceae > Mesobacillus. Next base: position 280,403 of record NZ_JAGGQP010000029.1, read on the forward strand.
CACCGTATCAGGGACTAATGCTGATGTTACAAAACCAGTCTTGGAAAGTATAAGTATCGATAGAAAGGAAGCTATTCCGGGTGATTACGTTAGAGTAAGTGTAAAGGCAACTGACGATGTTGCCATTCAATATGTTTCAGCTTACTACAAGAAGCCTATCACGGGAAATTCTCTTTCTCTCTCACTTTATTACAATAGTGCAAGGGATGCTTATGAGGGGACTATTCCCATTAACTCTTCTTCCGAAGCAGGAACCTACAATTTATATTCTATTTCCATAACAGATACATCCTATAACTCGACAAGTATCAGTACGTACAATGACCCTGAAATTCAGTTGCCCGCTGGGAGCTTCACCGTATCAGGGACTAAAGCTGATGTTACAAAACCAGTCTTGGAAAGTATAAGTATAGATAGAAAGGAAGCTATTCCGGGTGATTACGTTAGAGTAAGTGTAAAGGCAACTGACGATGTTGCCATTCAATATGTTTCAGCTTACTACAAGAAGCCTATCACCGGAAATTCTCTTTCTCTCTCACTTTATTACAATAGTGCAAGGGATGCTTATGAGGGGACTATTCCCATTAACTCTTCTTCCGAAGCAGGAACCTATAATTTATATTCTATTTCCATAACGGATACATCCTATAACTCGACAAGCATCAGTACGTACAATGACCCTGAAATTCAGTTGCCCGCTGGAAGTTTTACTGTTTATACAGAGAATAATCCTCCTTTATTCAACAACCTGTCTGTTGATAAAACAACTGTTGATTCAGGTGACATTATTACCTTCACTATAAAAGCAACAGACGATACAAATTTACAAAGCGCTAAAGTCAATTTAATTTCACCAATAAGCAAGACAAAACATACCGTTAATCTCTCTTACTACAATTCGGAGTTTATCGGAAAGCTCTCTATCAATAGCAATTCTGAAGTAGGAAAATGGATTGTCGATTCCGTCGAAATCACAGATACAAATGCCAATACACTTAAGGTAAATGCTGTGGAAGCTGATTTAACAACTGGAGAATTCAATGTCCTGCAATCCATTTCGCCAATCGACAGCTATGCTGTTACAAGTAATGAAACATGGTCAAATAAAACTGTAAACAATGATGTATATATTGCCCCAGGTTCTGTTTTAACGATCAGCAGCAATGTTACCATCACAGGGAATGTCTATGTTCTGGGAGGCCTAAAGGTAAACGGCGGCTTAACAGTGAATGGAAGTCTCTATGCAAACTATATGACTTTCGGATACTACTATCCTTCAGACGGACAAGCTATCCTGTCTGGGTCCAATAGTGTTTCCAGCATCAAGGTTTCGAATCGAATTTTAACAGAAGTTCCATTCAAGCTGTATGACGCCCCACTTGTGAGTAAAAACGGCAAAGTGAATGTTACAGGTGCAACTCTGCCTTTTGTAAATGTCTCTGTCAACGGCCAGGAATTGACTTTAAAGAGCAATGGGTCATTCAGACTGGATGACTTTGCTGCTGGAGAGAACATCGAATTCACTGTTACCGACCCTTATGGTTACGAATATTCCTATTCTTATTCGGTAGCTGAAATCTATGTAGATGAGCTAACAAAGCTTTCTACGGAGGCAACAGGGAAAACACATCCGAATTCTCTGGTAAAAATAAAGAATACCGGCAATCTAGTAGGATCCGGCAAATCAGACGAAGAAGGCAAATTTTATATACCTGTCAGCAATCTAATTGAAAATAGTAATTTGACATTTGAAGTTTACGATTTTCAAAATATCCTTACAGCTTCAAAAGAAGTCATTGTTAAGGACTTGACTGCTCCTGAACAACCGGTCATAGATGAGTTTGCTGATAACTCTACTGCCATAACTGGAAAAGCTGAAGCTGATTCCACTGTTTATGTAAAAAATGGAACAGATATTATGGCACAAGGTAAAGCGGATTCAACCGGAGGGTTTAATTTTGGAATAAAGAATCAAAAAGCAGGTACAGAATTAATAGTTTACGCACAAGATCCATCAGGTAACAAATCCAACGAAGTCAAGATGACCGTTTTGGATAAGACAGCTCCGGAAAAACCTAGTGTGAACGAAGTGACTAGTCTGTCACAGTCTATTACGGGAAACGCTGAACCAGGAACAACCATAACGGTAACTGCTGATGGAGTGGTGCTTGATACAACGACCGCTGACTCAGCCGGGAATTTTACAATAGCAATCAACCAGCAAAAAGCCGGAACTATCCTGGAAATCACAACTGCCGACATAGCCGGAAACAGCAGTGCAGCAATCAGTGTTACTGTAACAAACAGCTTTACTGATGTTTTACAAAACCAGCGTTTTCAAGAGGAAATCAAATTCCTTTCTGATAAAAATATAATTACTGGGTTCCCGGACGGAACTTTCAGGCCATCCGATACAGTTACCCGCGCACAAGCTGCCATCATGATCGGCCGTGCATTGGGGCTTGAAGGAACACAAAGAGAAACAACGTTTAAGGATGTACATCAATCTCAGGTGGCTTCTGGTTTTATAGCCTCTGCTGTGGAAAAGGGCATCATCGCCGGTTTTCCTGATAATAGCTATCGACCTAACGAACCTGTAACAAGAGGCCAGATGGCCATTTTTATTGCGAGAGCTTTTGACCTTAAAGAAGAATCAGAATCATCCTTCTCAGACGTGCCTGCTAGCAGTGCGGCCTATGTTTATATAAAACGCATTTTGGCTGAATCTATTACAACAGGCTATCCTGATGGAACCTTCAAACCATCAAAAGAATTAATTCGTTCGGACTTCTCAGCCTTCATGGCACGAGCCCTTGATGATCGATTCAAGATAAGTCAATAAGCAAGAATCAGTCTCCCCTATTGGCACAGGGGAGATATTTTTATGTCGAAACTCAATAAATTCTACCTCCATGCTTTTACATTTTTTTCACAAGGATTTAGATATAGTGAAATTGTAACTATATTCCAAGGAGGTATTCGATGAAAAACAAGAAATTTCTGTCTGTACTCACCACCGCCTGTTTAACCGCAAGTATTCTTTCAGTTCCTACAATTGGCGCAGCAAAGCCCAAGACCACACCAATCACCCAGAGTGAAATTAAAATTGAATCAACCAAACTTCTAAACTATCAAGGCAAGCAAATTAAAATTGTCAGAGATTCATATGGGGTGCCGCATATCTATGCTGGAACGGATCATGCTCTATTTTTCGGAACAGGGTATGCCATGGCAGAGGACAGGCTATGGCAGGCGGAGCTCTCGAGGATTGTCGCAAGCGGACGTATGGCAGAGGTCTTTGGTAATACGGCCAACAACCTCGCTCAAGATAAAGTCATCCGCCGGGATGGCTATACGAATGAAGAGGCAATGGAGCAGTTCCGCAAGCTGCCTAAGTATGTCCAGCGAGGCATGCTTGGCTATATCAAAGGGATTAACCACTACATAGAAACCACACCAGCTGCCGCCCTGCCTCCCGAATTCCGCGGTGTGAAACCGGCTAAATGGACGATTTTGGATTCATTAAAAGTACAGCAGTTAATGGTTCGCAGATTTGGCGAAAGCGGTGGCGGAGAAGCTGGTAATAGCACTCTGCTTGCAAAGCTGCAAACAAAGTTCGGAGCCGAGAAAGGCACTGAAATCTTTAAAATCATATATCCGCAAAACGACGCTTCTGCCCCTGTTTCGCTATATTCAGAAGCCGATAAAACCGTTAAAAAAGCCGGGAAACTGACTGATTCAGTTAATTTTCCAAAAAGCGATATTGTCGCAGAACAGCTCCAAAAAGAACAACAAATGAAAATCGATATTGAGAAATCCTATGGTTTCCCACACAAAGGAGGCAGCAACGCCTGGGTTATCAGTCCTTCACACAGCGAGTCAGGTGGGACATTGCTTCTTGGCGGACCGCAAATGGGCTTCTCAGTTCCGCAAATAGCACACGAGGTCGGTATTCATGGCGCAGGCTATAACTCAGTCGGTATGGCTTTTGCGGGTGCCGGTCCTATTCCATTGATCGGCAGGGGGAATGACTTTGCCTGGACAACGACAACAGGCATGGGAGACCAGATTGATACCTTCATTTTAAAAATAAACCCTGACAATCCTGATCAGTACCTCTTTAATGGAAAGTGGGCTAACTTTGAAGTTCGTACAGAAAAAATAAAAGTTGCGGGTCAAAGTACAGTGGATTATAAAGTTTACCGCAGTGTCCATGGTCCGGTCATCTTCAAAGATAATCAAGTTGCCTATGCCCAAAGGCGTGCGCATTGGGGCCAGGAAATTAACGCCATGACAGGTTTCTATGACTTTAACCGCAGCAGGAATGTAAAGCAATTTGAAAAAGCTGCCCAGAAAATCCCGACCTCTCATAATTTCTTATACTCTGACAAACAGGGGAACATTGGATATTGGATCACGGGACAAAACGCGGTTCGCGCGGAAGGAACAGACAACCGCCTGCCTATGCTGGGCGATGGCTCACAGGAATGGAAAGGAATTGCAGATTTTAGCACCCTGCCGCAAGCGATTAATCCATCCCAGGGATATGTAGCAAACTGGAACAATAAACCGAGCGCTGATTGGGTACAGACAGAAGCATTGTTTGGCCCAACCCATCGGGTAAAGTTTTTGCAGGACCAGCTTGACTCTATTAAAAAGGTCAGTTGGTCTGACATGGAGGACATCAACAAAAAAGCTGGCCATATTGATTTAAGTGCGTATTCGTTTAAGGATTTATTGCTCGGAAAATTAAAAAAACAAAAGCAGCTTCCTGCAGATGTTCATCGTGCAAGCAAATTGGTTGAAGCTTGGGAAATGTACCAATGGGATGCAAACGGAGATAATCTGTATGATGATCCTGGTTTGACTCTTTACAGGAGCTGGTTCAACCAGGTTAAAACCTCAGTATTCAAAGAACTGCAGGGAATCGGCGGAGATACTAACGATCTTCTATATCATGTTCTTAAAGCCGATGAGAAAGAATTAAAGACGAAGTACAGTTTCTTGGGAGATATTGATTTGGATCAAATTGTTTTGGAGAGCCTGGCGTACACCATTAAAAACCCTGCTGCCGCTCACCAAGGAAAAGACATGAGCTTATGGCTGACACCAGCATCTAAAATCAACTTCCAGCAGCTTGGCGGCCGTGGCGTAGAGCCGATTTTATATATGAACCGCGGAACCTACAACCAGATTGTTGAGTTCAGCAAGAAAGACAGCAAAAGCGTCAACATCCTGCCGCCAGGACAAAGCGGCAATCCAATGTCACCCCACTTCGACGACCAAAGACTACTCTACGCTAACTGGGAGTACAAACCAATGATATTGGATATCCTGAAACAAAATAAAAAATAACAAAAAAGCTTTAGCGAATTAACGCGCCGGGGGTCTGACCCCCGGCGCGTTAATTTGTTAAAACCTTTTGGATTATAAGTTACTCGATCTCAAACTCTACCCCTAAACGGAACTCGCTGTCTTCTTGTCCATTATTTCTGGTGAATGCTTTCAGCACTTTGTATGTCCCTTTGCTTAGTCCGTTTAATCTCACATGCTCCAAATGTAGTGAAAAGGGTGGCAAGCTAAGCAACTGATCAGCGAACGACTTGTCTTGCTTTTCCTGAACCCATCCCGAGTTTGTTTTTCTGTAGACTTGATAATAGGTACCGGTTTCATACTGGCTCATGCCGAGGTTTTCGTAATAAATACTTGCTGTCTCTCCTCCTTTATAAACCTGCTTAGATGCTGTTGCAATCATATTATTTTGGTCCGACGGTGTATAAAGGGGAAAATAATTTTCTGCAGTGATTTTACCGTGTGCATCCATCAGCGCCAGACGATAAAAATAAAACTTCTTTTCTCCTTCTGGTATATTAACGGCGGTCTTCATTCCATTTGTAACGGCCTTTGATTCTAGAATTTCGATCTTACTTCCATTAAAGTTCCACTTCCCAAGCTCGACGACAAGTTTTTCTCCCTTCTTCAAATTGACAGTAAGCCCTTTAAAAGATTCTCCTGCTTTTACCTCAATTGGCCTGCCCATATTATAGAAACTCTCATTAATAAAATATTCATATGTACCTTTTGAATGCATAAGATTACTCACTCTTGTTGAATAGCTATCCAGCCTATTTATCTGCATTTCTCCCACGTATCTTGGAGCTTTTTCAACCATGGTTGACTCCCGCGATGAGACCTTATCTATTTGTTGACAACCGCTAACGATAGTAATGGATAAAAGTATTATGATGCTGAAACTTTTCACAGTTATAACCTCCTTCTATTTATCACCATCCATAGTCATTGCAACAGTACGGTTAATAAATAGACGGTTTTGATTGGAGCTTGTTACAAGTTTGAAGTTATTATTTTGGAAGTCGGCAGTTAATTCTAATTCTGTGACAACCTTCGTGTGGAGATATGAAAGTAATTTAGAACCTAACCACTCCGATTAACCTCCACCAATTCCTTGCTAGCAATGTACTCCTATTCAAGCCTTAATTTAAGTTTTTCATATAAGGTGTTTTTTCGAGCTTGAAAAACTACCGATTGCTGTAGAAAGCTCACTATAATGCTAAAGGGCCTGATAGCCACAAAAAACCCCACTCAATTGAGCAGGGTTTCTACACTTATTTCATTTCGAACCATATTTGGTCAGCCCAGTTTCTTTTCCATACAAGAAGTGGAGCTTCATCATCTTCATCTACCACAAAAGCAGCCATTCCTTCGAATTCTTGACCATTATAAAGTTCTGTACGTAAATCTGGCTCTGGAACATCAATATAAAAATAATCATACAATTCGCCGTTCTTTTTAACTGCATCAATATTAATATAATCTAAGTCAAATGGCTGATTGTCAGATTTTATCAATTTAAAATAGAAAGCAGCGAGTACGTATTTTTTCCCTGCTGGTGCTGGCTGATTATATGGTTTGGCTTGCTTGATAAACTCCCAAGCCATGTCACCATCTGTGATCACATCTGTAATTCCGATTTGATAGTGTCTATACCCATTCCAATCTTCACCTTTAAATTCCCACAACTCTCCTACAGATGCCGGATTAGTCATAGAATTTTCTCTTAAATCCTCATTCAAGGTCCTTGCTAGGAATGCAGAAAACTGTACACGGTTTACTTCCTGGTTCGGACTGAAAGTCGTTTCACTTGTTCCGTATGTAATATCATTAGCTGCTAGTGCCTGGACAAACTTGTAAGCCCAGTGGTTTGATGGTACATCATAGAATTGCTTGGTTGAAACTCCAGTCAAATTATAAGCTTTGGCTAAAATAGAGGCCATTTCAGCTCTTGTGACTGTCTTGCCAGGATCAAAAGTACGGTTTTTTACCAAGTGGGAAAATAAGCCTTCATCCATTAGAGTAGCTACAAGCGAATAATATTTATTACCTGGCTTAATATCTGTTAGGTTAGGATTTGGCCGATTAGTTTCACTATATCCTTTTGCCCGTTGGATCATTAAGGCCACTTGAATACGAGAAAGCTTATCGTTTGGCCTGAAAGTTCCATCAGAATAACCATTAATAATCTTTTGTGAAATGAGATACTGGATTTCTTCTTCTGCCCAATAATTCTGTGGAATGTCACGGAATCCTGCTGCGGCAGTAGTTACTTTTACCTCCTTAACTCCTGATGCTGAAACCATTGAAAATGAACTTAATACTAGAACAAGTACTAACAAAGATGACAGTAGTTTTTTCATCTTTACTCCTCCTTTCCCAAATATAACCTATTCACTTAATTCCATAAAAATCCTTTTATTTATGTAGAATTATCCAAAAATGGTATTAAAGTCCTATGATGACCGTACTAAAATACCGCATTTAAAATAATATGAACAACAATTCCCATTAAGTAGCCGATAGACAATAAAATATAAACGGCCTTAGCCCCTTTTATATGGGCTAAGGCCGTTTAATTAACCTGACTCTTTATCCCTTTAAAGCACCGGGGGTCTGACCCCCACCGATGTGCTGCGTTAAAGGGATTGTGCAGGGAAATGGATAATTTACACAGTAAATACTTTCTACTTTTGTTTTTTTACTGCCATGATATATATAAAAGCCAAAATAGTGAACAACAAAAACAAGACAACAGCTTCGACATACTTAGTTAAATAGTGGGATAGTTGCCGTATTAAAAAATGAGAGGGCGGCTCCGGAATTGGCTCTTTACGCACTTCTGCATATTTAACATGTTCGACTGTATCGCCCCCTAATGCTGGTTCCAGTCCATATTCTCCCTCAGTCAGCCAAACTTCAATTACATCGCCTACTGCAATATCCATCCTCTTTCCCCCGGTATACTCATTAGCTTGCCAGGACGGTATATACCAGTAAAACACTTCTATTATCGACTTTTCCATCAAATCATCAGACCCTTTAATCAAGTGATCCACTCTTAAACTCATTCTGCGAATTTGCTGCGGGTATTCTTCATCCTGGGATGTATCCTTAAATTTTTCATCAGCGGTGACAGTCCCGATCAGATGTAAAGGCGCTTCCTTTTTTCTCTCCTCTACTTCAGTCGGAGGAGGTGCCGTCAACCCAGTAGACGTCACTAGAATTATTCCAACAGTCAATATGAGGCATAATAAAATTACCATTTTCTTCATTTATCTGAACACCTCTCTCTGATTAATGGATCGGACCGGCATGAAGCTAGGGCTCACCTCTATATAATACATAGACGTACTATTTTGGAGAGACGTTTCAGAGGAGTTAATGATATAACCATATTCACTTTACCGTATTAACGTGTCGGGGGTCTGACCCCCACCGCTTTAACGCTGTACACTATTGAAACAGGCACCATCCTAATGGATAGTGCCTGTTTTCGATTTAAACGGATTGTTTATTCTTTGCAATTAATTTATACGTTTATGCCATTCCCAGGCGGTTGCAATAATATTTTCAAGACCCCTTTCTGCCTTCCATCCAAGTGACTGTTGTATTTTTTTAGAGGAGGCTACAAGTCTTGCCGGGTCGCCGGCTCTTCTTTCAGACATGACAACATTGGCTTTGCGGCCAGTCACCTTTTCACAAGTATTGATTACTTCTTTGACAGAATATCCCTGCCCGTTACCCAAGTTATAAACGGCTGTTTTAGTCTTTCCGCTCAACAGAGATTCCAATGCCGCAATATGTGCGCTTGCCAGGTCGGTTACATGGATATAGTCACGAATGCAGGTACCATCTGGTGTGTCATAGTCATCCCCAAAGATGGAAATTTGCTTGCGCTGACCAAGCAAATGCTGCAGGATAATTGGAATTAAGTGTGTTTCAGGGTCATGCATTTCACCAATGTTTCCGGAAGAGCTTGCACCCGCAGCGTTAAAATACCTAAGCACCACATAGCGCAGTTCATAGGCCGAAGCGAAATCCGCCAAAATGTTTTCCACCATCAGCTTGGATTGTCCATAAGGGTTGATTGGTACGGTTGGACTTTCCTCGCTGATCATGTCTGCGTCCGGAATTCCGTATGTTGCCGCTGTCGATGAGAAAATAAAGTTTTTCACTCCGTACTTCAACATTACTTTTAATAGCGTAAGGGTTGCTGCCACATTATTTTCATAGTATTTTAACGGATCAATAACTGATTCTCCTACCATGCTGTTCGCCGCAAAATGCATGACACCTTTAATAGGATATTTGCTAAAAACAGTCTCCAAATCCTCCTGACTTCCAAGATCCCCTTTTACAAAAATCGCCCGGGAATCAACCGATCTCTCATGCCCAGTTGAGAGATTATCCAATACAACAACCTCGTGCGATTTAACCAGTTCCTCAACAAGATGACTGCCAATATAGCCAGCCCCGCCAACAACTAAAATCATACAATTATCTCCCTCTAATTCAATCTGTACCCATAGTTTACTATAAACAAAGTGACAGGCACCACCCAATAATTGGGTGGTGCCTGTCATGCTTTATAGAACCTCTTCCCATCCATCTGATGTAAGAGCCATAAACCTTTCTTTATCCTTCATTTCCAGTGCGAGGTCAATTTCTTCTGTTCTCTTTTTTTCCAGGAATTCCTGTTGGACTTTTTTGATGACAGCGTTGGCGCCTTTTGTGTATCTGGTTCTCTCCTGGTTTAAAAGGTGTTGCGTGTTATCTTCCAAACTCACAGCGTCGTGATACAAGTCAATAAATTCTTCTGGTTTATAAAAATTAGGCTTTTTATCATTGTTCATCATCAACACCTCTTCCCGATTGTTATATTAATTTCTATTTACCCACAATTTGCCTATAATTAAACGTGCCTGATAACTTCCTTTTATTTGAAAATCACCAGGCACGCAAAATTTTCTCTTCGGATATACTGATTCAGCCCTTCTCCCTTAATAATCCGCAGCATTTTTAGGTTCTGGAAAATCACTTAATGGGCTTTGGGTGATTTTTAGCAATAAGTCGGTTGCTTTTATTCCGGTAAAGCTCCTAAGATTTAATTGAAACTACATTTCCCTTTCCTCTACAAATCTCATCATTTCCTGATCGATTATTCGAACCACTTCAGGACTGCTGTACATAGTTAATACTACTTCCTTTAAATCGTCTTCTATATGTATTTCAGCAACTATCCGGATTTCTGCCTCCGCCCCTTTATATGACACCGGAAAGGTTCCAATCTCATTAAGTTCATGGTCTTTCTTCATGCCCTCGATTTCAGACTGGATAAAATCGATTTGCTCGCCAGTAAAGCCCTGATCGAGAACCTGTGACAACTCCTCAAAAAAAGGAACCACATTCTCAAGATCAAAGTTCATCCCCGCAGCTAGTTGTTCCCCCTGATTAACAGTATCTCTCCTCTTAACAAACAACACATAAACTCCCCCAGCAATCACCAGCAATAGTACTAGACCAAGTAGAGTTTCCATCCAAATCATCCTCCATAAACTTCACCGCGTTAAACGGGTG